>NZ_MWOK01000002.1 GCF_012932145.1 Acidovorax sp. SRB_14 | reverse complement strand
TGCGGGGGCGGGAGCCGGTGCTTTGGCCGCAGGCGCCACCGGCGCGGCCGGCGCCTTGCCGATGCGGGCCGGCGCCACGGAGCGGCCGCCGCTGCCCATGCGCTTGGCATGGACCAGCGAAGGGGCCGCCAGTGCGGCGATGGTCAGGGTGATCACGGTGGCGGAGGTGCGAAACGAGGGGTTCAAGGCAGATTCTTTGTCAAAGGTGGGGAATGACCACGCAGCCATAGGCTGTGCGGTGGCCAGACCGGGACCGGTCTGGCGCTGCGGCCTACATGGGGGCCCGTGGCGCGCTTGCAAGCGGGGGTGTACGACCAACCGCGCCGGGTGCAGGCTCGGTTGCACGCCATTGTATTGGGGGTTTTTGTACGCAAACTCAATACCAGCAAGCGCTTGCAGCTATGGAATTGAAAGCATCCATGTGCCGGTGCGCCAGCCTTTACGTCCGTGGCGGTGCATGGTGCCGCCGCATCAGAATATGGGTAAAAAGTGCTCAAAACGCTTGCCCATATTGCCCAAGCAGCTCTCTTTTTTGATACTTCGTCGCATCCCTTCAACCGGGTTCGCCGGGCGGCAGCCATGCGCGCGCGGCCGCCACCACGCACTGGGTCAGGCGCTCCAGGCCGGCCTGTACGCTGCGCGCGTGCACCCAGTACAAGGGCATGTCCATGCCGGTGCCGGGCAGCAGCTCGACCAGTGTGCCGGCATCCAGTTGGCGCTGGATCAGCGCCGTGGGGTGCATGCCCCAGCCCATGCCGGCTTCGCAGCCGCGCACAAAGCCATCATTCGAGGGCAGAAAGTGCTTGGGCGGGTGGCGGCGCGCGGCCAGGCCTTGCTGCTGCAGCCACTGCTCCTGCAGGCGGTCCTTGCGGTCGAAGGTCATCATGGGGGCGTGGGCCATGGCTTCGGGGGTGACGCCCGCACCGAGGTGCTGCGCCACAAAGGCCGGGCTGGCCGCTGCCACATAGCGCACCGAGCCCAGCGGCCAGGTGTTGCAGCCGGCAATGCTGGCGCCGCTGGCCGTCACGGCGGCCAGCACGTCGCCCTCCTTGATGCGCTGGGCGGTGTGCTCCTGGTCGTCGATGCGGATGTCGAGCAGCTCGTTGCCTCCGGCCGTGAAGGCCGCCATGGCGTCCATGAACCAGGTCGAGAGCGAGTCGGCATTGACCGCCAGTTTGAGCGTGGGCGCGGTGGCATGGCCGCCCTGCAGCAGGGCGGGATTGGCGCGGCGCAGCTCGTTCTCGAGCAGCGCCACCTGTTCGACATGCAGGCACAGGCGCTGCCCGGCCTCGGTGCCGGTGCAGGGTGTGCCGCGCAGCACCAGCACCTGGCCCGCACGCTCTTCGAGCTGCTTGATGCGTTGCGACACCGCCGAGGGCGTGAGGTGCAGCTTGCGCGCCGCGCGCTCGAAACTGCCCTCGCGCAGCACGGCGGCCAAGGCTTCGAGTCCGGCATAGTCAAACATAAGAGTTTCTAAGTTTGGTTCAGATAAATTAATTTTACTTAATTTGATGCGCGCACAAAATCGCTGGCATGTGGACTGCCAATGCTTCTTCTTCGTGGCTCGCGGGCTTTACCGTCTGCCTCTCGCTCATCGTCTCGATCGGGGCGCAAAACCTCTATGTGCTGCGCCAGGCGGTGAGCGGTCGGCATGTGCGCGCCTGCGTGGCCTGGTGCGTGGCCAGCGACGCGCTGCTCATCGCCATCGGCGTGGCCGGCATGGCGCAGCTGCTGGGCGGCTCGCCGGCGCTGGCGCATTGGCTGAGCCTGGGCGGCGCGCTGTTCCTGCTGTCCTACGGCCTGTTTGCGTGGTGGCGCGTATGGGCCGCGCCCGACGCTCAGGTTGACGCCAGCGCGGGCGGCATGGCCGAGCCCAGCCTGCTCGGGGTGCTGGGCACGCTGGCGGTGCTCACGCTGGCCAACCCGCATGTCTACCTCGACACCGTGGTGCTGGTCGGCTCGATCGGCGCGCGCCAGGACGGCGCCCTCAAATGGGTGTTCGTGGTCGGTGCGGCGTCGGCCAGCCTGGTGTGGTTCGCGGCGCTGGCCCTGGCCGGGCGGCGGCTGCAGGGCGTGTTTGCCAACCCCCTGGCCTGGCGCGCGCTCGATGCGCTCACCGGCGCCATGATGCTGGCGCTGGCCGGGTGGATGTGGCCCGGGGTGGCGCTGCCGGGCTGAGCGGCGCCGCGCGCGCGAGGTCAGCCGGCCAGCTGCGCCTGCAGTTCGAGCAGCTGCTGGCGCAGGGCCTCGTTTTCCGCCGTCAGTTCGGCCACGCGCTGCTGCAGGGCCTGCAGTGCATCGGGCGCGGCGGCATGTTCCTGGGGCGCTTGCGTGTCCTCGGCCGGCTTGGGTTTGCGCTTGGCTTCGCGCACGCGCTTGGCGGCCTGCTTGAGCTCGTCCTTGCCGGCGTGGGCGGCGGCCACCTGCTCTTCGGCCGGCAGGCTGGCCACGGCGGCAGCGGCGTTGATCGAAATGGTGCCCGACCGGACGGCGGCCACCACCTCGGGCGCGGCCTGCTTCTGGATTTTTTCGATCAACACCACCTGGCTGCTGCTCAGGCGCGCGGCCCTGGCGATGGCTTCGCGGCTGCTCAGCGGTGCAGGGGCCGCGGCGCTGTCGCCGCTGGGCGCGGCTTCGGGGGATGCCTCGGGGCTGCTGGCGGCCAGGGTGCGGGCGCGGCGCTCGGCCACGATGTCCTTCTGGCGCAGAGCCAGCACGCCGCGCTGGAAATCCGAGACGCTGCGGCGGCCCAGGTGCTGCCCGATCATCCACAGGTGCACGTCTTCCATCGACTGGAAGCGCGTGTTCTGCACCGTCTGGAACGGCAGGCCGTGCTTGTGGCAGATGCCGTAGCGGTTGTGGCCGTCCACCAGCACCTCGCCCCACAGCACCAGCGCGTCGCGGCAGCCCTCGTCCAGGATGCTGCGTTCCAGCGCTTCGTATTCCTCGGCGGTGAGGGGGTCGATATAGGCTTTGAGTTCTTCGATGACGACGATGTTCATGGGGGCGGAACGCGGGGCAGGGCGGGCGAAGTGGGGAAGGGGCGGGATTGTAGGCGCCTGCCCACTTGTTGCGGACACCACTGTGTTTGATCTTTTGAACCGATCCGTCGTGAGCGATGAACCGCTGAAGATGGTCAGACTGCTGTCGACCCTGAGCTGCCTTCCTGATCAACGCTCTAAAGCTGTCATTCAGGACGATGTCAGGCAAAAGCTATAGTGTTTCCAGCGAACCTGCTCTCGATTCTGAACTGACAATGGCAAACATCAGGGCTGCGGGTTTGATAGCTGAATTTGGTAATGTGGATTTATACAGCATTTGCGGCGCCGTGCTAGGCTACAAGTCCGGTTTGAGAATTTTGTCCCAATAATTTAGACAACAGATGCTAGATATGGCCTGCGAATTTGTATTTCTACATTACGTTAATCTTCTTAGGACATATTTATGGCGTTCGATCATTTTCCTCCTACCCTTGGAAAGGGTGAATACCACTGCCCGTACTGCAATGTTTACGCCAAGCAGTTCTACGCGCATCTATCGACCCTGACAAATTTCAACTGGCGTAGTGAGGTGGACTCGCACACCAAGTTCGATCAGCACATGCCAAAAGATTGGATTGTTACCAAATGCCACCATTGCAGTTTGGTCGCCTTTTGGCATGGCGAGAACATGATCTATCCAAAGAAAAGCATCGCCGCTCCACCAAACCAAGACCTCTCAGACTCCATCCAAGCGGACTACCAGGAGGCCGCAAGTGTTCTTGCAGATTCCCCAAGGGCAGCTGCTGCACTTTTAAGGCTTGCTCTACAAAAACTGTGTGTGCAACTCGGGGAAGAAGGCAAGAACATCAACGACGATATCAAGAGCCTCGTCAAGAAGGGACTAAATCCGCTTGTGCAGAAATCTCTCGACGCTCTCAGGATTACCGGCAATAACGCTGTCCATCCCGGAGAGATCGATCTTTCAGAAGAGCCTCACAAGGTCCTCAAGCTTTTTGAACTCATCAACTTCATTGCAAACAAAATGATTACCGAGCCAAAAGAGATCGAGTCCTTCTATGAGGGATTGCCATCTGGTGCAATTCAAGCTGTAGAGAAACGGGACAAGGCTGAATCAGCAAGCTAACAATTCATTCGAGCCGATGCCGCTTCGCGGCGCGGTTTAACTCAGGCGTTGAGTGATCGCTTCTTCCCGCCGCCACCGACTGCTCCTGGCCGGGAGCTGCCGATAGCTTTCGGTGATCAGCCGATCCCAACAGGCCGGCTGTTTGATTCAACACTGTCGGTGTATGCACATGTGCCGCACCATCGGTCCGGCCATGAAAAAAGCGCTGCCAGGCAGCGCTTTTTAGTTGTGGGGCAGCGTGGGCTCAGAACGCCGGCACGACAGCGCCCTTGTACTTGTCCTGGATGAACTTCTTCGTCTCGGGCGTGTGCAGGGCCTTCATCAGTTTCTGGATCACCGGGTCGTTGGCGCGGTCGGCGCGGGCTGCGACGATGTTGGTGTAGGGCGAGTCGGCGCCTTCGATGAACAGCGCGTCCTTGGTGGGGTTGAGCTTGGCTTCGATGGCGTAATTGGTGTTGATCAAGGCCAGGTCCACGTCGCCGAGCGCGCGCGGCAGCAGGGCGGCCTCAAGTTCGCGGAACTTGAGCTTCTTCGGGTTCTTGGCAATGTCGAGCGGCGTGGCCGTGATGTTCTTCGGGTCCTTGAGCTCGATCAGGCCCTGCTTTTGCAGCAGCAGCAGCGCGCGGCCGGCGTTCGACGGGTCGTTGGGGATGGCGACCAGAGCGCCGTCCTTGAGGTCTTTCACGTTCTTGATCTTCTTGGAGTAGGCGCCGAAGGGCTCGACATGCACCTTGCCATTGGGCACGGCCACCAGGCTGCTCTTGCGGTCCTTGTTGTAGCTGTCGAGGTAGGGCTGGTGCTGGAAGAAGTTGGCGTCGAGCTGCTTGTCTTCCACGGCCGCATTGGGCTGTATGTAGTCGCTGAACTCGCGCACCTGCAGGTCCACGCCCTGGGCCTTGAGCTGGGGCTTGACGAAGTTCAGGATCTCGGCGTGCGGCACGGCGGTAGCGGCCACCTTCAGGGCGTCTTGGGCTTGCGCGCTCAGGGCGGCGGCGGCAATGGCGAGGGCGGTCAGGGTTTTCTTGAACATTCCAGGGGTCTTTCTGTACGGTGAAGCGCGAGTTTAGGCCGGCGGGGCGGGGCGGCTAAATGGTTTTCCGCTATGTCGATATGCGCCATGTGGAAAAGCCGATGGTTTTTCGCGCCAAGTGAATCCGAAAAAACCCTGGGATGGGTGCTTTTCGGGCGCACCTGGCCGGTGGCGGGCCTGTGCCATGATTCCCGTCCCCCATCCTGCACACCACCACGCCATGCAATACCGCCGCCTCGGTCGAAGCAATCTGAAAGTCTCTGCCCTGTGCCTGGGCACCATGATGTTCGGCGACCAGACCGATGCGCCCGAGGCCGCCGCCATCGTGGCGAGCGCCAAGGACATGGGCGTGAACTACATCGACACGGCCGACGTGTACACCAAGGGCGCGTCGGAGCGCATGCTCGGCAGCCTGCTGCAGGGCCAGCGCCACGACTGGGTCCTGGCCACCAAGCTCGGCAATGCCATGTCCGAGCGCGTGAACGAGGGCCACTATTCGCGCGCCTGGATGCTGCGCGAGGCCGAGGCCAGCCTGCAGCGCCTGCAGACTGAGCACATCGACATCCTCTATTTGCACCGCGACTACCTGGGCATGGACCTCGAAGAGCCGCTGCGCGCGCTGGACGGCCTGCTGCGCGCGGGCAAGATCCGCTACTGGGGCGTGTCGAACTTCCGCGCCTGGCGCATCGCCGAAATGGTGCACCTCGCGCGCCAGATCGGCATGCCCGGCCCGGTGGTGTGCCAGCCCTACTACAACCTGCTCAACCGCATGCCCGAGGTTGAAATTTTGCCCGCCTGCGCGCACCACGGCCTGGGCGTGACGCCCTACAGCCCGGTGGCGCGCGGCGTGCTCACGGGCAAGTACCTGCCGGGCCATCCGCCGGCCGAGGGCACGCGCGCCGGCCGGGGCGACCGGCGCATCACCCAGACCGAGTTCCGCGAAGAGTCGCTGCAGATCGCGCAGCAGCTCAAGGCCCATGCCGAGGCGCGCGGCGTGGGCCTGGCACAGTTCGCCACGGCCTGGGTGCTGGCGCACCGCAGCGTCAGCTCCGTCATCGCCGGTCCGCGCACGCTGCAGCAGTGGCTGGACTATGCGCCCGCGCTCGACTATGTGGTGACGGCCGAGGACGAGGCCCTGGTCGACGCGCTGGTGCACCCGGGCCACCCGTCCACGCCCGGCTACACCGATCCGGCCTACCCGACAGAGGCGCGCATTTAACGCGGGTCGGCCGCGTCGGCCGCAAACACCGGGCGCGTACCGAAGTAGCCCTGGAACAGGTTGCGCGCAATGCCGTGCGCGGTGGCCTGCAGCTCGCGCGCCACGTCGGGCTCGAACAGGCGCTCGGTGTGCTCGCCCCACAGGCGCACCCAGGCGGCAAAGTGCGCGGGCGTCACGCCCTCCAACGCCATGTGCTTGGCGAACACGTTGCCGCTGAAGCGCTTGCTGCCCAGCGCCACCGTGCTCCAGAAGTCGACCATGCGCGCCAGGTGCGGCTCCCAGCGATCGCGCAGCGCTTCTTCAAACACGGGACCGAGCAGCGCGTCGGCGCGCACGTCGGCATAGAAGCCGTGCACCAGCGCGGTCAGGCTCTCGGCGCTGGGGGCGCGCCGGGCGGTGTCGCTCAGCTGCATCCGCACCCCGAAGAGCCACAGCCGCCTGCCGCCGTGGCCTGCGCGGCCTCGAACTGCGGAAACAGCACGTTGTTTTCCAGGTGGATGTGGTCGATCAGGTCGTTGCCCAGCTGGGCAATGCCGGCGTAGAGCGCGCGCCAGGTGTTGCAGGCCCCGGCCGGGGGCGTGGCGTCGTCGGTGAGCGCGTTGAGCTGGTCGAGCGCGGCGCCGTGGTCCACATGCTCGGCGCGCATCATGCCGATGGGCTGGCCGACGAACGGGTTGCCGCCCAACTTGAGCATGGGAAACAGGATGGCTTCTTCCTTGTGCATGTGCGAGAGCAATTCTTCCTGGATGGTTTCGAGCAGGGCGCCCAGGCCGGTCGGCACCTGGGGGTTGCCGCGGTGCACGGCCTCCACGCGGTGCGCCATGCGGATCAGCTCGGGCAGCTGGGCGCGGTGCACCTCATGGTAGCGCGCGATGATGTGGTCGATCAGCGCGCCGGGCTCGGTCACGGCGGGCAGCTCGCTCGGGCGCTGCAGCGCGGCGAGTTCGGCCAGCACGGCCAGCACGGCGCCGGCGTCCAGTCCTTTGCCGGCCGCGGCCTGCGCCAGGCTGACCTGGCCGCCGCAGCAAAAATCGAGCTTGAGGCGGCGGAACACGGCGGTGGCGCCGGGAAGCTGCACGGCAATCTGCCCGATTGCCTGGTCGGCGCTGAGGGCAGGGACGGGGGAGGAGAGCACGCGGGCGTTCATGGCAGAATCCTTTTAAAGGTGCATTTGATGTGAATATTTTATTCGATAAAATTCATGCTGGACTCCTCTTTTATTGACCTCTGACAACACCATGCGACTGACCCAATGGACGGACTACACCCTGCGTGTGTTGATGTACTGCGCCGCCACCGAGGGGCGTGACCATCCGGTCACCATCAGTGAAGTGGCAGAGAGCTACAGCATTTCGCGCAGCCACCTGACCAAGATCGTGCAGGAACTGGCCGCCCAGGGCCTGCTGGAGACGACGCGCGGGCGCGGCGGCGGCATGCGGCTCATGAAGCCCGCGCACGAGATCAATGTGGGCGCCGTGGTGCGCGCCACCGAGACCGACTTCCACCTGGTCGAATGCTTCGACCCCCTGAGCAACCAGTGCCGCCTGAGCAGCCACTGCCGCCTGCAAGGCATCCTCGGCGAGGCGATGCAGAGCTTTTTCACGGTGCTCGACCGGGTCACGCTGGCCGACCTGCTGGCGCAGCCGTCGGCCACCGCCACGGTGGCGCTGCCGCGCAGCCTGCGGCAGGTGCCAGGACTGCCCGATCTGGTGTGAGCGCGCTCTGAGCAGAGCTGCAATATTCAAGCCAAAACAGCCTCTAGCCCAATGCCAGAAAGCGCTGGCAGCTATCAAAAAAATCTCTAAGCCGGCGCTGCCGACCGCCAGCGCGGCACCGTCTGGGCCCACCACATCCGCAGCTGCATCGACCAGCCGGGCGTGTAGCCCACGGTGGCAGAGCGCACCTGGCCCGCGGCGTCGATGACCACGAAAGCCGGCACCGCCGGCACGCCCCAGGCGCGCGCGATCTGGGCCTGCGGATCGACGGCGGTGGGCCAGGCCATGCCGCGCTGGCGCTGCACCTGGGCCACGCGCGCCGCATCGCCCGACTGCATGGCCACGCCCAGCACGGGCCAGTCCTGCGCCAGCTGCGCGATGGCGGGCTCCTCGATGCGGCACACGGGGCACCACTCGGCCCAGAAGTGCAGCGCGACGGCCTGGCCGGGGTGGCGCGCGCGCCACTGGGCCAGCGTGGTCTCGCCCGTCGGCGACAGGGCCACGGCAAAGTCGGGCGCCGGTCCCTGGGGCAGGTCGCGCGTGCGCCAGGCATCCACGGCCGCCACCACCACGAGCGCCACGGCCAGCGTGACCAGGTGCTGCTTCCATCGCGTGCGCAGCGCCTGGCCGGCGCGCCGCAGCGCGCGCCCTGTGGCCTGTGCGGCCCGTTTCACGCGCGCTTGCAAAGCCATGGGGCGGCTCAGCGCAGCACTTCGAGCAGCCGGTCCAGGCCGCCCTCGTTGATGGCCACCTGCGCCTGCGTGCGCACCTTGGGCTTGGCGTGGTAGGCCACCGACAGGCCGGACGCGCCCATCATGGGCAGGTCGTTGGCGCCGTCGCCCACGGCAATGGTCTGGTGCGCGCCAATGCCCATCAGCGAGGCCACTTCCAGCAGCGTGCGGCGCTTCTCGGCGCCGTCGCAGATGTCGCCCCAGCATTGGTCGATCATGCGACCGGTGAGCGCGCCGTGCTCGATTTCGAGCTGGTTGGAGCGCGCGAAGTCGATGCCCAGGCCGGCCTTGACGCGGTCGGCAAAGAACGTGAATCCGCCCGACACCAGCAGCGTCTTGAGGCCGGCCGCGCGGGCCGCGCCGATGAGCGCCTGGGCGCCGGGGTTGAAGCGCAGCCGCTCGTGGAACACGGCTTCGAGGTGCGCGACCGGCACGCCCTTGAGCAGCGCCACGCGCTGGCGCAGGCTTTCCTTGAAGTCGGTGATCACGCCCTGCATGGCGGCCTCGGTGATGGCCGCCACCTCGGCCTTGCGGCCGGCGGCGTCGGCGATCTCGTCCACGCACTCGATGTTGATGAGCGTCGAGTCCATGTCGAAGGCAATCAGCTTGAAGTCGCTGAGCTGGGGAGCGGGCGTGGCGAGGCCTTGGACAACGAGGCCGGGGGCGTATTCAGTGGCTTGCATGGGATGTGTGACTCTGTTTTTGATAGCTGTTGGCGCTTTGTGGACAAGCGCTGGAGGCCGATTGGACTATAAAAATGGTGCCGGGTGCGGCGCCCGGCGATTTCAGGGCGGTCCGTGCAGGTACAGCTTGTCCGACCAGGTGGCCAGCCATTCGGGCCTGAAGGCGACGAACACGGCGCACAGCATGCCGGTGACGATGCCGTCGCCCCAGGCCATGAGCCAGCGTGCGACCAGCGACAGCTCCGAGCCCACGCCGGGCAGCGGCTGGCTCGACCACTGCGCCAGCACGCCCGCGGCGAACACGCAGGCCGCAGTGCCGATGAAGGCGCGCCCGAGCACGTAGACGAACAGGTGCTCGCCCGTCAGGCGCCGCACCAGCGCGCCCAGCAGCAGCGCCAGCGTGCCGGGCACCACCCCCTGCCACACGGCGGTGAGGAGCGCCTGCTCCCAGCCCATCGGCGAGAGCAGCCAGGCGATCGCGCCCACGGCCAGCAGCACCGGCATGGCCAGCGGCCAGCCCAGCATCAGCACCACCAGGCAGGCGCCCGACCACTGCAGCTGCAGCGGCATGGCGTGCAGCGCGGGCAGCGCCCACAGCCAGGGCAGCAGCACCAGCGTGGCCAGCAGCGGCGTCAGGAGCGGCGGCGCGCGGCGGCCGCCGTCGGCGCCCTGGCGGCTGGCCAGCAGGCGCCAGGGCCGGGTGCTGAGCGCCGCGGCAAGTGCCAAGCTGGCCAGGGCGGCTTCGAGCAGCATGGTGGTTCAGGCCGCCAGCGGCTGCGGCACCAGGGGCTGGCCCAGGCTGCGCAGCACGTCGCGCACCATTTGCGCCCGCGCCTTCGGGTCGGGCAGGTCGCGCTCGATGCGCAGCTTCTCGTTGCCCGCGAGCTTGATGTGCCGGTTCTTCTGGATCAGCTCGATGATGCGCATCGGGTCCACCGGCGGCTGGGGCCTGAAGGTGATGTGGGTCACGCCTGGCGCGGCGTCCACCTTGATGACGCCGTAGGGCGTTGACAGCACGCGCAGGCGGTGCACGTCGATCAGCGTCTGCGCTTGGGCGGGGAGCTTGCCGAAGCGGTCGACGATTTCTTCGAGCAGCGCGTCGATCTGCTCGGGCGTGCGCGCGGTGGCGAGCTTTTTGTAGAACGACAGGCGCAGGTGCACGTCGCCGCAGTAGTCGTCGGGCAGCAGGGCCGGGGCGTGCAGGTTGATGTCGGTGGTGACCGACAGGGGCGCGAGCAGGTCGGGCTCGTGGCCGGCCTTGAGGCAGCGCACGGCCTCGGACAGCATCTCGTTGTAGAGCTGGAAGCCGATCTCCATCATGTTGCCGCTCTGGCTCTCGCCCAGCACCTCGCCGGCGCCGCGGATCTCCAGGTCGTGCATGGCGAGGTAGAAGCCGCTGCCCAGTTCCTCCATCTGCTGGATGGCGTCCAGGCGCTGCGCGGCCTGCTTGGTCAGGCTCTCCACGTCGGGCACCATCAGATACGCATAGGCTTGGTGGTGGCTGCGGCCCACGCGGCCGCGCAGCTGGTGCAGCTGCGCCAGGCCGAACTTGTCGGCCCGGCTCATGACGATGGTGTTGGCCGTGGGCACGTCGATGCCGGTCTCGATGATGGTCGAGCACAGCAGCAGGTTGAAGCGCTGGGCGACAAAGTCGCGCATCACCTTTTCGAGCTCGCGCTCGGGCATCTGGCCGTGGGCCACGGCGATGCGCGCCTCGGGCAGGATTTCTTCGAGCTTCTGGCGCCGGTTCTCGATGGTCTCGACCTCGTTGTGCAGAAAGTACACCTGGCCGCCGCGCTTCAATTCGCGCAGCACGGCCTCGCGGATCACGCCCGTGCCTTCGCTGCGCACAAAGGTCTTGATCGCCAGGCGCCGCTGCGGCGCGGTGGCGATCACGGACAGGTCGCGCAGGCCTTCGAGCGCCATGCCCAGCGTGCGCGGAATCGGCGTCGCCGTGAGCGTGAGCACGTCCACCTCGGCGCGCAGCGCCTTCATCTGCTCCTTGTGGCGCACGCCAAAGCGGTGCTCTTCGTCGATGATGAGCAGGCCCAGGTTGTGGAACTTGGTCGATTCGCTGAGCAGCTTGTGCGTGCCGACCACGATGTCCACCGTGCCGTCGGCAATGCCGTGCAGGGCGGACGTGATTTCCTTGCCCGAGCGAAAGCGCGAGACCTCGGCCACCTTCACCGGCCACTTGCTGAAGCGGTCGACCAGCGTGCGGTAGTGCTGCTCGGCCAGCAGCGTGGTGGGCGCGAGCAGCGCCACCTGCTTGCCGCCCGTCACGGCGACGAAGGCCGCGCGCAGCGCGACCTCGGTCTTGCCAAAGCCCACGTCGCCGCAGACCAGGCGGTCCATGGGGCGCGGGCTGATCAGGTCCTGGATGACGGCGTGGATGGCGGCGTTCTGGTCGGCGGTCTCTTCGAAGCCGAAGTCGTTGGCGAACTGCTCGTAGTCCTGAGGCGAGTAGCGGAACGCGTGGCCCGCGCGCGCGGCGCGGCGCGCATAGATGTTGAGCAGCTCGGCGGCGCTGTCGCGCACCTGCTCGGCGGCGCGGCGCTTGGCCTTTTCCCACTGGCCGCTGCCGAGCTTGTGCAGCGGCGCGTCGTCGGGCGAGACGCCGGTGTAGCGGCTGATCAGCTGCAGCTGGCTCACGGGCACGTACAGCACCGCATGGCCCGCGTATTCGAGGTGCAGGAACTCTTGCGCGGCGGGCGTGCCGTCGGGGTTTTTCTCGCCCAGGTCCATGTTGACGAGCCCGCGGTAGCGGCCGATGCCGTGCGCACTGTGCACCACCGGGTCGCCCACCTGGAGCTCGGCCAGGTCCTTGATCAGCGCCTCGACATCGCTGACCTGCTCCTGTTTCTTGCGCCGGCGCGTGGTGGCGCCGGCGGCGAACAGCTCGGTCTCGGTGACGAAGTCGATGCCCTGGGCCCGCCACGAGAAGCCCTGCGCCAGCGCGCCCGTGGCAATGCCCAGCTTTTCGCTGCTGGCCGTGAATTCGGCCAGCGATTCAAAGGTCGGCGGGTGCACGCCGCCCGTGCGCAGGAAGTCGAGTAGGCTCTCGCGCCGCCCGGCGCTCTCGGCCAGCAGCAGCACGCGCTGCGGTGTCGCGCGGAGGTGCGCCTGCAGGCGCGCCAGCGGTTCGTCGGCGCCGCGCGCCACCGACAGGTCGCCCAGGGGTTGCGCCTGCGTGTCGCCCGCGGCCCCGTCGCCGCCCGCGCGCACCGACAGCTGGGCGTGCGCCTTGAGTTCGGTGTAGAACTGGTCGGCGCTCAGGAACAGCGCCTCGGGCGGCAGCACCGGGCGCTCGGGGTCGCCCTGCACCAGGCGGTAGCGGTCCTTGGTGTCCTGCCAGAAGCGCTGGAACGCGGGTTCGAGGTCGCCGTGCAGCACCACCGTGGCGTCGGGGCCGAGGTAGTCGAACACGGTGGCGGTCTCGTCGAAGAACAGCGGCAGGTAGTACTCGATGCCGGCCGTCGCCACGCCCGCGCCCATGTCCTTGTAGATGCGGCTCTTGGTCGGGTCGCCTTCGAGCAGTTCGCGCCAGCGGCTCCTGAATTTGGTGCGCGCCGCATCGTCCATCGGGAACTCGCGCCCCGGCAGCAAGCGCACCTCGGGCACGGGGTAGAGGCTGCGCTGCGTGTCGGGGTCGAAGGTGCGGATGCTGTCGATCTCGTCGTCGAACAGGTCGACGCGGTAGGGCACGGGCGAGCCCATCGGGAACAGGTCGATCAGGCCGCCGCGCACGGCATATTCGCCGGGGCTGACGACCTGCGAGACATGGCTGTAGCCGGCCAGCGTGAGCTGGGCACGGAACCTGGCCTCGTCGAGCTTCTGTTTGACCTTGAATTCAAAGGTGTAGCCCGCCAGGAAGCCGGGCGGCGCGAGCCGGTACAGCGCCGTGGTGGCGGGCACGATGACCACGTCGGCGCCGGTGTCCTTGTCTTTCTGGCTGATGCGCCACAGCGCGGCCAGGCGCTCGCTGATCAGGTCCTGGTGCGGCGAGAAGGTGTCGTAGGGCAGCGTCTCCCAGTCTGGAAACAGCGCGCAGCGCAGGCCGGGCGCGAAAAATGCCAGTTCGTCGATGAGCCGCCGCGCATCGCCCGCGTCGGCCGTGACGATGGCGGTGGTGCGCCGCGCCGCCTGCTCGCGCTCGCCCAGGCGGGCCAGCAGCAGGGCGTCGGCGCTGCCGGCGGGGCGGGGCATGGTGAAGCGTTTGCCGGGTGTGAGTTTGGGGAGGTCCATGCGCTCAAGAAGAAGGCCGCGCCACGACCCCGGCGACGCGAAACGCGCACAGGCCGGGCGAAGCGGGAAGCGCCGATTTTAGAATGCCGCCCATGACCCATCCGCTGCCGCCCCCATCGCCAACTGCCGCTCCGGGGGCATTGCCTGCCCCCGCCGGACTGTGGGCGCTGCTGCCCTGCGCCGGAACGGGCTCGCGCGCACTCGCGCCCGGTGCCGTGGCCGACCTGCCCAAGCAGTACCAGAACGTGGCCGGCCAGCCGATGGTGCTGCACACGCTGGCCGCGTTTGCCGCCGTGGCGCGGCTGCGCGGCACACTGGTCGCAGTGGCGCCGGGCGACACCTTTCTGCAGGCACACGCCAACCCCTCTTTCTTTGTGGTGGAGTGCGGCGGCGCGATGCGCGCCGAGACGGTGCTAGGCGGGCTGCGCGCCCTGCAGGAGCGCGGCGCCCGCGCGCACGACTGGGTGCTGGTGCACGATGCGGCGCGCTGCCTCGTCACACCCGAACAGATCGACGCGCTGATCGACGCCTGCGCCGGCGACAGCGTGGGCGGGCTGCTGGCGCACAAGCTGGCCGACACGCTCAAGACCGCCACGGCCGGGCCGGGCGGCATCCGCGTGGCCGCCACGGTGGACCGCAGCGACAAGTGGCTGGCGCAGACGCCGCAGATGTTCCGCCTGGGCGCGCTGCAGGCGGCCCTGGCGCACGTCGGCGCCGGCGCCACCGACGAGGCCAGCGCCATGGAGGCCATGGGACTGCACCCGCGCGTGGTGCCGGGCAGTGCGCTGAACTTCAAGGTCACCTACCCGGAGGACTTTCTGCTGGCGCAGGCCGTGCTGCTGCAACGCATGCACGGCGCCACGCTGGACCGCTTTGGCGGGGCGCGCGGCCTGGCCAGCGACGCGCCGGCCCGGACGATTTTTTGATCACTGCAAAGGTTTTTCCATGAATTTCAGGATAGGCGAAGGGTGGGACGTGCATGCGCTGGTGCCGGGGCGCAGGCTGGTCATCGGCGGGGTCGAGATCGCCCACAGCGCGGGGCTGCTGGGCCATTCGGATGCCGACGTGCTGCTGCACGCCATCACCGACGCGCTGCTGGGCGCGGCGGCGCTGGGCGACATCGGCACGCACTTCCCCGACACCGATGCGGCCTTCCGCGGGGCGGATTCGGGGGTGCTGCTGGCCGAGGCCGCGCGGCGCGTGCGTGCGCAGGGCTACGAGATCGGCAATGTCGACAGCACCGTGGTGGCGCAGGCGCCGCGCTTGGCGGCGCACATCCCGGCGATGCGCGAGCGCATTGCGTCGGCGCTGGCGCTGGCCGCGGGCCAGGTCAACGTGAAAGCCAAGACGGCCGAGCGCCTGGGGCCCGTGGGCCAGGGCCTGGCCATGGAGGCCCGGGCGGTGGTGCTGCTGTTCACCCCTTGACGGGGCGCGGCGGCAGGTTGCGCTTGACCTGCGGGCGCTGCAGGCGCTGCTGCGGGTCCATGCCCTCGGGCTGGTCGCTGGCGCGCTGCAGCTGCACGTGCGCCACCATGCCGCCCGAGGCCGAGTTGGCCAGCGCAAAAATGCCGCCCATGCGCTGGATGGTCTTGTCCACGATCGACAGGCCCAGTCCGGCGCCCGCGGCGGCCGTGCGCGCCGAGTCGCCGCGAAAGAACGGCTTGGTCAGGCTGGCCAGCTGCTCGGGCGGCACGCCCGTGCCATGGTCGCGCACCTTGAGCAGCACCCAGCCCTCGCGCCCCTTGGCGGCCACTTCCACGCGGGCCACGCCGGTGTCGGGGGTCTTGCCGTAGCGGCGCGCGTTCTCCAGCAGGTTCGACAGGATGCGCGCCAGTTCGACCTCGTCGGCCAGCACGTTGAGGTCTTCGGGCACCGACATGGTGATCTGCAGCTCGCGGTGGTCCTGCACCGCGTACACGCACGACGACACCACTCCGTGCAGGTTGACCGGCGTGAGGGTGACATGGTCGGGCCGTGCGTAGTCGAGGAACTTGTCGATGGTGGCGTCGAGCTGCACGATGTCAGCCACCATGTGCTCGCGTGCCACCTCGTCGGCCACGCTCATCTCGGTCTCCAGCCGCAGGCGCGCCAGCGGCGTGCGCAGGTCGTGCGAGATGCCGGCCAGCATCACGGCGCGGTCCTGCTCGAGCTTGGCCAGCTTTTGCGCCATGCGATTGAAGCCGATGTTGACCTCGCGGATCTCGCTGGTCACGGCCTCTTCGTCGAGCTCGCTGGCGGCAAAGTCGCCGTCGCGCACGCGGTTGGCGGCATACGAGAGCTGCTTGAGCGGGCGGTTGATCAGGCGCGCAATGATGGCAGCGCCGGCCAGCGACAGCGCGCCGGTGGTGATCAGCCAGATCAGCCAGGTCTTGCCGCTGGCGGGGCTGAAGCGCGAGCGGTCCATCAGCAACCAGTTCGGGTCGCCATTGATGGTGAAACCGACCCACAGGCCCTTCTCGCCGTTCACGCTGGCGGCCACGATCGTGCCCTGGCCCAGGCGCCGCGTCAGCTCCTCGGTCAGCCGCAGGCTGAGCGCCGAGTTGTCGAGCAGCTCAAAGCGGTCGCCCGGCTCGCGCGGCAGGATGCGCACGCCCTCCTGGTCGGCCATGGTCTTGATCAGCGACACGCGCGCGATCGCGTCCGCGTGCACCAACGCCGCGCGGCTCAGGTTCACGAGCGAGGCGATCTGCTGGGCGTTGTAGAGCGTGCGCGGCTCGAACTCGAGGGCGCGCAGTGTTTGCAGCCAGACCAGGATGCTGCCCACCAGCAGCAGGCCCAGCAGGAAGAAGGTGCGCCAAAACAGGTTCAGGCCGACGCGCGAGCGCTGCTCGCGGCGGCGCTCGGGCAACTCCAGGGGGGCGGGGCTGGTGGCTTCGTGGTCGGCGTAACGGGATGCGGTCATGGGTATTGGGTTGCGCCCCGGCGGCCGGGGCAGGCTGCCGGCGGCCGGTCTTCAGGGCCTGCGGGGCAGGCGCGTCGGTTCACTCAGTTGGCACCGTCCGGCACGAACACATAGCCCACGCCCCACACGGTCTGAATGTAGCGCGGTGCGGCCGCGTCTTCCTCGATGAGCTTGCGCAGGCGCGACACCTGCACGTCCAGGCTGCGGTCAAAAGGCTCGAACTCTCGCCCGCGCGCCAACAGCGCGAGCTTCTCGCGCGACAGCGGCTGGCGCGGGTGGCGCACCAGGGCCTTGAGCATGGCGAACTCGCCGGTGGTCAGCGGCAACTCTTCGCCGTTCTTCTGCAGCGCGCGCGTGCCCAGATCGAAGCTGAACGGGCCGAAGGTGACGAGCTCGTTCTCGCCGGAGGGCGCGCCCGGGGCTTCATGGGGCGGCCGCCGGCGCAGCACGGCGTGGATGCGCGCAAGCAGCTCGCGCGGGTTGAAGGGCTTGCCCAGGTAGTCGTCGGCGCCGACTTCGAGGCCGACGATGCGGTCCACGTCCTCGCCTTTGGCGGTCAGCATGATGATGGGCGTGCGGTCGTTGGCCGCGCGCAAGCGCCGGCAGATCGACAGGCCGTCTTCGCCGGGCATCATCAGGTCGAGCACGATCAGGTCGACCGTGTCGCGCAGCAGAATGCGGTTGAGTGCCTTCCCGTCCTCCGCCACCATGACCTCAAAACCCTCCTGGGTCAGGTAGCGGCGCAGCAGATCACGGATGCGCGCGTCGTCGTCCACCACCAAAATCTTGTCAGTGCGGTTGTTGGGAGTGCCCATGTCGTACCTCAGTCCAATTTGTAACAACGGCCATTGTTACCACTTTGGCCGACGAAAAAGGGGGTTTTCTCTCCGATATGACCAACCGTTACAAGTTTTGCCCCGGAAGACAGCACATGGAGGCACGGGGCGCACTTGCGCCAATGGCTTACAACAGAGCCCCCGAATGCGCGCTATGGTGCGCGGTTAGCCAATATCCCAGGAATCAAGAATGATGAAGAATGCTATTAGATCAATAGCTGCTTGCGCAATGCTGGCAAGTGCTGGAGCCGTTTTTTCGCAAAACATGCCGGCACCGGCGCCGCAAAACGTGGTGCAGCTGTCGGCCGCGGGCGCGGTCGATGTGCAGCAGGACCTGCTGGTGCTCACGCTCAGCACCACGCGCGACAGCAAGGATGCCGCAGCCGTGCAGTCGCAGTTGCGCCAGGCGCTGGACGCCGCGGTGCTGGAAGCGCGCCGCAGCGCCGAGCCCGGGCAGATGGACGTGCGCACCGGCACCTTCAGCCTGTACCCGCGCTACAGCCAAGCCAACCAGATCACCGGCTGGCAGGGCAGCGCCGAGCTGGTGCTCGAGGGACGCGATTTCGCGCGCATCACGGGCACGGCAGCGCGCATTTCGAGCATGGTGATCGGCCAGGTGGGCTTTGGCCTGAGCCGCGAGCAGCGCGCCAAGGTGGAGCGCGAGGCGCAGGCGCAGGCCATTGAAAACTTCAAGGCGCAGGCCGCCGACCTGACGCGCGCCTTCGGCTTTGGCGGCTTCACGCTGCGCGAGGTGGCGGTGAACAGCAACAGCTACGCACCCGGTCCGCGCCCGCGCACGATGGCCATGGAAGCCAAGTCGGCCGCCGCGGACGCACCAGTGGCCATCGAGGCCGGCAAGAGCACGGTCACGGTGAACGTGTCGGGCTCGGTGCAGATGCGCTGAGCATCTGGGTTGTGAGTGAAATGGGCCGCTAGCGCTTGCCTGTAAAGCGCTTGCAGCTATCAATAACGCAGCAATTGGTGTTATTGCGCGGCCCAGCCGCCGTCCATGTTCCAGGCCACGCCGCGCACATTGTTGGCCGCGGGCGAGCAGAAGAAGACCGCCAACTCGCCCAGCTCCTCCGGCGTGGTGAACTGCATAGACGGCTCTTTTTCGCCCAGCAGCAGCTTCTTGGCCTCTTCGTTCGACACGCCACGTTCGGCCGCCTTGGCGTCCACCTGCTTTTGCACCAGCGGCGTCAGCACCCAGCCGGGGCAGATCGCGTTGCAGGTGATGCCGGTGGTGGCGTTCTCAAGTGCGGTGACCTTGGTCAGCCCGACGATGCCGTGCTTGGCCGCCACATAGGCCGACTTCTGTGCCGACGCCACCAGGCCGTGCACCGAAGCCACGTTGATGATGCGCCCCCAGTTGGCCGCCTGCATGGCGGGCAGCGCCAGGCGCGTGGTGTGGAAGGCGCTCGTCAGGTTGATGGCGATGATGGCGTCCCAGCGCTCGACCGGAAAGTCCTCGATGCTGGCCACGTGCTGGATGCCTGCGTTGTTGACCAGGATGTCGACCGGACCGAACTGCGAGGCGCTGTACTTGAGCATGTCCTCGATATCGGCCGCGCGCGACATGTCGGCGCCGTGGTAGGCCACTTGCGCCCCGCTGGCCTGGCCCGCGGCGAGCACCTCGGCGCGCGGCGTATCGACATCGCCAAAACCGTTGAGCACGATGTTGGCGCCCTGGCGCGCCAGGGCCTTGGCGATCCCTAGGCCGATGCCGCTGGTGGAGCCGGTGACGAGGGCTGTTTTGCCTTTGAGCATGGACGTTTCTCCGAATGAATTACGATGCAACGCAGCAATTATCGAGCCACGACCCCGGAGCCTGCACCCATGATTGAACCTAGGCTGAACTACGTATCCTGCCCAGGCCCTGCAGCTGCTTCTCCAGAAGGATCGGCGCCGGGACACGGGCACCGCATGGCCTACTGGGAGTGGAACGCGACCGGCAACCCGCAGCACCCGCATGTGGTGGTCTGCGCGCATGGCCTCTCGCGCCAGGGACGCGATTTCGACACCCTGGCGCGCGCGCTGTGCCCGCACGTGCGCGTGGTCTGCCCCGATGTGGTGGGACGCGGGCGCAGCGACTGGCTGGCCGACCCGCTGGGCTACCAGATTCCGCTGTACGCCGCCGACATGCTGGTCTTGCTGGCGCACCTGCACCAGGGCGCGCCGCTGCAGACGCTCGACTGGGTGGGCACCAGCATGGGCGGCCTCATCGGCCTGGTGCTGTGCGGCCAGCCCGGCCTGCCGCTGCCGGTGCCGGTGCGCCGCCTGGTGCTCAACGATGTCGGCCCGGCCATCGAGTGGCAGGCCATCGAGCGCATCGGCCGGTACCTGGGCCAGGCACCGCGCTTTGGCACGCTGCGGCAGGCCGCCGACGCGATGTGGGAGCTCTCGCGCGGCTTTGGTCCGCACACGCCGCAGCAGTGGCTGGAGCTGTCGCGGCACATGGTGCGGCCCCTGCCGGACGGCGGACTCACGCTGCACTACGACCCGGCGATTGCCGTGCCCTACCGCGCAATGGCCCGCGAGGCGGCCGGCGCGGGCGAGGCGCAGCTGTGGCAGCTCTATGACCAGATCCAGGCGCGCACCCTGGTGTTGCGCGGCGCGCAGTCCGATCTGCTGTCGCCGCAGACGACGCGGGCCATGGGCGAGCGCGGGCCCCGCGCACCCACGGTCGAGTTCGCGGGCGTCGGCCATGCGCCCACGCTGGTGGCACCAGACCAGGTGGCCGTGGTGCAGTCCTTTCTGCTGGGCGAAGGGGAGGGGGGCGCATGAAAAGCACGCCGGACACGCCCCACGGCGCCGAAGCCGTGCCCAGCCTGATCGCCGCCACCGCGCACGCCCTGCCCGAGCAGCGCGATGCGCTGGCGCGCGCGCGCGCCTTCGCCGAGCCCCTCATTGCCGGCGAAGAGCTGTCGACGGGCGAGAACACGCTGGCCCATGCTGAGGCGGTGGCCGCCATCCTCAAGGCCATTGGCGGATCGGAGGCGATGCAGGCCGCCAGCTACCTGGTCCATGCCTGCGTCCACCTGAACAAGCCCGAGGAGGTGATCGCCAAGGCGTTCGGCCCCAATTTCGCGGCGCTGGCGGTGGAGACCACCAAGCTGATGCGTGTACAGGAGCAGGCGCGCGGGGTGCAGTCGTCGGCGCAGCTGGTGGACGATCCGGCCGTGCAGACCGAGAACGTGCGCAAGATGCTGCTGGCGTTTTCGCGCGACCTGCGCGTGGTGATGCTGCGCCTGGCCTCGCGCCTGCAGACGCTGCGCTTCTATGCCGCCAGCAAGCGGCCGGTCTCGCCCGCCATGGCGCGCGAGGCGCTGCAGGTGTTCGCCCCCCTGGCCAACCGGCTGGGCATCTGGCAGATCAAGTGGGAGCTGGAGGACCTGGCCTTCCGCTTCCTCGAGCCCGAGACCTACAAGGAGGTGGCGCGCCTGCTGCACGAAAAGCGTGCCGGCCGTGAGGTCTACATGGAGCAGCTGCGCGCGCGCGTGGAGGCCGAGCTGCGCGCCCGCAGCATCAGCGCCAACGTGCAGGGGCGGCCCAAGCACATCTACAGCATCGTCAAGAAGATGCGCGGCAAGGGGCTCGATTTCGACCAGGTGTTCGACATCCACGCGCTGCGCGTGGTCGTGCCCAACGTCAAGGACTGCTATGCGGCCCTGAGCTGGGTGCACGAGCAGTTCCAGCCCATCGTCGAGGAATTCGACGACTACATCGCCAAGCCCAAGCCCAACGGCTACCAGTCGCTGCACACGGTGGTGCGCGATGAGGCGGGCAAAGCGATCGAGATCCAGATCCGGACCCAGGCCATGCACGACCATGCCGAGCACGGCGTGGCCGCGCACTGGGCCTACAAGGAGGCGGGCAGCAAGGGCTATGCGGGCGTTTCCGCCAGCGGCGACTACGACGCCAAGATCGCCGTGCTGCGCCAGCTGCTGGCCTGGGAGCGCGACCTGTCCGGCGCGCCGCAGCAACGCGGCCTGTTCGAGGACCGCATCTATGTGCTCACGCCCGACGCCGCCATCGTCGAGTTGCCGCAGGGCGCGACGCCGGTGGACTTCGCCTACGCCGTGCACACCAGCGTGGGCCACCGCTGCCGCGGCGCGCGCGTCGATGGCGCCATGGTGCCGCTGAACACGCCGCTGCAGAACGGCCAGACGGTCGAGGTCACGACGGTCAAGGAGGGCGGGCCGTCGCGCGACTGGCTCAATGCCGATCTGGGCTACCTCAACAGCCACCGCGCCCGCGCCAAGGCGCGGGCCTGGTTCAACGCGCGTGCGCTCCATGAAACCATTGCGCGCGGACGCGAAGCGGTCGAAAAGCTCCTGCAGCGAGAAGGCAAGACGGCCATGCGCCTCGAAGACCTGGCGGGCCAGCTGGGGTTCAAGTCCGCCGACGCGCTGTTCGAGGTGGTGGGCAAGGACGAGTTTTCGCTGCGCAACATCGAAACCCTGCTGCGCCCGCCCGAGCCGGTGCTGCAGCCCGACGACTACCTGCTGCTCAAGAAAGCGCGCAATACCGAAAAAACCCCCAAGGGCGGGGTGCTGGTCGTGGGGGTCGATTCCCTGCTCACCCAGCTGGCCAAGTGCTGCAAGCCGGCGCCGCCGGACGAGATCGGCGGCTTCGTCACGCGCGGCCAGGGCGTAAGCGTGCACCGTGCCGACTGCAGCAACTTCCGCGAGATGGCTGCGCGCAGCCCCGAGCGGCTGATCGGCGTGGCCTGGGGGGCGGCGAAGGCCGAAGCGGCCACGGCATCGGTGTACCCGGTGGACGTGGCGATCGAGGCGGCGGACCGCCAAGGCCTGCTGCGCGACATCTCGGAGGTGTTCTCCAAGGAAAAGATGAACGTCATCGGCGTGCAGACCCAGTCCGTCAAAGGTACGGCCTGGATGACGTTCACGGTGGAAGTGGCGCATTCGGGGCGGCTGGGCAAGGTGCTCGGCACCGTGGCGGCGGTGCAGGGCGTGCGCTGGGCACGGCGGCGCTGACGTGTTTCCGGCAATTTGGCGCGTTTGGCAAAAAGCCCGGTTTTTTGCTGCTACAATTTCGCTTCTGTAATAAATACAGGCGCGTAGCTCAGCTGGTTAGAGCACCACCTTGACATGGTGGGGGTCGTTGGTTCGATTCCAATCGCGCCTACCAGAAATGGTAATGAAACAAGGACTTAGGTGAATACCTAAGTCCTTTTTTCTTGCCCGGGGAGTTGTTGCAGCGCCCCGCGCACCGGGCTGCGCCTCAGGGTAATCCTGCGCGGGGGCCGCAAGGGCGGGGCCTAGAATCTGTTGCAGTGCAATACATGGGCCAGACCGCCCGAGGAACTTCCGCCGTGCCAGACCCCAAACCCCCGCCTGCCGCCAAGACCGCACAGCGCGTCATCAAGAAGTATCCGAACCGCCGGCTGTACGACACGGACACCTCGGCCTACATCACGCTCGCCGAGGTCAAGCAGCTGGTCATGGCCAACCAGAGCATCGTGGTGCGCGACGCCAAGACGGGCGAGGACATCACGCGCAGCATCCTGTTGCAAATCATCCTCGAGGAAGAGGCCGGTGGCGCGCCGATGTTCACCGAGGCCGTGCTGGCCAACATCATTCGCTTCTACGGCCACGCCATGCAGGGCTTCATGGGCAGCTACCTGGAAAAGAACGTGCAGGTGTTCACCGACATGCAGGCCAAGCTGGCCGAGCAGTCGCAGGGCCTGACGCCCGAAATGTGGGCCCAGTTCATGAGTGCGCAGTCGCCCATGGTGCAGGGCCTGATGGGCAATTACGCCGAGCAGTCGCGCGGCATGTTCGCGCAAATGCAGGAGCAGATGCAGAAGCAGACCGAGCAGATGCTGGGCGTTCTGGGCCTCAAGCGCTGACCCTGCGCCGCCGGCCCCATTTCAATACTGGGACAATGCGGGGATGATTGAAGCCCCATCCCCCACCAAAATACCCAAGGTCGGGTTTGTGAGCCTTGGCTGCCCCAAGGCCCTCACGGACTCCGAACTGATCCTCACGCAGCTCAGCGCCGAGGGCTACCAGACCTCCAAGACCTTCGAGGGTGCGGACCTGGTCATCGTCAACACCTGCGGCTTCATCGACGACGCCGTGCGCGAGAGCCTCGACACCATTGGCGAAGCGCTGGCCGAGAACGGCAAGGTCATCGTGACAGGCTGCCTGGGTGCGCGCGCGGGCGAGGGCGGCGGCAACATGGTCAAGCAGATGCACCCCAGCGTGCTTGCCGTGACCGGCCCGCATGCCACGCAAGAGGTCATGGACGCCGTGCACCTGAACCTGCCCAAGCCGCACGATCCGTTCACCGACCTGGTGCCGGGCGCCTTCGGCGTGGCCGGCATCAAGCTCACGCCCCGGCACTACGCCTACCTGAAGATCAGCGAAGGCTGCAACCACCGCTGCACCTTCTGCATCATCCCGTCGATGCGTGGCGACCTCGTGTCGCGCCCGGTCGGCGATGTGCTGTCCGAAGCCAAGGCGCTGTTCGAAGGCGGCGTCAAAGAACTGCTGGTGATCAGCCAGGACACCTCGGCCTATGGCGTCGACGTGAAATACCGCACCGGCTTCTGGGACGGCAAGCCGGTCAAGACGCGCATGCTCGAACTCGTGCAGACGCTGGGCGAGATCGCCGCGCAGTACGGCGCCTGGGTGCGCCTGCACTACGTCTACCCGTACCCGAGCGTGGACGAGGTGATCCCGCTGATGGCCCAGGGCCTGGTGCTGCCCTACCTCGATGTGCCGTTCCAGCACAGCCACCCCGATGTCTTGCGGCGCATGAAGCGCCCGGCCAGCGGCGAAAAGAACCTCGAGCGCATCCAGCGCTGGCGCGAGGCCTGCCCCGACATCGTGATCCGCAGCACCTTCATCGCCGGTTTTCCGGGCGAGACCGAGGAAGAGTTCGAGCACCTGCTCGGCTTCCTGCGCGAGGCGCAGATCGACCGCGCCGGCTGCTTTGCCTACAGCGACGTGAGCGGCGCCGCGGCCAATGAATTGCCCGGCATGCTGCCCCTGGAGTTGCGCGAGGAGCGCCGCGCGCGTTTCATGGCCGTGGCCGAAGAGGTGTCGATCGCCAAACTGCAGCGCCGCGTCGGCGCCACCATGCAGGTGCTGGTCGATTCGGCCCCCGGTCTGGGCCGCAAGGGCGGCGTGGGCCGGTCTTATGCCGATGCGCCCGAGATTGACGGCACGGTGCAGCTGCTGCCGCCCGAGAAGATCAGCAAGACGCTAAAGGCCGGCGAGTTCACCAAGGCGCGCATCGTGGGCGTGCGCGGCCACGACCTGGTGGCGCAGCCTATCTAAGTTCCGGGGTTGGGCGGCCGCTGCCTCAGCAGGGCAGCGGGCATTGCCTAGACGCACGCCGGTTTGGGCACCCAGGGCGCGCATGCCGCCTTTGCGGCAAGCGCGCTACGGCGCGGCGCGCTGCTGAAAAATGAGGTAAAAATGCCATCAAACGCTTGCTGGTATTGCGCTGTGAGCTATTGAAAAAAAAGCGTCAGAGGCGCATCGCCGCACTGCGTTTCACCCCAGCGTCACCATCACCGGCGCGTGGTCGCTGGGCTGCGGGTTCTTGCGCGGTGCGCGGTCGATGGTGCAGGCGGTCACGGCGCCGCGCAGGGCCTCGCTGACCAGGATGTGGTCGATGCGCAGGCCCCGGTTCTTCTGAAAGCCGAGCATGCGGTAGTCCCACCACGAGTAGCTTTTTTCGGGCTGCTCGAACAGGCGGTAGGCGTCCGTCAGGCCCAGCGCCAGCAGCGCCTGGAAGTGCGCGCGCTCTTCGTCGGTGTGGTGGATGGTGCCGCGCAGGCCCTCGGGATCGAACGAGTCCCGGTCCTCGGGCGCCACGTTGAAGTCGCCCAGCAGCACCAGCCGCGGGTGCTGTGCGATCTCGCTGCGCAGCCAGTCGTGCAGCGCCTGCAGCCACAGCATCTTGTAGGCGAACTTGTCGGTGCCCGGCGCCTGGCCGTTGACAAAGTAGCAGTTCACCAGCCGCACGGGGCCACTCGCGCTGTCCACCGTGGCGGCCAGCACGCGCGCCTGCGCGTCACCGTGCCCGGGAATGTTGCGCACCACGTCGCGCAGCGGGCTGCGCGCCAGCAGGGCCACGCCGTTGTAGGTCTTCTGGCCGAAGGCGACAGCGTGGTAGCCGGCGTCCTGCAGCGCGGCGAACGGAAATTTGTCGTCGGTGAGCTTGAGCTCCTGCAGGCCCAGCGCGTCCACCGGGTGTGCGGCCAGCCAGTCCAACACCTGGGGCAGGCGCACGGTGAGGGAGTTGATGTTCCAGGTGGCGATTTTCATGGCAAGGCAGGGCAGTTCTGGGAGGGCGTCGGCCCGGTGGAAAGGACTCCGGGCCGCCGCGCCGGGCAGCCCGCAGCGTTCGATGTTAGCGGTCTTGTGGGCCAGCACCGCGCGTGGGGCTGCTCCGCCAGAGGGGCGGCACCCCTGCGGCGCAGGGATCTGCCGCAGGCAGGCGTCGCTGTGCGCAAAAAGCGTTATTACCTTGCGTATACTTCGGTCCAGTTTCCGCTTCGAGGCGTCCCGATGACATATCGCCCTGTGAAAAATGCCCTGGCCGCATGCGGGATGGCTGCGCTGGCCGGCACGGCCCTGGCGGCCGACCTGACGGTGTCGGCTGCCGCCAGCCTGACCAATGCCTTCAAGGACATTGCGCAGGGCTACGAGGCGCAGCACCCCGGCACCAAGGTGCGGCTCAACTTTGGCGCATCGGGCGCCTTGCTGCAGCAAATCGCCAAGGGCGCGCCGGTCGATGTGTTCGCCTCGGCCGACCAGGAAACCATGGACGCCGCACAGAAGCAGGGCTTGGTGGCCGCTGCCGACCGCAAGGACTTTGTGCGCAACCGGCTGGTGGTGATCGTGCCGGCGGACGCCAAAACCGTGCCCACCCGGCTGGGCGACCTGGCCCAGCCGGGCTTTGCGCGCGTGGCCATTGCCAACCCGGCCAGCGTGCCGGTCGGCCGTTATGCGCAAACGGCGCTGCAGGCCGCCCGGCTGTGGCCCGCCCTGCAGGCCAAGGCGATCCCCACGCAAAACGTGCGCCAGTCGCTCGATTACGTGGCGCGCGGCGAGGTCGATGCCGGCTTTGTCTACGCGACCGATGCTGCCCTCATGAAAGACAAGGTCAAGGTCGCGTTTGAGGTGCCGCTGGACACCGCCATCCTCTACCCGATCGCCAAGACCGCGGCCAGCGGCAACGCCGCCGCGGCCACGTCGTTCATCGACTACCTGGCCACGCCGGCCGCGCAGGGCATCCTGGCCCGGTACGGCTTTGCCAAACCCTGAGGTGGCTGTGCGCAGCCGCTGCAACGGAGCCTGAGGCATGGACATCGCCTGGTCGGCGCTGAGCTTGTCGCTGCAGGTGGCGGGCTGGGCGACGGCGCTCAACCTGGTGCTGGGCATTGGCGTGGGCTACCTGCTGGCGCGCGCGCGCTTTCCGGGGCGCGACCTGCTCGATACCTTTTTGACGCTGCCCATGGTGATGCCGCCCACCGTGCTGGGCTACTACCTGCTGGTGCTGCTGGGGCGCAATGGCTGGGTGGGCAAATGGCTGCAGGACACCTGGGGCATCAACCTGATCTTCACGCTCCAGGGCGCGGTGATCGCCGCCACCATCGTGGCGTTTCCGCTGGTGTTCAAGCCGGCGCGCGCAGCGTTCGAGGCGATCGACCGCCAGATGGAGGAGGCCGGGCGCGTGCTCGGCATTTCCGAAGTCGGCATCTTTCTGCGCATCACGCTGCCGCTGGCCTGGCGCGGCATTCTGGCCGGCGTGCTGCTGGCGTTTGCGCGCGCCTTGGGCGAGTTCGGCGCCACGCTGATGGTGGCGGGCAGCATTCCGGGCAAGACGCAGACCCTGTCGATTGCCGTCTACGAGGCGGTGCAGGCCGGGCAGGATGCCGTCGCCAACACGCTGGTGCTGATCACCTCGCTGGTCTGCATCGTGGTGCTGCTGGGGGCCGGACGCCTGGCCCCTGGGCGCGTGGCGCCCCGGTTCTGAAAGCACGCGATGCAGATCGACATCGACATCCGCAAGACGCTGCGCTCGGGAACGCGCGTGTTCCAGCTCGACGCGCGCCTGCGGGCGCAGGGCCAGCGCGTGGTGGTGGTCGGGCCGTCGGGCGCCGGCAAGAGCCAGCTGCTCAAGGCCATTGCGGGCCTCGCGCGGCCCGACAGCGGCCATGTGCGGCTCGATGGCCAGACGCTGTTCGACGCGCAGGCGGGCGTCAACCTGGCGCCGCAGGCGCGCAAGGTGGCTTACCTGTTCCAGGACTATGCGCTGTTTCCGCACCTGAGCGTGCGCCAGAACATCGCCTTCGGCCTGGCGCGCGGCTGGCGCAACCCGCGCCGCGACCACGAAAGCGCAGCCGTCGATTACTGGCTCGACGCGTTTCACCTGGACGAGGTGGCGCACCAAGCGCCGCACGAGCTCTCGGGCGGCCAGCGCCAGCGCACCGCGCTGGCCAGGGCGCTGGTGGCCCGGCCGCGCGCGCTGCTGCTGGACGAGCCGTTTGCCGCGCTCGACCCGGCCCTGCGCGCCACGCTGCGCGCCGAGCTCGACGCGCTGCAGCGGCGCCTGCAGGTGCCGATGGTGCTGATCACGCACGACCCGCAAGACGTGGCGGTGTTCGGCGAGCAGGTGCTGCACATGCGCGCGGGCGAGATCGAAGGGTTCGAGGGCGCGCCGTGCGCAAGCGTCAACGATGAAATCAGGCTCTAGCGCTGATGCACAAAGCGCTGACAGCTATGATTTTTGATATTTCCGTTACCGATGGATTCCACACCCGCCATGCCTGCCCACGACACACGCATTGAACTCGGCGGCGCCGTCTGGATGACGGTGGGCGGCGAAAACCTGGGCGGCGCCGGCCGCATTGCGCTGCTGGCGCAGATTGCCGAGTGCGGCTCCATCACGCACGCGGCCAAGGCCCTGAAGATGAGCTACAAGGCCGCCTGGGACGCCATCGACACCATGAACAACCTGGCGGGCGAGCCGCTGGTCGAGCGCGTGGCCGGCGGCAAGGGCGGCGGCGGCACGGTGCTCACGCGCCGGGGCGTGCAGCTGGTCGAGAACTTCCGCCTGATCGAGCGCGAGCACCAGCGCTTTGTCGCGCAGCTGAACTATGAGGCCGAAGGCATCGCCGACGATTTTTTGTTGCTGCGGAGGATGGCCATGAAAACCAGTGCACGCAACCACTTTGCCGGTCAGGTCACGCGCGTCCAACGCGGCGCGGTCAACGACGAGATCGAGATCGCGGTCGCGGGCGGCCACACGGTCGTGGCCACCGTCACGCACGAGAGCGCCGAGGGCCTGCGTCTTGCGGTGGGCGCGCAGGCGTTCGCGCTGGTCAAGGCCTCGTCCATCGTGGTGGTGGCGGACGCGCAGGGCGCACGCTTTTCGGCGCGCAACCAGCTCGCCGGCACAGTCGCGCGCCTGGTGCCGGGCGCGGTCCACACCGAGGTGGTGATAGCCCTGGCGGGCGGGGGCTCGGTGGCCGCGACCATCACGAACGAGAGCTGCGCGGCGCTGGGACTGGCCGAGGGCACGCCGGCCATGGCGATCTTCAAGGCCTCCAGCGTGATCGTGGGCGCGCCGGCCTGAGCGCGCTCAGCGCTGGCGCAGGTAGCGCACGAAGCTGAACGGCAGGCCGCCGGCGCTGACGTGGTCTTCGCGCGCGGCCTGCACCCACTCCGGCCCCAGCACCGGGGCATGGGCATCGCCCTCGAAGTCCTGCGCAATCTCGGTCACTTCCACGCGGTCGGCCAAGGGCAGTGCCTGGGCATAGATCTGCGCGCCGCCCATCACCCACACGGTCGCGTCTTGCTCGCACATTTGTAGCGCATCGCGCAGACTGGATGCGCGCTGTATGCCGTTTTGACTCCAGTCGTCCTGGCGCGTGATGACAATGTTGCGCCGGCCGGGCAGGGGCCGAAAGCGCTCGGGCAGCGAGTCCCACGTCTTGCGTCCCATGACGACCGGGCAGCCGCTGGTGAGGCGCTTGAAGTGCGCCAGGTCTTCGGGCAGGTGCCAGGGCATGGTGCCGTTGTGGCCGATGACGCCGTTGGCGGCGCGGGCATAGATGAGGGCGATTTCCATAGACCAGGGAGCATAACGCCCGTGGTCCAGCCGCTTGGCGCAGGGAGGCGACGGCGGCGAATCGTTGTCCATGTGCCGCCGTCAAGCACCAGGGCTCATTCGTCCTGCACCTTGTGCTGGCCCACCAGTTGCTGCTGCACCGCGGGCGGCACCGCCTCGTAGTGCGACAGGGCGAGCGCATAGCTGCCCTGGCCGGCGGTCATCGCGTTCAGCCGGCTCTGGTAGTCGGTCAGCTCCGCGATCGGCGCCTCGCCATTGACGGTGAGCTGGCCCAGCCTGTCGCTGTCGGTGCCGCTGACCACGCCGCGGCGCGACGCCAGATCGCCCGTGATGGCGCCCATCGCGCTCTCGGGCGCGGTGACCTGCATGCGCGCGATCGGCTCCAGCACCACCGGCCCGGCCTCGCGGATGGCGGCCTGGAAGGCCCTCTTGCCCGCGGTGGCGAAGGCCACCTCCTTGCTGTCCACCGAATGGTGCTTGCCGTCGTAAACGATCACGCGCACGTCCTGCACGGGATAGCCGGCGATCACGCCTTCGGTCAGTGCCTCGCGCACACCTTTTTCCACCGCCGGCATGAACTGGCCGGGAATGGTCCCGCCCTTGACCTGGTCGACGAACTCGAAGCCGGCGCCGCGCGCCAGCGGCTCGATGCGCAGGTGCACCTCGCCGAACTGGCCGGCGCCGCCGCTCTGCTTCTTGTGGCGGTACTGCGCCGCCGCGCCGTGGGTAATGGTCTCGCGGTAGGCGATGCGTGGCGGGCGCGTGTCGAGCTCGAACTTGTACACCTCGCGCAGGCGGTCCAGCAGCATGCGCAGGTGCAGCTCGCCCAGGCCGCGGGCGATGGTCTCGTTGGTGGCAGGCACATGCTCGATCAGCAGGCAAGGGTCCTCGGCCACCAGCTTGTTCATGATCTCCCACATGCGCTGCTCGTCGCCGCGCCGCTTGGGCGCAATCGCGATGCCGTGCACCGGCACGGGGAAGGGCAGGGGCCTCAGGTGGATGAGGTCGTCCTCTGCGGCGTCGTGCAGCACGGCGTCGAAATACAGCTCGTCCACCTTGCCGATGGCGCAGATGCCGCCCGGGCCACAGCTTGCCACCTCAACATGGTTCTTGCCCTGCTGCAGGTACAGGTGGCCCACCTTGAACGGCTTGCGCCCATCGCCCACGTACAGCAGCATGCCGGGCGTGATCGTGCCCTGGTGCACGCGCACAAAGCCCAGCTTGCCGACGTAGGGGTCGATGCTGACCTTGAACACATGGGCCAGCACATGGGCCGCCGCATCGGGCTTGGCGTGCATGGGCTGCGCGGCATCGCCCTCGCCCTTGAGAAAGTCGGGCGGGTTGCCTTCGGTCGGGTGGGGCAGCAGCCGGGCGATCACATCGAGCAGTTCGGCCACGCCCGCGCCCGTGCGCGCAGAGACGAAGCACACCGGGACCAGATGCCCCTCGCGCAGCGCCTGCTCCAGCGGCGCGTGCAGCTCGCCGGGGTCGATGTCGCCGTCGTTCAGATACCGGTCGACGAAGTCGGCATCGACCTCCACCACCTGCTCGACCAGGGCGCGGTGGGCATCCTGCACGGCGCCGAAATCACTGTGCCCCGCGCGGTTGTAGAAGCAATCCACCACCTTTGCCGCCCCCGCATCGGGCAGGTTGAGCGGCAGGCACTCCTTGCCAAACGCCGCCCGGATGTCGGCCAGCAAGGCGGGCAGATCGGCGCCCTCGGTGTCGATCTTGTTGACGATGATCAGCCGGTCGAGCTTGCGCTCGGCCGCGTGCTCCATCATGCGCCGCGCCATCGGCTCGACGCCGGCGGCGGCGCTGATGACGATGGCCGCCGTTTCCACCGCCTCCAGCGCCGGCAGGCTCTGGCCGATGAAGTCGGGCAGGCCGGGCGTGTCGATCAGATGGATGCGGCAGCCGCCATGCTCGGCATGCATGACCGCCGACTGCAGCGAGTGCTGGGCCTTGATCTCCAGCGGGTCATGGTCGCTCACAGTGCTGCCGCGTTCCACGCTGCCGGCCGCCCCGATGGCACCGGTGTGCTGCAGCAGCGCCTCCACCAGCGTGGTCTTGCCGGCCGCCACCGGGCCGACCAGGCAGAGGTTGCGGATGTTTTCGATGGATGGTGTGCTGGATGTAGTCATCGTTGAGTGCTCCTCGAGGGCATCCAGCTTCGCAGGTCGCTTCAACGATGTCTACTGTGGGACGGTCGCGTGGACCGCCGCGGGACAGTGCCGCTCTTGCACGTGCGGATTCAGCGCGGGGCTATGGCCCGCGTTGATGGGCGTAACTGCAGTAGGCCTCTTTGCCAAGCTTGGCGACGCCATAGAGACACACCGCGACGAACCCGGCTATCAAGGTGGTAGCCACGCCGAGACTGGCTCCCAGGAACGTGGCGATGACGCCGACGAGGGCGGTGGTGCCTTTTCCCTCAAGGGCCGCAATTCGCTTCCACAACTCCCGGTAGCGCTTGTCGTCCGTGCACAGGAAGAGGTGCATTTCTGTCTTGACGGCGTCCCAGTATGATTTGTCAGGGCGACGGTCCTCGCCGTGCGGGCCGCTCGTTGAGGCTTGCGGCGACACCGGTCCGCCGTGGTACATGAAGGCCGCGACCTCGTCTTCCGTGTGGACGAGACCGAGTTTCCAGGCGATGAGCGGCGGCGCCGTGGCCGTCAGTTCAGAAAGGTCGATCTCGGACAACAGCGACTGGGTACTCACGATGGCCTCCGATTGGCAAAACACCTGAATCAGGTTGGGCTGCGAAGCGGCCTTGGCGTGAATTGTGGGGTCGCTTTGGCATAAGTGCCAGAAAAAAAACGTTCATGCCAAGGGGTCCGAGAGGATTCTCCACCTCCACCGTGAGCGATCCCTCCGCACAGGTGGGCCCCGCGATACTCCCATGCCTGTCTGGTGAATTCAGCACCAATCCGCGCCTACACCGCCACCGGAGCCTTGATCGCCGGATGGCATTCGTACCCCACGACCTCGAAATCCTCGTACGCGTAATTAAAGATCGACGCCGGCCGGCGCTTGATGCGGAGCGTGGGATAGGGGTAGGGCGTGCGCGCCAGTTGCGTCTGCACCTGTTCGGTGTGGTTGCTGTAGATATGGCAGTCGCCGCCGGTCCAGATGAAATCGCCCACGTCGAGGTCGCACTGCTGCGCCACCATGTGCGTGAGCAGCGCGTATGACGCAATGTTGAAGGGCACGCCCAGGAAGATGTCGGCGCTGCGCTGGTAGAGCTGGCAGCTCAATTTGCCGCGCTCGCCCGGCGCCTGCTGCGGCGCCACGTAGAACTGGAAGAAGGCGTGGCAGGGCATCAGCGCCATCTTGTCGAGTTCGGCCACATTCCAGCTGCTGACGATGATGCGGCGCGAGTCGGGGTTGGTCTTGAGCGTGTGGATGACTTCGCTGATCTGGTCGATGTGACCGCCACCGGGCGTGGGCCAGCTGCGCCACTGCACGCCGTACACCGGGCCCAGGTCGCCATCGGGGCGCGCCCATTCGTTCCAGATGGTCACGCCGCGTTCGGTCAGCCAGTGGTTGCTGCTCGAGCCGGTCAGAAACCACAGCAGCTCGACGATGATGGATTTGAGGTGCACCTTCTTCGTGGTGACCAGCGGAAAGCCTTCGCTCAGGTCAAAGCGCATCTGGTGGCCGAACACGCTTTTCGTGCCCGTGCCGGTGCGGTCGCTCTTGTCCACGCCGTGCGTGAACACATGGCGCATCAGGTCTTCGTATTGGGAGCGGACGGGGCGGGCGGGCACAGGTGTGGTCATGGGGGAATGCGGAAAGGGGTAAATACAGGGTGGGGTTCAAGACCGTGAGCGGACGGTCATTTGGCGGGGTTGAGCGCGCTGGCGGGCCACGCGCCTGACGGCACGGCGGCAGGGGGCACGGGCTCTGCAGGCAGCGCTTCGGTGGCGCGGTAGCCGGTCGTGGCCACGCTGGCGCCATCGTCGAACACCAGCGTTCGCTCGGGCCAGCGCAGCGCGGCGAGTTTGCACTGCGCATCGACCGGCATGCCGGCCTTGCGCGCGGCCCAACGTGCACCGACCGAATAGTCGACGCAAAACACATTGCGCTGCTGGCCGAGCCAGCCAAAGGGCGGGGCCTCGCCGAACAGGCTGGCCTCTTCGTGCGTGGTGGCCAGCGGGTTGGGCACGAAGGGCCGGCGCCAGTAGTGGCCGACCACCACCGGCACGCCATCGGCATAGCTGTCCCACCAGGCCTCGCGTTCGACAAAGCGCCACTTGCCGCCGGCATAGAACGGTTGCGTGCCCAGGCGCTCGACGCCCGAGGTCAGCACCTTGAGCGGGTTGAGCATCGCCTTGAGCAGCTCGTGCTCGCCGTGTGCGCGCAGAAACGGCGGGCGGTGCTGGCTGTCTTCCAGGCTGTGCGGCCAGCGCTGGCGCTCGTCCGCCATGCGGCTGGCGATGTCGCTGTCGCGCGATGTGGTGCGCACCTGCCCTTCCCAGCGGTCGTAGGCGGCGCGCGTGCTGCCGGGCGCCAGCGTGCGCACGGCGGCGATGGCGGCGCTTTGCCAGGCGGCGTGGACGATCCGCAGGTCGGCGCGCTCGAGCGCCACGGGCAGCGGTGCCAGAAAGGCGCGGATGGCGGCGCGCTCGGCGCTCTCGGGGCGGGCGAAAGGCGCGTATTTGTCTTCGTCGCTCGCCACGCGCGCGTCGAAAAACCAGCCCGATCCGTCTTTCGGGTCGTCGCGCAGCAGGTTGATCTCGTGGTTGCCCAGCACTGCCAGCGCGCGCCCGGCGGCGTGCAGCTGCGCCACGCGCGCCAGCACGCCCGGGCTGTCGGGGCCGCGGTCGCAGTAGTCGCCCACGAACACCAGCGTGCGCCCTTGTGCGTGCGCGCCGTCCGGTCCATAGCCCAGGTGCGCCAGCAGCGCCTGCAGCGCGTCGATTTCGCCGTGGATGTCGCCCACGATGTCGAGCGGACCGGGGGGAAGGGGGTGGATGAGGCTCATGGGGTGCACCGTCGGTGCAACAGGTTTTAGGTGTTTTAGGGCTCTAGCGCTTTGCTGGCAAGCGTTAATAGCTACTGAAAAAATAGCATCATGGGGACGCAAGCCCCCTCGGGAAAAACCGCCCGGGGGCGCTCCCGACAGAGCGGGGCAGCGCCGTGGGAAAGGCCCGCCGCCGGTGCCGCGCCCGCCTGCGCGAGCCGCTATTTTAGTTTTTCTGCCCAGCGGCCGTTGTCGCTGCCGCGGCACCCAGCACCCGCCCGGGGTTGAACAGGTTCTGCGGGTCGAGCGCCTGCTTGACGGCACGCATCATCGACAGCGCCACGGGCGACTGGTACTGCTGCAGCTTGTCGGTTTTGAGCGCGCCCACGCCATGCTCTGCCGAGAACGAGCCGCCAAACTGCGCCACGGCGTCATAGACGAGGTCGTTTACACGCGCCTCCTGCGTGGCCAGGAAGGCCCGCGCGTCGCCGCCCTCGGGCGCCTGCACGTTGTAGTGCAGGTTGCCGTCGCCCAGGTGGCCGAAGTTGACCAGGCGCACGCCGGCGATCTCGCGCGCCAGCAGCGCGTCGGTGTGCGCGACAAAGGCGGGGATGCGCGAGATCGGCACCGACACGTCGTGCTTGATGTTCAGGCCTTCCTCGGCCTGCGCCAGCGGAATGCTTTCGCGGATGTGCCAGAGCTGGTGCGCCTGCGCGAGGCTCTCGGCCACCACGGCGTCGCTCACGCAGCCGGCTTCGAAGGCGGTCTCCAGCAGCGACTCGAAACGCGCGCGGGCGTGCGCTTCCGACTCGCTGTCGGAGTTCTCGAGCAGCACGCAGTAGGGCACGTCCGCCCGGTCGATGAAGGGCACGCGCAGCTGCGGCATGTGCTTGTGCACCAGGCCCAGCGCAAAGCGGCCCATGACCTCGAAGCCCGTCAGGCCCGCGCCCAGGTGCTGGTGCGCCAGGCCCAGCAGCGCCACGGCCTGTTCCATCGACGGCACGGCCGCCCAGGCCGTGAGGCGCGCGGCGGGCTGCGGAAACAGCTTGAGCGTGGCAGCGGTGATGATGCCCAGCGTGCCTTCGCTGCCGATCATCAGGTTGCGCAGGTCGTAGCCGGTGTTGTCCTTGCGCAGGCCGCGCAGGCCGTGCCAGATCTCGCCCTGCGGCGTGACCACTTCGAGGCCCAGGCACAGTTCGCGCGTGTTGCCGTAGCGCAGCACCTGGGTGCCGCCGGCATTGGTCGCCAGGTTGCCGCCGATGGTGCAGCTGCCCTCGGCCGCGAGGCTGAGCGGGAACAGCAGGCCGGCCTGGCGCGCGGCCTTCTGCACGTTCTGCAGGATGCAGCCGGCTTCGACCGTCATCGTCAGGTTGTCGGGGTCGACGGCGCGCACGGCGTTCAGGCGCGTGAGGCTCAGCACCACCTCGCGGCCCGAGCCGTCGGGCGTGGAGCCGACCGACAGGCCGGTGTTGCCGCCCTGCGGCACGATGGGCGCGCCGGCCGCGGCGCAGGCCCGGACCACGGCGGCCACTTCCTGCACGTTGCCCGGGCGCACCACCGCCAGGGCCTTGCCGCGCACGCGGCGGCGCCAGTCCTGCTCATAGGCGGTGAGGTCGCCCTCGGTGAGGACGTGGGCGGCGCCCACGGTGTGCTGCAGGGAGGCGATCAGTGCGTGCATGGCAGGGGGCTTTGCGGTGGGCAGCGCGGCGGCCGCGCGGTTTCAGGGAGAAGGCGCTTCGGCGATGGCTGGCTTGGCGCTGCGCAGGCGCAGGCGGATGTGCAGCGTGCAGGCGATGAACAGCACCAGGCTCAGCGCCACTTCGAGCAGCGCCAGCCAGTTGCCGGGCGCTCGGTCGCTCCAGGCGCGCACCACGCCTTCGGTGAAGTACAGCCACACCAGCAGGCTGACCCAGCGGTAGGTGTACATGCGGTTCTTCAGGAAGCCGGCGAGCGGAATGCACAGCGGCAGCGCCTTGAGCGCCAGCCACGAGCCGCCCGGGCGCAGCGGGGCCAGGAACAGCTCCCAGGCAAGGCTCAACGCGATCAGCGCCAGCAGGCTGGCCACGGCCACGCGGCGTGTGCTGTCCACCAGGGGGGCGGCGGTCGCCAGGGGCGTGGCAAGGGGGCCGGGGGTGGAGTTTTGGAGTGTCATGGCGGTGGCATCATAGCGAGCATGTCCTTGTCCCTACAGACGGCGGTGCAGCGGCTGGAGGCCCTGATCGCCGACCTTTCGCGCTTTCCCTGGCAAACCACCGCCCAGACGCTGCGCGAGCGCTTTCGCGAGGACCGCCTCGGGCTTACGGCCAGCAGCCTGACCTTCACCACCGTGCTGGCGCTGGTGCCGTTCGTGACCGTGGCGCTGGCCGTGTTCACCGCGTTCCCGATCTTCGGCAAGGTGCAGGGCGGGCTGCAGCGCTGGCTGGTCGACAGCCTGGTGCCCGAGACCATCGCGCGCCAGGTGCTGGGCTACCTCACGCAGTTCGCGGCGCAGGCCAGCGGCCTGGGGGTGGCGGGCTTCAGCATCCTGCTGGCGACGGCGCTGGCGCTGATCCTCACGATCGACCGCACGCTCAACAACATCTGGCGCGTGCGCCGCCTGCGCCCGCTCGGCCAGCGCGTGCTGATCTACTGGGCCGCGATCACGCTGGGCCCGCTGGTGCTGGGCGCGAGCCTGGCGCTGTCGTCGTACGTGGTGTCGGCCTCGCGCGGCCTGGTGCAGACCTTGCCCGGCGGCGTGCGCCTGCTGTTCGACTCGATCGAGTTCCTGGTGCTGGCTGCCGGCATGGCGGGTCTCTACCACTACGTGCCCAACACCCTGGTGAAGTGGCGCCACGCCTGGGTGGGCGGCCTGTTCGTGGCCGTGGGCATGGAGCTGGCGAAGAAGGCGCTGGCCCTCTACATCAGCACGGTGCCGACCTACTCGGTGATGTACGGCGCCTTCGCCACGCTGCCGATCTTGCTGGTCTGGATCTACGTCGCCTGGGTCATCGTGCTGCTGGGCGCGGTGGTCACGGCCTACCTGCCGAGCCTGCTGGCGGGGGTGGCGCGGCGCGCGAGCGGCCAGGGCTGGCAGTTCCAACTGGCGGTCGAGGTGTTGCAGGAATTGCAGCGCGCGCGCCGCCACATCGGCAAAGGCCTGCGCGCCAGCCAGCTCGCGCAACTGCTGCGCGTGGACGTGCTGCCACTGGCGCCGGTGCTCGATGCGCTGACGGCGCTCGATTGGGTGGGGCGAACCAGCGACCCGGAGCAGAGCGCTGCCGATGATTCCGAACCGCGCTATGTGCTGCTGGCCGATCCCGAAAGAACCCTGCTGGAGCCCTTGCTGCAGCGTCTGCTGCTGCTTCGCGCCGACAGCCTGGAGCCGCTGTGGGGCAGCGCCGGGCTGGCGCAACTGCATCTGTCGGATGTGCTTCAAAAAGAATAGCTGCTGACGCTTATGGGCAAAGCGCTGGATGGTGACTGATCCACCGATGCGCCGTGTCAGGGTGCTGCGTCACCGCACCTTGGCGTGGCAGGCCCATCGCGGCACTGCGGAGGGCATCCACTGCCGTTTCCAAGGGCCACTGCAGGCCCTGCAGGTGGCGTCTGAACACCGGGGTTCGGACTTGCAGGCAGCGCCTTGGAAAATTGAAAGGATGGGCCTGTTGAGCAGGTTCAGGTAAGTCAAGGTAACTCTTTATTCCAAATGGCGGACGGCCTTGCAGGCGGGGCAGCGTGGTGCTAAATCGCACCAGCGGTGAATTTCTCACGCAAGTGATCAGGAGTGCCGGTCGGCCTTTCTCCATCCTTTGTGCAGAGGGCGAATTCCGCTGCAGCGAAGGAGAAAGCCATGAAAAATCTGCAACCCACGCAGGCCGAGGCGCTGAAAGGGGGGCTTCAGGGAGCGGTCATTCTTCCGAATGACCTGGCCTACGACACCGCACGCAAGGTCTGGAACGCGATGATCGACAAGCACCCTGCCGCCATCGTCTGCTGCGCCACCACCGCCGATGTGGTCCATGCGGTGAATTTTGCGCGAGAGCAGGGCCTTCCCCTGGCGGTGCGCGGCGGCGGGCACAACATTGCCGGCAGCGCACTGTGCGACGACGGTATCGTCATCGATCTTTCGCAGATGAAGGCCGCGCAGGTCGATGCCGACGCTCGCCGGATCACCATTGAAGGCGGTGCCACGCTGGCGGATTTTGACGCCGCCACCCAGGCCGAGGGCCTGGCAACACCGCTGGGCATCAACTCCACCACCGGCGTCGCCGGTCTCACGCTGGGGGGGGGCTTTGGCTGGCTCAGCCGCAAATACGGCATGACCGTCGACAACCTGGAATCGGCTGAAGTGGTGACGGCGGCGGGCGAGGTGCTGCGCGCCAGTGCCACCGAGCACCCGGACCTGTTCTGGGCGTTGCGCGGCGGCAGCGGCAATTTCGGCGTGGTGACCCGTTTCGGGTTCCGGCTGCATCCCGTGGGCCCGAACCTGCTGGCGGGTCTGATCGTCTTTCCGATGGCCGAGGCAAAGCGGGTGCTGCAGCAGTACCGCGAATTCATGGACAAGGCGCCCGATGAACTGGCGGTGTGGGTGGTTCTGCGCAAGGCACCGCCGCTGCCGTTTCTGCCCGAAAGCGTCCACGGCCAGGAGGTCATCGTGCTGGCGCTGCTCTACACCGGCGACCCGGCGCAGGGAAAAACGCTGGTCGAGCCGCTGTACCGCTGGGGCACGCCGGCCGGCACCCACGTCGACGTGATGCCCTACGTGGCCTGGCAGAAAGCCTTTGACCCGCTGCTCGCGCCCGGCGCACGCAACTACTGGAAGTCGCACAATTTTTCGGAACTCAAGGACGGATTGTTCGATGCCGTGCTCGACGCCATCGCCACCTTGCCATCGCCCCAATGCGAGATATTCTTTGGCGCCATTGGCGGCGCAACCACCCGGCCCGCGCCCGATGCCGCAGCCTATGCCCACCGCGATGCCCGCTACGTCATGAACGTGCACGGCCGCTGGGACGACCGGGCCGATGACGCGCGCTGCATCGGCTGGGCGCGCGACTTCTTCAAGGCGTCGGCGCCCTTTGCCAGCGGCGGTGTCTATGTCAACTTCCTGACCGACGACGAGAGCGACCGGGTGAAGGCGGCCTACGGCCAGAACTACGAGCGGCTGGCGCAGATCAAGCGCCAGTACGACCCCGCCAACCTGTTCAGCACCAACCAGAACATCCGGCCCGCCTGACCGCAATCAGCGCGGTTGCAGTCCGGCAAAACTGTTTTTTGGATTCAACGGGCGGCAGGCTCATGCGTTCAAGAAGTCCCGAATGGCCATCAGCGTGCCGTCGGGCGCCTCGGTCATCTGGTGGTGGCCCACGGGCAGGCTGACCACCTGTACGCTCTTGCCGGCCGCGCGCGCGGCCGCCACCAGGGTTTGCGCGGCCTTGGGCGTGGTCATCTGGTCCTGCGCGCCGAGCACGAACAGCACGGGACAGGCGATCTGCGCGATGGCGGCCTCGCCGTTGGCGTAGCTGTCGCACGCCACGAAGCCGCGGTGGAACACGTTGGCCTGCGGGTTGCTGCGCAGCACGCGCCGGCCCAGGGCCAGCCCGGCGCCGTAGACCCAGAAGCCCGCGCCCGAGGGCGGAGCGAGCGTGCTGCGCGAGAACACATTGACCATGCGCAGCGCCTTCTCGGGCGCGTTCAGCGCCGCGTCGATGAGCGCCGGCGACACCTTCATCGGAAAGGCCGTGCCCACCAGCACGAGGTGGCTCGCGCGCGCGCCCAGGCGCGCCGCCGCCTCGAGCGCGATCAGCGAGCCCCAGCTGTGGCCGACCAGCGCGGCGTGTTGCACGCCCACGGCGTCGAGCAGCGCGGCGATGAAACCGGCCGCCGCCTCGACGCTGTCCGGGGCCTCGCCCGCGCTGCGGCAGTGGCCGGGCAGATCGACGGCAAGCACGTTCCAGCCGTGGTGCGCGAGGTAGCGGCTTTGCAGCGCCCAGACGCTGTGGTCGTTGAGCACGCCGTGGACCAGCACCACGGTGGGCTGGGCGGGGTCGAAAGTCTTGCCGCCGGTGTAGCAGTAGCTGGCGTGGCCGTTGACGTCGACGTACATCACGCACCTGCCTTTTCTGCCGCCTTCAGCGCGCGCTTCAGGTCGTCGATCAGGTCGTCCGCATCCTCGAGCCCGATCGACAGGCGGATCGTGCCCTGGGAGATGCCGGCCGCGGCCAGCGCCGCGTCGTCCATGCGCGAGTGCGTGGTGCTCGCGGGGTGGATCACCAGGCTGCGGCAGTCGCCGACGTTGGCCAGGTGGCTGAAGACCTTGAGCGCCTCGATGAACTTTTGGCCCTGCGCGCGCGAGCCGGCGATGTCAAAGCTGAACACCGAGCCGGCGCCGCGCGGCAGCAGCTTTTGTGCCAGCAGGTGGCTCGGGTGCGACTCCAACATCGGATGGCCCACGCGCGCAACGAACGGCTGGCCGGCCAGGAATTCGACCACCTGCTGCGTGTTGCGCATGTGGCGCTCCATGCGCAGCGGCAGCGTCTCGATGCCCTGCAGGATCAGCCAGGCCGTGTGCGGGCTCATGCAGGCGCCAAAGTCGCGCAGGCCCTCGCGGCGCGCGCGCAGCAGGAAGGCACCGACGGTGCTTTCCTCGCTGAACACCATGCCGTGGAAGCCGTCGTAGGGCGCGCTGAGTTCGGGGAATTTGCCCGACCGGTCCCAGTCGAAGCTGCCGCCGTCGACCACCACGCCGCCGACCACCGTGCCGTGGCCCGACAAAAATTTGGTCGCCGAGTGGTAGACCAGGTCGGCGCCGTGCTCGAACGGCTTCATCAGCCACGGCGAGGTCAGCGTCGAATCGACCAGCAGCGGCACGCCGGCTTCGTGCGCGATGGCGCTGACGGTGGGGATGTCGAGCACGTCCAGGCCCGGGTTGCCCACCGTCTCGCCAAAGAACAGGCGGGTCGTGGGGCGCACGGCGGCGCGCCAACCGTCGATGTCGCCGGGCTGCACGAAGGTGGTGTCGATGCCGAAGCGGCGCAGCGTGTAGTGCAGCAGGTTCTGCGAGCCGCCATACAGCGCCGTGCTGGCGACGATGTGGCTGCCCGCGCCCATGAGCGTGGCGATCGACAGGTGCAGCGCAGCCTGGCCGCTGGCCACCGCGATCGCGCCCACGCCGCCTTCGAGCGCCGCCACGCGCTGCTCGAGCACGGCGGTGGTCGGGTTGCTGATGCGGCTGTAAACATGGCCGGGGCGTTCGAGGTTGAACAGCGAGGCCGCGTGCTCGCTCGACTCGAAGACGAAGGAGGTCGTCAGGTGGATCGGCGTGGCGCGCGCGCCGGTGGCAGGGTCGGGGGCGGCGCCCGCGTGCAGGGCGAGCGTGTCAAAACCAGGGTCGGCGTAGCCGGGCATGAATGTCTCCAAGGTGGGGCTGCAGTCAATTGGCCGTGGCATTGTGGGCTATATTTCCGAGGCACCAGAACAGCGCCGCACGCGGCGGCCCGGAGAACACCATGAAAGTCAGCGACATCCTTCGCGTCAAGGGAAACACCCTCTACACCGTCACGCCCGACGAGCCGCTGGCCCATGCCGTCGATGTCATGGCAGACAAGGACATCGGCTCGCTCGTGGTCATGGAGCACGGTGACCTCGTGGGAATGCTGAGCTTCCGCGAGGTGATCCAGGCCATGGTGAAGAACGGCGGCAGCGTGGGCACGCGGCTGGTGCGCTCGGCCATGGACGACCACCCCCTGACCTGCACCACCGAGACCGACATGGACGAGGTGCGCCGCATGATGCTCGACCGCCACGCGCGCTACATGCCGGTCATGGACAGGAAGATGCTGATGGGCGTGATCAGCTTCTACGACGTCGCCAAGGCCGTGGTCGACAGCCAGAACTTCGAGAACAAGATGCTCAAGGCCTACATCCGCGACTGGCCGGCCGAGGGCCAGAACGCTTCCAACTGACCCCCGGTTTTGGGCCAAACAGGGCTGCAGCGCTTGCAGCTATTTTTTTGGGAGCGCCAGGCGGGCCGCCGATGTGGCTGCCGCGGCGCCGCCGCTCGGGGATAATCACGGCCCATGAGCGGCAACACCTTTGGCACCCTTTTCACCGTCACCAACTTTGGTGAATCCCATGGACCGGCCATTGGCTGCGTGATCGACGGCTGCCCGCCCGGCATGGCCTTGTGCGAGGCCGACATCCAGGCCGACCTCGACCGCCGCCGCCCCGGCACGAGCCGCCACGTCACGCAGCGCAACGAGCCCGACACGGTCGAAATCCTCTCGGGCGTGTACGAGGGCCAGACCACCGGCACGCCGATCGCCTTGCTGATCCGCAACACCGACCAGCGCAGCAAGGACTACAGCAACATCGCCGAGAGCTTCCGCCCCGGCCATGCCGACTACACCTATTTCCACAAGTACGGCATCCGCGATCCGCGCGGCGGGGGGCGTTCGTCGGCGCGCCTGACGGCGCCCACGGTGGCGGCCGGCGCTGTGGCCAAGAAATGGCTGGCGGAAAAGTTCGGTACGCAGCTGCGGGCCTGCATGGTGCAGATCGGCGAGCGCGCGATCCCGTTTGAGGGCTGGGAGCATGTGCCGCACAACCCGTTCTTCGCCCCCACGGCCGACGTGGCGCACCTCGAGGACTACATGGATGCGCTGCGCAAGGCCGGTGACTCGTGCGGCGCGCGCATCCGCGTGCAGGCCACGGGCGTGCCCGTGGGCCTGGGCGAGCCGGTGTTCGACAAGCTCGACGCCGACATCGCCTACGCCATGATGGGCCTCAACGCTGTCAAGGGCGTCGAGATTGGCGCCGGCTTTGCCAGCGTGGCGCAGCGCGGCACCGAGCACGGCGATTCGCTCACGCCCGGGGGCTTCCGCAACAACAACGCGGGCGGCATGCTCGGCGGCATCAGCACGGGGCAGGACATCGAGGTGCAGATCGCGATCAAGCCGACCAGCTCCATCATCAGCCCGCGCGAGTCGATCGACATCCATGGCCAGTCCGTGCAGGTCGTCACCAAGGGGCGCCACGACCCGTGCGTGGGCATCCGCGCCGCGCCGATTGCCGAGGCGCTGCTGGCGCTGGTGCTGATGGACCACGCGCTGCGCCACCGGGCGCAGTGTGGCGACGTCCACGCCACGCTCGCGCCGATCAAGGCCTCGCTGCTGTAGCGCGGCGCCCGGGGCAGAGCGCTATAAAAAATAGAGCTGCTGGCGTAGGCTGCATCAGGGCCTGAAGGTAAAAATACCCAATTTTAGGCGGCTAGCCTGCAGGCGGTCCGCCGGTTCGGGAGTGCGCCTCGCCCATGGAGCGGCGTGCACGCAGCCGCTGGGACTTGCGCCCGGCCGCAGGCGCAGCGCCGTCAGCGCACCTCGTCCACGAGCGTCTTGAATTCGTCGATGTCTTCGAAGCTGCGGTAGACGCTGGCGTAGCGCACGTAGGCCACCTTGTCGAGCTTCTTGAGTTCGCGCATCACCAGCTCGCCAATGCGGCTGGACGGGACCTCGCGCTGGCCCAGGTTGAGCAGCTTTTCTTCGATGCGCTCGATGGCGGAGTCGATCTGCGCGGTGCTCACAGGGCGCTTGCGCAGCGCGATACTGAACGAGCCCAGCAGCTTGGTGCGCGTGTATTCGGTGCGGCGCCCGTCCTTCTTGACGACGACGGGAAAGTTGACCTCGGGCCGTTCATAGGTCGTGAAGCGCTTCTCGCAGGCCCCGCACTGGCGGCGCCTGCGGATGAAGTCGCCGTCCTCGGACACCCGGGTCTCGACGACCTGCGTTTCTTGGTGGCTGCAAAACGGGCACTTCATGTCGGCGCTCCGTACAGCGCCCGGCCGCTCCCGGCCCGCGTCCGCTCCCGCAGCGGGAAGCGGCGGTGCGCGGCGGGGGGCAGGGGCGCGCCAGGCATGCTCAGCGGTAGACCGGGAAGCGCGCGGTCAGCGCGTTGACCTTGGCGCGCACGGCGGCGATGTGGGCTTCGTCGCGCGGGTTGTCGAGTACGTCGGCCAGCAGGTTGGCGGTCAGGCGCGCTTCCTCGTCCTTGAAGCCGCGCGTCGTCATCGCGGGCGTGCCCACGCGGATACCGCTGGTAACCATCGGCTTTTCTGGGTCGTTGGGGATGGCGTTCTTGTTGATCGTCATGTGGGCGTTGCCCAGCACGGCCTCGGCTTCCTTGCCGGTGATGCCCTTGGCGCGCAGGTCGACCAGCATCATGTGGCTTTGGGTGCCGCCGCTGACGATGCGCAAGCCGCGCTCGGTCAGCGTCTCGGCCATGGTCTGCGCGTTCTTCAGCACCTGCTGCTGGTACTGCTTGAACTCGGGTTGCAGCGCTTCCTTGAAGGCCACCGCCTTGGCCGCGATCACGTGCATCAGCGGGCCGCCCTGCAGGCCCGGGAAGATGGCGCTGTTGATGGCCTTCTCGTGCTCGGCCTTCATCAGGATGATGCCGCCGCGCGGGCCGCGCAGGCTCTTGTGCGTGGTCGAGGTGACGACGTCGGCGTGCGGCACCGGGTTCGGGTAGATGCCGGCGGCGATCAGGCCCGCGTAGTGCGCCATGTCGACCATGAAGATCGCGCCCACGTCCTTGGCCACCTTGGCAAAGCGGGCGAAGTCGATGCGCAGGCTGTAGGCCGATGCGCCGGCGATGATCAGCTTGGGCTTGGACTCGTGCGCCTTGCGCTCCATCGCGTCGTAGTCGAGCTCTTCCTTGTCGTTCAGGCCGTAGCTGACGACGTTGAACCACTTGCCGCTCATGTTCAGCGCCATGCCGTGCGTGAGGTGGCCGCCCTCGGCAAGACTCATGCCCATGATGGTGTCGCCGGGCTTGAGGAACGCGAGGAACACGGCTTCGTTGGCCGAGGCGCCGCAGTGCGGCTGCACATTGGCGGCGTCGGCGCCGAAGATCTGCTTGACGCGGTCGATGGCCAGCTGTTCGGCCACGTCGACGTATTCGCAGCCGCCGTAGTAGCGGCGGCCCGGGTAGCCTTCGGCATATTTGTTGGTGAGCTGCGAGCCCTGGGCCCACATGACGGCAGGAGAGGCGTAGTTTTCGCTGGCGATCAGCTCGATGTGGTGCTCTTGGCGCTGGTTTTCGCCCTGGATGGCGGCAAAGAGTTCGGGGTCGGTGTGCTCGACAAGAATATTGCGTTGGTACATGGTGGCAGTCCTGTGAACTGGTGTCCCTTGAAACAAGGGCTGCCCAGGCGAACGGCTGAATCACTCCAGGCCGGAGCCCACAGCGGCACGCTCCCCAGTGGTTTGCCAGAGGCCAAGGCCTCTGCGGGTTCCACGTCAGCGGCGGCGCATCCCGAGCGGGGCGCCGCGCCTATCGCCAGTCGCGTGCCGTGCAAGTGTAGCTGACAGACAGCCCGCCGGTCGGCACGGGCGGACGATGGCCTTGCTCAGAATGCCGACAGCAAGGCTACTTTTTCGCCCGTGCCGGCGGGCGCATTCTCGGGGCGCAGGGCCGCAGGAGGGGCAGCCGGCGCCGACGGTGCCGGTGTCGCGCTGGTGGCCAGCATGCGCGGCGGTGCTGCGGGCACGGCGCGCCCACCGGCCACCTGGCGCAGTCGCGCGTGTTCCGCCAGCACCTTGGCCGCGTAACCACCGTCGCTGGGCAGGTTGGCCGCACCGACGTAGTAGCGCAGGCCGCCTTCGACGGAGCCGGCGCGGGCGATGCATTCGAGCAGGACCTTCACGCCGACGCGCAGGTTCGTCACGGGGTCGAACGCGGCCAGCTGGCCGCCCACGTCTTCGTATTTGTCGGTGTGGATGCGCGTCATGACCTGCATCAGGCCTTGCGCTCCGACGGAACTCTGGGCGAACGGGTTGAAGCTCGACTCCACGGCCATGACGGCCAGGATCAAGGTGGGGTCGAGCTTGGCGCGGCCGCCGGTCTCGTAGGCTTCGGCGACCAGCAGGCTCAGCGGCTCGGGCGCCACGCGGTATTTCTTGCTCAGCCAGTAGGCCACTTTGGCCTGCTCCTTGGGCAGATCCTGCGGGTTGGCTGCCAGCACCCGTTCGCTCGGCTCGGGTTCGGACTCGGTGAGCGCACTCAGCGCGATGGCTTGGCGCGACTGCAACCAGCCCATGAGCTGTTCCTCTCCGCTCTGGCGCAGGTCGGGGCGTGCGACCAAGGTGATGGCCAAGAAGGCCACAGCCAAGCCCAGGAGGGCGAAGCTGTTGTGGGTAATTTCAAGAAAACCTGCGATCACGTCGGCGGCAATAGTGCGCAAGCCAGAGACCATATTTCCTGACGCTGTCATAGCTTTCCTTTCTGCGGCAGGGCCCGGAGAGACGATGCACCACCGAAGTGAAGCGGAATCCGGAGACCTTGCCTGGATTGGTACGCCATCAGATTCGTGTTCGGCGCGCAGCACCTGAAACACAGAATTGACTTAGCCGGATTCGGCAGCGGTTGGGGTTTGTACTAGCCCGTTTCGGGGCTGGCGGATTCTAGGAGTTCATTTAATAGCCCGTCAACACTGTTAACTTCTATTTTTATACAAAAAAAGAATATAAAAACTGTGTTTAAATGCAGTTTTTTGACGGGATGGCGTGCAAATGCCGGGAGAGGGCGCAGAAATTGCACGGCGGCGCAGTACGGAAAATTCAATCGCTTTTTTCACACAATTGACATCAATATTTGAGCCATCTGGGCATTTTTGCTATCGTTGGTTTGCCTGCTTTTGCGGGTATTGCTGAACGAATGCAGACTCGCCCGCCGACCGCATGCAGTGCGAAGGCTGTGGTGGAGAAGCTTCCTAAGCACCCTCGGGGGCAATACCTTGTCCCCTTGCTGCCCGGACTTCCTCTCCGTGCCGCAAACCCGATGGCAAAGACCGTTGTGTCAGCCGTCAGGCCCGGTGGGCTGGCTCTGCGCCGGTTCGCCGGGCTTTCTTGTTTAGCGAAAGTGGGGCACGCACTGCGCGTCTTCTGGTCCAATCTGGCATCTTGACTCACCGGGTTATTCCTGAAGGCTGGCGGCATGAACTTTCTGCACATCACGAGCCACCGCTGGGTGCGGCGCCTGGGCTGGGCGCTGGGGTGCCTTGTGCTGGTTTGGGCCGTGGGGTGGCTGGCCGTGCCTTCATTGGTGCGCAGTCAAGCGCAGAAGCTGGCGTCCGACAAGCTGGGTCGCCCGGTCACGATAGGCCGGGTCGATTTCGTGCCCTGGACGCTGGAGTTGAGCGTGTACGACCTCGCGGTGGCCGCCACCGATGGCGGCTCGCCCCAGCTGCACATTCAGCGCATCTATATAGATGCAGAGCTGCAGTCCCTGCTGCGCTTGGCGCCCGTGGCGGACGCGGTGCAGATCGATGGCCTGACCGTTCGGCTCGCGCAGCGGGCGCCGGGCCGCTACGACATCGACGACATCGTGGCGCGGCTTCAGCAGCAGGCCGATCCGCAGGCCGCGCCACCCCAGTTTGCGCTCTACAACATCGCGGTGCATGGCGGTTCGGTAGACTTCCAGGACGAAACCGTGGGGCGCACGCATGTGTTGCGAGGCCTGGAGCTGCAAATCCCCTTCTTGAGCAACCTGGCATCGCAACGCGAAGTCAAGGTGTCCCCGCACCTGGCGTTCACGCTCAATGGCAGTGCATTCGACTCGCAGGCCGAGGCCACGCCGTTCAGCGAGAGCCAGAAAGCAGAGGCCACGATCCGCCTGTCGGGGCTCGATCTGGCCCCCTACCTTCCCTATCTGCCCGCCAGCCTGCCGCTGCGCCTGCAGGCTGGCGTGGTGGACGCCCACCTGCGCCTGTCTTTCGTCCATGCCCCGAGCGCGGTGGTCAAGCTGGGGGGCCGCCTGCAGGCACGCAAGGTCCGTGTGACCGACACGCTGCAGCACGAACTGCTGTCCTTCGATGCCTTGGCGGTGGATGTGACCGACCTGCAGCCGCTCGCACGCATCGCACGCATCGGCGCCGTGCAGCTCGATGCGCCGCGCCTGGCGGTGCGCAAGGACCGCGCCGGGAAGATCAACCTGGACTGGGGTGGAGCGCACGCTGCAAATCCGCCATCCGCGGTGGCCAGCGTCACCCCCGCGCAGGCCGACTCCGGGGCTGGCGCTGCTGGCTGGCAATTGGCCGTGGCGCGCCTGGCCGTGCGGGGTGCGCAGGTGGATTGGCAGGACGACAGCCTGCCTGCACCGGCCAAGGTCGCGTTGCGGGGTCTGGAGCTGGATGTGTCGTCCGTGGCGCTGCCCTGGTCCAAGCCACTGCGGTTTTCTGGCCAGACGCAGGTGGCGGAAGGCGGCGCCGGGCCAACGGATGCGCGCGTGGTGTTCGAAGGCGAGGCGACAGATCGGCAGGCCAAGGTGGCAGCCTCGGTGCGTGCGCTGCCGCTCGCTTTGGCGGCGCCTTATCTGGGCCAGTGGATGGCGCCGCGCCTGCAGGGTGCGCTCGATGCGGACTTGGGCGTGGCCTGGAATGGCCCGGCGGTGGTCGCGCATGTGGCCCGGCTGACGCTCGACGGCGTGGCGCTTGCCTGTGCGCCGCGTTCCAGTTGTGCCGCTGGCGGCCCGCTGCCTGCGGGCATGGCGATGCGCGCAAAGGATTCGCTGGCCGAATTCCCACGGCTCCAGATCGCCGATGCCCAGGTGGACGTGGCACGGCGCACGGTGCGCGTGGGCCAGCTCGCGCTGACGCAACCGCGTCTGCGGCTGGAGCGCGGTGCCGACCACCGCTGGATGTTAGAGCACTGGCAGGCGGCGCACCCGGCCGCCCAGGGCGCGCGCCACCCGCAGACAGCTGCGGTGCAGGGCGCGCCGTGGAGTGTGCAACTGGCCGATGTGTCGGTGGACGGCGGTGCGCTGGCGTTTCGCGATGCAGCGCAGGCCACGCCCGTGGCGTTCCAGCTGTCTTCGCTGCAGATGCGGCTGAAGGACTTTGCCCCGCTGGCGCAGTCCGCACCGCCGTCGGCGCTGCGCCTGTCGGCGCGCTTGGGCGCGGGGCGCGCCGATCCGGGCCGTGTGGAGTACGAGGGTACGCTCGGTCTGGCTCCGCTGACCGCGCAGGGCAGGGTGCTGGCCACCCATGTGCCGCTGCATGCGTTCGAGCCCTATTTCGCCGAATCGCTCAATGTGGCCATCCGCCGTGCGGACGGCAGCTTCAAGGGGCAGGTGCACTATGCCCAGTCTGGCGCCGGCCCGCGCATCACCGTCCGGGGCGATGCCGCGCTCGACGAGGTGCGCGTTCGCATGGCGCAGGCGGCGGCGGCGACCGAGGCCAGAGCGAGCACGGCGCGCGGCCTGGGGGCAGGCGATGACGAGCTGTTGAATTGGAAGTCGCTGAGCGTGCGCGGCCTGCAGGTGGCGCTGGTGCCGGGGCGGCCGACCACGGTGGACGTCCGCGAGACCGCGCTGAGCGACTTCTTCGCCCGCGTCATCGTGCAGGAAAACGGACGCTTGAACCTGCAGGACCTGGTGAAGAAGCCGAGCTCGGCCGAGTCTGCCCGCGGCGCTGCGGCCGCTGCACCCGACGGCCGGGGCGCGGAGCCGGTGGTTCGCATCGGCCCGCTCAAGCTCACGGGCGGCCAGGTCCATTTCGTGGACCATTTCATCACGCCCAACTATTCGGCCGATCTCAGCGACCTCAGCGGCCAGCTCAGTGCGTTTTCTTCCGTCAAGCCTAGCGGCACCAGCGCTCCCGCGATGGCCGATCTGGAGTTGCGTGGTCGCGCCGAGGGCACGGCGTCCCTGGAAATCGTAGGCAAGCTCAACCCTCTGGTCGACCCCTTGGCGCTGGACATTCAGGGCCACATGCGCGATCTGGAGCTGCCGCCGCTGTCGCCCTACACCATCAAGTATGCGGGCCATGGGATCGAGCGCGGCAAGCTCAGCATGGATGTCGCTTACCAGGTCCTGCCCAACGGCCAGCTCACGGCCAGCAACAAGCTGGTGCTCAACCAGCTCACCTTTGGCGAACCCGTCGAAGGCGCGCCGGCCAGCCTGCCGGTGCGGCTGGCCGTGGCGCTGCTGGCCGACCGCAATGGGGTGATCGACCTGGACCTGCCGATCAGTGGCTCACTCAACGACCCGGCGTTCCGCCTCGGGCCGGTGATCTTCAAGGCCATCGGCAACCTGATTCTGAAGGCGGTGACGGCGCCGTTCTCGCTGCTCGCCCATGCCCTGGGCGGGGGCGAGTCGCCGAGCGCGGTCGCCTTCGCGCCGGGCAGCGCGCACCTCGACGACAGTGCGCGCCAGGCGCTCGACAAGGTGGCGCGCGCGCTGACCGACCGGCCGTCTCTGACCATGACCGTGGTGGGCGAGGCCAGTGCAGAGATGGAGCGCGATGCCTGGAAACGCGAGCGCCTGCAGCAGGCCCTGCTGGCTCAAAAGCGCCGCGCCGCGCAGCGCACGGGCCAGGCGGCAGAGACGGTGGCGGCCGTGGAGCCGCAGGAGTACCCGGCCCTGCTCAAGGAGCTGTACCGCCGCGCCGACATGCGCAAGCCGCGCAACCTGGTCGGCATGGCCAAAGACCTGCCGCAGGCCGAGATGGAGGCCATGCTTCTGGACAGCATGGCCGTGCCCGACGACGCCATGCGCGAACTGGCGCTGGCGCGCGGCGTGGCCGTGCGTGACTACCTGGCCTCGCGCCAGTTGCCGCTTGATCGCCTGTTCCTGGGCGCCGCCAAGACGCTGCCCCCGACACCCCAGTGGACGCCCCGTGCGGAGCTTACTCTGGCCCTGCATTGACGTGGGGAAGAGGCACAGATCAAATACCAGCGAAAATAGCCGTTTGGCCTACCATCCAGACGCTGAATCTCCGTAGCGATGGTGGCCGCGCCCGGGGCTGTTCCCGCGCGTCCGTTCCCGACTGAATCCATGTTTCCTTTTCTCTCCCGCAACACAATGTCCGACGCACCCGAAACCCATCCGGCCCCCGCCAAAACTCCCGAAGCGCACCCGCTCGACGCGCTGACCGGTGGCGCCTTTTCGGCCGCCACGTCGGGTGAGCGCGCCTCGCGCATCCGCGAATGGCTCACCACGCAGCCCGCGCCTGAGCAGTTGCAGGAAGTGTTCAAGGAGCTCAGCGGCCGCGACAAGGGCGCGGCCCGCGCGGTGCGCGAGCGCATCGACGAATTGCGCCGCGCCAAGAACCAGGAAGCCATCGCGGCCGAATGGGCCGACAAGGCCCAGGCACTGCTGGCCGCCTCCAAGCTCAACATTGCCGACGCCCTGGCCTGGCAGCGCGATGCGGCCAAAGCCGGTGCACCGCTGTCGCGCGAGCCGCTGTCGCTGCTCAAGGTGCAGCTGGCCGACCGCGTCAAGGTGATCGAAGACCTCCAGCACCGAGTGCAGGTGCAGCGCGAGGCCGCCGTGCTGCTGGCCCAGCGCATCGAAGTGCTGTCGACCAAGTCCTGGCGCGATGCGCAGGCAGCGCTGGAGGTGCTGCGCGCCGACGTGCAGCACTGGCAAGACCAGGCCGAGGCCCTCTCGGGCGATCCCAGCTGGGCCAGCGTGGAAGCGCGCTTTCCGCCGCTGCTCGATGCGTCGCGCACGCAGCTGCTCGTGGTCTGGGATGCCTTCCAGCCCGCCGTGGCCCAGGCCGTGGCGGCGGCAGAAGACGCCCAGGCCGCGCTGCCGCCTGTGCCCGTGTGGGCCGATGAACTGCGCATCGCCCGCGGCGTGCCTGTCGAAGCGCCCGCTGCGGTCGAACGCCCGGCCCGTGCGCCCAAACCCAAGGCCGACCCGGCCGTGGTTGCCAAGGCCGGGCAAGCCGTGCGCGACGCGCTGGCCAAGCTGGAGCAGGAAACGGCCGAAGGCCATGGCAAGGCCAGCGTGGGCGCGGCGGCGGCGCTGCGCGGCGTGCTCAAGGAGCATGGCCGGCACATCGACGCAGCGCTCGAACAACAGGTGCATGCCGCGCTGGTGGCGGCCGGTGAGCTCGAAGGCTGGCAGCGCTGGAGCGCGGACCAGGTGCGCGAGGAGTTGGTGGCCAAGGCCGAGGCCCTGCTCAAGCGCCCTGAGGGCCAGTCGCTTGGCGGGCGCAAGATGCAGGAAACGCTGCGCCAGCTGCGCGAGCAATGGAAGCAGGCCGACCAGGGCGGTACGCCCAACCATGGCCTGTGGAAGAAATTCGATGAAGCCTGCAATGCCGCGCACAAGGTCGTGGAAGCCTGGCTCGACAAGGTGCGCACCGACGCCGCCGAGCACAAGGCGCAGCGCATGGCACTGATCGACGAGGTCAAGGCCTGGGCCGAGACCCCGGCCGCCTCGGGCGACTGGAAGGCCGTCAACCGGGCCCTGCACCAGTTTGGCGACCGCTGGCGCGCCGGCGGCCATGTCGGCGAAAAAATCTTTGCCGAGCTGCAGCCGCTGTGGAAGCAGGCCATTGCCGCCGCCGCCGCGCCGCTCGAAGCCGCGCAAAAGGACAGCCTGGCCCGCCGCCACGCCATGATCGAAGAGGCCGGCGCGCTGGGCGCCGCACCCACGCTGCGCATCGACGCCATTAAGGCCCTGCAGCAGCGCTGGCAGGCCGAGGCGCAAGGCGTGCCGCTGGACCGCAAGCACGAGCAAAAGCTCTGGGATGCCTTCCGCAAGCCCATCGACGAGGCCTTCAACCGCAAGACCGCCGAGCGCGAGAAGGGCGCGGGCGAACCCGCGGCGCGCGACCGCGCCGTGCTTGATGCGGCCAAGGCGCTCGACGCGGCCAACGCCACGGGCGATGTCCAGCAGATTCGCGCTGCGATGGCGGCGCTTGAGGCCGCTCTGCGCGGCCAGGCGCAGGAGCGGGCAGAAGCCGATGCGAAGGAGAAATCCAAGCCGAATCAGACACCAGCGCCCGCCAGTGAAGCGCAGGCAGCTATCGAAACCGAAGTGGAATCCGCACCCGACGCCGAATCCGGTGCCGAGGCCTCGGCGGAGGGCGCGGCACCTGCGCCTGCGCTCAAGCCTCTGGCACGTCCGGTCGTGGCGGTGCGGGGCGACGACCGCCCCGGTATGCGCAAGGAGGCTCCGACAGCGCTGGGCCGTGGTGGCCGTCCCGGCGACCGGCGCGACGCCCGTGCGGGCCGCGATGCCGGCCGGCCCGACGCGCGCGGTCCGCGCGACGATATGCGCAGCGGCCGCTTTGGCGACCGCCCGGCCTACGAAGACCGTGGCCCGCGCCTTGGTGATGCGGCATTCCGGGCCCAGCGCGATGCCATGGAGCATGCGCAGCAGGCACTCAAGAAGCTCGCTGCCCAGGCCCATGGCGAGGCGCTGACGCAGCTGCTCACCGCCTGGGAAAAGCGCGATGCCGCGTTGCTGCCTTCGGTGCAGGAAATCGGTGGCCGCGTGACGCCCGCCGTGCGGGGCGCCTGGACGCAGGCGCTGGGCAAGGCGCCTGCGGGCGACGCCTCGCAAGCGCTGCTGCGGCTGGAAATCGCTGCGGAAGCGCCGACGCCGGCCGAGCACCTGTCGGCGCGCCGCATGCTGCAGCTGCAGCTGCTCACGCGCCGCAACGACCCGGCCCCCACCGAAACCTGGGGCCAGGACGCGGCCACGGTATTTGCCAGTGCGAGCGACGCCGCCAGCGCGCGCCGTCTGCAAAACGTGTTGAAGGCGCTGCTGCGCAAGCAGTGACACAGCCGCAGGCCCGCGTGAGCGGGCGTGCGTTCCCTGGGAGCGCTTGGCATGCCTGTCGAGCGTGCCCCGGGGTTTTGAGGGGGGCACGGACCAGAAAGCAAAAAAGCCGTTGCATGTGCAACGGCTTTTCAGTGTTTTGGTGCCCAGGAGAGGACTCGAACCTCCACGATGTTACTCGCTAGTACCTGAAACTAGTGCGTCTACCAATTCCGCCACCTGGGCATTTCAGGAAAGTCTAAGATTGTATAGTAAAAAAATGAATTCCAGCACAAGTCCTGCGCATTCTTCGGACGAAATTGAAGGCAGTGTGCAGGGGCACCGCGATGGCCACGGGTATCTGATCCGCGACGACGGCCAAGTCGACATTTTCCTGCCTCCCAACGAGATGCGTGCCGTGCTCCACAAGGACCGTGTGCGCGTGCGCATCGTCCGCCAGGACCGGCGTGGCCGGCCCGAAGGCCGTGTGGTCGAGATCATCGAGCGCCCGCCGCAGCCCATCATCGGCCGCCTGCTGCAGGAAAGCGGCGTCTGGCTGGTCGCGCCCGAAGACAAGCGCTACGGCCAGGATGTGCTGATCCCATCGGGCGCGCTGGCCATGGCCAAGCCGGGCCAAGTGGTGGTGGTGGAACTCACCGAGCCGCCCGCGCTGTTTGGCCAGCCCGTGGGGCGCATCACCGAAGTGCTCGGCGAGGTCGACGACCCCGGCATGGAGATCGAGATCGCGGTGCGCAAGTACGGCGTGCCGCACGAATTTTCCGAGGCCTGCCTGGCCGAGGCCTCGGCTTTGCCGGACAAGGTGCGCGTGCAGGACAAGCGCCAGCGCGTAGACCTGACCGATGTGCCGCTGGTGACCATCGACGGCGAAGACGCGCGCGACTTCGACGATGCCGTCTACTGCGAGCCCGCCAAGGTCGGGCGCGGCAAGGGCTGGCGCCTGCTGGTGGCCATTGCCGACGTGAGCCACTATGTGCAAACCGGCAGCGCCATCGACATCGACGCCTACGAGCGCGCCACCAGCGTGTACTTCCCGCGCCGCGTGATTCCCATGCTGCCCGAGAAGCTCTCCAACGGGCTGTGTTCGCTCAACCCCGATGTCGAGCGCCTGTGCATGGTCTGCGACATGCTGGTCAACGCCAAAGGCGAGGTGCACGCCTACCAGTTCTACCCGGCCGTGATGTTCAGCCATGCGCGCATGACCTACACCGAGGTGGCGGCCATTCTGGCCAACACGCGCGGCCCCGAGGCCGCCAAGCGCAAGGAGCGCGTGCCCGACCTGCTGAACCTGCACGACGTGTACCGCGCCCTGCTGATCGCGCGGCGCGAGCGCGGCGCGGTGGACTTCGAGACCACCGAGACGCAGATCGTCTGCGACGAGAACGGCCGCATCGAAAAGATCGTTCCGCGCACGCGCAACGATGCGCACAAGCTCATCGAAGAGGCCATGCTGGCCGCCAACGTCTGCAGCGCCGACTTCATCGCGCAAGGCAAGCAGCACGGCCTGTACCGCGTGCACGAAGGCCCCACGCCGGAAAAGCAGGACATCCTGCGCAACTACCTCAAGGCCATGGCCGTGGGCATGACGATCGGCGACAACCCGCGCCCGGCCGAGTTCCAGGCCATCGCCGAGGCCACCAAGGAGCGGCCTGACGCGCAGCAGATCCACACCATGCTGCTTCGCTCCATGCAACAGGCGATCTACACGCCGGCCAACAGCGGCCACTTCGGCCTGGCATTCGAGGCCTATACGCACTTCACCAGCCCCATCCGGCGCTACCCGGATCTGCTGGTGCACCGCGTCATCAGGGCCATCCTCGGCAACACCAAGTACCGCCTGCCGGCCTTGCCCACGCCGGGTGAGGCGCACGCCAAGCTGGCCAAGCGCCTGGCGGCCCGCGTGGCGCCGCCCACGGCGCCCGGCGAGAAGCCGCGCAAGAAGGAAACCGGCGCCGCGCTGGTCGAAACCCAGGCCTGGGAGGCCGCCGGCCTGCACTGTAGCGCCAACGAGCGCCGCGCCGACGAGGCCAGCCGCGACGTGGAAGCCTGGCTCAAGTGCAAGTACATGCGCGAGCACCTGGGCGAGGAGTACAGCGGCGTGGTCAGCTCGGCCACGAGCTTCGGTGTGTTTGTGACGCTGGACGCGATGTACGTCGAAGGCCTGGTGCACATCACCGAGCTGGGCGGCGAGTACTTCAAGTTCGATGAAGCCCGCCAGGAGCTGCGCGGTGAGCGCAGCGGCACGCGCTATGCCATCGGCACGCGGGTGCGGGTGCAGGTCAGCCGCGTCGATCTGGACGGGCGGCGCATCGACTTCCGCCTGGTGACCGACGGCGAGGTCGTGTCCCCGCGGTCGTCCAAGGACCGCTTCGGCGGGCGCGGCGCAGGCAAGGGGGAGCGGCACCATGCAGCGGCGCCGGAAGCGCCGGCCTCGCCTGCCGTCCCCGAGCACCTGGAGTTGGAGGAGCCGGAGGTCTACCGCAAGCCCGGCAAGCCTTCCACTCAGAAGGCGGCGTTGCTCACCAAGGCGGCCCAGGCCGGCGACGGGGACAGGCCCGCCAAGGGGGCGAAGGGCAAAGGGCGCGGCACGCGCTCCTGAGGTGGCGTGGCGATGGCGGCGCCGCGCCCGCCGCGTGCCGGGGCTGCGCCGCCGGCACGGGCTTCCGATGGGTGTGCTACATAAAATATAGCTGCCAGCGCTTTACCAGAAAGCGTTAGAGGCCTTTTTTATTCAAATCCCATGCCATGGACCGCCAGCCGGCTGGCGGTCAGGGCCTGCTCTGCGGGCCACTGGTCGGCGGCGAGCCCATGCGCGAACACGGCGGCCACGGCGGCCTGCGGTGCGCTGGCACCGCCGGCCAGGCCCGCGCCCACCATGCCGGCCAGCACGTCGCCCGTGCCCGCGGTGGCCAGCCGCGCGTTGCCGGTGGGGTTGATGTGGGGCGCCCGTCCGGGCGCGGCCACCACGGTGCCCGAGCCCTTGAGCACCACGGCGCAGGCGAAGCGCTCGGCCAGCCGCTGTGCCGCCGCCAGCCGGTGCGCCTGCACCTCGGCCGTCTCCTGCCCCAGCAGGCGTGCGGCTTCCAGGGGGTGGGGGGTGAGCACCGTGCTCTGGCCACGCTGCGCGCGCGCGCCCAGCGCTTCCTGCAGCGCCGTGTCGGCGGCCACCGCATTGAGCGCGTCGGCGTCCAGCACCAGGCGCGGCGCGCGCGCCAGCACCGGCGCCAGCACGGCGCGCACCGCTTCGCCGCCGCCGCAGCCGCACACCACCGTGAGGTGCTCCAGGGGCAGCACGCCGAAATGGCGCAGCATCAGCTCGGGCTGCTGCGGATCGAGCTCCAGTCTGCCGGCATCGAGCGGGGCCAGCAGCACACGGCCCGCGCCGCTGTGCAGTGCCGCGCGGCCCGCCAGCAGCGCTGCGCCCGACATGCCCATGCCACGGGCCTGCAGACCCTCGCCGCCGACCACGGCCACATCGCCGTAGCTGCCTTTGTGGCTGGCATGGGGGCGCGCCGCGGCGGGCGGCGGGCCGGCCAGCCAGGCGCTGGCGGGCTCCCCGCCGGGGTCGCAGGCCAGGTCGTCGAACCAGACCGTGCCTGCGGCATCGCGCCCCGCGCCGGTGAACAGCCCGGGTTTGAGCGTCAGCAGGCTCAGCGTGTGGCGCGCGGCCGGCGCCACGGCATCCGGTGGGGTGTCGGCAGCAAACCCGGGGGCGTACTGGCCGGTGTCCGCCTGCAGGCCACTCGGCAGGTCCACGGCCAGCAGCGGGGCTGCGCTGCGGCGCAGTTGCCGCAGCACGCTCAGCAGCGGGCTCTGCGGGTCGGGCGCGGCGCGGCGGTCGCCGGGCGCCAGGCCCAGTCCGAGCAGGGCGTCGATGCACAGGTCGTTCTGGCCCAGTTGCGCCGGCGCGCCGTCGCTGAATGGCACCCCGGCGGCGCGTGCGCGCTGCCACGCTTGCCGCGCGTCTTCGGGGGCCCGTTCAGGGGTGCCCAAGCATGTCACCACCACCTGCAGCCCGTGCCGGTGCAGGTGGATGGCGGCTTCCAGGCCGTCGCCCCCGTTGTTGCCCGGGCCGCAGGCGATCCAGACCGTGCGCGCGTGCGGCGCCAGCGCCCGTGCCAGGTGCGCCACGGCGAGGCCCGCGCGCTGCATCAGCGTGTGTGCGGGCAGCGGGGTGGCGCACAGGCGTTCGATGCGCTGCGTGGCGGCCGTGCCAAATAGCGGGCGCGCGTGGCCGGGCGTGATGCGGTGCATGGGCGGTGCGGGTTGGGGACGAAAACCGCATTGTGCCTTTGGGCCCGTGGCCGGCGCGCTCAAAAACGCTGGGCGTCCAGCCCGTCGAGGCTGACGTCGGGCGCGCGCCCGGCCACGGCGTCCGCCAGCGCCCGGGCGCTGCCGCAGGCCAGGGCCCAGCCGCTGGCGCCGTGGCCGAGGTTGAGCCACAGCCCGGGCCGGCCACTGGCGCCGACCACGGGGGGGCCGTCGGGCAGGGTGGGGCGGGCGCCGCGCCAGATCTGCAGGCTGCCCGAAAGCTGGGCGCCGCCCGGAAACCAGTCGCTCAGCACCCGGTAGAGCATGCGCAGCGTGGCGCCGTGCGGATCGGTGCCGCGGCGCCCGAGTTCGGCGCCGCCGCTGACGCGCACGCGCTGGCCCAGGCGCACGATGCTGGCCTGGTGGCGCGCATCGACGACCGCGCTGTGCGGCGCGTGCAGGGCCTCGCGCAGGGGCGCGCTGATCGAGCAGCCGTGCAGCGCCACCAGCGGCAGGCGCAGGCCCAGCGGGCGCAGCAGGGCAGCGGAGGCGACGCCCGCGCACAGCACCACCGCATCGAAGCGCCGCGCGGTGGCTTCGCCCTGCACCTGCACGCCGGCCGGCGTGTGGGCCAGTGCGGTGATGCGGGTGTTGAAGTGGAACTGCGCGCCGAGCTGCTGCGCGGCCTGGCGCAGCAGCAGGGCGAACTGGCGGCAGTTGCCGGCCTCGCCGCCGGGCAGGTGCAGGGCGCCGGCCAGCGGGGTCTCGCTCGAGAGGCCGGGCTCGATGCGGCGGGCGGCATCGGCATCGATTTCGTGGGCCACGGTGCCGGCGTCGCGCAGCGCCTGCACGACGGGCTGCAGCGCCGTGGCGTCGGCGGGCGTGCGCAGCAGCAGCAGCATGCCGGTGCTGCGTTCGAACTGCAGCTCCAGCGCATCGGACAGCGCATGGAGCCGGGCGTGGCTGTAGCGCGCCAGGCGCTCCAGCGCCTGCAGCGGCGGCTGAGGTGTGGCGCTGTGTGCGTAGGCGCGCGCCGCGCGGCGCCAGCGGCGCAGCCAGTCCAGGTCGGTGCAGGACAGCGCACGCCCCAGGCGCAGCGTGGCCCGTGCGCCCCAGACGGAGGGGCCTTGGGTCGCGCCCGGGGCCGCCCAGGGTACGAGGGGGCCGGGCGCCAGCAGTGCGCCGGTGGCAAAGCTGGCCTCTTCGGCGGCGCTGCTGCGCGCTTCAAAGACGCTCACGCTGTGCCCGTCGCGGGCAAGCTCGTACGCAGTGGTGACACCGACGATGCCGGCGCCCACAATGGCAATGTTCATGAATGAGGGTGTTTTTGGCCTCTAGCGCAATGCAGTCCTGCGCTAGCAGCTATTGTTTTTGTAGTATTTTCTCGGCCTGCAGGCCCACATTAAGCACCGCATCATCGTGCAGTGCAGCATGCCAGACCATCAACCCCACGGGCAGTTCCCCGGCCACGTGGCAGGGCAGCGACAGCGCGCAGCCGTCGAGCATGTTGACCACGCTGGTGTTGCGCAGCAGTAGGGCGTTGGCGCTGAAGAACGCGGCATCGCGTTCCGCGTCGTGGTCCGGGTCCCGGCCGTCGGCGGGAGCGACCAAGGCGATGGGGGGCGCCACCATGGGCACGGTGGGCGAGAGCAGGGCGTCGAACCCGGCCATGGCGGTCTCCATGCGCGCGATCCAGTCGCGGCGTGCGCGCAGCAGGTCGATGTAGTCGGCTGCCAGCATGGTGGCGCCGCGTTCGATGCGGCTGCGCACGCGCGGGTCATAACGATCGCCGCGCGCCGCCAGTAGCTGGCGGTGCCAGGCATGGCTTTCGGCGGCGGAGAGGCTGCCGTTGGCCTGCATGTCACCCAGTTCGCCCACCTCGGGCAAAGCCATTTCCACAATGGGCGCGCCGGCCTGGCGCAAGGTGTCGAGCGTGCGCGCGAAGGCGTGGGCCACGGTCGGGTCCAGTCCATCGAGAAAAACGCTCTGGGGCACCGCCAGCCGCCATGCCGACAGCGGCGCCGGGCTGCGCGTCACGCGCCGCGCCGCCAGGATCTCGTGCGCGGTGACCGCGTCGCGCACGGAGCGCGTCACGGCGCAGGCGGTGTCGAGCGTCGAAGACAGCGGCACGGCGCCCGTGGTCGGCACGAGCCGGGCCGTGTTCTTGAAGCCGACGATGCCGTTGAGCGCGGCCGGAATGCGGATCGAGCCGCCGGTGTCCGAACCCAGCCCGATGAAGGCCGCGCCCGTGGCCACCGACACGCCCGCACCCGACGAGGAGCCGCCCGGCACGCGGGCCGGTCCGGGCAGCGCGCCGCTGCGCGCGTCCCAGGCGGCCGGCGTAGCGCAGTGCGGGTTGGTGCCGACGCCCGAAAAGGCGAACTCGACCATGTGCGTGCGCCCGATGAGGGCCGCGCCGGCCGCGCGCAGCCGCGCCACGGCAGCGCAGTCGGCCTGTGCGGCGGGGGCGTCGGCCAGCACCACGCTGCCGGCCGGGGTGGGCTGGCCCTGGAGGTCGAACAGATCCTTGACCGACACCGCGAGGCCGGCCAGCGGCAGGTGCTGCACTTTTGGGTCGGCCGCGGTGGCGCGGGCCGCATCGAACAGCGTGCGCGTCCATGCCGGCGCGCACGCGGGTGCCTGGGCTGCGGCGATGCAGCGCTCCATTTCGGCAGTGGCGCTGGTCTGGCGTGCCTGCAGCATGCGCCGCGTGGTGTCAATGTCTTGGAGCATGGCTGTGCTAGAATCTTTGGGTTTTGCTGGACCGTGGAAGCTTGTGGCGCGTGGCGCTTGGGGTGGCTGCGCTTTGGCAAGGCAAATAGCAAACCAGCCCTATCAAGGTGTTGCTGCCCCTGGCGGGCCGCAATGGAAGGGCTGGATTTTAGACCCAACCTTTGGAGAATTCTCATGTCCGTTACCATGCGCGAAATGCTGGAAGCCGGTGTCCACTTCGGTCACCAGACCCGTTTCTGGAACCCCAAGATGGCCCCGTACATCTTCGGCCACCGCAACAAGATCCACATCGTCAACCTGGAAAAGTCGCTGCCGATGCTCCAGGACGCGGCCAAGTTCGCCAAGCAGCTGTCGGCCAACCGCGGCACGATCCTGATGGTCGGCACCAAGCGCCAGGCCCGCGACACCATTGCCGCCGAAGCCGCGCGCGCTGGCGTGCCTTTCGTGAACCAGCGCTGGCTGGGTGGCATGCTGACCAACTTCAAGACCGTGAAGACTTCGATCAAGCGCCTCAAGGACATGAAGGCCCAGCAAGAAGCGGGCCTCGAGTCGCTGAGCAAGAAAGAGCAGCTCATGTTCACCCGCGAAATCGAGAAGCTGGAGAAGGACATCGGCGGCATCCAGGACATGGCCGCGCTGCCCGACGCCATCTTCGTGATCGACGTGGGCTTCCACAAGATCGCCGTCGCCGAAGCCAAGAAGCTGGGCATCCCGCTGATCGGCGTGGTCGACACCAACCACTCCCCCGAAGGCATCGACTACGTGATCCCCGGCAACGATGACTCGGCCAAGGCCGTGGACCTCTATGCCCGCGCCATTGCCGATGCCATCCTCGCAGGCCGCAACGATGCGCTCAACGACGTCGCCAAGGCCGTGGTCAGCGAAGGCTCGGACGAGTTCGTGGAAGTGGAAGAATCCGCCGCCTAAGCCCCGGGCCGCGCGAAGCATCGCGAGAAAAAGAGGGGCTCATTTGGCCCCCTTTTTTTATCTTGAACCGATTGAATTGAATACGGAGAAACACAGATGGCTGCAATTACCGCAAGCATGGTCGCCGAACTGCGCGCCAAGACCGACGCCCCCATGATGGAGTGCAAGAAGGCCCTGACCGAGGCCGAGGGCAACATGGACAAGGCCGAAGAGCTGCTGCGCGTCAAGCTCGGCAGCAAGGCCGGCAAGGCCGCTTCGCGCGTCACCGCCGAAGGGGTGGTAGCCAGTACGATCAACGGCACCACGGGTGCACTGGTCGAAGTGAACTGCGAGACCGATTTCGTCACGAAGAACGACAGCTTCATCGCCCTGGTGCAGGCCGCTGCCGACCTGATCGCCCAGCACAACCCCGCCGACGTGGCCGCCCTGGGCGCGCTGCCCTATGAGCAAGACAGCTTCGGTCCCACGCTCGAAGACGTGCGCAAGGGCCTGATCGGCAAGATCGGCGAGAACATGTCGTTCCGCCGCTTCAAGCAATTCTCGGGCGGCAGCAAGCTGGCGTCTTACCTGCACGGCACGCGCATCGGCGTGGTGGTCGAGTACGAAGGCGACGAAGTGGCCGCCAAGGACGTGGCCATGCACATCGCCGCGATGAAGCCCGTGGCCCTGACCAGCGCCGACGTGCCGGCCGAGCTGATCGAAAAAGAGCGCTCGGTGGCAGCCGCCAAGGCCGACGAAGACAAGAAGGCTGCCGAATCCGCAGGCAAGCCCGTGCAGTCCGATGAAATCGTGGCCAAGCGCATCGAGGGCGGCGTGCAGAAGTTCCTCAAGGAAGTCTCGCTGTTCAACCAGCCCTTCGTGAAGAACGACAAGCAGACCGTCGAGCAGATGCTCAAGGCCGCCGGCACCACCGTCAAGGGCTTTACCCTTTACGTCGTCGGTGAAGGCATCGAGAAGAAGGTCGACGACTTCGCCGCCGAAGTGGCCGCCCAGGTCGCCGCCGCCAAGGCTTCCGCCTGATCGCAGACCCCAGCCGCCATCCCTTACCGCATCTGACCCACGGAGAATCCCCCATGTCCATCGCTACGCCAGCCTACAAGCGTATTTTGCTCAAGCTGTCTGGTGAGGCGCTGATGGGGGACGATGCGTTCGGCATCAACCGCGCCACCATTGTCCGGATGGTGGAAGAGGTGGCCGAGGTCACCCGCATGGGGGTCGAGGTCGCCGTGGTGATCGGTGGCGGCAATATCTTTCGCGGCGTCGCGGGCGGGGCGGTCGGCATGGACCGCGCCACCGCCGACTACATGGGCATGCTGGCCACGGTGATGAACGCGCTGGCCCTGGCCGATGCCATGGTCAAGCAAGGCGTCACCGCGCGCGTGATGTCGGCCATCTCCATCGAGCAGGTGGTCGAGCCCTATGTGCGTCCCAAGGCACTGCAGTACCTCGAAGAAGGCAAGGTGGTGGTGTTCGCTGCCGGCACCGGCAACCCCTTTTTCACCACCGACACGGCGGCCGCGCTGCGTGGCGCCGAAATCGGTGCCGAGCTGGTGCTCAAGGCCACCAAGGTGGACGGAGTTTATACCGCCGATCCGCACAAGGATCCCACGGCCACGCGCTACACGAAACTCAGTTTCGACGAGGCCATGGCCCGCAACCTGGGCATCATGGATGCCACGGCCTTCGCCCTGTGCCGCGACCAGAAGCTGCCTGTGAAGGTGTTCTCGATCGTCAAGCCCGGTGCGCTCAAGCGCGTGGTGATGGGTGAAGACGAAGGCACGCTGGTTTACGCTTGACGGCTGCGCGCGCGCCACGCGGTGTGCGGCGTGCACGCAGGCCCCGGACTTGAGGAGAAAACATGACTGTCGATATCAAGAACAACATGGAAGCCAAGATGGAACAGTCCATCACGGCGTTCAAGAACAACCTGCTGAAGATCCGCACCGGCCGTCCCAGCCCGGCGCTGCTCGATTCGGTCCACGTCGATTACTACGGCTCCATGGTGCCGCTGAGCCAGGTCGCCAACGTGCAGCTGCTCGACGCCCGCACGCTGAGCGTCCAGCCCTGGGAGAAGGGCATGGGCGCCAAGATTGAAAAGGCCATCCGCGAAAGCGATCTGGGGCTGAACCCGGCCTCGATGGGCGACCTGATCCGCGTGCCCATGCCGCCGATGAGCGAGGAGCGGCGCAAGGAAATGACCAAACTGGCGCGCAACGAAGGTGAATCGGCCAAGATTGCCGTGCGCAACCTGCGCCGCGACGCCAACGAGGCGGTGAAGAAGCTGGTCAAGGACAAGCTCGCATCCGAAGACGACCAGAAACGCGCCGAGGCGGACATCCAGAAGGTCACCGACCGGCACATCGCCGCCATCGATGCCTTGGTGGCTGCCAAAGAGCACGACATCATGGCCGTCTGAGGCCGACGGCCTTGCCCGCATCTCTTGCCCCCGCGCCGGGGCTGCCCCACCACATTGCCATCGTCATGGATGGCAACGGCCGCTGGGCCAAGCGCCGCTTCCTGCCGCGCTTGGCGGGGCACCAGCAGGGCGTCGATGCGCTGCGGCGCTGCGCCCAGGCCTGTGCGCGCCGCGGCGTCGGCGTTCTCACGGTGTTTGCGTTTTCCTCTGAAAACTGGAGCCGGCCCGCGGACGAGGTCTCCGGCCTCATGGAGTTGCTGGCACTGGCGCTGGCGCGCGAGGTGCCGCAACTGGGGCGCGATGGCGTGCGCCTGCACTTCGTCGGCGAGCGCGCCGGTCTGTCCGACAAGGTGCGCCGGGGCCTTGAGCAGGCCGAGTCCGGCACCGCCCACAACACCCGCCTGGTGCTCAACGTGTGCTTCAACTATGGCGGGCGCTGGGATATCGCGCAGGCTGCGGCCACGCTGGCGGCGCGCGGCGAACCGATCACCGAGGCCAGCCTCAACGGGGCGATGGCCCTGGCCCATGTGCCCGATCCCGACCTGCTGATCCGCACGGGCGGCGAGATGCGCCTGAGCAATTTTCTGCTATGGCAGGCCGCCTATTCCGAGCTGGTGTTCAGCGACCGCCTCTGGCCGGAGTTCGCCGAGGCAGATTTAGATAACGCCATCGCCGCTTACCAAGCGCGCGAGCGCCGCTTTGGTAAAACATCCGACCAAGTTGTGTCCGAGCACCCGCCTGCGGTGCGCACCTGAAGGGCCCCATGCTGAAACAGCGCGTTATCACTGCCCTGGTATTGCTGGCGATTTTGCTGCCCGCACTGTTCTATCCGTCGCCTTGGCCGTTCGCCGCTGTGGTTCTGGTGCTGATGGCGGCGGGCGCCTGGGAGTGGGGGCGCCTGAATGCACTGGGTATGGCCGCTTCGTGCGCTGTGGGCGCAGCCTGTGTCGCACTGTGCGCCCTGAGCTGGAGCCTGGGCTGGCTGCAGCGCCCCCTGACCGCCTTGTGGGTGGTGGGCGGCGCAATGTGGGTTCTGGGCGGCGCCTGGCTGCTGCATGCGGGCGTGCCAGGCTGGCCGCGCATTCCCGCCGCATTTCGGCTGGTGGGTGGCGTGCTGGCGCTGTGGCTGGCCTGGCTGGCTGTGGTGCAGGCGCGCATGGCCGGCGTCAACTTTTTGCTGTCGGTGCTGCTGCTGGTCTGGGCTGCCGACATCGCGGCGTACTTTGCGGGCCGCGCCTTTGGCCTGCGCTTCACCAAAAACAAGCTTGCGCCCAGCATCAGCCCCGGCAAGAGCTGGGAAGGCGTCTGGGGCGGCATCGCGGGGGTGCTGCTGCTGGCGCTGGTCTGGGTCGCCGCCGATGCCGCACTGCAGGCCGCCGTGCCCAGCTTCTATACCCGCCTGGTGCGCCAGGGCTGGTGGCTCTTGCTGGTGGCCGTGCTGTTCATGGCCGCGATGAGCGTGGTCGGTGACCTGGTCGAGTCGCTCATCAAGCGCAGCGCCGGGGTCAAGGACAGCAGCGGGCTGCTGCCGGGGCACGGCGGCGTGCTCGACCGCGTGGACGCGCTGTTGCCCACGCTGCCGCTGGCAATGATGATCTATTCCCTAGTACACGCATGAAACAACGCCTGACGGTTCTGGGCTCGACCGGCTCGATTGGCACCAGCACGCTTGACGTGGTGGTGCGCCACCCCGAGCGCTTTGAGGTGTTTGCGCTGAGTGCTTGCACCCAGGTGGACCTGATGCTGGCGCAATGCGCGCAGTTCCAGCCGCGCTATGCCGTGATGGCGAGCGCGCCGCACGCCCGCTTGCTGGCCGAAAAAATCAAGGTAAATGGGCTTGAAACGCAGGTTCTGCAGGCGCAGGATGCTCTTGAAACGATAGCATCCCATTCAGAAGTCGATGCCGTGATGGCGGCCATCGTCGGCGCGGCCGGCCTGGCGCCCTGTCTGGCGGCCGCGCGTGCCGGCAAGCGCCTGCTGCTGGCCAACAAGGAGGCCCTGGTCGTCGGCGGCGAGGTCTTCCTGCGTGCCGTGCGCGAGGGCGGCGCCACGCTGTTGCCGATCGACAGCGAACATTCGGCCATTTTCCAGTCGCTGCCCGAAGACCCCGCCATGTGGGCGCAGCGCGTGGACAAGATCATCCTGACGGCGTCCGGCGGACCGTTTCGCCAGCGCGCGTCGGGCAGCCTGCGCGACGTCACGCCCAGCGAAGCCTGCGCCCACCCCAACTGGGTCATGGGGCGCAAGATATCGATCGACTCGGCCACCATGATGAACAAGGCGCTGGAGGTGATCGAGGCGCGCTACCTGTTCGGCCTGGCGCCCGCGCAGTTTGATGTGGTGATCCACCCGCAAAGCACCATCCATTCGATGGTGCAGTACCGCGACATGTCGGTCGTCGCGCAACTGGGCACGCCCGACATGCGCGTGCCGATCGCGTACGGCCTGGCCTGGCCCGAGCGCGTGGCCTCTGGGGCTGCGGCGCTGGACTTTCATGCGCTCAGCGCCATGACGTTCGAGGCCATCGACGACCATGGCCACCCCGAGCGCTTCCCGGGCCTGCGCCTGGCGTGGGAGGTGCTCGCCGCACCGGCGGGCACGACGGCGGTGCTCAATGCCGCCAACGAGGTGGCCGTGGCCGAGTTCCTGGAGCAACGCATCCGCTTTGACCAGATCCACGCCGTCAACCTTGCAACTTTGGAGGCTGTGCAGCCGTCCAATCCGGATTCCCTGGAAGCCTTGCTGGCCCTCGATGCGCGCGCGCGCGCTGCGGCGCTGCGCAGCGCGGGCCGCATGGCAACCTGAATCCCGGTCCTGACCCTGGAGCGCCCACCATGCTGACCGCTGTTGCTTTCATCGTTGCACTGGGGGTGTTGATCGCGGTGCACGAATACGGCCACTACCGCGTGGCCGTGGCCTGTGGTGTCAAGGTGCTGCGTTTTTCGGTGGGTTTCGGCCCGTCGGTGCTGCGCTGGCAGCCCCCGAACTCGCCCACCGAATTCGTGCTCGGTGCGTTCCCGCTCGGCGGGTATGTGCGCATGCTCGACGAACGCGAGGCCCCGGTGCCGCCCGAGGAGCGGCACTTGGCTTTCAATGCCCAGCCGCTGCGCGCGCGCGCCGCCATCGTCGCGGCCGGGCCGGCAGCCAACCTGCTGCTGGCCATCGTGCTCTATGCCGCCGTCAACTGGAGCGGAGTCGAGGAGCCCATGGCCTACCTGGCCAGCCCCGTCGAAGGCTCGGTCGCGCAATCGGCGGGACTGCACGGCGGCGAACTGGTGCGCAGCGCCGCTCTGGGCGCAGACGATGCGCGCCCCGTGCGCTCGTTCGAGGACCTGCGCTGGCTGCTCACCCGTGCCACGCTCGACGGCGTGCCCGTGCGGCTGGAGCTGGAGCCCCGGCCGGGCGCCGCGCTGCGTTCGGTGGTGCTGCCGTTGGACCAGGTCGACGCGAGCCAGGCCGACGCGCAACTCCTGCGCAAGGTCGGCATCCTGGGGCCTTGGACGCGCCCGGTCATCGGCGAGGTGGTGCAGGGGGGGGCGGCACAGCGTGCCGGCCTGCGCGCCGGAGACCTCGTGCTGCGCATCGGCGCCACCAGCGTGGTGGATGGGCAGCAATTGCGCGAGCTGATACGCGCTTCGGTGCGCGGCGCGCAGCCCCTGTCCCAGGCATGGCGCGTGGAGCGCGGCGGGCAGGCGCTGGACCTGGAGGTCACTCCCGATGTGCTGCAGGAGGCCACCGGCGCCATAGGCCGCATCGGCGCCTATGTCGGCGCGGCGCCGCAATTCACCACGGTGCAGTATGGGCCGCTTGAGGGCCTGTGGGGCGGGGTCACGCGCACCTGGGAGGTGTCCTTGCTCACCGTGCGCATGATGGGCCGCATGGTGGTAGGCGAGGCATCGCTCAAGAACCTGAGCGGACCGCTGACGATTGCCGACTACGCAGGTCGCTCGGCCAGCATGGGGCTGACGCAGTACCTGGTGTTTCTGGCGCTCATCAGCGTCAGCCTGGGGGTGCTGAACCTGCTGCCCTTGCCCGTCCTCGACGGAGGGCACCTGATGTATTATCTTTGGGAAGGCGTGACCGGCAAGGCCGTGTCCGACGCCTGGATGGAGCGCTTGCAGCGCGGCGGCATTGCGGTGCTGCTGCTCATGATGTCCATCGCCTTGTTCAACGATATCACCCGGCTCTTTGGCTAATCTTCTGTCCGCCAGTGTGTGGCCTTGGCGGCACCGGCTTCATTCATGAAAAAACACATCCATCGCTTTGGCGTGCGCACCGCGTCAGCCGTTGCCGCCATGATTTTTGCCGCCCAGGCGGCATGGGCCCTGGAGCCGTTCAAGGTCCAGGACATCCGGGTCGAGGGCCTGCAGCGCGTCGAGCCGGGAACCGTCTTTGCCTCCATGCCGGTGCGCGTGGGCGATGAATACAACGACGAAAAAGGCGCTGCAGCGATCCGTGCGCTGTTTGCGCTGGGGCTGTTCAAGGACGTGCGGCTGGAAGCCAGTGGCAACGTGCTCGTGGTGGTGGTCGAAGAGCGCCCCACCATCGCCGATGTGGACTTTGCGGGTGCGCGCGAATTCGACAAGGAAGCGCTCAAGAAGAGCATGCGCGACGTCGGTCTGGCCGAGGGGCGCCCGTTCGACAAGGCGCTGGCCGACCGGGCCGAGCAGGAACTCAAGCGCCAGTACCTGAACAAGAGTTTTTATGCAGTCGACGTGGTGACGACCGTGACACCGATCGAGCGCAACCGCGTCAACCTCACCTTCACCGTGGTCGAGGGCGAGCCGGCGCGCATCAAGGACATCCGCATCGTCGGCAACCAGGCGTTCAGCGAATCCACGCTCAAGGGCCTGTTCGAGCAGGACACCGGCGGCTGGCTGAGCTGGTACACCAAGTCCGACCGCTACGCACGCACCAAACTCAATGCCGACCTGGAAACCCTGCGCTCCTACTACCTGCAGCGCGGCTATCTGGAGTTCCGCATCGATTCCACCCAGGTGGCCATTTCGCCCGACAAGCAGGATATCTCGGTCACCGTGAATGTCACCGAAGGCCAGCGCTATGTGGTCTCGGGCGTCAAGCTCGAAGGCAACTACCTCGACCGCGAAGACGAGTTCAAGTCGCTGGTCACCATCCGGCCGGGCGAGCCGTACAACGCCGACGAAGTGGCGGCCACCACCAAAGCTTTCACCGACTATTTCGCCAATTTCGGCTTTGCGTTCGCGCGGGTCGAAGCCGTGCCCGAGGTCGACCGCGCCAACAACCGCGTCGCCTTCGTGCTGCAGGCCGAGCCAGCGCGCCGTGCTTACGTCAGGCGCATCAATGTGGCTGGCAACAACCGCACGCGCGACGAAGTGGTGCGGCGCGAATTCCGCCAGTTCGAGGCGTCGTGGTACGACGGCGACAAGATCAAGCTCTCGCGCGACCGCGTGGACCGCCTGGGCTATTTCACCGAGGTCAATGTGGAGACGCAGGAAGTGCCCGGCGCCCCCGACCAGGTGGACTTGCTGATCACCGTGGCCGAAAAGCCCACGGGTTCCCTGCAACTGGGCGCAGGTTTCTCCAGCGCCGAAAAGATTGCCCTGTCTTTTGCGATCAAGCAGGAAAACGCCTTCGGCTCCGGCAACTTCCTGGGTGTGGAAGTCAACACCAGCAAGTACCGGCGCACCCTGGTGCTCAGCACCACCAACCCGTATTTCACGCCGGATGGCGTCTCGCGCACGCTGGACCTGTATTACCGCACCGACAAGCCGTACCAGGACCAAGGCGGAAATTACGAATTGGTCACCACGGGCGCCAGCATGCGTTTCGGCGTCCCATTCAGCGAAACCGATACCGTGTTCTTCGGTGGTGGCCTGGAGCAGACCCAAATCAAGCCAGGTACCAACATCCCAGCCGCTTACCTGGACTATGCAGACCGCTTTGGCTTCACCAGCGCGTCTGTGCCGCTCACCATTGGCTGGACGCGCGACGACCGCGACAGTGCTCTGGCACCCAATTCAGGCCGCTACCAGCGCCTCAATTCCGAATGGTCGGTGGCTGGCGACGCTCGCTATGTGCGCGCCAACTACCAGTACCAGCAATATGTCCCCCTGAACAAGAAGTTCACCCTGGCCTTCAATGGTGAGCTGGGTCTGGGCAAGGGCATGAATGGCCGTCCTTTCCCGGTGTTCAAGAACTTCTATTCGGGCGGCCTGGGTTCGGTGCGGGGTTTTGACCAGGGCACCCTGGGGCCGCGCGACGTGACAGGCTCGTCGCTGGGTGGGCCGAAAAAAGTCACGCTCAATGCGGAACTGATTGCGCCTTTCCCCGGCGCGGGCAATGATCGCACGCTGCGCGTGTTCACCTTCGTCGACGTGGGCAACGTGTACGGCGACCATGAGAAAGTAAATTTCAGTGAAATGCGTGCGTCCGCGGGAATCGGCTTGAGCTGGATATCCCCGCTGGGCCCGTTGCGCATTGCCTTTGCCCAGCCGGTGCGCAAGTTCGCCGGCGATAGAATCCAGAAACTGCAATTCCAGATTGGAACGTCCTTCTAATGAAATCTCTTTCTCGCCATTTTTCCCTGGCCCTGCTTTTGGGTTCCCTGGTGGCCGCTGCGCCGGCACATGCGCAGGAGTTCAAGGCTGGCTTTGTCAACACCGACCGCATCTTCCGGGAAGCCAACAGCGCCAAGGCCGCGCAGGCCAAGCTGGAGCAGGAATTCTCCCGCCGCGAAAAGGAACTGATCGACCAAGGCAACACGCTGAAGGCTGCGACCGAGAAGTTCGAGCGTGATGCCCCGACCATGGCCGAGAGCCAGCGCACCGCGCGCCAGCGCCAGCTGGTGGACCAGGACCGCGACTTCCAGCGCAAGCGCCGCGAGTTCCAGGAAGACCTGAACGCGCGCAAGAACGAAGAGCTCAGCCAGGTGCTGGAGCGCGCCAACAAGGTGGTCAAGCAGGTGGCCGAAGCTGAAAAGTACGACGTGATCCTGCAAGAGGCCGTGTACATCAACCCCAAGCACGACATCACCGAGAAGGTGCTCAAGGCACTCAATGCGGCGTCCGGCAAGTAAGCACGGGCTGCGTGCGGTGGGGGCCCAGTGAGCCTGCGTCTTGCGCAGTTCGTCGAGGCACTGGGCGGAACCCTCGAAGCCGACCCCGACCTACCCATCGATCGGCTTGCGCCGCTCGATGTGGCGGGGCTCCGGGACCTGAGCTTCCTGAGCAACCCGCGCTACCAGCAGCAACTGGCCGCCTCCAAGGCGGCCTGTGTCATTGTGGCGCCCGCGCTGCGAGATGCCGCGCTGGCGCGGGGCGCGTGCATTGTTGCGGACGATCCCTATGTGTATTTCGCCCGTGCCACGCAGCTCTGGAAGAAACACCACGCGCCGCCCCCGGTGGCGGGAGTGCATGCCAGCGCGGTGGTCGATAGCGCGGCCCTCGTGCATCCCAGTGCATCGATAGGCCCTTTGTGCGTCGTGGAGCGTGGCGCCCACGTGGGCGCGGGCACCGTGCTCAAGTCGCGCGTCACCGTGGGCGAGGACTGCCACATCGGCGCGCGCTGCATCGTGCATGCGGGCGTGGTCATTGGTGCTGATGGCTTTGGCTTTGCCAGCGAAGGCGGCGCCTGGGTGAAGATCGAGCAGCTGGGCGCCGTGCGCATTGGCGACGATGTCGAGATCGGCGCGAACACCTGCATCGACCGCGGCGCACTGCTGGACACCGTGATCGAGGATGGTGTCAAGCTCGACAACCTCGTGCAGATTGGCCACAACGTGCGCGTGGGCCGCCACACGGCCATGGCCGGCTGCGTGGGTGTGGCCGGAAGCGCCACCATCGGCGCGCATTGCACGGTCGGCGGCGGCGCCATCGTGCTCGGGCATCTGACGCTGGCGGACAACGTGCACATCTCTGCGGCCACAGTGGTCACCCGCTCGCTCACCCGGCCTGGGCAGTACACCGGCATGTTCCCCATCGACGACAATGCGCGCTGGGAAAAGAACGCTGCGACACTCAAACAACTGCACAGCTTGCGCGAGCGCATCAAGGCGCTGGAGCAGGCCCTCAAGGCAGCATGAACGGAAGAACAACTCGATGATGGATATCCACGCAATTCTCAAGCAACTGCCCCACCGTTACCCGTTTCTGTTGGTGGACAAGGTGATCGAGCTTGAGAGCAACACCCGCATCAAGGCCATCAAGAACGTCACGTTCAATGAGCCGTATTTCATGGGGCATTTCCCCGGTCGCCCTGTGATGCCTGGTGTATTGATCCTCGAAGCGTTGGCACAGGCGGCGGGCCTGTTGGCTTTTGATGCCATGGGCAAGGTGCCAGATGAAAACAACATCTACTATTTCGTCGGTATCGACGGCGCGCGTTTCAAGCGCCCGGTAGAGCCGGGCGACCAGCTGATCCTGTCCATCACCATCGACCGCGTGCGTGGTGGCATCTGGAAGTTCAAGGGTGTGGCCAGCGTGGGTGACGAAGTGGCTTGCGAAGCCGAACTCATGTGCACCATGCGCTCCGTGGCCTGATGCTTCTGAGGTGAATTTTCCGTGAGCAGCATCCATCCCACCGCTGTGGTTGACGCGCAGGCGCGCATCGACAGCTCGGTCCACATTGGCCCGTACTGCGTGATCGGTCCCCAGGTCACCATCGGTGCGGGTACCACCGTGGGCGCACATTGCGTGATCGAGGGACACACCACCATCGGCCGCGACAACCGCATTTTCCAGTTCGCCTCGCTCGGCGCCGCGCCGCAGGACAAGAAGTACGCAGGCGAACCCACGCGCCTGGTGATTGGCGACCGCAATACCATCCGCGAGTTCTGCACCTTCAATACCGGCACCGCGCAGGACCGGGGCGTGACCACCATCGGCAACGACAACTGGATCATGGCCTACGTGCACATCGCGCACGACTGCGTGGTGGGCGACCAGACCATCCTGGCCAACAACGCGACGCTGGCCGGCCACGTGCACGTGGGCGACCGCGCCATCATTGGCGGCCTGACCGGGGTGCACCAGTTCACCCAGGTCGGCGCGCACGTGATGGCCGGTTTTGCCAGCCACATTTCGCAGGACGTGCCGCCCTTCATGATGGTCGACGGCAACCCGCTGGCCGTGCGCGGGCTCAACCTCGAAGGCCTGCGCCGGCGTGGTTTCTCGCCCGCCCGCATCGCCGCCATCAAGCAGATGCACCGCTTGCTGTACCGCCAGGGCCTGACCTTCGAGGCCGCGCGCAGCGCCATTGCCGAACTGCCCGGCATGCACCCGGAGGCAGAGGGCGACATCGCGCTCCTGCTGGCCTTTCTTGACACCTCCGCGCGCGGCATCGCGCGTTGACCCCATGACCCATCCAGTACCTCGCGTCGCGATGGTGGCGGGCGAGACGTCTGGCGACCTGCTCGCCGGCCTGCTGCTCGATGGCCTGCGCAGCCTGTGGCCCGACCTGCCCAGCCAGGGCATCGGCGGACCGCAGATGGCGCAGCGCGGCTTTGATGCCTGGTGGCCGAGCGAGAAGCTGGCCGTGCACGGCTACAGCTTCGAGGTGCTGCGCCGCCTGGCCGAAATCATCGGCATTCGCAAGCAGCTGCGCGCGCGCCTGCTGCAGCACAAGCCCGACGTGTTCATCGGTGTCGACGCGCCCGACTTCAACCTGGGCCTGGAGGCCGACCTGCGCGCCGCCGGCGTCAAGACCGTGCATTTCGTCTGTCCGTCGATCTGGGCCTGGCGGGCCGAGCGGGTCGAGAAAATCCGCCGCAGCACCGACCATGTGCTGTGCATCTTCCCGTTCGAGCCCGAACTGCTGGCGCGCCACGGCATTGCCGCCACCTACGTGGGGCACCCGCTGGCCGCCGTCATCCCGATGGAGCCCGACCGCGCGGCCGCGCGCGCGCGGCTCGGACTGGGCCTGGACGACGCGGTCCTGGCCATCCTGCCGGGCAGCCGGCGGGCCGAGGTGCAGTACATCACTCCGGCGTTCTTTCAGGCTGCAGCGCTTATCAGGCAAACGCATCCAGCTATCAAAATGGTAGTGCCGGCGGTGCCCGCGCTGCGCGATCGGATCGCGCGCATGGCGCAGGAGTGCGGCCTCGGCGACGCTGTGCACATCGTCACCGGCCAGTCGCACACGGTGCTGGCCGCCTGCGATGTGACCTTGATCGCCAGCGGCACGGCCACGCTGGAGGCTGCGCTGTTCAAGCGCCCCATGGTCATCGGCTACCGCATGCACCCCCTGAGCTGGCGCCTGATGCGGCGCAAGCAGTTGCAGCCATGGGTGGGCCTGCCCAATATTCTGTGTGGCGACTTCGTCGTGCCCGAGCTGATCCAGGACGCCGCCACGCCGCAGGCTCTGGCCGCGGCCGTGCTGCAGTGGTTCGACGACCGCCATGACAACCCCCAACGCATGGCTGCGCTGGCGCAGCGCTTCACCGCGCTGCACCACAGCCTGCAGCGCAACACTCCCCAATTGGCCGCCGATGCGATCCGCAAAATCCTCCACCCCTGAGCAGCACTGCCTGCAGTGGCACCCACCCGGCCTGATGGCCGGGGTGGACGAGGCCGGCCGCGGCCCGCTGGCCGGGCCGGTGGTGGCGGCGGCCGTCATCCTCGACGACCTGCGCCCCATCGCGGGCCTGGCCGATTCCAAGAAGCTCACCGCCGCGCGGCGCGAAGCGCTGTTCGACGAGATCCGCGCCAAGGCGCTGTGCTGCAGCATTGCCGAGGCCAGCGTCGAAGAAATCGACCGCCTGAACATCCTGCAGGCCACCCTGCTGGCCATGCGCCGCGCCGTGCTCGGCCTGCGCCTCAAGCCCGTGATGGTGCTGGTCGACGGCAACCGCCTGCCGGTGCTCGACGTGCCCGCCGAGGCCATCGTCAAGGGCGACGCCCTGGTCCAAGCCATTTCGGCCGCGTCCATCCTGGCCAAGGTGCACCGCGACCGCTGGTGTGCGCAGGTGCATGGCCAGTACCCCGAGTACGGCTTCGCCGGCCACAAGGGCTATGGCACGGCGGCCCACCTGGCGGCGCTGCGCGCGCACGGCGCCAGCCCGCTGCACCGCAGCTCGTTCGCGCCCGTGGCGCAGCTTTTGCACCGGAGCCCTGCATGACGTCCGCCCAGGTCACCCACATCCAGTCGCGCGACAACGCCTTCGTCAAGGACCTGCGGCGCCTGGCGCAGGACAGCACGGCCTACCGCAAGCAGGGCCGCGTCTGGCTGGAGGGGGACCACCTGTGCCGCGCGGCGCTGGCCCGCGGCCTGGCGCCCGCCGTCGCCGTGTTTTCGGAGTCTTTTTGGCCTTTGGCGCCCGCCCAGTATGCGCAAACAGCTATCAAAATAATAGTCCTCGCGGATGCGCTGTTTGCCGACATCAGCGGCTTGGAGTCGCCCGCGCAGATGGGCTACCTGATGGACGTTCCCGCCGCGCCCGCGCTGGCGCCCTCGACCGCCACCGTGGTGCTGGACCGCGTGCAGGACGCCGGTAACGTCGGCTCCATCCTGCGCAGCGCCGCCGCTTTCGGCTTTGGCCAGGTGCTGGCGCTCAAGGGCACGGCAGCGCTGTGGGCGCCCAAGGTGCTGCGCGCCGGCATGGGCGCGCATTTCGGTCTGCGCCTGGTCGAGGCACTGGAGCCCGATGCGCTCGAGGCCCTGCAGATGCCGCTCATCGTGACCAGCTCGCACGAAGGCGCGCTGATACAGCAGCAGCACCTGCCCTGGCCCTGCGCCTGGGCCCTGGGCCATGAAGGGCAGGGCGTGGGCGAGGCCGTCGCGGCGCGCGCGGCGCTGTCGGTGCGCATCGGCCAGCCGGGCGGCGAGGAGTCGCTCAACGTGGCCGCCGCGGCCGCGATCTGCCTGCACGCCAGCGCGGTCGGCGCCTTCGCGGCGTCCGCGCAAACCCGGTAAGAGGCCGGGTTTTCCTGCGTTCGGCCGGCATTGGCGGCATTGCGCTGGCTATAATGGGCGGCTTTTCCGCACCCACATACGCCTAGCGCAGCTTCTTAGCCGACCCCCACAAAAGCTTTTGCAAGAGACTTGTCTCTTGCGCCGCTGGGCGTAACCGTAACCAAACCGGAGTACCCAGTGCTTTTGTCTCTACAGGGAACCTTCCCGCCCGCCATCCTGGCGCTCGCAGACGGCACGGTCTTTATCGGCAATTCGATTGGTGCCACTGGCACCACCGTCGGCGAGGTGGTGTTCAACACCTCCATGACCGGCTACCAGGAAGTCCTCACCGACCCCAGCTACTGCCAGCAGATCGTGACGCTCACGTATCCGCACATCGGCAACTATGGGGTCAATGCCGAGGACGTCGAATCCCATAAAGTCCAAGCCGCAGGCCTCGTCATCAAAGACCTGCCCTTGCTGGCCAGCAACTTTCGTTCCACCGAAACCCTGTCCGCCTACCTGGTGCGCGAGGGGACCGTGGCCATCGCCAACATCGACACCCGCCAGCTCACCCGTCTGCTGCGCAGCCAAGGCGCGCAAAACGGCGCCATCGTTGGCCTGGCCGTGGGCGAAGCCGTGACGCAGGCACACATCGACCAGGCGATTGCCGCTGCGCAGGCCGCGCCCAGCATGGCCGGCCTGGACCTGGCCAAGGTGGTGACGACCGGCACCTCCTACGATTGGACAGAAACCGAATGGACGCTGGGCCAGGGCTACGGCACGCAGACCGCACCCCGGTTCCATGTCGTTGCCTATGACTTCGGTGTCAAGCGCAACATCCTGCGCATGCTGGCCGAGCGCGGCTGCAAGGTGACGGTGGTGCCGGCGCAAACGCCGGCGGCCGATGTGCTGGCGCTGCAGCCCGACGGCGTGTTCCTGTCCAACGGCCCGGGCGACCCGGCACCCTGCACCTACGCCATCGAGGCAGTGCGCACCATCGTGGACAGCGGCGTTCCCACGTTCGGTATCTGCCTGGGACACCAGATCATGGCCCTGGCCGCCGGCGCCAGGACGTTCAAGATGGTCCACAGCCACCACGGCGCCAACCACCCGGTGAAAGAGCTGGCCACCGGCCGCGTCAGCATCACCAGCCAGAACCACGGGTTTGCGGTCGAGCTGGACGCGCTGCCCTCCCACTTGCGGGCCACGCACCTGAGCCTTTTCGATGGCACCTTGCAAGGCCTGGAGCACACCGACCGCCCAGCATTCAGCTTCCAGGGCCATCCCGAGGCCTCGCCTGGCTCGTCGGACATCGACACCCTGTTTGACCGCTTCACGGACCTGATGGAGACACACAAGAATGCCTAAGCGCACAGACATCAAAAGCGTCCTGATCATCGGCGCCGGTCCCATCATCATCGGCCAGGCCTGCGAGTTCGACTACTCGGGCGTGCAGGCCTGCAAGGCGCTGCGCGAGGAGGGCTACAAGGTCATCCTGATCAACAGCAACCCCGCGACGATCATGACGGACCCGGCCACCGCCGACGTTACCTACATCGAGCCCATCACCTGGCAAACGGTCGAGAAGATCATCGCCAAGGAGCGCCCCGATGCCATCCTGCCGACCATGGGTGGCCAGACGGCGCTGAACTGCGCCCTGGACCTCTGGCACAACGGCGTGCTCGACAAGTACAAGGTCGAGCTGATCGGGGCCAAGCCCGAAGCCATCGACAAGGCCGAGGACCGCCTGAAGTTCAAGGATGCCATGACCAAGATCGGTCTGGGTTCGGCGCGCTCGGGCATTGCCCACAGCATGGACGAAGCCTGGGCGGTGCAAAAGGAAATGGGTTTTCCCACCGTGATCCGACCCAGCTTCACGCTGGGCGGCACCGGCGGCGGCATCGCCTACAACCCCGAGGAGTTCGAGACCATCTGCAAGCGCGGCCTCGAAGCTTCGCCCACCAACGAGTTGCTGATCGAAGAGTCGCTGCTCGGCTGGAAAGAGTTCGAGATGGAAGTGGTGCGCGATACCGCGGACAACTGCATCATCGTCTGTTCGATCGAGAACCTCGACCCGATGGGCGTGCACACCGGCGACTCGATCACCGTGGCCCCCGCACAGACGCTGACCGACAAGGAATACCAGATCCTGCGCAACGCCAGCCTGGCCGTGTTGCGCGAGATCGGCGTGGACACGGGGGGCTCGAACGTGCAGTTCGCCATCAACCCCAACGACGGCCGCATGGTCGTGATCGAGATGAACCCGCGCGTCTCGCGCTCCTCGGCGCTGGCCTCCAAGGCCACGGGCTTTCCGATCGCCAAGGTGGCGGCCAAGCTGGCCGTCGGCTACACGCTCGATGAGCTCAAGAACGACATCACGGGCGGTGCCACGCCGGCCTCGTTCGAGCCCAGCATCGACTACGTGGTCACCAAGATCCCGCGCTTCGCGTTCGAAAAATTTCCCACGGCCGACAGCCGCCTGACCACCCAGATGAAGAGCGTGGGCGAGGTGATGGCCATGGGCCGCACCTTCCAGGAATCCTTCCAGAAAGCCCTGCGCGGCCTGGAAGTGGGCGTGGACGGCATGAACGAGAAGACGCAGGACCGCGAAGTGCTTGAAAAGGAACTGGGCGAGCCCGGCCCCGAGCGCATCTGGTACGTGGGCGACGCCTTCGCCATGGGCCTGTCGGTCGATGAGGTGTTTGAACTCACCAAGATCGACCGCTGGTTCCTGGTGCAGATCGAGCAGATCGTGAAGATCGAGCTCGACATCGACCGCTTGGTGGCCGAAAAAGGCGAGGGCGCCCTGGCCGCGCTCGACGCCGCCACGCTGCGCACGCTCAAGCAAAAGGGCTTCTCCGACCGCCGCCTGGCCAAGCTGCTCAAGATCACCGAAAAGGCCGTGCGCGAAGCCCGCCATGCGCTGAACGTGCGCCCCGTGTACAAGCGCGTGGACACCTGCGCCGCCGAATTCGCCACCGACACCGCCTACCTGTATTCGACCTACGAAGGCAACGGCGACGGCGAGTGCGAGGCCGAGCCGACCACCAACAACAAGATCATGGTGCTCGGCGGGGGCCCGAACCGCATCGGCCAGGGCATCGAGTTCGATTACTGCTGCGTGCACGCGGCGCTCGCCATGCGTGAGGACGGTTATGAAACCATCATGGTCAACTGCAACCCCGAAACCGTCTCGACCGACTACGACACGTCCGACCGCCTGTACTTCGAGCCCGTCACGCTCGAAGACGTGCTCGAGATCGTCGACAAGGAAAAGCCCGTCGGCGTGATCGTGCAGTACGGTGGCCAGACGCCTTTGAAGCTCGCGCTCGACCTGGAGGCCGCGGGCGTCCCCATCATCGGCACCAGCCCCGACATGATCGACGCGGCCGAAGACCGCGAGCGCTTCCAGTCCCTGCTGCACAAGCTCAACCTGCGCCAGCCGCCCAACGCCACCGCGCGCACCGAGCCCGAGGCGCTGGAGAAGGCCGCTGCGCTGGGCTACCCGCTGGTGGTGCGCCCGAGCTACGTGCTGGGTGGCCGCGCCATGGAAATCGTGCACGAGCAGCGCGACCTCGAGCGCTACATGCGCGAGGCTGTCAAGGTGAGCCACGACTCGCCCGTGCTGCTCGACCGCTTCCTCTCCAATGCCATCGAATGCGACGTGGACTGCGTGCGCGATTCTGCGGGCGTCACCTTCATCGGCGGCGTGATGGAGCACATCGAGCAGGCCGGCGTGCACAGCGGCGACTCGGCCTGCTCGCTGCCACCGTACTACCTGTCGGCCGCGACCGTGGCCGAGATCAAGCGCCAGACCGCGGCCATGGCCGAAGGCCTGAATGTGGTGGGCCTGATGAACGTGCAGTTCGCGATCCAGGAAGTGGAAGAGAACGGCGCCAAGAAGGACGTGATCTATGTGCTCGAAGTGAACCCGCGCGCCTCGCGCACGGTCCCCTTCGTCAGCAAGGCCACCGGGATCCAGCTGGCCAAGGTGGCCGCGCGCTGCATGGTGGGCCAGACGCTGGCGTCGCAGGGCATCACCCACGAGGTGACGCCGCCGTACTTCAGCGTGAAGGAGGCCGTGTTCCCCTTCGTCAAGTTCCCCGGCGTGGACACCATCCTCGGCCCCGAGATGAAGTCCACCGGCGAGGTGATGGGCGTGGGCAAGACCTTTGGCGAGGCTTTTGTGAAGAGCCAGCTGGGTGCCGGCACCAAGCTGCCGACCTCGGGCCGCGTGTTCATGACGGTGAAGAATGCCGACAAGCCGCGTGCCGTCGACATCGCGCGCCAGCTTGTGGCCCTGGGCTTCGAACTGGTGGCGACCAAGGGCACGGCGGCGGCCATCGAGGCCGCGGGCGTGCCGGTCAAGGTGGTCAACAAGGTGACCGAAGGCCGTCCGCACATCGTGGACATGATCAAGAACGACGAGATCGTCATGGTCATCAACACGGTGGAGGAGCGCCGCAACGCCATCTCCGACTCGCGGGCGATCCGCACCTCGTCGCTGCTGGCGCGCGTGACCACCTTCACGACCATCTTCGGCGCCGAAGCGGCCGTCGAAGGCATGCAGCACCTGGAGCAACTGGACGTGATCTCGGTGCAGGAAATGCACGCCCAACTGCTGGCGTGAGCATTTCCAAAAGCGGCATAATGGCCGCCTGAACCAACACCGCCGCGCGGCAACGTGCGGCGGTTTGCTTTTGGGGCGTCGCAATGGCATGTATGCCCGACGCGGATTTCGCCGCGCCCTGTGCGGCGCATCAAGTATGTGGAGACTCAAGACATGGCCACCATTCCGATTACCAAGCGCGGTGCTGAAAAGCTCAAGACCGAGTTGCACCGCCTCAAGACCGTGGACCGACCCGCGGTGATTGCCGCCATCGCCGAGGCGCGCGCCCAGGGCGACCTGAGCGAGAACGCCGAGTACGAGGCCGCCAAGGACCGCCAGGGCTTCATCGAAGGCCGCATCCAGGAGGTCGAGGGCAAGCTCTCCGTGGCCCAGGTCATCGACCCGGCCACGCTGGACGCCGGCGGGCGCGTGGTGTTTGGCGCCACCGTCGAGCTGGAAGACGAGGACACGGGCGACGCCGTGAAGTACCAGATCGTCGGCGAAGACGAGGCCGACCTGAAGCTGGGCCTGATCAACATCTCCAGCCCGATCGCGCGCGCGCTGATCGGCAAGGAGTCCGGCGACACCGCCGAAGTGCAGGCGCCGGGCGGCATCCGCCGCTACGAGATCGTCGGCGTCAGCTACGCCTGAGGCGCGGCAAGGCGAATCCCGGTCATGCGTGCCCGATTGCCAGCGCTCATTGCCGCCCTGTGGTGGGGCAGCCTCAGCACCGTGGGATTCCTGGTCGTGCCGCTGCTGTTCGCCCACCTGCCCACGCCCGCCTTGGCGGGCGGAATGGCCGCGCGCCTGTTTGCCGCGCAGACCTGGGTGTCGGTGGTGTGCTGCATGCTTTTACTGCTTGTTTCAAGGCCAAAAGGCTCTGTAACCCAATACCCATGGGCGAAAGCAGCTATTGTTTTTATAGTCGGTGGCTTGTTGCTGGCGCTGCTGTCGCAGTTCGGCGTGGCGCCGCGCATCGTGGCGCGCCAGGACCTGCGGCTGTGGCACAGCGTGGGCAGCGTGCTGTACCTGGCGCAATGGGCCTGCGCGTTCACGGTGCTGTGGCACACGCTGCGCAGCCCTGCAAAACAGGCGGCCTGATCCCGGCACGCCGCCCGTCTATTCGTGCCAGTGCTCGGCCACCCAGGTGGCGGGCTGGATGAAGCGAAAACGCCGGTTGCGCCGGCCCGCGAGCGCGTCGGGCGGGTTGCATTCCCCATGAAAAATGACGATGCGCGCGCCCGGGGGCACGAACGGGGCTTTCCAGTAATTGGTCGGCCAGGCCGGAATGCCGTCGTACTTGAAGCTGGGGCACCAGTCCTTGGGCCAGTAGGCCAGCTTGCCCTGTTTGTGCAGGAAATCCGACAGGTAGGCCTGCTCGTTGCGGTACTGCCGACGGATCTCGGCAAAGTGGCCGCGGAAATACGCCAGCACGTCCGGATGCGCGCCCAGCTCGAAGCGGTAGACCGACGAGTTGCCGGTGATGCGCCAGGGCCGCTTGTAGTCGTGGATGATGAGAAATTCACCGGGCTGCGTGAAAAAGTCGTCCAGGCTGCCGGTGACGACCACATCCACGTCCAGGAACAGCGCGGTGCCGCGCAGACCGTGCAGGTCGGCTTGGAAGGTCGCCAGCTTGTTCCAGCCGCGCTCGGGAATGCCCGCAGGCAGGTCCAGTGGGGGAATCGGCAGGCACTGCACTTCGCTGCGGATGCCGGCGCTGTCGTCGGTCAGGCAGACGAAGTGGAAGTCGCCGCTCAGGTGGCGGCGCACCATCGCATATAGGCGGTTGACGTACTCGGGGCCGTACTTGCGGCCCCATTTCATGCAGATCACATGGCGCTGGGCGGCCGTGGCGGCAGGGGCGGTCGCGCTCATGTCGTCAGTCGGCCTGGCGCTTCTTGATGGATTTCTTCTTCGGCTTGGCGCGCTTGATCTGGCCACCCGAGGTCAGGCGCTGGTTGCCGAGCACGCGCAGGGTCTTGATCTCGGGGCGCTGGCCGCCGCGCTTGCTGTATTTCATGACCTTCACGTCGCGCGGGCCGGGCATGCGGTCCTCGTCGGCGGCGGCGCGCTCTTTTTCGGGCTGCGGGCGCCACAGCACGAGCAGCTTGCCGATGTGCTGGATGGGAGCGGCGTTCAGGTCGGCGGCCAGTTCCTGGTACATCAGCTCGCGCGCGGCGCGGTCATCGTTGAAGACGCGCACCTTGATGAGGCCGTGGGCGTTCAGCGCGGCATCGATTTCCTTGCGCACGCCAGGGGTGAGGCCATCGCCGCCGATCAGGACCACGGGGGCCAGGTGGTGGGCTTGGGCGCGTTGTTCCCGGCGCTCGGCCGGAGTGAGTTCAATTTGGGGCATGGGCCGTATTATCGAGGCAGGATGAAAGAAGCATGAAAGTCAAAACCCAAAGCAAGAAGGTGAACAAGGCGTGGCTCAACGACCATGTCAACGACACCTACGTCAAACTGGCCCACAAGGAGGGCTTTCGCGCGCGCGCCGCCTACAAGCTCAAGGAAATCGACGAACAGTTCGGACTGATCCGTCCCGGCCACACCGTGGTCGACCTGGGCAGCACGCCGGGTGCCTGGAGCCAGTATGTGCGCCGCCGCCTCTCGCCGACGGGCGCGGCCGCGGGGGGGCTCAACGGCAGCATCATTTCCCTGGACATCCTGCCCATGGAACCCATCGAGGGTGTGCTGTTCCTGCAGGGCGATTTCCGCGAGCCCGAGGTGCTGCAGCAGCTCGAGCAGGCGCTGCAGGGCCGCCAGGTGGACGTGGTGGTCTCGGACATGGCGCCCAACCTCTCGGGTATCGGATCGACCGACGCCGCACGCATTGCGCACCTGGTCGAGCTGGCGGTGGACTTCGCCTGCCAGCACCTGAAGCCCGAGGGTGCGCTGGTGGTCAAGCTGTTCCATGGCGGCGCCTATGCGCCGCTGGTGCAACTGTTCAAGGACACCTTTCGCGTGGTCAAGCCGGTCAAGCCCAAGGCATCGCGTGACAAATCCTCGGAAACCTTTCTGGTGGGCATCGGTCTCAAAAGCACGGCCTGAAGCTTGCCGCAGGTCAACAACACCGTCGCTGGCCCCTAAAGTCCGCATTCCGCCCATGGCCGCGAGGGGGCATTGCCCAAGGGCCTCGGGTTGAAACGCCTAAAATCGGGTCCACATAGGTCATGCCTGTTTCCCGCCACTCTCTCTGGAGTCCCGCTTGAACAATCAGTGGTTTTCAAAAATTGCCGTGTGGCTTGTCATCGCCATGGTGCTCTTCACCGTGTTCAAACAATTTGACACGCGCGCCGGTGCTGCCGCAGGCCATGTCGGCTATTCGGAATTCCTGGAAGAAGTGCGCGGCAACCGCATCAAGAGCGCCACCATCCAGGAAGGCCAGGGCGGCACCGAGATCGTGGCCGTCACCAACGATGACCGCCGCATCCGCACCACCGCCACCTACCTTGACCGTGGCCTAGTCGGCGACCTCATCAACAACAACGTCAAGTTCGACGTCAAGCCGCGCGAAGAGGGCTCGCTCCTCATGACGCTGCTGGTCAGCTGGGGGCCGATGCTGCTGCTGATCGGGGTGTGGGTGTATTTCATGCGCCAGATGCAGGGCGGGGGCAAGGGCGGCGCCTTCAGCTTTGGCAAGAGCAAGGCGCGCATGATGGACGAGAACAACAACACCGTGACCTTTGCCGATGTCGCCGGCTGCGACGAGGCCAAGGAAGAAGTCAAGGAAGTCGTGGACTTCCTGAAGGACCCGAACAAGTTCCAGAAGCTCGGCGGCCGCATTCCGCGTGGTCTGCTGCTGGTCGGCCCTCCGGGCACCGGCAAGACGCTGCTGGCCAAGTCGATCGCCGGCGAGGCCAAGGTGCCTTTCTTCTCGATCTCGGGTTCGGATTTTGTCGAAATGTTCGTCGGCGTGGGCGCGGCCCGCGTGCGCGACATGTTCGAGAACGCCAAGAAGAATGCCCCCTGCATCATCTTCATCGACGAAATCGACGCCGTCGGTCGCCAGCGCGGCGCCGGCCTGGGCGGTGGCAACGACGAGCGCGAGCAGACCCTCAACCAGATGCTGGTCGAGATGGACGGCTTCGAAACCAACCTCGGCGTGATCGTGGTGGCTGCCACCAACCGCCCTGACATTCTGGATGCGGCCTTGCTGCGCCCCGGCCGTTTTGACCGCCAGGTCTACGTCACGCTGCCCGACATCCGCGGCCGCGAGCAGATCCTGAATGTGCACATGCGCAAGATCCCGGTGAGCCAGGACGTCAACCCCGGCATCATCGCGCGCGGCACGCCCGGCATGTCGGGCGCCGATCTGGCCAACTTGTGCAACGAAGCGGCCCTGATGGCTGCGCGCCGCAACGCGCGCACCGTGGAAATGCAGGACTTTGAAAAGGCCAAGGACAAAATCCTCATGGGCCCGGAACGCAAGAGCATGGTCATGCCCGAGGAAGAGCGCCGCAACACGGCCTACCACGAGTCGGGCCACGCGCTGATCGGCAAGCTTTTGCCGAAGTGCGACCCGGTGCACAAGGTCACCATCATTCCGCGCGGCCGTGCTCTGGGCGTGACCATGAGCCTGCCCTCGCAGGACCGCTACAGCTACGACAAGGAATTCATGCTGAACCAGATCAGCATGCTGTTTGGCGGCCGCATTGCCGAGGAAGTGTTCATGCACCAGATGACCACGGGCGCCAGCAACGACTTCGAGCGCGCCACGTCCATCGCGCGCGACATGGTCACGCGCTACGGCATGACGGACGCGCTGGGCCCGATGGTCTATGCCGAGAACGAGGGCGAAGTTTTCCTCGGTCGCTCGGTCACCAAGACCACGACCATGAGCGAGTCGACCATGCAGAAGGTCGATCAGGAAGTGCGCAAGATCATCGACGAGCAGTACGCCCTGGCGCGCAAGCTGATTGAAGACAACAGCGACAAGATGCACGCCATGGCCAAGGCCCTGCTCGAATGGGAGACCATCGACTCCGAGCAGCTGGACGACATCATGGCCGGCAAGGAGCCGCGGCCACCCAAGGACTGGACGCCGCGCACGCCTCCGCCCTCGTCGGGTGATGGCCCGAGCGGTGGCTCGCCGGCCGTCGCCGCGGAGCCTGCGCCCACGGTCGCCTGACGCCAAGGCGCCTTTTCACCACCACAACGGGGCTTGCAGCCCCGTTTTTGTTTTCTTTTTTCTGGATCCCCATGCTCTGGCAAACCACCCGTTTCACCCTGGACCTGACACGCCCGCTCACCATGGGCATCGTCAATGTGACCCCGGACTCCTTCTCTGATGGGGGGCGCCATGGTTCGACTGCTGCGGCGCTGCGCCACTGCGAGCAGCTTCTCAAGGACGGTGCCGACATCCTCGACATCGGCGGTGAATCCACCCGCCCCGGCAGCCCGGCCGTGGGCCTGGACGAGGAACTGGCGCGTGTGCTGCCGCTGGTGCGCGGCGCGGTCGGCCTGGGTGCGCCGATCTCCATCGACACCTACAAGCCCGAGGTCATGCAGGCGGCGCTCGACCTGGGTGCCGACATCGTCAACGACATCTGGGCGCTGCGCCAGCCCGGTGCGGCGCAGGTGGTGGCACGGCACCCGCGCTGCGGTGTCTGCCTGATGCACATGCACGGCGACCCCCAGACCATGCAGCTTGCGCCCATGGTGGGCGATGTGCTGCCGCAAGTGCTCCTGTTTTTAGAGCAATCAGCGCATGCCCTGCAAGCGCTAGGGGTCGAAAAGACCCGCATTGTGCTCGACCCCGGCATTGGGTTCGGCAAAACCGTGGAACAGAACTTCGCGCTGCTGGCACGCCAGCGGGAGCTGCTGGCGCTGGGCTATCCGGTGCTGGCAGGCTGGTCGCGCAAATCATCGCTGGGCGCTGTCACGGGGCTGGACGTGGACCAGCGGCTGCAGCCCAGCGTGGCCGCTGCGCTGCTCGCCGTGGAGCGCGGTGCGCGCATCGTGCGCGTGCATGACGTGCGCGAAACGGTGCAGGCCCTGGCGGTCTGGCGCGCTATGGAATCGGGCACGGCAGCGGCTGCAAGCCCTGTGCCGCAGCGCCCATAGAACGACTGTCCGACCCAGGACCCTCCAAGCAGGGTGCGCCGTGACGAGCACCGCGTCTTTTCCCTGGCGGCGTCTGGTACCGCGTCGGGCGTGACAACGTGCCCGTGCCCGTGCCTGTGGTCTGGTGGCGCTGTTGCGGTTTTTTGCGCAGCCAATGTGACGGGATGTTGACCTGGCGCATGCCGAGTTCATTGGTGTTGGCAACTGGTCCCTTGATTCTTGTCATTAAATGTCTCAGGGGTTACCCTAAGACCACTTCAAGGACTTAGAAAGTTGCAAATGGCATTGTCTCGACGCAATCTACTCGGCGCTGCTGGCGCGGTCGGCACGGCAGGTCTGGCTGCCAGCCTGTTTCCGGTGGGGCCTTTTGCCCGGGCTTTTGCGCAAACGCCTGCGACCTCGGCGCCTGGCATTGCCTACGCCACCTGGACGGGCACAGTGGCGCATGCCACCCATTACGGCCCCTTCATCGCATCGGTGAAAAATGGCCGACTGGAAAAAGTGACCCCCACGCGCGCCGACGCCCGCCCGACCGAGATGCTGACCTTGGGGGTGCTGGGCCGCACCTATGACAAGACCCGGATCAAGGCACCGATGGTGCGCAAGTCCTACCTGGACGGACTGCAGGGCAACCGCAAGCCCGAGCTGCGCGGCAAGGAAGAGTTCGTCGAGGTGAGTTGGGACGTCGCACTGGGCCTGACCGCCAAGGCCATTCTCGACACCATCGAAAAACACGGCAACGAGGGCGTGTTCAGCAGCTCGTATGGCGGCTGGTCGCATGCCGGCATTTTTCGCCCCAACGTGCTGCAGGGCCGATTTTTCAACCTGCTGGGCGGCTGCTCGGTCACCACGGGCGATTATTCGGGGGGTGCGGCGCAAATCATCATGCCGTATGTGATCGGCGACATGGAGGTGTATTCGGCCCAGACCGCCTGGGAGCAGGTGCGCGACAACACCGAAGTGTTTGTGTTCATCGGCTGCGACCCGAACAAGAACAACCGCATTGAATACACCGTGGCCGACCATGAGATGTACGACCACTGGGACGCGATCAAGAAGGCGGGGGTGAAATTTGTGTCGATCAACCCGCAGGTCACCACCACCGACGAGAAAATGGGTTCGGAGTGGGTCAAGATCGTTCCCAACACCGACACCGCACTGTTCCTGGCGATGGGCTACCACGTCTACACGACAGGCAAGCACAAGCAGGCGTTCATCGACAAATACACGGTGGGCTTTGACCGCTTCCTGGCGTACCTGCTGGGCAAGGACGCCGATGGCACGCCAGCGAAGACGCCCGAGTGGGCCGCCGCGATCACCGGCATTCCCGCCGCCAAGATCCGCGAACTGGCCGACCTGTTTTCCAGCAAGCGCACGCAGTTCGCGGGCTCCTGGGCCATCCAGCGCGCGCACCACGGTGAAATGCCGTACTGGGCCATCGTCAACTTCGCCTGCATGGTCGGCAACATCGGCCTGCCTGGTCAGGGCGTGGGCTTCAGCTGGCACTACGGCGGCGGCGGCATGCCGCAGTCGGGTGGCACGGGCCCGCGCGGCATGTCGCAGGGCCGCAACCCGGTCAAGAAAATCTGCCCTGCCTCCCGCATCAGCGAGATGCTGAACAACCCCGGCAAATCGTTCACCTACAACGGCACGACCTACCAGTATCCCGACCATGTCGGAATGATCTACAACGCCGGCAACAACCTGCTGTCGCACCAGCAGGACATCAACGAGCTGATCCGTGCCTTCAAGACGGTGGACACGATCGTGGTGCAAGACTGCTGGTGGACGGCTTCGACGCGCTGGGCTGACATCGTGCTGCCGGCGACCACCACACTCGAGCGCAACGACATCTCTTCGGGCGGCACCTATGGCATCGACAAGATCTTTGCCATGAAGCAGGTGATTGCGCCGGTGGGCGATGCGCTCGACGACTTTGAAATCTTCCGCCGCCTGTCGGCGCTGTGCGGCGTCGAATACGCCTTCACCGAAGGCCTCACCTCGCTCGATTACGTCAAACTGGCCTACGAGGGCAGCTCGGCCGCGGCGCAACTGCCGTGGGAGAAGTTCTGGGAGGCCGGCGTGGCCGAGATCAAGGTGCCCGAGGAGGCGCGCAAGTGGGTGCGCCACGGCGATTTCCGCACCGACCCGGTGAAGAACCCGCTGCACACCCCCACCGGCAAGATCGAGATGTATTCCGCCACCATCGACAAGCTCCAGCTCGACGATTGCCCGCCCATGCCCAAGTTCCTCGAACCTGCCGAGTACCTGGGCAACGCGAAAAAGGGCGAGCTGCATGTGGTGAGCCCGCACCCCTTCTACCGCCTGCACTCGCAAATGGCCAACGCCGAGCCGCTGCGCAAGCTGTATGCGGTGCAGGGGCGCGAGCCGCTGGTCGTGAACACGCAGGATGCCCGCGAGCGCGGCATCAAGAATGGTGACCTGGTCGAGCTCTACAACGACCGCGGCTCCATCGTCGTCGGGGCCGTGCTGTCCGACAAGATCATGCCCGGCGTGGTCAGCATCTACGAAGGCGGCTGGCCGCAACTCGACAGCAAGGGGCGCTGCAACAACGGCCTGGTCAACTTCCTGACCAGCAGCCGGCGTGCCAGCGCGCTGAGCCAGGCCACCACGGCAGACACCTGCCTGGCCAAGCTGCGCAAGTGCAAGGACCCGGAAAGCCCGACGCGCGCCTTCGAGCCTTCCAAGTCGGTCAAGCGGACGGTCCAATTCGACGAGAAGTTCTATGGCCTGGACCGCGCGGTGGCGCTCAAGGAAAAGTCGATGGCGTCGCTGAGCCCGGGCGAGAAGATCTTCTACCAGCGCTGCACGGTCTGCCATGGCCCGCGCGACCCTGGCCAGTTCAACGGCACGCAGTGGCTGGGCATCACGCAAAGCATGTTCCCGCGGGCCGGCCTGGACGACGGCGAGCGCAAGCTGGTGCTGGAGTTCCTGCTCAAGAACGCCAAGCCCTGACCCCGGCCCTTGGCCCCCTGCGCAGCCCCGCGATGCCGGCCACGGCCTCGCGGGGATTTTTAGCTTTGTGGGCACTGCGGGCCGAGAGGGACATGGGCGGCCGCGCCGTGCGCTAGACTCAAATGCGACAAAACAGCAGCGTCACACCGACTCCATGACTCAAAAATACTTTGGCACCGACGGCATTCGGGGCACCGTCGGCCAGGCGCCCATCACCCCCGATTTTGTGCTGCGCCTGGCGCATGCCGTCGGCCGCGTACTGAAGCGGACCGAAGAGCGCCCCACGGTGCTGATCGGCAAGGACACGCGCATTTCGGGCTACATGCTGGAGAGCGCGCTCGAATCCGGCTTCAACTCCGCCGGCGTCGATGTGGTGCTGCTCGGACCCTTGCCCACACCCGGCGTGGCCTACCTCACCCGCGCCCAGCGCGCGAGCCTCGGGGTGGTGATCTCTGCCAGCCACAATGCCTTTCCCGACAATGGCATCAAGTTTTTCAGCGCCCAGGGCACCAAGCTGCCCGACGCCTGGGAGCTGGCGGTCGAGGCCGCGCTGGACGAGCCCCCGGTGTGGGCCGATTCGGCTTCGCTGGGCAAGACGCGCCGGCTCGACGATGCCGCAGGCCGCTACATCGAGTTCTGCAAGAGCACCTTTTCCCACGACCTCACGCTGCGCGGCCTCAAGGTCGTGGTGGACGCGGCCCATGGCGCGGCCTACCAGATTGCGCCCATGGTGTTCCATGAGCTGGGCGCCGAGGTCATTGCCATCGGCTGCACCCCCGATGGCGTCAACATCAACGACGGCGTGGGCGCCACGCACCCGGCCGCGCTGGTGCAGGCGGTGCGTGCGCACCGCGCCGACTTCGGCATCGCCCTCGACGGCGATGCCGACCGGCTGCAGATGGTTGACGCGGATGGCCGCCTGTACAACGGCGATGAGTTGCTGTTCCTGATGGTGTGCGAGCGCATGGGGCGCGATGAGCATGTGCCCGGGGTGGTGGGCACGCTGATGACCAACATGGCGGTGGAGCTGGCCCTGCAGGCGCGCGGCGTGAAGTTCGTGCGCGCCAAGGTCGGCGACCGCTACGTGCTCGAAGCGCTGGCCCAGCACCACTGGATGTTGGGCGGAGAGGGCTCGGGCCACTTGCTGGTGCTCGACAAGCACACTACCGGTGATGGCCTGGTCAGCGCCTTGCAGGTGCTGCAGACCTGCGTGCGCACGGGCCAGAGCCTGGCACAGGCGCTGGCCGATCTGGTGCTGTTCCCGCAGGTGCTGTTGAACGTGCGCCTGCCGCCGGACCAGGACTGGAAATGCAATGCCCTGCTGGCCGAAGAAACCCGGGCCGTCGAGGCCGAGCTAGGCCGCTCAGGCCGCATTCTCATCCGCGCCAGTGGCACCGAGCCGCTGCTGCGCGTGATGGTGGAGGCGCGCGACGCAGCCCAGGCCAGCGCCTGCGCAGAGCGGCTGGCCGACGCCGCCCGGCGCGGTTGATTGCCATCATATTGATAGCTATCAACGATTTATCCATAAGCGTTTGAGGCCCATTTGACTTGGATTCTGCCGGCGCAGCGGTGGATGCGCGGGCGCGCATGGCGGGCCTGGCATCCTCACCCTGGTCAAGGGTTCAAAGCGTCGGCTGTGCGGGTTTGCACCGGCGCGCGTGTAAACCCCGATGCAAGTAACAGAGTGCTTTCGTTAAGGTGCGACTCCAGGGCTGCCGCGCACCGCGGCGGCTTTTTGTGACATTTCACACATCGGAGACCGCCATGAAAATCAGCGAATTCAAGTGGGCAGCAATCACCTTGGCAGCGGCCAGCACGCTGCTTGCCTTGCCCGCCCATGCGGGCAAAACGCTCGACGGCATCAAGTCGCGCGGGCAGGTGGTCTGTGGCGTCCACACGGGTTTGGCGGGTTTTTCGGCGGCCGACTCCACGGGCAAATGGTCGGGGCTGGACGTGGACATCTGCCGCGCGACGGCCGCGGCGGTGCTTGGAGATGCAGAGAAGGTGAAATACGTGCCGCTGACGGCGCAGCAGCGCTTCACGGCGCTGCAATCGGGCGAGATCGATGTGCTCTCGCGCAACACGACCTTCACGCTCACGCGCGATGCATCGCTGGGCCTGAACCAGACGGTCGTCACGTACTACGACGGCCAGGGCTTCATCGTGCCAGTCAAGAGTGGCATCAAGAGCGCCAAGCAGTTCAAGAACCAGACGGTGTGCGTGCAGTCCGGCACCACCACCGAAAAGAACCTGACCGACTACTCCAAGGCCCACAGCCTCAACATCAAGACCGTGGTGTTCGAGAAGGAGGAGGCCGCCGTGGCGGCCTATTTCTCGGGCCGATGCATCTCGTACACCACCGACGCCTCGGGCCTGGCGTCGATCCGCAACAAGCAGGCCGCCACCCCGGCGGACCACACCATCCTGCCCGACCTGATCTCCAAGGAGCCCCTGGGACCGATGGTGCGCCGCGGGGACGATGAGTGGTTCGCCATCGTCAAGTGGGTGATCTACGGCCTGATCGAGTCCGAGGAATACGGCATCACCCAGGCCAATGTGGAGCAGATGAAAACCACCAGCAAGGACCCGGTGGTGTTGCGCATCCTGGGCGTGACGGAAGACATGGGCAAGCTCCTTGGCCTGGGCAAGGACTGGATGGCCAACGCACTCAAGGCGACGGGCAACTACGGCGAGATCTTCGAGCGCAATGTCGGGCCCAAATCGGCCCTGGGCTTGCCGCGCGGCCTCAACAACCAGTGGAACAACGGCGGCCTGATGTACGCCGATCCCGTGCGCTGAGCGCGCATACAGCGGGCCTTGGCCAGCCGGTGTGCGCCGGCGCAGCCCAGGCCACGGAGGGTGCTGCAGGCTCTGCAGCGCTGTTGCTCTCAACGAGATCTGGTGCCCATGTTTCCAACTGCCCCGCCCAAAAAGCGCACATGGTCCTGGCGCAGCCAAGCCTTCCGGGGCGCGGTGTACCAGCTTCTGGCCGTAGTGCTGATCGGCCTTGGAATCTGGTTTTTGGCGCACAACACCCTGCTCAACATGCGGGTGCGGGGCATCCAGAGCGGTTTTGACTTCCTGAGCCAGCCTGCGGGGTTCTCCATCGGCGAGAGCCTGTACCCGTTCGACTCCGCCGAGTCGTATTGGCGCGCCTTCGGCGTGGGCATCACCAACACCTTGCGCGTGGCCGTGGTGGGCATCGTCCTGGCCACGCTGCTGGGCACGCTCATCGGCGTCGGGCGGTTTTCCCGCAACGCCTTGGTGCGCGGGCTGTGCACCGCCTATGTAGAGTGCTTTCGCAACATTCCGGTGCTGCTGCAGTTGCTGATGTGGTACCTGCTGCTCACCGAAATTCTGCCTTCCACGGTCGACGCCTGGAAGCTCGGACCGTTCTTCCTGAGCAAGGGCGGATTCAACTTTCCGATTCCTGTCTGGTCTGCCGGGCATGGCTGGGCGGCGGGCGGGCTGGTGGGGGGCGTCGTGCTGGCCTCGGGGTACAGGCGCTGGGCCCTGCGGCGCTTCGAGGCCACGGGCCAGCCGCCCAGCCTGTGGCTTGCGCCTGTGGCCATCGTGCTGCTGGCGACGCTGCTGGGATGGTGGCTGGGCGGGGCGCCGGCGGCATTCGACGTGCCGTTCAAGGGCGATTTTTCGATCGAAAACGGTGGTGCCGTCACCCCCGAATTCACAGCCGTGCTGCTCGGCCTGACGGTCTACACCACGGCCTTCATTGCCGAGGTGGTGCGTGCCGGCATCATGTCGGTGCCGGGCGGGCAGGGGGAGGCGGCTGCTGCGCTGGGCCTGAGCCGGGGGCAGGAGGTGCGCCTGGTCACGCTGCCGCAGGCGCTGCGCGTGATCATCCCGCCGCTCACCAACCAGTACCTCAACCTGACCAAGAATTCCTCGCTCGCCGTGGCCATCGGCTACCCCGACGTGGTGTCGATCGCCAACACCGCCATGAACCAGACGGGCCGGGCGGTGGAGTGCATCACCATCGTCATGGCGGTGTATCTGAGCACTTCGCTGCTCACCTCGCTGCTGATGGGCTGGTACAACGCGCGCGCCGCCATCCGGGAGCGCTGAACCATGGCCGCCCAAACCTTTGTCCCGATTCCACCGCGTCCAGCCCCCATCAAAACGGAGGGAGCGCTGGCCTGGGTGCGCACCAATCTGCTGGGAGACTGGCAGACCTCACTGGCCACCGTGCTGGTCGGTGGCCTGCTGCTGTGGTATGTGCCGCAAGTCTTGTACTGGGCGCTGGTCAAGGCGGTCTGGCTGCCCCAGGTCGAGGCCTGCCGCGCACCGGGTGCGGGCGCCTGCTGGGGCGTGATCGCCGAAAAATACCGCCTGATCCTCTTTGGCCGCTATCCGTACGAAGAGCAATGGCGTCCTCTGGTGGCCACGCTGCTGGTGATGGCGCTGCTGGTGGCCAGCTGCACACGCGCGTTCTGGCGGCCCTGGCTGCCGGTGCTGTGGGTGCTGGTGCTGGCGGTGTTTTTTGCCTTGATGCATGGCAGCGTGGCCGGGTTGTCGCGTGTCGAGACCGACCGCTGGGGGGGGCTGCCGCTGACCATCCTGCTGTCCACGCTGTCGATTGCGCTGGCGTTTCCGATCGCGCTGCTCGTGGCGTTGGGGCGGGTGTCGTCCTTGCCTGCCATTCGCAGCGCCTGCACCATTTACGTCGAACTGGTGCGCGGTGTGCCGCTGATCTCGGTGCTGTTCATGGCCTCGTTCATGTTTCCACTGTTCATGCCGCAAGGGCTCACGGTCAATGTTCTGGTGCGCGTGCTGGTGGGCATCACGCTGTTTGCCGCGGCCTATCTGGCCGAGGTGATTCGCGGCGGGCTGCAGGCCATTCCAAAGGGCCAGGTGGAGGCCGCGGCCACGCTGGGGCTGTCGTACTGGCAGACCCAGCGCAAGGTCGTGCTGCCGCAGGCGCTGGCGCTGGTGGTGCCGGGCATCATGAACAGCTTCATCTCCATTTTCAAGGACACGTCGCTGGTGGCCATCGTGAGCCTGTACGAGTTGACCGGCGCGCTGGACCTGGCGCTGAACTCCGACGCGAACTGGCGGCCTTTCAAGATCGAAGGCTACCTGTTCATTGCGCTGATCTATTTCATTTTCTGCTTCTCCATGTCGCGCTACAGCCGCTGGGTGGAAAAGCAGGCCAACAAGGGCCGGCAACGCTGAGCCCCGCCACCAATGCCCATGCCTGAATCCATCATCACCTTCGACAAAGTCAACAAGTGGTACGGCAACAGCTTCCATGTGTTGCGCGATATCGACCTAGATGTGGCGCGCGGCGAACGCATCGTCGTCTGCGGGCCATCGGGCTCGGGCAAGTCCACGCTGATCCGTTGCATCAACCGCCTCGAAGAGCATCAGCAGGGCCGGCTGGTGGTCGATGGCGTGGAGCTGAGCGACGACGTGCGTGCCATTGACGATGTGCGCAAAAAGGTCGGCATGGTGTTCCAGCAGTTCAACCTGTTTCCGCACCTCACCGTGCTGGAAAACCTCACGCTCTCGCCCATGTGGGTGGGCAAGCTGCCCAAGAAGGAGGCCGAGGCGCGCGCCATGCAGCAATTGGAGCGTGTGCGCATCGCCGAGCAGGCCGCAAAGTACCCGCTGCAGCTGTCGGGCGGGCAGCAGCAGCGCGTGGCCATTGCGCGCGCGCTGTGCCTGACCCCCAAAATCATGCTGTTCGATGAGCCCACCTCGGCGCTGGACCCGGAAATGATCAAGGAAGTGCTCGACGTGATGATCGAGCTGGCCAACCAAGGCATCACCATGATTTGCGTCACGCACGAAATGGGCTTTGCCAAGGCCGTGGCCGACCGGGTGATCTTCATGGACCAGGGGCAGATCGTCGAGCAGAACACGCCCGAGGCATTTTTCAACCACCCCGAAAACGAACGCAGCCGCGACTTCCTGTCCAAGATCCTGGGGCACTGAACGCCTATCCCGGCTGGGGACCTGCGCGCAGGCTAGCGGCGCAGCCTCTCCAGCAGCTGGGCGGCAGGCAGGGGGCGGCCGTGGTAATAGCCTTGTGCTTCGGTGCAGCCTTGCTCGCGCAGGAAACTCAGCTGCTCGTGTGTCTCGACGCCTTCTGCGGTCGTCTGCATGCCCAGGGCCTGCGCCATGCGGATGATGGCGCTGACGATGGCGCGGTCGTTGTTGTCCTCGCCCAAATCGCGCACGAACGACTGATCGATCTTGAGCTTGTAGATCGGGAAGCGCTTGAGTTGGCTCAGCGAGGAATAGCCGGTGCCGAAGTCGTCCATGGACATGCGCACGCCACGCGCGTGCAGGCGGTCCATGGTGTCGATGGCGGCGCGCGGGTCGTCCACGGCCACGCCCTCGGTCAGCTCCAGCTCCAGCGAGTCGGCGGGCAGTCCGGTTTCTTCCAGGATGCGCGTGATGAGCTCGGGCAGCTGGGGCTGGCGGAACTGCACCGCAGAGAGGTTGACCGCCATGGTCTTGAGCTCGACGCCTTGCCCGCGCCAGGCCTGCAATTGCGCCAGCGCCGTGCGCAGCACCCACTCGCCAATCGGGAGAATCTGGCCGCAATCTTCGGCGATCGGAATGAACTCGGACGGCGCGATGGGCCCCAACTCGGGATGGTGCCAGCGCAGGAGCGCTTCGACGCCCGTGATAACACCCGAGTCCAGGCAAATCTGCGGTTGGTAGACCAGCGTGAACTGTCCGCGCTCCAGGGCGCGGCGCAGCGCATTCTCCAGCTGCAGCGCACGCACCGACAGCGCGCGCATCTGCGGCGTGAAAAAACTGTAGGTGTTGCGCCCGTCGAGTTTGGCGCGGTACATGGCCACGTCGGCGCACTGGCTCAGCGTGTCGAAGTCCGCGCCATCATCAGGAAACAGTGCGATGCCCATCGAAGGCGCCATCGTCAGTTCGTGGTGGTCGATTTGGTAGGGCAGGCGCGAGGCCTGCAGCAGCTTGTCGGCGACGCGCGCCGCGCCCCGGGCATTGGCGCCGGGCAACAGCAGGATGAACTCATCGCCCCCGAGCCGGCACACCGTGTCCTTGTCGCGCACGACCGAGCGCAGGCGCTTGGCAATGGCCACGAGCAGCGCGTCGCCCACACGGTGGCCCAGCGAGTCGTTCACATGCTTGAAGTGGTCCAGGTCCAGAAAGATGACCGCCAGCGGGGTCTGGCTCTGCTGCGCCGCGTGGATGGCATGCTGGCTGCGCTCGGCCAGCAGCGCGCGGTTGGGCAGTCCGGTCAGGGCGTCGTAATGGGCCAGCCAATAGATGCGCTCCTGGTCCTGGCGGCGGTCGTTGATTTCGCGGTGCAGGTTGTCGACCGTTTCACTGAGCTGGCGGGTGCGCTCCAGCACCAGTTGCTCAAGTTCCTCGTGGACACGCGCCAATGCGGCCTGTGAGCGCTGGCGCTCGGTGATATCCATGGTGATCCACACCGTGCCGCGTTGCGGGTGCGCGGGGTCCACGGCCTTGCTGCGCACCTCGCACACCACGATCGAGCCGTCCTTTTTGCGCAGCGTGAGTTCGCCCTCGAACGACAGCCCCTGCGACAGCGGGCCATAGCAGCGCTGCCCGACATGCTCCCACTCGGCGTCGCTGGTGTACCAGCGGCGCGAGAGGCTGCCCAGCAGTTCGCCCGGGCTGTAGCCAAGCATTTGCTCGAAATGCTGGTTGCAGCGCGTCAGGCGGCGCTCGCGCAGAAATACGATGCCGACCATGGCGTTGTCGAACAGTGCCTGCTTTTCCCACAGGGCTGCGTCCAGCAGGGCCTGGGCGCTGCGCTGGTCATCGATGTCGTCGATGATCCAGATGGAGCCCTCGGATGTGTCCTGCGGGTTGATGAGGCTGCCCGTGAGCCGTGCCCAGAACAGCGCGCCGTCGCGCCGGCGCATGGTGCGCTCGGTGCGGTAGGTTTGTCCGCCCGACAGCACCGGGTAGGCCGCGCGACCCAGCTCCTGGAACGCGGCGCGGTGGGGGTGGAAGCCTTCGCTGTTGTAGCCGACGAGCTCATTCTGCGAGCGGTAGCCAAAAATCTCTGCGTAACGCGGATTGCAGCGGACCACCCGGCGCTTGCGGATGAAAACGATACCGGCGCCCGCGCTGTCGAGCAGCACTTGCTGCTCGCGCAGCGCGCGTTGCAAGGGGGCGTCGACAGGGTCGATAACTTCCGAAAAAACGGGTGCGTCGTGCAAAAAGGACATGTCGCCGCTGGCGGTCGCAAGTGGGCTGGAAAGTGTACGAAAGTGTATCAGCGCAGGGGGATTTTGGGCTAGGCGCATGCAATTGTTACGCAGGCATGGCCCGGGTTTTTCGCCTTGTGTTGGAGCCGCTGGGTGCCGCACCGAAGTGTTATGGGTGTCATGAATTTGCCGCGCAACGGACATGGGCGCGTCATGACCGTCTTTCAGACTGTTGCTCGAGAGGCCGGGCGTGGTGCCGGGCTGTGGGTCACACGGCGGATGCCGCAGCAGGCGTCCGGCAGAACAGGAGAACCTGATGGACGATTTACCCCACCCCGCCGGGCCGTTGCCTTTGGCACCTGCCGTGCGGGAGGCGCTTCATCCGCTGCCCAGAGTGGCGGGCGTGCCGGCGCCCGCCGAGGGCCGCACGGAATATGCGGTGGCTTGGGCGCGGCACCAGGACGAAGTGCGCGAGGCCCAGCGCCTGAGGTTCGATGTCTTTGCCACCGAGATGGGCGCGCGCTTGAGCAGCCCCGAGCCGGGCCACGACATCGATCTGTTTGACGACTTTTGCGAGCACCTGCTGGTGCGCGATGCGCGCAGCCAGCAGGTGATAGGCACCTACCGCGTGTTGACGCCAGCCCAGGCGCGCCGTGTGGGTTGCACCTACAGCGACACCGAGTTCGACCTGACCCGCCTGCGGGGCCTGCGCGATCGCATGGTGGAACTGGGGCGCAGCTGCGTGCACCCCGGGCACCGGCAAGGCGGCGTGATCTTGGCGCTGTGGGGGGCGCTGGCGGACTTCATGGTGCGCAACCGGCTCGACACGATGATGGGGTGCGCCAGCATTCCCATGCTGCACCAGGGGGTGGTGAGTGGCCATGCCGCAGCCAGCATCTGGGAGCAGCTGCGCCAGACCCATCTGGCGCCGATCGAGCACCAGGTGCTGCCGCGCCTGGCGCTGCCGGTGGAGCGGCTCGATGGCTCGCTGCGCATCGAGCCCCCCGCGCTCCTGAAGGGCTACCTGCGCCTGGGCGCCCGGGTGCTGGGTGCGCCCGCGTGGGACCCCGACTTCAACACGGCGGACCTGCCGATGATGATGCGCATTGCCGACCTGGCGCCGCGCTACCGCAAGCATTTCCTGGGCGCTCAGTGATTGGGGGCGGCGGTCCGCCGCGGCGCACCGCGCCCGCAGGGGTGTCATATGTCATGTCATGAAGTTGTCATATCTGCTTTTGATACTTCCAGCTTGTCAGTGTCCTGGAATGTGTCCATGCCCGTCGATTGCGCCCAAAGAACCGAACCGCCGTTTTCCACCGGCGATGCGCCATCCACACCGGACGCCGTGCCTGCTGGAACGCCAGAGGCAGAGCCAGAATGGGCCGAGCCGGTGAGCGAGGGGGCGGAAGATCGCCCTGCGGCTGCGTTGCTGGACCGGGACCACAGCATTCTGGCGTTCAACGAGCGCGTGTTCGACTGGGCCGTGCGGCCCGATGTGCCCCTGTTGGAGCGCCTGCGCTACCTGTGCATCGTGTCGTCCAACCTGGACGAGTTTTTCGAGGTGCGCGCAGCCCCGCATGTGGCAGCGGCCCGCAACGGCGACACCAAGGGGGCGTGCACTGCGGTCTCGTTCGAAGCCATCTCCGCCCAGGCGCACGCCCTGGTAACCCGCCAGTACGCGCTCTACAACGACGTGCTGGTGCCGGCGTTCGAGGCGCAGGGCATCCGCATCGTTTCGCAGGGCGCGCGCAGCGCGGCGCAGCGCCGCTGGGTGCGGGGCTATTTCCACCGCGAAGTGCGCCCTCTGCTGGTGCCCGTGGGGCTCGATCCGGCGCACCCGTTTCCGCAGGTGGCCAACAAGACGCTGAACTTCATCGTGCGCCTCAAGGGCAGCGACGCCTTTGGGCGTGAGAACGAGATTGCCATCGTGCGCGTGCCGCGTGTCTTGCCGCGCCTGATCCGCATGCCCGCCGGCGTGGCGCCCCGAGGGGCGCAGTTCGTCAGCCTGTCGAGTGTGGTGCGCGCACACCTGGCGGAGTTGTTTCCTGGCCGGCAGGTCACGGAGTTTTCGCAGTTCCGCGTCACACGCCACTCCGATCTGGCGGTGGACGAAGAGGATGTGCGCAGCCTGCGCACCGTGCTGCGCCAAGGCCTGCAGCAGCGCAACTATGGCGAGGCCGTGCGGCTGGAGGTCTCGTCCGGCTGTTCCCGGTTTTTGTCGGACTTCCTGCTGCAGCAGTTCGGTTTGCCGGCCGGCGCGCTGTACCGCGTGCACGGGCCGGTCAACCTCGTGCGCCTGGCGCAGCTGGTCGACTTGGTGCAGGCACCCGAGCTGCTGTTTGCGCCCTGGCAGGCGGCCGCGCCGCGCCGCATGCTGGCCGGCGAATCCATCATGGCCGAGATGCGCCGGCGCGACGTGCTGATCCACCAGCCGTTCGAGAGCTTCGACGGCGTGCTGGCATTCTTGCGCGAAGCGGTCAACGATCCGCAGGTGGTGGCCATCAAGCAGACCATCTATCGCACAGGGTCCGACCCGCAGATGATGGAACTGCTGCGGGAAGCGGTGCGCCGAGGGAAAGAGGTCATGGCCGTGGTCGAGCTCAAGGCGCGCTTCGACGAAGAGGCCAACATCAACTGGGCCGAGGCGCTCGAGTCCGTGGGTGCGCAGGTGGTCTATGGCGTCGTCGGCCTCAAGACCCACGCCAAGATGCTGCTGGCCACGCGCCGCGAAGGCCGGCACCTGCGCCGCTACGGCCACCTGTCCACCGGCAACTACAACCCGAGCACGGCGCGCCTGTACACCGATCTGAGCTACTTCACGGCCGACGAGGACACCACGGCCGACATGGACAGCGTGTTCAACCACCTGGCCAGCCAGAACCGCCTGCCGCGCATGCGCCGCCTGCTGGTGGCGCCGTTCCACCTGCACCGGCGCACGCTCGAAAAAATCGAGCAGGTCGGCCTGGCCGCCAGCCGGGGGCAGGGCGGGCGCATCGTGGCGAAGATGAATGCGCTCACCGACGAGGCGCTGGTGCATGCGCTGCTGCTGGCCGGCCAGCGCGGCGCGCAGATCGACCTGATCGTGCGCGGCGCCTGCATCCTGCCGGCGCAGGTGCCGGGGCTGAGCGACAACATCCGCGTGCGCTCCATCATTGGCCGCTTCCTGGAACACTCGCGCGTGTTCTATTACCGCTGCGGGGAAGACGAAGAGCTCTACCTCTCCAGCGCCGACTGGATGAACCGCAACATGCTGCGCCGCGTCGAGATTGCCTGGCCCGTGACCGACCCGCAACTGCGCCAGCGCATCATTGACGAGTGCCTGGTGGCCTACCTCTGCGATGACCGCGATGCCTGGAGTCTGCAGGCCGATGGCCGGTATGAGCGCGTCCACGGGCCAGACGGGGGCACGGGGGCGCAGGACGCCCTGATGCAACGCTACGGCCCCGTGTCGCGCTCCACCGCGCAGGCGGATTGAGGGGGCCCGCATGATGGACCTGATCCTGTGGCGCCACGCCGAAGCGCAGGATGCGCCCGAGGGCATGGACGACCTGCAACGCACCTTGACCGCGCGCGGTGAAAAGCAGGCCGCCCGCATGGCGGCATGGCTGGACCGCCAACTCCCCAACGGCCTGCGCGTGCTGTGCAGCCCGGCGCGTCGCACCGAGCAGACCGCCCAGGCCCTGGGCCGCAAATACAAGCTGCGCGCCGAGTTGCTGCCCGGCGCAAGCCCCGCGGAGTTGCTGGAGCTCGCGCAGTGGCCGCGTGCGCGCGGCGCGGTGCTCGTGGTGGGGCACCAGCCGGTGCTCGGGCAGACGATTGCGCAGCTGCTGGGTCAGACGTCCGGCGAGTGCGCGGTGCGCAAGGGCTCGGTGTGGTGGCTGCGCCAGCGCCAGCGGATGGACCAGCTCGAAACCGTGGTGCTGGCCGTGCAGTCGGCCGACTTCCTGTAACCACGTTCCAACGCCGCCCGCTGTGCCGCGCCGTGGCGCGCAAGGTGCCTGCGGCCGCGTTCAAGGACCTTGTTCAGGGCACCGTGAGGGCCAGCTCCCACGGCGTTTTCTGCCAGGCCAGCACTTCTTCGCGCAGAAGGTGGGCCGACTGCGGAAACGCCGCCGCCCATCCGGCGCGCGCGCTCAGCACGATGCGCTGCCCTTGTTGCGCGATCGCCAGTCCCTGTACATCGGGGTCGCGCCGCGCGTGGCACAGCGCGACGGCCAGGCGCAGGCACAGCAGCGGCAGCGCCGTGCCGGCATCGCCCAGCTCGGCTTCGATTTTCTTGAGCTTGCCGCGGTGGCCCAGCACCAGCAGGGCCAGGCGGTGCATTTCGGGCATGGCAAAGCCGGCGGCGTCGGTGTTGTCGAGGATGTAGGCGCCGTGCCGGTGGTAGTCGCTGTGGGCGATGCGGCAGCCCACTTCGTGCAACTGCGCCGCCCACTGCAGCTTGCGCAGCGCTGGGCTCGCGTCGCCTGGGCACAGCTGGGAAAACAGCGCACAGGCCACCTGGCGCACGCGCTCGGCCTGGGCGCCGTCCACGCCAAAGCGCAGCATCAAAGCGCGCACGGTGGCGGCGCGCAGGTCGGTCTCCGGCTGCTCGCGGTCGACCAGGTCGTACAGCGCGCCCTGGCGCAGGGCGCCCTGCGCCACCCGCATCTCGTCGATCTCCAGCAGGTCGAACACGGCCCGCAGCACGCTGATGCCGCCGCCAATGACGGGGCGGCGGTCTTCCTTGAGGCCGTCCAGGCGCACGCGGTCCGCGCTTTGGGCGCGCAGCAGGCGCTCCTGCAGCCAGTCGAGGTCGGCGCGCTGGATGCGCCCCGCGGGCTGTCCGGCCGCGGCCAGGATCTCGCCGACGGCGCCCACCGTGCCCGAGGAGCCATAGGCCACGTCCCAGGCGCCGCGGCAGAAGCTCTCCTGTGCCTCGTCCAGCACGGCCTTGGCGGCGACCTCGGCGGCGGTGAACGCCTGCGGGGTGAAAGCGCCATCGGCAAAGTAGCGCGAGGACCAGGCCACGCTGCCCACCGGGAACGACGCCACGGCGTGCGCCTGGTATTGCTGGCCGACGATCAGCTCGGTCGAGCGTCCGCCGATGTCCACCACCAGGCGCCGTTCGTCCGACTGTGGCAGCAGCCGTGCCACGCCCTGGTAAATCAGGCGCGCCTCCTCGGGGCCCGACACCACTTCGATGGGGTGGCCGAGGATTTCGCTGCCGCGCTGCAGGAACGCGTCGCGGTTGCGCGCCTCGCGCAGGGTTTGCGTGGCCACGGCGCGCACCTGCGCGGGGGCAAATCCGGCCAGGCGCTCGGCAAAGCGGGCCAGGCAGTCCCAGCCGCGCTGCATGGCCTGCGCGCTGAGGTTGAGTTGCTCGTCCAGCCCCGCGCCCTGGCGCACCGTTTCCTTGCGGTATTCGACGCGCTGGATGTGGCCGTGCTCGAAACGGCCGATTTCAAGGCGAAAGCTGTTCGATCCGAGATCGACAGCGGCGAGCAATGTTCCGTGGTGCATGGGGGGTGCCTGGGGTGCCGGCTTTGTGGCGGCGCAGCATAGCATTCGCCGAGGGCGTCAGCCGACGATGCGGCCGTCCGGGGTCAGCATGGTTTGCGTGACGTAGGCGTTGGCCCGCTTTTTGCCCTGGAAGGCGACGGTGAAGCCGCCGATGTGGGTGTCGGTGCGCCGGCGCAGGGCCGCCAGCGCGCTGGCACGCGTCAAAGGGCCTTCGGCGCGCGCCAGGGCCTCGGCGGTGTAGCGCGCTGCAATGAAGCCGGCCAGTCCCAGCGGCGTGGGCGGTTCGTCGTACAAGCGGGCCAGGGCGCTGCGGTAGGCGCGCACCACTGGCAGGGGAGACGTGATCAGGGGCACGGCCTGCGTAGCAATCACCGAGGTGTTGTGCGGCATGCCTTTCATTTGTGCCAGCACCTGCAGGTTCACATCGGCCAGCGCCACCACATAGCACTGGCGCCCGGGCGGCAGCTGGATCTGGCGCGTGAAGTCGTGCAGCTCCGGCGTGCCTCCGACGAACAGGATGAGGGCGTGGCGCTGCGCGGCGCGGGCCGCCTCGCGGCGTGCCAGCGGCAGGGGCTGCATGCGCACCGACAGGGTTTGCGCCGCCCGCGCGATCTCGGCCTGCGACTGTTGCTGGATGCTGGCGCTGCCGTAGGCCACGCCCATGTCCTGCACGCCCATGCTGGCCAGCGTCTTGAGGGCGTGCGCGATCTGCGCCTGGTAGCCCGGAAAGATGTCGAACACCGTGTCGTCTGGCCAGGCTTCGGTGCCGTGCAGCCACGGCGCCACCTGGGCCAGCGGCGTGCCGGTGCCCGAGCGCGCTTGCAGGGTGGCCAGGCCGGCGGCGGCGGCGTTGCCCACGCAGCCCGACAGCGCCACGCAGTCCGCCGTGGTCTGGGCCTTGTGCCATGCGGCCTGCAGGCCGGCGGCGCTGCCGTCGGTCTCCAGCACCAGGTGCTGCACCGGCCGGCCGGCCAGGCCGCCCTGGGCATTGAGCTCTTGCCAGGCGGCGCGCGAGCCGGTCAGAAAATCGCGGCTCACGTCTTGCTGCGCGGCCGAGAGGTCGGCGATCTGGGCGATCGTGACGGCGCGGCCCGCCGGCGCCGGCGCGGACCAGGCGGCGGGCGCCGCGCCGGCCAGCGCCGTGCATTGCAGCCAGCGCCGGCGGCTCAGGGAGGGTGGGGTGGGGCGCTTGGAGGGCGGTGGCGGGGGGGTGAACACGGTGGGCGCTTTCTGCGGTGGCCGGATAGGAAGGTTCAAAAAAGTGAGCTACCAGCGCTGGTTTTTCCTGTGTTTCAGATAGTTTTTTGTCTGAAAACCAATGAAAACGAGCGCATTCAGCTATGGTTTTTGAATTTCTTGCAGGCCGGCCTTTGCGGGAGCGGCCCGTGGCGGCAGCCTAGGCAGGTGCTGTGACAGGGCTGTGACATCTGTTTCATCCGGGGATATGACGGCATTTCCGTGTGTCACAACAATGTCACACAGGCCTTTTAGAGTCGCCTCAACCCCACTTTCTCAACCCAAAGGTCTTTTCATGAAAATGTCCGCGATTCGAATTCTGGTGGCTGGCGTGGTGTCCGCCGGTGCATTCTCTGGCGCCTGGGCGCAGCAAGAGGCCACGGGCGCCGGTGCGAGCTTCCCGGCGCCGCTGTACTCCAAGTGGGCGTCCGATTACTACAAGGCCACGGGCGTCAAGATCAACTACCAGTCGGTGGGCTCGGGCGCGGGTCTGCGCCAGATCGAAGCCAAGACGGTGGACTTCGGCGCTTCGGATGCGCCCCTCAAGGACGACGAGCTGAGCAAGAAGGGCCTGGTGCAGTTCCCCACGGTGATCGGTGGCATCGTGCCCGTGGTCAACATCAAGGGCATCGAACCCGGCCAGCTCAAGCTCAGCGGCCAGGTGCTGGGCGACATCTATCTGGGCAAGATCACCCAGTGGAACGATGCGGCCATCAAGGCCCTGAACCCCAGCCTGGCCCTGCCCGACGCGGCCATCGCTCCCGTGCGCCGCGCCGACGGCTCGGGCACGACCTTTGGCTTCACCAACTACCTGAGCAAGGTCAATGCCGAATGGAAGTCCAAGGTTGGTGAAGGCACGGCCGTGAACTGGCCCACGGGTGCGGGCGGAAAGGGCAACGAAGGCGTCGCCGCTTTCGTGGGCCGCCTGCCCAACTCGATCGGCTATGTGGAGTATGCGTACGTCAAGCAAAACAAGATGACCTATGCCCTGCTGCAAAACAGCGCCGGCACCTTCGCATCGCCCACCGAAGGCTCCTTCAAGGCTGCCGCGGCCGGTGCCGACTGGGCCAAGAGCTTCTACCAGATCCTGACCAACCAGCCCGGCAAGGAATCGTGGCCCATCACGTCGGCCACGTTCATCCTGATGCAAAAATCGCAGGACAAGCCCGCGCAGGCCGCCACGGCGTTGAAGTTCTTCGAGTGGGCGTACAAATCGGGTGATGCGACGGCTTCCAGCCTGGACTACGTGCCCATGCCCGATGTCGTAAAGACCCAGATCATGAAGTCCTGGGGCGATATCAAGGACACTTCGGGCAAGGCCATTGCGCTGAAGTGATTCCCCGGGCCGGCCTGGTGCCGGCCTGTGTTCCATTGCATTCTTTCAAGGCACCGACGTGTCCACACCACTGCCCGCCCACCAGATTCCGCCTCCCGACATCGCCGGGACAGGCGCGGTGAAGACCGCGCCTCCCCGGCCGCGGCCGCTCATTTCGGGCGGGCTGGCAGACAAGCTGTTCGGTCTGTTGGCCCGGTGCGCGGCGCTGCTGACGCTGGCGCTGCTGCTGGGCATCCTCACGTCGCTGGTCATCGGTGCCTGGCCCTCCATCGAAAAGTATGGCCTGGGCTTTCTCACGCGCAGCGTGTGGGACCCTGTGCAGAACGACTATGGCGGCCTGGTCATGATTTATGGCACGCTGGTCACGTCGTTCATTGCCTTGTTGATCGCGGTGCCGGTGAGTTTCGGCATCGCCCTGTTTCTGACCGAGCTGTCGCCGGCCTGGCTCAAGCGTCCCCTGGGGACCGCCATCGAACTGCTGGCGGCGGTGCCGTCGATCGTGTACGGCATGTGGGGCCTGATGGTATTCGGCCCCATCTTGGCGCGTTTTGTGCAGCAGCCCCTGCAGAGCCTGCTGTCGGGCGTGCCCTTCCTTGGGGCCTTCGTGTCGGGTCCGCCGGTGGGCATCGGCGTGCTGTCGGCGGGCATCATCCTCGCGATCATGATCATCCCGTTCATCGCCGCCGTGATGCGCGACGTGTTCGAGGTGACGCCGCCGCTGCTCAAGGAATCGGCCTACGGGCTGGGCTCGACCACCTGGGAGGTGGTGTGGAAGGTGGTGCTGCCCTATACCAAGACGGGGGTGCTGGGCGGCATCATGCTCGGGCTCGGGCGCGCGCTGGGCGAGACCATGGCGGTGACGTTTGTCATCGGCAACATGAACCAGCTCAATTCGCTGTCGGTGTTCGAGGCCGCCAACAGCATCACATCGGCGCTGGCCAACGAGTTTGCCGAGGCGGCCGAGGGCCTGCACCAGGCGTCGCTGATCTACCTGGGCCTGGTGCTGTTTTTCATCACCTTTGTGGTGCTCGCCCTGTCCAAGGTGCTGCTGGCCCGCCTGCAAAAGAACGAAGGAGCGCGCGCATGACCGGCACGGCACAGAAGCTGATCTCCGCCGCCGAGCAGACCCGCGCGCGGCAGGCCATGTATGCGCGGCGCAAGCGCGTCAACCGCGTCGCCCTGGCGTTGTCGCTGGCGGCCATGGTGTTCGGCGTGTTCTGGCTCGTCTGGATCCTGTGGGAAACCGTGCGCCTGGGCCTGGGCGGCCTGAGCCTGGCCCTGTTCACCGAGATGACGCCTCCGCCCAACGAGGTCGGCGGCATCTCGAACGCCATTTTTGGCTCGTTCGTCATGGTGCTGATGGCGACTTTCATCGGCACGCCGATCGGCATCATGGCCGGTGTGTACCTGGCGGAATACGACCCCCGCGGCTGGCTCGCGTCGGTCACGCGCTTCGTCAACGACATCCTGCTGTCGGCGCCCAGCATCGTGATCGGCCTGTTCGTCTACGCCGTGGTGGTGGCGCGCTTTCGCAGCTTCTCGGGCTATGCGGGCATCGTGGCCCTGGCGCTGATCGTGATTCCGGTGGTCATTCGCACCACCGAGAACATGCTCGTGCTGGTGCCGGCCAGCTTGCGCGAGGCCGCCTATGCGCTGGGCGCGCCCAAGTGGAGGGTGATCACGCTGGTGACCCTGCGCGCGGCGCGGGCCGGCGTGATCACGGGTGTGCTGCTGGCCGTGGCGCGCATTGCGGGTGAAACCGCGCCGCTGCTGTTTACCGCGCTGAACAACCAGTTCTGGAACTCCGACCTGTCCAAGCCCATGGCCAGCCTGCCGGTGACCATCTTCAAATTTGCGATGAGCCCCTACGAAAACTGGCAGCAATTGGCATGGGCGGGCGTGTTCCTGATCACCGTGACCGTGCTCGGGCTCAACATTCTGGCGCGCGTTCTCACGCGCCAGAAATAAAACAAGGAAGCTTCCATGTCCCCCAGCCCCAAAGCGACAAGCGCCCCTAAGATCACGGTGCGCGACCTCAATTTCTACTACGGCAAGTTCCATGCCTTGAAGGGCATCAACCTCGATATTCCCGAGAACAAGGTGACCGCGTTCATCGGGCCCTCGGGCTGCGGCAAGTCCACGCTGCTGCGCACCTTCAACCGCATGTTCGAGCTCTATCCCGAGCAGCGCGCCGAAGGCCAGATCGTGCTGGACGGCGAAAACCTGCTAACCAGCAAGCAGGATGTGGCGCTGATCCGCGCCAAGATCGGCATGGTGTTTCAGAAGCCCACGCCGTTTCCGATGTCGATCTACGACAACATCGCCTTTGGCGTGAAGCTGTTCGAGAACCTCAACGCCACCGACATGGACGACCGCGTCGAGTGGGCCCTGCGCAAGGCCGCGCTGTGGAACGAAGTCAAGGACAAGCTGGCCCAGAGCGGCTCGGGCCTGTCGGGCGGGCAGCAGCAGCGCCTGTGCATTGCGCGCGGCATTGCCATCAAGCCCGAGGTGCTGCTGCTCGACGAGCCGTGCTCGGCGCTGGACCCGATTTCCACCGCCAAGATCGAGGAACTGATCGCCGAGCTCAAGAGCGAGTACACAGTGGTGATCGTGACGCACAACATGCAGCAGGCGGCGCGCTGCAGCGACTACACGGCCTACATGTACCTGGGCGACCTGATGGAGTTCGGCGAAACCGAGCAGATGTTCTTCAAGCCCCAGCGCAAGGAGACCGAGGACTACATTACCGGCCGTTTTGGCTGAAAGGGATTGGCATGGCTGAAAAACACCTCTCATCGCAGTTCGACAGCGAACTCAAGAACATCTCGGCGCGGGTCATGGAGCTCGGCGGTCTGGTGGAGTCGCAGATCCAGCACGCGATCTATGCGCTGTCGCACTTCAGCCTCGAGGCCGTGCAGCAGGTGGTGGCGCTGGAGAGCCGCGTCAACGCCATGGAGGTCGAGATCGACCATGAACTCTCCACCATCATCGCCCGGCGCCAACCGACGGCGCGCGATTTGCGCCTGTTGATGGCGTTCTCCAAGGCCACGGCCAACCTCGAGCGCATGGGCGACGAGGCGCACAAGATGGGGCGCATGGTGCAGTCCATCATCGAGGGTGGCGCACCGCGCTCGCTGCCCACCATGGACCTGCGCGTGGCGGCCGATCTGGCCTCGGGCCTGCTGCGCAAGGCGCTCGATGCCTTTGCGCGCCTCGATACCAAGGCGGCGGTGGCGATTCTGCGGGAAGACGACCTGATCGACGAAGAATTCGACGGCTTCGTGCGCAAGCTCATCACCTACATGATGGAAGACCCGCGCACCATTTCGGCCAGCCTTGACCTGCTGTTCCTGGCCAAGGCCATCGAGCGCATCGGCGACCATTCCAAGAACATGGCCGAGCTGATCATTTACCTGGTCGAGGGCAAGGACGTGCGCCACACCTCGCTCGACCAGATCGAATCGGCCGTACTGTGAAGGTCGGCCGACACCCATGAAAAAGTTGCCCCGCGTCCTGATCGTCGAAGACGAGCCCGCGATTGCCGAGCTGATCGCCGTCAACCTGCGCCACAACGGTTTTTCCCCCATCTGGTCGGAGGACGGCGAGTCGGCGCAGCGCGAGCTCGATGCCGTGCTGCCCGACGTGATCCTGCTCGACTGGATGCTGCCGGGCCAGAGCGGCCTGCAGCTGGCGCGCAAGTGGCGCGCGGATGGCCGCACCAAGGCCGTGCCCATCCTGATGCTGACCGCGCGCGGCGACGAACCCGACAAGGTGGCAGGCCTGGACGCTGGCGCGGACGACTACATCACCAAGCCGTTTTCCACCCAGGAGCTGCTGGCGCGCATCCGCGCCGTGCTGCGCCGGCGTGCGCCCGAGCAGGTGGCCGACAGCGTGGCCATCGGCGCCCTGGCGCTCGATGCGGCCACGCACCGCGTCACGTTCGAGGGCCAGGCGCTCAAGGTCGGGCCGACCGAATTCAAGCTGCTGCACTTCCTGATGAAGCATGCCGAGCGCGTGCACAGCCGCTCGCAGCTGCTCGACAAGGTGTGGGGCGACCATGTGTTCATCGAGGAACGCACCGTGGATGTGCACGTCAAGCGCCTGCGCGAGTCTCTGGGTGGGGGCAGTGTGATGGTCGAGACGGTGCGTGGCGCAGGCTACCGCCTCACGGCGCAGCCGCAGGCGCTGGCGCGGGCCTGAACGGCTGGGCCTGCCGCCGTTTTTTCTATCCGTCCAGGCCTCTATGTTCTTTCGCTTTGTGGTTTTCTTGTCGTGGCAACTCGCGGGTGGGCTGGTGGGCTGGTGGAAGGCGGGGCCATGGGGCGCGGCCGTGGGCGCAGCGGCGGCGGCGTGGATCTGGTTTGTCTGGGACATGGTGCGCGGTGGGCGCGTCTTGCGCTGGCTGCGCCATGGTGACCTGGCGCAGGCACCCCGCCTTTACGGCCTGTGGGGTGAGGCAAGCGACCGGGTGCGCCGCCTGCTGCGGCAGATGCAGGGCCAGGTGCAAGAAAGCGAGCAGCGCCTGCAGGAAGTGCTGTCTGCGCTGCAGGCTTCGCCCAACGGCGTGATTTTGCTCAACGCCGAAGGCTGCATCGAGTGGTGCAACCAGATCGCAGCCGCGCATTTCGGCATCGATGCCGAGCGCGATCTGCTGCAGTCGATTGGCAACCTGGTGCGCCACCCCGATTTCAGCGCCTACTACGCCGGACGTGACTTCGCCTCGGCCGTGGTGATCGCGGGCCGGCAAAGCACGCCCTCGCGCCCGGTGCGCCTGTCGGTGCAGCTGCACCCCTATGGCCAGGGACGCAGCCTGCTGCTGTCGCGCGATGTGACGACGCTGGAGCAGGCCGACGCCATGCGGCGCGATTTTGTCGCCAACGTCTCGCACGAGATCCGCACCCCGCTGACCGTGCTCAGCGGCTTTGTCGAAACATTGCAGACACTGGCCCTGCCGTCCGAGGAGCAGCAGCGCTACCTGGCACTGATGGCGCAGCAGGCGGCGCGCATGCAAAGCGTGGTCAGTGGCCTGCTGGCGCTCTCGCGCCTGGAAGGCAGCCCGTTGCCCGGTCTGGCCGAGTGGACGCCTGTGGCACAGCTGCTGCGGGCCTGCGAGGACGAGGCGCGCGCGCTGTCGGCCCTGGTGGCGCCCGAACCCCGGCGCGTGCATGCACTCGAGTTTCCGCCGCCGCAGGTGCTGCAGAGCCTCGGAGAGATCGCAGGTGTTCCGGCCGAGCTGCAAAGCGCGCTGTCGAACCTGGTCGGCAATGCGGTGCGCTACACACCGACCCCCGGCACGATCCGGGTGTCGTGGACCCGGGCGCCCGATGGCGGGGCGGTGTTTTCGGTGGCCGACACCGGCCCGGGCATCGATCCCGTGCACATCCCGCGCCTGACCGAGCGCTTTTATCGTGTGGACCGCAGCCGCTCGCGCGAGACCGGCGGCACGGGTTTGGGGCTGGCCATCGTCAAGCATGTGCTGCAGCGCCATGGCGCTTCGTTGCAGATCGACAGCGTGCCCGGAAAGGGCGCGACCTTTTCCGTGCATTTCCCGGCCAACCGGCTGCGCGTTCCCCAACTACCGGGTGTCGTCAGCGCGGCTGCGGCCTGACCGCGCGCCGCAGCATTCCCGTGAAGAACACCGCCGTGACCGCCAGCGCCAACGCGCTGGTAGCCCAGAACGGCGCGGGCGAGGGCCGCGGCGCCCAGGCGCCCAGGCCCCGGTAGGCGAGCACATACCCCAGGCCCAGGCCACCGCCCCACAGCAAGACGCCATACACCAACAGGGGCGCCACCGTGATGCGGTAGCAGCGCAGCACAAACACGCACACCGTCTGCACGGCGTCGGCCAGGTGGTACAGCGCCACCCACACCAGCAGCTGTGCCGTGAGCGCAATCACCTCTGCCTGTGGCGAATAGACCGCTGCAATGCGGCCTCTTGCTATGAATAACAGAGCTGAGAGCCCAATGCCCATCAGCGCTGCAAGCCGAAATCCCATCCAGGCTGCGGCGCGTGCCCGGTCGTCGTCGCCCGCGCCGCGCCAAAACCCCACGCGCGCGCTGGCCGCAATCGCCAGCGACAGCGGCACCATGTAGAGCACGGCGGCCAGGTTGGCCGCGATCTGGTGGCTTGCCGATGCCAGCATGCCCTGGCGTGCGATGAACAGCGCCATCAGCGTGAACGAGGTGACCTCGACCGTGACCGCCAGGCCTGCCGGTATGCCCAGCCGCGCCAGCGCACCGATCTGCCGCCAGTCGGGGCGCTCCATGCGCTGCCAGATGCGCAGCGGGCCATACAGCTCCTGCGTGCGCAGCAGCCACACCCCCAGGCCCAGCATGGCGTAATTGACCGCCAGCGTGGCCCAGGCACAGCCGACGGCGCCCAGCGACGGCACGCCGGCACCGCCAAACGTGAACCAGACCGAGAGCGGCAGCTTGATGAACAGCGAGGCCAATTGCAGCCAGGTGACCAGCTGCGGGTGGCCCAGCGCCTGGGTGAGTGTGCTGAACATGCGGAACAGCAAGGCCGGCGGCAGGGCCAGCGCCAGCACGGCCAGGTACTGGGTCACCGGCGTGCGCAGGGCAGGCGGCACGCTGGTCCATTCGAGCACGGCAGCGGGAGAGAGCAGGAGGGCCATGCCCAGCGCCGACGCCATCGCGCACAGGTACAGGGCCTGGCGGAAAGACGCGCCCATGCGGGCGGGCGCCTTGGCACCGCGCTGCTCGGCCCACACCGGCAGCAGGGCCTGCAGCACGCCCATCAGGGCGACATAGACGCTCACGAAAATGGCCGAACCGATGGACAGCGCCGCCAGCGAAGCCTCGGAATGCCGGCCCGCCACGATGGTGTCGGTGACGCCGAACGCCATGACGGCCAGTTGCCCAGCCAGCACGGTGAGCGCGTGGCGGATGAGGGTGCCGCGCTCGGACATTCAGGGGCTGCTGCGCCGGTACACCCAGATGAAGTCGCTCCTGTCGGTCGGGCGCGCGAGCTGGGCCGCCAGTGTCCACTGCTGCCCATCCACACCGGCTGATGGCGCGCTGGGGGTACGGCGGTCCGCCACCAGCAGCCAGGGGCAGTGCGCCGTGCCTTCGGCCGGCTGCACGATGAGCTTGCCGTGGTAGCGCAGCGCTGCGATCTGGCTGCGGTTGAGCCCTGCGCCGAGCACGCAGGGCGGCTGTCCGACCACCTGCAGGATGCTCTGGACCTGCGGCGCATCGCTGCGGGCATAGTTGAGCATGGGCAGCCACAGCGTCAGCAGCAGCAGCCACCCCAGCGTGGCGCCGGCGGCAGGCAGCACCAGGCTCTTCCAGATCGCGGCGCGGTGGCGGCCGGTACGCCAGGCCACCAGCGCACACCAGGCCGCGGTGGCCGCAAGGGCCACGGCCAGCGTGAAGGCCGAAAATTCCGGTACAAAGCCCGGCGCGAGCTTGGCCACGTTGGCCGCAGGCTGGGCCGGCACGCCGGTTTGCGTGGAAGTCCAGACCACCCAGATGGCAATGGCCGAGGCAGAGAAGAACAGCAGGGTGAACCAGTCGATCAGCGCCGCCACGCTGCGGCGCAGCGTGGGCAGCGCAAACGCCGCCAGGGTCGCCATGGCAGGCAGACCGAGCAGCAGCGCGCGGTCCGATGGCTGCGTGGTGAACGCCGCGGCCACGGCCACCAGGGCGAACCACAGCGGCAGCAGAAGGTGGCGGTGGAGCTGGCGGCTGGCAATCTGTTTGCGCCAGCGCCACAGCGTCCACAGCGCCAGTGGCCAGGCGGGCCAGCAAAACCACAGCAGCAAGCGCGCAAAACTGGCCCACTCGCTGGGGTCGTCATAGGCGCTGTCGATGCGCCAGCGCCACAGCTGCAGCGACCACGCCAGGACGGCCGCTGCCAGTGCCGCTGCCAGCAAAACCAGGCCCATGGCGCGCAGGTGCCGCTGGGGCTGGCCGCTGCTGGCGGGCGAGCACAGGCACAGCGCCGCGCCGCCCAGCGCATACAGCAGCGCCAGCGCCGGCGCGCCGCTGAGCACCAGGCCCGCCAGGCCCGCCACCAGCGCCAGCAGCGGGGCGGCGGTGCGGTACGGCGCAGCCGCGAGCGCAAAGAACACCAGCGCCGTGCAGCACAGCTGGGTCAGGTAGGACGTGGCTTCGTGCGAGGGCTGCGCCAGACCCAGGCAGGCCAGCAGCGCCAGCAGGCCGCCGTCGGCCATGGCGCGTGCGTAGTCTCGGGGCTGGGCTTCGCCGCCAAACGCGAAGGCCACGGGCTGCGCTCCCGGGCTGCGCGCCAGGCAGTACACGCCGTACCAGGTCGCCACCAGCGTCAGCGCGAGCAAGGCGGCAAACGGCAGTCGCGCCGCCAGTTCTGGCGAAATGCCTGACGGGGCGAGCTGCATGGCCCAGGCGCCCATCCAGTAGGGCAGCAGGCCGTCGGTGTCGGGGGGCATGCCGCCCAGCAGCGGTGCCCACCAGCTGCTGCGCTCCTGCGCCAGCTCCAGCATGTAGCCCGTGGCGGCCATGTCGGCACCACGCCAGGGATCGCGCCCGACGAAGCCGGGAACGATGTAGGCCAGGCACAGCAGCAGCAGTGCCCAGCGCGGCAGCCGGCGCACGGCGCTTTGGGGGACGATGGCAGGGGTAGGCAGGTTCACGCGCTCAAAGGGGCAAATGGAGGTCCGGTCGAGAATAAACGCAAACAAAAAGGCAGCGCGGTTGCCCGGGCTGCCTTTTTGGCGGGAGAAGCGGGGTTTACTTCGCCGCGGTCTTGCCGAAGCGGTTGCGGAAGCGTTCCACGCGGCCACCCATGTTGTCCACCGACTTTTGCGTGCCGGTGTAGAAGGGGTGCGATTCGCTGGTGGTATCCAGCTTGAACAGCGGCAGTTCGCGACCGTCTTCCATCTTGATCATTTCCTTGCTGTTCACGCAAGAACGGGTCACGAACTTGAAGCCGTTGGACATGTCCTGGAAGCAAACTTCGCGGTAGTTGGGGTGAATGCCTTCTTTCATGATCAATCCTTATGGGTCAAGTGCGGTAGCCGTGCACAACCCGGTGCAACCCTTGCGCCGGTGAGCATTGTGCGTACTTTCCGCAGAAAAAGCCCTCGATTATTGCACACCTGAGCAAGGCTCAGCCACCGCGGCGCATCATGTCGAAGAACTCCACATTGCTCTTGGTGGATTTCATGTTCTTGATCATCAGTTCCATCGACTCGATCTCGTCCATGTTGTACATGAACTGGCGCAGGATGCGTGTCTTCTGCAGGATCTCGGGCGCCAGCAGCAACTCTTCGCGGCGCGTGCCGCTCTTGTTGAGCTCGATGGCGGGGAATACGCGCTTTTCGTACAGGCGGCGGTTCAGGTGGATCTCGCAGTTGCCGGTGCCCTTGAACTCTTCAAAGATCACCTCGTCCATGCGGCTGCCGGTGTCGACCAGCGCCGTGGCGATGATGGTCAGCGAACCGCCTTCCTCGACCTTGCGCGCGGCGCCGAAGAAGCGCTTGGGGCGCTGCAGCGCTGCAGCATCGACACCGCCCGAGAGTACCTTGCCCGACGAGGGCACCACGTTGTTGTAGGCACGGGCCAGGCGGGTGATCGAGTCCAGCAGGATCACCACGTCCTTCTTGAGTTCGACCAGGCGCTTGGCGCGCTCGATCACCATCTCGGCCACGTGCACGTGGCGCGCGGCGGGCTCGTCGAATGTTGAGGCGATGATCTCGCCCTTGACCGTGCGCTGCATTTCGGTCACTTCTTCAGGGCGCTCGTCCACCAGCAGCACCATCAGGTGCACGTCGGGGTTGTTGGCCGTGATGGCGTGGGCGATGTGTTGCATCATCACCGTCTTGCCGCTCTTGGGCGGGGCGACGATCAGGGCACGCTGGCCGCGGCCGATGGGCGCAATGATGTCGATGATGCGGCCGGTGATGTTCTCTTCGCTCTTGACTTCGCGCTCCAGGCGCATCTGCTCCTTGGGGAACAGCGGCGTCAGGTTTTCGAACATCACCTTGTGCTTGTTCTGCTCGGGCGGGCCGTCGTTGACCTTGTCGAGCTTGGTCAGGGCGAAGTAGCGCTCGCCGTCCTTGGGCGTGCGCACTTCGCCTTCGATCATGTCGCCCGTGTGCAGATTGAATCGGCGCACCTGGCTGGGCGAGATGTAGATGTCGTCGGTGCTGGCGGTGTAGCTGGTGTCGGGGCTGCGCAAGAATCCAAAGCCGTCGGGCAGGATTTCGAGCACGCCGTCGGCAAAGATCTGCTCCCCCGCCTTGGCGCGCTTCTTGATGATGGCAAACATCAATTCCTGCTTGCGCATGCGGCCGCCGTTTTCGATTTCAAGCTCTTCGGCCTGCTTGAGGACTTCAGACACGTGCAGTGCCTTGAGTTCGTTGAGGTGCATGGGGTGACTCCTTGGCGGAGCTGGTGTGAATCAGGGGGAAGGCGAGGTGCTGGAGTGGCTGCTGTTTGCAGCCCCGGCATGCCTGGGATCTCGAAAGGGCTGCCAATGCGTGCGAGCCCGTGATCAGCGCAGATTATGACAGGAAAAGTGGTGGGCCTGGGTTGCCGCTGGGACGATGCACCGTAAATGCTGGGGAGTGCGGGAGGGATGGGGCTGGGCATCCACTGCACCGGCAGGGGCGCAGCGGACAGCAAGGACGCGGTATCAGGCCAATTGCTGGTCGATGAAGGCCGTCAGTTGCGCCTTGCTCATGGCGCCGACCTTGGTCGCTGCGAGCTGGCCGTCCTTGAACAGCATCAGCGTGGGAATGCCGCGAATGCCGAACTTGGCGGGGATTTCGCGGTTCTCGTCGACGTTCATCTTGGCGATCGTGAGCTTGCCCTGGTAGGCGCCCGCGACTTCGTCGAGGATCGGCGCGATCATCTTGCACGGGCCGCACCATTCGGCCCAGTAATCCACCAGCACGGGGGTGGCGGCTTGCAGCACGTCGGCTTCAAAGCTGGTGTCAGAAAGGTGTTTGATCAGTTCGCTTGCCATGGCGCTTTCCTTAGATGGGGGGCGGTCGGGATAAAGTGCGGTCATTGTGACAGAAACCAGCGTCTGCACCGCAGTGGCCCTAGGGCTGAGCGCTATGAGCGTGATAGCAAAAAATGCCCGTGGCGCAGGCGCACATCCAACCATGAATACCCTAATTTCCTCCGAATCCACCCCCTTCACCTGCGAGGCGGCCGTCATCGGCGCCGGGCCCGCCGGGCTGATGGCCGCAGAGACGCTGGCGCAAGCCGGCCTGGCGGTGCACCTGTTTGATGCCATGCCCACCGTGGGACGCAAATTTCTGCTGGCGGGCAAGGGCGGCCTGAACCTCACGCACGCAGAACCCCAGGACGCCTTTGCCACGCGCTATGGCGAGCGGCAGGCCTGGATTGCACCGTTGCTGGAGCATTTCGGCGCGCCGCAGGTGCGCGCCTGGGCCCACGGGCTGGGCATCGACACCTTCGTCGGGACCTCGGGCCGCGTCTTCCCTGCCGACCTGAAGGCCGCCCCCCTGCTGCGGGCCTGGCTGCAGCGCCTGCGCGGCCTGGGCGTGCGCTTTCACATGCGCCACCGCTGGACGGGATGGGACGACAGCGGCGCACTGCAATTCACGGCGCCCGCCGGCAGCGTGCGGGTGACCGCACGCACCACGGTGCTGGCGCTCGGGGGCGCGAGCTGGGCACGCCTGGGCTCGGACGGCGCCTGGGTGCCCTGGCTGGCGGCGCGTGCCATTGCGGTGTCCGCCTTGCGGCCGGCCAACTGCGGCTTTGACGTGTTCGGGCAGGGCCTGGAACCCGCGGGCGAGACCCGCCGCGCGTTTCTCAAGGAGCTCGTGGGCCAGGGCATGGCCCCGGCCGTCGGATGGACGCCGCACTTCACCGAGCGCTTTGCGGGGCAGCCCTTCAAGTCGGTGGCCCTTGCGTTCACGGACAGCGCGGGGCGCCATTTCAGCCGGCGCGGCGAATTCGTGGCCACTGCTACGGGCGTGGAAGGCAGCCTCATCTATGCCGTGTCGGCGCTGCTGCGCGATGAAATAGAGGCCCACGGCAGCGCCACCTTCGCGCTGGACCTGCTGCCCGACCACTCGCCCGAGCGCGTGTTGGCCGAGGTGCGCCATCCGCGCGGCACCCGCTCGCTGTCCAGCCATCTCAAGAGCCGCCTGGGGCTCGACGGGATCAAGATGGCGATCCTCTACGAGCAGCTGGGCAAGGAGGGGGTGGCCGATGCAGCGCGCCTGGCCGCCGCCATCAAGGCGCTGCCGGTCACCGTGGTGGCCGCCCGCCCGCTCGACGAAGCCATCAGCACGGCCGGCGGTGTGGCCTTCGAGGCGCTCGATGAACAGCTCATGCTGGACGCGCTGCCCGGCGTGTTCTGCGCCGGAGAAATGATCGACTGGGAGGCACCCACAGGCGGCTACCTGCTCACCGCCTGCATGGCCACAGGGTGGAAGGCCGGGCAGGGCGCGGCGCACTGGCTGCAGGCACAGCGCGGCGCAGGGGACGCCTGACGCGGCGGCAGGACCGGGCCGCTTGAAAGCGGTGGGCGTGTTCAGGCAGCGCGCCAAGAGCGAAATGCAAGGCGTGCCGCGGGCCGTGGCTGGGCTGCCGGGCAAGCGCGTGTGCCCGGCTTGGGAGTGCCCTGCTGAAAAGGCCCTGCGCACGTCCTAAGATGCATCTCGGGACGAAAGTTTTTTGCTTTCCGGACCGCTTCGACAAGGACTGCGCATGTTGCCTTCTTTCCCGATTCGCGCACAGCTGCCAGCCGCATGGCGCGCGCTGCGTGCCCTGGCGGCCTGCTGCCTGCTGGGCGTGAGCGCCTGCAGCAGCCTGCCCAGGGTCGTGCCAGACCTGGCCCGGCCCGCCAAGACTGTGCTGCTTGAGGGCGTGCAGGGCCCGCTGTCGGCCGCGCAAAGCAAGGCCGTGCTCGATCGCCTGCGCAGCCGCAGCCCGAACACCGACATCTTCGAACGCCACCTGGCGCTCGAAGAGGCCATCGTCGGCAGCCCGCTCACCACCGGCAACCGCGTGCAGCTGCTGCGCGATGGACCCGCGACCTACACCGCGATGCTCGCCGCCATCGAGGGCGCGCGCGACCACATCCACATGGAGACCTACATCTTCGACGACGACGAGGTTGGCCAGCGGTTTGCCAGCGCGCTGGTGGCCAAGCAGCGCGAGGGTGTGCAGGTCAACCTGATCCGCGACAGCGTCGGCACCATACGCACGCCCACGGACTTCTTTGCGCAAATGGCCGACGCTGGCGTGCGCGTGCTCGAATTCAACCCGATCAATCCGCTGATGGCGCGCAAGCAGTGGGAGCTGAACCAGCGCGACCACCGCAAACTGCTGGTCGTGGACGGCCGGACCGCGTTCCTCGGCGGCATCAATATCAGCGGCGTGTATTCGAGCGGTTCGTTCAAGGGGCTCAGGCCTGCGCGCCCCAATGGCCAGCTCGCCTGGCGCGACACCGATCTGCAGCTGGAGGGGCCGGTCGTGGCCGAGCTGCAAAAGCTGTTCCTGGCGACCTGGGTGCAGCAGGGCGGGGATCCGCTTGAGGTGCGGCAGTGGTTTCCGGAGCCCCAGCGTGTCGGGCACGACGTCGTGCGCGCCATTGGCAGCTCGCCCGAGGAGCCTTTCAGCCTGATCTACGCCACGCTGCTGTCGGCCATTGACAGTGCCGAAACCCGCATACAGATCACCAATGCCTATTTCGCACCCGACCCGCAGCTGCTCGCGGCGCTTGAAGGGGCGGCGCGGCGCGGCGTCGAGGTGACACTGATCCTGCCGAGCCAGACCGACTCGTGGCTGGTGTTCCATGCCGGGCGCAACTACTACGGCCAACTGCTGCGCGCGGGCGTGAAAATCTACGAGCGGCGCGGGCGCGTGCTGCATTCCAAGACCGCGCTGGTCGATGGTGTGTGGGCCACGGTGGGTTCGACCAACCTCGACTGGCGCAGCTTCCTGCACAACCACGAGCTCAATGCCGTGGTGCTGGGCACGGAGTTCGGCCAGCAGGTGGACGCGATGTTCCGCAAGGACCTGGCGGCGTCGGACGCGGTGACGCTGGAGCAGTGGGAGCGCCGACCGCTGCACCTGCGCTTCCAGGAGGGCTTTGCGCGGCTGTGGGAATACTGGCTCTGAAATATGAGCGAAAAGTGCTTCAAACGCTGGACTGGCAAGCGCTGGCAGCTATCAAAAATGAAAACCCGTGGGGCTGTGGCAGCGCCAGGGGTTTTTGCCGGGCCGCCCGGCCGGGGCCGGGTGCGGCGGGAAGGCTCAGGCGCCGCGCGTCACGGGGACGCCCGCGTCCCTGCCGTAGGCGCCGTACTTGCCCAGCTCCCACTTGGCGATGGCGTTGCGGTGCACTTCGTCGGGGCCGTCGGCAAAGCGCAGCGTGCGCGCGCCCGCGTAGGCGTAGGCCAGCGGGAAGTCGTCGCACATGCCGCCCCCGCCATGCACCTGCATGGCCCAGTCGATCACTTGACACGCCATGCTCGGCGCCACCACCTTGATCATGGCGATCTCGGTGCGCGCGACCTTGTTGCCGGCGGTGTCCATCAGCCAGGCGGCCTTGAGCGTGAGCAGGCGCGCCATGTCGATCTTGCAGCGCGCTTCGGCAATGCGCTCCTGCGTCACCGTCTGCTGGGCCACGGTCTTGCCAAACGCGGTGCGGCTGCTGGCGCGCTTGCACATCAGTTCGAGCGCGCGCTCGGCCAGGCCGATCAGGCGCATGCAGTGGTGGATGCGCCCGGGGCCCAGGCGCCCTTGGGCGATCTCGAAGCCGCGGCCCTCGCCCAGCAGGATGTTGCTGACCGGCACGCGCACGTTCTCGAAAGTCATCTCGACGTGGCCGTGCGGCGCGTCGTCGTAGCCGAACACGTTGAGCGGGCGGATGATGGTGATGCCCTGGGTGTCGGCGGGCACCAGCACCATGCTTTGCTGCGAGTGGCGCGCGGCCTCGGGGTCGGTCTTGCCCATGGTGACGAACACCGCGCAGCGCGGGTCGGCGGCGCCTGAGATCCACCACTTGCGGCCGTTGATGACGTACTCGTCGCCCTGGCGTTCGATGCGCGTTTCGATATTGGTGGCGTCGCTCGACGCCACGTCGGGCTCGGTCATGGCGAAGGCCGAGCGGATCTTGCCTTCGAGCAGGGGCTTGAGCCAGCGCGCCTTGTTGGCTTCGTCGCCATAGCGCGCGATGGTCTCCATGTTGCCGGTGTCGGGTGCCGAGCAGTTGAACACCTCGCTGGCCCACGGCACGCGGCCCATGATTTCGGCCAGCGGCGCGTATTCCTGGTTGGTCAGGCCCGCGCCCTCGTAGCCCGAGGCGGCGGCGCTGTCGACCGGCAGGAACAGGTTCCACAGGCCGGCGGCCTGGGCCTTGGGCTTGAGGTTTTCGATGGTGGACAGCGCGCTCCAGCGCTTTCCCGCCGCCGTGTTGGCGGCCAGTTCGGCGGTGTACTGGGCTTCGGCAGGGTAGATGTGCGCGTCCATGAACTGGAGCAGCCGGGCCTGCAGCTCCTTGGTTTTGGGTGAATAGTCAAAGTCCATGGGGTCCTCCGTGAAAAAAATGGGTGGCCTGCGGCTCAGCCGCGCTGCGCAAAGGCCCAGGCCAGCTCGGCCATGGGCCGCGCGCCTTCGCCCGAGGCCTTGGCCTGCGCGCTCGACGCCGTACCCGCCTCCACGCGCTTGGCGATGCCCTGCAGGATGGCGGCGATGCGGAACATGTTGTAGGCCATGTAGAAGTTCCAGTCGGCGCGCAGCTCCCGCGGCGTGGCCAGGCCCGTGCGCTCGCAGTAGCGCGCGATGTAGTCGTCCTCGCTCGGAATGCCCAGCGACGCCAGGTCCAGCCCGCCGATGCCGCGGAACATGCCGGTCGGGATGTTCCAGGCCATGCAGTGGTAGCTGAAGTCGGCCAGCGGGTGGCCCAGCGTGGACAGCTCCCAGTCGAGCACGGCGATCACGCGCGGCTCGGTTGCGTGGAACATGAGGTTGTCGAGGCGGTAGTCGCCGTGCACGATGGACACCTTGCTTTCATCGCGCGCGCTCGCCGGCATGTGCGCGGGCAGCCATTCCATCAGCCGGTCCATCTCGGGGATGGGCTGGGTGACCGAGGCGAGGTATTGCTTGCTCCAGCGCCCGATCTGGCGATCGAAGTAGTTGCCCGGCTTGCCGTAGCCGGCCAGGCCGCGCTCGGCAAACGGCACGGTGTGCAGCGCGGCGATGACGCGGTTCATCTCGTCGTAGATGGCGCCGCGCTCGGCCGGCGCCATGCCCGGCAGGGCCTGGTCCCAGAGCACGCGGCCCTGCATGAACTCCATGATGTAGAAGGCGCGCCCGATCACGGTCTCGTCCTCGCACAGCACATGCATCTGCGGCACGGGCACGCCGGTGCCGTGCAGGCCGCGCATCACGGCAAATTCGCGCTCGACCGCGTGCGCCGAGGGCAGCAGCTTGGCCACCGGGCCGGGCTTGGAGCGCATCACATAGCTCTTGCCCGGCGTGTTGAGCTTGTAGGTCGGGTTGGACTGCCCGCCCTTGAACATCTCGACCTCCAGCGGGCCGGCAAAGCCTTCGAGGTGCTGCGCGAGCCAGGCGCTCAGGGCGGCGGTGTCAAACGCGTGCGATCCCGAGACCGCCCGGGTGCCGATGAAGTGGTCGAAATTGCCCATGGGGATTCAGTGCTCCATTTCAGTGATGCGCATCAGGGCGCTGCGGTCGCGCACCACCAGGCCGCCCGGCTCGATGCGGATGGTGTCCTCGCGCTCCATGGCCTTGAGTTCCTGGTTAACGCGCTGGCGCGAGGCGCCCAGCAACTGCGCCAGCTCTTCCTGCGCCAGCTGCAGGCCGATGCGCACCTCGTCGCCGTGCGCCAGGCTGGGAATGCCGTAGCTGCGCACCAGGTGCAGCAGCTGCTTGGCCAGGCGCGCGCGCAGCGGCAGCGTGTTGAGGTCTTCGACCAGGCCGTAGAGCTGGCGGATGCGCCGCGCATGCAGGCGCAAGAGTGCGTCGTAGAGCTCGACATGCGTGTCGAGGATCTTCTTGAAGTCGGCCTTGGCAACGCACAGCGTGGTCGTGTCGCCGTGCGCATAGGCATCGTGCGTGCGCCGGTCGCCGTCGAAGATCGAGACGTCGCCAAACCAGATGCCCGGCTCGACATAGGTCAGCGTGATCTGCTTGCCCGAGATCGAGGTCGAGCTCACGCGCACCGCGCCCTTGGCGCAGGCCACCCACTCCTCGGGCGGGTCGCCGCGTGCAGCGATGAGGCTGCCATCCTTGTGGCGTTTGACGTAGGCGCATCGCAGTATGTCGTGGCGTAGGGAGGGGGAGAGGGAAGAAAACCAGCGACCGGAGTTGATCGCTTCACGTTCATCGATGGTAAGAATCGGGTCGTCCATGGGCTGTCTTGTGGGTGACTGGGGAGGGCTTCATTGTCACGCGGGGGACCGGCGCGGCGTGGCGCGGCCTGTCGCCAGCGTGCCTGGCGCGCCCTGCCGGCCCGCCGCGCCGCGTGGGCGGTGCCGGCCAGGTTTTCCGGAGTTTGAATGAATAGGCCTCTGGCGCTTATGGTGTAAGCGCGAGGAGCTATTTATTCAGTAGCGCGCAGCGCGCTTTTCGAGGAACGCGGCGATGCCTTCGCCGGCATGCGGGTGGTAGAGATTGCGCAGAAAGTGCGCGCGCTCGGCCGCCAGCTGCTCGGCCAGGGTCTGCTGCGGCGCCTCGGCCAGCAGCTCCTTGGCGCTGGCCAGCGCGTTGGGCGCGCGGGCGTTGAGTTCGTGCGCCAGGGCCAGGGCTGCGGCCAGGGCCTGGCCGGGCGCGGCCATGCGGTTGACCACGCCGAGCGCGTGCAGCCGCTCGGCCGCGATGCCGTCGCCGCACAGCAGCAGCTCGGCCGCGAGCTGGCGCGGCAGCGCCTGCGCCAGGCTCCAGCTCGCGCCGCCGTCGGGCGACAGGCCCACGCGGCTGTAGGCCGTCGAAAACACCGCGTCGCGCCCGGCCACGATCAGGTCGCAGGCCAGCGCGAGCGAGAAGGCCGCTCCCGCCGCCGCGCCCTCGACCGCTGCAATCACGGGCTTGGGGTAGGTGCGCAGGGTTTCGATCCAGTGGTTCAGCCCGTCGAGGCTTTGCGCCGGCACCTCGGCGCCCAGCGCGCGGTGGGCCTGCAGGCGGTGCAGGTCGTCGCCCGCGCTGAACATGCCGCCTGCGCCGGTGATGACCACGCAGCGCACGTCGGCGCTGCGCTCGCAGCCGTTGAGCGCCTCGACGCCGGCGGCGTACAGGGCCGGGTCGAGCGCGTTGCGCAGGCCCGGGTTGCTCAGGGTCAGGACGAGGGTCTGGCCCTCGCTGGTGCTGTGGAGTTCTGCGGGCATGGGCGGGGTGGGCGGTGGGGTGGGCGCGGTGCTTCGGCGCGGATCACTCTTCTTCGTGCAGCAGGCTCAGGCCGATGGCGCCGCGCCGGCGCAGCCAGGGGCTGGGGCGGTAGCGCGGGTCGCCGTAGACGGTCTGCAGGTTGAACAGCACTTCGAGGATGTTGGTCGGCCCCCAACGGTTGCCCATCGCCAGCGGCCCCATCGGGTAGCCCAGGCCCAGCGTGACGGCGGTTTCGAGGTCCTTGGGGCTGCAGATGCCTTGCTGGCAGATGTCGCTGGCGATGTTGACGATAGTCGCCACCACGCGCTGCGTGACGAAGCCGCCGCTGTCGCGAATGACGCTCACGGCCTTGCCGTCGCGCGCGAACAGCGCGTGCGCGGCGTCGCGGATGTCCACGCGCGTGGCCGGGTTTGTCGCCAGCACGCGCCGGCGCGTGCTGGCGTCGTCGATCAGCATGTCGATGCCGATGGTGCGCGCCGGGTCGAGCCGTTCGACCACGGCCACGGTGGTCACGTCAAACCCGAGCGGCGCCACCAGGGTCAGTGCCGTGGGCGAGGGCGAGGTGCCGGTCTCGATGGGCGCGCCCAGGTCCTTGAGCAGATGGTAGAGCTCGGCACGGCGCGCCGCGCGCGGCGACACCCAGATGGGCGGGATCTCTGCCACGACCGGGGTGGCCGGCTCCGCGGGCAGCTGCGCCACGCCATCGGCGTAGCGGTAAAACCCGGCGCCGGTCTTCTTGCCCAGCATGCCGCCGGCCAGCCGCTGGGCGGTGATGGGGCTGGGGCGAAAGCGCGGCTCGTCGTAGTACTGGCGGTAGATCGACTCCATGACCGGGTGCGACACGTCGAGCGCGGTCAGGTCCATCAGTTCGAACGGGCCGAGCTTGAAGCCGGCCTGGTCGCGCAGGATGCGGTCGATGGTGGCGAAGTCCGCCACGCCTTCGCTGACGATGCGCAGCGCCTCGGTGCCAAAGCCGCGGCCCGCGTGGTTGACGATGAAGCCCGGCGTGTCCTGCGCCTGCACGGGCGTGTGGCCCATTTGCTGCGCAAAGCGCGCCAATGCGGTGCAGACGGCCGGGTCGGTCTGCAGGCCAGCCACCACTTCGACCACCTTCATCAGGGGCACGGGGTTGAAGAAGTGAAAGCCCGCTAGGCGCTCGGGGCGCTTCAGGCCGGCGCCGATGGCGGTGACCGACAGCGAAGAGGTGTTGGTGGCGAGCACGGCGCCGGGGGCCAGCACGCCCTCCAGCGCGGCAAACAGGGCCTGCTTGGCGTCCAGCCGCTCGACGATGGCCTCGACCACCAGCGTGCACGGCGCCAAGTCGGCCATGCCGCCGGCGATGTGCAGCCGCTGGCCCAGCTCGGCCACCTGGGCGGCCTCCATCCGGCCTTTGTCTGCAAGCCGCTGCCACTGGGCCTGGATGCTGCTGCGCGCGGCCTCGGCGGCGCCGGGAGACACGTCGTGCAACCAGACCTGGCTGCCCGCCTGGGCTGCGATCTGGGCGATGCCGCGTCCCATGGCCCCAGAGCCAACGACGCCTACGGTGGAAAATTCGATAGTCATGGCGGCATTATCTCTGTGGCCCGCGCCAATCGACGTATGCAAGAATGCTGACGAAATATCAGAAATAAATGTGAAATTTAGTAACGCATTAATCGGGATTGGTTGGGGTCTGGCGGCAGGTCATGCGTCTGCGCTGTCGCTGGGCCCTGCCCAGGGCCGGGTGGTGCTGGGCCAGCCGATCGATCTCGTCTTCGAAGTCCGCACCGATCCCGGTGTCGGCCTCGATGCGGCCTGTTTCGCCGCCGATGCCCTGCAGGGCGAAACCCAAATCGACAGCGCGCGCCTGCGCCTGGCATTCCAGCCCGTTGTGGCTGGACAGGCGCCCACGGTGCGCGTGCGCTCATCGGTCGTGGTCAATGAACCGGTATTGACGGTGCGCCTGACCGCCGGCTGCTCGGGCGCCATCGCGCGCACCTACCACTTCTTTGCCGAGCTGCCGGCCAGCGTGGCTGCCGGCACGGCGCCGGTCGCCATTCCCTCGGTCACACCGCAGCCCGCTGTGGCTGCGGCCCGCGACCCCCAACGCAGTGCACCCCAGGCCGCCGAGGCCGCAACGGCGCCCGTCGCCGCGCCGCGGCGCGCTGCCGCGCCGGGGGCCCAGGCGCCGCGCAAGGCCGTGGCAGCGCCCGCCAAGCCCGCGGCACGCAGTGCCGCGCGACCACCAGCGCCCGTGGCCGCGCCCCGGTCGCGCCTGGTGATGGAGCCGCTGGGCAGTTGGCTCGACAACGGCGAGCCCGGCCCCTTGCCGCTGCGCTTGTCGCCGCAGCTGTCGGCGCCGCCGCCAGAGGTGACGGACGCCCAGCGCGCCCAGGCTGCCGCGCTCTGGAAGGCCTTGAATACACCGGTGTCCGAGGTGCAGGAGGCGAACGCACGCCTGCGCCAGCAGCAGGGCGAGGCGGACGCTGCGCGCACCCGCGCCGCCGCAGCGCAGGCTGCTGCGGCCGAGTTGCAGCAGCGTCTGGCCCGCGATCAGGACGAGCGATTTTCTGCCAGTGTGGTGTACGCCCTCGTGGCCCTGCTGGCCGCCGCGCTGGCCGTGCTGGGGCTGTTGTGGACCCGCGCGCGCGCGCAGGCGCAGCGGGCCGAGCAGGCGTGGCGCGGCCTGGTGACGTCCAGCGCCAGCGCCGCCGAAGCCGATTGGGCCGTGCCCACCGCACCGCCACCGCCGCCGCCGCTCCTGTCCGCGGCACCGGAGCCGGCATCGCCAGCCGCCGAACCTGCGCCGGTGGCCCGTGAGCGCATGGGCCTGGCGCGCAGCATGGTCGCGGCGACCGGCTCGTCCGGGGCGTGGCCGCTGCCGGCCGCCAGCGCCCCGGCGGCGCCGGCGGAGGTGGTCAACCCCGAAGACCTGTTCGACCTGCAGCAGCAGGCCGAGTTCTTTGTCTCGGTGGGCGAGCACGACCAGGCCATCGGCGTCATGAAGCGGCACATCGCCGACAACGAGCGCAGCTCGCCGCTGGCCTATCTGGAGCTGTTGCGGCTCTACCACTCGCTCAGCCGCGTGGGCGATTTCAACAGCCTGCGTGACCAGTTCCACCGCTATTTCAACGCGCAGATTCCCGAGTTCGGCGTGTTCCACCGCGCCAGCCGCACGCTGCTGGACTGGCCCGAGGCACTGGCGCAGATCGAGGCGCTGTGGAGCGATGCCGCCGTGCTGGCGCTGCTCGATGGCCTGCTGTTTTGCCACGAGGGCACCGACACCGCGCGCTTCGACCTGGCCGCCTACGACGATCTGCTGCTGCTGTACGCCATTGCCCGCACCACGCCACCGAGGGCCCGCGGCGCGCCGCCGCCAAGGGCCCGCACTACGCCGGTGTCGGCCCCCGAGCCGCTGCCGGCGCCCGAACCGCACGGGTTGACTCCGCAGGCGGCCGCGGCTGCGGCGCTCTTCGTGCCATCGGTGCCCGCCAGTCTGATGGACTACGACCTGGAGCTGGTGTCCGATTCGGGCTATGCCGCCCTCGGCCTGGATGCGCCCCTGGCAGCGCCGCAGCCGGACCCGCTCGACCTGGACTTGGACCTCGATTTGAGCGAGCCGGCCGGCGCCAACGACTGGGCGCTGCCGCCGCTGACCGGCAGCGAGCTGCCCGCGATGCCGGTGACGCCGCCGCCCCAGCGCGAGCAGCCGCGCGGCTTTGGCGCCCACAGCGACCGCGTGGAAGCGCGCTTCGACCTCGGCGACCGCTAGCCCGGATGAGCGCATCGCGGCACTGCAGCGCGGACTATGTTTTTGGTAGCTTCAAGCGCTTGCCAGATCAGCGTTTGAGGCTGTTTTCATGGGTATTCAATGCGGCGCGTGCAGCGCCCGTTGCAGCTGCGCCGCTGCCGCCTCCGGGTCGGGCGCATTGACCAGGGCGCGCACCACCGCAATCGAGCCCACGCTCGTGGCCCGCACCTGCGCGAAATGCTCGGCACCAATGCCACCGATCGCCACCAGCGGGTAGCTTTGCATCAGGCGCGCATAGGCGGCGAGCCGGCCCAGGCCCTGCGGGGCCGTGGCCATGCGCTTGAGCGTGGTCGGGAACACCGCCCCCATGGCGACATAGCTCGGCCCCACGGCATCGGCGCGCAGCATTTCGGCATAGCCATGCGTGCTCACGCCCAGGCGCAGGCCGGCGCGGCGCAGCGTGGCCAGGTCGTCGGGGCGCATCGCGTCGAGGTCCTCCTGGCCCAGGTGCAGGCCATAGGCGCCCGCGGCCAGGGCGGCCTGCCAGTGGTCGTTGATGAACAGCAGCGCGCCCGTGCCCTGCACCGCGTGCACAGCGGCCTGCACCTCGTGCGCGATGGCGGCGGCGTCCTCGCTCTTGAAGCGCAGCTGCACCGTCGGCACGCCGGCGCGCGCCATGCGGCCGACCCAGGCGGCGTCGGGCAGCACCGCGTACAGGCCGAGCGCCCGCGGGCACGCGGCGAAGGCGTTTTGCTGTGGCAGCGCCTGCAGGCCGAAGTCTTGGGGCTCATCGGGCCAGGTTGCGGCATTGACAGCGTCTGTGCGCTCGGCGCGGGCCTGCCAGGCGCGCGCCAGGCAGCGGGCATCGGCGGCGATGAAGCCGAGAGCGCTGCAGGCCGCCAGCGCCGCGCGGTACACCGGAGAGGTGCCCTCGGATGCCGGGACTGGCTGTGGCGTGCTCGGCGTGAACGTGCCCGTGTGGTGGCGCACGATGTCCTGGGCCAGGGTGTCGGTGTCGATCATGGCTGGGGTCTCAGGCCGAGGGCTGCTCGTGGTGCCAGAACGGCGTGCCCAGCACCGGCGTGCTGGGCTGGGCACTGTGCTGTGGCTGCATGGCGCCGGCGCGGCGTGCGCTGCGGCCGGCCTGCACGGCGTCGGCAAAGGCGCCGGCCATCGCGACCGGGTCCTGCGCCAGCGCCACGGCGGTATTCAGCAGCACGCCGTCGTAGCCCCATTCCATCACCTGGCAGGCATGCGAGGGCAGGCCCAGGCCCGCATCGACCAGCAGCGGCACGGCCAGCCGCTCGCGCAGCACCTGCAGCGCATAGGGGTTGACGGGGCCGCGCCCGGTGCCGATCGGCGCCGCCCAGGGCATGACGGCCTGGCAGCCGACGTCGACCAGGCGCTGGCACAGCACCAGGTCTTCGGTGCAGTAGGGCAGCACGTAGAACCCGTCGCGGATGAGCTGCTCGGCCGCGGCGACCAGGTTCAGCGTGTCGGGCTGCAGCGTGTAGTCGTCGCCGATCACTTCGAGCTTGATCCACGGCGTGTTGAACACCTCGCGCGCCATGTGCGAGGTGGTGATGGCCTCCTGCACGCTGTGGCAGCCCGCGGTGTTGGGCAGCACCGGCACGTCGAGCTCGCGCAGCAGCTCCCAAAAGCTGTTGTGGCCTGCGTCCGCATCGCCGCTGCCCTGGCGGCGCAGCGAGGCCGTGACCATGGCCGGGCGGGCGCGCTGCACCGCGGCCTTGAGCGTGGCCGGCGACGGGTAGCGAGCCGTGCCCAGCAGCAGGCGGCTGGAGAAGGACTGGCCGTACAGGACCAGGGCGTCGTCAGAAGGGGTGGTGTTCATGGCAATGCGCGGCGCTAGCCGCCGGTGACGGGAGAAATGACTTCCACGCGGTCGCCCGCCTGCAGCAGGTGGCGTGCGTGCTCGGTGCTGGGCACGAAGACGGTGTTGACGGCGACCGCGAACGGCGGCCGCGCCGTGACGGCGGCCAGGGCGTCGGCCACCGTGGCGCCGTCGGGCAGCTGGTGCGGTGTCTGGTTGATGGTGATGTTCATGGCAAAGAGAGGGCGCTCGTCGCGCTGTGCAAATCCACGGCCAGGTCGAAGGCGCTGGCCAGGGGCGATTGTCCGGTCTGCAGCAGCTCCAGCACCACGTCGAGCAGGGCGGGCGCGATCATGAAGCCGTGCCGGTACAGGCCGTTGACTTCGAGCACGCGCTCCGCCGTCTGGCGGATGGCGGGCAGGTTGTCGGGCAGGGTGGGGCGGCATTGGGTGGCGATCTCGACGATGCGCGCTTCGGCAAAGCCCGAATGCACGGCGTAGGCGGCGCTGAGCAGCTCCAGCGCCGAGCGCACGCTGGCGGGCGAGAGGTCGTCGGACTCGATTTCGGTCGCGCCGATCACGAACAGGTGGTCCTGCTTGGGCGCGATGTAGATCGGGTAGCGCGGGTGCACCAGGCGCGTGGGGCGTTGCAGCGTCACCTCGGGTGCGTGCACGCGCACGACCTCGCCGCGCACACCGCGCAGCTCGCGCCACTGCGCGCGTGCGCCCAGGCCGCGGCAGTCGAGCAGCCAGTCGGGCTGGCCCGGCGTGCCGGGGGCGAAGTCGGCCGGCTCCCGCGGCGTGTTCCAGTGCACGGCCACGCCCCGCTGCGCCATCTCGCGCGCCAGCGCGTCCAGCAGCTGGCGGTTGTCGAGCTGGCCTTCGCCGGGCAGGTACATGCCCTGCGCAAAGCGCCCGGCCAGGGCCGGCTCCAGGCGCGCCATGCCGGCGCTGTCGAGCGCCTGCATGGCGGGCAGTGCCGGCAGCGCGCTGTGCGTGGTCTCGAACTGCAGGCGCAGGCGCGCCGCCTCCTGTGCATCCTGCCGGTGCCAGACCACCAGCGTGCCGTTTTGCTGGAAGAACACCGGCGCTTGCAGGTCTGCCAGCAGCTGCGGCCAGCGCGTGAGCGCGTGCAGGCCCATGCGCACCACGCCGGGCTCCGTCACGGCCGACTCGGCCAGCGGCGCCAGCATGGCGGCCGCCACGCGCGCGGCGCTGCCCTGGCCGCTGGCGTCCTGCGCCTCGTACACGGCCACCGCATGGCCGGCACGCGCCAGTGACACCGCCAGCAGCCGGCCCATGAGGCCGGCGCCCAGAATCGCAAAAGAGGAAGGGTGAGCAATCATCGTTGTCCGTTGGTGGGGTACACGGACAAAACGGGCGGGCGCCTGTGCTGGAAACTCCCCACGCCAGCATGACCTGGATCGGGTAACGGGGCCTGCGTTGGCTCGGCCCCAGGGTGTTTCTCAGTCCGCGCCAGCCTGGCGGGACACCCCTGTTTCGTCCTGGCAAGAATTACAGCACAAGCCGCCAGCGCCCGTCTTGATGTGGCGCATAGGCCATAATTTTTGCCATGACTCAAACGACCCTCCCGGCCGCCAGGCCCGCGCGCTACGTCCGCGTGCTCTCGATTGCCGGCTCCGACAGCGGCGGTGGCGCCGGCATCCAGGCCGACCTCAAGACCTTCAGCGCGCTGGGCTGCTACGGCATGACCGCCATCAGCGCGATCACCGCGCAGAACACGCAGGGCGTGCGCGCCATCCACGGCATTCCGCCCGACATGCTGCGCGCGCAGATCGACGCCGTGGCTGAGGACATCGGCGTGGACGCCGTCAAGATCGGCATGCTGCACTCGCCCGAGGTGGTGCGCGTGGTCGTCAAGGCGATTGCCCGCCACCAGATGCTGCAGGTGGTGCTCGACCCCGTCATGGTCGCCACCAGCGGCGACCGCCTGATGTCGCAGGAGACCGTGGGCGTGCTGGTGGAGGAGCTGTTTCCGCTGGCCACCGTCGTCACGCCGAATCTTGACGAAGCGGCGCTGCTGCTGGGCCGCACCATCGACGGTGCCGATGCACTCGACGATGCGGCCAGCGCGCTGCTGGCGCTAGGCGCGCCGGCCGTGCTGCTCAAGGGCGGGCACCTGCCCGGCGACACCGTGATCGATGTGCTGGCGCTGGCCGGCGGGGGGCGGCTGCGCCTGCAGTCGCCGCGCATTGCCACGCACAACGGCCACGGCACGGGCTGCACGCTGTCGTCGGCCATTGCCGCGCACCTGGCACTGGGCCTGCCGCTGCCGCAGGCGGTGGAACAGGCGCGCGCCTACGTCCTGGGCGCGATCGCCGCCGGCGCCGCGGTGTGCACCGGGCACGGGCACGGGCCGCTGAACCACGGCTATGCGCCCGTGGCGCAGCGCGTGCTGCACCATTGAGCTGGCGGGCGCGCGAGCCCGCCCGGTCTTTGCTTACCAGCCCCAGGCCAGCCGCCGCGCGATCCAGCCCTTTTGCCCGCCTTCGCGCTGAACCTGCGCCCAATCGTCCGATTTTTTCAGCGTCTTCACGACCTCGTGCTGGTCCAGCTGGCCCACGCGCCGGTGCTGCTGGCCGGGGCCCGCGCGCAGGTTTGCCGTGCGGGCGGTGACCACCATGTGCGGCACCTTGTGGGTCAGCGGGGCATGGATCCAGCCCAGCGTGGCCTCGTAATCCTTCACCCGCAGCCACTGGCCCTTGCGCTGCAGGACCTGCAGCGGGTAGCCCGAGGCCAGCTCCCACAGCGTGGCCGAACGGGTCGTGGGCGTTTCGCGCACGTTCACGCTGGAGCCCTTGACGCTGACGAATTCTTGCGCGCGTGCGGCGGCGGCCGCGGGCAGGCTGGACAAGGCGGCGGCTGCAGCCAGGCCAAGGGCGGCCACGGAAAGCGAGAGACGGCGGGACAGAAACAGCACGGGAACAACACTCCTTTGAGACAAACGCATGGGATCCATGCGCCCGGTCCGACCGAGCGCTGCCGGTGAAGTTCCTGCACTTTCGATAAAAAGTGAGCTGCTGGCGCTGGCACAGCTTGGGTTTCAGGTGGGTTTTGCTCTGAATCCCAGGACCAGCGTGCGCACAGTGCTCATCTTTAGATAGCGCTGCGCGGGCGCCGGCGCGGGGCCGCGCTTGTCAGGCCTGCCGCGCGCCTGCGGCCAGCGTGCCGGCGCCGGGCCGGGTGCGCGTGGCATAGGCCAGCACGAAGCACAGCGCGAGCGTCGGCAGGGCCGAGCCCAGCGCCGGCGCGAACCGGGGCACCAGGTGGTAGAAGGCGATGCCGCCGAGCCACAGGGCGATCGGCGCGGCATGCGCCTGGCGCGCCTGCGCCAGCAGGGCAGCCGCGCTGGCGCCAAAGGCCAGTCGCCCCAGGATTACGCCAAACAGCGGCACGAAGACGGAGCTGAGCAGCAGCAGGAAGGGTTCGAGGCTGTGCATCGGCAGCACCAGCGCCAGCAGCGTGCACAGCAGCGCAATCGCGATGCCCCAGCGGCGCACGCTCCAGCGCGGCCGCAGCGCGTGGGCCGAGACGGCGCCCGAATAGGCGTCGCCATAGGCGTTGTCCACTTCGTCGATGAGGATCAGCGACAGCGCGATCAGCCCGCCCTGCGCCAGCAGCAGCGCGGTCACCAGGTCCTGGCTCGGCAGCACCAGCGCGACGAGCACGCCGAGCGCATAGCACCAGATGTTGGCCAGTGCATAGCCGGCCCAGGTGCCGCGCAGCGCCGCGCGGCCGCTGGTGCCGTGGCGCGCGTAGTCGGCCACCAGCGGCAGCCACGAGATCGGCATGGCGATCACCAGGTCGAGCGCGGGCATCACGCCCATGCTGCCTTCGCCGCGGCGCTGCCAGAGGTCTGCCAGGCCCTGTGCCTGCGCCAGCGACAGGAACTGCCAGCTCAGCCACACGAGCGACAGCACCACCAACGGCAGCGCCACGCGCGCGATGATGCGGCGCACCAGCTGCACCATGGAGCCGCTGATCAGCAGCGTCACGACACCGCCCCACAGCAGCGTGGCGAGCACCGGCCAGTGGGGCACCAGCAGGCTGCCCGACTGGCGGCCGATGGCGAGGGTGGCGTCGCGCATCACCACCAGTTCGAAGGTGCCCCAGCCGATCAGCTGCACGATGTTGAGCACGATGGGCAGGCGCGCGAACGCGCGGCCGTACACCGCGTGCATCAGCCCGGCGCTGGCCAGGCCGCTGTCGCAGCCGATCTTGGCCACCCAGCCGAGCAGGCCGGCGCCGAGCAGCGAGCCGAACACGATGGCCAGCAGCGCGTCTTGCGTGCCCATGGCGGGCATCAGGTAGGCGCCCACCTGCATCACCAGCAGGCCTACGCCCAGGCTGAACCACAGCGAGGCGTGGTCGTGCCACTGGAACACGCGCCGGTCGGCGGAAATGGGGGCCAGCGCCTCGTTGGCGGGGGTGGCGGGCTGTGTCATGAAAAGGCTCCGTGCGGTGCGCGCGCGGGGCGGGCCAAGGGCACGGCGGCCCGTGGGCGGGGCGGTGCTGTGCGGCCGGCTTCCCTGCGCGAGGATGATCTCAACAGGTTCAAAGGGACTTTCTCAGCCGCCCGGTCCTCGAAAGATCCCGGCGACACCCCCAGCGGTCGTGTCCGGCAAGCCACCGGACACGGCGCGATTGTAGGAGTGCCCCGGATGTCCTGCTGCGCGCGGGGCCGTTCACGCGCGGGCCCGCCGCCCGGCCTTCAGCGGGGCGCCAGGCGGATGGCGCCGTCGAGGCGAATCACTTCACCGTTGAGCATGTCGTTTTCGAAGATATGCCGCACCAGCTTGGCGTAGTCCTGCGGCGTGCCCAGGCGGCTCGGGAAGGGCACGCCGGCGGCCAGCGCATCCTGCACCTCCTGCGGCATGCCAAACAGCATCGGCGTGCCGAAGATGCCGGGGGCAATCGTCATGTTGCGGATGCCGCTGCGGGCCAGGTCGCGGGCGATGGGCAGGGTCATGCCGACGATGCCGCCCTTGGAGGCGCTGTAGGCGGCCTGGCCGATCTGCCCGTCGTAGGCGGCGACGCTGGCGGTGGAAATCAGCACGCCGCGCTCGCCCGTGGCTTCGGGTTCGTTCTGGGACATCGCTTCGGCCGCCAGGCGGATCATGTTGAAGCTGCCGACCAGGTTCACCGCGATGGTCTTGCTGAACGCGGCCAGGCTGTGGGCGCCGTTCTTGCCCACGGTCTTTTCGGCCGGGGCGACGCCGGCGCAGTTGACCAGGCCCATCAGCTTGCCCAGGGACACGGCCTGCGCCACCACGGCCTGGCCGTCGGCTTCGCTGCTGACGTCGCAGCGCACGAAGGCGCCGCCAATGTCCTGGGCCACCGCCGCGCCCTTGTCCGCCTGCATGTCCGCGATGACGACCTTGCCGCCCTGCGCGGCCAGCATGCGTGCCGTGCCTTCGCCCAGGCCCGATGCGCCGCCGGTCACGATGAATACCTTGCCCTGAATGTCCATGCCGTATCTCCAGTGAATGACGTTGACGTAAACGTAAATTATGGCGGATGCGGCACGCGAAAAAAAGCCCGGCAGGGCCGGGCGCGGGGAGGGGTGCAGGGCTTATTTGAAGCCGACGCGGTCCAGCATCTGCTGCACCTTGGTCATGTTGGCGCCCACGGCGCTGATCGGGATGGTCTCGCTCTTGAACGGCTTGCCGCCGGTCATGGCCTTGAGCGCGGGGTTAGCGATGTCCACGCCCTTGGCGGCGGGCCATTCGTTGTTGCCGTTGGCAAAATAGTTCTGCGCTTCAGGGCTCGCGAGGTACTCCATGAACTTGATTGCGTTGGCGCGGTGCTTGGCGTACTTGGCGACGGCGCCGCCCGCGATGTTCAAGTGCGTGCCCCACGACTGCTGGTTCGGAAACACCACGCCGACCTTGTTGGCCACGGCAATGTCTTCGGGTTTGTCCGAGCGCATCAGGCGCGCCAGGTAGTAGCTGTTGGTCACGCCGATCTGGCATTCACCCGACGCCACGGCCTTGATCTGGTCGGTGTCGCCGCCCTTGGGGTCGCGCGCCAGGTTGGCCACCATGCCCTTGAGCCACTCCTGCGTCTTCTGCTCGCCCATGTGCTCGGTAACGGCGCCAAACAGGCTCAGGTTGTAGGGGTGCGAGCCCGAGCGGATGCACAGCTTGCCCTTGTTCTTCGGGTCGCCCAGCTCCTCGTAGGTGTCCACGTCCTCGGGGTTCATCTTGACCTTGTTGTAGACGATGACGCGCGCGCGGGTCGACAGGCCGAACCACGAAATGCCGCCGTCTGCGGCCGGCAGGCTGCGCAGGTTGGCCGGGATGGCGTCTTCGAGCACCTTGGACCTGATCGGCTGGAACAGCCCGTCGACCTCGCCGCGGTACAGGCGCGCCGCGTCGACCAGCAGGATCACATCGGCGGGGGAGGCCGAGCCCTCGGCCTTCAGGCGTGCCAGGATCCCGGCATCGTCGGCATCGACGCGGTTGATCTTGATGCCCGTGGCTTGGGTGAAGCCGCTGTAGAGCGCTTCATCGGTGGCGTAGTGGCGTGCCGAATAGAGGTTGACGACGTTCTCTTGGGCCTGCACGAAACCGCTGGCTGCGAGCAGGAGACAGGCTGCTGCGGCAGCCGTGGAGATTTTTTTCATGGGAAGGGCGAAGGAGGAGTGGTAACGAGTGCAATGGTAAAGCAAACGCGAACCATTCGCAATACTGCCTGCGCGGTTGTGTTTTTTCGGCGGCACCCGGTCCCTGGGTCGCGCAAAAAAAGCCCGGTCGAGACCGGGCTTGAACGAATCCCTGAAACCCGTGTTTCGAGAGGATCCGAGGAGACAACTGGGGTCCCGGCGGGGCCGGAACAGGGTTCGCATTATCAGGGTAATCCCTGCTTTGTGTCCAGCGCCTTGTGGCTGGACAGGCGCATGGCTCAGCGCTGCTTGCGGGCACCCGCAGCCGACTTGGCTGCGTCGGCGGCCGTGGTGGCCACGGCGTTGAAGTTGGCTTCAGCGGCGTCGGTGGCCTGCTTGACGGCCTTTTGCACCGATTCGAACGCGTTGTTGGCGGCCGACACGGCGCTCTTCATCACGGCCACGGCCGTTTCCGAGCCGGCGGGTGCGTTCTTCGACGCCGAGTCCACCAGGGTGGCGAAGTTCTTCTGCACTTCGGCGGTCTGCGACTCGACGGCCTTGCTGAATTCACCGCCGGTGCCCGAGGCGATGTCGTACAGGTGGCGGCTGTAGGAAGCTGCCTTCTCGGCCAGGGGCTGGAACAGGCCGGCCTGCAGGGCGATCAGTTCTTGTGCGTCCTTGACGCTGAGCACGGCCTGGGCGTGGCTGGCGGCCTCGTTCAGTGCGGCGCGCGAAGCGGTCACGTTCAGTTCGACCAGCTTTTCCACGCCTTCAAAGGCTTTGCTGGTCAGACCAAACAGGGTTTCGATGTTGGCTTTGTGTGCGGCCAGGATTTGTTCAGCGGTCAGGGACATGTGAGATCTCCAAAAGAAAGGAAAAGTCGAAAGCGACTGTGGTTCACAAATATCTGCGCTGGCATGCTTTCCGGGCCATGTTGCAGTGCAGCATAGTGCGGATTCTAGGGGCGACGGTGGCCGACACGCAAGCACTTTTTGTTGCGTTGCAACAAATTACGTTTTCTGTCCTTTGTTACGTCAAAACGACGGACCGCGGTCCCTTGCCGGAGGGCCTGTTGCCGCGCTGGCAAAATCCACGGCCATGAACACGACAGCGACCCCGGCGCGCCCTGCGCCCCAGCCGCGCAGCGCCTACGCCGCCTTTCGCCCCATCAGCACGCGCTGGGCCGACAACGATGTGTATGGGCATGTGAACAACGTCGTCTATTACAGCTGGTTCGACACCGCGGTGAACGCCCACCTGATCGAGCAGGGCGCGCTCGACATCCACGCGGGCCAGACCATCGGGCTGGTGGTCGAGACGCAGTGCAACTACTTTGCCCCGCTCGCCTTTCCGCAAACGGTGGAAGCGGGCATCCGCGTGGCGCGCCTGGGCAGCACGAGCGTGCGCTATGAAGTGGGGCTGTTCGCCCAGGGCGAGGCGCTGACGGCGGCGGCCGGGCATTTCATCCATGTGTACGTGGACCGCGCCACGCGCCGGCCCGCCGCGCTGTCACCGCGCCTGCACGGCGTGTTGCAGGCGCTGGTGCTGCCGGGCTGATATTTTGCTCTGGTATCAGGAGCTGCCAGCACATGCTGGGTATGCGCTCAAGCCGGTTTTGACCATATTTTTTTCGCAGCGGGCAGGGCGCGTTGCGATTGGCCTGGCGTGTCCGGGCCATGGCCTACACTTTCGCGTTGCCCGCGGCCGACGCGGCCAGGCGCTCGGGCGCTGGCAGGGCATGCTGTGGCGCGGTACGCCGCGCCGGCCTGCCGTCCACAGCCCATTTCCGTGCGCCTGTTTTCAATATAACGAGGGAGACCCACGCATGAAGCATTTCCGCTGGCTGCTCATGGCCACACTGTCGGCCTTGCCCGGCCTGGCGCTGGCCGCCGACATCGATGGCAGCCGCCTGGCCCTGTGGTGGGGCGTGCCGTTTGCCGGCGTTCTGCTGTCGATCGCGCTTCTGCCGCTGCTGGCACCCATTTTCTGGCACCACCATTACGGCAAGGTGGTGGCGGGCTGGGCGCTGGCCTTTCTGCTGCCGTTTGCCGCGGTCTTCGGCCCGGCGGCGGCCGGCGCGAGCCTGGTGCATGCGCTGCTGGCCGAATACATTCCGTTCGTGATCCTGCTCACGGCGCTGTTCACGGTGGCGGGCGGCATCTACATCCGCGGCAACCTGCAGGGCAGCCCCGGGCTCAATACCGCCATCCTGGCCATCGGCGCCGTGCTGGCCAGCTTCATGGGCACGACCGGGGCGTCGATGCTGCTGATCCGCCCGCTGATCCGCGCCAACGACCAGCGCAAGCATTGCGCGCACGTGGTGATCTTTTTCATCTTCATCGTCTCCAACGCCGGCGGCTCGCTGACGCCGCTGGGCGACCCGCCGCTGTTCCTGGGCTTCCTCAAGGGCGTCGACTTCTTCTGGACCGTGGCCCACATCTTCCAGGAGACGCTGTTCCTGGTCGGCGTGCTGCTGGCGCTGTTCTATGCGCTCGACACCTGGTACTTCCGCCGCGAAGGCCAGGGCGGCGGGCAGCGCCGCGACCCGACGCCCGACACGCGCACGATCGGCTTCGATGGCAAGGTCAACTTCGCGCTGCTGGGCGTGGTGGTGGCGCTGGTGCTGCTCAGCGGTTTCTGGAAGTCGCCCGTGGTGTTCGACGTCGCGGGCACGCCCGTCGGCCTGCCGGGCCTGGTGCGTGACGTGGGTTTGGTCATCGTCACGCTGGTGTCGCTGTGGCTCACGCCCGCGCAGGTGCATGCCGACAACCAGTTCGGTTGGGGGCCCATGCAGGAAGTGGCCAAGCTGTTCGCCGGCATCTTTCTGACCATCATTCCGGTCATCGCCATGCTCAAGGCCGGCGTGGGCGGGCCCTTTGGCGCCATCGTCGCAGCCGTCACGCGCCCCGATGGCGCGCCCGATCCGGCGATGTACTTCTGGGCGTCGGGGCTGCTGTCCTCGTTCCTCGACAACGCGCCGACCTATCTGGTGTTCTTCAACACCGCCGGCGGCAATCCGGCCGAGCTCATGACCACGCTGGCGCCCACGCTAGCCGCCATCTCGGCGGGCGCCGTGTTCATGGGCGCCAATACCTACATAGGCAACGCGCCCAACCTGATGGTCAAGGCCATCGCCGAGGACCGCGGCGTCAAGATGCCGAGCTTCTTCGGCTACATGCTGTGGTCCTGCGGCATCCTGGTGCCGCTGTTCATCCTGATGACCTTCGTCTGGTTCCGCTGAAACTGAAAGAAAGCCCGCCATGAACAAACCCCGCATCCTGATCGCCCGTGCGATCTTTCCCGAAGTGGTCGAGCGGCTCGCGCAGCACTTCGAAGTCGAAGCCAATCCCGAGGACGCCCTCTGGTCGCCACAGGAGCTGGCCGAACGCCTGGCCGACAAGGATGGCGCCCTCACCACCGGCAGCCAGCGCATCGACTCCGAACTGATCGCCGCCTGCCCGCGCCTGAAGATCGCGGCCAACATGGCCGTAGGCTACAACAACTTCGACGTCGAGGCCATGACCGCCGCGGGCGTGCAGGGCACCAACACGCCCGATGTGCTGACCGAGACCACGGCCGACTTCGGCTTCGCGCTGCTCATGGCGACCGCGCGGCGCATGGCCGAGTCCGAGCATTACCTGCGCGCCGGGAAATGGAACAAATGGAGCTACGACATGTTCGCCGGCACCGAAGTGCACGGCAGCACGCTGGGCATCATCGGCATGGGCCGCATCGGCCAAGGCATTGCCAAGCGCGGCGCGCACGGCTTCGGCATGGACGTGGTCTACCACAACCGCTCGCAGCTCTCGCCCGAACTCGAGGCCGAGTGCAAGGCCCGCTATGTCGGCAAGGAAGAGCTGCTGCGCAGCGCCGACCACGTGGTACTGGTGCTGCCCTACACCGCCGAGTCGCACCACACCATCGGTGCGGCCGAGCTGGCGCTGATGAAGCCCACGGCCACGCTGGTCAACATCGCGCGCGGCGGCATCGTGGACGACGCGGCCCTGGCGCACGCGCTGCGCACGCGCCAGATCGCGGCGGCCGGGCTCGATGTGTTCGAGGGCGAGCCCAGCGTGCACCCCGACCTGCTCACGGTGCCCAACGTCGTGCTGACGCCGCACATCGCCAGCGCCACCGTGGCCACGCGCTTGGCGATGGCCAACCTGGCCGCCGAAAACCTGATCGCGTTCTTCGACGGGCGCGGCGCGCTCACCCCCGTGAACCGCGTCGGCGACTGAATTGCATAATTGGCAGTCAAATATGCCTCCAGCCCTTATGGGGCATGCGTTGACAGCTATTGAAACAAGAGTGAACTGCCTTTGACTACCGACACCCTCGTTCTCGCCGCCCTACTGCTGCTCGTGGTCGTTCTGCTGGCGCTGCTGCTGTGGCGCCGCCCGCGCGTGGAACTGCCGCCCGAATGGGGAGCGCGCCTGCAGGCCCTGGAAGCCACGGCCCAGTCCACCCAGCTGGCGGTGGCCAAGAACGACGGCGCGCTCGACGGCATGGGCCAGCAGCTGCGCGGCTCCACGCAGGCCATGCAGGGCACGCTCGATTCGCTGCGCCATGCGGTGGACGAGCGCCTGGCGCAGGCGGTGGCCGAGTCGCGCACCGGGCGTGCCGAGCTGTCGGACACCCTGGCGGGCTTTCGCACCGAGCTGATGCAGACCACGGCGGCGCTGGCGGCCGAGAGCGTGAAGTCGCGCCAGGCCATGGCCGAGAGCACGCAGCTGTTCGAGCAGCGCATCCAGGAGCGCTTCGAGGCGCTCACCGGCGCCACGCGGCAGACGCTCGACTCGCTCAAGGGCGACATCCAGAGCCAGCTCGGCACCATGTCCACGGCGCTCAAGGACCAGCTCGAAGGCAACGGCCACCAGATCAAGAACCAGTTCTCGGTGCTGCAGGACGCGGTCTCGCAGCAGCTCGCCGGGCTGGTGCAGGGCAGCCAGCACAACGCCGAGCAGCTGCGCACGGCGCTCAACGAGCGCCTGGCCGCCATCCAGGCCGACAACTCGACCAAACTCGAAGAAATGCGCCGCACGGTGGACGAAAAGCTGCACGCCACGCTGGAGCAGCGCCTGGGCGAGTCGTTCAAGCTGGTCAGCGACCGGCTCGAACAGGTGCACAAGGGCCTGGGCGAGATGCAGACGCTGGCCGGCAGCGTCGGCGACTTGAAGCGCGTGATGACCAACGTGAAGATGCGCGGCACCTGGGGCGAGCTGCAGCTGGGCGCCATCATCGAGAACGTGCTCACGCCCGGCCAGTACGCGCGCAACGTCAAGACCGTGCCGGGCAGCGATGAGCTGGTCGAGTTCGCGATCCGCCTGCCGGGCCAGAGCGACGAGCAGCCGGTGTGGCTGCCGATCGATTCCAAGTACCCGGTGGAGCAGTACCAGCGCCTGATGGACGCGCACGACACGGCCGACAAGTCGGCCATTGCGTCGGCCGGCAATGCGTTCGAGACCTCGATCAAGCTCGAAGCGCGCAAGATCTATGGCAAATACGTCTCGCCCCCGCACACCACCGACTTCGCCGTGCTCTACCTGCCCACCGAAGGGCTGTTCGCCGAAGTCATGCGCCGCCCCGGCCTGGTCGAGGCGGTGCAGAACGACTGCCGCATGATGATCACGGGCCCGGCCAACCTGGCGGCCATGCTCAGCAGCCTGCAGATGGGTTTCAAGACGCTGGCGATCGAGAAGCGCTCGTCCGAAGTCTGGAACATGCTGGGCCAGGTCAAGACCGAGTTCGCCAAGTTCGGCGACGTGGTCGAGGCCACCAAGAAGTCGATCGACGCTGCCGCCAAGAAGTTTGACGAGGTGGGCGTGCGCACGCGCGCCATCCAGCGGCGCTTGCGCGACGTGCAGGCCCTTCCGGCCCCTGAAGAGGACGGGCTGCTGGTCGCCGCGCCCGAAACGGCCATGCCGGCCGCGCCTTCGCCGAGCGAAGGCGAGTGACATGAACGCCGCGCTGGCCCGTCTGATCGCGGGACAGGTCTGCGTGCATGCCTGCATGGCCGGCATGCGCATGGCTGCGCCGCTGCTGGCGCTGCGCGCGGGCTACAGCGCAGCGGCCGTGGGCGTGCTGCTGGCGCTGTTTGCGCTGACCCAGGTGTTCTTGGCGCTGCCCGCGGGGCGCTATGCCGACCGCCATGGACTGCGCCGTCCGGTGGGCTTTTGCGTGGTGGCGGCCGCCAGCGGCGCGGGGCTCGCGCTGGCATTTCCGGTGTTCGAGGTGCTGTGCGCGGCGGCCTTGCTCACGGGCGGCGCCACGGGTGCGGCCACGATCGCGCTGCAGCGCCACGTCGGCCGGGCCGCCCACAGCGCCACGCAACTCAAGCAGGTGTTCAGCTGGCTGGCGATCGGACCGGCCATCTCCAACTTCATCGGCCCCTTCTTTGCCGGCCTGATGATCGACCATGCGGGCAGCGCCGCCGGCAGCCTCGGCGGCTTTCGCTGGGCGTTCGCGCTGCTGGCGGTGCTGCCGCTGGCCACCTGGTTCTGGGTGCGCCACACGGTGGAGCTGCCGCCCGTGATCGCCGCCACCGGCGGGCCGCAGCAGCGCGTGTGGGACCTATTGCGCGAGCCGCGCTTTCGCCGCCTGATGCTGGTCAACTGGGTGCTGTCGTCCTGCTGGGACGTGCACACCTTCGTCGTGCCGCTGCTGGGCTACGAGCGGGCACTGAGCGCGTCGGTCATCGGCACCATCCTGGGGGCCTTCGCCATTGCCGCGGCGCTGGTGCGCATGGCGATGCCGCTGGTGGCGCAGTGGCTGCGCGAATGGGCGGTGATCGCCGGCGCCATGGTCGCCACCGCGGCGTTGTTTGTGGTCTATCCGCTGCTGACCACGGCCTGGTCGATGGGCCTGTGCTCGGTGCTGCTGGGCCTGTCGCTGGGCTCGGTGCAGCCGATGATCATGAGCATGCTGCACCAGATCACGCCCGAGCAGCGGCACGGCGAGGCCCTGGGCCTGCGCCTCATGGCCATCAACGCCTCCAGCGTGATGATGCCCCTGCTGTTTGGCACCGCCGGCGCGCTGATCGGCGTGGCGGGCCTGTTCTGGGTGGTGGGCACGGGCGTGGGGCTGGGATCGCGGCTGGCCTGGCTGCTGCGGCCGCCGGCCCGCGCGCGGGACTGATGCCCGCCAGCGAAGCCGGCACGGAGCACGGTTGATCTGGAACGGAAATCAGCTGGCGAGCTGGTAGAACTCGCGGATCCAGCGCCAGGCCTCCTGTGGCTCGTCGGTGTACCGGAACAGCTCCAGGTTTTCGCGCGAAATGGTGCCTTCCTCGACCAGCACGTCAAAGTCGATGAGCCGTTTCCAGTAGGCGGTGCCGAACAGCACGATCGGCAACTGCTTGGCCTTCTTGGTCTGCACCAGGGTCAGCACCTCGAACAGCTCGTCGAGCGTGCCAAAACCGCCTGGAAACGCGACCAGGGCCTTGGCGCGCATCATGAAATGCATCTTGCGCAGCGCAAAGTAGTGGAACTTGAAGCTCAGCGTGGGCGAGATGAAGCGGTTGCCGCTTTGCTCGTGCGGCAGCGTGATGTTGAGCCCCACGTTGAGTGCGCCTTCGTCGCTGGCGCCGCGGTTGGCCGCCTCCATGATGCCGGGGCCGCCGCCGGTGCAGATGTAGAGCCGGTTGTCAGGGAGCTGGCGGTTGCTGTGTTCGGCCACCAGGCGCGCGAACTGGCGCGCCTTGTTGTAGTAGCCGGCATTGCGCACGGCGCGCTCTGCCAGCGCCAGGCGCTCGGCATCGCCGCTGGCCTGCGCCTGGGCCAACTGCTGCGCGGCTTCGTCGGGGGCCACAAAACGCGCACTGCCATAGACGACGATGGTGTTCTGGATGCCCTGTTCGGCCTGGCCCAGCTCGGGCTTGAGCAATTCGAGTTGCAAGCGGATGCCGCGCGTCTCGCGCCGGAACAGGAATTCGGGGTCGGCAAAGGCGAGCCGGTTGGAATTGGCCTCCAGCGGGTTGCCGTTGGTGGACTGGTTGTGCAGTTCGTCCCAGACATCGGAGAGACTGCGTTCATTGAGTTGGGTGGTGGCGTCCATGGCGTGATTGTGGCGGGGATTTTGCAGGCACCGGAGGGGCGCAAGCAAAAGGGGAGGCCGGGACCAGGGGCCATGTGGGCGCCACGCGCCCGGGTTATGGCAGCGCCAGAAGGCTGTCGATGCGGTAGCGGGGCAGGCCGAGCAGGCTGGGGGACACAGCCGACAGGATGGGGTAGTTGGCTGTCCGCGTCTGCTCCTCGAAGGACTGCGCGAACGCCCGCACGGCAGCGACGTCGCCGGCGGTTTCCGGGCGGCTGAGCGAGTGTTCTGCATCGGCCAGGGAGCGCAGGACCTCGGCGCGGGCGGCATCGCTCTGCTGGGCTGCCCGCACGATCTGCGGCAAGGCCTGGCGCAGGCCGCTCGGCCCGTCGAGCTCCCAGGCGCCCGGATCGATGATGGCCGGCTCGGGCTCCGCCCGTACCCGTGCGAACTGCCCGGTGGGAAAACGCTTGCCATCGCCCTTGATGGCCAGGCTGTCGCGCACCTGCGGCCACTGCGCCTCCGGTACGGTGAAGTAATCCAGTTGGCCCTGGGCGTTGGGGCTCACCTGGATGCCGGCGGGAACCAGCGCCCGGTTGAACCGGCCTGCGAGCGCGGCCGGTGGCAGGCCGGCTTCGATCCGCAGCGACATGGTGTGCCGGGGTGCCCCGTTGAGTGAAAAGACCAGGGTCTCCTGGCCGCTGGCCTGCAAGCTTTGCTGGTCCAGGCCGCGAATCCGAAAGCGCTGCCGCGCCGGAGTGTCACCGCTGTACGCGAGCTGGGCGTCCAGGCGGTGGCCGCTGTGCTCGGCCCGGTCCTTCCACAGCTGCGCGAGGCGGTGCTGCTGTTTCTCCAGCGCGCCTTCGCGCACGTAGCTGCCGGCGAGCTTGAGGCTGAGCTGGGCCTTGACGTCCTGCAGTTGCGACGACAGCTCATCCAGAAAGGCCAGCGCCTGCTGGGCGCTGGCCACCTTTGCGTTGAGCTCCGGCGCCCAGACCCCCAGGCCCTGCCGTGGTGTGGGGGCAGCCATGCTCCGCAGGAGCGGTGCCGCCGGCATTGTCGGTGCCACTGGCACAGTGGAGCGCTGCGCCGCGCCGGTGGCTGGAAGCTGGGCTTGCAGGGAGGGAGAGCGGTCTGCGCTGGAGAGGGGCGTGAGCTGCATGGAGGCGGAGGCGGGGTGCGCGGTCAGAGAAGGTCGAACAGCGACAGGCCGCTGACCTTGCTGTAGGCCTTCTGTGTGGCTTGCAGCGCCGTGCTGTAACCCGACAGGCGTGTGGCGGCTTCTCCGTAGTCCAGTTGCCCGAGGGTGATCATGGCCTGCTGGTTCGACACGCTGACGTTGCCGTGGTTGCTGTCCAGCGTCGCAAGGATGTTCTGGGTGCCGCCGAGGCCGGCGATCTTGCCGCTGACCGACGAGAGCGCATCGTCCAGGGCCTTGATGGTGTCGCCCACGGTATCGCCGGTGTTCATTCCGTTGGTTTGCAGGGTGGTGGCCGTGCGGTCCAGTGAATTGAGCAGAGCGGCCATCTCAGACAGCGTGACGTTGGCCGTCTGCGTGATGCCATGGCCCACGACGACCTGTTGTGGCGCGGTGTTGCCCGTGAACGTATAGCGGGCGCCCAGGGGCTGGGTATCGTCGTAGGTGACCGTGTCCGTTGCGCTGGCCGTGCCGGAGAACAGGTAGCGGCCCTCCTGGTCCTTGCTGTTGCTGCTGTAGAAAAGGCTGTCGCGCAGGGCCGTCAGAGAGCTTGCCATCGCCTTCACGTCTTCCGAGGTGTTGCTGCCGTCCCGGGCCCACACCAGCAGATCGCGCACCTGCAGCATGTCTTGCACCATGCTGCCGAGCGCCGTTTCATTCTGCATGAGGCGGGTGCTGAGCGCGCTGATGTTGTCGCGGTATTGCGTGAGCGCGGCATCCTCGCGCGCCATGCGCGACAGGCGGACGTTGGAGATCGGGTCGTCGGAGGGTTGCAGCAGGCGCTGCCCGGAGGACATTTGCTGCATTACATGCTCCAGCCGGGCATTGGCGTTCTGCAGCGCCGTGTTCATGGTGGCGTGAAACTGGGTGGTGGCGATGCGCATGTTCTGCCCTTAGTTCATCATGGCCAGCGTGCTGTCGAACAGCTGGTTGGCAACGGCAATGACTTTCATGTTGGCCTGGTACATCTGCTGGAACTGCACCAGGTTGATGGCCTCTTCGTCAGAGTTCACCCCGCTGGTGTTCTTCCAGTTGGCCACGGCGTAGTTGCGCACGGTTTCCGTCACGCTCAGCGCGCTGTGGTTCTGCTGGCTGTCCGTGCCCAGCTTGCTGACCAGTTGCGTGTAGGCGTCACCCATCAGCACGCTGCCCAGGGTGCCGACTGCAATGGGCTGGTTCTTCAGGTCGATCAATTGCAGCAAGTTGGCGCTGTCGCCCTGCAGTGCCGGGTCAGCAGAAAAGCCCAGGTCCTGTGGCGTGAGGCCGGCCGTGACCTGCAGCATGCCGGACGTGCTGCTGGCATTGAAGACGAACAGCGGTTTGCCGGACTCCGGTGTGGCCGCCGTGCTGCCCATGGAGTACCCAGCGGTCAGCGTGTCATTGAACTTCTTGCTGATCTCACCGGCCATGTCGGTGACCGACTGGGCCAGGGGCACCAGCACCTTGTCTTCATAGCTGGCCAGCCCGCCGAGCTGGCCGCCCAGGTCGGTGCCGGTCACGCCGAAGGATTGGGTGGCGAACTGGACCACCAGCGATTGCCCGCCGCCAGTGAGGGGCTTCACTTCCAGCGTGGCCGCCATCGATCCCGCCACCAGGGGCTGGCCGCCGCGCAGCGAGACGCTGCGCGAGCCATCGGGCTGGTTCACGACCTGGACTCCGACCAGGGCAGCGAGCGCGTCGATCTTGTTGTCGCGCTCGTCCATGAGGCCGGACGGGCTGGCCCCTGTGGCCGAGGCGGAAGCGATCTTTTCGTTGAGCTTGGCGATGTCGGTGGCCAGGGCATTGACCTGGGCCACCGTGGTGCTGCGCTGCTGCGCAACCGATGCGCGCTGGCCCGAGAGCACCTGGTTGAGACTGTTGAAGCGCTGGGCCAGGGCCTCGGCAGAGCTGATGACCTGCTGGCGCAGCGGGCTGGACGTGGGCTCCACGCTGGCCGCGTTCAGGGCGCTGAAGAAGGCGTCCAGGCCGCTGTTGATGGAGGCACTGTCGTCGCCCATGACCTGCTCGAGCTGGGTCAGGTAGGGCTGGGTGGTGGCGTGCTGGCCGAGGTTGGAGGCCGCGTTCCACATTTGCAGGTTCTTGTAGTCGTCGCTGAAGCGGAACAGCGACGGGATGTTGACGCCGTCGCCGGCCGCGAACGGGCCCGAGCGCGAAGGCTGGGCCGAGGTCAGCAGGATGCCCTGGCGGGTGTAGCCCGGCGTCATGAGGTTGGCGACGTTCTGGCTGGCGACGGTCAGGGCCGCTTGCGCCGCCAGCGTGCCGGACAGGGCGTTGTTGATCATGCTCATGGAATGGGCGCTTTCTGAAAGAGGTGGCCTGGGCGGCCTTAAGGCTTCAAGGCGGCCGTGGCGGGCGAAAACTTAAGCGGCCCGTCTGTGGCCGGATCGGCCGGTGCGAGCAGCTGCTGCAGGATGACGTCGGCAATGCCGAACGCCCGCTGCCCGGCCATGGCGTCGGCCACCATGGTGTCGGCCAGTTCCAGCAGGCTGCCGTGGGTCGGGCTTTTAAACATGCCGTCTTCGCCAGCGATCTCGCGGGCGCTGCGGCGCATCTGCTTGAGCATTTCGCCGATGAACAGGCCTTCGAACTTGACGGCGGCCTGCTCGGCCTTGGCCGCTTCGCGGATGGCGGGCTCGGTCGCGCTGGCGGCCGGGGCCAGTGAAAAGGGCTGGGGGTGCAGTTCGTTCATGGAGAGTCTTAGATCACGACCAGTTCGCCGTCGATGGCGCCGGCCTGGTCCAGCGCCTGCAGGATGGCCATGATGTCGTCGGGCGTGGCGCCGGTGCTGTTGATGGTGTCGATGATGGTTTGCAGCTTGGTGCTGGTGGGCCAGTTGAACATCCGCCCATTGCCTTGCTCTACGCTCACGCGCGACTGCGGCGTGACCGCGGTCTGGCCCTGGCTGAACGGCGCGGGCTGGCTGACCTGGGGCTGCTCGTTGATCACCACCTTGAGCGCGCCATGCGACACGGCGGCCGGCCGCACCGTGACGCCTTGGGCGATGACCACGGTGCCGGTCTTGGAGTTGAAGATGACCTTGGGGGTTTCGATGCCGACATTGACGCTCAGCGCCTGCAGCTGGGCCACGAAGGCGACGCGCTCGGTCGGGTTCTGCGGGGCCTGCACTTCCACGCTGGTGGCGTCGCGCGTGGTGGCGACGGCGCCGAAGCGCCGGTTGATCGATGCCACGATATTCGTCGCGGTCTCGAAGTTGGGGCGGCGCAGGCTCAGGCGCACGGTGGGCCGGGTGTCGAAATCTGTCTCGATTTCGCGCTCGATGGTGGCGCCGTTCGGAATGCGCCCGGCCGTGGGGGTGTTCACCGTCACGCTGGAGCCGCTGGCACCCTGGGCGTTCAGGCCGCCGACCACGAGGTTGCCTTGGGCCAGCGCATAAACCTCGCCGTTGGCCGCGCGCAAGGGCGACAGCAGCAGCGCACCGCCGCGCAGGCTCTTGGCGTCGCCGAGCGACGACACGGTGACGTCGATGGTCTGGCCTCTGCGGTAGCCCGGCGGGAAGACCGCGCTGACCATCACCGTGGCCACGTTCTTGGTCTTGGAGTCGGTGCGTTCGGGCAGCTTGACGTCGAACTGCTTGAGCAGGTTCGTGACCGACTGGCCGGCCGATTTGACCTGGGTGCTGTCACCCGACCCATTGAGGCCGACCACGATGCCGTAGCCGACCAGTTGGTTCTCGCGCACACCTTCGACCTGCACCAGGTTGCGCAGGCTTTGCGCCGCCAGGGCCGGCGCGGCGCACAGGCACAGCGTCAATAGAAAGGGGGCAAGGCGCAACAATTTCATGGCAACTTCTTTTGCAAGCTCAGAAAGGCATCCAGGAGCCGTTGAAGAACGTCATCAGCCAGCCCTGGCGCTGGGTTTCGGCCAAGGCACCGCGCCCCGAATACACAATGCGCGCATTGGCGATGCGCTGCGACGACAGGCGGTTGTCGGTGTCGATGTCGGCGACGCGAACGTAACCGCTGACGCGGATAAATTCCTCGCCCTGGTTCAGCGTCAGGCTTTTTTCGCCGCGAATCTGCAGCAAGCCGTTGGGCAGCACCTCCTGCACGACCACGGTGATCGCACCCTGCAGGGTGTTTTGCTGCATGCTGGAGCCGCTGCTGTCAAAGTGGCGCTGGGCATCGATGCCGATGTCGGTCTTGAGCGTCTTGCCCAGCAGCACACTGGGCGCTACCGAGGCGCTGCTGTTCTTGCCGGTGCTGGTGCCGGTTTTCTTGCTCGCCTGGGTGGTTTCCTGCAGCACCACGGTGAGCACGTCGCCGGGCCGGAACGCCCGGCTGTCCGAGGTCAGTGAAGAAAACGCGAGCGGGGAAAATACGCCGCCCGACTGCCCTCGCTGCACGGCAAGGGGCGCAGTGGCGAACTCGAGAGCTTCCGCGGGACCCGAGGGCGGGACTGTGGCCACCGTTTCGCAGGCGGCCAGCGCCAGGCAGGCGAGCGACGCGGCGATTGCCTTGCAGCCTTGCATCAGCGCACTGCCTGGACCAGGTTCTGCAGCATGCCGTCGGCGGCCGACAGTACCTTCGTGTTCATTTCGTAGGTGCGCTGAGCGGCGATCATGTCGACCATTTCCTCCACCACCTGCACGTTCGAGCCCTCCAGCGTCCCCTGCTTGAGTTTGCCACGGCCGTCTTCGCCGGGGTTACCCTCGGTCGGTGCGCCGCTGGCGGTGGTCTGTTTGTAGAGGTTGTCGCCCAGGGCCAGCAGGCCGGTGGGGTTGATGAAGTGGGACAGCGTGATCTGGCCCAGCTCGGTGGGCGTGGTCGTGCCGGGCACGGTGGCCGAAACCACGCCGTTCTCGCCGATGGAGATGGCCGTGGCATTGGCCGGAACGGTGATTTCGGGACGCAGTGGCAGGCCCTGCGCATTCACCAGGCGCCCTTCGGAATTCACGGAAAGCTGGCCGGCGCGCGTGTAGGCGGATTCGCCACTGGCCATCTCCACCTGGAGGAATCCGTTGCCGGTGATGGCCACGTCCAGCGCCTGGTTGGTCGTCTGCATATTGCCCGTGGTGAACAGCTTTTGCGTGCCGACCATGCGCGTGCCATTGCCCAGTTGCACGCCCGAGACGGAGGTGCGGTTGTTGTCCAGTTGGGCGCCGGGCTGCTGCTCGACGGAATAGAAGAGGTCTTCGAAGACGACGCGGTCGCGCTTGAAGCCGACGGTGTTGACGTTGGCCAGGTTGTTGGCGATGGCCTGCAATTTGGCATCTTGCGCCTGCACGCCGGTCTTGCTGATCCACATGGCTGGGTTCATGGTTTTCTCCTGAGGGGGTGTCTGGGTTTACTCTCGCAACAGCCGGTTGCCGTTGGCCGCCATGTCGTCGGCGGCCTTGAAGAGCTTCATATGGAATTCGAAATCGCGGCTGAGCGTCATGGTGGCAACCATCTCTTCCACCGCCGACACGTTGCTGCTTTCAAGGTGGCCGCTGCGCACCTGCACGGTGTCGTCCGCGGGCAGCGCCACGCCCGCACGGCCGACGATCAGGCCCGCTTCGTTCTTGGTCAGGTCGTTGGCAGCGGGCTTGACCAGCTTGAGGCGGTCGACGGGCTGCATTGTTTCCTGGCCGTTGGGCTGCACCGAGATCGTGCCGTCTGCGCCAATGGCGATGCGCGATGCGGGCGGCAGCGTGATGGGGCCGCCGTCGCCGATCACCGCCCGGCCATTGAGGGTCAGCATGCCGCTGCTGTCGAGCGCAAACGCGCCGCTGCGCGTATAGGCTTCGCCATTGCCGTGGGCTACGGTGAAGAAGCCTTCGCCGCTGATGGCCGCGTCCAGGTCGCGCCCGGTGGGCGCCAGGGTGCCGGCACGCGTATTCACCGCGTTGGCCTGCAGCTGGTTCATGTGGCGGGCGTCGTAGCCGAATCCCGCCACGCTCTGGCTGGTCGCCAATTCGAGGTCGGCACGAAAGCCGCTGGTCTGCAGGTTCGCCAGGTTGTTCGCATGCACCTGCTGGGCCCGCAGGGACCGCTCGGCGCCGCTCATTGCGGAGTAGATCAGTGCATCCATGCCGTGCTACCTCAGACAGCCTGCATCAAGGTTTTCATCATGTCGCTCTCGGCAGAGATGACCTTGGTGTTGGCCTGGTAGTTGCGCTGGGACGTCATCAGGCTTACCAGTTCGGAGGTCATGTCCACGTTCGATTGCTCGATCGCGCCCACGGTCAGCGCACCCGTCATGCCACTGCCCGGCGTGCCGTAGAGCGGCGTGCCCGAGCCGCTGGACGTGGTCCAGCTGGTGTCGTTGACCGAGACCAGGGCGTTTTCGTTGGGGAACGTGGCCAGGGCGACGGTGCCGACCTTCTGCTTCTGGCCATTGCTGTATTGCGCCACCACCGAACCGTCTTCGGACAGCTGCACGCCTACCAGCGCACCCGATGCGTAGCCATTGGTCGCGTTGACGGTGTTGGTGGTCTCGCCAGCGAACTGGGTCGAGCCGGCGTAGTTGATGGCGATGCTGATGGGGTCCACGCCTGCTGGCGCGGGCGTTGGCACCAGTGTCGTCGAGGGTGGAGGAGGGGGCAGTTGGCCGTCGGGGCCGAATGCCAGGGTTGCGGTCGCCGCCGCCTGCTCAGTGCCGTCGAAGGCGTAGTGGACCGTGACTGCGTTGGTACCGGTCTTGACGAAGTACTGCGTCACGGTGTGCTTGGCACCCAGCGAGTCATAGGCCACGGCCACCGAGGAGCTGTTGTAGGACAGCGGGTCTGCAAGGTCGAATGGGGCGACCGCAGGTGTTTTCCAGTCGGCGGAAAGATTGCCCACATAGTCGAGTCTGGTGCTGGCCTGGGCCGCGATCTGGCCCGTGGGCACCTTGATGTCGCCCATGGCGCCCAGCGCCGCGCCCGGCACGGGGACGCCGGCCGCGTCCACCACGGCGTTATAGCCCTGCACCTTGCGGTTGAAGCTGTCGACCAGGTAGCCGTCCTTGTCGGTCGCGAAGATGCCCACCCGGGTGTAGAGCTCGACACCGGTAGAGTCTCTGGTGATGAAGAAGCCCCGGCCCTGGATGGTGGCGTCCAGGCCGCGGCCCGTGGTGAGCACGCCGCCGCCGATGTCAATGCTTTGGGTCTGCGAGCCGATGCGCGCGCCGCTCGGTTGGGAGCCCGCGTACATCGAGGAAAAATTCGCGCGGCTGGACTTGAATCCGTAAGTGCCCGAGTTGGCGATGTTGTTGCTGATGGTGTCCAGCGACGTGTTGATGGCGCTGATGCCGGAGAGTGCGATTTCGAAGCTCATGGCGGTTCCTTGTTCAGTGGCTGGTGGGGGAGGGCTGGCCGTTGAAGCCGGTGATCAGGCCGGGCTGCACCTGGCCGGCACCGGTGACGCTCAGAAGAGGCATGCCCGAGCTGGACAGCCGCACGCTCGCCAGGGTGCCGGTGACATCCAGCGGGGGCGTTTCCTTGTTGTCGGCGACGATTTCCATGCGGTAGGTGCCCGATGCCAGGCCCAGCTTGGCGGGGTCGATCGTGTAGTGGGCGGCGCCGGAACTCAATGTGCCGAGCTCGATGCGCTGGGTGCTGCCGTCGCTGCCGGTGAGGACCAGCGTGTTCTGTGCACTGAGGTTATCCAGCGTGAAGCCAATGCGGACGGGCTCCCCTGCCAGGGTGACCGTGTCGCTGCGCACCGTGATCTGCGAGCCGACCTGGGCACCGAGGGACAGCAGCTGTAGGCTGGACAGGATGGACGTGCTCGCCGCGCCCTGGTCGGTCAGCTTTTGCAGCGCCTCCATCTGGCTGAGCTGGGCCAGTTGGCCGACGAATTCGCTCGGGTCCGTGGGCTCCAGGGGGTTCTGGTTCCTGATCTGAGCAACCAGCAGCGTGGTGAAAAGGTTCGAAACGGAGGCCGCCGAGCCCGCCGCATGGGCGATGCCCGTGTCGACGCCGGCGCCCTGGCCGCTGGTGGAGGAAGGGGTTTGCATGGGATCAGCCTTCGCCGAGTTTCAGGAGGGATTGCTGCATCGACTTGACGCGGCTGAGCACCTCCACATTGGTTTCAAAGGCGCGCGATGCCGACAGCATGTCGGTCATCTCGGCTACCGGGTTGACGTTGGGGTAGAACACCTCGCCCTGGTCGTTGGCCAGCGGGTGGCCGGGCTCGTAGGTCTTGCGCAGAGGCTCGGTGCTCTGGACCACGTCGAGCACCTGTACGCGCGCTCCGGGCAGCTGATCGCTGCTGCTCGCCTGGCTGATGGCGGAAAACACCGGCTTGCGCGCGCGGTAGGTCTCGGCTTCGTTGCCGGACGCCGACTGTGCATTGGCCAGGTTGCTGGAGATGGTGTTGAGGCGCACGGTCTGCGCTGTCATGGCCGAGCCGGCGATCTCGGTGATCATTCGGAATGACATGGTCTTACTGTCCTGCGATGGCTTTGGCGAGGCCCTTGAGCTTCATGTTGGTGAAGGCCAGGCTGGTCTGGAAGTCCGAGGCGTTCTGAGAGAACACGGCCTGTTCCACGCCGAGCTCGACGGTATTGCCATCCTGGGAAGGGTGGTTGGGTACGCGGTACAGCAGCTCCGCGTCGCTGGTGTCCAGCGCCAAACTGTCATGGCTGTCGCGCGTGCGGCCCAGTGCTGCAGCAAAATTGATGTCGCGTGCCTGGTAGCCAGGCGTGCTTTCGTTGGCCAGGTTGGATGCGAGGACCTTGGTACGATCCGCGCGCAGCCTGAGCGCATCCTGGTGGATGCCCAGCGCCTTGTCGAAGTGAATTCCCATATCGTTCCTCTTCTCCTGATGTACACAAAAAACGTTCACGGCCGGCCGCTGTTGCGGGCCGCCCTCGTGGGGACATTGCTCGTGGCGACGCTGTCGCAGGCGGCCAGCCCGGAGCCGGCGGCGGCCCCGGTCGAGGCGGCGGTGCGCCACTTCCTGACCGAGCAGGCCACGCTCAAGGGGTTGGTGGATCCCGCCTTCGCATTGAGCTTCGTCAGCCGCACCCCGGCGCCGGCGCCCTGCCCGCAAGCGATCGCGGTTGACGCGGTGGAGACGCGGTACCTCAGCCGCATGCGTTTTACCGCCGCCTGCCCTGGCCCGTCTGGATGGCAGCGTGACTGGATCGTGCGTGCCGAGGTTTCTGCGCTGGTGGTGGTGGCCGCTGTCGATCTGCCGGCCAACCGCCTGCTGGCCGAGGCCGATGTGGCGCAGGAGCGGCGCAAGCTCACCGACATGGACGACAGCCTGCCGGCGCTGGACGCCGCGATCGGCCAAGCCAGCACGCGCGCGCTGCGCGCGGGGCAGGTGGTGCAGCCGCGTTTTCTGGCGCAACCCTTGCTGGTCAAGCGCGGCGACAGCGTGAACATCGTGGCCCGCAGCGGGCCGGTCGTGGTCCAGGTGGCGGGCGAGGCGCTGGAGTCGGGGCGGCGCGGCGGCATCGTGCGGGTGCGCAATACCAGCACGGGCAAGATCATCCGTGCGCGTGTGTCGGGCAGTGCGGTGGTGGAGCCTGAAAGCATGGCGGGTTTGCATTCCGGTCAGTCCATGGACTGAATCTGGCTTGCCACCTGGCCCAGCTTGGCAGCATAGGCCGGGTCCGTGGCGTAGCCGCCGCGCGCCAACGCCTGGGCAAATGCCTGGGCGTCGTTGCCGGTGTTCAGCGCGGCGCGGTAGCGCGGGTTGCTCTGGAGCAGGCGGGCGTAATCATCGAAGGCGCTTGCATAGTCGGGGTAGCTGCGGAAAGCTTCGGTTTTCTTGACGGCCATGCCGTCTTCGTATTCGGTCGTGAGCGCGTCAGCGCGCCCACCTTGCCAGCCCGCCTGGGCCTTGAGGCCGAACAGGTTGTGGGTGGTGTGGCCTGAGGCGTCGCGCAACTGCCGCTGACCCCAGCCAGACTCCAGTGCCGCGTGGGCGGCCACCAGCTCGGTGGACACGCCCAGGCTTTGCGCGGCTTGCCGGGCCCACGGCGCAATCGCTGCGAGAAAGGCCTGCGGGCTTTCACTGGAGACCGCATCGCCCAGCGCGGTACTGGGCGGCGCGCTGTTCAGACGGTGGATTTGGGCTTCAGGCCGCAACGCCGGCCAAGCCTCGCCGGGCCAGCCGTGCTCGATCACCTGCTTGATGTCGGCGTGCACACGCTGGAATGCGGCCGCGAAGTTGCCCGTGCCGCCCAGCGCTGGCTGCAAGGTGCTCCACGACGAGGCGGTGGTGCTGCCGAGCGCGATGTCAGGCCGCAGCATAAGTGTCCTCTTCCTTGCCTGTCAGCACGCGCTGCAGCAGGGCCTGCTGGTCGCTCATCAGGCGGCCGTTGCCGGCGTTGCGCTCCTTGCATTCGCGCACCAGGGACTCCAGGGTGCTCCAGCGCGCGGCGACGGCCTTGCGCGCTGGTACCGAGAGGCGCTCCAGCACGGCCGCCATGCTCGGCCGGGCATGCGTGGGCAGCAGGCGGGAGACCAGCACCACGCGCGCTTGCCGGCGCTTTTCCAGCCCATCGACCGCCGCCGTGATGGTGCGGGCCAGCACTTCGAGGCCCGCGCTGTCGTGGCGCAGGGCGGTGGCGAACTGTTCCTCCAGCAGGGCGTTCAAGGCGCGGTATTCCCGCACGTCGGCATCCATGTCGGCGAGCAATCGCTTCAGGACGGGCTGCAGGCTCATTCCCTCCCCCCGTGGTAGCGCGCGATCAGGCCGGCGAGCTTGGCCGCGTCAAACTTCACCTCCCCGCGCGCCAAGGCATCGCGCAGCGCGGCCACCTTGGCTTCATCGATTTCGGGCATGGCGCGCAGCGCCGCCTGGGCCGGCTGCAGCACGGTGGACTGGTGTTCGCTGGCTTCCGCGCGCAGTGCCGTCTGGGCCGGGTGCGCGGGCAGGGTTTCCTGGATGGGGGTGGTGGCAGTGGCGGGCAGTGCAGGCAGGCCTGTGCTGGTGATTTTCATGCGATAGCCTCGGGGTCTGGTTTCCATGGCAACGGTCAACGGAATTTTTTCAGGGTCTCGCGCATCGCCGTCAGTGCGTTGCGCTCGGGCAGGGCCGAGTCCACACCGGGCAGCAAGGGTGTGACGGTGCCCGGCACACCGAACATGGCGGCAATGTTGCCGGCATGTTCGCTGGTGAGGATGAGCAGCTCGATGCGGCGGTTGATGTCCGCTGTGGAGTCATTGGCATCGAAGGGGGCGCGGTCTGCCATGCCCACGATCTGCAGCGTACTGGTGGCGGGCATACCGCCAGCCAGCAGGTGGTAGCGGGCGGACATGGCCCGGCTGTTCGACAGCGTCCAGTTGGAGGCGGCGCCGAAATCGCCGTCGGCATAGGGCAGGGAGTCGGTGTGCCCGACGATCAGCATCTGGTTTTCCATGCGGGCAAATACCGGCCCGATCTTGCGCAGCAGGCGGCGGAAGCGGTCGGTGGGAAAGGCGCTGCCGCGCTCGAACATGCCCAGCTTGGCGGTGTCGTGGAGCATGACGCGCAGCCCGTAGGGCGTGATGATGGTCTGCAGATTGCTGGCCAGGCCCGCATCGTCGCTGAGCTTGGCCAGGATCGCCGACAACTGCTGCAGGTCGGCCGGAGATTCGTAGCGTGTCTGCAAAGGGGCGGCCCCCGGTAGAGTGTCCTGGGCGTTCCCTGTGCCGTTGGTGAAGGCCTTGCGTGGCTGCAGGGTGTCGCCTTGCGCGGGTATGGGGTCGCGGGGAATCAGGCTGCCCCGGGCCGTGCTGAAGCTCTGGATCTTGTGGCCCGCGCCCTCGTCGAAAAGCTTGCCGCCGGTGGTGCGCAGCACTTCCTCGGTGTGCTCCGCGTTGCGCGCAGCGAGCACCCACAGCAACAGGAAAAGGCACATCAAGGCCAGGCAGAAGTCGGCGAAAGCGACCTTCCAGGCTCCGCCGTGCTCCTCATCGTCGTGCTTGCGCGAGACGCGCTTGACGATGGCCTGGTGCTGTTTTTCGCGCGCAGCGCTCACCGGGGGTCTCCCGCGCGGCGATTGGGCGTCCTGGGCGGCGCATCTTCGCCGGTCAGCGCGTTGATCCAGCCCTCAAGCAGGGCAAAGCTGGGCTTGAGGTTGAGCTGCACCAAGCGGCGGCCCGCGTCAATGGCCAGCAGCGGGGGCTTGCCGGAGACGTGGGTGACCAGCACGACCTTCACGCATTCGAGCGTGGACAGCTCCTGCTTGACCAGTTGCTTCATCACGTTGCTCAGCGGGTCCAGCACGCCGTAGCAAAAGAAGATACCGATGAAGGTGCCGACCATCGCCGCGGCGACTTTCTCAGCGATTTCGGCGGAGCTGGCGCCATCACCGATGGTGTTCATCGCCATCACGATGCCCAGCACTGCGGCCAGGATGCCGAAGCCGGGCATGGCCTCGGCGATCTTGTGCAGCGACTTGGACGGCTGGTTCAGCTCCTCATGGATCGCCTCCAGCTCCTGTTCGAGCACGCCTTCGAGTTCGTGGGCATTGATCTTGCCCATGGCCATCAGGCGGAAGTTGTCGACGATGAAGTGCAGCAGCTTGGGTTCAGCCAGCACCAGTGGGTAGCGCTGGAACAGGGCACTTTGCTGCGGCGCCTCGACATGGGCGTCGAGTGCCTTCAGGCCGCCGGCGGCGGTTTGCAGCAGTTCGTACATCAGCAGCAGCAACTGGCGCTGGAACTCCTGGCTTTGCTTGCGCATGGTGACGGCCTTGCGCAGCTGCAGCACCATTTCATTGAGCACATGGCGCGGGTTGCCTAGCACGATGGCGCCCAGGGCGGCTCCGGAGATGATCAGCAGCTCGACCGGTTCCCAGATGACCCGCAGTTCGCCGCCACCCATCATGAAGCCTCCGAACACACAGCCAAGAACAATGGCTATACCGACGATTGGTTGCATTTTTGTTTTCCTGAAAGGGAGTTCACGCGTCTTGCAGGAAGGCTTTCATCTTCCGCAGAGCTCCCTTGTTGATCTGGCAGATGCGTGCGTCCGTGAGGCCCAGCACAGCGGAAATTTCCTTCAGGCTGAGATCGAATTCGTAATACATCTGGACCACGCGTTGTTCACGCTCGTCCAGGGTGCCCAGCGCCTGCTCCAGGCTGCGCCGGCTCATGAGGGCAGCCTCCGGCGTGAGCGCGCTGGCGGGCACGTTGCTGAGTTCCTGCAGGATCTCGTCGAAGCTCACCAGCATCTCGGCGTTTTCCGCCAGGCGGTACTCCTGCAGTTCGGCCGCGTTGATGCCCAGCTCTTTCATGATGTCGTTCTCGCTCGGCGTGCGGCCGAGCCGGCGCGTCAGCTCGCGCACCGCATCCCGCATGCGGTGGCTTTCCTGGCGCACGGCGCGCGGACGCCAGTCCTGGCGCCGCAGCTCATCGAGGATGGAGCCGCGGATGCGTATCGAGGCATAGGCACCGAACTTCTCATCGGGGGCGCCGCCATAGCGCCGCAAGGCGTCGAGCAGGCCCATCAGCCCGATCTGCTCCATGTCCTCGCGGTCCACGGCGCCGCCAATCTGGGACGTCAGCTGCCGCACGACCCGCTTGACCAACGGTGCGTAAGACAGCAGATGCCGTTGCTCATCTTCGGCGCTGCAGGCGGCGGCACCGTGAACTTCGGCGTAACCCGTGTGCATGTCCATGTTTATTCGATGATCAGCTTGCCGATCAGGGCTTCAACAAACGGCTGCTCGCGGTTCTCGTTTTGGTAGCTGGCCTGGTAGGCGGCATTGATCTCCGCTGCCAACTGCGCCACGGTCATGTGGGAGGCTTTCTCCAGCGGATAGGTCGACAACGCCATCACGGCCACGCTGCGCAGCAGGGGCAGATGCTCTTTGACCGTGCGCTCCTTTTCAGCCACCGTCTTGAAGACCAAATCGACGGCCAGGTAGTGCGATAGGGGATCGCCGGCCTGGCTGCGCAGCATCACGATGACCTTGTCGAGGCTGACGTACTTGTATTCCTGCTTGTCGAAGGTCGGCTTGGCCTCTACCGCAGGGGCCGCCGTGGCCTGGCGCTGGAACCACCACCAAGCGCCGCCGCCGCCAGCAGCCGCCGTGAGTAGGCTCACTAGGGCGAGGACCATGAGTTGCCGTGACTTTTTCATCGTGGATCAATAAGGGGGTGAATGGAGGGCGAAGCGCGCCGGAGCCTGGTCGCTTTCTGCTTCCGCAAGGGCTTGCCCAGGCGCGTTCTGCTCCGGGGCGCTGTCTTTCTGGCGCTCCCGCCCGTCGCTGTCTCGGGCACCGTGGGAGATCACGACCATGACCTCGCCTGTCTGGCGACCCATCAGGTCCTGGCGCAGGCCATCGCTGATGGCCTGCAGTTGACGGACGACTTCGCTGCTGGAGGCGCTCAGGTGCACCTGGATGCCGGCGCTGTCGCGCCGGATGGTGATTTCCAACTGGCCGTGCATCGGTGGGTCGAGGCGGATGACGGCGTGCTCGCTGCCGCGTTTGACATGCCAGCCGATGCGCTCGCCGAGGGTTTCAAGCAAGGCCTGTGGCGTCCGCGTGTCCGTACGGGGCGTGGCGCTGGCCGAGACGGCGGTGGCGGGTATGTCACTTGCATCGGACTGAGCAGGGTCGGGCGCCACGCGAGTTTCACGCAGCCATAGAGGCAGCGCCATGCTTTTTTCGCGCACGGCGGCGGCCTCGGGGCCGAGCGTGGCGCTGCCTGACCACAAGTCTTTGGCAGCGTTGACACGCGGGGCCTGGGGAGCGGCTGGCGCCTCCTGCGGAACAAGCGGAGCCTGGGAGAGTTGCGCAGGGCCGGACATCGCCTGGGGAACGGTGCGATTGGGAAGCGCACCTGCGGCCGCCGACTGCTCGGCGGTTGCCGTCGCGGCGGTCGTGGCCGGGTCCAATGGCCGCTGCAGGTTGGTAGGCAGTGCGACCACAGGCATGTTGGCGTCGGCCAGCTGGGCCATGGCGAGTGGCGCCATTGCGCCGGTGGGCAACTGCGCGGCCTCGGTCTCTTGCTCCTTGTCGAAGCCGTCGAAGGGCCGTGTGCCGGAAACGGGCACGACCGGCAGAGCGGCTTCGCTGCTGCTGCCAGGGGCGCTCGGCAGCCACAGTGCGGGATCGGCGGCGCGTTGCAGCGTTTCAAAAAAAAGGGCAGCACCGGCGGACGCGGGCGCCGCCGTGGCAAAGGCCTGCGCAGTGCCCGGCGCCGGTTCGAGCGGGGCCGCCGCGACAGCGAATGCAGGGGAGAGGGGCAGGGCGATGGTCATGCCGTGGCGTCGTTCAGGTCGCTGTTGAGGGCATAGGCCAGCCAGCCGTCCTTGTGGGTGCGCAGGTCCGAGAGGCGCTGCGCCAATTCGTCGCTGGCCGCGGCGCACTGGGCCCGCGCCTGCTGGTGCGCGCGCTCCAGGTTTTGCAGGCTTGCGCGTTCGGTGTCAGACAAGGCGCCGGCCTGGGCGGGCAGCTCCAGCCACGTTGCCAGGTCGCGGTCGGCTTGCTCCAGCGCCCGCCAGTTCTGTGCCGCTGCCGCAGCGCGCAACCGCTGTGTCAAGTTGGCCATCTGCCATGCCTTAGCCATGGGCCACCTGCATGGCCTGCCAGCTGTTGCGGATGCTGGTGAGCAAGCCCACCACCTCGTCGATCATGCCGACCTCCAGGTCGAGCCCCGCCTTGTACAGGCGCCAGGCGCAGTATTCGTAGAGCCGCCCCAGGTTGGCTACCACTTCACCGCCGTTCTCGAAGTCGAGCGAACTCGACAGGCCGTTGAGGATGTTGACGCACTTGTCCAAGCCACGGGCTTTGAGTTCGTAGCGCTTGCCTTCGATGTGGGCGCGCGTGCGCGCCAATTCCTCCAGCAGGCCATCCATCAGGATCAGCACCAGCTGCACGGGCGAGGCATTGGCGGTTTGCGCGTTCAGATTGACGGCGTGGTAATTGCTGTAAACGTCGTAGTCCATGGGTGTGGGGGCGAAGTGGTGGGGGGCAGGCCTCAACTGGTGCCGAAGTTGCCGAGGTTGCTGAGCAGACTCGACGTATCGTTCATGCGCGCCTGCAGCGACTGCAGTTGCGTGAACTGGGCGAGGTAGCGGTTGTAGGCCTGCGTGTACTGGTTATCCAGGCGCGTCTGGCGCGTGGCCAGCGTCTTTTGCTGCGCTTGCACGGAGTTCTGGCGTTGTTTGATTTGGCCCGAGGCACTGTCGGTCCAGCTTTTCACGATACTGTGGAATGCACCCAGGGCTCCACTCGAAGTGGTCAGGCCGGTGTTGCCGAACACCGCGTCCAGGCCCTCGGGATGCGCGGCCAGGGTTTTCTGCAGCTTGGCGTCGTTCAGCGAGAGCGTGCCGTTGCGGTCGGCGTTGATACCGAACTCGGCCAGACTCAGGCCGCCGTAGCTTTGCCGCAGCGCGTTCGACATCCGGTTGCGCAGGGACAGCACGCCGGCATCTGATGCAAAGGCGGCGCGCTCGACGCCGTCCTTGCCATTGGCCGTGAGGTCGTCGAGTGTTTTCTTCAGCGTGTTGTAGGCATCGATGAATTTTTTCACGTTGGCGCTGGTGCCGCTGTCGTCGTTGCTGACGGTCAGGCTGATCGGGGCGTCCCCGCTTTGCATGGCCTTGGCGAGGGTGATGCTCACCCCATCGACGGCGGTCAGGGTGTTGGAGGCCTGTTGCAGCTTGATGCCCGCGTCTTTGTCGCCCAGCCAGACGATGGCGTCGCGTGCCGCGGACAGTTCTATGCTGGTGGTGAACGCGGTTTTGAGGTCGCTGTTGGGCAGGCCGCTGGTGTCCAGCGTGATACGGCTGTTGACACCGGTCTGGCCCGCAGACAGCACCAGCTGTGTCTTGCCGCCCACGGTCACGGTGGTGGCGGTGACCTTGCCCTGGTTCTCGGTCGCCTGGTTGATGGCGCGGGCGATCTCGGCCTGCGAGATGGTGCCGTCGTTGTTCTGGTCGGCGGTGGCGATGTTGGCGGTGAAACTCCTGCCGTCGGCCAGCGTCACCACCAGGGGGCCGCCCAGCGAGACCGGCACGGCTGGCAGGTCTTCAAACGCCACCTGGTGGCGCGCAGCGACCTGCTCCACGAAAAAGCTGTAGTTGCCTGGTTGGGCGGTGGCCGAGGCGGTGACCGTGCCAATGGCGGGGTTGCTGAGGGTGGCGCCGCGCTGCACCAGGCTCCTGCTCGCGCTGCCCGAGAGGCTGTTGAGCGCCGTGTCGAACGCGCTGAGCGCGGACTGGAGCTTGGTCAGCGCCGAGGACGCCGCCTGGGCGCTCTTGGTTTGCGACGTGATCAGGCTCTGTGCAGCCGAGGTGTACATGGTCGCCAACTGGCTGGCCATGGTGCTGGGGGTGATGTCTGCCATGTCAGGGTCCTTTCAAAGGGGTTGAAGAAGAACGGTCTGACGGAAAGGCGACCGAAATCGGCCGCCACTGAAATGGCACCCAAGCCGGGGCTGAAAAGTCCGTGTCACACGGACCTCCGCTGCCACACCAGCGAGGCCATATCGTCCTGGCGCTTTTGCTCTTGCGCGGCCTGTGTCCGCTGCAGGGCCTGCCGCTGGCGCGTGAGCAGCTGGTCCACGGCCTCGCGCTGGCGCGCAGCCTCCACCAGGGCGCGGCGGGACAGCGCCAGGTCCGCGTCGTGCAAGGCCAGGTCGACGCGGTGCGTGTCGGCCAACTGCATGACGGTTTGCTTGTAGTTGGCGTTATTGAGTGAAAAAACGGCCATCGATGCGCCGCTGGGGCCGGCGTTACGACACAGGCTGTCGAGCTGCTCCAGATTGCGCTGGTAGCGCTCGCGCACGCTCTGCTTGTCGGCGACCTCGGCCAGCTGTCGGTCCACCGCGCGCTGGCGCAGCTCCACGAGCCGGGCCAGGTTGCCAAGGCTGTGCCCGTTCGTCATGCCATCAGGCCCTCAAGCTGGGTCAGCGTCGGCGCCATGGGGGCGGCCTCGTTGGTGCCCTGGTGCAGAAAAGCCTCGATGCGTGGGTACAGGGCCACGGCACGGTCGGTCGTGGGGTCGGCCCCCGCGACATAAGCGCCCAGGGGCAGCATGTCGCGCACCTGCAGGTAGCGCGACACCATTTCCTTGAGGTTGCGCGCTGCGCGCAGGTGCCCTGCGCTGGCCACCTGCGCCATGCAGCGGCTGATGGAGGCGGTGATATCGATGGCTGGGTAGTGGCCGCGTTCAGCCAGTTCGCGCGACAGGACGATGTGGCCGTCCAGAATCGCGCGCGCGGTGTCGACCACCGGGTCTTGCTGGTCGTCGCCCTCGGCCAGCACGGTGTAGATCGCGCTCATGCTGCCATGTTCGTGCTCGCCATTGCCCGCGCTTTCCACCAGCTGCGGCAGCAGGCTGAACACGGACGGCGGGTAGCCGCGCGTGGCGGGGGGCTCGCCCAATGCCAACGCGACCTCGCGCTTGGCCATGGCATAGCGCGTGAGCGAATCCACCAGCAGCAGCACATGCTTGCCCTGGTCGCGGTAGTGCGCGGCGATCGAGTGGCACAGCTCGGTGGCCCGCAGGCGCATCAGAGGCGACTCGTCGGCCGGCGCGATCACGACCACGGCCCGTGCCAGGCCGGCGGCGCCCAGCGAGCGTTCGATGAACTCGCGCACCTCGCGGCTGCGCTCGCCGATCAGGCCGACCACGACCACGTCGGCCTCGGTCTGGCGTGTGATCAGTCCCAGCAGCACGCTTTTCCCCACGCCGCTGCCGGCCATTAGGCCCACGCGCTGGCCCTTGCCCAGGGTCAGCATGCCGTTGATGGCGCGCACCCCGACATCCAGCATGTCGCGCACGGGCTGCTTGCGCAGTGGATGCACGCGTGGGGGGTGGGGGGGCAGCACATGCTCGCCGCTCAGGCGGCCGAGGCCGTCCAGAGGCTCGCCCAGGCCGTTGACGATGCGCCCCAGCCACGACGGACCAATCATGAGGTCGCCCCGCTCCGAGGCGGGCAGCACACGGGCGCCCGTGGACAGGCCTTCGGTCTTCTTGAAAGGCATGAGGTAGGAGATGTCTTCCCGAAAACCCACGACCTGGGCCTCGATCCATGCGCCGACAGCGGTCTCGATGTGGCAGCGCTGGCCCGTGTGCAGCGCGCAGCCCGCGCTCTCGAGCAGCAGGCCCGAGGCGCCCACCAAACGCCCCGTGGGCGTGGCCACGGGAACGGCGCCCAGTTCAAGTCGGCGCAGTGCGGCGGCGATCACGGCGCCTCCTCGGGCATGGGCTCGATCAGCTGGGCGCTGATCTGCTCCATGACGGCCGCCTGCCGCTGGCGGCAACCGGCATCGGCTTCATGGTTGCCGGCATGGACGTGGCATTCCCCCGGCTCCAGTCGGGGGTCGGGGTGCAGCCTCCAGCGCTGGGCGCTTTCGGGGTGAAGTTCCTGGATGCGTTGGCACTCCTCAGGGTTGAGGCGGATCTCGACCGCATCGTCGCTCACGCGGGGCAGGGTGGCCAGGGTTTCGTCCACCATGGCCAGCAGCTGCTGCGGCTGCAGAGCGAGTTCGCAGCGGATGACCTGGCGCGCCACCTTGGCCACCAGCTCCACCACTTCCTTGCGCATGGCCGCCTGGTAATCGGCTTGCAGGCTGTTGACTTGCTGCAGCGCCGCCTCCAGCGGTTGAGACAGGTTGGCGAACAGGGCCAGGGCCTCTCGGCGGCCCTGCTCTTGCCCCTGGCGCAGGCCTTCGCGGCGGCCTTCGGCCAAGCCTTCGCCGTGGCCGTCCTGGCGTCCGGCCTGCAGACCCTGCTCATAGCCTTTCGCCATGCCTTCTTGAAAGCCGTCCGCGACCGACGCAGCGTCTCCGCCTCGCACGGCGTGGGGGCGTGCCAGCAGCTGGGCCAGCGGAGGAAACCGGTGCAGGCGCGGATTCTTCATTCGACGACGGTTTCGGCAAACAGCTGGATCTGGATTTCGCCTGCATCGGCCAGGACCTTGACCTGGGCCATGATTTCCTTGCGTGACTGATCCACGCGGCTGAGGGGCACCGGGCCGGCGCGGCGCAACAGGTCCTCGAAGCTTTGGGCCTGGCGCCGCGGCATGGCGCGCAGGATCGCATTGCGCACGCTGGGTTCAGCCCCTTTGAGCGCCATGGCCCATTGTTCGAGCGGAACCTCGTCGAGGATGCGGGTCAGCACCTCTTCGGTCTGGTTCGACAGCATGAAGAAGTCATACATGCTGACTTCGATTTCGGACACCACCTGCGGGTCGTGCGCGCGCAGCAGCTCCACCATCTGACGCTTGTCGCCGGTCAGGCGGTTGATGATCTCTGCCACCTGGCGCGTGCCTTCGACCATGGCGCTTTGCGTGCCAAGCTCATCGAGGCAGCGGGCCACGATCTCTTCCAGCTCGAGCAGCAGCTCGCTTTCGATCTCCTGCAGGCGCGCCATGTTCAACAGCACCAGGTCGCGGCTCGCCTCTGGCAGGGCTTCGATGACCATGCTGGCCTGGGTCGGTGGGAGGAACGCCAGGAAGACTGCCTGCATGCGCACGTGCTCATGCGCGATGCGGTCGGCCAGCCATTTGGGCGAAGCCCATTGCAGCCGGGCCATCTTGGGCCGGATGGCGTCGCCGTAGATGCTGTTGAGTACGTTGCCGGCGATGTCCGATCCCAGTGCGAGATCGAGGGAGCGCTTGAGGTAGGAGCGCGAAGCGCCGTGCACGCCGCTTTGCTCGCGGTAGTCCTCGAAGAAGCGCTGCATGGAGGTTTTCACGGCATCGACCTTGATGCCGCTCAGCCGCGACATGACCTGCGTCACCTCCAGCAGCTCCTCGCGGGACAGGCAGCGCAGGACGGCCGCCGCAGGCTCTTCGCCCATGCACAGCAGCACGATGGCCGCTTGCTCCACAAGGCTGCTGGTCTTGGCTTCCCCTCCGGAGGGGAGCGCATCATTCAGGTCGGCCATGCTTTTGTACCCATTGTTTGACCACCTCGGCAACGCGCTCGGGCTCTTTGCTGGCCAGTACGCGCAGGTGATTGACCATCACATCGACGGGAGAACCGGGAGGGGGCAGGTCGTAGTCTTCCAGCAGCGGCACCACAGGCATCGCGTTGGGGGCGATGGCGGGTGTGCTGTGCTCGGCGCCAGAGGCGCTTTGAGCGCTCTTGCCTGCCAGGGATACCACTGGCGTGAGGGCCGGCCCGTTCGTGAGGAGGGGCGGGGTGCCGGCAGCCAGGCGCTTTTGCACGCTGCGCAGCAGCGGGCGCACGACCAGCAGGAAGCACAGCAGGGCGCCCACCAGATAGGCCAGGGGCGTGCCCATATCGATCAGGTTATCGCGCTGCTGCCACCAGACCGGCGGCTCGGGCCTGGCCCTGAAGGCCAGGGCCGAAACGGCCAGCCTGTCGCCGCGTTCGGCGTTGATGCCGAGACCGTTGGCCAGGATGTTTTCGATGTAGGCCAGGTCTTGCTTACTCCAGTCGGCAGCGCCCTTGGGCGCGGCGGCGCTGTTGAGTACCACCGACACATTGAGCTTGCTCAGGCGGCTGCGACTCCGCTTGATCTGCTTGATGCTGCGGTCGTACGCATACTGGCGCGTGGTGGCATTCTTGCGCGCCGTGTTGGCCTCGTTGGGGGGCGTGTCCGCTGGCGTGGCGTTGACGGGACGGTTGCTCAGCGAGCCGGGCACGCCGATGGCCGAGAGGGCGCGGTCCTGCTCGTCGCGCACGGCCTCTGCCGTGACCTTGGGGTCCGCCCCGAATTGCTCCAGCGTTTCTTCAATGCGGTCATCGTCGATCTCGGCGGTCACGGAGGCTTTGAAGTTGTCTTCGCCCAACACCGGCGTAAGCAGGTCGCGCAGGCTGCGCAGCGTGGCTTCTTGGTAGCGCTTGGCCGCCTCGTTGCCGTGCAGCGGCTCCGGGCCCTGGCTCAGGTCGATGTGGGCGGAGAGCAGGTTGCCGGCCTGGTCGACCAGGCTCACCCTCTGCGGGGTGAGGCTGGCCACGCTGCCGGCGACCAGGTTGACGATGGCGGCGATCTGCTCGGGCGCGAGCACGTGGCCGGGCTTGAGTGCAACCACCACCGATGCGGAGCTCTGGGTACCATCGCTGATGACGAACGAGGTCGACTTGGCGATTGACAGGTGGACGCGGGCGCTCTCCACCGCGTCCAGCGCAGCGATGCTTTGCGCCAACTCGCCTTCGAGGCCGCGGCGAAAGCGGATGTCCTGGACGAACTGGCTCACGCCCAAAGGATCGTTGCGGTCCATCAGCTCCAGCCCGGCCGGCAGCTTGGCCGTCACGCCCTTGGCAGCCAGCAGCATGCGCACCTTGCCGAGGCTTTTTTCAGGCACCAGCACCTGGCCGCTGTCGGGGTGCACGCGGTAGGGAATTCGTTCCGCTTCCAGCACTGACATCATGTCGGCGGTGGCGACCTTTTCGCGCGCGCCGAACAGCGGCTTATAGCCGGCCTGAGCGTTCCAGAGAAACATCAGCACCACGGCCGTCAGCCCCGCAGCCAGCAGCACCAGCGGAGCCAGATTCTTGAAGAATGCAGGTGGAAGTGCGGGCGCGCCATTGGCGCGCAGGCGCTCCCAGCCGGATTTCAGGGCAGCATTCACGCGTGTGACTTTCGCTCGGGCTTAGATCGGCAACTTGATGAGGTCTTCCATCGCCCCCATCACTTTGTTTCGCACCTGCATCAACATGGAGAAAGACAGGCTGGCCTCCTGGCTGGACAGCATGGCCCCGACCAGGTCGTCACTGGCGCCGCTGTCCACGGCCGCCATCTTTTCGGCCGCCAGATGGTCTTGCTGGTTGACGCCTCGCACCGCTTCCAACATGCGGTCGGCAAAACCGGCGCCGGCATGCCCGTGAGCACTCTCGCCTTGCGCTGGCGCGATCAAGGGCTTGGAGATGTCCGACAGGTAACCCTGGATCTGCAGCAGATCGGCGTTGATCAGTTGTCCGGTGACGGAACTCATGGGGCATTTCCTTGAGGCGCACAGAGCAACGACAGCACGCTGGGCCTGTTTGTTGTCTGCATATGGTTGCAAATTGTTTATTATTGTAATGTTTGTTTTGCAAGTGCTGAGTTTTTTGCATCAAAGATATGTGCTTCGTTGTTTTGTGTCATCTAGTGCTCTGTTTTGTAAAATTGGTTGCGTAAAAGTGGTGTCTGCCGCTTCTCTAGAATCAAGTCCTGCGTTGCCGGGTGCATGGAGGCGGACTGTGGAGTTTCTGGCATCACATGTTGCTATGTGCACGCGCCCGTCGCCAGACACAGCGCCTCACGGTATCTCCAGGGTGATCCACCCATTTAAGAAAGCGATAAATGGACTATGGAATTCATCCCGCCGCAGGTCTGGTGCTCGTTCTGGCGGCGGGGTGGATCATGCTGCTGGCCGTGCTGCAATTGCGTCGGGCGCGCCAGGCCTTGCTCCAGACCCAGCAGACCCTGGCGGAGCGCAACGAATTTCTGGGCATGATGGCCCATGAGATGCTCACTCCCTTGCAGACCATCATCAGTTCGGTGGAGTTGATCGAACTGGGTGGGAGGCTGCCTGCGGACGACCAGACGTTCCGGCGCCTGCGCCGTAGCGCGCAGCAATTGGAGGCGCAAATGAACGACACGGTCGAATTCGCGCGGCTGAGTGGTGGTCGCCTCAAAGTCTCGACAATGTTGTTCCAGCCGGACCTGATGATGCAGATCATCGCGGCCGAATACGAGGATGCCGCCCGCGAGCGCGGTGTGCGGCTGACGGTGCAGATCGAGCCCCAACCGTGTCCGCGCGTGATCACCGACCCGGCGCGCATGCGGCAGATCATCGCCAATCTGATCTCAAACGCCACCAAATACGCCAGTCCAGGGGAGGTCGTGTGCTCCCTGCAGGTTCAGGCGGCGCCGCCGCAGATCACCGTCGCCGTGATGGACCAGGGGCCGGGCTTCGACGCCAGCATCGATGTCTGGGCGCCTTTCGTGCGCGCCAGCCAGGGACGCTCAGGCAGCGGCCTGGGGTTGGCGGTCGTGCGGCTGATGGCCGAGTTGCTGCATGGCACGGCGCGCGTGCTCAGCCGCCCCGGCGAAGGTTCGGTGTTCATCGTGCAGGTGCCAGTGGAGGTCGAAGTGCTGCAGGGGGCAATGGAGGTGGCTCCTTCCCCGGGGCGGCGGCGGATTCTTGTGGTCGATGACAACGACGATGTGCGCTTCAGCCTGCAGACCATGCTGCAGGCTCTGGGCGCGCTGGTGGATGTGGCCGACAGCGTAGCGCAGGCCGATCTCATGCTGGTGGCGGCCAGGTATGACGGCATCCTGCTCGACCTGCGCCTTCAGGATGGCAGCGGCTACCGTGTGGCGGAGCGCGCGCGCGCGCCCGGTGCGTTGAACCAGGCTACGCCCATCGTGGCGCTGTCGGCCTACCATGAGTCCGAGGCCGCAGGTGACGCCCTGTTCGCGGCCAAGTTCGAGAAACCGATCACCGTGGCGCGGCTGCGCTCCGCCTTGCAGACTTTCGGCTGAACTGCGCGTGATTAGCTGGTTTCGCCCAGCAGCTGTTTGACCTGCGAGATCAGCAGGGCCAAGCGGAAGGGCTTTTCAATGACCTGGACGCGGAGGGCCATGGCGATGCGGGCGATGTCGTCCTCGGCGGCGTTGCCGTTGGCGATGGCGCCGGTGGTCAGGATCAGCGGCGCCGAGGGCTGGGCCTTGCGTATCGTCTGCAGCACCGCGGCGGAAGTCTTGCCGTTGAGCCACCAGTCGACCACGTAGGCATCGAACGGCGCAACAGCCGATTCGTACGACAGTTCGGAGGCCGAAGAAAACACTTCGACCCGGAATCCCGCGCCCTCGAGCGCGTCTTTCAGGTTGGCGGCCAGGTCTGCCGCATCTTCCAGCACTGCAATGCGCGGTAACTGGCGTTGCGTGGGGATGACGGTCAATTGGTGGACACGGTGCCGCTGGCCCCCGCTTGCTTCCGCGTAGGGCTGCACCAGCCATTCAGCGCCTTGGAGCGTGGCCACCAGTTCACAGTGCTCGTGGCGTCCGAGTTCCGTGCCGATCAAGGCTTTGCAAGCCATGGTGCGCCCGCCAATGACGATGCTGGCTGGCTTTGCCTCGCCATTGCTTTGGTCTGCGTCGACCGGATGGCTGCTGAGCAAAAGGCTGACGTCCACCTGAAAATGCCGCGCCAGGCTTTGCAGGTCGGTCGCGGAAAACGCGCCGTCTTGGAATTTGCGGAAGGCGCCCGAGCGCGACAGTCCGAGGATTGTGGCCAGCTGCGAGGAATGCTTGTGCCGTGGCAGTCCCTGTTCGGCAAAGAAATCGTGCAGTCGCCGGGATATGAGACTGGTGGGCTGCGTCTCGGTGAGCTCGCTCCCTGTCGCTGGGTCTGGCGGCTCGGCGTAGTTTTTCTCAGGCATGGCGTAGTCACAAGTGGAATGGATGCTTAGCGACAAAAGTAACGTTTAGTTAAAAAAAGCGTTCAAAAAACTAGACGTTTTTGTGTCTGAGCGTAAAATGTTGCATCAAATGCACTCAAATACGATGCACGGTGCCTGGCTGCCGTCTTCTTTCCCGATTCCTTGTTTTCTTGTCTCGATGCAAATCAATATAGCTCACACGCCCGATCGCTGTGCGAAGCGTTGCGAGAACCGCAATGTGTCCGGGCGCCACGGGCTTTGATCGATATGTCTCAGCCTTCCAAGGTGCTGTCCGCAGCGCACCCGGTGCTGGATCCCCGAACGCTGGGGCGCCCGGTGCACCTGCTGGCGGCTTTTGCCGACAAATTCGGCGCCGACCTGTCAGACCTCCTGCGCTTGGGCTTGAACCGGCGCTATGGCACGCAATTCACCGTGGGCAGGGTGCTGATGGTGCACGCCCCTGCCGCGATTGCCCCGCGCTGGAATGTGTATGGCTCGGCCACGGGGCGGATCGGTGTCGCGCTCGAGCGCAGCCTGGTGCTGCGCGTGCTGCATTGCCGCTACGGGCTGCGGGACGGGGAGGGCACCGACCCCGCCTCGGCCCCCATGACCGCCACCGAGGAACGGTTGGCGCAGAAGCTGGGCCTGCAGCTGGCGCTGGTGCTGGCGGTCCGCATCCGTGAGGGACTGAGCGCCTTGGTATCGGCGTCCGCCCACAGCGCTAGCGACGATATCGCCTGGCGCGCTGAAACCACCGATGCGGTGGGCGCCTGGACGCTCCAGGTGCGCATCGATGAGCCGCAGGTCGGACTGTGCTCGGAGCTGCAGTTCTCACTCGACTCCACCTGGATGGACCTACTGCTTGGCCAACTCGCCGCCGCGCGCTCCGTGCCCCGGAGCGATCTGCGCAAGGAGCAGACGCAGCCGTTCGCGCAGTGCCTGCGGGTCCGGTTGGTGGCGCGATTGCTGCACCGGCGCATGGCGCTGGGCGAGGTGCTCGACCTGCGCCCGGGCGACATCATCCCTGTGAGCTTCCAGGCTGCCGACGTGCTGGTGAAGGACTCGCGCCTGTTCACCGCGACGGTGGCAGAGCACAAAGGCGGGCTGTGGCTCACCGCATTCAACGACACCCTCTAAAGCCATGGATATGAGCCAAGAAATCACCGAATTCGACACAGCCTTGCTGGACGACGATCTGGCCGTGGAAGACACCGCGCCCGCCCCGGCCCCCGTGGCCGCGCCCCGGCCGCGCCGCGACCTCACGCAGATGCTGCGCAAGATTCCGGTCACACTGACCCTCGAAGTGGGCTCGGCGGACATTGCACTCGACCAACTGATGGCTCTGGAGCACGACAGCGTGGTGGAGCTCGACGCGGTGGCCGGTGCGCCGCTGGTGATCAAGGTCAACGGCACGGCCATCGGGCGCGCCGAGGTGGTGGTGTCGGGCGAAAACTATGGCCTGAAGGTGGTCGAGCTGGCCGACCTGGACCTGCTGTCGCTCGACGCGGCGAACTGAGCCGTCGCACCATGACGTTACGACGAATGGGTGGCCATGCCGCCCTGGGGCTGGTCGCGCTCGTTCTGATGTTCGGGGTGAGCGAGTCGGCACTCGCCGCTGGCACCATTTCGCTTCTGGGCACCAACGCCAACGGCGCGCCGGCCGAATTCACGGTGAAGACCCAGATCCTGGTCATCATGACGCTGCTGGGGCTGCTGCCCGTGCTGATGCTCATGATGACCAGCTTCGTGCGCTTCGTGATCATCCTGTCTTTGCTGCGCCAGGCGCTGGGCCTGCAGCAGGGCCTGCCCAACCGCATCGTGACCGGGGTGGCGCTGATTCTCACGCTGTTGGTCATGCGCCCGGTCGGCGAGGAGATCTGGCACAAGGCTTTTGTACCTTACGACCAGGACAAAATCGGCCTGGAAGTGGCGCTGCAGAAGGCCGAGATCCCTCTGTCGCGTTTTATGCTGTCGCAGACCAGCAAGAGTGCCTTGCAGCAAATATCCACGTTGGCCGGTGAGGCGCCGGTGAGCGAACCGGGCCAGCATGCCTTCACCGTGAAACTGGCCGCCTTCGTGCTCAGCGAACTCAAGACCGCCTTCCAAGTCGGCTGCATGCTGTTCATCCCCTTCATGGTGGTGGATCTGGTTGTAGCGTCCGTGCTCATGGCCATGGGCATGATGATGCTGTCGCCGCTGGTGATTTCCTTGCCGCTCAAGTTGCTGCTGTTCGTACTGGTCGATGGCTGGACGCTGACCGTGAACACCCTCATCACCAGTATCCGGGCCTATTGAGATGGCAGGCCTTTCTTCGCGCCTTCAAGCCCGCTGGGCTGCGCAGCGGCCATGCTGACGCCCGACATCGCCGTTGACCTGGTCAGCGAAAGCCTGCGCCTGGTCATGCTGCTGGTGGTGGTGCTGATCCTGCCGGGCCTGGTGGTGGGCCTGGTGGTGGGCATCTTCCAGGCGGCGACGCAGATCAACGAGCAGACGATGAGCTTTCTGCCGCGCCTGCTGGTGACGCTGCTGGCGGTGATCCTGGCCGGGCGCTGGATGGCGGGGCATCTGATGGATTTTTGCGTCCGCATCTTCGAGCGCGCCGCCACCCTGGTGGGCTAGCCCACCGGCACACCATGGACGCAGCCATTCCCGGCCTGTTGGCCCAGCTGTTGGCACTCTGGTGGCCGTTTTGCCGCGTCATGGCCATGCTCAGCGCCGCGCCCATCCTGGGCGACGGTGCGGTGCCCGTCACGGTGCGCGTGCTGCTGTCGCTGGTGCTGGCCGTGGTGCTGCTGCCGGTGGCCCGGCCGGTGGCGGCCATCGATCCGCTGTCCTTGCACGCCGTGGTCGCCACCATCGAGCAGGCGGCTATCGGCGGGCTGCTCGGGCTGGCGCTGCACTTCATGATGTCGGTGATCATGGTGCTGGGTTACATGGTGTCGTCGCAGATGGGCCTGTCGATGGCGGTCATGAACGACCCTTTGAGCGGCGTCTCTTCCGATGTGGTCTCCAGCCTGCTGTCCATCCTGGGCATGCTGGTGTTCTTCTCGATCGACGGCCACCTGCTGGTGACCCAGGTGCTGGGGGCGAGCTTTCAGCAATGGCCCGTGGGCTCGGGCATCAGCATGCCGGCGCTGCGCAGCGTGGCCTTCAATGTGGCGTGGGTGTTTTCGGCCGCCCTGCTGCTGGCCCTGCCGGTGATGCTGGCCACCCTGGTGGTGCAGATCGGCTTCGGGCTGCTGGCGCGCGTGGCGCCCACCCTCAACCTGTTTGCCCTCGGCTTCTCGGTGATCACGGTGTTCGGCGTGTTCATGCTGAGCCAGCTGGTCCGGTTCCTGCCGGAACACTATCTGCGCATCACCACCCAGGTGCTCGACATGCTGCGCCTGACCATGCAGCAGAGGCCCTGAGATGTCGGGCTCTTCCACCGGCGACAAGAGCGAAAAGGCCTCGCAGCAGAAGCTGAAGAAGGCGCGCGAGCAGGGCCAGGTCGCCCGCTCGAAAGACCTGGTCACGGCCGTCGGCATCGTCGGCAGCCTGTACCTTCTCGTCTGGCTGATGCCGGGTTATCTGCAGGATTTCCGCCAGCTCTTCGCCTACGGCCTGGCCGATCTGGAGGGCGACGGCACCCTGGACAACGCCTGGTCGGTGCTGTTCCTGGCGGCGGCGCTGCTGTTGGTCAAGATGGTGCTGCCACTGTTGGTGATGCCGGTGCTGCTGGTACTGTCCTCGATGGTGCCGGGGGGCTGGGTGCTGTCGTCAGAAAACCTGATGCCCAAGCTCAACCGGCTCAGCCCCATGAGCAACCTGGGGCGCATGTTCAAGGGCAAGCACCTGGTGAGCGTGCTCACTTCCATCTTCAAGGCCCTGCTGCTGGGCAGCGTGCTCTGGTACCTGTGCAGCCGCAGCGCGCAAGACTACCTGCGGCTGCAGGGACTGTCGCTTGGGCAGGCCATCGATACGGGCGCCGGCATGGTGCTGTCGGGCGTGCTGTCCATGGCCATGGTGTTCGTGCTGTTCGGCCTGATCGACCTGCCGGTGCAAGTGTTCTTCTTTTTGCGTGGCCAGCGCATGAGCAAGCAAGACCTCAAGGAAGAACACAAGGGCAACGAGGGCCGCCCCGAAGTCAAGAACCGCATCCGCCAGCTGCAGCGCCAGCTCTCGCGGCGCAGCGTGCGCAGCGCGGTGCCCACGGCCGACGTGGTGATCGTCAACCCCGAGCACTACGCCGTCGCGCTCAAGTACGACGAGCAGCGCGCCCAGGCGCCCTACGTGGTGGCCAAGGGGGTGGACGAAATGGCCCTGTACATCCGCGAGATTGCGCGCGAGCACCAGGTCGAGGTGGTCTCCATGCCGCCGCTGGCCCGCGCCATCTACAACACCAGCCAGGTGCAGCAGCAGATCCCAATCCCGCTGTACAACGCCGTGGCGCTGGTTCTCAACTATGTGCTGCAGCTCAAGGCCTTCCAGACCGGCCAGCGGCCCAGCGAGCCACGGTTGCCTGCCGACCTGGCCGTTCCCTCCCACCTGACTTAAGCCGTTCCGACATGAAACTCCTGCAGCCCGGACTCTTCGACGCCCTGCGCCGCTACAGCTATGCCACGCCGCTGATGGTGCTGGCCCTGCTGGCCATGATCATCCTGCCGCTGCCGCCGGCGGTGCTCGACGTGCTGTTCACGTTCAACATCGTGCTGGCGATCATCGTCATCCTGATCAGCGTCTCGGTCAGCCGCCCGCTCGAATTCTCGACCTTCCCGACCATCATCCTCGCCACCACGCTGATGCGGCTGGCGCTCAATGTCGCCTCGACGCGGGTGGTGCTGCTCAAGGGCCACGAGGGCACGCACGCGGCGGGCCAGGTGATCGAGGCCTTCGGCAACGTGGTGATCGGAGGCAACTTCGTGGTCGGTCTGGTGGTGTTCGTCATCCTGATGATCATCAACTTCGTGGTGGTGACCAAGGGCGCCGAGCGCATCTCGGAAGTGTCGGCGCGCTTCACGCTCGACGCCCTGCCGGGCAAGCAGATGGCGATCGACGCCGACCTCAACGCCGGCCTCATCAACCAGGAAAAAGCCCAGACGCGCCGCCGCGAAGTCGGCATGGAAGCCGACTTCTACGGCGCCATGGACGGAGCCTCGAAGTTCGTGCGTGGCGACGCCATCGCGGGCATCTTGATTTTGCTGATCAACATGATTGGCGGCGTCGCCATCGGCGCCTTCATGCACGACCTGTCGTTCGGCGACGCTTTCCGCCAGTACGCGCTGCTCACCATCGGCGACGGCCTGGTGGCGCAGATTCCGGCGCTGCTGCTGTCGGCGGCGGCGGCCATCATCGTCACGCGCGTGAGCGACTCGGGCGACTTCGAAACCCAGGTCAGCGGCCAGCTGCTGGCATCGCCCCAGGCGCTGTACAGCGCGGCGGCGCTGATGACGGTGCTGGGTCTGATCCCCGGCATGCCTTGGCTCAGTTTTCTGGGGTTTGCGGCCGTTCTGGCCTTCGTGGCCTGGCGCGTGGGCCAGCGTCCGCAGCGCCCCGCGCCAGGCAGCGATGTGGCTGCGCTCGGCGCTGCCCTGGCCACGGCCGAGCCGCCGGCCGACATCGACTGGCGCAGCCTGCCCTTTGTCGAGCCCCTGTCGGTGGCGCTGGGCTACCGCCTGGTGAGCCTGATCGACAAGGCGCAGGGCGCGCCGCTGCTCAAGCGCGTCAAGGGTGTGCGCCAGACGCAGAGCGAAGGCCTGGGCCTGCTGCTGCCCGCCATCGCCGTGCGCGACGACCTCGCGCTCAAGCCCAGCCAATACGCCATCATGCTGCGCGGCACCGTGGTGGCGCGCGCCGAGGTGCCGGCCGACAAGCTCATGGCCATCTCGTCGCCCCACCTGTACGGCGAGGTGGACGGCGAGCCCGGCGCCGACCCGGCCTACGGTATGCCCGTGGTCTGGATCAGCACCGACGACAAGGCCCACGCGCTCGGCCTGGGTTACCAGGTGGTCGATGTGCCCAGCGTGGTCGCCACGCACCTGAGCAAAGTGATCCGCGAATACCTGCCCGAACTGTTCGGACACGAGGACGCGGGCGAACTGATGGAGCGCCTGGCCGCGCTCGCGCCCAAGCTGGCCGAAGCGCTGGGCAAGGCCATGAGCCATTCGCAGCTGCTCAAGGTCTTTCGCGCGCTGCTAGCCGAAAACGTCTCGCTCAAAGACATCGTGCCGATTGCCACGACCCTGCTGGAGACGGCCGAAACCACCAAAGACCCGGTGCTGCTGGCTGCCGAGGTGCGCTGTACCCTGCGCCGCCAGATCGTCGACAGCCTGTGCGGCCAGCGACCCGAGCTGAAAGTGTTCAACCTCACCGGCGACCTCGAGAACATGCTACTGGGCGCGCTCAACCAGGCCCGCCAGGGTGGTGCCAAGGTGGCGCTCGACAACTATGCCATCGACCCGAATCTGCTGTCGCAACTGCAAGCGCACATGCCGCTGGCGCGCGACCAGATGAAGCAGCAGACCACGCCGCCGCTGCTGCTCGTGATGCCGCAGGTCAGGCCGCTACTGGCGCGCTACGCGCGCCTGTTTGCGCCGGGCCTCAACGTGCTGTCGTACAACGAGATTCCCGAGAACCGCGAAATCAGCATCATTGGAACGGTGGGCTGAGCGCGTTCAGCACTTCGGCCGCCGCGCGAAACAGGCCCGGCGGCAGAGCGGTGTGTACGCTGCACAGCTGCTGCGCCGTGGCGGGCAGCGCCATCATGGGCTGCCCCGGGGGCGCGGGCGCCACCTGGCACTGCATGAGCCGCAGCCCGGCGCGGGCCAGCGACGCGGCGATCAGCGCGGTGCGGCTGCGCAGCAGCGGCACGCTCTCTGCGCTCTGCGCCGCCAGGTTCAAGGCCACGGCGCTGCCGTACATCGACACATCGATGCGCACCTCGCCCAGGCCGGGCAGCAGCAGCAACAGGCCCATGTTCTGGGCCATGGCGCCCGTGGGCCGGCCGTGCCGCGCGCCGCGCGGGCGCGGCTGCGCCGGCCAGAACGTCAGCCCCACGCCCGGCCAGAGCAGGGTTTGAAACACCAGCGTGGGTTGCAGCGTGGACGCTTCGGCGCTCGGGGCCAGAGCTGCGCCCAGCGGCACCAGCGCGGTGCCGGCCGACGCCGGTGTGCTTGATGCGGCTGCCGGCACCGCGCGCTGCAACCGCTGCAGCACCATGGCGCGCCACTGCGCGGCCAGCGCCGCCACGTCGAGCGGCGGGGCCAGCAGGCGGTGCATGCCGGCCTGGTCCGGCAGCAGGGCCGCAGGGGTTTGCCCGGCCAGCAGGCCGGCGCGTGCGGGCAGGCCCTCGTCGGCGGGGCCGAGCACGGCCAGCTCCAGCTGGGGCGAGGTGCTCACCACCCGCACCAGCAGCAGTTGCCCCGGCGCCCAGGCCTGGCCCGCCAGGGCCGAGGTGGGAATCTGGAACGGCAAGCCATCGGCGCTGCGCGCCAGCAGGCCGCCGTCGAAGGCTGAGAACACGCGCAGCCGCAGCAGGGGCGCGATCCCCTCGGGCGGCAGCGCCGGCAGCAGGGCCGCTGGCGCGGTAGGCAAGGCCACGGCCCCGCCACCCGCGCGCGGCACCAGTGGGCGCGCCACGGCGCCGATGGGGGGTGAAGGGGTAGCCCGCTCCAGTGCCATGGCGTGCTCCAGTCAAGCCAAAAGAAAAGCCAACCGCAGACGCGGTTGGCTTGGGGGCAGGCTGGCGCTAGCGCCAGCCTGAAGCCGCCGCAGGGGCGTCTTACTGCAGCAGCGACAGGGCCAGCTGCGACATGCTGTTGGACTGCTTGAGCATGCTGGTGCTGGCTTGCATCAGCATCTGCTTGGTCGTCATGGTGGCGGATTCGGCGGCGTAGTCCACATCCATGATGCGGCCCGAAGCGGCCTGCACGTTGTTGCTCATGTTCGACAGGTTGACGGAGGTGTGCTCCAGGCGGTTCGAAGCGGCACCCAAGGTGGAGCGCAGCGAGCCCACCGAGTCGATCGCGGCTTGCAGCTTGTCTATGCTGGCCGATGCCGAACCGGCGGCGGTCAGTTCCGTGCCTGCAACGCCGCTTGCGGCGCCAAACGAGTTGTATCCCATGGACGCATCGTGCAGCGCGGTGTGCATCGCGGTCAGTTGGGCAGACAGATCCAGGCCCATGGTTTCGGAGGTCGATGCGCCAATCTGGAAGTTGATCGATGTGGCGAATTTTCCATCGGGAGTTGCAGCGGTGGCGGAGTTTTGTGCTGCTGTCGAATAAGCAGCGGAACTGGCGGCGTCTGCTTGGGCCAAGACATTGGCTTTGTCCGCCGCTTGCAGGGTAACGTTTGCAGCCGCCAAAGCGGTCACGGTGGTGGCGTCCGTGGTGTCCAAGGCCAGCAAAGCGGCATCGTAGTCAGTTTTTGCCGTGTCGTAATCGAATTGGGTGCCGGCGGTGGCATCACCGACGCGGGCAGCGTCGGCGGCGGCTTTGGTTGCTGCAGCAGCTATTTCAGCCGAGGAAGCAGCCTTGTTCATCAGCTTGGCGCCGCCGAAGGTGGTGTTGCCAATGATGTTGCTCAATTCCGTCGACAGCGAGTCGAACTCGGCTTGCATGGCGGTCTTGTCGGTGTCGGTGGCCGAAGCGTCCGCCGCCTGGGTTGCCAAGTCCTTCATGCGAACCAGCATGTTGGTGACTTCGCTGAGCGAGCCTTCGGCGGTCTGCATCAGCGAGATGCTGTTTTGCGTGTTACGCATGGCCACGGCCATGCCGCTGGTTTGTGCCTTCAGGCGGGTGGCGATCTGCAGGCCGGCGGCGTCGTCCATGGCCGAGTTGATGCGAAAGCCCGTGGAGAGGCGCGTCATCGAGTTGGACAGGGCCTTATTGGTCGAGCCGGATACGGCCTGGGCCGAGAGGGATGCCGAATTGGTGTGCAAGCTAAGCATGTCAGTGAACTCCTGGTGTTGGGTGGTTTACAGGCAGCGTTTTCTGCGCCCGTACCCACACAAGGCGGTCGACCGGTGGCGAAACTTAAATGCTGGTGCGCAAATTGTTTTGCGGCGTGTGGCGGCGCGCTGGGTAGAACCCGTTGGGCTTCTGGTAAATTTCAAGCTAAATGCGCCTAAAACGCCCGCCCATCAAGCGCGAGATGCTATGAAGTAAGTAGCGTTGTGCATGCCCAGCGTCGTCAGCAGCAGCGAGCCGAACAGGTGCATTCCGATGGTGCCTGCGGCGAGCAGGTAGCGCTGCTGCTGCAGCATGGCCACGACCTCGGCCGAGAAGCTGGAGAAGGTGGTGAGCGCGCCCAAGAATCCGGTGATGAGGGCCAAGCGCCAGGCGGGGTCAAGCTGCGGCAGGGCCTGGAACACGGCCACGCACACGCCGATCAGGTAGCCGCCGACCAAGTTAGCGACCAGCGTGCCCCAGGGCAGCCCGTGGCCGGCGCTGAGCCACAGGCCCAGGCGCCAGCGGGCCAGTGCGCCGGCGCTGGCACCGAGGCAAATGGCCACGACGTGGAGCATGGTGGGCAGGGCCTTAGCGCGCCGACATCTGCTGCGGCAGCCAGGTGACGATGGCCGGGAACAGATAGATCAGCGCCACGGCCGCGCACATGAGCACGAACATGGGGAAGGTGACCCGGGCAATCCAGGTCAGCTCGCGCCCCGTCATGCCCTGGAGCACGAACAGGTTGAAGCCCACGGGCGGCGTGATCTGCGCCATCTCGACCACCAGCACGATGAAGATGCCGAACCAGATCGGGTCGATGCCGGCGGCCTGCACCGTCGGCATGAGCACGCCCATGGTCAGCACTACCATCGAGATGCCGTCGAGAAAGCAGCCGAGGATGATGAAGAATACGGCGAGCGCGGCGATCAGCTGCGCCTGGTTCAAGCCCAGCGTGGCGATCCACTCGGCGAGGTGGCGCGGCAGGCCAATGTAGCCCATCGACAGCGTCAGAAACGCGGCGCCCGCCAGGATCAGCGCGATCATGCAGTACAGGCGCGTGGCGCCCATGAGCGCACCGCGAAAGCTCTCCCAGTTGAGCGAGCCCTGCAGGCCCGACAGCAGCAGCGAGCCCAGCACGCCCACGGCCGCGGCCTCGGTGGCGGTGGCAAAGCCGGTGTAGATGGAGCCGAGCACGGCGGCGATCAGCAGCACGACCGGGATGAGGCTTCTGGAGGCGCTGAGCTTCTGCGCGAACGTCAGCTGCTCGTCGGCGGCCGGCACCTGCTCGGGGTGGCGCAGCGCCCACAGCATGATGTAGCCCGAGAACAGCGCCGCCAGCAGCACGCCGGGCAACACGCCGGCAATGAACAGCTTGGAGATTGATACCTCGGCCGTGACGCCATAGACGATCATGATGATGGACGGCGGGATGAGCAGCCCCAGCGTGCTGGCACCGGCCAGCGTGCCGATGACCATGTTCTCGGGGTAGCCGCGGCGCGTGAGCTCGGGCAGGGTCATCTTGCCGATGGTGGCGCAGGTGGCGGCACTCGACCCCGACACGGCCGCGAAGATGGTGCAGCCGACCACGTTGGTATGCAGCAGCCGCCCGGGCAGGTTTTGCACCCAGGGCGCCAGGCCCTTGAACATGTCTTGAGAGAGCCGCGTACGGAACAGGATTTCGCCCATCCAGATGAACAGCGGCAGGGCGGTGAGCGTCCAGCTCGATGCCGAGCCCCAGATGGTCACGGCCATGGCGTCGCCCGCAGGGCGGGCAGAAAACAGCTGCATGCCGATCCAGGCCACGCCCGAGAGCGTAAGCCCGATCCAGACGCCGCTGCCCAGGATCAGGAACAGCGAAAGCATCAGCAGGCCGGTGATGGCGAGGTCGCTCATGGTGGTCAGGCCTTATTCATTGCGCAGGGCTTCGCCGGACTGCGGCTGCTGGCGCTGCCCGAGCAGCTCCAGCACCAGTTCATCGATGAAGGCGATCGCCAGCACCACGGTGCCGGTCGCCATGGCCAGTTGCGGCAGCCACAGCGGCGTGGCGTCGCTGCCGGTGGACATGTCGTTGAAAAGGTGCGACTGCCAGGCCAGCTTGCAGCTGTAGAACGCGTACAGCACGGCCAGCAGCGAGGCCAGGGCCAGGGCCCAGACCTCGAAGCCCTTCTTCCAGCGGCCGTGCAGGGCGCCCAGCAGCAGCGTCACGCGGATGTGTTCGCCGCGCTTGAGCGTGTGCGCCATGGCCAGGAAACCGCAGGCCGCCATCAGGTAGCCGGCATAGGCGTCGATGCCCGGCACCAGAAAGCTCAGCTGGCGGCTCGCGATGGACAGCAGCACGGCGCCCAGCAGCGCCACCATGAAAAGCGCCGCCAGGGCGGCGGCGCTGTCGTAGAGAAAATTCAACAAACGGCGCATGGGGCCCTGACTTTACTTGCGGTAGCCGTCCACCAGCGCCTTGCCGTCGGGGCCGGCCTTGTCCAGCCATTCCTTGAGCATGGCGTCGCCCACCTTGGCCATGTCGGCCTTGAGCTGGGGCGAGGGCGGCAGCACCTGCATGCCCTCGGCCTTGAGCTTGGCCAGGGTGTCGGTGTTCACGCGCTCGCTGGCGGCCCAGCCGCGCGCCTCGGCGTCCGCGCCGGCCTTCAGCAGGGCTTCCTGCAGCGGTTTGTCGAGCGCGTCGAAGGCCTTTTTGTTCACGATGACCGCATTCTTGGGCAGCCAGGCCTGGGTGTCGTAGTAGTACTTGAGGTGCTCGTAGAGCTTGCTGTCCACGCCCGTGGCACCGGACGTCATGGTCGCCTCGACCACGCCCGTGGCCAGGGCCTGCGAGAACTCGGCCGCCTGCACGGTGACGGGCTGCGCGCCGACCAGTTCGGCGATGCGCGCCGTGGCCGGGCTGTAGGCGCGCCACTTGATGCCCTTCAAATCGGCGGCGGTGTTGACCGGTTTCTTGGTGTAGATGCCCTGCGGCGGCCAAGCCACCGCGTACAGCAGGACCATGCCTTGCTCGGCGAGTTTCTTTTCCAGGAAAGGCTTTTGCGCCTGGTACAGCCGTTTGGCGTCGCCGTAACTCGACGCGAGGAACGGCTGGCCGTCGGCGCCGTAGATCTGCCATTCGTTCTGGAAGTTGACCAGCAGGATCTCGCCCATCTGCGCCTGGCCGCCCTGCACGGCGCGCTTGATTTCGGGCGCCTTGAACAGCGCGGCGTTGGCGTGCAGCGTGATCTTGAACTTGCCGGCGGTGGCCTTGTCCACGTCGCTGACCAATTGGGCCAGGTTCTCGGTGTGGAAGTTGGTGGCCGGGTAGGCGGCCGCCAGGTCCCATTTGGCCTGGGCCCAGGCGGTGGGGGCGGACAGGCCGCAGGCCAGGGCTAGGCCCAGAACGGTGACAGGCAAGGCTCGACGCTTCATAGGGCAACTCCGCAAAAGTGGGGGAATTTCGACGGCAGAAACAGAGAGGCCACTGTAGCGGAAGCATTTTGAAACGCCCTAGGTGTTTCTCCTAAATGTCGACAAATTGGCGACAAAATATTATCCAAATGCCTACAATCAGAGGCCTTGTAGATTCCTTTCCTGTGCCATTTCTCTGGAGTTGACCCGTCCATGAAGCCTGCTGCGCGCGCCAAGTCTGAGTCTGGCCCCATCGTTTCTTCGGCGCACCTGGTGTCGGCGCAGAGTGCTGAAATGAGCGAGTTCGAATTCGGCCTGATCGTGGCCGGCAACGCCTTTCACCGCTGGGTCGTGCACTGCATGGCGGCGGCCGGGCTCAAGGACCTGACGCCGCTCGATGTCGTGGTGCTGCACCACGTCACGCACCGCGCGCGCGACAAGCGCCTGGCCGACATCTGCTTCATCATGAACGTCGAAGACACGCACCTCGTCAATTACGCGCTCAAGAAGCTGCAAGGACTGGGCGTGGTGGTGTCGCGCAAGAACGGCAAGGAAGTGACCTACGCCGCCACCGAAGAGGGGCAGGCCTATGTGCAGCGCTACCGCGAGATCCGCGAAAGCTGCCTGATCAACGCGCTCAACGCCGACGACGCGCTCAACCGCGATATCGGCGAGCTCGGGCGCCTGCTGCGCGTGCTCTCGGGCATGTACGACCAGGCCGCGCGCGCCGCGGCGTCGCTCTGAAATTTCCATGAAATCAGGCTTTGGCGCTTGATGGGCCAGCGCTTGTAGCTCTGTTTCTAATAGCAAGCATGCCCATGACACACGCACACCTCCCTCGCTGGCAGTTCTGGATCGACCGCGGCGGCACCTTCACCGACCTGGTCGGGCGCCGGCCCGATGGCACCTTGGTCACGCACAAGCTGCTGTCCGACAACCCCGAGCAGTACCGGGACGCGGCCGTCGCCGGCATTCGCCATCTGCTGGGCCTGGCGCCCGACGCACCCGTGACGACCGACCTGGTGGAGTGCGTGAAGATGGGCACGACCGTGGCGACCAATGCGCTGCTCGAGCGCAAGGGCGAGCCGACGCTGCTGGTGACCACGGCGGGGTTCCGCGACGCGCTGCGCATCGCCTACCAGAACCGGCCGCGCCTGTTCGACCGCCAGATCGTGCTGCCCGAGCTGCTCTACGAGCGCGTGATCGAGGCGCAGGAGCGCATGGGCGCGCACGGCGAAGTGGTGCAGGTGCTCGAAGAAGAGCATCTGCGCGAGCGCCTCTGGGCCGCCTACGACGCCGGCCTGCGCAGTGTGGCGATCGTGTTCATGCACGGCTACCGCTACACCGAGCACGAAAAAGCCGCGGAGCGCCTGGCGCGCGAGGTGGGCTTCACCCAGATCAGCACCTCGCACGGCACCAGTCCGATGATGAAGTTCGTGGGCCGCGGCGACACGACGGTGGTCGATGCCTACCTCTCGCCCATCCTGCGCCGCTACGTCGAGCAGGTGGCCGCCGACATGCCGGGGGTGAAGCTGTTTTTCATGCAGTCCTCGGGCGGCCTGACCGACGCCCATGTGTTCCAGGGCAAGGACGCGATCCTGTCCGGCCCCGCGGGCGGCATCGTCGGCATGGCGCGCACGGCCGAGATTGCCGGGCACCGGCGTGTGATCGGCTTCGACATGGGTGGCACGTCGACCGACGTGAGCCATTTTGCGGGCGAGTTCGAGCGCGAGTTCGAGACCCAGGTGGCGGGCGTGCGCATGCGCGCGCCGATGATGAGCATCCACACCGTGGCGGCCGGTGGCGGCTCGATCCTGGGCTTTGACGGTGCGCGCTTTCGCGTCGGGCCCGAGAGCGCGGGCGCCAACCCGGGCCCGGCCAGTTACCGGCGCGGCGGGCCGCTGGCCGTGACCGATGCCAACGTGATGGTGGGCAAGCTGCAGCCGGCGCAGTTTCCGCGCGTGTTCGGCCATGGCGCCGACGAACCGCTGGACGCCGAGGTCGTGCGCGAGAAGTTTGGCGCCCTGGCGCAGCAGACCGGCCGCAGCGCCGAAGACGTGGCGCATGGCTTCATCCAGATTGCGGTGCAGCAGATGGCCAATGCCATCAAGAAAATTTCGGTGGCGCGCGGCTACGACGTCACGCGCTACACGCTGCAGTGCTTTGGCGGCGCCGGTGGCCAGCACGCCTGCCTGGTGGCCGATGCGCTGGGCATGGCGCGTGTGCTGGTACACCCGCTGGCCGGGGTGCTCTCGGCCTATGGCATGGGGCTCGCCGACCAGAATGTGATCCGCGAGCAGGCCGTGGAATGCCGGCTCACGCCCGAGGCCTTGCCTGCCATCGCGGCGCGCCTGCAGGCGCTGCAGGACGCTGCGCTGGCCGACTTCGAGGACCAGCAGGTGGGCGGCGCCGCCGCCGTGGTGCACCGCCGCGTGCATGTGCGCTACGAAGGCTCGGACGCCGCGCTGGTCGTGCCCTTCGGCGACCTCGAGACCATCGTGGCGGGGTTCGAAGCCGCGTACCGCCAGCGTTTTTCGTTCCTCATGCAGGGCAAGGCGCTCGTGGCCGAGGCGGTGTCGGTCGAGGCCGTGGTGGCCGGCGACGCCCCGCAAGAACCGGTGCACGCGCTGCACCCGGCGCGCGAGGTGCCGCGCCGTGACACCGTACGCATGTACACCGGCGGCGCCGACGGCCTGGCCGCCTGGCACGACGCCGCGCTGATCGTGCGGGCCGACATGCGCCCGGGCGACGTGGTCGCGGGCCCGGCCATCATTGCCGAGAAGAACGCCACCACCGCGGTCGAGCCGGGCTGGGTGGCCACGCTCACCGAGTTCGACCACCTGCTGCTGGAGCGCCGCGAGCCGCGCGCGCTGCAGTACGCGGCCGGCACCACGGTCGACCCGGTGCTGCTCGAGGTGTTCAACAACCTGTTCATGAACATTGCCGAGCAGATGGGCCTGCAGCTGCAGAACACCGCCTACTCGGTCAATATCAAGGAGCGCCTGGACTTCAGCTGCGCGCTGTTCGACGCCGACGGCCAGCTGATCGCCAACGCGCCGCACATGCCGGTGCACCTGGGCTCGATGGGCGAGAGCATCAAGACCGTGATCCGCGAGAACGCCGGCACGATGCAGCCAGGCGACGTGTATGTGCTCAACGACCCCTACCACGGCGGCACGCACCTGCCCGACATCACGGTGATCACGCCAGTCTACATCGGCAGCGACGCGCAGCAGCCCACGTTCTACGTCGGCAGTCGTGGCCACCATGCCGACATCGGCGGCACCACGCCGGGCTCGATGCCGCCGTTTTCCACGCGCATCGAGGAAGAGGGCGTGCAGATCAACAACGTGAAACTGGTCGACGCGGGCCGGCTGTGCGAAGCCGAGATCTTGGCGCTGCTGGCAAGCGGCGAATACCCCTCGCGCAACCCGCAGCAGAACCTGGCCGACCTCAAGGCGCAGATCGCCGCCAACGAAAAGGGCGTGCAGGAGCTGCGCAAGATGGTGCAGCAGTTTGGCTTGGGTGTCGTGCAAGCCTACATGGGCCATGTCCAGGACAACGCCGAAGAATCGGTGCGCCGCGCCATCACGCACCTGGCCGCGCGCGTGAAAGACGGCCAGTTCACGCTGGCGCTCGACAACGGCGCGCAGATCTGCGTGGCGGTGCGCGTCGACGCCGCCGCGCGCACGGCCGAGATCGACTTCACCGGCACCAGCGCGCAACAGAGCAACAACTTCAATGCGCCCACCGCCGTGTGCATGGCGGCGGTGCTCTATGTCTTTCGCAGCCTGGTCGACGACGACATTCCGCTCAACGCGGGTTGCCTCAAGCCCCTTAAGGTCACCATCCCGCCGGGCTCGATGCTCAACCCGAACCCGCCGGCCTCGGTGGTGGCGGGCAACGTCGAGACCTCGACCTGCATCACCAACGCGCTGCTCGGCGCCCTGGGCGTGATGGCCGGCAGCCAGCCGACCATGAACAACTTCACCTTCGGCAACGCGAGCTACCAGTACTACGAGACCATCTCGGGCGGCAGCGGCGCGGGCGGCGTGTTCGACAGCGCGGGCCAGCTGGTCGGTGGGTTTGGCGGCACGAGCGTGGTGCAGACCCACATGACCAACTCGCGCCTGACAGACCCCGAGGTGCTCGAGTTCCGCTTTCCGGTGCGGCTGCTGGGCTATGCGATCCGCCCGGGATCGGGCGGCGCGGGCCTTTGGCGCGGCGGCGACGGCGGCGTGCGCCGCGTGCAGTTTCTCGAACCCATGACGGCCAGCATCCTCTCCAACGGCCGCATCCACCCGGCCTTCGGCATGGCCGGCGGCCAGGACGGCGCACCGGGCATCAACCGCGTGGTGCGCGCGGACGGGCGCACCGAGCCACTGGCGCACATCGGCCAGGCGCAGATGGAGGCGGGCGACGTGTTCGAGATCCACACGCCGGGCGGCGGCGGCTTTGGCGCGCTATCCAAAGAATAGCCGCCCGCGCTGGTGTCTGAAGGGTTTCAGGCTAAAAACGGCCTGAAACCGTTTGCCAGCGAGCGCTGGCTGCTCACCTTTTTGCAGGCAACGGCGTGCGCCGCCGTGTTCACAGCGGGGCGCGGCCGGAGTTCTGCGCGTGGGTGCTCACGCTGGGCGGCGCATCCTGGCCCATCTGGCGCGCCCGGAACAGCGCCGCGCGCATCAGGAAAATGGTGGTGATCGGCACCGTGACGGCGATGAACACCGCGATCAGCAGCAGGTGCACGGCCAGGCCCTCGCCCTGCAGCGAGAAGTAGAGCAGGGCGCCGTACATGATGCACCAGCAGCCCATGGTGGCGATCATCGCGGGCGCGTGCACGCGCTCGAAGAAGCTGCGCAGGCGCAGCAGGCCAAACGAGCCCAGCAGCGCCACCGCCGCGCCCGCGAGCACGAGCAGCGCCACGGCAACCTGCGCCCATGCGGGCAGTGCGTCGGCGTTCATTCGATCACCTCGCCGCGCAGCAGAAACTTGGCCATGGCCGTCGAGCCGACGAAGCCGAACGCGGCAATCAGGAGCGCGGCCTCGAAATAGTCGGCGCTGCCATAGATCAGGCCCAGCACCAGCATGGCGAGCATGGCGTTGAGGTAGAGGCAGTCCAGCGCCAGCACGCGGTCCTGCGCGCTCGGGCCCTTGAGCAGGCGCAGCAGCGTGCAGGCCATGGCCAGCATCAGCATCAGCAAGGCCAGCGGCAGGGCCCACGAAAGTACCGAAGTCATTCAAAAATCTCCATGAGCGGGCGCTCGTAGCGCTGCTTGATGTCGGCGGCGATCGCCGCGGCGTCGTGCAGTTCAAGCACGTGCAGCAGCAGCACGCTGCGGTCCCGCGACAGCTCGGCCCAGGCCGTGCCCGGGGTGATGCAGACAATGCCGGCCAGCACCGCGAGCGCATTGGGGTCGCGCACGTCGAGCGGCACCTGCACGAAGCCTGCGCGGTGCTGCGCTGGCCCGGTGCGCAGCAGCAGCCGCACCACGGCGGCATTGGAGCGCAGGCTGTCCGCGGCCACCGTGAGCAGAAGGCGCAGCACCACGCCGGGGCGGCGGATGCGCACGGGCAGGGGGCGCAGGCCCGCGGTGAGCAGCGGAATGGCAACGGCCAGCACTGCGGCCAGCAGCAGGTGCCCGGCGCTGATGCTCTGGTTGAGCAGCAACCACAGCACGAACAGCGCCACCGACAGCAGGGGCGTGGGCAGCAGGCGCTTCATGGGGCTCCTCCTTCTGGTGCGGCGGCACCGGGCGCGGCGCCGGGGTCGGGCACGGGCGCGGCCGACATGACGGCGCGCACATAGGTGCCGGGCGAGTGCAGGGCGTCTGCGGTGGCCTGGGCAAAGTGCATCGCGGGCCCGGCCGCCACGGTCAGGGCCATGCACACCGCTAACAGCACGGCAATCGGCAGGCCTTCGACCACGCGCAGCTGCGGCCTGGCGCGGTCGTGCGCGGCCCAGAAATGGCGGATGCCGGAGCGCGTGAGCGCGATCAGGGCCAGCAGCCCCGAGGCGATCAGCAGGGCCAGGAAGGTCCAGCCCACCCACCCTGGATGCTGCCCTGCGGACGACGCCAGGCCCAGCGGGTTGAGCACGGCGGTGAGCATCGCGAACTTGCCCACGAAGCCCGACAGCGGCGGCAGCCCGGTGATCAGCAGCGTGCACGCCATGAACGACAGGCCCAGGAAGGCCGCCGCGGCGGGAATGGCGCGGCCGACCAGCACCTCTTCTTCGTCGTCGAGGTTGGTGCCCTGCGTGGGTACTAGTTCGGCGTTCAGGAACGGGGCCTCGTCGGCATGGGGTTCATAGGGGAACGTGCCGTCGCCGTTGTTGCGCCAGCGGTCGATCAGGTCGCTGAGCAGGAACAGCGCGCCCACGGCCAGCGTGGAGCTGGGCAGGTAGTACAGCAGCCCGGCGGTGAGCATGTTCTGCCCAAAACCGGTGGCGGCCAGCAAGGTGCCCGACGACACGATGGCGGCATAGCCCGCCAGATGGCCCAGACGCTGCGAACCCAGCATGCCGATGGCACCGAAGGCCATCGTCACCAGGCCGGCACCGATCAGCCACAGGCTGCCGAAATGGGCCGATGCCCCGGCCTCGGTGCTGAACATCAGCGTCCACAGCCGCAGGATGGCGTAGATGCCCACCTTGGTCATGATCGCAAACAGGGCCCCCACCGGGGCGGTGGCGGCGCTGTAGGCGGGCACCAGCCAGAAGTTCAGCGGCCAGACGGCCGCCTTGATCAGGAAGGCGGTCGCCAGGATCGCGGCGGCGGTGTGCAGCAGGCTGCGGTCGTCGTCCGCGATCTGGGCCACCGCCTGGGCCAGGTCGGCCATGTTCAGGGTGCCGGTCAGTCCATAGAGCATGGACACGCCGATCAGGAACAGCGACGATGCCGCGAGGTTGATGGCAATGAAGTGCAGCCCCGACTGCACCCTGGCGCGGCCCGAGCCGTGCAGCAGCAGGCCATAGGACGCGGCCAGCATGATCTCGAAGAACACGAACAGGTTGAACAGGTCGGCCGTGAGAAAAGCGCCGGCCAGGCCCATGAGCTGGAACTGGAACAGCGGGTGGTAGTGCACGCCGGCGCGGTGCCAGCGCGCGCTGGCAAACAGGACCGATGCCAGGCCGAGCACGCTGGTGAGGACCAGCATCAGCGCCGACAGCCGGTCCAGCGCCAGCACGATGCCGAACGGCGCAGGCCAGTTGCCGGGCAGGTAGATGCCCATGGTGGCGGGGGCGCCGCGTTGGTGGGTCCAGAGCAGCAGGGCCACGGCCACGCCCAGGCCGATCAGGGTCGAGCCGAGGTTCAGCGCGAGCTTGAGGCGCTGCTTCTCCTCGCGCAGCAGCAGCATCAGCGCGGCGGTGAACAGGGGCAGCACCACGGGGGCGAGCATGAGGTGCGGCATGGCTGCCGCGGTGAAATCGGTCACGAGGGCTCCCGCAGTTCTTCGGCTTCATTGCCGTCCACGTGGTCGGTGCCCGAGAGCCCGCGCGAGGCCAGCAGCACCACCAGGAACAGCGCCGTCATGGCAAAGCCGATGACGATGGCGGTGAGCACCAGTGCCTGGGGCAGCGGGTCGGCATAGTGGGCCAGGTCTTGCTCCAGGCCCGGCTGCAGCACCGGCGCCTTGCCGATCGCCAGGCCCAGGCGCCCCATGCTGAAGATGAACAGGTTGACCGCATACGACAGCAGCGCCAGGCCCATGATGACCTGGAAGGTGCGCGGGCGCAGCAGCAGCCACACTCCCGAGCCCGTCAACACGCCAATGGCCAATGCCAGCACTATTTCCATCACGCGCCCCCTTGTTCAGCAACGGCCTCTTCGGCCAGGCGCGCGTGGAAGCGGTGGCCGCGCACCGACTGGTGGGCAATCGAGGTCAGGATCACCATGGTTGCGCCCACGACAAGGCTGAACACGCCAAGGTCAAAGAACGTGGCGCTGGCCAGGTGGATTTCTCCGAGCACCGGCAGCGTGAGGTGCGCCGTGTGCGTGGTCATGAACGGATAGCCCAGCGCGATGGAGCCCAGGCCGGTGGCCAGCGCGCACAGCAGGCCCACCGCCATCCAGCGCCGCGGCGCCAGCGGCAGGTGCGCCTCGACCCACTGGGTGCCCGAGACGATGTACTGCAGCAGCAACGCAATCGAAAACACCAGCCCTGCCACGAACCCGCCGCCGGGCTGGTTGTGCCCACGCAGGAACAGGTAGATGGCGATCAGCACCGCGAACGGCAGCAGCAGGCGCACCAGCACGGCGGGCACCATGAGGTAGCCCACGGCGGTGTCCACCGCCAGGCGCGGGTTGATCAGGTCGGTAACCAGGTCGGCCGGCACCGCGCGCTGCTGCGCCGGCAGGTCCATGATCTCGGGGGCCGGGCGGAAGCGCCGCAGCAGGGCGTAGATCGTCAGCGCCACGACGCCCAGCACCACGATTTCGCCAAAGGTGTCGAAACCCCGGAAGTCGACCAGCATGACGTTGACCACGTTGGTGCCGCCGCCCTGGCTCAGCGCATGCTCCAGGAAGAAGGTCGACGTGCTTTGCGGAAACGGCCGGCTCAGCATGGCAAAAGACAGCACGGCCATGCCGCCGCCCGCGGCCAGCGACAGGACCAGGTCGCGCAGGCGGCGCCACTGGGCGCGGCGCTGTGCCGTCGGCGTGGCGGCGGCGCGCAGGTCCTCCTCGCGCTTGGGCAGCCAGCGCAGGCCCAGCAGGATCAGCACCGTGGTCACGATCTCGACCGCCAGCTGGGTCAGCGCCAGGTCGGGCGCCGAAAACCACAGGAAGGTGACGCAGGTGCACAGGCCGGCGCCGCCCATGAGCGTGAGCGCCGCGAGCCGGTGGTATTTGGCCTGCCACGCCGCCGCGACGGCGCAGGCCATGCCCACGCCCCACAGCAGCACGAAGGCCCACGACATGGGCAGCGCGGTACGGTCGCCAATGTGCAGGTCGCGCGTCCACAAAGGCAGGGCTGCCGCCAGCATCGATGCGCACACCAGCCATAGCATCTGCCACTGCAGCCGCTGGGTGCCCAGCAGGCGCCGGCCGTTGCGACCGGCCAGGCTCAGCGAGGCGAGCAGCGCCTCGAAGATCCGTTTGCCGTCAAAGCGCTGCAGCCCCGGCGCGGCGTCGATGCGGCCCATTTCGCGTTGCCAGCGCAGCAGCAGGTACAGGAGGGCACCGCCCAGCAGCGCGACCAGGCTCATCGCAAACGGGGTGTTGAAGCCGTGCCAGACCGCCAGGTCGAAGGCCGGCAGCCCGCCGCCGACGACCGGGCGTGCGGCGGCGTTGAGGAACCGCCCGACCGACCAGGCAGGGAAGATGCCCACCACGAGGCAGCCGAACACCAGCAGTTCCACCGGCACGCGCATCCAGTGCGGCGGCTCGTGCGGCTGCAGGGGCAGGTCGGTGGCAGGTGGCCCCCAGAAGACATCGATCGTGAAGCGCAGCGAATAGGCCACGCTGAACATGCCCGCCACCGTCGCCACCAGCGGCAAAGCCATGTTCAGGAAAGGACTTGCCTCGAGGAAGACGGTTTCCGCAAAGAACATTTCCTTGGAGAGAAAGCCGTTGAGCAGGGGCACGCCCGCCATGGCGGCGGCGGCCACCATGGCCAGCGTGGCGGTCACCGGCATCATGGTGCGCAGGCCAGACAGGCGGCGGATGTCGCGGGTGCCGCTTTCGTGGTCCACGATGCCCACCGCCATGAAGAGCGAGGCTTTGAACGTGGCGTGGTTCATGATGTGGAACACCGCCGCCACGGCGGCGAGCGGGCTGTTCAGGCCCAGCAGCAGGGTGATCAGGCCCAGATGCGAAATCGTCGAATAGGCCAGCAGCCCCTTGAGGTCGTGCTGGAACATGGCGACATAGCCGCCCAGCAGCAGCGTGCAGGCCCCGGCGCCGCCCACGATCCAGAACCATTCGTCCGTGCCGCTGAGCACCGGCCACAGGCGCGCCAGCAGAAACACACCGGCCTTGACCATGGTGGCCGAGTGCAGGTAAGCCGACACTGGTGTCGGCGCGGCCATCGCGTGGGGCAGCCAGAAATGGAAGGGAAATTGCGCGCTCTTGGTCAGCGCACCCAGCAGGATCAGCACCAGGGCCGTGCCGTAGAGCGCATGGCCGCGCACCTGCGCACCGGCGGCCAGCACATGGTCGAGGTCATAGCTGCCCACGATATGCCCCAGCACCAACACCCCGGCCAGCATGCACAGGCCGCCGGTGCCAGTGACCGTGAGCGCCATGCGCGCGCCGCGCCGGGCGTCCTTGCGGTGGTGCCAGTAGCCGATCAGCAGAAACGAGAACAGGCTGGTCAGCTCCCAGAACAGGGCCAGCTGGATCAGGTTGCCCGACAGCACCACGCCGACCATGGCGCCCATGAATGCCAGGAAGAACGAAAAGAACCGGGGCACCGGGTCGGCCGCCGACATGTAGTAGCGCGCATACAGCACCACCAGCGCCCCGATGCCCATGACCAGCATGCAGAACATCCAGGCGAAGCCGTCCATGCGCACCACCAGGTTCAGGCCCAGGGACGGCAGCCACGCAATCTCCTCGCGCAGCACGCCGCCGTCCGCGATCTGCGGGAAGTACAGCGCGGCCTGCCCACAGCACACGAGCGCAATCAGGCCGGCCAGGGTGGACTCGGTATTGCGGGCATTCGACGGGAGCAAGGCAGCCAGCAGGCTGCCGATGAAGGGGAGGATGACGAGTGTGGACAAAGGCATGCGCGGACAATTTTACGGGCAGGCGCCGGAGGTGCAGGCGCTTGCGGGCACCGGCTTGGCGATGGCGCCAGCGGCACGCAATAAAAAACCCGCCGAAGCGGGTTGCGTCCTGGGCCTTGGCGCTTATCTCTGTGGCGCGCTCGCCCCGCTGGCAGGTGCGGTGGCCGAAGGCCTGCCCTCTTTGGGGGCAGCGCTGGATTTTTGCGTGGCCTTGGCATCCGAGGCTGGCGTGGCAGCGGCACCGGATGTTTGCGGAGCGGCGGCTGCACCCGGGGCTGCCTTTTCGGCCGGTGCCTTCATGGGCTGGGCCTTCTTGTCTTCGGCCTTCTTGGATGGCGCGCCGCTGTAGCTGCTGCCGTTGACCGTCAGGCCTTCGGCGGAAAACCGCGCAGCCGACTTTTCGCCCACGCCATTGACGCGTCCAATGAAGTCGTTCCAGTCCTTGAAGTCGCCTTTTTTGCGTTCATCGATGATTTTGCTGGAAATGGCCGGGCCAATGCCCTTGATGCCATCGAGCTCGGCGGGAGTGGCCTTGTTGACGTCGACTGCCGCAAACGCGGCGGCGGCATACAGCATGGCGATGAGCATCAAGATTTTCTTCAGCATGGCAAATCTCCTGGGTGCGCAGCGAAGAGCCGCTGCGCCTTCCCTAACGGCCGGCTCGGGCCGGGCGTTGACCCGGCGGAGCGAACGGCCCTGGCTTCGCTATAGCTCTTCCACGCGGCGGGCAGGGTAGCTGTCCCAGGTCTGGCAGCCCGGACATTGCCAGAAGTGCTGGCGAGCTTCAAAGCCGCAAGCAGCACAGCGGTAGCGCGTCAAGGGCGAACTGGCCCGGTCGAGGGCGCGCTGGACTTGCGGGTGGAACTGCTCATGCTCGAGCGTCTCTCCGGCCAACCACTTGGCGGCGGCGACCAGCGAAGGCTCGCGTTCGAGGTGGCGCAGATACCAGTGCCGCCCTGCGGCGGATTCCTGCGCGCCGGCATTCTCGAGGGCCACGATGCCTTCGAGCACGTCCAGCGAAGGCGCGTTGTCGTAATGCTGTTGCAGCAGCGCCATCACCTGCGCCGCCATGTTGGCGGCACGCCCGGCTTCCACCAGCAACGCGGCCGCCAGGGGCAGCGCAGCGGGCGTGGCCGCGCCCATCTGCATCAGCGTGGCGACGGCTGCGCCCGGCTGCCCCCGCTGCTGCTGCAGCTTGGCCAGCTCCATGCGGGGGCGCGGTGCCTGCGGCGCCACATGGGCGGCCTGCTCCAGGCGTGCCTGGGCCGCCGGCAGGTCGCCTTGGGCCATCGAGCCCAGCGCCTGCTCGCACAGGTAGTGGGCCTGGCGGGTGCTGAAGTCTCCCTGGTGTGCAGCCTGCATTTTCTCGGTGATCGCGGCAGCGCGCGGCCAGTCGCGCGAGCGCTCGTAAATGGCCAGCAGCGCCAGGCGCGACTCGCCCTCGAAGGGCGTTCCTTCCAGCCGCGCCAGCGCATCCTCGGCGCGGTCGAGCAGCCCGGCCTTGAGAAAATCGAGCGCCAGGGCATGCTGCGCGCGCTCTCGGTCGGTGCGGCTCAGGTCTCCGCGCGACAGCAGGTGCTCATGCACGCGCACGGCGCGGTCGTACTCACCGCGGCGCCGAAACAGGTTGCCCAGCGCAAAGTGCAGCTCCGAGGTGTCCGGATCGTTCTGCACCGCTTCGATGAAGGAGTCGATCGCCTTGTCCTGCTGCTCGTTGAGCAGAAAGTTCAGTCCCTTGAAATACGCCTTGGGAACGCGCCGGTTTTCGGCGCGCAGCTGGCGCAGGTCCAGGCGCGACGCCAGCCAGCCGAGCAGGAACGCCACAGGCAGTCCCAACAAAATCCAGGTCAGGTCAAATTCCATGGGGCGGCTGCGGCTCGGCGGGAGGTGAAGGTGCGGCGGTGAGCGGGGCGGGCGTGGGCTGCAGCGTGGCGTGCGTGCGGCGCGCCGCACTGCGGTGGCGCCACCAGCGCGGCACCATACCGAGCACACCCACGGCCACGCCACAGGTGAAAGCGCTCAGCACCACCAGCACCAGCGGCGCGCGCCATTGGGTGCCAAAGAAAAAATGCACCGTGGCGTCCTGCTGGTTGTTGAGCGCGAAGGCAAACAGGGTAAAAAAAATGGCTGCCTTGAGCAGCCACAGGAGGTATTTCATGCATCCCCTTTGTGACGGGGAGATTCTAGCAACGCCATTGGCTGCCGGGCAGCGTCAAGGCTTGGTTGCAGGGCCACCCAGGCCCAGCTCGGCGGTGCGCTTGTCCACTGCTTCACGCAGGGCTTTGCCCGGTTTGAAGTGGGGTACGCGCTTGGCGGGAATGGCCACGGCCTCGCCGCTGCGCGGGTTGCGGCCCATGCGCGGAGGGCGGTGGTTGACCGAGAAACTGCCGAAGCCCCGGATCTCGATGCGGTGCCCGCGCACCAGTGCTTCACCCACGGCGTCCAGCAGGGTTTTGACGGCGTACTCGGCGTCGCGGTGCGTGAGCTGGCTGAACCGGGCGGCCAGTTCTTCGACGAGATCGGATCGGGTCATGGGCAGGGTCTCATGAAAATGGCCGGGCGGGCGCTGTGCGCACCCGACCGGCCAATGGTCAAACGGTCAAGTTTTACTTTTCCGAATTGTCCAGCTTGGCGCGCAGCAGGGCGCCCAGGCTGGTCGTGCCGGCGCTTTCGCGGCTCGACTGCTGGCTCAGGCTGGCCATGGCGCCTTGCTCGTCGGCCATGTCCTTTTGCTTGATCGACAGCTGGATGTTGCGGGTCTTGCGGTCCACGTTGACCACCACGGCCGTGACTTCGTCGCCTTCCTTGAGCACGTTGCGGGCATCTTCGACGCGGTCGCGCGAGATTTCCGAAGCGCGCAGGTAGCCCACGATGTCTTCGCCGAGGTCGATTTCAGCGCCACGGGCGTCCACGGTCTTGACCTTGCCGGTCACGATCTGGCCCTTGTCGTTCACCGTCACGAAGGTCGTGAACGGGTCGCCGTCAAGTTGCTTGATACCCAGCGAGATGCGTTCGCGGTCCACGTCCACGGCCAGCACCAGGGCTTCGACTTCCTGGCCCTTCTTGTAGTTGCGCACGGCGGCTTCGCCGGTTTCGTTCCACGACAGGTCGGACAGGTGCACCAGGCCGTCGATGCCGGCAGCCAGACCGACGAACACGCCGAAGTCGGTGATCGACTTGATCGGGCCCTTGACGCGATCGCCGCGCTTGGTGTTCTGCGCGAACTCTTGCCAGGGGTTGGCCTTGCACTGCTTCATGCCCAGGCTGATGCGGCGCTTGTCTTCGTCGATCTCGAGGACCATAACTTCGACTTCGTCGCCGAGGGTGACGAGCTTGGACGGAGCGATGTTCTTGTTCGTCCAGTCCATTTCGGACACGTGCACCAGGCCTTCAATGCCGGGCTCGAGTTCGACGAACGCGCCGTAGTCGGCGATGTTCGTGATCTTGCCGAACAGGCGCGTGCTTTGGGGGTAGCGGCGCGACACGCCCATCCATGGGTCGTCGCCCATCTGCTTGAGGCCCAGCGAGACACGGTTCTTCTCAGTGTCGAACTTGAGGATCTTGGCCATGATTTCCTGGCCAGCCGTGACCACTTCGCTCGGGTGGCGCACACGGCGCCATGCCATGTCGGTGATGTGCAACAAGCCATCGATGCCGCCCAGGTCCACGAATGCACCGTATTCGGTGATGTTCTTGACCACGCCCTGGACAATGGAGCCTTCCTTGAGGGTCTCCATCAACTTGGCGCGCTCTTCGCCCATCGAGGCTTCGACCACAGCGCGGCGGCTCAGCACCACGTTGTTGCGCTTGCGATCGAGCTTGATGACCTTGAATTCCATGGTCTTGTTTTCGTACGGCGTCAGATCCTTGATCGGACGCGTATCGATCAGCGAGCCGGGCAGGAAGGCGCGGATGCCGTTGACCAGCACCGTCAGGCCGCCCTTGACCTTGCCGCTGGTGGTGCCGGTGACGAATTCGCCGGATTCCAGGGCCTTTTCGAGGCTCATCCACGACGCCAGGCGCTTGGCCGTGTCGCGCGACAGGATGGTGTCGCCATAGCCGTTTTCGATGGAGCCGATGGCCACGGAGACAAAGTCACCCACTTGGACTTCGACTTCGCCCTTGTCGTTCTTGAACTCTTCCAACGGCACGTAGGCCTCGGACTTGAGGCCGGCGTTCACGACGACAAAGTTGTGCTCCACGCGCACGACTTCGGCGGTGATGACCTCGCCCGGACGCATTTCGGTGCGTTGCAAGGATTCTTCAAAAAGGGCGGCAAAAGATTCAGACATGTATTTCCTTGCCACGGACAGGTTTTACAGCGGCACGATTGCCGCGGTTTCAAAGGCTGCCAGTGGTGGTTTGCTGTGCGGCGGTGGCCGCGGTTACGTCATAAGAACCACACTGCTGAGCGCTGCTGCGCGGCGGGAGCGGTGTGGGCCGGCGGGACGGTCAAGCCCCTTTATCGCCCTGCGCGCCAGGCGCGAAAGGCTGTCGCTGCTGCCACAGATGGCTGACCAGCTGCACGGTCTGCTCGACCGACAGGCTGGAGCTGTCCAGTGGCACAGCATCTTGCGCCTGCTTCAAGGGCGCGGCACTGCGGGACATGTCCCGTGCATCGCGCGCCTCCAAGTCGGCGCGAAGGTCGGCTATTTTAATGGAAATCCCTTTAGAAATCAATTGTTTGTGCCGGCGCTCGGCGCGGCATTCGGCGCTGGCGGTGAGGTACACCTTGAGCGGCGCCTGCGGAAAGATCACGGTGCCCATGTCGCGCCCGTCGGCGACTAGGCCCGGCAGGCGCTGAAAGCTGTGCTGCAGGCCGACCAGTGCCTGGCGCACGGCGGGAAGGGCGGAGACGCGCGACGCATTCATGCCGGCCTCTTCGGTGCGGATGGCCGCGGTGACGTCGTCGCCGGCCAACCAGACCCGGTGGTTCTCGAAGCGCACATCGAGTGCGCCCGCCAGAGCGGCAATGGCGGATTCATGGCCGGCGTCTATCGGCAGCCCGGCCCGCACGGCGGCCAGCGCAGCGATGCGGTAGAGCGAGCCGGAGTCGAGAAAGGCATAGCCCAGCTGCTGCGCCAGGGTCTCGGCCACGGTGCCCTTGCCCGACGCGGTGGGGCCGTCGATGCATATCACCGGGATGGCGGCGGGCGGTGTGTGCACGACGGAGAACAAGGCCTCGAAATAGTCCGGAAAGGTCTTGGCGACGCACTGCGGATCTTCAATGCGCACCGGCAGCCCCGCGGGATTGAAGGCCGCCAGCGAAAAGCACATAGCGATGCGGTGGTCGTCGTAGGTGCGGATGCTGGCGGCGCGCCAGTCGGCGGGCGTGGTCGGGGGCGTGATGCGCAGGTAGTCGGCGCCTTCCTCCACGGTGGCGCCGAGCTTGCGCAGCTCGCAGGCCATGGCCGCCAGGCGGTCGGTTTCCTTGACGCGCCAGCTGGCGATGTTGCGCAGCGTGGTGGTGCCATCGGCGTACAGCGCCATCACGGCCAGCGTCATCGCGGCGTCGGGGATGTGGTTGCAGTCGAGTTCGATGGCCTTGAGCGGCCAGGCGCCGCGCGCCACCTGCAGCCAGTGGGGGCCGCCGCTGATCTGGGCGCCCATGGCGCGCGCAGCGTCGACAAAGCGGATGTCGCCCTGGATGGAATCCAGGCCCACGCCCATGATTTTGATGCCGTTTTGGCCTCCAGCGCTTTCTGCTATTGCGCCAAGTGCTATGAAATAGCTAGCTGACGAGGCGTCGGACTCGACATGGACGCTGCCGGGCGACTGGTAGCGGCTGCCGGCGGGGATGGTGAAGTGCTGCCAGTTGTCGTTGGCCACGGCAATGCCAAAGCGCGCCAGCAAATGCAGGGTGATGGCGATGTAGGGGCGCGAGATCAGCTCGCCCACGACCTCGATGACTACGTCCTGCCGCGTGGCGGCCAGTGGCAGCGCCATCAGCAGCGCCGTCAGGAACTGGCTGGAGACGTCGCCGCGCACGCGGATCGGCGCGGCCAGCGACAGCGCGGGCACACTGGCGGCCTGGGCGATGCGCAGCGGCGGATAGCCTGCGTTGCCCAGGTACTCGATCTGGCAACCCAGCTGGCGCAGTGCATCGACGAGGTCGCCGATCGGGCGCTCGTGCATGCGCGCGACGCCGCTGAGGCGGTATTCGCCGCCCAGTAGTGCCAGCGCAGCCGCGAGCGGGCGCATGGCGGTGCCGGCGTTGCCCAGGAAGAGCTCAGTGGGCGAGGTGGGCGTGCGCCCGCCCAGGCCGGTGATGCGCAGTGGTGCGCCGTCCTCCTCGACGGTGCAGCCGAGCTGGCGCAGTGCATCGAGCATCACGCGCGTGTCGTCGGAGGCCAGCAGGTCGTGCACCGTGGTGGTGCCGTGGCTGAGCGCAGCCAGCAGCAGCACGCGGTTGGAGATGCTCTTCGAGCCCGGCAGGTGGAGGCTGCCGTGCGCCGTCTGCAGCGGGGGGATGTCGAGAAAGGCGGTGCTGAACATTCAGTGGGGCTCGCTGGTGCGCTGTGCGCCCATGTGCCAGTGGGCGCGGGTTTCACTCGCCAAGGTGACCATGTCCTCGACGGCTTGCGCGTCGTTGCCGCGCATCGCCTGCTCGAACTGCTGCAAGGCCTGCTGGAAGAGGCTGGACTGGGAAAGGATGTCCTCGCGGTTGGCCAGCAGGATGTCGCGCCACATCTTCGGATCGCTGGCGGCGATGCGGGTGAAGTCGCGAAAGCCCGGGCCGGCCAGCGACAGAAAGCTGTCCGCCTGCGGCTGGCCCATGATGCCGTTGACCAGCGCGAACGCCAGCAAGTGCGGCAGGTGGCTGACGGCCGCGAAAGCCGCGTCGTGCGACTCGGGCGACATGCTGCTGACGCGGCAGCCCAGGGCCGTCCACAGCTCCTGCGCCTTGTGCAGCTGTGCGGTGAGCGTGCGTTCGGTGGGCGTCAGGATCACATGGCGGCCGCTGTAGAGAGTGGCTTCGGCGTGCTCCACCCCCGAGACTTCGCGTCCCGTGATGGGATGGGCCGGCACGAACGAGCCTACCTGGTCGCGCAGCGCGCGGCGCGCCGCCTGCACCACGTCGACCTTGGTCGAGCCCACATCCATCACCAGCATCTGCGGCGTGACCAGGTGCTTGATGGCCCGGAGCGTGGCTTCGGTGGCCGCGACCGGCACGGCCAGCAGCACGATGTCGGCGCCGGCCACGGCCAGCAGGGCCGAGGGGGCTTCCACGTCGATCACGCCCAGCTGGCGCGCGCGGTCGGTGGTGGAGGGCGACTTGCTGTAGCCGACCACGCGCTGCACCAGGCCGGCCTTTTTCATGGCCAGGGCGAACGAGCCGCCCATGAGGCCGCAGCCAATCAGTCCCAATTGTTCAAACATGCGGCGGTCCTCAGGGGGCGACCGGGTACGTGCCCAGCACCTTGTAGAAAGCGCACAGGCTGCGCAGCTCGGCCAGCGCGGCGCTGACATGGGGCTGGCTCGGGTGGCCGTCGAGGTCGATGTAGAAATAGTATTCCCACTGGCCGGTGCGCGCCGGGCGCGACTCGAAGCGCGTCATCGAGACGCCGTGCCGCTTGAGCGGCACCAGCAGGTCGTGCACTGCGCCCGGGTGGTTGGGCACCGAGACGATGAGGCTGGTGCAGTCGTGGCCCGACGGCGGCGGCGTCTGCAGCGTGTGCGGCAGGCAGATGATGGCAAAGCGGGTTCGGTTGTAGGCGTCGTCCTGGATCGCGTGGGCCACGATGTGCAGGCCGAACTGCTGGGCCGCGCGTTCGCTCGACAGGGCCGCCCAGGCCGGGTTGGTGGCCGACAGGCGGGCGCCTTCGGCATTGCTCGACACTGGGCGGCGCTCGGCGTGCGGCAGGTGCTTGGACAGCCAGGCCTGGCATTGCGCCAGCGCCTGGGGGTGCGCCAGCACGGCCTCGATGCCGTCGAGCGAGTTGGTCTGGCGCATCAGGTTGTGCCGGATCAGCAGGCTGACCTCGCCGACCACATGGGTGGGGGTGTGCAGGAACATGTCGAGCGAGCGCGTGACCACGCCCTCGGTCGAGTTCTCCACGCCGACCACGCCGTACTGCGCGCTGCCGGCTGCCGTCGCGTGGAACACCTCGTCGAAGCTGCTGCAGTACATCAGGTCGGCCGCGCCGCCGAAATATTCGACGGCGGCCTGCTCGCAGAACGTGCCCTCGGGGCCCAGGACGGCGACGCGCTGGGGCGATTCGAGCGCCAGGCAGGCCGACATGATCTCGCGCCAGATCGCCGACACATGGGCGCTCTTGAGCGGGCCGGGGTTGGCGTCCTCGATCTTCTGGATCACCTGGGCCACGCGGTCGGGGCGGAAGAAGGGCGTGCCTTCGCGCTTCTTGACTTCGCCGACGCGCTCGGCCACCAGGGCGCGCTGGTTCAGCAGGGCCAGCAGCTGCTGGTCGATGTTGTCGATCTGCACGCGCAGGCTGGCGAGGTCGGGGGAGGCTTGGGGTGTCGTCATCGGGGGCTCAGGCGTGCTGCTGCTCGAAGGCTTTCATGTACTCCACCAGCGCCTGCACGCCGGCCAGCGGCATGGCGTTGTAGAGGCTGGCGCGCATGCCGCCCACGGACTTGTGGCCCTTGAGCTGCAGCAGGCCGCGCGCGCGCGCGCCGGCCAGGAAGGCGTCGTTGCGGGTTTCGTCTTGCAGGAAAAAGGGAATGTTCATGCGCGAGCGGCAGTGGGGTGCCACCTTGTTCACATAGAACTGCGACCGGTCGATGGTGTCGTAGAGCAGCTGGGCCTTGGCCTTGTTGCGCAGCTCCATCGCGGCCACGCCGCTGGCAGCGCCCTCGCGCTGGCGCTTGAGCCACTGGAAGGTGAGGCCGGCCACGTAGATGCCCCAGGTGGGCGGCGTGTTGTACATCGAGTGGTGCTCGGCCACGATGCGGTAGTCGAACGCGCTCGGGCAGGCCGCCAGTGCGTGGCCCAGCAGGTCTTCGCGCACCACGACGATGGTCAGGCCGGCGGGCCCGATGTTCTTTTGCGCGCCGCCAAAGGCCAGCCCGACGCGCGACCAGTCGACGGGGCGCGATGCCACCTGCGACGAGAAATCGATCACCAGCGGCGCGTCGCTGCCCAGCGCCCGGAGGTCGGGCAGTTCGTGGAATTCGATGCCGTGGATGGTCTCGTTGCTGCAGATGTGCAGGTAGCTGGCGCCGCGGCTGGGCTGCCAGCGGGCCGGGTCGGGCAGGGTGGTGAAGCCGCTGTCCTCGCCCGAGGCGATGACGTTCACCTCGGCGGCGTACTTGCGCGCTTCCTTTTGCGACTTCTGGCTCCAGCTGCCGGTGACGACGAAGTCCACGGTGGCCGCGCGCGAGAGGTTCAGCGGCACGATGGCGTTTTCGGCCAGGCCGCCGCCCTGCATGAACAGGATCCTGAACTCTGCCGGCACGGCCAGCAGTTCGCGCAGGTCGGCCTCGGCCTGCTCGCAGATGGAGACGAATTCCTTGCCGCGGTGGCTCATCTCCATCACGCCCATGCCGCTGCCATGCCAGTCGAGCATTTCGGCGGCGGCCTGCTCCAGGACCTCGGCGGGGATGGCCGCCGGGCCGGCGGAGAAGTTGTAGGGGCGTTGCATGGTATTTGTGGTCAAAAGTGGCTCAAACGCTTATGCAGTAAGCGCTGATGGCTATCAAATAAATAGTGCAGGCACCCGCCCCATCCTGGGTGTGGCAGGGCGCGCGTGCGTTCAGGCGTCGGGCGTGGCGGGTGCGTCGCTGGCGGTGCCGTCGAGGTCCTGGCTGTCGTCCTCGGCTCCAGCCGCTTCGGCTGCGTCGTTCTCGACGATGCGCTGCAGGCCGCTGAGCTTGGCGCCTTCGTCCAGTGCGATCAAGGTCACGCCCTGCGTGGCACGGCCGAGCTCGCGGATCTCGCTGACGCGCGTGCGCACCAACACGCCACGGTCGGTGATTAGCATGATCTCGTCGTCGGCATGCACCAGCGTGGCGGCCACGACCTTGCCGTTGCGCTCGGACTGCTGGATGGCGATCATGCCCTTGGTGCCGCGGCCATGGCGCGTGTACTCGGTGATGCCGGTGCGCTTGCCAAAGCCGTTTTCGGTGGCGGTGAGCACGCTCTGGCTTTCGTCCTCGGCCACCAGCATGGCGATCACGCTCTGTCCTTCTTCGAGCATCATGCCGCGCACGCCGCGTGCCTGGCGGCCCAGCGGCCGCACGTCGTTCTCGTCGAAGCGCACGGCCTTGCCGCCGTCGGAGAACAGCATCACGTCGTGCTGGCCGTCGGTCAGCGCGGCGCCGATCAGGTAGTCGCCCTCGTCGAGGTTCACGGCAATGATGCCGCCCTTGCGCGGGTTGGAGAAATCATCGAGCGCGGTCTTCTTGACGGTGCCCATGCTGGTCGCCATGAAGACGTAGTGGTCGGCCGGGAAGCTGCGCATGGCGCCGGTGAGCGGCAGCACGACGTTGATCTTCTCGCCTTCCTGCAGCGGGAACATGTTCACGATCGGCCGACCACGGGAGCCGCGCGACCCTGCAGGAACTTCCCAGACCTTGAGCCAGTACAGGCGTCCGCGGTTGGAGAAGCACAGGATGTAGTCGTGTGTGTTGGCGATGAAGAGCTGGTCGATCCAGTCGTCTTCCTTGGTCGCCGTGGCCTGCTTGCCGCGCCCGCCGCGCTTTTGCGCACGGTATTCGCTCAAAGGCTGGCTCTTGATGTAGCCCGTGTGGCTCAAGGTCACCACCATGTCGGTGGGCGTGATCAGGTCCTCGGTGGACAGGTCTTGCGCGCTGTATTCGACCAGGCTGCGGCGCGCGCCGAGCTTGCTCTGGCCGAACTCCGCCTTGATCGCGGTGAGCTCTTCGCCAATGATGGTCGAGACGCGCTCGGGCGTGGCCAGGATGTCGAGCAGGTCTTCGATGACCGCCATCACGTCCTTGTATTCCGCGACGATCTTGTCCTGCTCCAGGCCGGTGAGGCGCTGCAGGCGCATCTGCAGGATCTCTTGCGCCTGGGTGTCGGAGAGGCGGTACAGGCCGTCCTGTCCCATGCCGTATTCGCGCTCCAGCCCTTCGGGGCGGTAGTCGTCGGCATTGATGGTGCCGCCGTCCGTGCGGGTGCGCGTCAGCATTTCGCGCACCAGCTTGCTGTCCCACGAGCGCGCCATGAGCTCGGTCTTGGCGACCGGCGGCGTCGGCGCGTTGCGGATGATGGCGATGAAATCATCGATGTTGGCCAGCGCCACAGCCAGGCCTTCGAGCACGTGGCCACGGTCGCGTGCCTTGCGCAGTTCGAACACGGTGCGGCGCGTGACCACTTCGCGGCGGTGCTGCAGAAAGACGCTGACCAGGTCCTTGAGGTTGCACAGGCGCGGCTGGCCATCGATCAGCGCCACCATGTTCATGCCGAAGGTATCCTGCAGCTGGGTCTGCTTGTACAGGTTGTTGAGCACCACCTCGGGCACCTCGCCGCGCTTGAGCTCGATCACCAGGCGCATGCCCGACTTGTCGGACTCGTCCTGGATGTGGCTGATGCCTTCGAGCTTCTTTTCATGCACGAGTTCGGCCATGCGCTCCTGCAGCGTCTTCTTGTTGACCTGGTAGGGCAGCTCATCCACGATGATGGCCTGGCGCTGGCCGCGGTCGATGTCCTCGAAGTGGCATTTGGCGCGCATGATCACGCGGCCACGGCCGGTGCGGTAACCATCCTTGACGCCATTGATGCCATAGATGATGCCGGCTGTGGGGAAGTCGGGCGCCGGAATGATCTCCATCAGCTCGTCGATGCCCGCCTCGGGGTGGGCCAGCAGGTGCAGGCAGGCATCGACCACCTCATTGAGGTTGTGCGGGGGAATATTGGTAGCCATTCCCACCGCAATGCCGGAAGAGCCATTGACGAGCAGGTTGGGCAGCTTGCTGGGCAGGACCAGGGGTTCCTTCTCGCTGCCGTCGTAGTTGGGGCCGAAATCGACGGTTTCCTTGTCAATATCTCCCAGCATCTCGTGGGCGATCTTGGCCAGCCGGATTTCGGTGTAACGCATGGCGGCCGCGTTGTCGCCGTCCACCGAGCCAAAGTTGCCCTGGCCATCGACCAGCATGTGGCGCAACGAGAAGTCTTGCGCCATCCGCACAATCGTGTCGTAGACCGCGCTGTCGCCGTGCGGATGGTATTTACCGATCACATCGCCGACGATACGGGCCGACTTCTTGTACGGCCGGTTCCAGTCGTTGTTGAGCTCGTGCATGGCAAACAGCACGCGCCGGTGCACGGGCTTGAGGCCATCGCGCGCATCCGGCAGCGCCCGACCCACGATCACGCTCATGGCGTAATCGAGATAACTGCGGCGCATCTCTTCTTCAAGGCTGATGGGCAGGGTTTCTTTGGCGAACTGGGTCATAGCGGTGGCGGAGGCTGCAAGGGACGTTCATTTTAGGCGCAAGCGCTTGTCGCACCTGCGCAACACATCCCGGCAATTACGCTTTTGTCCTACGGAAGGGATGCTAAAGGGCTCCTGCCGCCACTGTTACGTATGGCACAATCATTTCAACGTTTTTGGTGATGGTCACCGATGACGTCCTTATTCGCAGCGCGGCTGCGGCTTTTTCCCCAAGAGGAGAACCATGAAGAAATTGAACAAAGTGGCGATGTTGTTTGCCTCCGCAGCGCTCGCAACCGCCGCTGGCGCACAAACCATCGACAACTGGAAGAACGGCACCAACGAGCTGGTCTGGAAGAACGGCACGAACGAGCTGTGCTGGCGCGATGCCAACTGGACGCCTGCTACCGCAGCGCCTGGTTGTGATGGCGCTTTGGTCGTTCCTGTTGCCGCTGCTCCAGCCCCTGCTGCTGCACCTGCTCCCGCTCCTGCACCGGCTCCTGCTCCCGCACCGGCTCCCGCCGTCGCGACCAAGGTCACCTACGCTGCAGACGCCTTCTTCGACTTCGACAAGTCGGTTCTGAAGCCCGAAGGCAAAGCCAAGCTCGACGACCTGGTGTCCAAGGTCAAGGACGTGAACCTGGAAGTCATCATTGCCGTGGGTCATACCGACTCTATCGGTACCGATGCCTACAACCAGAAGCTGTCGGTGCGCCGTTCTGAAGCCGTGAAGGCGTACCTGGTTTCCAAGGGTATCGAAAAGAACCGCGTCTACACCGAAGGCAAGGGCGAAAAGCAGCCTGTTGCTGACAACAAGACCAAGGAAGGCCGCGCCAAGAACCGCCGCGTGGAAATCGAAGTAGTTGGCACCCGCGCTGCCAAGTAATCTTCTGATTGCCCCAAAAAAGCCCCGTTCGCGGGGCTTTTTTTATGGGGTGCCCTGTCCGCTGACTCTGGTAGAGAATCTAGTCCATGAACCACACCGTCAATGCAGATCCCTCTGAGCTGGCCAAATTTTCAGACTTGGCCCACCGCTGGTGGGATCCGGAAAGTGAATTTAGACCTTTGCACCAAATCAATCCCTTGCGTTTGGACTGGATCAATTCCATTTCTCCATTGCAAAACCAACGCGTGCTCGATGTGGGGTGTGGCGGCGGCATTCTGGCCGACTCCATGGCGCGCAAGGGTGCGCGTGTACTCGGCATCGATTTGGCGACCAAGCCTTTGCGCGTGGCCCAGCTGCATGCGCTGGAAGCGCAGACCCAAGGCGTGGAATATCGTGAAGTCAGCGTGGAATCGCTGGCCGCTGAGCAGCCTGGCAGTTTCGATGCCGTCACCTGCATGGAAATGCTCGAGCACGTGCCTGACCCGGGCTCCGTTGTCCGGGCTTGCGCGCAGTTGGTCAAGCCGGGTGGCTGGGTGTTCTTCTCGACCATCAACCGCAACGCCAAGGCCTTTGTGCTCGCCATCGTGGGTGCGGAGTACATCCTGAATATGTTGCCGCGGGGCACCCATGAGTACAGCAAATTCATACGCCCGAGCGAATTGGCGGCCGACTGCCGCTCTGCCCAGCTGGATATCCACCATACGCGTGGGCTGGAATACAACCCGATCACACGCCGCTACTGGCTCAGTGCCGACACCAGCGTGAACTATCTGCTGGCAACCCGCCGTGCGGCCTGAAAGAGGGGCCGCCATGTTCCCGAATGTGCGTGCTGTCTTGTTTGATTTGGACGGCACCTTGATAGACAGTGCGCCCGACCTGGGTGCCGCTGCCGACAAGATGCGCACCGATCGTGGCATGCCCTCCCTGCCTTTGGAGCGGTACCGGCCGATGGCGGGCGCCGGAGCGCGCGGCATGCTCGGAGAAGCGTTTGGGTTGACGCCGGAGCATCCAGATTTCGTGGCCATGCGGGAAGAGTTTTTTGCGAACTACGAAGCTCGCATGACCCAGAACACCCATGTATTCGGTGGCGTTCCTGAATTGATCCAGCAGATTTTGGCGCGCAATATCGTATGGGGTGTTGTCACCAACAAGGCGGCCCGGTTCACTGAGCCGCTGACACGGGAGATACCTTTGTTTGCGACCGCTTCTACGGTGGTGAGTGGCGACACGACACCTCACCCAAAGCCCCATCCCGCGCCGCTGTGGGAGGCTGCAGCTCGGTTGGGGTTGTCCGCTGCAGATTGCTTGTACGTGGGTGACGACGAACGCGACATTCTTGCAGGCCGAGCAGCCGGCATGGCCACGGTCGCTGCAACCTATGGATACCTCGGCGCTGAAGTGGAAGTGGGCCGGTGGCGTGCGGATGCAGAGATTAATTCTCCATTGGGGCTCTTGCAATTGCTGGGCATGGCCTAAAATACGTTCTGTAGGGGCTGCCCTGGTTTCGACGTGGGTTCGGAATCGGCGTGGTGCATGTCGAGCTTGATTGGCGCTCGTAAATCTGCATTCAAAAAACTAACTGCAAACGACGAACGTTTCGCACTCGCCGCCTAAAACCGGTGAGCCTTGCAACAGCACGCTGATGGGCTGGGCAAGGGGGCTGTAAAGCCTCCCGGCTGCAAGGTTATTTACGTCAGCTGGTTCCAGGCCGGGTACCTTGGCATGGAACGAGATTCAAGGGTACTGGCGTTCAACATAGCGTGCGACTGCGCGATGTTGAAGGCGAGACTCAAATCAGACCGCTAAACATGTAGATCTGCCCGAAGAAGGCTTGCGGACGCGGGTTCAATTCCCGCCAGCTCCACCACTATAGATAACCCCAGACATGAGCATCCCTCTGGTCTGGGGTTTTTTCTTGGCCGTTTGTGGTCTGGCGTGGCCCTGTGAAATTTGCACCGAAATCGCACCGATTCACACCACGGCCCTCAACACGGCTAGCAGTTTCTCGCGATTCTCTCGGATGGCACTTGCCATAGGTGCAAAAAACCGTCTCCACATCCTCAATCCCCAGTAGGGCGTATGAAGGACTATGGGTTGTGGCCTGCCCGGAGGGGCTCGAACCCCCGACCTATAGCTTAGAAGGCTATTGCTCTATCCAGTTGAGCTACGGGCAGATGCATAAACATTGCGTTTGATGCTATGGATTTGGTTGATCTTGCTGAAGCGTCGCGTCTTTGCCAAATCGCAATGCAGCGATCATACCTGCGCCGCCCATGGAATTTGGATTGCTCAGCGCGTATTCGCACGAGGCTCCTTCACAAGCTCCGGGATCTGGGAAACCTGTCGTCCAGGCCATCCAGATTCGGCGCAGGCGTTGGAAAAGCTGCAGCGCAGATTGCGCGCACACGCGCGGCGTCAATCGGTTTCTTCAAACACCAGAGAAGGCGTGGCCATGACCCGTGCGCTGTGTTCCAAGCGCTCGATCACGTGGTTGGCGAAGTAGCTGTTCTGTGTATCGGGCTCCAGCGCTGCCACAGCCAGATAGGCCATGGCCTGGTTGAGCGGGACGTAATAGCTGCCCGCAGGCACGTCGATGGCACTGCGCACCAGGGCCACTTGCGCGCGCACAATGTCGGCAGACTCGGTCATCGGGCCGCGCACGTCTTCGCGGACACCCCGTGCGCTGCTGGTTTCGCGGTACGTGTCGGCCAGCAGGCCACCGGGTTCGGCCACGCGCAGTACCTGCACACCCAGCAAGCGCAGGCGTTCGATGGCGGCGTCGGCGTCGGCAGACAGCCAGTAGCCGCAGGGGCGGGGGCGCGACTTGAGGTTGCGCAAGGCAAGCGATGAGTTCCAGTCCACGCGCAGCACGCGGTCGGCCCCGGTGTCCGGGTCCAGCATGGTGATGTCGCGTTGCTCGCGGGTGGGTCCGGCTTCCACCACCATCTGATCGCGGCAGGCCTGTGCGCTGGTGTCGCGCACGACAAACGAGCGCACCTGCTCCAGGTTGGCCGCTCGCTCTGCGGTGCTGCGCAGCGCACTGGTGACGGCCGTGATCTGGGTGTGCACGCGGCGCTGGATGTGCGCGCGTCCGATCCCCACGCCCCGGGTCTCCACCAGCAGGCTGACGGCGTTCTTCAGGCCATTGACATTGCGCGCGGTGTCGGGCTGGGTGCCCCCCATGGACAGGGTGAGGTCGTCGGGGCGCATGGAGGTGGTGAAATACCACTCGGTGCTGAGGTTTTGCGCCTGGAGGGCAGTCACCATGGGGGCGTGGTACCACTCCTTCGAGGCCTTGACCAGGAATTCGGGCAGGTTGGCCGTGCCGGCATATTGCAGCAGGGCGTCGTAGCGCTGCAGCGCGTGGAATTTTTCCAGATATGGCCCGGCCACGGTGAATTCGTGCGCATCGATGACCAGAATCGGGCGGTAGTCGCGCACCAGCGCCGCCAGCGCGCGGGCCTCGGGTGTGTTGAGAAGCAGGTGGTCGCGGTCCATATCCATGCCGTTGGCGGTAGCGCGCGTGCTTGCCTCGGCCCCGTCGGGATTGGCGCGCGGCACGACGATGACGTTGATGCGCTCCAGCAGGGGCTCCAGCAGGCCCTGCGCCAGTTCCTTGGCCACCACCAGCAAGGCTTCGCTTCCCGCGGGTTCGTCGCCGTGCTGCTGGCCCATCAGCAGCACGGTGGGGCGCTGGTTGGCGCTCAACTGGTCGGGGCTGGTGCCGCCAGCGTGCGTCAACACCATCGCGTGAATGGGGTTACCGCGCTGCGAGGGGCCCAGTGCCAGCAGTGCCGTGCGCGTTCCGGTCGATGCGGACCCCGAGGCGATGCGCTGCAGCCACTGTCCGATTTCTGCATTGGTCGTGAAGGCACGCCGCTCCGGTGCCAAGCCCGGCGTGTCGTAGCGGATGCCGGGATCGGGGAAGCGGGCGGCGACGGCAGGGCCATAGGGCGCGCTCTCTTGCGCGGCGGTGTCGACAGACGCCTGCGGCAGCGTCGTGACAACCGGCGCCGTGACGACGCCCGGGCGGGGCTGTTCTGCGGCTGGCCCAGGGGCCGTGGGGGCGCGCGGAGCCTGCACCACGGTCGCTGCCGGCGTGGCAGGCCACGGAGGCAGCGGCGTGCTGGCGCAGGCGGCGAGCAGGGCGGCTGCCAATGCCGCTGGCACCGGCCAGCGGCGATGCGGAGCCCGAGGCGACTCGGGAGCTGGGGCAAGCGGTGATGCGCCGAGGTGCGAGAGCAGGGTCATAGAGACGATCAGCCAGTGGAAACCGAGGGCTGCCATTGGGACGTGGCAGGTGTTGGCCCGATATTACCCGGCTGCCGCCTCTGCGCGCAGCATGCCATGTCGGGCGCGCCGGCGCGTGGCGACCCGGTCTGGTAGAGGAGACTCAATGCGCGTGGTGTGCCCTATATTCAAAATACAGATTAATTAACAAAAATATATTCTTTTGAGTTTTAAGCCGCGCTGTCCACAATCCCCTGTATCTATGGCTTCACTGGACGGCTTTCTCCCATGACAACCCTGAAAATCAAGTCTCTCCTGGCCACGGTGGCCCTGGCTGCCAGTGCGGTGGCGTCGGCCCAGACCACGACGCTGCTCAACGTGTCGTACGACGTGGCGCGCGAGTTCTACAAGGACTACAACGCCGCTTTCGTGGCCCACTACAAGAAGACCACAGGCAAGGACATCAAGATCGACCAGGCGCATGGCGGCTCCAGCGCCCAGGCGCGCGCCGTGAACGACGGGCTGGCGGCCGACGTGGTGACTTTCAACACCACCACCGACATTGAGTTCCTTGCCGGGAATGGCGTGGTGGCCAAGGATTGGGCCAAGAAGTTTCCCTACGATGCTTCGCCCACCACCTCGACCATGCTGTTTCTGGTGCGCAATGGCAACCCGAAGAAGATCAAGGACTGGGACGATCTGGTCAAGCCCGGCGTGCAGGTCATCGTCGTCAACCCCAAGACCGGCGGCAATGGCCGCTATGCCTACCTAGCTGCCTGGGGCGCGGTGCGCGAAAAGGGTGGCACCGACGCGCAGGCGGCCGAGTTCGTGGGCAAGCTCTACAAGAACGTACCGGTGCTGGCCAAGGGCGGGCGCGATGCCACGGCAACGTTCCTGCAGCGCAACATCGGCGATGTGCTGATCACGTTCGAGTCCGAGGTGGTGTCGATCAACCGCGAGTTCGGCGTCGGCAAGGTGGAGGCGGTGTACCCGTCGGTCAGCGTCACGGCCGAGAACCCCGTCGCCGTGGTCGAGCGCACCGTGGCCAAGAAGGGCACGGCCGATCAGGCCAAGGCCTATCTCGACTACCTCTATTCGGAAGAAGGCCAGGAAATCGCCGCCAAGCACGCCATCCGGCCGCGTTCGGAGGCGGTGCTGAAAAAGCACTCCGACCTGTTCAAGCCCATCAAGCAGTTCACCGTGGCCAAGTACTTCGGCTCGCTCGGTGAAGCGCAGAAAGTGCACTTCAACGACGGCGGCCAGTTCGACAAGCTCTACACCCCGGGTGCCAAGTAAAGCATGAGCGCAGCCACCTCCGCAGTCCCGCAAGGCGCTGCCCGCGCGCCTTCGGGCAACCGCCGGCGCGCACCCAAGCGGGTGCTGCCCGGCTTTGGCCTCACGTTGGGCTACACGCTGTTCTACCTGAGCATCATCGTGCTGATCCCGCTGTCGGCGCTGGTGTTCAAGACCTTCACGCTCACCTGGCCACAGTTCTGGGAGGCCATCAGCGCGCCGCGCGTGCTCGCCTCGTACCGCCTGACCTTTGGCGCCTCGCTGATCGCGGCGCTGGTCAACCTGGTGTTCGGCTTGCTGATCGCCTGGGTGCTGGTGCGCTACAGCTTTCCGGGCAAGAAGATCGTCGATGCGCTGGTCGACCTGCCGTTTGCCCTGCCCACGGCCGTGGCCGGCATTTCGCTGACGGCGCTGCTGGCGGGCAACGGCTGGGTGGGGCAGTACCTCGAACCCCTGGGCATCCAGCTGGCGTTCAAGCCCGCGGGCATCGTGATCGCGCTGATCTTCATCGGGCTGCCTTTCGTGGTGCGCACCGTACAGCCCGTGCTGCAGGACACCGAGAAGGAGCTTGAAGAGGCGGCCAGCTCGCTGGGCGCCAACCGCTGGCAGATTTTTACCAAGGTCATCCTGCCAGCCATCACGCCGGCCCTGCTGACCGGCTTTGCCATGGCGTTCGCACGCGCCGTGGGCGAGTACGGATCGGTCATCTTCATCGCCGGCAACATGCCCATGATTTCTGAAATCACCCCCCTGATCATCATCGGCAAGCTCGAGCAATACGACTACGCGGGTGCCACGGCAGTGGCGGTGGTGATGCTGCTGATCTCGTTCGTGCTGCTGCTCGTCATCAACGCGCTGCAGGCCTGGCAGCGGCGCAACGCGGGAGCGCCGGCATGAGCGCGGGCGCGACTGCACGCGTGCGGCGCGACCGCATCAGCACCACCGAAGCGCCCTGGGTGCGCAACCTGCTGATCGGCATCGCGCTGGCCTTTGTGCTCTTGTTCCTGGTGTTGCCGCTGGCGGCGGTGTTCACCGAAGCCTTGCGCAAGGGCTGGGACGCTTACTTCAGCGCCCTGAAGGAGCCCGACGCCTGGTCGGCCATCCGCCTGACCCTCATTACCGCCGCGATTGCCGTGCCGCTGAACCTGGTGTTTGGCGTGGCCGCGGCCTGGTGCATCGCCAAGTACGAGTTCAAGGGCAAGGCCTTCCTGACCACGCTGGTCGACCTGCCGTTCTCGGTCTCGCCCGTGGTGGCGGGCCTGGTCTATGTGCTGATGTTCGGCGCCAACGGCTGGATCGGGCCGTGGCTGGCGGCGCACGACATCAAGATCATCTTCGCCGTGCCGGGCATCGTTCTGGCCACGGTGTTCGTGACCTTTCCGTTCATCGCGCGCGAACTCATCCCGCTGATGCAGGCCCAGGGCAACGACGAGGAGCAGGCCGCCACGGTGCTGGGTGCAAGCGGCTGGCAGACCTTCTGGTACGTGACCCTGCCCAACATCAAGTGGGGTCTGCTGTACGGCGTGATCCTGTGCAACGCGCGCGCCATGGGCGAGTTTGGCGCGGTGTCGGTGGTGTCGGGACACATCCGCGGGCAGACCAACACGATCCCGCTGCACGTCGAAATCCTCTACAACGAATACCAGTCGGTGGCGGCGTTTGCGGCGGCTTCGCTGCTGGCGCTGCTGGCGCTGGTCACCCTGGTCATCAAGTCGGTTGCCGAGTGGCGCGCCGAGCACGAGCGCAAGGTGCTGGCCGAACTGCCGCCCGAGCGGCCTGGCGCCGTGCGGTCCCCGGCCGCGCGCGGCAGCGCCGTCTGAAAGACACCCATGAGCATAGAAATCCGCAACGTCAGCAAACAATTCGGCAACTTCCACGCGCTGCGCGACGTGAGCTTGGACATCGCCTCGGGCGAGCTGCTCGCGCTGCTGGGCCCTTCGGGCTGCGGCAAGACCACGCTGCTGCGCATCATTGCCGGGCTGGAGACGCCCGACACCGGCAGCATCCACTTTGCCGGCGCCGACACCACCGACGTGCATGTGCGCGAGCGCAACGTCGGCTTCGTGTTCCAGCACTATGCGCTGTTCCGCCACATGACGGTGTTCGAGAACGTGGCCTTCGGCCTGCGCATGAAGCCGCGCAGCGTGCGCCCGAGCGAGGCGCAGATCAAGAAAAAAGTGCACGATCTGCTCAGCCTGGTGCAGTTGGACTGGCTGGCCGACCGCCACCCCGCGCAGCTCTCGGGCGGGCAGCGCCAGCGCATCGCCCTGGCGCGCGCGCTGGCCGTGGAGCCGCAGGTGCTGCTGCTCGACGAACCCTTTGGCGCGCTCGATGCCAAGGTGCGCAAGGAGCTGCGCCGCTGGCTGCGCCGCCTGCACGACGAGCTGCATGTGACCAGCATCTTCGTCACGCACGACCAGGAAGAAGCCCTCGAAGTGGCCGACCGCGTGGTGCTGATGAACAGCGGCGCGGTCGAGCAGGTGGGCTCGCCCCAGCAGGTCTGGGACCACCCGGCCAGCCCGTTCGTGTATGGGTTCCTCGGCGACGTGAACCTGTTCCATGGCCGTGCCCACGAGGGTGCGCTGCATGTGCACGGCATGCAGATCGACGTGCCCGAGCACAGCGATGCCCAGGACGCGCCCGCCTCGGCCTATGTGCGTCCGCACGACCTGGACGTGGCGCGCCATGTGCCCGGCAGCGCGTCGCCCGCGCACAGCATGGTCGCGCGCCTGGAGCGCGCCATTGCCGTGGGACCGACGGCACGGCTGGAGCTGGTGCCGCTCGACGACGCGGGTGCGGAACTAAAGGCCGCGGCCTCCCCCCAATCAGCGGACAATGCGGCCGCTGCCCCCTTGGTTGAAGCGCACATCTCGGCGCAGCAATTTCGGGACATGGGCCTCAAGGAGGGCGACACCGTGGTGGTGACCCCCCGGCGCACCCGGGTGTTTTTGGACCAGGCCGCCGGCATCTGACGCATCCTTCGTCGGAGCCTGGGCGGCGATGAAGGAAAAAGATGGTATTGAACTGGTGGAATACGGCCCCGCGCCGCGTGCTGGCCCTGGTCAGCGCGGTGTGCGTGGCCATGCTGGCATTTGGCCTGTACCTGCAGCACAGCGTGGGCCTGGAGCCTTGTCCGATGTGCATCGTGCAGCGATACGCTCTTGTTTTAGTAGCTATCTTCGCAGGACTGGCAAGCGTTAGAGGCCAAAAAGGCTGGTGGATTCCATGGGCGGCGATGGCGCTATTGGCCTGCGGCTTTGGGGCCTTTACGGCGGCCCGCCAGAGCTGGCTGCAGTGGTTTCCGCCCGAGGTCGCCATGTGCGGGCGCGACTTCTACGGAATGATCGAGAACTACCCCATCAGCCGCGCCATCCCGATGATCTTCAGGGGCTCGGGCGACTGCGCCGCGATCGACTGGACCTTCCTCGGCGGCTCGATCGCGAACTGGTCTTTTGTCTGCTTCGTGGTGCTTGGCGCGGCCCTGGGCACGCTGCTCGTGCGCGGGCTGCGCACCGCGCGGTGAGGCGCCAGCGCAGCGGGTGGCGCGGCGGCGCTGCCCGTCAGGCTGCGCCGCTGGGGGGAAAGCGCACGCCCGGCGTGCCGTCCTTCCAGGCGCCGTATTTGTCCATGGTCTGAGAGAACAGGGGCGATGCCACCCAGCGCTCCAGCCAGCGTTGCAGGTGCGGCCAGGCTTGGGCAGACCACCACGCAGCATCGATGCCGGCAAACTGGCGCACGAAAGGGAAGATCGCCGCATCGGCCAGCGCCGTGTGGCCACCGAACAAATGGCCCGTACCCGCCAGCTGTGCGTCGAGCGCCGCCAGCCAGGCGCAGGCCTGCGCACGCGCCGCGGCCACATCCGCGCCAGGGTAGCGTTGCGGGTATTTGCAGCGGTCCAGCGCTTGCTTGAACGGGCCGTCGCAGTCCGCGATCTGCGCCAGCATGGCCTCCAGCGTGCCAACACTGGGGTTCAGCCAGTGCAGCGGGTCGTGGGCCTGCAGCGCCCACAGCATGATGTCCAGGCTGTGCTCGAGCACCTGGCCGTCGGGCAGCACGAGCACGGGCACCGTGCCCTGGGGCGAGGCCTGCAGCAGGCCCCGGGGCTTGTCGCGCAACACCACCTCGCGCAGCTCGCACGCCTGGCCCGACACGGCCAGGGCCAGCCGCGCACGCATCGCATACGGGCAGCGGCGAAACGAATACAGGACGGGCAGGGCGCTCATGGCGCCTTTGGTGCGCCGGTGGGGCCGGGTTCGTGCGCACGCACCGGGGCCGGAAGGCGCGCGCCCACATGGGCCTGGCCGCGCTCGGTGGCCAGCTGCACCTGGCGCTCGCGCTCGGCAAGCGCCCGCTCTTGCTCGGGGGTGCGGGTGCCGTGGCAATATGGGCAGCTCACGCCGGCCGCATAGTGGGGCGATGCCAGTTCCGCCGCCCCCAGCGGCATGCGGCAGGCGCGGCACAGCTGGTGGTGGCCCGGCGCCAGGCCGTGGCCCACCGACACGCGCTCGTCGAACACAAAGCAGTCGCCGTGCCAGCGGCTGTCGGCCTCGGGCACGGTTTCAAGGTATTTGAGGATGCCGCCTTCGAGGTGGTAGACCTCGCCAAAGCCCTGCGACTTCAGGTAGGCCGTCGACTTCTCGCAGCGGATGCCGCCGGTGCAGAACATGGCCACGCGCGGCTTACCGGCGAGCGCGCCGCCCGGTTGCGATTGCGCCGCCACCCAGGCCGGAAACTCGGCAAAGCTGCGCGTGTGCGGGTTCAGGGCGCGCGCAAAGCTGCCGATGCCTACCTCGTAGTCGTTGCGCGTGTCCACCACCACCACCTCGGGGTCGTCGATCAGCGCATTCCAGTCCTCGGGCTTGACATAGGTGCCGGCATGGCGCGCCGGGTTCAGGCCGGGCACGCCGAGCGTGACGATCTCGCGCTTGAGGCGCACGCGCATGCGGTAGAACGGCTGGCGCTCGCCAAAGGCTTCCTTGTGCGGCAGGCCCGCCAGGCGTGGGTCGCTGCGCAGCCAGGCCAGCACCGCGCGCACGCCGTCCGGCGGGCCGGCGATGGTGCCGTTGATGCCCTCGGGCGCGAGCAGCAGCAGGCCGCGCACGCTGTGGGCATCGCAGCAGGCCTGCAGGGGCGCCTGCAGCTGCGCGCAGTCGGGCAGGTCGACAAATTGGTAGAGGGCGGCGGTGAGAAAAGCTGGCATGGAAGCGGTCGATGATAGCGTCGGCCTGCGCTGCGGATGCACACACAAGGGCTGTCGGTGCTCAGCGGATCAAGGGCGAAAATATCTGCAGCAGGCCAGCCGCTTTGCCTGTGCGCACTCCCGGGAAATGGTGCTGCCAGGCTGTTCCTTTTTTCGGAAATCACCGGTCCTGCGGCGGCTGAGACGATGACCAGGTCTGGTCCTGCAGGAAGAACTTGGCCACCATTTCTTTGGTGATTTGCACTGCGCGCTTGAGGCTCATGTCGATGTGCTCGGTGAGCGCTTCCAGCGCTGGCTGCAGTTGGCGTTTGCCCAGCAGAACAACCAGCTGGGCGTGGGCGTCGAAGGCGCTGCTGTTCCAGTCGGACTGCTCCAGGTCGATGTGGCGGGCCACGTGGATGCGCCGCGTCACCTGCTCCAGGAACTGGCTCAGCTCGCGGTTGTGCGACAGCGCGGCCAGCCGGCGGTGGAACTCCTCGTCTGCCAGCAGCAGGTCACCGATGGACATCGCCGCAGCATTGGCCATGACGCTGTTCCAGTAGTCGCGCAGGCCTTCGATTTCCGCATCGCTCGCATGTTCGACCGCCAGGTACACCGCGCGCCGCTCCAGCGCAATGCGCACCTGGTAGAGGTTGAACAACTCCTCCACGCTGATGGACTTGCGAAAGAAGCCCTTGTTCATGACGAAGTCGAGAAAGCCCTCGGCCACGAGGCGGTTCAGGGCTTCGCGCAGCGGCGGCCGGCTGACGCCGAATTCGCGTCCCAGGGCCTGTTCGTTGATCCGCGCGCCGGGGCGGAAGTCATAGCGCATGGCGCGCTCGCGCAATTCGAAATACAGCCGCTCCACACTGCTTTCATCCCGGGTCTGTGGCACATGCGCTGGTTTTTTGGTGCTTTTGGTGGCCATCGGTGCAGTTGGTAGTGAGGGACAGTCTGGCAGGTTCGCCATCGCCCGCAGAGCCTGGCGGGCGGGGCAGGGTGGAGCAGGAGGCAGCGTGGGTGTGGGAGCTTGGTGCGGTTATCCGTGGCGCATTTTAGGTGTCGGCACCGTTGCTCCATAAGCCCAAACCACGGCTGCACAACATTACCACAGTGTCTGTTCAATGTTGTTGACGCATGTCGTCATAACTGTCTACACTTTGTGGATGGGTTGCATTTTACGCGGGAAAAGTACTCCGCCGAGGCTGAGACGCGGATGCCAACGGCTTCTGGATGCCTTCCTGCGTCCCAGGCCGGCGTGCCCCAGCCCTGATCCCCTCGCAACGTCACGAAGAATCCAAGGAGACACGGTATGAGCGATATGAGCATTGGCACCAGCCTGCGGTCCGTAGGACTGGACGACAAGTACACCGCGTCCGAAGGCACGGTGTACCTGACCGGCGTGCAGGCCCTGGTGCGCCTGCCGATGATGCAAAAGCGCCGCGACCGCGCGGCCGGGCTCAACACCGCCGGCTACATCACCGGCTACCGCGGTTCGCCCCTGGGCACCTACGACGACCAGCTGGCGAAGGCGCGCAAGCACCTCGACGCGCACGACGTGGTGTTCGTGCCCGGCGTGAATGAAGACCTGGCCGCCACCGCTGTCTGGGGCACGCAGATGGCCGAGATCGGTGGCGACGGCCGCTTCGATGGCGTGTTCTCGATCTGGTACGGCAAAGGGCCTGGCGTGGACCGCAGCGGCGACGCCTTCCGCCACGGCAACCTGGCCGGCAGCTCCCAGCACGGCGGCGTGCTGGTGCTGATGGGCGACGACCACACCTGCGAATCGTCCACCACCTGCCACCAGAGCGAGTTCGCCCTGGTCGACGCGCAAATGCCTGTGCTGTCGCCGGCCGGCGTGTCCGAGCTGGTCGAATACGGTCTGCTGGGCTGGGCGCTGTCGCGCTACAGCGGGGCCTGGGTGGGCATGAAGTGCATCAAGGACACGGCCGACGCCTCGGGCTCGGTGGAAGTTGACGACGCAGGGCTGGCCATCGCGCTGCCCGAATCGGACGGCCTGCCGCCGGACGGCCTCAACATCCGCCTGCCCGACACGCCGCACGCGCAGGAATTTCGCCTGGTCAACCACAAGCTCGACGCGGCCCGTGCCTTCGCGCGTGCCAACGGCATCGACCGCGTGGCCTTTGGCCAGCGCGAGGGTGCCCGCATCGGCATCGTCACTTCGGGCAAGAGCTGGCTGGACCTGCGCCAGGCGCTGGCCGATCTGGGCATTGACGAGGCACGCGCGCAGCAGCTGGGCCTGGTGGTCTACAAGGTGGGCATGGTGTGGCCACTGGAGCCCCAGGGCATCGGCGAGTTCGCGCGCGGGCTGGACCTGGTGATCGTCATCGAGGAAAAGCGCGCGCTGCTCGAAGCGCAGCTCAAGGAAATCCTGTACGGCGCGGCCGACGCGCCGCGCGTCATCGGCAAGAAGGACGAGCAGGGCGCCAAGCTGTTCCGCGTCGAGATGGCGCTGGACGCGGCGCAGATCGCCCAGGTCGTCGGCCACCGGCTGGCGGCCACCGAGCCGGCGCTGCTCGACACTGTGCATGCCTTGGCCCGGCGCAAGCCCGTGCTCGGCGCGGTGGATGTGATGGCGCGCAGCTTCTACTTCTGCGCCGGCTGCCCGCACAGCACGTCCACGCGCATTCCCGACGGCAGCCGCGCCTATGCCGGCATCGGCTGCTCATGGATGGCGCAGACCATGGGGCGCGACACCCTCGGCTACACCCAGATGGGCGCCGAGGGCATGGCCTGGGTGGGCGAGGCACCGTTTTCCAAGCGTGCCCACATGTTCCAGAACATGGGCGACGGCACCTACTTCCACTCGGGCCTGCTGGCCATCCGCGCGGCGGTGGCGGCCAAGACCAACATCACCTTCAAGCTGCTCTACAACGACGCCGTGGCCATGACCGGCGGCCAGCGCCACGACGGCCCGCTGGACCCGGTGCGCATCACCCAGCAGGTGCATGCCGAGGGTGTGGTGCGCATCGCCGTGGTGACCGACGAGCCCGGCAAATACGACGGCGTGACCGGCTGGGCCCCCGGCGTGACGGTGCACCACCGCGACGAGCTCGACGCCGTGCAGCGCTTGCTGCGCGAGCTGGAGGGCACCACCGTGCTGGTGTACGACCAGACCTGCGCCGCAGAAAAGCGCCGCCGCCGCAAGCGCGGCACCTTCCCCGATCCGGACAAGCGCGTCGTCATCAACCCCGCCGTGTGCGAGGGCTGCGGCGACTGCGGCGTGCAGTCCAACTGCGTGGCCGTCGTGCCGCTGGAGACAGACCTGGGACGCAAGCGCGCCATCGACCAGTCAGCCTGCAACAAGGACTTTTCTTGCGTCAAGGGCTTCTGCCCGAGCTTTGTCACGGTGAACGGTGCCAAGCTGCGCAAGGGTGCCGGTGGCAAGGGCGACAAGGGCGGCCAGAGCGAACCCACGCTGCCGGAACCCACCCTGCCCGACCTGCGCCACGGCGTCTACAGCATGGTCATCACCGGCGTGGGCGGCACGGGCGTGGTGACCATCGGCGCGCTGCTGGGCATGGCCGCGCACCTGGAAGGCAAGGGCTCGGGCGTGCTCGACATGGCGGGCCTGGCGCAAAAGGGCGGCTCGGTGTGGACGCACCTGCGCTTTGGCATCAACACCGCGGCCATTGCCGCCGTGCGCGTGGCGCCGGGCGGGGCGGATGCCATCATGGGCTGCGACCTGGTCGTGGCCGCATCGGGCAACACGCTCACCATGGCGCGCAAGGGCGCCACGCGCGTGCTGCTCAACAGCCAGGAAGTCATGCCCGGCGCGTTCGTGCAGAACCCGGACCTGCAGTTCCCCACCAACCCGCTGGAGCAGGCCGTGGTGCGCGCCGTGGGCAGGGAGCAGGTGGAAGTGATCGACGCCGGCCGCCTGGCGCTGGCGCTGTGCGGCGACGCCATTGGCACCAACCTCTTCATGCTGGGCGCGGCCTACCAGCGCGGTTTTGTGCCGGTCAGCGCGCAGGCCATCGAGCGGGCGATCGAGCTCAACGGCGCCGCCGTGCCGATGAACCTGGCCGCCTTCCGCTGGGGCCGCCGCCATGCGGTCGACCCGCAGGCCGTGCTGCAGCACGCCGGCCTGGTGGCAGCGCCCCAGCCGCTGGCCGAGCAATCGCTCGACACGCTGGTCGCGCGCCGCAGCAGCCTGCTGGAGGCCTATCAGAACAGCGCCTACGCCACACGCTACCGTGCGCTGGTGGACGAAGTGCGCGCCGCCGAAGCGCGCCTGTGGCCCGGCCAGGACGATATAGCCAAGGCTGTGGCCCAGTCGTTCTACAAAGTCATGGCCTACAAGGACGAGTACGAAGTGGCCCGCCTGCACGCCGCGCCCGAGTTCCGCGAGCAGCTGGCCGCGCAGTTTGAAGACCAGTCCAAGCTGACTTTTCACCTGGCACCGCCCGTGCTCAGCCGCATCGACCAGCGCACAGGCCGCCCGGCCAAGAGCGAATGGGGCGGCTGGATGATGACCGCCTTTGGCCTGCTAGCGCGCCTGAAGTTCCTGCGCGGCACGGCCCTGGACGTGTTCGGCTACAGCGATGAGCGCAAGGCCGAGCGCGCCCTGGTTGCCCGCTACGAACAGCAGATGCGCGACCTGGTGGCGCAGCTGCGCGCCGACCAGCGCGACGTGGCGCTGGCGCTGGCCGCCGCGCCGATGCAGGTGCGCGGCTTTGGCCCGGTCAAGGAAGCCAATCTGCGCGCCTACGAAAAGAACGTCGAGCGCCTGCAACAGCAGCTGCAGTCACCGGCCGCCCAGCGCGTGGCGGTCGACGCGTAACCCGCCAGCCCTTGCGTGAACCACCCTCGCGTGCGCGGTGCGCGCGGGGGCGGCGTTTCTCTAAATTCCAGCCTATCAAGCCGTCCCATGTCTACATCCAGCCCCGCCGCATCCTCCAACCCCCACGCCGCCTTGCCCCGCGGCAGCCTGGTGGCCCTGCTCACTCCGTTCAAGGCTGACCAGAGCATTGACAAACCCGCGCTGCGCCGCATGGTGGACTGGCACATCGCCCAGGGCACGGTGGGCCTGGTGGTGGCCGGCACCACGGGCGAATCGTCCACGCTGTCGCACCACGAACACCACGACCTGATCGCCACCGCCGTGGAATACGCCGCAGGCCGCATCCACATCATGGCCGGCGTCGGCGCGAACTCCACGGCCGAAGCCGTCAGCCTGGCCCGCTTTGCCGCCCAGGCCGGCGCGCACTCGCTGCTCAGCGTGGTGCCGTACTACAACAAGCCCACGCAGCGCGGCATGGTGGCGCACTTCACGGCCCAGGCGGAAGCCACCGCGCTGCCCCTGGTGCTCTACAACGTGCCCGGCCGCACAGTGGTCGATATGGCGGTAGACACCGTGGCCACGCTGGCACGGCACCCCCACATTGCCGGCCTGAAAGACGCCACCGGCGACATGGCCCGCGCCGCCGCGGTGCTCGAAGCCGTGCCGGATAACTTCATGCGCTACAGCGGCGACGACTTCACCACGCTGCCTTATCTGGCGCTCGGCGGCCACGGCGTGATCTCGGTAGTGGCCAACATCGTCCCCGCCGAAGTGGCCGCCGTGTGCCGCGAGATGCAGGCAGGCCAGTGGCTGGCCGCGCGTGAGCGGTTTGTGAAGCTGCTTCCTCTCACCCGCGCCCTGTTCACCGAGAGCAGCCCGGGGCCCGCCAAGCTGGCGGCTGCGTTGCAAGGGCAGTGCGAGGCGACGCTGCGGCTGCCGTTGTGTGGGGTGGGGGAGGGGGCGGAGAAGGTGGTTAGCGAGGCACTTGCAGCTTGGGGCTAGGCTATATTGGTTTCCAATATAAAGCGATCGATGCTATCAGTTAAATAGCTAACGTCGATTTTTGGGCGGGCGGTAGCGGCATTTTTTTGCATGTCTTTGTCCGCTTGAATGTCACTGCCGCACTTACCCCACCCAACGGTCGGTGATTCCCGTAATGTCATGTTCGCCGAGTGGGGGTTCCGTCCAACCTTCCACAAAGCTTATGTCGTGAGAGTCTGGAAGCTGCTCCTTTGTGAGGGCTCGAATTCGTATGCGAGCCGGCAAGGCAGCAGCCTCGCCGACAAAGATTGCCTCTCTGCGGGATAGCGACGAGAGTATCTTTGTGATGCCCGCCAAGGAGTCAGGCAAAAATCTTCCTACGTGTTCTTGGTCTCTGCCATTTGTCAACCGCAAAATGATCCAGGAGTTGCATTGCGATAGAACCGTGCTTTCGACATCCGACGGTCGCTGCGAGACGAGCATTAGCCCCAGGCCGTACTTGCGTCCTTCTTTCGCAATTCGCCGTACAGCTTCTTGAGCTTCCCTGTATTGCGCCTCACCTCGATCTGGCACGTATCGATGCGCTTCCTCGCAAACAAGAAGAAGCGGATCACTACGTCGCTGAGCCTTGGTCTGCCACATCTTGTAGCTAAACAGCATCCTGCAAATCATCGCAGTGAGCGTTCCCGCAACCTCATTGGGAGCACCAGAAACGTCGACAAGCTTCAGCGTACTTCCGTTCGCTCCGGAGCCTGTTAGTTGGAGAATGGCCTTGTCTAGTGTGTCGTCGGCATCTTCTCGCATCAAAAACTTCAGACGCGGATCAGTTCTTAAGACATTCAGCTTATCCAGAATCGAATCCAATGACTTTCTGTCAGTTGCTGATGCGCTCTCCGTCTTTCCTGCCTTACGGCCTTGAACTTCATCGATGTGCTTTACGAACTCATTGAGACTAAAGCGGTGGGGCTTGTCTCGATCAAACCCAGAAACATCTGCATCGGTCTTGCCGTCGCAAAGGGAAGACGCAAAATCACCAACTGCATTGGGTGGAAGAGGCTGAACGATGCCAGCGCTCACCATCCGAGCGTGCTTCAACGCCTTATAGACTATGTTGTTCTGTGAGGTCGCCTCAGCTTCGGTCTTCCCGATGATTAGCCCTCGAAGCTCATCGCCAGTCATTAGCCAGAACGGAAGCCGCAATTGCTCGACTGCCTCGGGTTGGTCTTCGTTCGCAGCTGCGTCATATGCACGTAGCACTGTTGCTTGTTCGCGGAACGCAGCGGAGTACTCGCCGTGCGGATCGATGAGGACAATCCGAGGCCTCAGCGCAGTGCCGTTCTTGGCAGTGTGCTCGAGCACCGATCTGAGAATGGCAGCGACAGTGCCAGATTTTCCAGAGCCTGTGGAGCCCAAAACGGCGCAATGCTGCCCGAAAAGCTTGTCCACGTTGGCTCTGCAAGCGGCACCGTTTCCGCCGACATATTCGCCGAACTGAATTAGTGGCGACACCGTTAAGGCCTCAGCTGCATGTTCAGCAGCCGAGAAAACCATCTCTAACTCTGGTGGTGTCGTCAGATAGACGCCCTGAAGTGGAAGAGGATAGGTTTCGACCCCGCGAGAAAACAGCAAACGCGACTCGGCCGGATTCCAACTTCCTTCGGCAAACAAGTCCGCCTCGAGAATTCGAGAGTCATCACCGGGGGCAATCGGCCGATGCCCAAGCTCCGCGGCTAGTTCTGAGCGCATGCGCAGCATGCGAACATAGGCAAAAAGAACTCTGCGTCCGTAATGAATCTTTACGATGCTCGCAAGTTGTCCGATGGGGCAAACCCGCCCATCCACCACGCGGGACAACTCCGAAAGGCGGCGATCAAGTTCGACACGAATTGCTGTACCGCTCACTTCAACGACTTGGCCAATGAGCAGATCTGGGTTTTCTTGAAATACGGTCATGCTGGAACTCCAGTTTCCAAGAACTTGGTCATACCTTCGAAGGTCCACCAAGTCAGATCGGGAGTCCCCGGCGGCGGCGCGAGGCGATGCGGTCCGTTGTAGAGAGCCTTATCTGTAGCAACGTAAACGCGTGACCCATAGTTAGCATTCGCAAGCCAGGTCTTCAACGTATTGCAGACGCTCGTTCCTGGTCCGTCCGTAACTTCTCGAGAGAAGGCAATCACAACGGTTTTGTTGTTTCTATCCTCAAGCGCGAATTCAATTTCTGCGTTGATGTGGTTATCGCCGAAGCTATAACCAACAATTCCAAGTAGGTGGTTCCCCGATGAGAGAAGCACGCGCCGGAAGCAGTCAAAGATTTTTGCGAATGGGTCCTTTTGAGTCTCCAGGTACTTCGTTGCTTGAGGATAAATAAGCGTACTCGCCAAATCTGACAGGTACTTCACGCCGTACCTAACACGCAATAGCCCCATCTGCGGATGGCGAAACCAATCGACTGAGCCGTGTAACTTAAGCACTTTGTGCGATTTATTGTTCGTGGCCGTAGCTGGGTCAATGCTGTCACCATTCCAATAGGCAATGGCTCCCCCCAAGAACCCATCAAGCGCCACCCGCCGATCCATCGCCAGCGCGTCCTCCAAAAGCGTGTCGTAGTTTGTGGTGATGAAGCCTATTTGAGATCTCGGTTCCAGATTGGCCCGCCCCTTGAAGATCTGTCTTACGAAATTCAGGTGAGCATCTACATCCACGATAGGGACATCGCTGCGTCCTATTTCTTCTGGTTTCGTCGTACTGGCTGCTCGATATCCATACCTAACAGTGGTTGCGATGCATTCCACGATCGCGCGGTACGTTTTTTCCATCTGGTGCAATGCAACGTCAGCCGTGCCGACTTTAGCGGTCTTTCCTTTAGACCGAATGGCCAAAGCCATTAGATCGCCCAGATGGCTGAGCGTGTGCTCAACGTGCGACTCATCAGGCAAATCCGTCATGATTGAGTCGAACAAGACTAGGTCATCCCCTGAAAGGCAGGCTTTAACTCGTTTCGTCAGTGGATACATAAGCGGGATGCCTGACTCCACACTTGACCCTGCGCCAAGTAGCCACTGTTGCCTCCCAAGTTCAAGCACCTTCTGAAGCTCGTCCAAACCGTGATTGAAAGACTTCACACGCGTTCCTTGTATCAAGTTTGGTAGCGACCATACTACAAATTGACACAAACTTAGGGGCTAACTGATATTCGGGTCGTGCCAAGGGAAGTCGCTCATATTTGACCCATCGCCGGTCCTCCGTGGGTTAGTCGAGTCGCCTCCGCTTGCCGAGGTAGCTTGCAGATTGCGATAGGCGAAAACATCCCCGATTTTCTGCACTGACATGCACTCTGTGAGAAGCAGGATGGCTGATTACGGCGTTGCTGCTTAGGCCCCCCAATGCCGCGAAAATTTGGCGGACTTTCGAATGGCCGACTGAGATTCCATTTGGGGGCCGGAACCCAAACTAGGCTTAATTTCCAATCAATCCCTGAATCTCAATTGCTATAAAAAGAGAAGCTACTAACGCCCGTCCATAAAGCGTTAGAAGCTCTTTTAATGCTGAAAATCTAACAATCAGCGCGGCACAATCTTCCCGCTGTATTTCGTCTTCATATACGGCTGCACCCCACGCTGACCATCGGCCGCAAACTGGATGGCGCCGGTCGCACCCTCGTAGTTCTGCCCCACCGCACGCAGCGCCTGCTTCACCGCATCGGGCTGCGTATTGCCGGCCCGCTGGACGGCAGCGGCCACCATGCGCACGCCGTCGTAGGCGTAGCCGGTGTACGACGACTTGAAGCCGTGGCCGTAGCGGGTTTCATACGCGGTCTGGAAGCCCTTGCCCTGCGGGCCGACGGCGTTCACGTCCATGCCGCGCTGGCCTTCGACATGGGCGGGCGCGCTGTCGGTGGTGCACATGGTGTGGTAGATGGCGTACCAGGGCTGGGGTTTGTTCAGGCCCAGGTCGAAGGCCTCGCGGTTGATGACGGCGGCTTCCTGGCCGTAGGCGCTGTATACGTAGGCGTCGGGCTTGGCCCGCTCCATCTGCTGGAGTTCGCGCCGGTAGGTGGATTGGCCTGCGGTGTACAGCACCAGCGACACCACCTGGCCGCCCAGCGCCTCAAAGTTTTTCTGGAACTCGGGCGCAATGCCCTGGCCATAGGCGTTGTTGGGTGCGATGAAGGCGACCTTTCGCGCGCCCTGGTCCCACAGGTCCTTGGCGGCGAACTGGGCCGATGCGGTGTCCAGGCCGATCACGCTGAAGCCGCCATCGCCAATGCTGCGCACGGCCGGGCTGGAGCTGCCGTGGTTGATGAAGGGCAGGCCCTCCTTGACGACGTACTGCCCGACGGGGATGGTGAGGCTCGATGAATATTCGCCAAACACGGCGGCGACCTTGTCGACGTTGACCAGCTTCTTGGCGGCTTCGAGCGCGCTGACTGCGCGGCCGCCGGTGTCTTCAATGATCAGCTGCACCGGCTGGCCCAGCACGCCGCCGCTGGCATTGATGTCGTCAATGGCAATCAGCATTCCGCGGCGCTGGTCTTCACCCACGCTGGCACTGGCGCCGGTGAGCGAGAGCACGGCACCGAATTTGACCTGGGCGTGGGCTGTGGTGGCCAGCAGGCCGATGACGGCTACGGCACTGGCGCACAGGGTGTGGCGGACAAATTGGCGTGGGTGGGGCATGGCAGTTCCTTGGGTTGCGGGGAGGTCAAGGCAGGGAAATGCGCCCCTTGCCGGGTCTGGCTTGGGGTGTTGGCGCAGGGCGCGGGGAATGGGGGAGGGGAAGGCGTTCGATCGGGAGGCGTTTGTTCGCTTGATTGCGTTGGCGCCTTACCCCTTCGGCGCGGGCTGAATCAGGCTGCTCTGCCGCCCAGGTACAGCTCGCGCACCTGGGGGTCGTGCATCAGGTCGCGTGTGTTGCCGGTCAGCGCCACCGTGCCCATGGAGAGGATGTACGCACGGTCGGACATGCGCATGGCCTCCATGGCGTTTTGCTCGACCATGAGGATGGTGACACTCTCCTTGGCGCGCACCTCGACGATGGCGTCGAACACCTCCTGCAGCACCTTGGGCGACAGGCCCGCCGAGGGCTCGTCGAGCAGCAGCACCTGGGGGCTGGGCATGAGGGCGCGCGCCAGCGCCAGGATCTGGCGCTCGCCGCCCGACAGCGACGCGGCCGGGGCCGTGAACTTGCGGCGCAGCACCGGGTACAGCTCGCACAGCTGCTCCATGCGCTGCACGCAGTCGGCCTTGGCCAGGTAGTGGCCGCCGACCTGCATGTTCTCGCGCACCGTGAGGTTGCTGAAAATGTTCTCGGTCTGCGGCACAAAGCCCAGACTGCAGTGGCGGATCTTGCGGTGCACGGGCATGCGCGTGCGGTCCTGCCCGCCCAGCACCACGCTGCCGCTGCGCGGCAGCAGCACGCCGGCAATCGCCTTGAGCAGCGTCGACTTGCCGCAGCCGTTGGGGCCGAGCAGGGTGACGATTTCGGAGCGCGCCACTTGCAGCGAGATGCCCTTGAGGATGTCCACTTCCGCGGTGTAGCCCGCGATGATGTTGTCGATCTTGATCATCAGGCAGCCTCTGCGCAGGGTTCTTTGTCGGTGCGGCCCAGGTAGGCCTGCACCACATGTTCGTTGGACGCCAGCTCGTCGGGCCGGCAACTGGCCACGATGCGCCCGCGGTCGAGCACGATGCAGCGCGTGCACACCTCGCGGATGAAATGCATGTCGTGCTCGACGATCACCAGCGTCATGCCCTGGGCGTTGAGCTTTTGCAGCGCCTGGACGATGTCGCGGCGCAGGTTGGGGTGCACGCCCGCCGTGGGCTCGTCCAGCATCAGCAGGCGCGGGTCGCCCATCAGCGCGCAGACGATGCCCAGCAGCTTCTTCTGCCCGCCCGAGAGGGCCGAGGCCGGCAGGTCGCGCACGTGGGTCAGCAGCAGCTGCTCGAGCAGGGCCGTGGCCTTGGCATGGGCGGCCTGCTCCACGCGCCGGGCGGCGCTCAGGCCGAGCAGCGTGTCCCACACGCCGTGGTGTTCGGTGGCGGCGGCCATGGCCACTTCCATCACCGACATCTTTTTCGGCATCGACGGCAGCTGGAAGGTGCGGCCAATGCCGGCCGCCACGATGCGGTGCGCGGGCAACTGCTCGATGCGGCGGCCCTTGAGCAGGATCTGGCCGCGGTTGGCCGCGGCAAAGCCGGTGATGAGGTTGAGCAGGGTGCTCTTGCCCGAGCCGTTGGGGCCCAGCAGGCCCACGATCTCGCCGGGCGCCACCGACAGGTTCAGGTCTTGCAGCACATGGTTGCCGCCAAAAGACTTGGCGACGTTGTCGACCTGGAGCAGGGCAGTGTTCATGGAATCCTCCGCAACTTTTCAGGGAACAGGCCCTCGCTGCGCCACAGCAGGCACAGAAGCAGGATGGCGCCGATCAGGCCCAGGCGCAGGGCGCCGGCGATGTCGGAGTCAAAGCCCATCCAGTCCTTGGCGAAGGGCACCAACACGTGCGCTGCCTGCACCATCACCACGCCGACCAGCACCCCGAGCGTGCTGCCCAGGCCGCCGATCATGAGCATGGTCCACAGCAGGAAGGTCTCGGACGCGAGCATGTAGTCGGGCCCGGCAAAGCTCATGTAGTGGGCGTAGAGAAAACCGCCCAGCGCCGTCACGGCGGCTCCGCTCATGATGGCGCGCGTCTTGAGCGAGCGCAGGTCGTAGCCCATGCAGGTGGCCAGCTGCGGCTCCTCGCGCATCAACCGCAGGGCGCGGCCAAAGCGGCCGTTGCCCAGGCGGGTGCAGAGCAGGGCGCCGGCCGCGACGATGGCCAGAACCAGCGCCAGGAAGGCCACGCCGTTCCAGGGCCGCGGCACGCCATCGAACAAGGCCGGGATGGCGCTGATGCCGTTGGCGCCGCCGGTGAGCCAGCCCTCGTTGGTGGCGATGGTGCGCAGGATCTCGGCAATCGCCAGGGTGGCGATGCCCCAGTAGTCGGAGGCCAGCTTGCGGCCCAGGCCGGCCATGAACCAGCCCAGCGTCATGGCCAGGCCCACGCCCAGGCCCAGGCTGGCCAGGGGCGACCAGCCCAGCCCGAAGCCGATGCCTGCCGCGTAGGCGCCCAGGCCGGCAAAGGCGATGTGGCCGAAGTTCAGCAGCCCGGCATAGCCTGCCTGAAGGTTCAGGCCCAGGGCCATCAGCGCGTAGATGCCGGCGATGGTCAGCGAAGAGATGGCGAAATCAAACACGGCGGACCTCCCGGTCGAACAGCCCGTAAGGCTTGAACAGCAATGCCAGCAGCAGGATCAGGAACGAGGCGGCGCTGATGTAGGCGACGGGCATGAACACCAGCTCGCGGCCGAAGAACATGCCGAAGTTGATGTTGGTCACCGCGGTTTCCGTGATGGCAATCAGCAGTGCGCCGACCACGGCGCCCAGCGGGTTGCCCAGGCCGCCCAGGATGGCTGCAGCGAACACCGGCAGCAGCAGGTCGTTGCCCAGGTTGATGTGCGCGCCGGTGGACAGCGCCAGCATGCTGCCGCCCAGCCCGGCAATGGCGCCGGCGGTGAAGCTGACGAAGTAGGTGATGTGCTCGGCGTTGAGCCCCGAGGCATTGGCCAGCATGCCGTTGCTGGCCAGCGCCCGCATGGCGCGGCCCAGGCGCGTGTAGAACAGCAGCAGCACGAACAGCGCCAGCAGCACGGCCGTGGTGCCGATCAGGTACAGCTGCGTGTGGGCGATGCGCGCCCCGCCCAGCACCAGCGGCTCGACGCGCGGCAGGTTGAACATGCGCGGAAACGATCCGGCCAGCCCCTGCATGCTGGCGATCACCAGCATGGCGATGGCCAGCGAGCCGATCATGGCAATGGCCGGCCCACCGCGCAGCAGGCGGCGGAACACCAGCACGTGCAGCACGAGCGTGAGCAGCCCGCTCAGGGTGCTGGCAATCAGCAGCGCGCCCACCAGCGGAACGCCGGTGCTGTGCAGCGCATAGGTGGCGTAGGCGCCGAACATGGCGTACTGCACATGGGCGACGTTCGGAAATTTCACCAGGCTGTACAGCATGCTCAGGCCCAGCGCAATCAGCGCCAGATCGGAGGCACGCAGCACGGTGTCAACCAGGAATTGAAGCATCTCGGGGGTCTCGGGCTAATCCGCGCGGGCCGGCCATGTCCACCGGCCGGCCCGGCGCGGGTTCAGGTTCAGCGGGGGGCGAGCTTGCCGCTCTCGAACTTCAGCTTGTCGTACGGCGGGTCCACGCGCTGGCGGTCCTGGTCGAAGCGGATGGTGCCGGTCACGCCGGGAAAGCCGGCCGTGCCCAGGTCCTTGAGCGCCACCTGAATGGCGGGTGCCGTGGTCGCCTTGGCCTTTTCAATGGCGGCAGCGGTCATCAGCACCGCGTCGTAGCCGTAGCCGGTGTACGAGGTTTTGAAACCTTCCTTGTACTTGGCAGCGAAAGCGTCGGCATAGGCCTTGCCGGCGGGGCCCTGCACCGAGCCCAGCTCCATGCCGAGCTGGCCGTTGGCGATGGCCGGCGGCGTGTCGGACAGGCTCATGCTCATGAGGATGGCGTACCACGGCGTCTTGCGCAGGCCCAGCTCCTCGGCTTCGCGGTTGATCACGGCCGACTCCTGCCCATAGGCGGTGTAGACATAGGCGTCGGGGGTGCTGCGCGCCATCTGCTGCAGCTCGCGCCGGTAGGTGGACTGGCCGGCCGTGTACAGCACCTCGGTCACGATCTTGCCTCCGAGCTTTTCAAAGTCCGCTTTGTAGCCCTCCAACACGCCTTGGCCATAGGCGTTGTTGGGCGCGATCATGGCCACGCGCCGATAGCCGAGGGCGTAGGTGTCTTCGGCCGAGAACTTGTTGCCGAAGTTCTCCAGCCCCACCAGGCTGAACGAGGTGGCGCCGAGCGCGCGCACCTTGGTGCTGCTGCTGGCGATGTTCAGGTGGGTTACGCCCTCCTTGACCAGGTACTGCGCCATGGGCAGCGTGATACCCGACGAGTATTCGCCCATGACGACCGGCACCTTGTCCACGGTGGCCAGCTTGCGCGCGGCATTCAGCGCCGTGGTGGGGTTGCCACCCGAGTCCTCGACGATCACGTTGAACTTCTTGCCCAGCACGCCGCCCTTGGCGTTGACATGCTCCACGCCCAGCATCACGCCGCGGCGCACGTCCTCACCCACGGTCGCGTTGGCGCCGGTGAGGGACAGCACCGCGCCGATGTTGATGGCGTCCTGCGCGAAGGCCGGCACAGCGCCTGCCAGCGTGAGCAGGCAGGCCGCGGCGGTGGCGCGAAGGGGTTGGAAACCGGGGACCTTGCGAAAACTCATGATGCACTCCTGGGTAAAGGCGGGTAGGGGAACGGGATCGGGATTCAGAGGGTGTCCGAACGCGCGTCAGGCGTCAGACCTCGAACAGTCTTCCAAACTGGGGCAGGGCATCGCGCACGCCGGCCAGGCGCAGCGCGTGCCAGGCCATGGCGGTGTTGCTGGCGACCACGGGCTTGCCGAGCGCCTGTTCGACGTCGCGCGTCAGCTCCGCCATGCGCAGGCTGGTGCACGACACGAACACCGAGTCGACGTCGTCGTGGGCGCCGGTGGCGAGGATGGCCGCGCGCAGCGATGCCGCGTCGATGCGGGCGACCTCGTTGTCGTTGCTGTGGTTGAACGAGGAGATGCGCGTCACATCGAAGCCCTTGGCGACGAGGTGCTGTTCAAACAGCGCGTTCACGCTCTGCACATAGGGCGTGATCAGCGCGATGCGCTGCGCCCCCAGTTGGCGCAGGCCGGCCACGGCACCGGTGATGGGCGTGGTGCAGGCCACGCCGGGGCGGGCCTGGCGGATGCGCTGCGCTACCTGCTCCTCGCCGATCACGATGGAGCCTGAGGTGCAGCCGAAGGCCACGACCTGCAGCGGTACGTCGGGCACGATGAGCTGCACGGCGGCCGTGATGTCTTTCTCCATCGCCGCCAGGTTGGCGGGTGTGATGTCGGGCGAGTTGTGCAGGCGGGCTTCAAAGAAGGCCACACCGGGCAGGTCCATGATCTGGCGCCACTCGTGCTCCAGGGTCTGGTCGGTGGCCAGCACCACCAGGCCGATGGCGGCGCGCGCCATCACGCCCGCGTCCATGGTGAAGGGCAGCACGGTGAAGGTGCTGGGGGGGGAGGCGAGGTCGTTCATGCGAGTGTCATTCCGGTGATGTCGATCGCGGGCTGGCGCCCGTTCATGAGGTCGGCCACGATCTGCGCCGTGCCGCAGGCCATGGTCCAGCCCATGTGGCCGTGGCCGGTGTTGAAGTACAGGTTGGCGTGGCGGCTCTTGCCCAGGATGGGCGTGTTCTCGGGCGTCATCGGGCGCAGGCCGGCCCAGAACTCGGGCTGGGCGTAGTCGGCGCCGTTGGGGAACAGCTGGCGCGCCGCGCGCAGCATGGGCTCGAAGTCTTTCGGCGTGTGCCGCGTGTCGTAGCCGCTGAACTCCGCCGTGGCGGTGAAGCGCAGCCGGTCGCCGAAGCGCGCCCAGGCCACGAGGTTGTTCTCGTCCACGCCCGCGAGCGTGGGCGGTTCGTAGCCCTCGCCGGCCGGAAAGGTCACCGAGTAGCCCTTGACCGGGTAGATCGGCAAGCTGTAGCCCAGCGGCCGCGCGACGATGGGCGAGTAGCTGCCCAGTGAAAGCACATAGTCGTCCGCGGTGATGCGGCCGGCGCTGGTGCGCACCGCCTCGATGCGCCCGCCGGCGCTGTCGATGCCGTCGATCGAGGTGTCCATCAGGAACTTCACGCCCGCCTCGCGGCAGCGCTGGGCCAGGTGGCGCGTGAACATGCGCGCGTCGCCGCTCTCGTCGCTGGGGCAGTAGATGGCGCCGGCAATGTGCTGGCGTGCGCCGGCCAGCGCCGGTTCGTGCGCGATCACCGAGTTGGTGTCGAGCGCATCGAGCTGCATGCCGCCGTCGGCCAGGATCTGCATGTTGGCGCGGCCACGGGCAAACGAGGCCTCGTCGCGGTACATGTAGAGGGCGCCACGGCTGATGCGCTCGTACTGCAGGTCTTGCGCGGCGGTGAGTGCCTGCAACTGCTGCTGTGAATAGCGGCAGAGCACGAGCTTGCGGCCGGTGTTGATGCGCGAGCGCTCGGCCGTGCAGTTCTGCAGAAACTTCCACAGCCAGACCCACATGTGCGGATCGGGGTTGAGCTTCAGGCGCAGGGCTTGGCTGCTGTCGCGCAGCGAGCGCCACAGCACGCCGGGCGCACGGGGAGACGCCCAAGTGTACGAGTGGCCGGGCGCCACCATGCCGGCGTTGGCATAGCTGGTTTCGGCGGCGGCGAGCGACTGGCGGTCGATCACGGTGACCTGGCGCCCCTGCGCTGCCAGGTACCAGGCGGTGGTGACGCCCGCAACGCCGGCGCCCAAGACCACGGTGTGCATATCGGTGTCCTTGACGTTGCGGGCGTCAGGCGACGGCGACCACACCGATTTCAACGGTGTAGGGCGGGAAGGCCAGTGCCGATTCCACGCAGGCGCGGGCCGGCGCATGGCCGGCGGGCACCCAGGCGTCCCACAGGGTGTTCATGTCGGCGAAGGTCTTGTGGTCGGCCAGCCAGATGGTGGCCTGGACGATCTTGGTCTTGTCGCTGCCGGTCTCGGCCAGCAGGGCGTCGATCTTGTCGAGGATCTGGCGCGTCTGGCCGGCCACGTCCAAAGCGGTGTCGGTAGCGACCTGGCCGGCGAGGAAGATGAAGCCGTTGGCCACGACGGCTTGGCTCATGCGGTTGTTGGTCTGGATGCGTTGGATGGTCATGCGAAATCTCCGAGGGTCTGGTGGCCATGGAAGGGCCGTTTACAAAAGCGAAACCGGGGCATTGCCTCGGTGCGTGCCGTCCCGCCGCAAGCGGCTTCGAAAAGCCGTGCCGCAGGCCGGTTTATCTTCGTGAATTACTAGTGCCGCACTAAGTGTAGACACTTGTGATTTGGCTGGTCAATGCAGTTTGGTAGTGGTTTTCACTGAGGCACTGGACGGCCATCGGTGGCGCTGCCACGGCGCCGGTCGGAGCCGGACGCAGCGGTCCCCGAATCGGAAAAGAAGCGCGCGCGGCATCGCCGGACGCGATGGCGCCCGGGCGGGGAGACTCTTTTTTATAGCTGCCAGCGCTTGATGGCAAAGGGCTGGAGGCCTATTTCATGCCCAGCCCAGCTTGCCGCGCCGCGCGTGCTACAGCTTCTTCACCAGCACCTGGCTGCGCCGGTCCCAGTTGTACTTGCGCTTGCGCGCCTCGGGCAGCCAGTCGGGGTCGACCTGCACGAAGCCGCGCTTGATGAACCAGTGCATGGTGCGCGTGGTGAGCACGAAGATGCTGTCGAGCCCCAGGTTGCGCGCGCGCTGCTCGATGCGCTTGAGCAGTTTTTCGCCGTCGCCCGTGCCCTGGCTTTGCGGCGACACCGTGACGGCGGCCATTTCGGCCGTGCGCGCTTCGGGGTAGGGGTAGAGCGCAGCGCAGCCGAAGATCACGCCGTCGTGCTCGATGATGGTGTAGCTGGCGACGTCGCGCTCGATCTCGGTGCGGTCGCGCTTGACGAGCGTGCCGTCGCGCTCGAAGGGCTCGATCAGCTGCAGGATGCCGCCGACATCGTCGACCGTGGCCTCGCGCAGCTCTTCGAGCTTTTCATCGACCACCATGGTGCCGATGCCGTCGTGCACATAGATTTCGAGCAGCAGCGCACCGTCCACGGCAAACGGGATGATGTGGCTGCGCTCCACGCCGCCCTGGCAGGCCTTGACGCAGTGCTGCAGATAAAACCCCGTGTCGGTCGGGCGCTGGCTGGCGGGCATGCGCGCCAGCAGCTCCCGCGCCTGGGCCAGGGGCAGTTCGGTGTCGATGGGGTTGTCCTCGCCGTTGGGCTGCCCGGGGTGCTGGCGAATGCCCGCCACCTCGGACAGGAAGATCAGCTTGTCGGCCTTGAGCGCAATGGCCACGCTGGTCGCGACCTCTTCCATGGCCAGGTTGAAGGCTTCGCCCGTGGGCGAGAAGCCAAACGGCGAGATCAGCACCATGGCGCCAAAGTCGAGCGAATGCGTGATGCTCGCCACGTCGACCTTGCGCACCACGCCCGAGTGCTTGAAATCCACGCCGTCAACGATGCCGACGGGCCGCGCGGTGATGAAATTGCCCGAGATCATGCGCACCGTCGATCCCGCCATCGGCGTGTTCGGCAGGCCCTGGCTGAACGCAGCCTCGATCTCGTAGCGCAGCTGGCCGGCGGCCTCCTGCGCGCAGTCGAGCGCCACCGAGTCGGTGATGCGCATGCCGTGCGAGTAGTGCGCGGCGTGGCCCTTGGCCTGCAGCTGCTCGTTGACCTGCGGGCGAAAGCCGTGCACCAGCACGATCTTCACGCCCATGGCCTGGATCATGGCCAGGTCCTGCGCGATGCTGTGCAGCTTGCCGGCCGCAATGGCCTCGCCCGTGAGCCCGACCACAAAGGTCTGGTGGCGGAACTTGTGGATGTAGGGCGCAACCGACCGGAACCAGGGCACGAAGGTGAAGTTGAAAACGGTGGACATGCGCGGGTGGGGCGTGGGGCAGGGTCAGTGAAAACCAGCAGAGGCTGGGATAATTCGCGATTCTCTACGAAGTCGCCACCTTGTCTGCTCCCGCACCCGTCTCCCCGCTGAAAATCACGTTTCCCGAATCCTTGCCCGTGTCTGCGCGGCGCGACGAGATCATGGAGGCGCTGCAAAAGCACCAGGTCATCATCGTCTGCGGCGAGACCGGCTCGGGCAAGACCACGCAGCTGCCCAAGATCGCGCTCGCCCTGGGGCGCGGCAAGTGCAATGCCAGGCCGGGCGAAAAGGGCCAGCTGATCGGCCACACCCAGCCGCGCCGCATCGCCGCGAGCTCGGTGGCCAAGCGCATTGCCGAGGAGCTCAACACCCCGCTCGGCGACGTGGTCGGCTACAAGGTGCGCTTCCAGGACCGGCTCTCGCGCGACGCGTCGGTCAAGCTTATGACCGACGGCATCCTGCTGGCCGAGACGCAGACCGATCCGCTGCTCAAGGCCTACGACACGATCATCATCGACGAGGCGCACGAGCGTAGCCTGAACATCGACTTCCTGCTCGGCTACCTGCGCCAGATCCTGCCGCGCCGGCCCGATCTGAAGATCGTGGTGACCTCGGCCACCATCGACGCCGACCGCTTTGCCAAGCACTTTGCCAGCAGCAAGGGGCCGGCACCGGTCATCCAGGTCTCGGGTCGCACCTTTCCGGTCGAGCAGCGCTGGCGCCCGTTCGAGGAAAGCCGCGACTATGGTTTGAACGACGCCATTGCCGACGGCGTCGACGAGCTCTGGCAGGGCAATGCGGGCGGCGACATCCTGGTCTTCCTGCCCGGCGAGCGCGAGATCCGCGAGGCCGCCGACCACCTGCGCAAGCACCTGGCGCACCAGCCGCTGACGCGCAACGCAGAGGTGCTGCCGCTGTTTGCCCGCCTGTCGCAGGCCGAGCAGGACCGCATCTTTGACGGCCACACAGGCCGGCGCATCATCCTGGCGACCAATGTGGCCGAGACTTCGCTCACGGTGCCGGGCATCCGCTACGTGATCGACGCCGGCACGGCGCGCGTCAAGCGCTACAGCCTGCGCAGCAAAGTTGAGCAGCTGCTGGTCGAGCCGATCAGCCAGGCGGCGGCCAACCAGCGCGCCGGGCGCTGCGGCCGCGTGGCCAACGGCATCTGCCTCCGGCTGTACGAAGAGACCGACTTTGCCGGCCGCCCGCGCTTCACCGACCCCGAAATCCTGCGCTCGTCGCTCGCCGGCGTGATCCTGCGCATGAAGTCGCTGCACCTCGGCGTGGTCGAAGACTTCCCGTTCATCGACGCGCCATCGAGCCGTGCGATTGCCGACGGCTACCAGCTGCTCAATGAACTCGGCGCGGTGGACGACAGGAACGAACTCACGCCCATGGGGCGCGAGCTGTCCAAGCTGCCACTTGACCCGCGCGTGGGCCGCATGATTCTGGAGGCGCGCGCGCGCGGGGCGCTCAGCGAGGTGCTGGTCATTGCCAGCGCGCTGAGCCTGCAGGACGTGCGCGACCGCCCCATGGACGCGCAACAGCAGGCCGACCAGCAGCACGCCAAGTTCGACGACGACAAGAGCGAGTTCAGCGGTTACCTCACGCTGTGGAAATGGCTGCAGGAGGCGCGCGGCGGCACCATGCCCACGCTCGCGTCGGCGCGCGTGCAGCAGCAACAGGCGCAGGCACGGCGCAAGGGCAGTGCATCGCAGGCGTTTTTGCCGGTATCGCAGCGCCTGGTCGCGCCGGCCCCCGCACCTGCGCCGGCGCCCGTGCTGGCGCAGGGCGGCGCCGCGCCCACGCACAAGCTCAGCAACCGCCAGTACGAGCAGCTGCTGCGCCAGAACTTCATCAACGTGCGCCGCGTGCGCGAGTGGCGCGACGTGCACAGCCAGCTGCTCACGGTGGTGGCCGAGCACGGCTGGGAGGCCAACGCGCAGCCGGCAAGCTATGAGCAGCTGCACCTGTCGATGCTGGCCGGGCTGCTCGGCAACATCGGCTTCAAGCCCGAGGAAGAGGACGTGTACCTGGGCGCACGCGGCATCAAGTTCCACCGCCACCCGGGCGCGCACCTGCGCAAGAAGCCGGGGCGCTGGATCGTCTGCGCCGAGCTAGTCGAAACCACGCGCCTGTTTGGCCGCGGCATCGCCGCCATCGAGCCGGCTTGGCTCGAAGAGGTGGGCGCGCACCTGCTCAAGAAGCAGTTGCTCGACCCGCACTGGGAGAAGAAGGCCGCCGAGGTCGTCGCCTTCGAGCGCGCCACGCTGTACGGCCTGGTGGTCTACAGCGGCCGGCGCGTGGGCTTCGACAAGGTCGATCCGCAGGCCGCGCGCGAGATGTTCATCCGCCAGGCGCTGGTGGCCGGCGATCTGCTGCCCGAAGCACACAAGCGCCTGCCGTTTCTCGCCGCCAACGAAAAGCTGATTGCCCACGTCGAGGCGCTCGAGCACAAGTCGCGCCGCCAGGACGTGCTGGTGGACGAGGAGCTGATCTACGCCTTCTACGACCAGCAGCTGCCGCAGGACGTGACCAACGGGCGCGGCTTCGAGCACTGGTACCGCGCCGAGGCCAAGGCACGCCCCGAATTGCTCAAGCTCACGCGCGACGAACTGATGCGCCACGAGGCGGCCGGCATCACCACCAGCGCCTTTCCGCGCACCGTGCGGCTCGGTGGCGTGGATTGCGCGGCCAGCTACCTGCATGCGCCCGGCGACGCGCGCGACGGCCTCACGGTGACGGTGCCGCTGTTCGTGCTCAACCAGGTGCACGAGGAGCAGTGCGAGTGGCTCGTGCCCGGCATGCTCAAGGACAAGATCCAGGCGCTGCTCAAGAGCCTGCACCAGCGCCCGCGCAGCCGCTTCGTGCCGCTGCCCGAATCGGCCGCGCGGCTGGCGCAGCTGCTGGGCACGCCCGAGCGCATGGGCCGCGTGGGCCTGCTCGATGCGCTGCTCAAGCAGGTGCGCGACGAGACCTCGCTCGACGTCAAGCGCGCCGACTTCAAGCTCGACATGGTGCCCGCGCACCTGTTCATGAACTTCCGCGTCGTCGACGAGCACGGCCGCCAGCTTGGCCAGGGCCGCAACCTCGGCGCGCTCAAGGCCGAGTGGGGCGCGAAGGCGCGCGGGGCCTTTCAGGCGCTTGCTTCATTAAAGATAGCTGCTGGCGCTGGCAGCCAGGCGGTTTCAGATGCAAAAGCACCTGAAAGCAAGCAAATCCGTGCGCAAGCAGATCCTAAAAAAGAAGCAAATGCCACGCCCGCCATGCCGGCGGGCCAGCGCTACACCGCCTGGACCTTCGGCGAACTGCCCGAGCTCATGGAGATCGGCAAAGGCGGCCAGACGCTGATCGGCTTTCCCGCGCTGATCGACGCGGGCGATGCCGTCACGATCGAAGTCTTTGACGAGCCCGAGGTCGCCGCTGCCAAGCACCGCGCCGGTCTGCGCCGCCTGTTTGCGCTGCAGATCAAGGACGCGCTCAAGTACCTCGAAAAGAACATTCCCGACCTGCAGAAAATGGCCGTGGCCTACATGCCGCTGGGCACGCAGGAAGAGCTGCGCAGCCAGATCCTTGATGTCGCGATGGACCGCGCCTTCCTGCTCGACCCGCTGCCCACCAGCGAGGCCGATTTCAAGCGCCGCGTCGACGAGGGCCGGGGGCGCCTGACGCTGATCGCCAACGAGGTGGCGCGCCTGGCGGGCACGATCCTCACCGAGTACGCCGCGGCCGCGCGCAAGATCAAGGACACCAAGGGCGCGCCCGAGGCCACGGCAGACGCTCTGCAGCAGCTGCAGCGCCTGGTGCCGAAGAACTTCCTGACCGCCGCGCCCTGGCCGCAGCTGGCGCACTTCGCGCGCTACCTCAAGGCCATCACGCTGCGCCTGGACAAAGTCCGCGCCGACCCGGCGCGCGACGCCACCAAACTGGCCGAGCTGCGCCCGCAGGAGCAGCGCTACTGGCGCCTCGTGGCCGAGCGCAAAGGCCAGGTCGACGCGCGCATGCAGGAGCTGCGCTGGCTGCTCGAAGAACTGCGCGTGAGCTTCTTCGCGCAGGAGCTGCGCACGCCGCAGCCGGTGAGCGTCAAGCGGCTGGACAAGCTGTGGGCGCAGATCAACAGCTGATCGGCGGGCTGTGCGAACAATCCCGACGCGAGCCTCGCGCACCGGGATGGGTCAGGGGCCGACAGCGCGTTTTGGCCGCCATGCAGCCAGACACGTCCCACACACACGCCAGCGCTACGGGGAAGGCTTTGCGTAGACATCGGCACTGAGCACCTCCAGGCCGACAAAGGGGGCGTTGCCTTCGACCCAGGCATCGTGGCCAGGCGGGATGGCGTAGGACTCTCCTGCGCTGAGCGTTTTCTCGGAACCGTCCTGCATTCGAACGGTGAGCTTTCCCGAAACGACATGCCCCACATGCGAGAGTTGGCAATACTCTGTCTTCACCACGGGCTTGATGCATTCTGACCAACGCCACCCGGGTTCGAAGTTGAACCGCCCGATCGTGTAGCCCTGCAGCTTTACCACCTCGACGCGGGTTTTGTTGGGTGTGCGAAGCTCGTCCGGCGTGCCATGCGATTTGACTTCGAGCTTCTCAACGCTGACGGGAGTGACCATGATTTTCTCCTTCGATTGAGCCGCCCCCGCTATCGCGGAATTCTTAAGGGATCGCTGATGAATTGGAGGGCAACCGAGAAACTATCGCGATGTCATTCGCATGGCAATGCGATCGATCACATGCAGTTACGGGTTGGCGGCTCATGGCACGGCATTGTGTGCGCCGCGCTATCCAGCTGGTCAGCGGAGCAAAGCGATGCAGGTATACAGGACGCCAGCACGACCTCATCCAACGGGCCACAAATCCGCACAAGTTTTGCACTCGTTCCGTGTAACGGGGTCGCTTGAAAAGCTTCAACGGCAGAGCAGATGCCTGCCCCAAGCTGTGGCGGTCGCGGGACGACCCACTGCTGTCTCACATATTTCAGAGCGTGATGACGGCCATCCATCGTGTGTCATCGTTCGCGTGCCGAATTTGTCCACGGCGCGGCACGGAGCTGTCATTGACTCATCCGACCGACCGCCGGCCGCAGTGACCGGCCCCGGGGCCAACGGCTCACACCGCCAATTGGAGGTCGAATGTCTGCTGCTCGAAGCTTCGAACTGACGGTCTCGACCCGGAGCAGCCTTCTCGGTCAGTGCCCTGAAGCGGCCATTCACGGAGATGACAAGTTCGAGGCCATGGCATCCAACGGGCTCGTGGTGCCACCGACGGCAAGCTTCAAGACATGGGTGTAAATCATGGTGGTACTCACATCCGAGTGCCCCAGCAACTCTTGCACGGTACGAATATCGGTGCCTGCCTGCAGCAGGTGCGTGGCAAAACTGTGGCGCAACGTATGCACGGAAACCGGCTTGCAGATACCGATCTGCGCTACGGCTTTCTTCATCGCCCGCTGCAAATGCTCCTCATACACATGGTGCCGGCGTTCAACTCCTGTGCGTGGGTCAATCGAAAGCGCAGGGGCTGGAAAAACCCAGAACCAGCCCCAACGCTGGCCCACTCCTGGATATTTCACTTCCAGTGCATGTGGCACCTCCACTCCACCGCGCTGGGCTTGTCGGTCATGCTCCCACTGTGCCCGTGCTGCAAGAGCTTGCTGCCGCAAGTCGGCTGCCAAGCTACGCGGCAGCATGACGACGCGGTCTTTGCCCCCCTTGGCCTGCCGCACCACGATCACGCTGCGATCAAAATCCACATCTTTGATGCGCAGGCGCGTGCCCTCCATCAAACGCATACCCGTGCCACTGCACATAGGCTTGCTCGGTGCGCAGGCTATAGTGTTTGTAACGAATCCGCTCACGGATCTGATCCAGCAGCCGTGTGGCGCGCAACACAGGAGGGGTAGCGGGTTTCATGACTGAATTTAGTACTGTTGTTTTGTACAGCCTGTCGCCCGCTAGGCGTTGCGGCACGCCCCTTTCCAAAATTTTCTCCGAACAACTTAGACCGCAATGTCCAGATATGGCCTGCGGATGTATGCGGTCTACATGACGTTAGGCCACATGGACAGAGAAGTCGCACTTCAGATTCAGTCTCCTCTCCGCGTCGTCAGACGCGGCGACATATTCTGGATCGCCGCCGACGAGACGAGAGGCTCGTTTCCGGGGTCGCCACATCCGCATGTGGTCGTGCAAGAGGACGTCTTTAATCACTCTCGTATCAGCACCGTCATTGTCTGCGCCCTGAGTTCAAACCTCCATAAAGCGTCAGAGCCTGGCAATGTGCTGCTAGAACCTAGTGAGGGCGACTTGGAACGGCAAAGTGTCGTAATCGCCTCTCAAGTATCCTGCATCTACAAAGCGCGGCTGGGCTCGTACATTGGCTCGTTATCGGAAGCACGTATAGACCAGGTTGTTGCTGGGCTACGCTTCGTCCAAGCGGCCTTCCATCGCCACGGCTAGATCTCGGGCGATGCGGCCTAACAATTCGTTCAAGGCGGACGGCTACGCCGCCGCTTAACTCCAGCGTTGAGCGACTGCTTTTCCCTTTGAGCACCGGCCGCTCCTGGCCGGAACCTCACACTGATCTTGCTTCCGGGAAACTGCCATTGCGAGCGGCGGACCTCGCAAGGGACGACCGCCGTCGGCTCTCTCAGGTTTCAGTTTGCTCCGAGATCTTGAGTGCGTCATCGCTCTTGATGCCGAGGTTGAACAGAGCGCGCTCGCGCATGCGGTTCTTTATCTGGAGGCCGGACCCGGCGTGCCCAGATGTCCTTCACCTTGAACGGTGCCTTTTGGCCGACGATCTAACCCTTGTTTCACGGCTTGCGCGACACCATCGTGGTTGTTGGTTCCGTGGTGGTCTCCCATCGCGTCGATGCGCCAGGAAGCATGCACCTCGGCGCACCGATCGTTCTGTTTGCCGTGCGCCGACCGTACAGCCCGCCGTCTTTCATGGTCGGCTCGGGCATGGGGAAAGGCAGTGCTCGGCTTGCTCCAGCGTGACATGCGAGGCCAAGCCGTCTACGCTGAGGGCGCCGCGGCGGCTCGCCCGGCCGGCATTCTGCGGCGGCGCTGCCCCAGCGCCGCCACAGGACGCATGCCCTCGTGCCAGGCGCGCTGTGTCGATTCGGCTTGTCGTTGTTCGTCGACGGGATACGAGCGGCCCTCCGGCGGCGCACCGACCGGTCCACTTAACAGGAGTGAACACATGTCATACATCGATGGTTTCGTGATCGCAGTTCCTACCGCAAACAAGCAGAAGTTCATCGAGCACGCGCGCCATTTCGACGCGATGTTCATCGAGCTCGGCGCCGTCCGCGTGATCGAAGGCTGGGGCGACGACGTCCCCGACGGCAAAGTCACCGACTTCCGCCGCGCAGTCCAGGCCACGGCAGACGAGACGGTGGCGTTTTCGTGGGTCGAATGGCCGGACAAGGCCACGCGTGACGCAGGCATGAAGAAGATGATGGAGGACCCGCGCATGGATCCGTCCACGCCCGGCAATCCGCCCATGCCCTTCGACGGCAAACGCATGATCTTCGGCGGCTTCGCACAGGTGGTCGAAGTGAAGGCTTGAGGCGGCGCGGGTGACACCGCACCTCGGCGGGCCATGCGCTGCGGCGGGCGTCTGGCGCAGACTGTCGGCCCGCAGGCTGTGGCTGCGAGACATCGCGCGGGCCGCCCGGTGCGCGGACGAGCAAACGCCGCGCATCTCCCCGTGACCGTCTCCGCATGTAGGCTCCCGGGGCCCTGCAGGGCTTCACACTCGCGGCCACGAGCGGCTGCTTGCCGCTTTCGCGGCCGGTCGCTCGACATGCGACGCCAAGACAGGCGTTGGCCTCGAGTCGCAGCGTGTGGCTCGAAGCAAGGGTCAGGCGCTGGTCGGGGCGCCAGGGAAGCACTGGCTTGACTGTTCGAGATGAACCGAAGGCAGCTTGTTCTCGCAAAAAATGTGGATTCTCGGCGCAAGGTGCTCGTGGCCCACGACGGTTCCGAGGTAGAGCATCGTGAGTCCCTTGTAAGTCTCCGGATTCGTATTGAAGAGCGGCGTTCCGCAGTTTTTGCAGAAGTGGCGACGGGTTCGTTCTGTTACCGCATAGGCTGTCAGAGACTCCGAGCCTTGGGTTACGGAGAACTGCTGTTCCCGCACGACAACGTACGACGAATACGCGGCGCCGGTCATGGACCGGCAAAGGCCGCAGTGGCACGCGACGACTTGCACGGCTCGGCCCGCCACATTGAATTTAACGTGGCCACATTTGCAACTGCCTATCAACTTATCCATGTTTCCTCGCAACGGGGATACCCCCAAGCTTGAAGATGATGGCTGGCGATGCTCCTGCGTACCGAGCTGCCAACCGACACAAAAACCGCCCCATATACAGCCTACTGATCACCCTGTCGCAAGCGCTCATGGCGCACTTTTGAGACGGGGCTTTGAACGATGAAGCGGAGCGGCGGGCAGCGACGGCGTGGAGCGGCGGGGCAAACCGCTGTGAAGCGCCATTCTGATGGTGAACCAATATACCCAGCCCAGAATAAGTGCCTGCAGCGGCGCACGGATAAGCAGATAGACCGGCCCCCAAGCGTGTCCCCCCATCGGAATGTGGTGCAGCGCGGCATAAATGTTCAACGGAAAGAACACGACCAGCACTGCCGCCGCCGCGAGACCGCTCACGCGCCTGAGCTTCGGAACGAAAAAACCCAGCGCGATAGCGAATTCCAGAATGCCGGATGCATGGACAAGCAGCAGTCTCTCGGGAACCCAGGGCGGCAGCATCTGCACCATGGGCTGTGCCTGCACAAAGTGTCCGACTCCTGTGAAGACAAATAGAAGGCCCAAGCCCATGGCTGCAGCATTGCGAACATCGACACTGCGGCCGAAAGCAGCATGGAGCGCAACAGCCCCGAGCCAGGGGCCGAGCATAAGAGCGAGCATGATGACAGGGGTAATCACAGAAAATGACCTCTCCAAGTGGTGCAGAGTGCGTTCAAGTTGGATCGAATTTATGCAATGCCTTTGTCGATGTCCTGCGCGATGCGACGAAGCTGCCGAATCCGGGTGTGAACTGCATTCGGGCGCCATGAACGGAAAGCTACCGAACCGGATTTTCACGACCGGATGCAAGAGAGCGGTCTGAACTGGCTTGTGCGCAAGGGCGCTCCCAGACATCGGGGTGCACGAGCAAGCGCTGCTGCGGCCGCAAAAAAGCCCGCCGGAGCGGGCTCTGGAGTGACAGGGCTGAGTTTTCAAGTGCCGTGGAACTTGACCACCAGCGGCACGATCAGCAGCGCCACGATGTTGATGATCTTGATCAGCGGGTTCACCGCCGGGCCGGCCGTGTCCTTGTAGGGGTCGCCCACGGTGTCGCCCGTGACGGCGGCCTTGTGCGCCTCGCTGCCCTTGCCGCCGTGGTGGCCGTCTTCGATGTATTTCTTCGCGTTGTCCCAGGCGCCGCCGCCCGTGCACATGCTGATGGCGACGAAGAGGCCGGTAACGATGGTGCCCATCAAGAGGCCGCCCAGCGCCTTCGGGCCCAGCAGCAGGCCGACGGCGATCGGCACCACCACGGGCAGCAGGCTGGGGATGACCATTTCCTTGATGGCGGCGCTGGTCAGCATGTCGACCGCGCGGCCGTATTCGGGCTTGCCCGTGCCTTCCATGATGCCGGCAATGTCTCGGAACTGGCGCCGCACCTCGACCACCACGGCGCCGGCCGCGCGGCCCACGGCCTCCATGGCCATGGCGCCGAACAGGTAGGGGATCAGGCCGCCGATGAACAGGCCGACGATGACCATCGGGTCGCTCAGGTTGAAGCTGATCGCCTGGCCATAGCTCTCGAGCTTGTGCGTGTAGTCGGCGAACAGCACCAGCGCCGCGAGGCCCGCCGAGCCGATGGCGTAGCCCTTGGTGACGGCCTTGGTGGTGTTGCCCACGGCGTCGAGCGGGTCGGTCACGGCGCGCACCTCGGGGGGCATGTCGGCCATTTCGGCGATGCCGCCCGCGTTGTCGGTGATGGGGCCGTAGGCGTCGAGCGCCACCACGATGCCGGCCATGCTGAGCATGGCGGTGGCGGCGACGGCGATGCCATACAGGCCCGCGAGCTGGTACGACACGAGGATGGCGATGCAGACGCAGATCACCGGCCAGGCCGTGGAGCGCATCGACACGCCCAGTCCCGCGATGATGTTGGTGCCGTGGCCGGTGGTCGAGGCCTGCGCGATGTGCTGCACCGGCGAATACTGCGTGCCGGTATAGAACTCGGTGATCCAGACCAGCGCGGCCGTCAGCACCAGGCCCGTGGCGCAGGCGCCGAACAGCTTGATCTGGCTGCCGCTGGCGGCGATCGCGTTGTCGGGAATGATCCAGGCCGTGACGAACCAGAACGCGATCAGCGAGAGCACGCCGGCCACGGCCAGGCCCCGGTAGAGCGCCGGCATCACGTTCTTCATGCCCGGTGAGGCCTTGACGAAGAAGCAGCCGATGATTGATGCGACGATGGACACGGCGCCCAGCGCTAGCGGGTACAGCACGGCGTTGACCGGGGCGGCGGTCACCATCAGCGCACCCAGCACCATCGTGGCGATCAGCGTGACGGCGTAGGTCTCGAACAGGTCGGCCGCCATGCCGGCGCAGTCGCCCACGTTGTCTCCGACGTTGTCGGCGATCACGGCGGGGTTGCGCGGGTCGTCTTCGGGGATGCCGGCCTCGACCTTGCCCACGAGGTCGGCGCCGACGTCGGCGCCCTTGGTGAAGATGCCGCCGCCCAGCCGCGCGAAGATCGAAATCAGCGACGATCCGAAGGCAAAGCCGATCAGCGGGTTGAGCAGGTTGGCCAGCGTCTTGTCGGCTACCGGGTTGCTGCCGACCAGGAACCAGTAGAAGCCGGTGACGCCGAGCAGCCCGAGGCCCACCACCAGCATGCCGGTGATGGCGCCGCCGCGGAAGGCCACGTCGAGCGCCGGCCCGATGCCTTGCGTGGCGGCCTGCGCGGTGCGCACGTTGGCGCGCACCGAGACATTCATGCCGATGAAGCCGCAGGCGCCCGAGAGCACGGCGCCGATCGCGAAGCCCACGGCCGTCTTGGCATCAAGGAAAAGGCCGATCAGGATGGCCAGCACGACGCCGACGATGGCGATGGTCTTGTACTGGCGCGCCAGGTAGGCGGCCGCGCCGGCCTGGATGGCGCCCGCGATCTCTTGCATGCGCGCGTTGCCGGGGTCCTTGGCGAGGATCCAGCTGCGGGCCCAGATGCCATAGGCCACGGCAATCAGCCCGCACGCCAGGGCCAGGAGGAGGGGGGAAGTCAGCGCTGTGGATGCAGCCATTCGTTGTCTCCAGGTGTTCTTGTCTCGCACGGTAGAGGCACAACGCACCGGTCGTGTCTCCGCTGCGTTGCTTCCTCGACCGCCACCTGGGTCGATTGGCCAACCGGACCAATTTACCTTGAATAGCGCGCCTGCAAGCGGGCTGAAAGGGGCGAGCCGGTAAAATGAGGGTTAATCCCGACGGGGATCCCTGGTATCCCTCAACAACACGACCGACAACCATGTCCCTCAACAACGTCACCCCCGGCAACAACATCCCTGAATCCTTCAACGTGGTCGTTGAAATCCCCATGGATTCCGATCCCATCAAGTACGAAGTGGACAAGGAGTCGGGCGCCATCTTCGTCGACCGCTTCATGACCACGGCCATGTACTACCCGTCGAACTACGGCTACGTCCCGCGAACGCTCAGCGGCGACGGTGACCCGGTCGACGTGCTGGTCATCACCCCGTACCCGCTGGTGCCGGGCGTCGTCGTGCCCTGCCGCGCGCTCGGCATCCTGAAGATGGAAGACGAGGCCGGCATCGACGGCAAGGTGCTGGCCGTGCCCACCAACAAGGTGCTGGGCATGTACTCGGCCTGGAAGAACATCGAGGACGTGAACCCCGCGCGCCTGAAGGCCCTGAGCCACTTCTTCGAGCACTACAAGGACCTCGAAGAAGGCAAGTGGGTCAAGGTGCTGGGCTGGGAAGGCATTGACGCCGCGCACAAGGAAATCCTGGACGGCATCGCCAACTACAAAAACGCCCAGGTCTGAACGCGGCCGCAGCACGCCGGTCTGGCGTGCCCGCGCCACCGCTCCAAAAACCTGCCAGCAAGCGTGCTGGCAGGTTTTTTCGTTTGTGGCCGGTGCGACTCGATCTGGACGCTCAATGCCTCGATTTCAGGTCAAATCGCCCGCAAGCGCTTGTGGGTAAAGCGCTGGCTGCTATCAAAAAATAGATAGATCTCATTCTTTAGCTGCGGGCGCACGCCAGTGCATTCGCTGCAGCCGCGCCAAGGCACAGGTGATCGAGAAGATGGCAAGTTGCGTTGGCGGATGCTTGGCATTAATATTCATTCAAAATGAATCTTATGAAGTGCCACGGTCCCCCAGCACGCTGCAAACCATGAAAACCAGCCTACCGCCCCTCGTCCCCGCTGCCGCCAAGGCAACGCCCCACAGCCCGCTTCGGGGATGGCCTTTGCTGCGCCTGGGGTTCCGGCCTTTTTACCTGTGTGCGGCGCTGCTGGCCTGTGTGGCGGTGCCGGTCTGGGTGGCCGCGCTACTCGGCGGCATCCAGCTCAACTTGCCCGTGGCGCCGCTGCTGTGGCATGCCCATGAAATGCTGTTCGGGTTCGCCACGGCGGTGATCGTTGGCTTCTTGTTGACGGCCGTGAAGGCTTGGACCGGGTTGGCCACGCCGCGCGGCGCGGCCCTGGCCGGCTTGGCATTGCTCTGGCTGGCCGCCAGGGTGGCGGCAGTGGCCGCGCCCTATGCGGTGTACGCAATGCTCGACGCCGCGCTGCTGCCCGTGGTCGCCGCTGTTCTTCTGGAGATCCTGCTGCGCGCGCACAACCGCCGCAACCTGCCTTTGGTCGGGATTCTGCTGCTGCTGTCGGTGGCCAATGCGCTGTTCCATTTGGCGGTCCTCGGCGCCGTGGACCTGCCGCCGGTGCGCGCGCTGTACGCGGGCCTCGCGCTGATCGTGATGATCGAGTGCGTGATCGCCGGGCGCGTGGTGCCGGCCTTCACCATGGGCGTGAACCCGGGGCTCAAGATCACGGTGCACCGTGCAATTGAAGGCGCAACGCTGGCGGTCACGGGCTTGGCGCTCGCGCTGTGGGTGCTGGCGCCACCCGGGCCGGCCACGCTGGCGGCCTTTGCGCTGGCGGCAGTGCTGCACGGCGCACGCCTGTGGCAGTGGCACCCGCGGGCTGCGCTAAGCCGCCCGATCCTGTGGATCCTGCACGCGTCGTATGCGTGGATTCCCGTGGGTTTTGCGATGCTGGCATGCGCCCAGATCGGGGCGGTCAGCATGTCGGCGGGCGTGCATGCGCTCGCCGTGGGGGCCACGGGTGGGCTCATCATCGGCATGGTCACGCGCACGGCGCGCGGCCACACCGGCCGGCCGTTGCAGGCGTCCCGGGCGGAAGTGCTGGCCTATGCGCTGGTGATGGCTGCCGCCGTGCTGCGCGTGCTGGTGCCGCTGGCTGCGCCGCAGTGGTATGCCGCCGCCCTGGTGGGCGCGGCGCTGGCCTGGTCGAGCGCGTTCGCGATCTATCTGGTCCTCTTCACCCCCTGGCTGACCGCCAGCCGGCTGGACGGCAAGGACGGCTGAAGGCCGTGCGTCGCGCTGCGGGACTATGCCGCTACAGGCCGAGCGACAGCAGCGCCGCTTCCGACATCCGGGAGCGGTCCCAGGGCGGGTCAAACACCAGGCGGACCGTGATCTCGCCGACGTGGGGCACCGCCAGCACCTTGTCGCAGACCTCGTCGGCCATGGTTTCGCCCATGCCGCAGCCCGGCGCTGTCAGGGTCAGGTCGATCAGCACGCGCACCTGGCCGTCTTCCATCGGTTCAAAGTCGCACCGGTAGACCAGGCCCAGCTCGACGATATCCACGGGAATTTCGGGGTCGTAACAGGTCTTGAGGGCCTGCCAGACCAGACTGCTCACCTCGTCGGGGCCGACCGTGTCGGGCACCGGCGCGATCTCGGGGGGCGGTTTTCCGATGGCGTCGGCGTCGGCCCCCTTGAGCCGCACCAGCTGCCCATCGACCAGCAGCGTGAAGGACGAACCCAGGGCCTGCGTGACCTGCGCCAAGGCGCCGGCAGGCAGCTCCATCGGCGAGCCGTCGGGGACGCGCTCCACGCGCACCGGCCGGCGGATCTGCACGTCTTCACGGTGTCGTTTCATCATGGTCGCTCCTGGGATGGGGCAGTTCGGTGGTCGCGACCTGCGGAGCCTCCGCGAGCGCGTGCATGAGCGCATGCCAGCCCAGCAAAGCGCACTTGATGCGGCTGGGGTAGCGGCGCACGCCCGCCAGGCTGACGAGCTTGCCCAGCTGGGTTTCCTCGGGCTCGGTCTGGCCGGTGAGCACGGCACGGAAATGCTGCTGCAGCTGCCGCGCGGCCTCCACGTCGCGGCCTTTGACGGCCTCGCCCATCATCGACGCGGACGCAATACAGATGGCGCAGCCCTGGCCGCTGAAGCGGATGTCGTGCACCTGGCCCGCCTGAATGTCCAGTTCAACGCTGAGGTCGTCGCCGCACTGCGGGTTCGTGCCGCGCGCCCGGTGGGTAGGGGCGGCGAGGTGGCCGAAGTTGCGCGGCGCGCGCTTGTGGTCCAGCACGACGTCCTGGTACAGGTCGGTTTCGGCGTTGGTCATTGCAGCACCTCCAGCGCGCGCGCAACGCCCGCGACCAGGCGCTCGACCTCATCGTGCGTGTTGTAGAGCGCGAACGACGCGCGCGTCGTCGGGCCCAGGCCCAGGTGGTCGAGCAGCGGCTGGGCGCAGTGGTGGCCGGTGCGCACCGCGATGCCTTGTTCGTCGAGCAGCGTGCCGATGTCGTGCGGGTGCACGCCGCGTGCCACGAAGGAGACGATGGCCGATTCGGCCGCCCACGGTGACAGCACCGTGATGTCGTCAATTGCGGCCAGGCCCGCTGCCGCGTGGGCGCGCAGCGCCGCCACATGCGCGTCGATGCCGCTGCGGCCAACCGCGTCGATGAAGGCGGCCGCGGCCGCCATGCCCACGGCGCCCGCGACATGGGGCGTGCCGCCCTCGAGCCGGCTGGGCAGTGCGGCAAAACCGGCATCGGTGTAGCTCACCCAGTCGACCATGTCGCCGCCGTAGCGCAGCGGTGCCAGGCGCTCCAGCGCTGCCAGGCGGCCGACCAGGGCGCCCGTGCCCATGGGGCCGTGCATCTTGTGGCCCGAAAAGGCCATGAAGTCGCAAGCCAGCGCCGACAGATTGGGCACGGCGTGCGCCATCGCCTGCGCCGCGTCGAGCACGGTGAGCGCGCCCGCCTGCGCGGCCAGCGCGAGCAGCGCCTCGAACGGCGGCCGCTCGCCGGTGGCGTTGGCGCAGGCCGTGAGCGCGAACACCCGGGTGCGCGGCGTCAACAGCCGGACCAGGTCTTCGGGGTGCAGCCGGCCCTGCGCGTCGGGCAACAGCACGCGCAGGGCCGCGCCGCTGCGCCGCACCGCCTGCTGCCAGGGCACGAGGTTGGCGTGGTGTTCCAAGCCGCTGACAATGATCTCGTCGCCGGGCTGCAGAAAAGCGCTGCCCGCAGCTGCAGCCGACAGCCCGTGCGCCACCAGGTTCAGCGCCTCGGTCGTGCCCGACGTGAAGACCAGCTCGTGCCCGGCGCCCGCGCCGACGAAGCGCTTGAGCGCGCTGCGCGCCTGCTCGAAGGCGTCGGTGGCGCGCTGGCTCAGCGCGTGCACGCCGCGGTGGATGTTGGCGCGGTCGTGCACCTCGAAATTGCGCATGGCGGCCAGCACCGGCAGCGGCACCTGCGTCGTGGCAGCGTTGTCGAGATAAGCCAGCGCCGCGCCGTGGATGCGCTGCGCCAGCACCGGAAACTGGCTGCGCACCCCGCTCGCCAGGGCGTCGGGGGCGGTGGCCAAGTCCGGCAGGAAGTGCATTTCACCCATGGTGCGGCTCCTGCGCTGCGGCCAGGTGGCGCGCGATGGTGCGTGCCAGCAGGCCGTCGGCCAGCAGCGTGGCCAGTGTTTCGGCGTCATCAAAGCAGCGCTCCAGCAGTGCGGTGGCCATGCCTTCGATGATCAGCGCGCGCGCGCTGGCTTCGTCCAGGCCGCGCTGGCGGGCATAGAACAAGGCGTCCTCGGGCAGTGCGCCCCAGGTGGCGCCGTGCGCAGCCTGCACCTTGTCGTGGTGGATTTCGAGGTGCGGGCGCAGCACCAGCCGCGGCTGGCCTGCCAGCGGGATGCCGCTCAAACGCTGGCGCGCGTCGGCCCCGTCCGCGCCCGGTGCGATGCAGGTGTGGGCATTGGCGACGGCGTGGGCCTTGCCGCTGGCCAACACCAGGGCCTCGACGGCGCTGGCGGTGTGGGCGGCGCTGTGCGATGTCTGGACCTGCTGCTCGAGCGCTGCACCGCCGGCAAACAGCACACCGGCCGTGCGTGCGCTGGCCTGCGTACCCTGCAGCTGCAGTGCCGTGCGCTGCAGGTGGTACTGGCTGCCTGAGGCGACCAGCGCCTGGTGGTAGTGCGCGCCCCGGCCCAGCTGCGCATGCACGAGGTGGGCGACCTGATCGTCCGCGCCCGGGGTGGCCACGCGCAGGTGCTGCAACGTGGCGCCGGGCGCCAGGCGCAGGTGGATGTGCAGGTTCTGCGCCAGCCTCTGCCCGCATTGCGCCGGCACGCGTTCGTGCGTCTCGATCAGCATGCAGCGCACGCCTTCTGCCACGTCCACCACGAGCAGCGGCGCTTCGACTGCGGCGCGCGGCTGGTGGCGCAGCTGCAGCCAAACCGTCTCGCCCGAAGGGGCACCGGGGGCGCCGTCGATGCGCAGGCGCAGACCCTGGCGGCACAGCGCGCGGTGCGCCCAGGCAAAGGGGGCGGCGTCGCCCTCGCCGGGCAGCGGCACGCCGGCAAACAGCTCGGCGCGCTGCTGCGGGTCGCCCGCGTCCAGCCAGCGCGCGCTGACGCTGTGGTGCGGCG
>NZ_MWOK01000005.1:124493-223069 GCF_012932145.1 Acidovorax sp. SRB_14 | reverse complement strand
GTGAGCTGGCCCCTTGAATGACAGGACACGGTCTATCGCTTATCTTTAAAGATAGGAGTAGGACTGTGAGTACGACTAGGAATACGGATACCGTTGAAGTGATCATGAGAGACCAGCGTCGCAGGCGCTGGTCCCTTGCAGAGAAGGCCGCGCTGGTTCGTCGAACCTACGAGCCGGGTATGAGCGTGTCGCTCGTTGCACGCCAGGAAGGTGTCGCTGCCAGCTTGCTGTTCCAGTGGCGCAAGCTGGAACGACAAGGGGCGCTCACCGCTGTATCGGCCGGCGAGGCAGTGGTGCCTGCATCCGAGCTGGCTGCCGCCCGCGCCGAGATCGCCAAGCTGCAGCGTGTGCTCGGCAAGAAGACCCTGGAGAACGAGATCCTCAAGGAAGCCGTGGAGTACGCCGCCGAAAAAAAGTGGATTGCGCGCTCACCCTTGCTGGACGGGGACGGCCTGTGAAGGCCGTCTGCCGTGCGCTGGGGTTGGCGCGCTCAAACATCCATCGCCTGCAAGTTCGACCTCGGGACTGGGTTGACGGTCGAACACAGCGAACCGCTGCCGCCAGCGACGCTGCGTTGCTCGCTGAGATCACGGCTCAGATCACAGACCTGCCGACCTACGGCTATCGGCGCGCTTGCGCATTGGTCAATCGCCAGCGGGTCAGCACCGGCGCTGCGCGCGTGAACGCCAAGCGCGTCTACCGGGTGATGGCGGGCCAGGCTTTGCTGCTGCCGAAGGCGCCGAGGCGTCGACAGTCCAGCCGACCCCACGAGGGCAAGGTGGCGGTCGACCAAAGCGATGCGCGCTGGTGCTCGGATGGCTTCGAGATCAAATGCGACTCGGGCCAGACCGTCACTGCAACGTTTACGAAGGACTGCTGCGACCGCGAGATCGTGGCGTATCGGGCGTGGGAAGGCAAAGGGCTACCGGGCGAGCCGGTGCGCGAGATGCTCATCGAGGCGGTAGAAAAGCGCTTCGGACACGTGGACGCCATTCCCAGCGCGCATGTGCTGGAGTTCCTCTCTGACAACGGCAGTGCCTACATCGCGGCCGAGACCCGGCAAATTGCCCGGCAGTTGGGGCTGAAGCCGGTCAACACCCCAGTGTGCAGCCCGCAGAGCAACGGCATTGCCGAGAGCTTCGTGAACACGTTCAAACGCGACTACGTCAGCCGCATGGACCTCGCCGATGCCAGGACCGTGATGGCGCAAATGCAGGCCGCCTTCGAGCACTTCAACGAGGTGCACCCGCACTCGAGCCTGAAGATGAAATCACCCAGGGAGTTCAGGCAGCAGCGCGCTGCCCAGGGACGTCTCGCTCAAGCCGAGACGCTACATTGCGAATAGCCGTGTCCTGAAATACGGGGGCAAGATCATCAGGAACAAGGCGTGCTGAATTTATGTGTTCCTGGAGACGTCGAATCTCTTTGCGAGCCGCCTTCGCCTTCTCTCTCACCGCCCATGTAGCCTCTCTCCATAACATTGCTCGGTCCAACACCTCAGTGGCAGCTTCTGGCACCATAGCTGTCCCGCACGCCAGAAATCCGCTCAACAGAACCGCCGCAAAGCGGTCGCCGACCTGCGCGAAATCACGGGCGGCAACGGGTCGCAATCCGACATCCTGGCTCTGCGCTTTTGCTCACCCTGCAAGATAAACGGATCATCCAACCTGAATGAAGCGGTCCATAGCATCCTGCGCACGCACCGCCTGCACCCAGGCGCTCACCGCTCCCTCATCGGTCAGCGTCCGCACCTGCTGAAAAGCCACCTCGGCCTCGGGAAAACGCCGGCGCAGCAGGTTCAGCCACTGCTTGAGCCGCCCTGCGCGCTGGCGCGGCTCCAGGTCGCGGCACACCAGTTGCCAGAAGTCGGCGATGTGCGGCAGCAGGTCGGCCCACTGCACCGGCGCGGGCTGCGTGCCCGGGGCAGCGCCATCGGCCGCGCGGATCGCCCAGGCCAGGCCCGGGTCGGCCACTATGCCGCGCCCGAGCATCAGTGCGTCGCACCCGGAGAGTGCGCGGCAGCGCTGCGCATCTTCCACGGTCCAGATCTCGCCGTTGGCCACCACCGGAATCGACACCGCCGCGCGGATCGCCGGGATCTGCTCCCAGTACGCGGGCGGGCGGTAGCCGTCGAGCTTGGTGCGCGCGTGCACCACGATCTCGCAGGCGCCGCCGGCCTGCATGGCCTGGGCGCATTCGAGCGTCAGGCTGGCGTCGTTGAAGCCCAGGCGCATCTTGGCCGAGACCGGCAGATGCGCGGGCACGGCGCGACGCACGGCCGCCACCAGGGTGGCGATGCGCTCGGGCTCCTGCAGCAGCGCGGCGCCGCCGCCGTGGCGGTTGACCACCTTGGCCGGGCAGCCAAAGTTCAGGTCGATGCCCTCGGGGCCCAGCGCCGCCAGGCGCGCCGCGTTGTCGGCCAGGCTCGCGGGGTCGGACCCGAGCAGCTGCGCGCGCACCGGCGTGCCGGCGAGCGTGCGGCCTTTGTTGCGCAGCTCGGGAAGGTAGCGGTAGAACACCTTGTCGGGCAGCAGCGTGCCGGTGACACGGATGAATTCGGACACGCAGCGGTCGACCCCGCCGACGCGCGTGAGCACGTCGCGCAGCACAAAGTCGAGAAGGCCCTCCATCGGGGCGAGCAGCAGGGTCATGCGGTGCAGGCGCCGCACCACGGCGCGCAGTATTCGGTCAAATCAGCCCCAAACGCTTGCCAGACAAGCGCTTGCAGCTATCAAAAAAAGAGCCAGGCAACGTGCGCTGCCTGGCCCTGGTCACGCGGGTGCGGTGGTCAGGCCGCGGCCAGGCGCCACAGCGAGGTCACCTCGGCCGCGCGCGCCGCAGCCAGCGCATCGCCCGACTCGGTGGCCTTGGCGTGCTGCGGGCGCACATCGCGGCGCTCGACCACGCGCAGGCCGCCCTCGGCGATCCAGGCCAGCAGCTGCTCGCGCGGGCGCAGGCCCAGGTGCTCGGCCAGGTCGGACAGCACCAGCCAGCCTTCGCCGCCGGGCGCCAGGTGCGCGGCCAGCCCGGCCAGGAAGCCGCGCAGCATGCGGCTGCCTTCGTCGTACACCGCGTGCTCGATCGGCGAGCTCGGGCGTGCCGGCACCCACGGCGGGTTGCAGACGATGAGCGGCGCCTGCCCGGCCGGGAACAGGTCCACGTCCTGCAGCTCGACCTGTTTGGTCAAGCCCAGGCGCTGCAGGTTGTCCTTGGCGCAGGCCAGGGCGCGCGGCGCGTTCTCGGTCGCCACCACGCGGCGCACGCCACGGCGCGCCAGCACGGCGGCCAGCACGCCGGTGCCGGTGCCGATGTCGAAGGCCAGTTCCTTGGACGGCAGCGGCGCCTGGGCGACCAGGTCGATGTATTCGCCGCGCACCGGCGAGAACACGCCGTAGTGCGGGTGGATGCGGTTGTTCGGCCCCTCGCCTAAGGCGGCGATCTCCACGCCCTTCTTGCGCCATTCGTGCGCGCCGACCACGCCCAGCAGCTCGCGCAGCGACACCACCTGCGCCTCGCCCGTGGCCGGGCCCCAGGCTTCGGTCAGCGCCTCGGTCCAGTCGGGAGCGCGGCGCAGGTTGATGCTGTAGTCGCCTTCCACGCGGATCACGATGGCCGCGAGCGTGCGGGCACGCTGCGACTGCGCTTGGCGGTGCAGGTGGAACACCTCTTCGGGCGTCGAGCGCGCGATTTTCTCGGCCGCGCGGGCGGCCGCCTTGGGCGGCTTGGCCTCGATGCGGCGCTGCAGCGCCTGCAGCAGCAGGCGGGCGTTCTGAAAGTCGCTGCGCCACAGCATGGCGGTGCCGGCACAGGCGAAGCGGTAGGCCGAGTCGGCCGACAAAGTGTCCTTGGCCAGTTCGACGCGGCGCGGCGCCGGCGCGCCGCTTTCGGAACGCCAGCGCGCGGAGCGCACCTCGCCCTGTTCGTTCCATTCAATCATGGGGTCTTTCAGTTGAGGGGGCGCTTCAAGCGCACTTCTTCGATCTTCACGCTGCCGACCACGGCCGTCTTGGCGGTGGTCATTTCGCGCTTGAAGCCGGCGAGTTCGTGGAAGCGGATGGCGCGCTCGTTGCGCAGCGGCACCCAGGCGGTGACGTTGGTGCAGCCCTCTTCGGCCAGGCCGTCGCGCGCGGCGTCCCACAGCGCCAGGCCCACGCCCTTGTTCCAGTGCGTAGGAGCGGCGTAGATGGCCCAGATTTCTCCGGTGGTGGGGCGCGACTTCTCGTCGCGCGAGCGGTCGTAGCCGACGAAACCGACGATCTTCTCGTCTTCCACCGCCACCTGCACCTGCGGTTCGCAGTACTCGATGGCTTCGCGCCAGTAGGCCTGGCGCTTCTCGACGGACATGGATTTCAGTTGGTCGTCCGGCACCAGGCCTTTGTAGGCGGTCTGGGCAGACAGGGTGTGAATTTGGGCGATGGCTTTGGCATCGCGGAGCGTGGCGGGACGTACCTGAATACTGGACATGGAAAAACCGAACGGAAACGGAAAAAAACAGAAAGGAGCGGCATTGTCGCCGCAAACGAATTTCCAACCTCAGCGCTCGTGTTGCGTCCACCCGCTGCACGGGCCACGGCAGGCGCCCGGCGCAAGGCCTGCGCGGCGCGCGCCCGGCCGGGCGCGGCGCCTCAGAGCCAGCGCCGCAGCAGGCCCATCACGCGGTCGAAGCGCGCGCCATAGGGCGGATAGAGCAGCGCGCCCAGCGACCAGCGCGACTGCACCAGCACGGCCTTCTGGTGGCAAAAGCGCAGGAAACCCGGCTCGCCGTGGTACGCCCCCCAGCCGCTGTCGCCCACGCCGCCAAAAGGCAGGTTGTCGTGCGCGATGTGCACCAGGGTGTCGTTCACCGTCACGCCGCCGCTCACCGTGCGGTGCAGCACATCGTCGCGCGTGGCCTCGCTGTTGCCAAACCAGTACAGCGCGAGCGGGCGCGGCCCGCCGTTGATGTGGGCAATGGCATCGTCGAGCCGCTCGTAGGCGATCACCGGCAGGATGGGGCCAAAGATTTCTTCCTGCATCAGCTGCATGCCGGCGGTGGCACCCAGCACCAAGGTGGGCGGCATCTGGCGGCCCATGCCGCCGTCGAGCACGGCGCTGGCCGCGTGTGGCGCGGCGCCCGGCGCGGGGTCCATGTCATGCACTTCGGCACCCTGCGACTGGGCCTGCTGCAGCATCGAGCGCAGTCGCGCGATGTGGCGCGGGCTGATGATCGAGGCGTAGTCGGGGTTGCCGACGATGCGCGGAAACAGCCGCGCCACCGCGGCGCGGTAGGCCTCGGCAAAGGCTGCCTCGCGCCCGCGCGGCAGCAGCACGTAGTCGGGGGCGATGCAGGTCTGGCCGGCGTTGAGCAGCTTGCCGTGGGCGATCTTGAGCGCGGCATCGCCCAGGTCGCAGTCGGCGTCGATGATGCAGGGCGACTTGCCGCCCAGCTCCAGCGTGGTCGGCGTGAGGTGGGCCGCCGCGGCCTGCGCCACCTTGCGGCCCACTGCGGTCGAGCCGGTGAACACCAGGTGGTCGAACGGCAGCGCGGCAAAGGCGCCCGCCATGGCGGCGTCGCCCTGCACGACGCAGAATTCGTCGGGGGCAAAGAACTGCGCCGCCAGCAGCGCCAGCTGCGCCGCGGTGTGCGGCGTAAGTTCGCTGGGCTTGAGCATCACGCGGTTGCCGGCCGCCAGCGCCGCGATGACCGGGGCCAGTGCCAGCTGCACCGGGTAGTTCCAGGGCGAGATCACGCCCACCACCCCGAGCGGCTGGCGCTGCACCCAAGCCCGCGCGGGCTGCAGGTGCAGCGGCGTGCGCACTTTTTGCGGTTTGGCCCAGCGCGCCAGGTGGCGCAGCGTGTGCGACAGCAGCGCGCGCAGTACGAACATATCGGCAACTTCAGTCAACCGCTGCGAACGAACGCCAAAATCCGCCTGCACAGCGGCGGCCAGCGTCGGGCCATGTTCGTCGAGCAGCTTCTGGATGCGCAGCAGGCGCTCACGGCGCACCAGCAGGGGCACGTCGGTGTGGGCGCGGCTGGCCGCGTACTGGGCGTCGAACAGGGGGCGAAGGTCGGCAGGGGTCATGGAAAACATCATAGGTGCCGCACCCGCGCACGCTTGTAGGAAAAGCCGTTGAGAAAGCGCCTGCGGTCAAAGATCGCGCGGCTGCACGTCGGTCACCTCGCCTGCGCCGGGCAGAACGCCGCCGCGCCGCGGAGGCTCCGGCGCCGCAGCGGCCCCGCCGGGGTCGGCGCGCGGGCCGGTCCAGCGCGCGCCCGAGCGGTAGACCGTGCTCCAGCCGGTGCGCGGGTCCATGCGCATCGTCCAAGGCACGACGGGCTGGCCCGTCAGCCGTGCCCACCCTGCGCGCAGCCCCCACACCAGGGCCAGCACCAGCGCGGCCGCCAGCAGGCTCAGGAACAGCACCAGCCCGGCGGCCAGCAAAACGGCCCGGATGAGCCAGCGGGTCAGGCCCGCAACAAAATCGTTCAATCCATCTCCTTTCAGGGTCTGTCCCTGGGGCAGCCCGCAGGGGCCGCAGGTTTCAAGCCAAAAAGGCTGCCAACACTGATGCAGCAAGCGCCGGCAGCTCTCATTTTGATCCAGCCGCATCACGCAGGCTGGGCCGCGCTGAAGTGGAAGACCCCCGGCTCCAGCACCGGATCGACCCCCACCGCAATCACGCTCTTGGGCGGGAAGCGCCCTTCGAGCAGCAGTTTGGACAGCGGGTTCTCAATGCGCTGCTGGATCGCGCGCTTGAGCGGCCGCGCGCCAAACACCGGATCGAACCCGACCTTGGCCAGCTCGGCCAGCGCCGTCTCGGAAACGCGCAGCTCCAGGTCCATCTTGGCCAGGCGCCCTTCGAGCAGCCGCAGCTGGATGCGCGCGATGGACTCGATGTGCTTGGCGTCGAGCGCGTGGAACACCACGGTTTCGTCGATGCGGTTCAGGAATTCGGGGCGGAAATGGTTTTTTAGTTCCCCCCACACCGCTTCCTTGATGTCGTCCGCGTCCTGGCCGACCATGGCCTGGATCAGGTGCGAGCCGATGTTGCTGGTCATCACGATCACCGTGTTCTTGAAGTCCACGGTGCGGCCCTGGCCGTCGGTCAGGCGCCCGTCGTCGAGCACCTGCAGCAGCACGTTGAACACGTCGGGGTGGGCCTTTTCGACCTCGTCAAGCAGCAGCACCGAATAGGGCTTGCGGCGCACGGCCTCGGTGAGATACCCGCCCTCCTCGTAGCCGACGTAGCCCGGCGGCGCGCCGATCAGGCGGGCCACCGAGTGCTTTTCCATGAACTCGCTCATGTCGATGCGCACCATGTGGTCTTCGCTGTCGAACAGGAAGCCCGCCAGCGCCTTGCACAGCTCGGTCTTGCCGACGCCCGTGGGGCCGAGGAACAGGAAGGAGCCGGTGGGCCGGTTCGGGTCGCTCAGGCCCGAGCGCGAGCGGCGGATCGCATTGGCCACGGCGGCGATCGCCTCGTCCTGGCCGACCACGCGCTCGTGCAGCTTGTCCTCCATGACCAGCAGCTTGTCTTTTTCGCCCTGCATCATCTTGGCCACCGGAATGCCCGTGGCGCGGCTCACCACCTCGGCGATTTCCTCGGCGCCGACCTGGGTGCGCAGCAGGCGCGGCGCGGCCACCGCGCCGTCCTTGCCGGCCTCCTTGGCTTGCGCCTCGCTGAGCTTCTTCTCCAGCTCGGGCAGCTTGCCGTACTGCAGCTCGGCCACGCGGTTGAAGTCGCCCTTGCGCGTAAGCTCCTCGATCTGGAAGCGCAGTTGGTCGATGTCCTCGCGCACCTGGGCGCTGCCCTGGGCGCTGGCCTTCTCGGCCTTCCAGATTTCGTCGAGGTCGGCGATCTCCTGCTGCAGCGTGCCAATCTCCTCGTTGATGAGTTCAAAGCGCTTCTGCGAGGCTTCGTCCTTTTCCTTGCGCACGGCCTCGCGCTCGATCTGCAGCTGGATCAGGCGGCGGTCGAGCTTGTCCATCACCTCGGGCTTGGAGTCCATCTCGATCTTGATCTTCGAGGCGGCCTCGTCGATCAGGTCAATCGCCTTGTCGGGCAGGAAGCGGTCGGTGATGTAGCGGTGCGAGAGCTCGGCCGCGGCCACGATGGCCGGGTCGGTGATCTCGACGTTGTGGTGCTTCTCGTAGCGCTCCTTGAGGCCGCGCAGGATGGCAATCGTCGCCTCGACGGTGGGCTCACCCACTAGGATCTTCTGGAAGCGCCGCTCGAGCGCGGCATCCTTCTCGATGTACTTGCGGTATTCGTCGAGCGTGGTCGCGCCCACGCAGTGCAGCTCGCCGCGCGCCAGCGCCGGCTTGAGCATGTTGCCCGCGTCCATCGCGCCCTCGGCCTTGCCGGCACCCACCATGGTGTGCAGCTCGTCGATGAAGACGATGGTCTGGCCCTCGTCCTGCGCCAGTTCCTTGAGCACGGTCTTCAGGCGCTCCTCGAACTCGCCGCGGTATTTGGCCCCGGCCAGCAGCGCCGCCATGTCGAGCGAGAGCACGCGCTTTTTCTTCAGCGACTCGGGCACCTCGCCGGCGACGATGCGCTGCGCCAGCCCTTCGACGATGGCCGTCTTGCCCACGCCCGGCTCGCCGATCAGCACCGGGTTGTTCTTGGTGCGCCGCTGCAGCACCTGGATGGCGCGGCGGATCTCGTCGTCGCGGCCAATCACCGGGTCGAGCTTGCCAGCGCGCGCGCGCTCGGTCAGGTCGATGCAGTATTTCTTCAGCGCCTCGCGCTGCCCCTCGCTCTCGGCACTGTCCATCTTCTGGCCGCCGCGCACGGCGTCGATGGCCGCTTCCAAGCTCTTGCGCGTAAGGCCGTTTTCCTTGGCGATGCGCCCACCCTCGCCCTTGCTGTCGGTCAGCGCGAGCAGGAACAGCTCGCTGGCAATGAAGTTGTCGCCGCGCTTGATGGCCTCCTTCTCGGTGGCCTGCAGCACGCGGCCCAGCTCGGGCCCGCCCTGCACCTGCTCCTGGCCCTGCACCTGCGGCAGGCGCTTGACGGCGGCCTCGGCCGCTGCCAGCAGGCCCGGCACGTTGGCGCCGGCGCGCTCGAGCAGCGCACGCGGGCCGTCGTCCTGGCGCAGCATGGCGACCAGCATGTGCACGGGCTCGATGTAGGCGTGGTCGTTGCCCAGCGCGAGCGACTGCGCGTCGGCCAGGGCTTCTTGGAACTTGGTGGTGAATTTGTCGAGACGCATGGTCCATATCCTCCGAATTGCGCTGCACTTGGGGCAGGTCCGGCCCGATTTCAAGACAGCAGCCGGGCCGAAGGCTGCGCTGCGTCAGTGGGTCCATGCGCGCCGGCGCACCCCAAAAGCTATTATTTTTATAGCCGTCAGCGCTTTATCCATAAAGGCTACGACCACTTTTAACTCTAATCCTGCGCGCACCTCAGGCGTTGCTGGCGGTGATGCCCCAGCGCGCCAGCGCCGCGTCGTCGCTCACGCGCGCGTCTACCCAGCGCGCGCCTGCGGCGGTCTGCTCTTTCTTCCAGAACGGCGCCTGGGTCTTGAGGTAGTCCATCAGGAACTCGCAGGCCTGGAAGCTCTCGCCGCGGTGCGCGCTGGTCACGGCGACCAGCACGATCTGGTCGAGCGGCTGCAGCAGGCCGACGCGGTGGATGATGCGCGCGCCAAAGATGTCAAAGCGCCGGAACGCCTCGGCGCCCATCGCCTCGATGGATTTCTCGGTCATGCCGGGGTAATGCTCGAGCTCCATCGATGCGACCTGGTCGCCTTCGTTGCGGTCTCGCACCGTGCCGACGAAGCTGCAGACGGCGCCCACGCGCTTGTCCTGCGCGCGCAGGGCGGCCAGTTCGGCGGACACGTCGAAATCGGCGGTTTGGATGGAAATGCGCAGCGGGTTCATGGGCAAAAATGAAAAGGCAAAGGCAAAGGATTAAGGCGAGCGGTGCAGGCGCGGCGCGGCCAGCAGGGCGCGCTCTTCCTCCACCACCTGGTGCAGTTGCTTCATGGCCGCCGAGGCGGGCAGCGCCGCCAGCAGCGCCTGCAAGTGCTCTACGTCGCCCACCGTGGGCGCCACCTTGATCTGCGCGATGGCGGCCGGCACATTGCCCGCCTTGACCAGCGCCAACACCTTGGCAGCCCACTCGCTCTTTGCACGCGCCATACCGGCCCTCTTAAAGTCCGGCGGAAATGCCGGTAGCATGGGCCGCACTTTAACGCTCCCCTGCACGATGGCCACCCAAACAATCACCGCCCACGGCTACAAGCTCTATCCGTCGCCGCGCAACCTGCATCCCACGGTGTTCGCGCAGCAGGTGTTTGTGCCCCACCCCTACGCCCTGATCAACCTGCCCGACTACGACCTGGCGGGCAAGGCCACGCTGTTTGCCGCGTGCCGCCTGGCCGACATGAAGATGGGCCAGCTCGTCACGTTCGAGCTCGCCGCCGACCAGGCGCGCTTCGAGCGCCTGTTCACGCCCGACTAGCGCCATGGACGACGACAACCAGATTTTCGTGCCGCCGTCCTTCATGGCGGCGTACAGCGACGCGCGCGGGCGCCTGCGCGAAAGCGCCGACGTGGTGCGCGCACGCTACGAGCTGTGCGAAGACCTGGCCAACCACCTGGTGGAACAGGCGCAAACCCTGTACCACGTGCAGGCGCCGTCAGAATCCGAGATCTTGCGGCGCATCCATGCGGGCCTGAGCGGCGGCGAGTCGGGAATCCCGCCGGGCGAGGCGACCTGGATCGTGGTCCGGCTGGCCGAGCTGCTGGCGTGGCCGTGCCCTGACCTGCCTGCCGCAGACGCGTGATGCGGCCCGTGGCCATGCCAACTGCGCACTCCGCGTGTGCCCGGGGGCGAGCGCTCAGCGGTGCGTCGACCCCACGCGCCGCGTGGCGACCGCGCGCGCACAACGGCGCCGGGCGGCAGCCACCGTCGCCAGCGCCAAGGCGATGAGCGCCAAGGACGCAGGCTCTGGCACCGCGCCCGGAGGGACCTCCGCGGCGACGCGGAAGTTGGGTCCGAACAGGCCCGGCACCACGAGGCCATAGCCCCCCGGCTCCGCGAAGGCGTCGGCAGCGGATGCCAGCGAGGTGAGGTAGGCGATGTTCGGCGCCAGGGCCAGGCCCGTCGCCAAGCCGACAACGAAGTCGGGGAAAGGGTCGGGGTTGGGGTCGAAGTTGGGATAGAACGCCCCGATGGCATAGGTGCCTGCCGCCAGCGTGATCGATGCGATGTCCTCGAAAAGCCAGCGGCCCAGCGTGGAAGCCGACGCCTGCGCCGCACTCGCGTTCGACACCGTCGCCTGGCGCAGCAAGGTGCCCGCCGAGTCCCACAACCCGACCTGGTGTGTGTCGGTCAAGCCTGGCGCCCCTTCGTCGAAAAGGCCCAACCCATCCAAGGTAACTGCCGACGTCACCTGGAAGGACCAGCCCAGGTTGTTGAACCCAACCGTTTGGAACACGGTGCCGCTCGTGAAATCGAGCCCCAAAGGCGCCGCCTGCGCAGCAGTTCCGAAGGTCATGGCCCCGGCCAGGGCGGCGGCGGAGAGGAGGGAGACTTTCATGGGTGGTTCCTTTGCGTTGGATGGCATCGCGCCCCGAAGCAGGCACCGCCGCAGCACCTACAGCAAGATGCGATCCAAGGCCGAGTTACCAATGCAAGCCTTTGATTTATATGAATTTTTCTCAGCCATCCGCGGGCCAGGAGGCTGGCGGGTGTAAAGCGCTTCGACAACGCCCGCCTGGCGCGGGGCCTGAGCCACCCCGCCTGCGGCGGCAGGCCTAACCGCCCGTGACGGGCGGGAAGAAGGCCACCTCGGCGCCCTCGTCCAGTGGCGCGGCCTCGTCGCTCAACACCTGGTCGAGCGCCATGCGCACGGCCTTGCCGCGGGCCAGGCTGCTGGCGTGGGCGCCGCCGCGCGCGATCAGTTCGTCGCGCAGCGCTCCCAGCGTCGTGGCGCTGGTGTCCAGCGACTCGCTGCCCTGCCCCACGGCCTCGCGGATGGAGGCGAAATAACGCACCGTGATTTTTTTCATGACAGCAACTCCGCAAAGGAAATGAAGCGCACGGTGTCGCCCTGCGCAATGGTCTGGCCGGCGGGCTTGTCGACCACGCCATCGCCCCAGGCGGTCGAGGTCAGTACGCCCGAGCTTTGGTTGGCAAACAGGTCCAGGCCGCCTTCGGCGTTGCGCTGCACGCGCAGGAACTCGCGGCGCGTGTCGGCCTTGGGGCATGCGAAATCGGCGCGCAGGGACGTCGACGGGGGCGCCACATCGTGCACGCCCTGCAGGCGCAGCACAAAGGGCCGCACTAGCAGCAAAAAGGTCACGAAGCTGGACACCGGGTTGCCCGGCAGGCCCATGAAGTGCGCTGCGCCCAGGCGGCCATAGGCGAAGGGCTTGCCCGGTTTCATGGCGATCTGCCACAGGTCCAGGTGGCCCAGCGATTCCACGGCCGGCTTGATGTGGTCTTCCTCGCCGACCGAGACGCCGCCGCTGGTGAGCACCAGGTCGTGCGCGGCCGCGGCCTGGCGCAGCGCTTCGATGGTGGCCTCGCGCCGGTCGGGCACGATTCCGAAGTCCGCCACTTCGCAACCCAGGCGCCGCAGCAGGGCGCGCAAAAAGAAACGGTTGCTGTTGTAGATGGCGCCGGGCCGCAGGTCCTGCGGTGCCACCTCGCCGGGCATGACGAGCTCGTCGCCGGTCGAGAACAAGGCCACGCGCGGGCGCCGCGCCACCGGCAGCTGTGCCAGGCCGATGCTGGCGGCCAGGCCGAGCTCGGCCGGCGTGAGGCGCGTGCCGGCCTGCAGCACCACGGCACCGAGCGCGATGTCTTCGCCGGCGCGGCGGATCCACTGGCCTGGCTGCGGCACGGCGTGGACGCGCACCTGGCCGCCGTCCAGGGCTGTGCAGTCTTCCTGCATCAGCACCGCGTCGGCGCCGGGCGGAATCGGCGCACCGGTGAAGATGCGCGCCGCCGTGCCCGGCTGCAGGGGGTGGCCGGCGCTGCCGGCCGCGATGCGCTGCGAGACGGGCAGCACGGCACCGGCCTGCGCCACGTCGGCGCAGCGCAGGGCGTAGCCGTCCATGGCGCTGTTGTCCTGGGGCGGCACCTGCAGCGGCGAGACGGCGTCCTGCGCCAGCACGCGGCCGTCGGCGTCGAAGGTGGCGACGCGCTCGGTGCCCGGCAGCAGCGTGGCCTGGGCCAGCAGCTCGGCCAGGGCCTGGTCCAGGGGTTTCATCGGGGGGCGCATGTCAGGGGATCTCCGTGCAATTCCCAATCGTAGGCAAAGCGTTCGCCCTGGGAGAGCAGCCAGTCCACGATCCGGTCGGGTGCGTTCAGGTCGAACACCGGCAGCTGCGTCGCGCTGGGCAGCCGGCCCGGCGCGTCGGTGGCGATGGCGACGATGAAGTCGTCTTCGGCATAGCTCGCCGGGCGGCTGGCGTACGTGTCCGTCGGTGCGCGCCAGATCTCGATCTTGGGCAGGTCGCTGTCCTTGAAGCCCTCGACCAGCACCCAGTCCACGCCCTGGTAGAGCTCGGCCAGCAGGTGGTGCACGCTCAGCTGCGTGGGTTGCTCGAACTCGCGCATCAGCGCCAGGCGCTCGTCGGACGCCACCACCACCTCGAACGCGCCCGCCTCGCGGTGGCGCCAGGTGTCCTTGCCGGGGTGGTCGATGTCAAAGCGGTGGTGCGCATGCTTGACCACCGAGACGCGCTGGCCGCGTTGGCGCAGCCCGGGGATGAGCTGCTCCACCAGCGTGGTCTTGCCGCTGCCCGAAAACCCGGCAAAGCCGACGACGTTCATCCGCCCCTCCTTGAAACGCTATCTTTTGCATAGCTACAAGCGCTTGACAGATAAGCGCTGCAGCCAGATTTGACCATCAATCGCAGTGGCGCGCGATGTAGTCCTTGACCTGCTGCACATCGGCCGCCATGACCTGCACGCGCTTGGGCAAGTCCTCGATGCCGGCGAACCTCGCGGGCCGCTCGGGCGCGTGACCCAGGGCTTCTTGAATAGTCTCGGCGAACTTGATCGGCAGCGCCGTCTCGAGCACCAGCATGGGCTGGCCCGGCGTGCTGTGTTCGCGCGCCACCTTGACGCCGTCGGCGGTGTGGGTGTCGATGGTCACGCCAAAACGCTGGTGCGTGTCGCGGATCGTGGCCAGGCGGTCGGCGTGCGTGCTCTTGCCGCTGGCAAAGCCGTAGGTGCGCGCCGCCTCGGCAAAGGCCGGATCGGCGCTCAGGTCGAAGCGCCCGTCCTGGCCCAAAGCGGTGCCAAACAGCGCCTGCACGCGCGCGCCGTCGCGGCCGAGCAGGTCGAACACGAAGCGCTCGAAGTTGCTGGCTTTGCTGATGTCCATCGACGGGCTCGACGTCTCGTGTGTGTCGGCGCTGCCGCGCACGCGGTAGACACCGGTGCGGAAGAACTCGTCGAGCACGTCGTTCTCGTTCGTCGCCACGACGAGCTTGTCGATCGGCAGGCCCATGCTGCGTGCCACATGGCCGGCGCAGACGTTGCCAAAGTTGCCGCTGGGCACGGTGAAGCTGACCTTCTGGTCGTTCGCGGTGGTCGCCTGCACGTAGCCGGCGAAGTAGTACACCACCTGCGCCAAGAGGCGCGCCCAGTTGATCGAGTTGACGGTGCCGATCTTGTATTTCGCCTTGAAGGCGTGGTCGTTGCTCACGGCCTTGACGATGTCCTGGCAGTCGTCGAACACACCTTCGATGGCGATGTTGTGGATGTTCTCGTCCTGCAGGCTGAACATCTGCGCCTGCTGGAACGCGCTCATGCGGCCGTGCGGGCTGGTCATGAAGACGCGCACGCCCTGCTTGCCGCGCATCGCGTACTCGGCCGCGCTGCCGGTGTCGCCGCTGGTCGCCCCCAGGATGTTGAGCTGCTCGCCGCGGCGGCCCAGTTCGTACTCGAACAGGTTGCCCAGCAGCTGCATCGCCATGTCCTTGAAGGCCAGCGTCGGGCCGTTGGACAGGGCTTCGAGCCACAGGCCGTCTTCGAGGTGGCGCAGCGGCACGATCTCGCCGGTGCCGAACACCTCGGCGGTGTAGGTCTTCTCGCACAGCGCGCGCAGGTCGGCGTCGGGGATGTCGTCGATGAAAAGCTGCAGGATCTGGAACGCGAGCTCGGCATAGCCCTGCTCGTGGTAGGCCGTGCGCAGGCGCGTGAGCAGGGCGCCGTCCACCTGCGGGTAGCGCTCGGGCAGGTACAGGCCGCCGTCGGGCGCCAGACCTTCGAGCAGGATGTCGCAAAAACGCTTGCGCTGCGGGTGGCCGCGCGTGGACAGGTACAGCATCAGTTCAGCTCCTCCTTGCGGATGCGCGTGATCGGCGCCAGCACCGTCGGCAGGCCCTGCATCTGCGCAATGGCGTCGTTCATGGTGCCCTCGCGCGTGTCGTGCGTGAGGATGATCAGGTCGGTCTGCATCGAACCTTCGCCGCCCACCTCGTCGGCCTCACGCTGCAGCATGGCGTCGACGCTGATGCCGGCAGCCGCCAGGATGCCGGTCACCTTGGCCAGCACGCCGGCCTGGTCGGCCACGCGCAGGCGCAGGTAGTAGCTCGTGACCACATCGGCCATCGGCAGCACCGGCAGCGTGTCCATGGCGCCCTGCAGCGTGTGCGGCTGAAAGGCCAGGTGCGGCACGCGGTGGTGCGGGTCGGCGGTGTCCAGGCGGGCGATGTCGACCAGGTCGGCGATCACGGCGCTGGCCGTGGGCTCACTACCGGCGCCCTTGCCGTAGTAGAGCGTGGTGCCGACGGCATCGCCGTTCACCACCACGGCGTTCATCGCGCCCTCGACGTTGGCGATCAGGCGCTTGGACGGCACCAGGCTCGGGTGCACGCGCAGCTCGACGCCGCTGGCGGTGCGCTTGGTGATGCCCAGCAGCTTGATGCGGTAGCCCAGCTGTTCGGCGTACCTGATGTCGGCGGCGGCCAGCTGCGTGATGCCCTCGACGTAGGCCTTCTCGAACTGCACCGGGATGCCGAACGCGATGGCGCTCATGATCGTGACCTTGTGCGCCGCATCGACGCCCTCGATGTCGAAGGTCGGGTCGGCCTCGGCATAGCCAAGGCGCTGCGCGTCCTGCAGCGCGGCACCGAAGTCCAGGCTCTTGTCGCGCATCTCGCTGAGGATGAAATTGGTCGTGCCATTGATGATTCCGGCCAGCCACTGGATGCGGTTGGCCGTGAGGCCCTCGCGCAGCGCCTTGATGATCGGGATGCCACCGGCCACGGCCGCCTCGAACGCGACCATGACGCCCTTGGCCGAGGCGGCAGCAAAGATTTCGGTGCCGTGCACGGCCAGCAGCGCCTTGTTGGCGGTGACCACGTGCTTGCCGGCGGCGATGGCCTCCATCACCAGCTGCCGGGCAATGCCGTAGCCACCGATGAGTTCGACCACGATGTCGATGTCGGGGTTAGCGATGATGGCGCGGGCGTTGTTCACCACCTGCACGCCGGCGCCCGCCACGCTCCTGGCGCGCTCGACGTCCAGGTCGGCCACCATGGTGATCTCAATCCCGCGGCCGGCGCGGCGGCGAATTTCTTCTTGGTTGCGTTGCAGTACGTTGAACACGCCGCTTCCGACGGTGCCGATGCCCAGCAGGCCGACCTGGATTGGTTTCATGGTGTTTATCAAAGGTAAAAAGTGGTTCTAACGCTTGTCCGGCAAGCGCCAGCAGCTATCAAAAAGAGAGTCCTCACGCGCCGCCATGGCGCTTGCGGTACTGCTCCAGGAACTTGGCCATGCGGCCGATGGCGTCGCGCAGGTCTTCCTCGTGGGGCAGGAAGACGATGCGGAAATGGTCGGGCTGCGGCCAGTTGAAGCCCGTGCCCTGCACCAGCATGACGCGGGTCTCTTCGAGCAACCGCAGGAAGAACTGGCGGTCGTCGGTGATCGGGTACAGCACCGGGTCCAGGCGCGGGAACATGTACAGCGCCGCCTGGGGCTTGACGCAGCTGACGCCCGGAATGGCGGTGATCAGCTCATAGGCCAAATCGCGCTGGCGGCGCAGGCGCCCGCCTTCGCGCACCAGGTCGTTGATGCTCTGGTAGCCGCCCAGCGCCGTCTGGATCGCCCACTGGCCCGGCACGTTCGGGCACAGGCGCATGTTCGAGAGCATGTTCAGGCCCTCGATGTAGTCGCTAGCGGCGGCCTTGTCGCCCGTGATCACCATCCAGCCGGCGCGATAGCCGCACGAGCGGTAGCTCTTGGAGAGCGAGTTGAAGGTCAGCGTGACCACGTCGTCGCTGAGCGATGCCAGCGCCGTGTGCACTGCGCCGTCGTAGAGCACCTTGTCGTACACCTCGTCGGCCAGGATCACCAGGCCATGCTCGCGCGCAATCTCGACGATGCCGCGCAGCAGCTCGTCGGAATACAACGCGCCGGTCGGGTTGTTGGGATTGATGACGACGATGCCGCGGGTGTTCGGCGTGATCTTGGCGCGGATGTCGGCCAGGTCGGGCATCCAGCCGTTGGCCTCGTCGCACATGTAGTGCACCGGCGTGCCGCCCGAGAGGCTGACGGACGCGGTCCAGAGCGGGTAGTCGGGGGCCGGCAGCAGCAGCTCATCGCCGTTGTCGAGCAGCGCGTTGGTCGCCATGGCGATCAGCTCGCTGGCGCCGTTGCCCAGATAAATGTCTTCGAGCGTGACGCCCTTGACGCCCTGCTGCTGGGTGTAGTGCATCACCGCTTTGCGCGCCGCGAAAATGCCCTTGCTGTCGGAATATCCCGCCGAATTGGGCAGGTTGCGGATCATGTCCTGCTGGATTTCCTCGGGCGCGTCGAAGCCGAACACCGCCAGATTGCCAATATTGAGCTTGGTGATTTTCTGGCCCTCTTCCTCCATCTGCCGGGCGCGGTCCATGATGGGGCCGCGAATATCGTAGAGAACATTAGCCAGCTTGGCGGATTTTTGGACGGTTTTCATGCGCAGTAGGACGGAGTGCAAAGGCATTACCGCAGCCAGGGCCACGGCGAAACCTATAATTTGACCACAGTTCCACAGCCCGCTGCGGGCACCGTGCAGTGTCCTATTTCCCCCCGAGAGACCATGAAATTCCAGCCTGAGCATTCCGACGCACAAAGCATCACCGGCTACGGCCCTGGCTGGATCAGCGTGGGCAGCGAGAAGATCAGCGACAGCATCATCCTGGGCGCCCGCGGCCTGCGCATGGCGTGGCCCTGCGCGCGTTTCGAAGACCTGGCGCCCGCGCACTTCGCCCAGCTGGCGCAGCTGGACGCGGAACTGATCCTGTTTGGCAGTGGCAGCCAAAACCGCTTTGCGCCGCCGGCGTGGCTGCAGCCCCTGATGGCGCGGCGCATCGGCGTGGAGACCATGGACACCCACGCGGCCTGCCGCACCTATAACATTTTGGCGGGAGAAGGACGCAATGTGATTGCCGCACTCATCCTCGAACAGCCGGCATTCTGACCCAACGCAGGTGTTTCAGGGTAAAATTACAGGTTGCGGCCGGGGCGCCTGAAGAACAAGAACGACCCGCATCCCCGGCTTTTCAACGACCTCACCCAGAGAGATTGAAGTTTATATGGCGATCGTTGTCAACAAACCCCTTCCCGAATTCGAAGCCAATGCCACCGGTGGCGTCAAGGTGTCCAACACCTCGCACAACGGCCAGGTGATGATTTTGTATTTCTACCCCAAGGACAACACGCCCGGCTGCACCACCGAGGCCATGCAGTTCCGAGACAAGTACAAGGATTTCGTGAAGGCCGGTGCTGCAGTGTTTGGTGTGTCGCGCGACAACATGAAGTCGCACGACGAGTTCAAGGCCAAGCTCGAGCTGCCATTTGAGCTGATCGCCGACACCGAGGAAAAAATGTGCCACATGTTCGGCGTGGTCAAGAACAAGATCATGTACGGCAAGAAGGTCAAGGGCATCGAGCGCAGCACCTTCCTGGTCAACGAGGAAGGCATCCTGACGCACGAGTGGCGCGGACTCAAGGTGCCGGGCCACGTCGAAGAGGTGCTCAAAGCCGTCAAGTCGCTCAACGCCCTGAAAAAGCAAGCGGCCTGATTTCGGCAGCGGCCCGCGTGCACCGGTGCGCCCGGACAGGCGCCGGGGCCATGCATAATGGACCAATGCCGCTGAACCGCGCGACGCCTTCCTCCTGCACACAAGCCGCCTGGGCCACCAGGCGGCTTTTTGCTATCCAGACCTACCTGTCCGAGGCCTTGCACCATGCCCCTGCCCCCCGCCCCCACCCGGCGCGCCGCCCTGCTCTCGCCCGAAGCCTACGAAGCCCCTGTCCGCCGCACTGGCGCACAGGCCACAGCCCAGTCCCTGCCCGCAGCGCCTGACACTGCCGCGCAAGTGACCCCGGCGCGGCCCCCGGCGCGCAAAGCCGCCACCGGCACCTCCAAGGTGCGCAGCATTGCAGACACTGCGCGCCACACCCCCGACGCCCCGGCGAAGGCCCGCGGGCCGGCCCCTGAGGTCGTGCCGATCGCTGCGAAGGCGGCGCCCGCGGCACGCCCCCCCGCTCCCGTGGTTGCCGCAGCGCCTGCGCGCGCCCGCAAGGCCCGCGGCACGGGTCCGGCCAAGCTCTTCGTGCTCGACACCAACGTGCTGCTGCACGATCCCACCTGCCTGTTCCGCTTCGAAGAGCACGACATCTTCCTGCCCATGGTGGTGCTTGAAGAGCTCGATGCCCACAAGAGCGGCATGACTGAGGTCGCGCGCAACGGCCGCCAGGTCAGCCGCTCGCTTGATGCACTGGTGGGCGCGCAGGGGTCCGACATCGCGCTCGGCATCAAGCTCGACTCGACCGGCCAGCGCGCCGCGGGCGGCTGCCTGTTCTTTCAGACTGCGCCGCTGGATTACCACCTTCCCGCCAGCCTGCCCCAGGGCAAGGCCGACAACCAGATCCTCGGCGTGGTCGAAGCGCTGCGCAAGCTGCACGCGCCGCGCGAGGTGGTGCTGGTGTCCAAGGACATCAACATGCGTGTCAAGGGGCGCGCGCTCGGCCTGCCGGCCGAGGACTACCAGAACGACAAGGCGCTCGACGACGGCGACCTGCTGTACTCGGGCATCCTGCCCCTGCCGGCCGACTTCTGGAACCGCAACGGCAAGGCGGTGGAGAGCTGGCAAAGCGGCGCCCATACGTACTACCGCATCAGCGGACCCATCGTGCCGCAGCTGATGATCAACCAGTTCGTCTATTTCGAGGCGCCCGGCGAGCCCAGCCTGTACGCGCGCGTCAGCGAGATCCGCGACAAGACCGCCGTGCTCAAGACACTCAAGGACTACGGCCACGCCAAGAACGCCGTCTGGGGCGTGACCACGCGCAACCGCGAGCAGAACTTCGCCGTCAACCTGCTGATGGACCCGGAAGTCGACTTCGTGACCCTGGCCGGCACGGCAGGCACCGGCAAGACGCTGATGGCGCTGGCCGCGGGCCTGACGCAGGTGCTCGACGAGCGCCGCTACACCGAGATCATCATGACCCGCGCCACCGTGAGCGTGGGCGAGGACATCGGCTTTCTGCCCGGCACCGAGGAAGAGAAGATGGGCCCCTGGATGGGAGCGCTCGACGACAACCTCGAATTCCTGGCCAAGGGCGACGGCGGCAACCCCGGCGAATGGGGCCGCGCGGCCACGACCGAGCTGATCCGCAGCCGCATCAAGATCAAGAGCATGAACTTCATGCGCGGGCGCACCTTCCTGAACAAGTACGTGATCATCGACGAGGCGCAAAACCTCACGCCCAAGCAGATGAAAACCCTAATCACGCGCGCCGGCCCGGGCACCAAGATCATCTGCATGGGCAACCTGGCGCAGATCGACACGCCCTACCTGACCGAGGGCTCGTCGGGCCTGACCTTTGCGGTGGACCGCTTCAAGGGCTGGCCGCACAGCGGCCACATCACGCTGGCACGCGGCGAGCGCTCGCGCCTGGCCGATTTCGCCAGCGAAGTGCTGTAGTCCCATGGCAGCCGGCTGGATCAGCGCGCTCAAGCTCGTGCCGTGGGCCGAGGTGCTCGAGGCCACGCCCCAGCTGGTGCAGGGCGCGCGGCGCCTGCTGGGCGCCAGCGACAAGGCGGCGCCCCCGAGCGCCGAACCTGGCAGCGGCGCCGACGCGCTGCAGGCCCTGGAGCAGCGCGTGGCGCAGTTGGAGGAGGAACAGCGCGACGCCGCGGTGCTGCTGCAGTCCCTGGCCGAGCAGAACCTGCAGGTCGTGCAGATGGTGCAGGCGCTGCGCCTGCGCCAAAAGCGCCTGCTCGGCGCCACGGCCGTGCTGAGCGCCCTGTCTGCCGGGCTGCTCGCCTGGGCCCTCACCCGCTAGGAGCGGCTGCACCTGCAGAACAGGCCCTCCAGGCGCTTCACTTTTGATAGCTGCCAGCGCTTACCCCATAAGCGCTAGCAGCTATTTTCGTTAGAAATCGTTGCCCGACCCCATTGCCAGGCTCTCGAAGCGGGTCTGCGACTTCTGGAAGAACAGCTTCACGGTGCCCGTGGGGCCATTGCGCTGCTTGCCGATGATGACCTCGGCCACGTTCGGCTCCTTGCTGTCCTTGTTGTAGTAGTCGTCGCGGTAGATGAACATGATGATGTCGGCATCCTGCTCGATGGCGCCGGACTCGCGCAGGTCGCTCATCATCGGGCGCTTGTCGGTGCGCTGCTCCACACTGCGGTTGAGCTGCGACAGCGCAATCACGGGGCACTGCAGCTCCTTGGCCAGCATCTTCAGGCCGCGCGAGATCTCGCCCAGCTCGGTCGCGCGGTTCTCCCCCTGGCTGCCGCTCGAGCCACTCATGAGCTGCAGGTAGTCGACCACGATCAGGCCGAGCTTGCCGCACTGGCGCGCCAGGCGCCGTGCGTTGGCACGCAGCTCGGACGGAGTGAGGCCCGGCGTCTCGTCGATGTGCAGCGACACCGTGCGCAAGCGCTCGATGGCCTCGGTCAGGCGCGGCCACTCGTCGTCGGTGAGCTTGCCGGTGCGCAGGTTGCCCTGGTTGATGCGGCCGATCGAGCCCACCACGCGCACCGCCAACTGCGCCGCCCCCATTTCCATCGAGAAGATGGCCACGGGCAGGCCCTCGTTGAGCGCCACGTGCTCGGCGATGTTCACGGCAAACGCCGTCTTGCCCATGGACGGGCGCGCGGCCAGCACCACCATGTCGCCCGCCTGCAGGCCCGACGTCATGCGGTCGAGATCGATGAAGCCCGTCGGCACGCCCGTGATGTCGTTGGGGTTGTCGGCCATCTCCTGCACGCGGTCGAGCAGGTCGACCACCAGGGTGTCCATGGCCTGGAACCCCTGCTTCATGCGCGAGCCTTCCTCGCCGATATTGAAGATCTTCTGCTCGGCCTCGTCCAGGATCTTGGCCACCGGCCGCCCCTGCGGGTTGAAGGCGTTTGTGGCGATCTCGTCGCTGGCCGTGACCAGCTTGCGCAGGATCGCGCGCTCGCGCACGATCTCCGCGTAGCGGCGGATGTTGCTGGCGCTGGGCACGTACTGCGCCAGTCCATTGAGGTAGGCCAGGCCACCGATCTCTTCGGATTTGCCCAGGCTCTGCAGCTGCTCGTACACCGTGATCACGTCGGCCGGCTTGCTGGCATTGACCAGTCCGGCGATGGCCGAAAAGATCAGGCGGTGCTCGAAGCGGTAGAAGTTGTCCTCGACCAGCAGATCGCCCACACGGTCCCAGGCGTTGTTGTCGAGCAGCAGACCGCCCAGCACGCTGGACTCGGCCTCGATGGAGTGCGGGGGCACGCGCAGCTGCGAAATCTCGCGGTCGAAGGGGGCAAAGCCACCGTCCATGGGCATGAAGGCGTCAGACATCGGGTTCCTTGGGCAAGCTTTTGATCCTAGCAGGCGCGCACCGCGGCGCACCCGTGCAAGGTGTGGACAAGTCTATGGACAACACGTGCACAGGCTGTGGACAGCCGTGCAGAGCCCGGCGTGCGTGCGCAAAAACACAAAAGCCGCCCAAGGGCGGCTCGTGTGCGGGGGCAGTGCCAATCAGGCGGTTTCGCCGTAGACCGAAACCGTCACTTCGACCACCACATCGGTGTGCAGGGCCACGCTGATGGTGTTGTCGCCAATGGTCTTGATGGGGCCATTGGGCATGCGCACCTGGCCCTTGAGGACCTTGTAGCCTTGCTTGTTCAGTTCTTCAGCGATGTCGCCGTTGGTGACCGAACCAAACAGGCGGCCGTCCACGCCGGCCTTTTGCGTCAGCTTGAAGACCTTGCCGGCGAGCTTTTCGCCGTCGGCCTGCGAAGCGGCCAGCTTTTCGGCGGCAGCCTTTTCCAGTTCAGCGCGCTTGGCTTCGAACTCGGCCTTGGCCGACTCCGTGGCGCGGCGGGCACGGCCCGCGGGAATCAGGAAGTTGCGTGCATAACCGTCTTTGACCTTGACCAGGTCGCCGAGGTTACCGAGGTTCACAACCTTGTCGAGCAGGATGATTTGCATGGTTGTGCTCCTTAGATCTTGTGCTGGTCGCTGTAAGGCACCAGCGCCAGGAAGCGCGCGCGCTTGATGGCGGTGTTGAGCTGGCGCTGGAAGATGGCGCGCGTGCCGGTCAGGCGTGCGGGAATGATCTTGCCATTTTCAGCGATGAAATCGCGCAGCGTGTCCACATCCTTGTAGTCGATTTCTTCGACGCCAGTGACGGTGAAGCGGCAGAAGCGCTTGCGCTTGAACAGCAGCGATTGGGTGTTGCGCTTGGGGCGCTTGTCTTTGTTGAATTTCTTGAACGTGGCCATTGCGGACCTCTTGAAAATTAATCTTGTTGAATATCCTGAACGTGGAGCACTGCATGCTTGCCGTTGCGCGGCGTGGCCAAAAATCCGGTGAAACACCAGAGGCTGCCGATGGGCTGTTTGGCCAATCGCTCGGCCATCGCACCAAAAGCCACCGCTTTGACCACCGCCTTGACTTCGCGCTGCTGGCCGGCCTCTTGCTGCTGCGAGCTGTGCTCGAGGCGCAATTCAATGGCTGGCAGTCCGGCGGGCGTGAATCGCAGGGCCTGGGCCTCGGCGATGCAAGCGGTCAGGGCGACGCGGTTCTCCACTCCCTTGGGCTAAGCGAGGGGCTTAACGCTCTGCGCGCTCGGTACGCTCAGCGCGCTCGCCGCGGTCGGGGCGCTCACCGCGTTCACCCGATGCTGCGTACTCTGCCTGGCTGACCTTGCGGGCTTCTTCGCGCTCGACCGTCTTCATCATCGACGAAGGACCGGTGTCGGCCTTCTTCTTCTGCACGGTGAGGTGGCGCAGCACGGCGTCGTTGAACTTGAATGCGTGTTCGAGTTCAGCCATCACAGCCTGGTCGGCTTCGATGTTGACGCACAGGTAGTGGGCCTTGGCCAGCTTGTTGATCAGGTACGCCAGTTGGCGGCGGCCCCAGTCTTCCACGCGGTGCACCTTGCCACCGCCTGCGGTGATCATGCCCTTGTAGCGCTCGAGCATGGCGGGAACCTGCTCGCTTTGATCCGGGTGGATCAACAAAATGATTTCGTAATGACGCATGCATACTCCTTCTGGATTAAAACCACCCACTGCGCCTGTAGTGGTGTGGCAAGGCAAAGCCGCAAATTATAGTACGCACTTGTGGCTCTGTACACTTGCACCGTTTTTGGGCCGGTGCACACGCCCTGGCACGGCGACTGGGCAGCGCCTTTCGCCTCGGCCGCCTTGAAATACCTGGCAACAACCCCAGCTGGTGCGCGTTCACGGCATCTTTTCTTAGACAGATACGAAACCATCCGACATGTCCAACCACACTCCCCACGCCAACGCCTCCGGCAACCTGCCGCCCGAAGAACTTGAAGCGGCCATGGCCGCCAACGCCTCCGACGAGATGGACCGCCTGCAGGCCGAGCTGGCCGAGCTCAAGGCCAAGAGCGCCGAGCTGGCCGACCAGTTCCTGCGCGCCAAGGCCGAGTCCGAGAACGCCCGCCGCCGCGCCGAAGACGAAGTGGCCAAGGCGCGCAAGTTCGGCATCGAGAGTTTTGCCGAGAGCCTGTTGCCGGTGGCCGACAGCCTGGACGCGGCCCTGGCCATTCAGAACGCCACGGCCGAGCAGCTGCGCGAAGGCACCGACGCGACCCTGCGCCAATTGCTCTCGGCGCTGGAGCGCAACAAGGTGCTGGCCATCAATCCCGGCGCCGGCGACAAGTTCGACCCGAACTTTCACCAAGCCATCAGTGTCGTGCCGGCCGACCAGGAAGCCAACACCGTGGTATCGGTGCTGCAAAAGGGCTACCTGATTGCCGAACGCATTCTGCGCCCAGCCCTGGTCACGGTCGCCGGCCCGAAATAAAAAACACCGGCCATGGCTTGAACCCTTTCAAGTTATCCACAAGTTACTAGGCATTACTGGCTCTTGCCAGCCACTTCAATCAAGCATCGCGGAGAAAAAAATGGGAAAAATCATCGGCATTGACCTCGGCACGACGAACAGCTGCGTTTCCATCATGGAAGGCAACACCACGCGCGTGATCGAAAACAGCGAAGGCGCCCGCACGACGCCTTCCATCGTGGCCTACCAGGACGATGGCGAAGTGCTGGTCGGCGCCTCGGCCAAGCGCCAGGCCGTCACCAACCCCAAGAACACGCTGTATGCGATCAAGCGCCTGATCGGCCGCAAGTTCAGCGAAAAGGAAGTGCAGAAGGACATCGACCTGATGCCCTACCAGATCGTGGCGGCCGACAACGGCGACGCCTGGGTCGAAGTGCGCGGCACCAAGATCTCGGCCCAGCAGGTCAGCGCCGACATTCTGCGCAAGATGAAGAAGACCGCCGAGGACTACCTGGGCGAGCCCGTGACCGAGGCCGTGATCACGGTGCCGGCCTACTTCAACGACGCCCAGCGCCAGGCCACCAAGGACGCCGGCCGCATCGCCGGCCTCGAAGTCAAGCGCATCATCAACGAGCCCACCGCAGCGGCCCTGGCTTTTGGCCTGGACAAGCAGGACAAGCGCGACCGCAAGATCGCCGTCTATGACCTCGGCGGCGGCACGTTCGACGTCTCCATCATCGAGATCGCCGACGTCGACGGCGAGAAGCAGTTCGAGGTGCTGTCGACCAACGGCGACACCTTCCTCGGCGGCGAAGACTTCGACCAGCGCATCATCGACTACATCATCGGCGAGTTCAAGAAAGAGCAAGGCGTCGACCTGAGCAAGGACGTGCTGGCCCTGCAGCGCCTCAAGGAAGCGGCCGAAAAGGCCAAGATCGAGCTGTCCAACAGCGCGCAGACCGATATCAACCTGCCCTACGTCACGGCCGACGCCTCGGGTCCCAAGCACCTGAACATCAAGCTCACGCGCGCCAAGCTCGAGAGCCTGGTCGACGAGCTGATCGAGCGCACCATTGCCCCTTGCCGCACCGCGATCAAGGACGCCGGCATCAGCGTCTCCGACATCAACGACGTGATCCTGGTCGGCGGCATGACGCGCATGCCTAAGGTGCAGGACAAGGTCAAGGAGTTCTTCGGCAAGGACCCGCGCAAGGACGTGAACCCCGACGAAGCCGTGGCCGTGGGTGCCGCCATCCAGGGCCAGGTGCTCTCGGGCGACCGCAAGGACGTGCTGCTGTTGGACGTGACGCCGCTGTCGCTGGGCATCGAGACCCTGGGCGGCGTGATGACCAAGATGATCACGAAGAACACGACCATCCCGACGAAGTTCGCGCAGACCTTCTCGACGGCCGACGACAACCAGCCGGCCGTGACCATCAAGGTGTTCCAGGGCGAGCGCGAAATCGCCTCGGGCAACAAGCTGCTGGGCGAGTTCAACCTCGAAGGCATCCCACCAGCCGCGCGCGGCACGCCGCAGATCGAGGTGTCGTTCGACATCGACGCCAACGGCATCCTGCACGTGGGCGCCAAGGACAAGGGCACGGGCAAGGAGAACAAGATCACCATCAAGGCCAACTCGGGCCTGTCGGAAGAGGAAATCCAGCAGATGGTGAAGGACGCCGAACTCAACGCCGCCGAGGACCACAAGAAGCTCGAACTCGTCCAGGCGCGCAATCAGGGCGAAGCCGCCGTGCACAGCGTCAACAAGAGCCTGGCCGAGCACGGTGACAAGCTCGACGCTGGCGAAAAGGACAAGATCGCCGCCGCCGTGAAGGAGCTCGAAGATGCGCTCAAGGGCGAAGACAAGGCCGCCATCGATGAGAAGACCACGGCGCTGATGACCATCAGCCAGAAGCTGGGCGAGAAGATGTACGCCGAAGCCCAGGCGGCGCAGGCCGGCCAAGCGGCAGGCGCTGGAGCTGACGCCGGCGCCGCCCCAGGCAACGCAGCGCCCGAGCACGACGACAACGTCGTGGACGCCGAAGTCAAGGAAGTCAAGAAGGGCTAAAAGCGGTTGCGCTGAACCCAGCCGCCGCGCCGGACCTCTGCAGAGTGTCCGGCGCGGCGTTCCTGTTCCAACCGGGTCCCTACATCCATGTCCAAAAGAGACTATTACGAAACCCTCGGCGTGGCCAAGAACGCCACCGAGGACGAGATCAAGAAGGCTTATCGCAAGCTGGCGATGAAGCACCACCCTGACCGCAACCAGGGTGACACCGGCAAGGCGGCCGAGGAGAAATTCAAAGAGGCCAAGGAGGCCTACGAGATGCTCTCCGACAGCCAGAAGCGCGCCGCCTACGACCAGTACGGCCATGCGGGCGTGGACCCGAACATGCGCGGCGGTCCGGGCGCCGAGGGCTTTGGCGGTTTTGCCGAGGCGTTTGGCGACATCTTTGGCGACATGTTCAACCAGGGCGGGCGTGGGCGCGGCGCCGGGGGCCGCCAGGTCTACCGTGGCAGCGACCTGAGCTATGCGATGGAAGTGACGCTCGAAGAGGCTGCGCGCGGCAAGGACGCGCAGATCCGCATTCCGTCGTGGGAGTCGTGCGACACCTGCCACGGCAGCGGCGCCAAGCCCGGCACCAGCGCCAAGACCTGCGGCACCTGCGCGGGCTCGGGCAGCGTGCAGATGCGCCAGGGCTTCTTCAGCGTGCAACAGACCTGCCCGCACTGCCGCGGCACCGGCAAGATCATTCCCGAGCCCTGCACCAGCTGCCACGGCCAGGGCAAGGTCAAGAAGCAAAAGACGCTGGAAGTGAAGATTCCGGCCGGCATCGACGACGGCATGCGCATCCGCTCGACCGGCAACGGCGAGCCCGGCACCAACGGCGGCCCGCCCGGCGACCTCTACATCGAGATCCGCCTGAAGAAGCACGACATCTTCGAGCGCGACGGCGACGACCTGCACTGCCAGGTGCCGGTGAGCTTCATCACGGCCGCGCTGGGCGGCGAGATCGAGGTGCCGACGCTGGCCGGCAAGGCCGCCATCGACATCCCCGAAGGCACGCAGGCCGGCAAGCAGTTCCGCCTGCGCGGCAAGGGCATCAAGGGCGTGCGCGCCAGCTACCCCGGCGACCTGTACTGCCACATTGCCGTGGAGACGCCTGTCAAGCTCACCGAGCACCAGCGCAAGCTGCTGCGCGAACTCGAAGAGTCGCTCAAGAAAGGCGGCGGCCGCCACTCGCCCAGCGGCGAGAGCTGGACCGACAAGCTGAAGAACTTCTTCAGCTGACCCTCGCCTCCCCAAAAACCGCCTGTGCCGCCCCGGCCCAGGCGGTTTTTTCATGGGTGCCCTGGCGCGCCCCGGAGGTAGGATGGCCGCACCAGGAGGGCATCCGGCTATGACCGTCACCATCAGCTTCCTCGGTGGCGCAGGCACCGTCACCGGCTCCAAATATCTGGTGCGCCACGGCGGCCACAGCCTGCTGGTGGACTGCGGCCTGTTCCAGGGCTACAAGCAGCTGCGCCTGCGCAACTGGCAGCCGCTGCCGCTGCCGGTGGCACCCGACCAGATCGGCGCCGTGGTGCTCACGCACGCGCACCTCGACCACAGCGGCTACCTGCCGCTGCTGGCGCGCGATGGCTACACCCACCCCATCCACGCCACGGCGGGCACGCGCGACCTGTGCGCCATCCTGCTGCCCGACAGCGGCCACCTGCAGGAGGAAGACGCCGCCTTCCTCAATCGCCACCAGCTCTCGCAGCACGCACCGGCGCTGCCGCTGTATACCCGGCTCGATGCCCTGCACTGCCTGCGGCAGTTCCGCAACCACGCGTTCCACCAGCCCTTCGAGCCCCTGCCAGGCTGGCGCGCCACGTTCACGCGCGCCGGCCATACCCTGGGCGCGGCCAGCGTGCTGCTCGAAGTGGGCGGGCGGCGCATCCTGTTCTCGGGCGACCTGGGCCGCCCCGACGACCTGGTGATGGATCCGCCCGAGGCACCGCCCGCCGCCGACACGGTGCTGATCGAGTCCACCTACGGCGACCGCCAGCACCTGCAGGAAGGCCTCCTGGACCAGCTCGGCCCGACCCTCCAGCGCCTGGCCCAGCGCGGCGGCGTGGCCATGGTGCCGGTGTTTGCCGTGGGCCGCGCGCAAACCGTGCTGCACGCCATCCACCTGCTCAAGGCGCAGGGCGTGGTGCCGCGCTCGCTGCCCGTGTTCCTGGACAGCCCCATGGCGGTCAGCACCACCGGCCTGTTCGCGCAGCACCGCGATGGGCACCGGCTCAGCGCCCACGACGTGCACGCCCTTTCGCACAGCGCCACCCTGGTGCAGACGACGGACGAGTCCAAGGCCCTGGCGCGCCGCCACGGCCCCATGGTGATCCTCTCGGCCAGCGGCATGGCCACGGGCGGGCGCGTACTGCACCACCTGGCGCTCTACGCGGGCGACCACCGCAACATGGTCATTCTCACCGGCCACCAAGCGCCGGGAACGCGCGGCGCGCGCATGGCCGCCGGCGAAAAGCGCATCCGCATCCACGGCCAGGAGGTCGCGGTGCGCGCCGAGGTGGTGCAACTGACCAGCGCCTCCGCCCACGCCGACGCCGACCAGACCCTGGCCTGGCTGCGCCGCATGGCGCACGCGCCCGAACAGGTGTTCGTGGTGCACGGCGAAATGGGCGCGGCCGACATGCTGCGCGAGCGCATTGCGCACGAACTGCGCTGGCGCGCCAGCGTGCCCGAGCACGGCAGCACGCTCAACGCCTGAACGCCTGCCCGCCCGCAGGCAGCCAGCGCCACATCAAAAACCATAGCGTCTTGCGCTTTCTATGCCAGGGTTTCAGACTAAAAACACCTTGAAACCCTTCAGGGATGCGCGCAAGCAGCTCTCATTTGTGATGCACGGCCTGGGGACAGCGCCACTGCACCGCAGCCGCACGATGAAAGTCATCGCGCTTCACGATGGCAGACATGGAGAACATGGGCGAAAATGCCAAGTCTTCTTGAAATGAGAAGACAGCACCCGCCATGAAAAACTCCGAGCGCAATTTTGCGCGCCGCCTTGACCTGACCTCGCTGCAGCTGTTCGTCGCCGTGTGCGAGCTCGGCAGCATCGGCCGCGCGGCCGAGCGCGAATTCATTGCCGCCTCGGCCGTGAGCAAGCGCCTGTCCGAGCTGGAGGCCGCCGCCGGCACCGCCCTGCTCGACCGCCACAGCCGCGGCGTGACACCCACGCCCGCGGGCGAGAGCCTGCTGCACCATGCGCGCACGGTGCTGTTCGGCCTGGAGCGTCTGCAGGGCGAGCTGAGCGAATACGCGCAGGGCGTGCGCGGCCATGTGCGCATGCACGCCAACATCTCGGCCATCGTGCAGTTCCTGCCCGAAGACCTGGGCGCGTTCGCGCGCGCCCACAGCCAGGTCAAGATCGACCTGCAGGAACACCTGAGCAGCGCCGTGCTGCACGCGGTGCAAGAAGGCGCGGCCGACATCGGCATCTGCAGCACGGCGGCCGCGCACAACGGCGTCAGCGCGCTGCAAAGCCGCGCCTACCGGCAGGACCATCTGGTGCTGGTGGTGCCGCAAGGCCACGCCCTGGCTGCGCAAGCAGCTATAAATTTTGAAGACGTGCTGGACTGGGACATCGTCGGCCTGCACGCCAACAGCAGCATCAGCCTGGCCATGCGCACCGCCGCCGCCGCGGCCGGCCGGCCCTTGCGCCAGCGCATCCAGGTCACCGGGCTGGACGCCATGTGCCGCATGATCGACAACGGCCTGGGCGTGGGCCTGCTGCCCGACCGCGCCTTTGCCCTGATGCACGGCGTGGGCCGGCTGCAGGCCATTGCGCTGCGCGACCCCTGGGCGCAGCGCGAGCTGCGCCTGGTGGCGCGCGACTTCGACACCCTGCCCGCCACGGCGCGGCTGCTGGTCGAGCACCTGGCGCCAGCCAGCGCCGCGGCACCGCCAGCCACCGCACTGCCCTCCTAAAATCGAACCACCCCACCTGAAGGAAGACCACGCCATGGGACGCACCCTGTACGACAAGATCTGGGACGAGCACGTCGTCCACACCGAGGAAGACGGCACCGCCATCCTCTACATCGACCGCCACCTGGTCCATGAAGTGACCAGCCCGCAGGCCTTCGAGGGCCTGCGCCAGGCCGGGCGCAAGGTCTGGCGCATGAGCTCGATCGTCGCCACGGCCGACCACAACACGCCCACCACCGGCTGGGACGCGGGCTACGACGGCATCACCGACCCGATCAGCAAGGAACAGATCACCACGCTGAACGACAATATGGCGCAGATCAGCCCGGCCGCGTTCTTCCCGTTCATGCACCAGCGCCAAGGCATCGTGCACGTCATCGGCCCCGAAAACGGCGCCACCCTGCCCGGCATGACCGTGGTCTGCGGCGACAGCCACACCAGCACGCACGGCGCCTTCGGCGCGCTCGCGCACGGCATCGGCACGAGCGAGGTCGAGCACGTGATGGCCACGCAGACCCTGCTGGCCAAGAAGGCCAAGAACATGCTGGTGCAGGTCGACGGCCCCGTTGCCCCGGGCATCACCGCCAAGGACATCGTGTTGGCCATCATCGGCAAGATCGGCACGGCCGGCGGCACGGGCTACACCATCGAGTTCGCCGGCAGCGCGATCCGCCAGCTGTCGATGGAAGGCCGCATGACGGTGTGCAACATGGCCATCGAAGCCGGTGCGCGCGCCGGCCTCGTGGCGGTGGACGACAAGACCATCGCCTACGTCCAGGGCCGCCCGCTCTCGCCCAAGGGCGCCGAATGGGACCAGGCCGTGGCGTACTGGAAGACGCTGCACTCGGACGCCGACGCCGCTTTCGACACCGTGGTCAAGCTCAACGCGGCCGAGATCGTGCCGCAGGTCACCTGGGGCACCTCGCCCGAGATGGTGCTGGGCATCGACGCGCGCGTGCCCGACCCCGACAAGGAGAAGGACGCGAACAAGCGCGGCGCCATCGAGCGCGCGCTCACCTACATGGGCCTGCAGCCCGGCAAGGCGATCAACGACATCACCATCGACAAGGTGTTCATCGGCTCGTGCACCAACAGCCGCATCGAGGACATGCGCGAAGCCGCCGCCGTGGTCAAGAAGCTCGGCCGCAAGGTCGCCAGCAACGTCAAGCTCGCCCTGGTCGTGCCGGGCTCGGGCCTGGTCAAGGCGCAGGCCGAGCGCGAGGGGCTGGACGCGATCTTCAAGGCCGCCGGCTTCGAGTGGCGCGAACCGGGCTGCAGCATGTGCCTGGCCATGAACGCCGACCGGCTGGACCCCGGCGAGCGCTGCGCCTCGACCTCCAACCGCAACTTTGAGGGCCGCCAGGGCGCCGGTGGCCGCACCCACCTGGTCAGTCCCGCGATGGCCGCCGCGGCCGCCGTGCACGGCCACTTCGTCGACATCCGCCCCTTGGCCTGAACCGCCGAAGGAGACTGTTCCCATGAAAAAAACCGCCACCTTCATCGCCCTGGCGCTGGCCTTTGCGCTGGCCGGCTGCAACACCGTCAAGGGTGTGGGCCAGGACATCGGCAAAGCCGGCTCCGCCATCGAGCGCGCCGCCAAGTAAGAGGCTCCCACACCATGCAGAAATTCACCCTTCACCAAGGCCTCGTGGCCCCCATGGACCGCGAGAACGTCGACACCGACGCCATCATCCCCAAGCAGTTCCTCAAGTCGATCAAGAAGACCGGCTTCGGCGTGAACCTGTTCGACGAGTGGCGCTACCTGGACCCCGGCGAACCAGGCCAGGACCCGGCCAGCCGCCGCCCGAACCCCGACTTCGTGCTGAACCAGCCGCGCTATGCCGGCGCGTCCATCCTGCTGGCGCGCAAGAATTTTGGCTGCGGATCGAGCCGCGAGCACGCGCCCTGGGCGCTCGACCAGTACGGCTTCCGCGCCGTGATCGCGCCGAGCTTTGCCGACATCTTCTTCAACAACTGCTTCAAGAACGGCCTGCTGCCGATCGTGCTGCCGGAATCCACCGTGGCACAGCTGTTCGATGAAGTGGCGGCCTTCCCCGGCTACCAGCTCACCATCGACCTCGAGCGCCAGGTGGTCCTGAGGCCGCAGGGCCAGGAGATCCCGTTCGAGGTGCAGGCGTTTCGCAAGTACTGCCTGCTCAACGGCTTCGACGACATCGGCCTGACCCTGCGCCAGTCCGACAAGATCGCCGCCTTCGAAGCCCAGCGCCTGGCCACCAAGCCCTGGCTCGCGCACACCATGGCGCCCTGAACCCATTTACCGTCAAATCCGCCTCCAGCGCTTACCCAGTCAGCGCTTTCAGCTATCAAAAGAGAAGTAACAATGAAAATCGCAGTTCTGCCGGGTGACGGCATTGGCCCCGAAATCGTCGCCGAAGCCGTCAAGGTGCTGGACGCCCTAGACCTGTCGTTCGAGATGGAATCGGCCCTGGTCGGCGGCGCCGCCTTTGACGCCCACGGCCACCCGCTGCCCGAGGCCACGCTGCAGCTGGCCAAGGACGCCGACGCCACGCTGTTTGGCGCCGTGGGCGACTGGAAATACGACACCCTGGACCGCCCGCTGCGCCCCGAGCAAGCGATCCTGGGCCTGCGCAAGAACCTCGGCCTGTTCGCCAACTTCCGCCCCGCCATCTGCTACCCGCAGCTGGTCGATGCGTCGAGCCTCAAGCGCGACCTGGTGTCGGGCCTCGACATCCTCATCATCCGCGAGCTCACGGGCGACATCTACTTCGGCCAGCCGCGCGGCCGCCGCATCGCCACCGACGGCCATTTCCCCGGCGCCGAGGAAGCCTTCGACACCATGCGCTACTCGCGCCCCGAGATCGAGCGCATCGCCCACGTCGCCTTCGAGGCGGCCCGCAAGCGCAAGGCCGCGGGCGGCCCCGGCCGCGTGACCAGCGTGGACAAGGCCAACGTGCTCGAAACCTTCCAGTTCTGGAAGGACATCGTCACCGAAGTGGGTGCGCAGTACCCCGACATCGCCCTGGACCACATGTACGTCGACAACGCCGCGATGCAGCTGGTCAAGGCACCGAAGAAGTTTGACGTGGTGGTCACCGGCAACATGTTCGGCGACATCCTGAGCGACGCCGCCGCCATGCTGACCGGCTCGATCGGCATGCTGCCCTCGGCCAGCCTGAACGACAGGAACCAGGGGCTGTACGAGCCCAGCCACGGCAGCGCCCCCGACATCGCCGGCAAGGGCCTCGCCAACCCACTGGCCACCATCCTCTCGGCCGCGATGATGCTGCGCTTCTCGCTGAACCAGGAAGAAGCGGCCCGCCGCATCGAGAGTGCCGTGCAGGCGGTGCTGGCCCAGGGCCTGCGCACGCCCGACATCTGGAGCGAAGGCACGACCAAGGTGGGCACCGCGCAGATGGGAGATGCGGTGGTGCAGGCGCTGGGCTGAAAGCCGCTGCGCAAGAAAAGCGCAGCCACCAGAAAAAGGCAGTCCGTGCGGGCTGCCTTTTTTTATGGACGCTCGGCGGGAAGCAGCGGCGGCGCCTCGCTCGCAATACGCAGCCGCGCCGTCAGTTCGGCGCGGCCGGAACCAGCCCGTACTTGGACATGATGGACACCAAGGCGGCCTTGTCGGGCGGCCCCCCGGCATTGACCACGGCGGCGATGTCCCTGAAGTATTGGGCGCCGATGTCGGGAGACTGAACGATCAGGGCGCGAGCCGTCTCATGGAATGGATTCGAGAACGCATGCACCACGCCCTTTGGCGTGCCCATGCTCTGGCCGGGAGCCAGATCGCGTGTCTGCGCGCCGACCGTGTACCGAAGTGTTCCTTCCAGCACGTAGACGCACTCTTCGTTGTTGGAATGGCTGTGGGGCGGAGGAACGTTGGAACCAGGAGGCACCGTGAGTTCAAACATCCCGAGTCCCGCCGTGCTCGAACCATCGACGATGTAGTGGATGCCCAATTGACCGACCTTGATTTCAGCAGCACCCATGGCATTCCTCCGGCAGGCAGAGATGGCGGCACATTTTCTGGAAAAGCCTAGCACTGGGGCGGCTCGGGAACAAGACCAGGCCCCCAGGGCTGGCAATCCGGTACTTCCAGAACCATCTAGCCTTCAGGCGAAGCCAGCAAAACCCGCGATCCAGTACAATCGCTACCCATGTTTGCCGCCCGCCCGTTCGCCCTGAACTCAGCATCCGCCGCCCAGGCCGGTGTGGTCGCGCGCGCAATCACCACCAAAACCACGACCATTAAGGGCTGATCCAGTCCGGTTCGTCGTGCGCCCTCCCTGGCCAGACGAGCCGGGGCAAACAGTCTGGTCTGCACTGTTTTTTTACTTGATAAGGGCGTTGAAATGAGCAAGTTAGTAGGTTTGGTCGGCTGGCGCGGTATGGTCGGCTCGGTTTTGATGGACCGCATGGTGCAGGAAAACGACTTCGGCCTGATCGAGCCGGTGTTCTTCTCCACCTCGAACGCCGGCGGCCAAGCCCCGGCCATGGCAAAGAACGAAACCACGCTGCAGGACGCGTTCGACATCGACGCCTTGAAGCGCTGCGACATCATCCTCACGGCCCAGGGCGGCGACTACACCAGCGAAGTCTTCCCCAAGCTGCGCGCCGCCGGCTGGAACGGCCACTGGATCGATGCGGCATCGACCCTGCGCATGAACGGCGACGCCGTCATCGTGCTCGACCCGGTCAACCTGCCTGTCATCCACAACGCGCTGGCGCAGGGCGGCAAGAACTGGGTCGGCGGCAACTGCACCGTCAGCTGCATGCTGATGGGCGTGGGTGCGCTGTACAAGGCCGGTCTCGTCGAGTGGATGAGCACGCAGACCTACCAAGCGGCCAGCGGCGGCGGCGCGCAGCACATGCGCGAATTGCTGACGCAGTACGGCACGCTCAACGCCGAGGTGCGCAACCTGCTCGACGATCCCAAGAGCGCCATCCTGGAGATCGACCGCAAGGTCATCACCAAGCAGCGCGCCCTGACGGCCCACGAAACCGCCAACTTCGGCGTGCCCCTGGGCGGCAGCCTGATCCCCTGGATCGACAAGGACCTGGGCAACGGCATGTCCAAGGAAGAGTGGAAGGGCATGGCCGAGACCAACAAGATCCTGGGCCAGGGCGAGGGCTTTGGCACGGCGGCCATTCCAGTCGACGGCTTCTGCGTGCGCGTGGGCGCCATGCGCTGCCACAGCCAGGCGCTGACCTTCAAGCTCAAGAAGGACGTGCCCGTGGCCGACATCGAGGCCCTGATCGCCGCCGACAACGAGTGGGTGAAAGTGGTGCCGAACACGCGCGAGGCCACTGTCCGTGACCTCACGCCCGTGGCCGTCACCGGCACCATGACCATCCCGGTGGGCCGCATCCGCAAGCTCGCCATGGGACCGGAATACGTGGGCGCCTTCACCATCGGCGACCAATTGCTGTGGGGCGCTGCCGAGCCGCTGCGCCGCATGCTGCGCATCCTGCTGGAAGCCTGAACCCGGCGTTCTGGGCGCGGGTGGACAGGCCACAGATCAGAAACGTCTGGTTACGCTCGTTGTCTTTGGACAACACCTTGGCGCATGCCCAGCGCTGTTCCCGCTCCCTGCCAAGCCCCTCCACGGGCTTGGCTTGTCAGTGCAAAACATTGCTGCTATGGTGCTTTTCAGACCTTTTCTCTAGCCGGGCGGCGCGGGCACAGACCATGCAAGCCACAAGCCGCTTGATCGAGCTGCAAACCCTACCAGTTGATAAAACACATGCATCGTTGGAAATATTCCGTGCTCGCGGCCGCTGCTGCGCTGTCACTGGGCGTCTATGCGCCAGACGCCAGCGCCCTGGCCCTGGGAACGATCACGGTGCAGTCCGCCTTGGGCGAGCCCTTGCGCGCCGAGATCGACCTGCCGCAAATCACGCCCGCTGAAGCCGAATCCCTGCGCGCCTCCACGGCACCGCCCGAGGTCTTCCGCGCCCAGGGCATGGAATATTCAACCACCGCCCCCCAGGTGCAGATGCAACTGCAGCGGCGCGCCGACGGCCGCACCGTGCTGCGCCTGAGCAGCAGCAACCCGGTCAACGACCCGTTTCTGGACCTGGTGGTCAACGCCACCTGGGGCGCCGGGCGCATTTCGCGCAGCTACACCCTGTTGCTCGACCCGCCCACGGCGCGCAAGGCCCCCGCAAGCCCGGCGGCGCTGCCGCAAGCGGCCGCCCCCGCAGCCAGTCCGGCACGCAGCGCCGCAGCGGCGGCCCCGCGTGCGGCTCCCGCGGCCCGCCCCACGCCCACTTCGCCCGAAGACGGCGCCGCCGTTACCGTGCGGCGCGGCGACACGGCAGGGCGCATTGCCGGCGCGCACCGCCCCGATGGCGTGTCGCTGGACCAGATGCTGGTGGCCCTGGTCCGCAGCAACCCCAGCGCCTTCATCGATGGCAATGTCAACCGCATCAAGGCAGGCGCCGTGCTGCAACTGCCCAGCGAAGCCCAGGCACAGGCCGTGCCGGCCGGCGAGGCGCGCCAGATCGTGGCCGTGCAAAGCCGCGACTTCAATGCATTCCGGCGCAAGCTGGCCGGCGCAGCACCCGCGACCGTGCTCTCCGCCGCCGAGCGCTCGGCCACGGGCGCGGTGCAGGCCCACACCGAGGACCAGCTTCCCACCAGCACCGCGCCCGACAAGCTCACCCTGTCCAAGGGCGCCCTGCAGGGCCAGAAGGCCACCGAAGAATTGCTGGCCCAGCGCAAACAGGCCCATGCGGCGTCGGCACGCGTCGAAGAGCTGGCCAAGAACATCGAGGAACTGAACCAACTCAGCGCCAGCTCGGGCACCGCGCCAGCCCCAGACGCAGCGGCCAGCGCCACTGGACCAGGCCCGAGCGTAAGCAACCCCGGCCTCAGCGCCGCTCCCGTCGCCGCCTCCGCCGAACCGGTCGCCCCTGCGGTGGCCAGCACGGGCGCAGCCGCTGCCGAAACGCCAGCCGCACCGGTCCCCGAAGCCACTCCCGCCCCTGCACCGGCGCAGCCCTCTGCAGCGTCCGCGCCCGCCGCGTCGGCGGCCCCGGCTGCGGCACCGGAGTCGGGAATGCTCTCGGATCTGCTCGATGAGCCTACTGTTCCACTCGCAGCCGGCGCGCTGCTGGCCCTGCTGCTGGGCTATGGCGGCTACCGCGTGGTCCAGCGCCGCCGCCTGGCCAGGCCTGCGGACAGCGCCTTCATCGACAGCCGCGCACAGCCCGACTCGTTCTTCGGCGCCAGCGGCGGCCAGCGTGTCAACACGGCCAACAGCGAGAGCACCACCGGCACGTCCTCGCTGGCCTACTCGCCCAGCCAGCTCGACGCCGGCGGCGATGTCGACCCCGTGGCAGAGGCCGACGTGTACCTGGCCTATGGCCGTGACCTGCAGGCCGAGGAAATTCTCAAGGAAGCCGCGCGCCAGAACCCGTCTCGGGTCGCAGTGCATGCCAAGCTCGGTGACATCTACGCCAAGCGCCAAGACCGCAAGGCGCTGGAGGCCGTGGCCCGCGATGTCCTTGGCCTCACCGACGGTGCAGGGCCCGATTGGGCCCGCCTGGCCGAGCTCGGGCGCGAACTGGACCCCGAGAACCCGCTCTACCGGTCCCGCGGCGCATCGCCTGCCGCCACCGATGCCAGCGCGCCGGCCCCTGCGCCCGCTTTTGCCCCCCCCGCGCCGCTGCCGGCGCTCGATCTGGACCTCGACTTCGACCTGCCAGACGATGCCCTGACCGAGGCGCCGCCCCCCGGGCAACACAGCTTTGCCGCTGCGGCGGCGGCCGCAGCCATCGCCCACGCCGCCGCACCATCGCCGCGCGACCTGCCTGCCGCACCGCCCGCTGTGGAAGACGGCGCGCCGGAACTGCCGCAGCTGGGCGACGACCCGGACGCCGAGCCTGCGTTCAGTGCCCCGGAACCCGACCCGGTCGCCAGCCCACCGGCCATCGCACCGCCCGACATGGCCGACATGGATTTCCCGCTGGACCTGCCGCCGCTCGACAGCGTTGACACCGAGCCCGCGCCTCTCGCCACCGAGCCGGCGTCTTTCACCGTGTCCGATTCGGGCATGATGGAATTCGATCTGGGGCACCTTTCGCTGGACCTCGGCGATGCCCATGGAGACGGCACCGATGGCGCTGAGCCGGCCCTCCCGGGCCCCGCCCTGCCCGACGACCCTCTGGCCACCAAGCTGGCGCTGGCACAGGAATTCAACACCATTGGCGACAGCGAAGGCGCGCGCACGCTGATCGAGGAAGTAATCGCGGAGTCGTCCGGCGATCTCAAGACCCGGGCGCAGCGTCTGCTGTCCGAACTCGCTTGACCGTCGCAACGGTCAAGCCTGTGCGGCGCCCCACGGGGCGCCGCAGCGCCTTCGGAGACACACCATGAGGCTCGCGCTGGGCGTCAGCTACAGCGGCAACGGCTACCAGGGCTGGCAAAGCCAGAGTTCGGGCCAGACCATCCAGGACAAGCTCGAAGCCGCGCTGGCGCGCTTTGCCACGCACCCCGTGTCCACGCTGTGCGCCGGCCGCACCGACGCCGGGGTGCACGGCCTCATGCAGGTGGTGCATTTCGACACGCCGCTGGAGCGCACGCCACAGTCGTGGGTGCGTGGCACGAACGCCTTTCTGCCCGCCGACATTGCGGTGCAATGGGCGCAGGCCGTGCCCGGCGCGTTCCATGCGCGGGCCAGCGCCACCGCGCGGCGCTATGCCTACGTGCTGCTGCAGTCGCCCGTGCGCCCCAGCGTCGATGCCGGGCGTGTGGGCTGGGTGTTCCGGCCGCTCGACGGCGATGCCATGCGCGCTGCGGCCGCCCACCTGCTGGGCGAGCACGACTTCAGCTCGTTTCGCGCCGCCGCCTGCCAGTCGCCGACGCCCGTCAAGACCCTGCACCGCATCGACATCACGCGCCGCGGCTCCGCGCATCCGCAGACCGGCGACGCCGGGACCGCGTGCTACTGGCGCTTTGAATTCGAGGCCAACGCCTTTCTGCACCACATGATCCGCAACCTCATGGGCTGCCTGATCGCCGTGGGCCAGGGCGCGCAGCCCGCGGACTGGGTGCGCGAGGTGCTGGCGGCACGCTCGCGCAAGGTGGCCGCGCCCACGTTCTCGCCCGACGGCCTGTACTTTCTCGGACCGGTCTACGACCCCGCGTGGGGCCTGCCCACACGCACCCCTGCGTATGATTGGCTGCCATGAGCAGCCACCGATCCAGCCTTATCTCCCCCCCTTCCGCACACTCTCTCCCAGCGCGCACCCGCATCAAAGTCTGCGGTCTGACGCGCGAACAGGACGTGGACGCCGCCGTGGCGGCGGGCGTCGATGCCGTGGGGTTTGTGCTCTACGCCCCCAGCCCGCGCGCCGTCACGCCCCAGCGCGCGGCGCAGCTGGCCGCGCGCCTGCCGCCGTTTGTCACGCCGGTGCTGCTGTTCGTCAACGAGTCCGCTTCCAATGTGATAGCTGCGAGCGCTTATGTGGCGGGCGCCACACTGCAATTTCATGGTGATGAGACACCCGAGCAATGCTGGGCGGCCAGCGGTCAGGGCGCCCGGGCCTTCGTGCGCGCCGCGCGCATTCCCCTGGGGGCCGAGGGTGCGCGCTTCGACCTCGTAGAATATGCCCATGTTCACTCTCGCGCCCAAGCCATCCTGCTCGACGCCCACGTCGAAGGCTATGGCGGCGGCGGCCAGTCCTTTCAGTGGTCACTGCTACCTCCAAGCGTCGCCTGTCACCTCGTTTTAAGTGGTGGGCTCACGCCTGCAAACGTGACCGATGGCATTTTGCAGGTGCGCCCGCGTTGCAAGACGCTGGCAGTTGATATCAGCTCCGGCGTCGAGCTTGACGGCCCTGGTGGCCAACCCATCAAGGGCGTCAAGGACGCCGACAAGATTTATCGCTTCGTCGCCGCCGTGCGTGCGGCCGATGCCCAACTTGCGAACACCCCCCATGGCTTCTTACCAACAACCTGACTCCTCGGGCCACTTCGGCCGCTACGGCGGCAGCTTTGCCAGCGAGACCCTCACCTTTGCCCTGCAGGAGCTGCGCGACGCCTATGCGCGCTACCAGCACGATCCCGACTTTGTCGCCGAGTTCGCATACGAGCTCGCGCATTTCGTCGGCCGGCCCTCGCCCATCTACCACGCTGCGCGCACCAGCCGCGAGATCGGCGGCGCGCAAATCTACCTCAAGCGCGAAGACCTCAACCACACCGGCGCGCACAAGATCAACAACGTAATCGGCCAGGCCATGCTCGCCAAGCGCATGCGCAAGCCGCGCATCATTGCCGAGACCGGCGCCGGCCAGCATGGCGTGGCCACGGCCACGATCTGCGCGCGCTACGGCCTCGAGTGCGTGGTCTACATGGGCGCGGAAGACGTCAAGCGCCAAAGCCCCAACGTCTACCGCATGAAGCTGCTGGGCGCCACCGTGGTGCCGGTCGAGTCGGGCAGCAAGACGCTCAAAGACGCGCTCAACGAGGCCATGCGCGACTGGGTGGCCAACGTCGACAACACCTTCTACATCATCGGCACCGTGGCCGGCCCGCACCCCTACCCCATGATGGTGCGCGACTTCCAGAGCGTGATCGGCACCGAGTGCCTCACGCAGATGCCCCCCATGCTGGCCGAGCAGAAGATCGCTGCCGAGCAACCCGACGTGGTGGTCGCCTGCGTGGGCGGCGGCAGCAACGCCATGGGCATCTTCCACCCCTACATTCCGTTTGAAAACGTCCGCCTGATCGGTGTCGAAGCCGCTGGCGAAGGCCTCGATACGCCCAAGCACTCGGCTTCGCTGCAAAAGGGCAGCCCCGGCGTGCTGCACGGCAACCGGACCTTCATCCTGCAGGACGACAACGGGCAGATCACAGAGACGCACAGCATCAGCGCCGGCCTGGACTATCCCGGCGTCGGCCCCGAACACGCCTGGCTGCAAGAGATCGGCCGGGCCGAATACGTCGGCATCACCGACCAGGAGGCTCTGGCGGCCTTCCACCACCTGTGCCGCACCGAGGGCATCATCCCCGCGCTCGAGTCGAGCCACGCCTTTGCCTACGCGATGCAGCTGGCCAAGACCCTGCGGCCCGACCAATCCATCCTGGTCAACCTCTCGGGCCGCGGCGACAAGGACATCGGCACGGTGGCCGACCTCTCGGGCGAAGATTTTTACGACCGCCCCTCCCTGCGCGGCCTGTCCGTGAAGGGTGGAGACAGCAAACCATGAGCCGCATCCAGACCACTTTCGAACAACTCAAGGCGCAGGGCCGCACGGCGCTGATCCCCTACGTCACGGCCGGTTTCCCGTTTGCCGACATCACGCCGGCCCTCATGCACGGCATGGTCGAGGCCGGGGCCGACATCATCGAGCTCGGCGTGCCGTTCTCCGATCCCATGGCCGACGGCCCGGTGATCCAGAAGGCGGGCGAGAAGGCGCTGGCCCTTGGCATCGGCATGGTGCAGGTGCTGGCGCAGGTCGCCGAGTTCCGCAAGCGCAACCAGACCACGCCCGTGGTGCTGATGGGCTACGCCAACCCGGTCGAGCGCTACGACCAGGTCCATGGCGAGGGCGCATTTGTGCGCGACGCTGCAGCCGCGGGCGTGGACGGCGTGCTCATCGTCGACTACCCGCCCGAGGAATGCGAAGCCTTTGCCGCCGAGCTGCGCGCCCACGGCATGGACCTGATCTTCCTGCTGGCGCCCACCTCCACGCCCGAGCGCATGGCGCAGGTGGCGCGCGTGGCCAGCGGCTACGTCTACTACGTCTCGCTCAAGGGCGTGACCGGCTCGGCCGCGCTCGACACCTCGGCCGTCGAAGAGATGCTGCCGCGCATCCGCGCGCACGTGCACATCCCCGTCGGCGTCGGCTTTGGCATCCGCGACGCTGCCACCGCCCAGGCCGTGGGCCGCGTGGCCGACGCCGTGGTCATCGGCAGCCGCATCATCCAGCTGCTCGACGACCAGCCCCACGAAAAGGTCGTGCCGCTGGCCGTGAGCTTCTTGCGCGGTGTGCGCAAGGCACTCGACGCATAATCCTGCGCTGGCGCCCACCCCTGTGCGCGCCAGCGCCGTTGAAGAGGAAACCCCATGTCCTGGCTTGAAAAACTCCTGCCCTCCAAAATCCAGCCCACCGACCCGACGGTGCGCCGCCAGATGCCCGAAGGCCTCTGGGTCAAATGCCCGAGTTGCGACAGCGTGCTCTACAAGGCCGACCTGGAGCACAACCAGTGCGTCTGCCCCACCTGCAGCCACCACCACCGCATCGGCGCGCGCATGCGGCTCGACGCGTTCCTGGACCCCGAAGGCCGCTACGAACTGGGCCAGGAAGTGCTGCCGGTCGATGCCCTCAAGTTCAAGGACAGCCGCAAGTACCCCGAACGCCTGAAAGAAGCGCTGGAGAACACCGGCGAGACCGACGCCCTCATCGTCTTCGGCGGTGCGGTCAAAAGCATCAACGTGGTCGTCGCCTGCTTCGAGTTCGATTTCATGGGCGGCAGCATGGGCTCGGTGGTCGGCGAGCGCTTTGTGCGCGGCGTCGAAACCGCGATTGAGCAGAAGGTGCCCTTCATCTGCTTCACCGCCACGGGCGGCGCGCGCATGCAGGAGGGCCTGCTCTCGCTCATGCAGATGGCCAAGACCAACGCCGCGCTGACGCGCCTGGCGAAAAAGGGCCTGCCCTACATCAGCGTGCTGACCGACCCGACCATGGGCGGCGTGAGCGCCGGCTTCGCCTTCGTCGGCGACATCGTCATTGCCGAGCCCAAGGCGCTGATCGGCTTTGCCGGCCCGCGCGTGATCGAATCGACCGTGCGCGTGACGCTGCCAGAAGGCTTCCAGCGTGCCGAGTTCCTGCAGACCAAGGGCGCCGTCGACTTCATCTGCGACCGCCGTGAACTGCGCAACACCATCGCGCAAAGCCTGGCCATGCTGCAGCGCCTGCCGGCCGACGCCGTGGCCTGACGCCCGGGCAGCGTGCGCGGCCAGGTACGCTGCACCGCACTATTGAATCGATAGCTGCCAACGCTTGCCTAGTAAGCGCTGAGGCCTTATTTGGCGTAAATCGACGCCCTGCTGCGTTCAGGGCAACAGCAGCGCCACCTGCCACTGCGCCAGCACCATCATGGCGATCTGCAGCAGCACCAGCAGCACCAGCGGCGACAGGTCGATCCCGCCCAGCGTCGGCAGCACCCGGCGCACCGGCCGCAGCAGCGGCTCGCACAAGCGCGCAATGACGTCGGCGATGGGCGAGCGCGCCTGCACCCAGGACATCACGGCATAGACGATCAGCAGCCCGATGGTGCCGGTGATGGCCACGCGCACCAGGCCCAGCAGCGCCAGCCAGGGCAGCCACGCCCACCCGGCGCCCGCGCCGAGGACCAACCACAGCAGCACATACTGCGCCAGCTCCACCAGCCCCGCAGCAACCAGGCTGGCCCAGTCCCAGCGCCCCTTGGCAGGCAGCAGCCGGCGCAGCGGCAGCACCATCCAGTCGCTGAGCGCAAACACCAGCCGGCCGACCGGGTTGCCGAAGCCGATGCGTTGCCACTGCATATAGATGCGCAGCAGGCAGGCGCCGCACAGCAGGCCAGCGGCCACATCGAGCAAAAACGAAACAATTTGGTAGAGCATGGGCAGGTCGGGGTTGGGGTCGGCAATGCGACATGGGATGATAGCCAACCCACTGCCTGGGCCAACGCACCGGAATGCACCGCAGGGCCATTCCGGTGCAACGCAGGGTGCTCCGCGGTGCCGAGCGCGGGCGCGGCAGTGCGGGGAATGCAACCGGGCCACGCCACCATGACGCAACACCTCACGCTGACTTCGCTGCCGCTGTTCCCGCTCAGCGCCGTCCTGTTCCCGGGCGGCGTGCTCGCGCTGCGCGTGTTCGAGGTGCGCTACCTCGACATGGTGCGCAAATGCCAGCAGGCCGGCGCGCCCTTTGGCGTGGTCGCCCTGCACAGCGGCCACGAAGTGCGCCGCGCCGGCGCCCCCCTGGAGCAATTCCACGATGTGGGCACCCTGGCCCGCATCGAGCGCCTCGAGGCGCCCCAGCACGGCCTGCTCACGCTGCAGTGCCACGGCGGCACGCGCTTTCACATCCTGCAGCGCACGCTGCTGCCGCACGGGCTGTGGGTGGCCGACGTGGAACAGATGGCGGACGATCTGTCCGTGCCGATCCCCGAAGACCTGGCGCCGACCGCAAAGGCCCTCGCGCACGTGCTGGCCACCCTGCGCCAACGCGACCCGGGCGCGCCCTCCGCCATCGCGCCGACGCCAGCGCAGCTGGGCGACAGCGGCTGGGTGGCCAACCGCTGGTGCGAACTGCTGCCCGTGCCCCTGGAGCTCAAGCAGCAACTGATGGAGCTGGACAACCCGCTGGTGCGCCTGGAGCTGGTGGGCGATGTGCTCGAACGCACCGGGATTGCGCCGCCATAAACCGGCAGCCCCGCACCCCGGATGCCATACACCATAAAATCAACGGTTCGGCTGCATGCAGCCCCCATCTTTACGTCCCGCATCGACGGCCTCTATGTCTGACCTGAATCCCGCACCCGCCCCCCAAGACGAAAACCAGCTCATCGCCGAACGCCGCGACAAATTGCGCGCGCTGCGCGAGTCCCTCCAGGGCGGCACGGGCGTGGCCTTTCCGAACGACTTCAAGCCCCGGCACCAGGCGGCCGACATCCATGCGCAGCACGGCGACACGGACACCGAGACGCTGGAAGCGCAGCCGGTGCCGATCAGCGTGGCCGGCCGCATGATGCTCAAGCGCGTGATGGGCAAGGCCAGCTTCGCCACCGTGCAGGACGGCTCCTTTGGCGCCACGGGTGGGCGCATCCAGCTCTACATCACGCGCGACGCGGTGGGCGAGGAGCTTTATGCCGCCTTCAAGCACTGGGACCTGGGCGACATCGTCGGCGCCGAAGGCACGGCGTTCAAGACCAAGACCGGCGAGCTCTCGGTCAAGGTGACGCAGTTGCGCCTGCTCACCAAGAGCCTGCGCCCCATGCCCGACAAGTTCCACGGCATCGCCGACCAGGAGGTGAAATACCGCCAGCGCTACATCGACCTGATGACCGACGAGGCCGCGCGCAAGCGCTTCGTGGCGCGCAGCAAGGCCGTGAGCAGCATCCGCGACTTCATGGTGCAGCACGGCTTCCTGGAGGTCGAGACGCCCATGCTGCACCCAATTCCGGGCGGCGCCAACGCCAAGCCCTTCACCACGCACCACAACGCGCTCGACCAGGAGATGTTCCTGCGCATCGCGCCCGAGCTGTACCTCAAGCGCCTGCTGGTGGGCGGCTTCGAACGCGTGTTCGAGATCAACCGCAACTTCCGCAACGAAGGCATCTCGGTGCGCCACAACCCCGAGTTCACGATGATGGAGTTCTATGCAGCCTACTGGAACTACCAGGACCTCATGGGCTTTACCGAGGAATTGGTGCGCGACGCGGCCCTCAAGGCCACGGGCTCGCTGCAGCTCTCCTACCAGGGCCGCGCGGTCGACCTGGGCCAGCCGTTTGCGCGCCTGACGATTCGCGAAGCCATCTTCCAGTACACCGAGGCCGGCGCGCACGTGGACGACGCCGTCTGGCTCATCGGCGCGCTCAAGAAACTGGGCCTGTCGGAGGCCCGGAACAAGCTGTCCGAGCGCAGCCTGGCGAGCCTGCAGGTGCTGTATTTCGAGGAAACCGTCGAAGACCAGCTCTGGCAGCCGACCTTCATCATGGAGCACCCGACCGAGATCAGCCCGCTCGCGCGTGCCAACGATGCCCGCCCCGAAGTCACCGAGCGCTTTGAGCTCTACATCACCGGCCGCGAGTTCGGCAACGGCTTCAGCGAACTGAACGACGCCGAGGACCAGGCGGCCCGCTTTACCGCCCAGGTCACGGCCAAGGACAGCGGCGACGACGAGGCCATGTATTTCGACCACGACTTCGTGCGCGCGCTCGAATATGGCATGCCGCCGGCCGGCGGCTGCGGGATCGGCATCGACCGCCTGATGATGCTGCTGACCGACAGCGCCAGCATCCGTGACGTGATCCTCTTCCCGGCGCTGCGCCGCGAAGCGTGACACCAAGCGCCATGGCCGCACCGCCTGCCCTGCCCGCCGCCCCATCCCCCGCCCAGGCCCCCACGGGCCCGTTCACGGTACTGGTGGTCGAAGACCAGGCCGCGGTGCGTGCCGCGCTGGTCGGCGAGCTGCGCCATGCCGGTGTCTCGGAGGTGCTCGAAGCCGCCAGCGGCGACGCGGCCCTGCAACTGTTCAAGCTGCGCCGCCCCGACCTGGTGCTGCTGGACATCAAGCTGCCCGGCCACGACGGCTACTGGGTGGCGCAGCAGATGCGCATTGCCGAGCCCGGCGACTGGACCCCCATCATCTTTCTCTCGAGCCTGGACGGCGACCTGGACGTGTGGCGCGGCATCGAGGCCGGCGGCGACGACTACCTCGTCAAGCCCGTCACGCCGATCGTGCTCGTGGCCAAGCTGCGCGCCATGCGCCGCTTGCTGGACATGCGCCGGCGCCTGGTGTCGCTGACCGAAGAGTTGCACCAGGCCAACCAGCGCCTCAACGAAATGGTCGAAGCCGACGCCCTCACGGGGCTCGTGAACCGGCGCGGCTTCGACCGCATCCTGCACAGCGAAATCCTCGCGGCGCGGCGCGACGGCACGCCGCTGACGCTGATGCTCTGCGACCTCGACCACTTCAAGCTCTACAACGACGCCAGCGGCCACGTCCAGGGCGACACCTGCCTGCGGGAAGTGGGCCGCCTGCTGCGCGAAGTGTGCGTGCGCCCGCGCGACGTGGCCTCGCGCTATGGCGGCGAGGAATTCGCGCTGATCCTGCCCAACACGCCGCGCTCGGGCGCGATGACGTTTGCGCGCGCGCTCGGCCAGCTGCTGCGCGTGCGCGCCATCGCCCACCCCGACTCGCCGCTGGGCGCCGTGCTGACGCTGTCGGGCGGCATCACCACCTGCCTGCCCGATGACAACACCAGCGCCGAGAGCATGATCATGCGCGCCGACCAGGCGCTGTATGCCGCCAAGGCCCAAGGGCGCGACCGTTTCTTCAGCTTCGAGATGCAGATGGACACGGTCGAGCAGCGGATGGCCTGATGCACGGCGCCTTCTCTTTTGCGGGCGCTGCGGCGCCCGGTTTTCTTTCGGGACCGACCATGCAACGCTCTCTCAAGCTCTACCTGCCCGAATGGGCCCAGGACTGGCTCGACATCATCGTTCCGGGCCTGCAGATCCTGCTGATCCTGCTCACGGCCCTGCTGCTGCAGCACCTGCTGCGCCGCCTCGTGTCGCGCGCGAGCCAGCACTACGCGCTGCCGCACGAGCTGCTCGTGCCCATCAAGGCCCTGCTGCGCTGGACCATCATGGTCAGCGCGCTGCTTTTGGTGCTCGAGCGCCTGGGCATGTCCGCCACCGTGCTGTGGACCGCCTTCACGGGGTTTGCCACCGTGGCGGCGGTCGCCTTCTTTGCCGCCTGGAGCGTGCTGTCCAACCTGTTTTGCGCCTTCCTGATCTTCACCGTCGGGCCGTTTCGCGTAGGCGACACCATCGAGCTGCTCGACACCGCCGACAAGCCCGGCGCGCGCGGGCGCGTGGTGGACATCAACCTGCTCTACACCACGCTCGAAGACAGCCTGGGCGAGGGCACGGGCACCTTGCTGCAGATCCCCAACGCGCTGATCTTCCAGCGCGTGGTGCGGCGCTGGAAGGTGGGCACGCAAGTGCCTGCCGCACCACCGCCGCCCGCTCTGTAGGCGTGCGTTCCCGCTGCCCGTGCCAAGCCAGACATGGCCAGCCCCGCGCGCCATGCTCCTTCCGAGCCTTCGGCAGCCATCTCACAGCAGCGCGCAGAGCGTTGAGCCGGAGCGGAACTCACACTGCTGTCCTGCGCAGCGCAGGGCCGGCCCTGCGCGCCTCGCCATGGCTGCGCAGCCAGTACCGGTGCAACACTGCAGGGGCATGCAGCAGGTAGTCGTATTCATTGCGCCCCAGACGCAGCAGAGCCATGCACATGTGCATGTAACCGTAACGCAGGAATTCATCTGCAAATCCGGCCTCGCCGGCGAGCTGGCGGGCTTCGGCCAACAGCGCGCCAGACGTCTTTCTCTTTGCCTTTGCCGTGGCCTCGTCCCACTGATAACCCAGCCCTGGCGGCAGCGGGAGGGGGCAAGGCACATGGTCCGGATAGGCCTGCCACGCAATCTCGAGCACGCCTGGCGGAAAGCACCGCAGCCAGTCCAGATAAAAGGAGTGGCGCAAGAACGGATCAATTTTTTCACGCACGATGGCGCTGAGAAACTCGCTGTCGAAAAATGGCACCTCCAACTCGGTGCGCGTCATGTCCAGGTTTTCAAAATGGCTGGTCAGGTGCCGATGCTGCTGGTTCAGCACGAGAAACAGATGAAAAACCCGGCCCTTGTCGGCGGGGTGCACCGATCGGAGTTCAGACAGCATGCCGCTGCGCGACAGGTCCGCCAAGGTTTTGGCAATGCGCGGCTTGAGGAGCTTGGCCGACAGGCCCCAGCGGTTGTACGCCATAAACTTGTCAACGGCGCCGTCCAGATCATCCGCGCGGGTGGCCGCAACGATGTCTGCATTCAGGTGAACGTGGCCCAAGCACTCACCCCCGCCATCGCCAGACCAGATGACGCGCGGCCGCTCGGGTTGGTGCGCCAGATACGCCGCGGAGTTCAGCCAGTCGCGCACCGTGGCATTGCTGTGGCGGTCGCCATCGAGCAACGCTTGCACCGGCCTGGACGTGTGGTGCGTGCCCAGGCGCTCGGCCGCAAGTTGGCCCAGCACCTGGTCCTGGCTGTCCGGCAGGCTGAAATTCACTGTGCACACCTCGGCGCCGCCCGCCTGCAGTGCGGCCACGACGGCACGCGAATCCAGGCCACCGCTCAGGTGCGCAGCCACTGCTTTTTGGTCGCCCAGGCGAATCTGGACTGCCTCCTGGAAGTGCCGGTAAATGCGCTGGGCCACAGGAGCCTCAGATGGCTGCGCCACAGGGAGTTCATCCCAGCGCCAATATTGCACTCGCTGCAGTGCTCCAGCCCCATCGGCGCTCACCACTTCGCCGGCAAGCAGGCAAAAGATACCCTGATAAGGCGTGCGATCTGCCAGCGCAGCGCCGTAGCAGGCGATCTCCGCGGCGCCTTGCAGGTGCAGGGATCTGCGAAAAAAAGACACCGCTTCCAGGATGCGAAGCGCGGTGGCAAACAAGATGAAATCTGGCAGCACCCAGCAATAAATTGGCCGCACGCCCAGCTTGTCGGTGACCAGGTGCAGTTTATGGGTGGATTTTTCGTAGGCAACGGCGCAGAAGGTTCCCCGGCACGAACGCAAGCTGTGGTGCCGATTGAGCACCAGGTCATGGGCGACTGCTGCCAGACCTTCGGAGCGTAACGCTGGCAATGCGCCAGCGTGACTTTGCAGCAAAGGGTCTCCCGCCACGAAAGCCGCCATTTCGGGGCTGCCATACTCGCCTGCAGCGTTCAAGGCGCCTATATCCACCTTGACCATGAAGACCTTGTCATCTTTGAATTCTCGCAACCGTCCCAAATCGTCGGGGTGGCGCGATACCGATGCACGCAGCTCCTCCATGAGCTGCGCTGGAATGCTCCCATCGGACTGGCGTGCGAGAACTCCGGCAAAAATTGACATGGCATTTATGAAGTGGTTTTCACGAAATAATGGCAACTGCTTCAAAAGCAGCACTTCTGTCGGGCTGCGCTTGGTGTTATTGATAACAATTAAACACCAAATGACATTTGAGGGGGCGGCTGCAAATCACGTTGAGGCGGATGTCTGACAAATACCTCATGCAGAGTAGTTGCCGCGCAAGAGCGTGCTCACGAGCTTGGATATTGAACCAACAGTCGCTGGGTGAAACAGTAAAAATACCCCTGCGACAGCAAACGCGCGAAGTTCAAAGAGATCGGGACGCTGCTGCAGGGTGCGCGCAACAGAACCAAAGCCAGGACGGTAGGGCTGTATGAGGTTTGGGGTTTGGTGCGCTGTGCGGTATCTGCTCAAGAGCAACTGCCAGCGGCGGATGCTGCCCGGGGAGTTCCCAAAGTGGCGGACAGTGCTCTTGCACTTTGCCACATGGAGTGCGCCCGTCACGTACTGGAGCAGGCCAAAATCAGGCTGGCGTGGCTCGGACCAGACAGGGCCGCAACGCCTGCACGACGCACATGCAAACTGCGCATCGCGGTGCAAGGCCGCATGCCATTGCGGTGACGACGGTCAACGTGGCGGACCGCAAAGGAGTGCCGCAGGCGATGAATAGGAGCAAAGCCAAACTAAACCGGGTGCAAAAATGGCCAGGCGCAGCGAACTGCATACCTTTGCCTGGCTGGAGAAGTGCAGGCGTCTGTGGAAGAGCTGCGAACGCAAGCTCAACACCAGCCTGCAGCCTATCCCCCTTGCGCTCCTGGCGGCCCTGCTCCTTCGAAGATCGTGAACAGCTTCTAAGGCAGCATCTCCAGCGCCTGCTGGTAGGCCGGCTGGAACATCAGGTCGTCCCAGGCCTGCGGCAGGGTTTGCGGCAGCAGCGCCACGCGGCGCGCCTCGCTGTCGGCGCTGGGCTGCCACAGGCCTTGGCGGTGCTGCTGCGCCAGCCCGTCGAGCAATTCATCGACGGCGGCGCCGTCGCCCAGGCACTGGTTGCACAACAGCACCAGGTCGCAGCCGGCCTGCAGGGCGACCACGGCGGCCTCGGTGTAGCCCACCAGTTTTCCGTCGATGCGGCGCGCGCCCTCCATGCTGAGGTCGTCGCTGAAGATGGCGCCGTCAAAACCCAGCTGCGTGCGCAGGATGTCTTGCAGCCATTTGCGCGAAAAACCCGCCGGGCGGCGGTCCACCTTGGGGTAGATCACGTGCGCGGGCATGACGCTGGTGAGCGTACTGCGCAGCCACGGATACGGCGCGGCGTCATCCTGCAGGATGGCCTTGAGGCTGCGCGGGTCGACCGGCACCTCGGTGTGCGAATCGGCCTGGACGAAGCCATGGCCGGGAAAGTGCTTGCCACAGTTAGCCATGCCGGCCTGCAGCAGGCCGTGCATCAGGCCTTTGGCCAGCAAGGTGACCACGCGCGGGTCGCGGTGGAAGGCGCGGTCGCCGATGACCGCGCTCTCGCCCCAGTCGAGGTCGAGCACGGGCGTGAAGCTGAAATCCACGCCGCAGGCGCGCAGCTCGCTGCCCAGCACATAGCCTGCCGCCGTGGCGGCGTTGGTGGCGCGCATCGCGCCGCTGCCCGGGCCACCCTTGCCGTCCTTCATCCACATCTTGCCGAGCGCGCGCATGGGCGGCAGGTGGGTGAAGCCGTCCGAGCGAAAGCGCTGCACGCGCCCGCCCTCGTGGTCGACGCAGACCAGCAGGTCGGCGCGCACGGCCTTGATGGCGCTGGTCAGTTCGAGCAGCTGGGCACGGGTTTCCCAGTTGCGCGCGAACAGGATCACGCCGCCGGTCAGCGGGTGGGCGAGGCGTCGGCGGTCGGCGGCGCTGAGCGCGGTGCCGGCAATGTCGAGAACGATGGGAGCGTGTTCGGTCATGGTGTTCACGGTTTTACTATTGATTCGATAGCTGCCTGCGCTTTCCCAGCAAGCGTTACAGGCCTATTTTCTCTACAACACAGAAACTGGCGGCGTAGTCGGACTCGTCGGTCACGCTGAGGTGCACGCTGAGCCCGCGCGCCTCAAACCATGGCTTGAGCGCGCCGTGCAGCACGATGGTGGGTTGGCCGCTGGCGAGGTTGGCGACTTCGCAGCTGCGCCAGGTCATGGGCATGCGCATGCCCAGTCCGATGGCCTTGCTGAACGCCTCCTTGGCCGAAAAGCGCGTGGCCAGGTAGCGCACGCCGCGCTCGGGCCAGCGCGCGCTGCGGCTGCGCCAGGTGACCAGCTCGGCCTCGCTCAGCACCCTGGCGGCAAAGCGATCGCCGTGGCGATCGAGGCTGGCGCGGATGCGGCGCACATCGCAGATGTCGGTGCCAATGCCGTAGATCATGAATTTGAATGAAATCGGGCTCTAACGCTTATGGGTCAAGCGCGAGCAGCTATGAATTCAGGATTTTTCTGCTGCAAAGCCGGCGGCTATGCAGGCCTGGTAGGCATGCACCGTGGCGCCGTAGCCCAGCTCGAGCGCGTCGGCGATCAGCGCATGGCCGATCGAGACCTCCTGCACGCCAGGCACGCCGCGCACGAAGGCCGCCAGGTTGTCGCGGTTCAGATCGTGGCCCGCATTCACGCCCAGGCCCGCGTCGAGCGCGGCCTGCGCGGCGGCGCGGTAGCGCTCCAGTTCCACCGCCTGGCGATCCGTGCCCCAGGCGGCGGCATAGGGCTCGGTGTAGAGCTCGACGCGGTCGGCGCCCACGGCCTTGGCCTGCGCCATCTGTTCGGGCACCGGGTCCATGAACAGGCTCACGCGAACACCGAGCTGCCGGCACTCGGCAATCAGCGGCGCCAGGCGCTCGGCGTCCTGCGGAAAGCTCCAGCCGTGGTCGCTGGTGAACTGGTCCTCGCTGTCGGGCACGAAGGTGGCCTGCTGCGGGCGCACCTGGCGGATGAACTCCATCAGGTTGTGCGAGGGGTTGCCCTCGATGTTGTATTCGCGCCCCGGCCAGGCCTCAAGCAGCGCGGCCAGCTCGAACACGTCGTGCGCGCGGATATGGCGCTCGTCGGGGCGCGGGTGCACGGTGATGCCCTGGGCGCCGGCCTGCAGGCACAGCTGGGCAGCGCGCACCACGCTCGGGATGCCCAGGTGGCGCGTGTTGCGCACCAGCGCAACCTTGTTGACATTGACCGACAGGGCGGTGCGGTGTTCAGGGGTAGGAGTGGTCATAGGTTTTGCAGATCGAGCATCAGCTGGCGCGTGCGCAGCAAGGGGCTGCCACAATGGTATTGCAGCAGCGCGCGCAGCTGCGGCTTGAGCTCGAAGGCCACGGGCGCGCAGGCGCGCAGCAGCGCGGCAAAGCGCACGCCGCCGTCGAGCGCATGCTGCAGTGCCTGCCACTGCACGCCACTGAGGCTGGCGCGCTCGCCGGGCGCGGCGGCGCGCAGGCCGCCTTCGGCCACCAGGGTGTAGCGCGCCTGGCCCTGCAGCGCGCCCAGGGTCAGGGTTTGCGCATCGAGCACGGGGAGCAGGCCGATTTCGCGCAGCAGCAGCAGCTCGAAGGTGCGCAGCACGGGTTCGAGCGCATCGCCATGCTCGCTGGCGAGCACGCGCACCACGCCGGCGTAGGCGTCGAACAGCGCGGGGTGCGGGTCGTCGCGCGCCAGCAGGCGCAGCAGCAGTTCATTGAGGTACAGGCCCGAGAGCAGCGCATCGCCCGTGGGCATGGTGTGGCCGCCGACCCATTCGGCGCCCTTCAAGGTATGGATGTCGTTGCTGCCTGCGGCGGCGGCGCTGCTGTGCGTCCAGGTCAGGCTCAGGGGCTGCAGCGGCAGCAGCACCGGGCGGAAGTTGGAGGTGGGCTTCTTGGCGCCCTTGGCGACCAGCGCCACGCGCCCGTGCTGGCGCGTGAACACCTCCAGGATCAGGCTGGACTCGCTCCAGTCGTAGCGGTGCAGCACAAAGGCAGGTTCGTGGGTGAAGCGGCGCGCGGTGGCCACGGCATTCCTTCAGGCGCTGGCACGGCGGCGCTGCGTGCGCAAGACACGGCCCCGGGAGGCCGGGGCCGGGAGGGTCGCGCGGCCAGCACTGCGGTCGCTCACGTCACTCGTAGCCGAACGAGCGCACGCGCGCCTCGTCATCGGCCCAGCCCGAGCGCACCTTGACCCACAGCTCCAGGAACACCTTGCAGTCCATGAGCTTCTCGAGCTCCTGGCGCGTCTCCATGCCGATGCGCTTGAGGCGCTCGCCCTTGTCGCCGATAACCATGGCCTTGTGGCTGTCGCGCTCGACGACGATGGTGGCGGCGATGCGCACCAGGCGCTTGTGGTTCTTGCTCTTTTCTTCGCCGAACTGGTCGATGATCACCGTCGAGGTGTAGGGCAGCTCGTCGCCGGTGAAGCGGAACAGTTTTTCGCGCACCGTTTCGGAAGCCAAGAATTTCTCGCTGCGGTCGGTCAGCTCGTCCGCGTCGTACCACCAGGGCGCTTCGGGCAGGTACTTCTCGCAGATGCCGTACAGGCGCTGGATGTCGTTCTTGTTCTTGGCCGACATCGGCACGAACTCGGCGAACGGGTGGCGCTCCTGCATGCCCTTGAGCCAGGGCGCGATCTCGGCGCGGCGGTGGATGTTGTCAAACTTGTTGGCGATCAGGAGCGTGGGGATGCCGGGCTTGAACAGCGACAGCACCTTGGCGTCGGCCAGCGTGAAGCTGCCGGCCTCGACCACGAACAGGATCAGGTCCACGTCGCTGATGACGCCCATCACGGTCTTGTTGAGCGACTTGTTCAGTGCCGTGGCGTGGCGCGTCTGGAAGCCCGGCGTGTCGACGAACACGAACTGCGTCTGCCCCAGCGTGCGGATGCCGGTGATGCGGTGGCGCGTGGTCTGCGCCTTGCGCGAGGTGATGCTGATCTTCTGGCCCACCAGCGCGTTGAGCAGCGTGGACTTGCCGACGTTGGGCTTGCCGACGATGGCGATCACGCCGCAGCGCTGCGGACCGCCCGCCCCCTCCCCGGCCGCAGCCTCGACCGCTTCGGGCATTTCAGCGGTCTGCGACGCCTCGGGGTTTTCAAGGTGTTTTTGGGCTTCAGCGCTGACGGGGTCTGCGTTGGTAGCTACTTTTTTGGTAGCATCGTTCATGGTTTCTTTGCTTTCAGGGTGGCCAGCATGGCGGCGGCGGCGGCCTGCTCGCCGGCCCGGCGCGAGCCACCAATGCCGCGCTCGGTGAGCGCCAGTTCGGGGATGTGGCATTCCACATCGAAGGTTTGCCGGTGGGCCGCACCCACGGTGGCCACCACGCGGTATTCGGGCAGCTTCATTTTGCGGCCCTGCAGCCACTCCTGCAACGCGGTCTTGGCGTCCTTGGCAGCGGCTTGCATTTGCGGGTTGATCTCGACGGCGGCAAACAGCCGGTGCACCAAGGCTTCGGCCGGGCCGTAGCCGGCGTCCAGGTACACGGCGCCGATCAGGGCCTCGACGGCATCGGCCAGGATGGATGGGCGCTTGTGCCCGCCCGAGCGCGATTCGCCCTCGCCCAGGCGCAGCACATCGGCCACCTGCAGTCCCAGCGCCAGCTGGTGCAGCGTCTCCTGCTTGACCATGTTGGCGCGCACGCGCGAGAGGTCGCCCTCGGGCTGCGCGCTCAGGCGCGCATAGAGCAGGCTGGCCACGGCCAGGTTGAGCACCGAGTCGCCGAGGAATTCCAGGCGCTCGTTGTGGTCGGCACTGAAGCTGCGGTGCGTCACGGCACGCTGCAGCAGCGCGAGATCGGAGAATTCGTGCTGCAGGCGCGCCTGCAGCGAAACAAGACCGGGCTGCACTTAGTCGGTCTGCGCTTGGAAGCGGTAGACGAGGTAGGCCGGACCCGCGAGCGGGATCTCGCGCGCGTAGTTGAACGACACCACCACCTTCTCGCCGCGCTTGGTGACGTCGAGGTCGGAGCCCTTGACCGAGTGGATGTCGTCGATCGCGGCGGCACGGTCGAACGCGGCGCGCACGGCCGGCACCGTGGTTTCATGCTTGGCCTTCTCGATGGCCTTGCGGGCCGCCTGGTACTCCAGGAAGATCGGCAGCGACTGCCCGCCAATGGCAAAGACCGACACGGCCAACACCCCGGCGACGATCAGGCCGATGAACGACATGCCGCGCTGGCGCGACCGGATGGCTGTGCGATGAATCCCCATGCCCCACTCCCTCTTGCTTGTGTACCGCGGCAGCGGCGGCTCAGTTGAACGACCCAATGCGCTTGAGATTGCCAAAATTCATCCAGACAAAAAAGGCCTTGCCGACGATGTTCTTGTCGGGCACGAAGCCCCAGTAGCGTGAATCGAGCGAATTGTCGCGGTTATCGCCCATCATGAAGTAGTGGCCCTCGGGCACCTTGCAGACCACGCCCTCGACGCTGTAGCGGCAGTTTTCGCGGTAGGCGAAGCTGCTGGCCCCCTGCACGAAGGCCGGCACCTCGGGGTTGTTGAGCAGGCGGTGGCTGTGCGTGCCCAGTTGCTCCTGGTACTGCTTGAAGTAGCGCATGGCGTCTTCATCGAAGAAGTCGGGCGCGGCCGCGGTGGGCACGGCCTGGCCGTTGATCGTCAGGCGCTTGTTCAGGTAGGCGACCTCGTCGCCGGGCACGCCGACCACGCGCTTGATGTAGTCCAGGCTGGGCTGCGGCGGGTAGCGGAACACCATGACATCGCCGCGCGCGGGCGCGTTGCCCTCGGTGATCTTGGTGTTGATCACCGGCAGGCGCACGCCATAGGTGAACTTGTTCACCAGGATCAGGTCGCCCACCAGCAGCGTCGGGATCATCGAGCCCGAGGGAATCTTGAACGGCTCGAACAGGAACGAGCGCAGCAGGAACACGGCCGCGATGACCGGAAACAGCCCCGCCGTCCAGTCCAGCCACCAGGGCTGCATGAGGACACGGCCCTTGGCCTCTTGCACGTCCACGTCGACCTTGGCGATGCCCATGCGGTCGAGCTCGGCACGGCGCTGCACGGCGGCGTCCTCGATCGCCTGGGCGGCGCGGCGGCGCTGCGGCAGGAAATAAAACCGCTCGGCCAGCCAGTAGCAGCCGGTGACCACGGTGGCCAGGAACAGCAGCAGCGCGAAGTTGCCTTCGATCGCACCGAAATACCATGCCCCGACGTAGGCCACGAACGCCGCGAGCACCAGCGAGGTGAGCACCTGCACGGCCCGCATCAGTCTTCCACCTGCAAAATAGCCAGGAAGGCTTCCTGGGGCACCTCGACCGAACCGATTTGTTTCATGCGTTTCTTGCCTGCTTTTTGTTTTTCGAGGAGCTTGCGCTTGCGGCTGACGTCGCCGCCGTAGCATTTTGCCAGCACGTTCTTGCGCAGCGCCTTGATGGTTTCGCGGGCGATGATGTTGGCGCCGATCGCCGCCTGGATGGCCACGTCGTACATCTGGCGGCTGATGATTTCGCGCATCTTGGCGACCACGGCGCGGCCGCGGTACTGCGATTGGCTGCGGTGCACGATGATGGACAGCGCATCGACCTTCTCGCCGTTGAGCAGGATGTCGACCTTCACCACATCGGAGGCACGGTACTCCTTGAACTCGTAGTCCATCGACGCATAGCCGCGTGACACCGACTTGAGCTTGTCGAAGAAGTCGAGCACGATCTCGCCCAGCGGCATCTCATAGGTCAGCATGACCTGGCGGCCGTGGTAGGCCATGTTCATCTGCACGCCGCGCTTCTGGTTGGCCAGCGTCATCACCGGGCCGACATAGTCTTGCGGCATGTACAGGTGCACGGTGACGATGGGCTCGCGAATTTCTTCCAGGCGCCCCTGGTCGGGCATCTTGGAGGGGTTCTCGACCATGAGCACTTCGCCGTCGGCCTTGACCACCTGGTAGACCACGCTGGGCGCGGTGGTGATCAGATCCTGGTCGAACTCGCGCTCCAGCCGCTCCTGCACGATCTCCATGTGCAGCAGCCCCAGAAAACCGCAGCGGAAGCCAAAGCCCAGCGCCTGCGAGACTTCGGGTTCGTACTGCAGCGAGGCATCGTTGAGCTTGAGCTTTTCAAGCGCATCGCGCAGCTGGTCGTATTCGCTGGCCTCGGTCGGGTAGAGGCCGGCAAACACCTGGGGCTGGATTTCCTTGAAACCGGGCAAGGCCTCGGCGGCCGGGCCGGCGTTGTTGGGCAGCTTCTTTTCGAGCGTGATGGTGTCACCCACCTTGGCGGCCTGTAATTCCTTGATGCCGGCGATGATGTAGCCCACCTGGCCGGCATCGAGCGACGTGCGCGGCTCGTTGGCCGGTGTGAACACCCCCAGGTTGTCGGCGTTGTACACCGCACCGGACGCCATCATCTTGAAGCGCTCACCCTTGAGCAACCGGCCGTCGACCACGCGCACCAGCATCACGACGCCCACATAGGGGTCAAACCAGCTGTCGATGATCATCGCGCGCAGCGGGCCCGCGAGATTGCCCTTGGGCGCCGGCACCTTGGCGACGATGGCTTCGAGGATTTCGTCAATGCCCATGCCGCTCTTGGCCGAACACGGAATGGCGTCGGTGGCGTCGATGCCGATCACGTCCTCGATCTCGGCCCGGGCATTGTCGGGGTCGGCATTGGGCAGGTCCATCTTGTTGAGCACGGGCAGCACTTCCACGCCCAGCTCCAGCGCGGTGTAGCAGTTCGCCACGGTCTGCGCCTCCACGCCCTGCGAGGCATCGACCACCAGCAGCGCGCCTTCACACGCCGACAGCGAACGGCTCACTTCGTACGAGAAGTCGACGTGGCCGGGGGTGTCGATCAGGTTGAGGTTGTAGACCTGCCCGTCCTGGGCCTTGTACTGCAGCGCCGCCGTCTGCGCCTTGATGGTGATTCCGCGCTCCTTCTCGATGTCCATCGAGTCCAGCACCTGGGCCTGCATATCGCGTTCGGCCAGGCCGCCGCAGCGCTGGATCAGGCGATCGGCCAGCGTCGACTTGCCGTGGTCAATGTGCGCAATGATGGAAAAATTTCGGATGTGATTCATCAACGGAAAACGTCAAGTGATTGGATGGCAAAGCTGCGCGCAAGAAAAAAGGGCGCGTCGACTGGTGACGCGCCCTGAACCAACATCTTTGGCAACTGCGATGGTTGGAGCTTCATTGTAGGCAAAAAGACCGCCGGTTCATGCCGGCACCGCACCGCCTGGGGGATTTGCTGCAGCCGGACGCAAGCCCGTATCGCGGTTTCACAAACCTTTATATGCCCATAATTGCGCATTAAAAGCAGTCATTCTACCAATTTCGATCATTGACACGGCAAGCGACAGCACGGGCCTCTTCATGGAAGATCTGGGCCTTTCTTATATGAAGCCTGAGTCCCCTGCCGCTAGGGCCTGGGCCGGCACCTGTCACCGAGTCGGTCGCATCAGCGCGTACTGCGCCCATTCACCGCGCCGGAACAGCACATTCACGGGCTTGTTCTTGTCGGCCTTCGCCAGCGCGGCCTCCAGTTCCTTGAGGCTGGAGACCTCGGTGTTGGCAATCCCCAGGATCACATCGCCCTCGCGCAGACCGGCGCGCGCGGCCGCGTCGGTGGCGGCCTCCACACGCACCCCACCCTTGAGCTTGAGGTCCTTCTTCTGCGCGTCGCTCAGTTCGGAGACCGACAGACCCCATTGCTGCGCCAGCGCCGAGGCCTTGGGCTTGGGCTTGGCTTCGCGCTCTGCGGCCTTGCGCACCGGCGCTTCGGGTTCGATTTCGGCGATGATGATGGCAAGATCGCGCGCCTTGCCACGCCGGAAGACGGTGACGGTGCTCTTGGTCCCCGGCTTGGTGTTGCCCACCATGCGCGGCAGGTCGCTGACCTTGTCAATCGGCTTGCCCTCGAAGCGCGTGATGACATCCCCGGCCTCGACGCCGGCCTTTTCCGCGGGCGAGCCCGACTCAACCCCGGTCACCAGCGCTCCCTGTTGCTTGCCCAGCCCCAGCGACTCGGCCACATCCTTGCCCACAGGGCCAATTTGCACGCCGATGCGCCCGCGCGTGACGCGCCCACTCACGCGCAGTTGCTCACTCACGCGCATGGCTTCGTCAATCGGAATCGCAAACGAGATGCCCATGAAGCCGCCCGAGCGCGAATAGATCTGGCTGTTGATGCCGACCACTTCGCCGCGCATGTTGATCAGTGGACCGCCCGAATTGCCGGGATTGATTGCCACGTCGGTCTGGATGAAAGGCAGGTAGTCGCCCGTATCGCGCTGCTTGGCACTCACAATGCCCGCTGTCACGGTGTTTTCGAGCCCAAACGGCGAGCCGATGGCCATGACCCATTCACCGACCTTCAGGCGCGACAGTTCGCCGATCTTCACGGCAGGCAGGCCGGTGGCCTCGATCTTGACCACGGCCACGTCGGTGCGCTTGTCGGCACCGACGATCTTGGCCTTGAATTCGCGCTTGTCCGTCAAAGTGACCAAAACCTCTTCCGCACCCTCCACGACATGGGCGTTGGTCATGACATAGCCATCGGCGCTCAGGATAAAGCCCGAGCCCACGCCGCGCGGCTGCGGCTCCTCTTCCGGCTGCGAGCGATCGGGGCGCTGCTGCCGCGGCATGTTGGGAATGGGCACGCCGAAACGCCGGAAGAACTCCAGCATGTCCTCGTCCATGCCATTGGCACTGCCGCGCGCCGCCGCCTTCTCCACCGTGCGGATGTTCACCACCGACGGCCCTACCTGCTCCACCAGATCGGTGAAGTCCGGCAAGCCACGCACTGAAGCGGGCTGGGCATAGGCCGAGCCCACAGGCACGGCGGCCATGCCAGCCACCACAGCGAACACGCCGGCCAATGCAAACGAGTGCACCGTCTTCCAATCGATCTTCTTCATCAACGACCTTTCAAAAATCCAGGGAACCATGCGCGCCTCGGGCGCCTGGCATTGTGAAACCCAGCTTCGCAATTGGTTCCGCATCGCGGCGGACCCGGTTCTCAGCGCTTGCGCTCCAGCCGGGACGCAAACAGCTGCAGGGTTTCGAGCGGCACCTCGCCCACGGCCGTGACCCAGAGGTCCGCGCCCAGGCGCTGCGCCAGCGTGTGCGTGGCCCCCATGCTCCACTGCCCGCCGACGTGGCGATGGGGGTCGTAGACGTCGAGGAACAGCGACACCGTCGCCAGCCCGTCCGAGTAAATGCACTGCAAGGCGCTCCCGCCCTCGCCCTCTTGCCCGGCGCGTGCCCCGTGGTGGTAGCAGTTCAGCGGCACGAACCCATCGACAGGCTGGCGCAGCACCCAGCCATGCTCGGCCGCAGACGTCTTGCGCCGAGGCACGCTGACCACTTGGTAGCCGGTCGTGTCGTCCATCATGCGGCGCAGCGGCTGCAGGCGCACGCGCGCATTCAGGTCAATCTCTGAAAAGGCCACCTGCTCCAGCACCTGGCCACCGGGCTCGAGGGTCTGGATTTTGAGCACCAGACCGGATTCGCGCTCACTCCAGATGCGGTAGCCGAAACGCAAGGCGTCCCTCGGCTTCAGCCACAGCACATCGGCAGCCATGCCCGCCACACGCTCGCCCGCAAGGCGCTGCGCGCTGTAGAAGCTGGCCACATCGGCGCCCCCGGCTCCAGGCAATTGCGGAAAGGCGCCGGCGTGCTCCCGCTGCTCCGAACGCGCGGCGCGCGCCTGGGGCCAGAAGGTGCGCACTTCGTCGTTGTGGCGGTAGGTGATGCGGGGCGTCCCCGTCAGGGCCTCGACGCGCTCCATCTGCTGCGTGCCCATGCAGGCATGCACGATGCGCGAACTGGCCATGGCACCCGAAGCGGAAGACACCACAAAGGTGCCGATATAGCTGCGCGTGCGCGACGCGGTGTGCCAGCGCTCAATCCATTGCGCGATGTCTTCCTGAGCGGAACCGGGCAGTGCTGCTGCAGCCGCGGTTGCAGGCGCAGACGCAGGTGCGGCCCCCAGTGGGAGCACAGCACCGCCGGCTGCGATCCCAACGGCGGCCCAGCGCCAGAACTCCCATGAACTGTGTCTCGCCTGCCTGCGCGCGCCGCGCAGCGGATCGGGGTGCGCTCTCACGTCTTCACGTGGGCCAGCGGTCAACGGGCCGGCGCCTCGAAGGTGGCATTGCGCAAGAATCCTGCCGGCATTTGCAACGCGGAGGTGCCACCAAACTGCTTGTGCGCAGCCAAGAGTTCATCCAGGCGCGGGTCACGGAGCATGACCTGGGGTGCCTGGTTCTCTGCCACAGCCACAGCGGCCTGCTCGGGCGCCGGTGGCGCAGCAGCGAGTCGCGCGCCCGACGGGCCGCCGTTCTGCAAGGTGTCCCAGGAGTTCCAGCCGACCGCCAGCACCACCGCCATGGAAGCCAAGCCCGCCGCCATCTTCCAGCGAAACACCGAGGCGTTCGCGGCCTCTGGCATGGCAGCGGAGGGCTCGGCAATCTGCTGCAAACCCGCATGCACCAACAAGGGGCGCAGGGGCTGGGGCTCGCGCGCCAACTGCTGCTGCAGCCGGTTGAGAAAATCAGCGTTGCCAGCATGGCGGGCCAGTTCGGGCGAGCGCAGCACATCCCCTACCACATGGTAGAGCTCCCATGTCGCCAGCCCATCGGCCGAATGCGCGAACTGCAGGGCATGCGCCATCTCCTCGCCCTGAAGCTGCCCGTCTGCCAAGGCAGAGAGCTGTTCTCGTTGGTCCAAAATTTCATTCATGGTGTCACCTGTCAACCCATTTGGCACTTACCACCGCTTGCCCGTCTGGTTCTCCAGAAGCGGCCGCACACGCACCGAAATCGCCTCGCGCGCTCGAAAGATGCGCGAGCGAACCGTGCCGATCGGGCAGGCCATCGCGGTGGCGATTTCTTCATAGCTGAGACCCTCAATCTCGCGCAGGGTCACCGCCTGGCGCAAGTCTTCGGGCAAAGCGTCCATGGCCGCATTCACCGCTGCCGCAATTTCTTGCGCGGCCAGCACGGTTTCTGGGGTTTCGTCGGTGGTTAGTTCGTGGCCGAGGCGCGAAGTTTCATCTTCATCGTCGCCACCGCGCAAGGCGCCTTCGTAGACCACCGGGTTGCGCTTGAGGTCCATCAGCGCTTTCTTGGCGGTGTTGACGGCGATGCGGTACAGCCAGGTATAGAACTGGGCCTCGCCACGGAACTGGTGCAGGGCCCGGTAGGCGCGGATAAAAGTTTCCTGCGCAATGTCCTGTATCAAATCGGTGTCGCGGACCATGCGGCCAATGAGCCGCTCTATGCGCCGCTGGTACTTGATGACCAGCAACTCGTACGCCCGCTGGTCGCCCGCAACCGTGCGCTCGACGAGCTGAAGGTCGCTGTGGTCGGCAGCGGGAGGATCGGCGGGAGGCAAAACGGTCATGGATAAGAGAGTGTCATGCCTGGGGGCCGCTGCGCGGGCCGTGGCTGGAAATATCTCCAGCGCCCTGCCTGGCGCGCGAATATACCGCACGGCGCAGCTCTCCCCAATGCTCGGGCGCGCTGCGCTGCTCCAACCACAACCAGTGCGCGCGGACGGGATGTGGCAGCACCGGTTGCAACCGCACCCACAGGCAACGCTGCAGATCGAGATGGACTTGTATCGTCGCTGGGGATGCAATGGCCCCTGCAGGGGCTTCCAGGCTCCAGTGGCTGCCGTTCCATGCCAGCGTGGCCGGTCGCCAGCTGCACCAGAAATGCAGGGCCAGGGCACAGCACCCCAGCCACAGCACGCCGGCCGCTCCCACCATGGCATTGCGCGTCCCGGCACCCCAGAGCGCCCAGGCGAGCAGCGCCAGAAAGCCTGCAGTTGCATATGCCACCAGCGCCCAGCCGAGCCAGACACCGCGCGCCACGGGGTAGCGCACGGCGGGTGCATGGTGGCGGAGAAAAGAAGACATTACGCCGTCAGTCGGCCCACGTCGCGATTCGCATGCAGCGAGCGGCACAAGACCTGAGGCAGCGCCACCCGCAGCGGGTGCGCCCCCGCGCGTCAAACGCGCTTGAAGACCAGCGTGCCGTTGGTGCCGCCAAAACCGAAGTTGTTCTTGACGGCCACATCCACCTTCATGTCCCGCGCGGTATTGGCGCAAAAGTCCAGGTCGCACTCTGGATCCTGGTTGTCCAGATTGATGGTGGGTGGCACCTTCTGGTGGTACAGCGCCAGCACCGTGAAGATGCTCTCGATACCGCCGGCGCCGCCCAGCAGGTGGCCGGTCATGGATTTGGTGGAGCTGACGACGGTGCGCTTGGCGTGGTCGCCCAGTGCGGCCTTGATGGCATTGGTTTCGTTGATGTCGCCCAGCGGAGTGGAGGTGCCATGCGCGTTGAGGTAGTCCACCTGGTCGGCGTTGATGCCGGCGTTGCGCAGCGCGTTCAGCATGGCACGGCGCGGGCCATCCATGTTGGGAGCCGTCATGTGCCCGGCATCGGCACTCATGCCGAAGCCGCTCAGTTCCGCGTAAATCTTGGCACCGCGAGCTTTGGCGTGCTCATACTCTTCGAGCACCATCACGCCCGCACCTTCACCCAGCACAAAACCGTCGCGGTCCTTGTCCCAGGGCCGCGATGCCGCCTTCGGGTCGTCGTTGCGCGTCGAAAGGGCGCGCATGGCCGCAAAGCCGCCGATGCCCAGCGGCGAGACGGTCGACTCCGTCCCACCGGCCACGACCACGTCGGCATCGCCGTATTCGATCATGCGACCGGCTTCGCCGATGCAATGCAGCCCTGTGGTGCAGGCCGTGACAACCGCCAGATTCGGCCCCTTGAAGCCAAAGCGCATCGACACATGCCCAGCCACCATGTTGATGATGGAAGCGGGCACGAAAAAGGGCGTGATGCGGCGCGGTCCCCGGTTCGCATACTCGGCGTGGGTGTTCTCGATCAGCGGCAAACCGCCAATGCCCGAGCCGATCACGCAGGCAATGCGCGTGGCCAGCTCTTCATCCAGCGCCTCGCCCGTGGGCAGGCCGGCATCCGCTACAGCCTGCGCTGCTGCGGCAACGCCGAAATGAATGAAGGAATCCATGGTGCGCGCCTCTTTGGCGCTCATGTAGGACTCCAGATCAAAACCCTTGACCTCGCCGGCAATCTTGCAGGAGAAATCCGACGCATCGAACTTCGTGATGAGGTCAATGCCGGACTGGCCAGCGAGGATGTTGGCCCAGGCCTCGGCCACCGTGTTACCCACGGGGCTGACGCAACCCAGGCCGGTCACGACGACGCGACGACGGCTCATGCAAAAAAACCTTGTGCTAAACGCGAGGACGGGCGCGGGGCGCCGCTCAAGCCTTGGGGTGGGTGGTGGCGTAATCGATGGCGTTTTGCACCGTCGTGATCTTCTCGGCGTCTTCGTCCGGGATCTCGATGCCGAACTCGTCTTCCAAGGCCATCACCAGTTCGACCGTGTCGAGCGAGTCGGCACCCAGGTCGGCCACGAAGGCTTTTTCATTGGTGACTTGAGACTCTTCCACGCCGAGTTGTTCGGCGATGATTTTTTTGACACGTGCTTCGATATCGCTCATGGTTTCCCTCTGGGGGTTGTGAATAGATCCGCGATTCTAGCCGGTTCAGGGAGTGCCCCTTGAACGGCCCGCCGTACGGATGGCGCGGCGTGGGTTCTGCCAATTACATGTACATGCCGCCATTGACATGCAATTCCTGCCCTGTCACATAGCCCGCTTCGGGGGATGCGAGGTAGGCAACGGCATGCGCAATGTCGGCGGGCTGGCCCAGATGGCCCAGCGGAATCTGGTCCTGCAGGGCCTTTTGCTGCGCTTCGGGCAACTTGGCGGTCATGTCGGTGTCGATGAAGCCGGGCGCCACGCAGTTGACGGTGATGCCCCGGCTGCCCAGCTCGCGCGCCAGGGCGCGGGCCATGCCGGCGACGCCGGCCTTCGCGGCCGCGTAGTTGGCCTGCCCGGGGTTGCCCGAGGCACCTACCACGCTGGTGATGCTGATGATGCGGCCAAAGCGCTGCTTCATCATGGGCTTGATGGCGGCGCGGCTGACGCGGAACACGGCCTTGAGGTTGGTGTCGAGCACCGCATCCCAGTCGCCGTCCTTCATGCGCATGGCCAGGGTGTCGCGCGTGATGCCGGCGTTGTTCACCAGCACCTGCAGGCCGCCCTGCTCCTTGACGATGCCGTCGATCAGCGCATCCACGGCCGGACCGTCGTTGACATCGAGGGCTGCGCCGCGGCAGCCGGGGTGGCCGGCCAGCGCTGCAGTGATGCGCTCCGCGCCTTCGGGTGTGGTGGCGGTGCCAATGACCTGGTAGCCGCGCACGGCCAGTTCCAGGGCGATGGCCGCGCCAATGCCGCGCGATGCGCCGGTGACCAGCGCCACGGGCGCCTTTGCAGTGGATTCGCTCATGCCAGCAGTTCCTTGACTTCGGTGAGGGTGGCGGGGTCGTACAGCGCCGCGCCCACCAGTTCGGCGTCGATGCGACGCACCAGGCCCGCCAGCACCCTGCCGGGGCCGCATTCGACCAGATGGGTGATGCCGCGGCCCTTCAGTGCCTGCACACACTCGACCCAGCGCACGGGCCCGAAAGCCTGGCGGACCAGCGCATCGCGGATGGCGTCGGCGTCCTGCTGCACGGCCACGTCGATGTTGTTGAGCACCGGGATCTGCGGCGCGGCCAGCGCCGTGGCGGCCAGCGCCACGCGCAGCTTTTCAGCGGCGGGTTTCATCAGGCTGGAATGGAACGGCGCGGAGACCGGCAGCGGCAGCGCGCGCTTAGCGCCGGCGGCCTTGAGCACTTCGCAGGCCTTCTCGACGGCGGCCTTGCTGCCGGCGATCACGGTTTGCGAGGGGTCGTTGAAATTGACCGCCTCGACGACTTCAATGCCGCTTTGGCCCATGGCGCTCGTCACCTCTGCGCAACCAGCCATCACTTTTGCAGCATCGAGGCCCAGGATGGCGGCCATGGCCCCCGTGCCCACGGGCACGGCTTCCTGCATGGCGGCGGCGCGCAGGCGCACCAGCGGGGCGGCCTGCGCCAGCGTCAGCACGCCCGACGCCACCAGCGCCGAATACTCGCCCAGCGAGTGCCCGGCCACAGCGGCGGGCAAGGCGCCGCCCTCGGCGCGCCAGACGCGCCAGGCGGCCACACCGGCCACCAGCATTACGGGCTGGGTGTTGGTGGTCAGCGCGAGCTGCTCCTTGGGGCCTTCGTGGATCAGGCGGCCCACGTCTTCGCCCAGGGCGTCGGACGCTTCCTGCAGCGTCTGCACGACGGCCGGATGATCGCCCCAGCCATCGAGCATGCCCACGGCCTGCGATCCCTGGCCCGGGAAGACAAATGCAAAAGACTTCATGGTCGTTCTGGAAATAATGACAAAAACAGGCCCTAGCGCTTGCCAGGCAAGCGCTAGAAGCTACAACTTCAGGAGCACGGCACCCCAGGTAAAACCGCCGCCCACCCCTTCGAGCAGCAGCGTCTCACCCTTGCACACCTGGCCCGAGCGCACGCCGTGGTCCAGCGCCAGCGGAATCGACGCGGCCGAGGTGTTGCCGTGCTGGTCTACCGTGACCACGACCTTGTCCATGGACAGCTTGAGCTTGCGCGCCGTGCTTTGCATGATGCGGATATTGGCCTGGTGCGGCACCAACCAGTCGATGTCGGCCTCGGCCAGGCCGGCCTTGTCGAGCGCGGCGCGGGCCGCGCTCTCGAGCAGACCCACGGCCAGCTTGAACACCGCCTGGCCGTCCATCTTGAGCAGCGGATCGCCCGTGATCTTGCCGCCCGAGACATGGCCGGGCACGCACAGGATGCCCACGTGCTTGCCGTCGGCATGGATGTCGCTGGCAAGGATGCCGGGCTCGTCCGAGGCTTCCAGCACCACGGCACCGGCGCCGTCGCCAAACAGCACGCAGGTGGTGCGGTCGTCAAAGTCCAGCAGGCGGCTGAAGATTTCGGAGCCCACCACCAGGGCCCTGCTGGCCGTGCCGGCGCGGATCATGGCGTCGGCCACCGTCAGCGCATAGACAAAGCCGCTGCACACGGCCTGCACGTCGAACGCCGGGCAGCCATTGGCGCCCAGTTTGTGCTGCAGGATAGCGGCGGTGGACGGAAACACCATGTCAGGCGTGGACGTGGCGACGATGATCAGGTCGATGTCCTGCGCCTCCAGCCCGGCCGCCTTCAGCGCGTGGCGCGAAGCGTCCAGGGCCATGTCGCTGCACGCCACATCGGGCGCGGCGAAATGGCGCGCACGGATGCCCGTGCGCTCGACTATCCATTCATCGGAGGTTTCGACGCCCCGCGCAGCCATCTCGGCCACGAGGTCGGCATTGGTCACCCGGCGTGCCGGCAGGTGGCTGCCGGTGCCGGTAATACGTGAGTAGCGTTTCATCAATGTGGCGCCGGCGCCGCGCCGCTGTCTGCAAACGCATGTTCGGGCAGCAAGAAAGGCGCTGCACTGGCAATGCGGTGGCGGACACGGTCCAGCAGGTTGTTGCGGGCTGCATCATACGCGCGGTTCAAAGCGGTCCCAAAAGCCACTTCGTCGGCAGACCCATGGCTTTTGAAGACCAGGCCGCGCAATCCCAGCAAGGCTGCACCGTTGTAACGGCGGTGGTCTACCTTGTCTTTGAACGCAGATAGCACCGGATAGGCAACGATCGCGGCCATTTTGGTGAACACATTGCGTGAGAACTCCTGCTTGAGGAATCCGCCCACCATGCTCGCCAAGCCCTCGCTGGCCTTGAGCGCCACATTGCCAACAAAGCCGTCACAGACCACGATGTCGGTCGTTCCCTTGAAAATGTCGTTGCCTTCGACATTGCCATAAAAATTCAACAGGCCGGAGTTGCCAGCCGTACGCAGCAAATCGCCCGCTTTTTTGATTATTTCGCTGCCTTTGATCGCTTCTTCACCGATATTGAGCAAACCGACGGTCGGCTGCTCCTTGCCTTTGAGGACCGAATCCAGCGCCGACCCCATGACGGCGAACTGCAGCAGGTGCTGCGCGCTGCAGTCGACATTGGCCCCCAGGTCGAGCACCGTGGTGGCGCCGCCCTGGGCGTTGGGCAGCTGGCTCGCGATGGCCGGCCGGTCGATGCCGTCGAGCGTCTTGAGCACGTAGCGCGCAATCGCCATCAAGGCGCCGGTGTTGCCCGCAGACACGGCGGCGCTGGCAGCGCCGCTCTTGACCTGCTCAATGGCCACGCGCATGGACGAATTCTTCTTGCGGCGCAGGGCCACCTCGACAGGGTCGTCCATCGCCACGACTTCGCTGGCGGGCACCAGCGTGGCGCGCTCGTGCACAAAGCCTTGCAGCGCCTCGGGCAGTCCCACCAGCAGCAGCCGCGCATCGGCATGGCGCTCCAGAAAATGGCGGCACGCCGCCAGCGTGACGCGGGGGCCGTGGTCGCCCCCCATGCAATCCACAGCCAGGGTAATCATCGAAGGTGTGTCTGGCCGCTCGCGCGGCCCAAGTTGAAAGTGCAGCGCACAAAACAAAGGCCCGTGCTACATATACAGTAGCAACGGGCCCCGGCGATCGAAGCTCGTGAAACGAATCAGGCTTCGGCCTTGTTCTTCAGCACCTGGCGGCCACGGTAGAAACCGTTGGGGCTGATGTGGTGGCGCAGGTGGGTTTCGCCCGTGGTGGGTTCCACCGCGATGCCGGGCACATTCAGTGCATTGTGCGAGCGGTGCATGCCGCGCTTGGAGGGAGATTTTTTGTTTTGCTGAACGGCCATGGTCGGCTCCTGGTCTGAAAAAGGGGTGGGTAAAAACGCGATCAGCCCATTCAAAAGACACAAGGGGATTCGCGCGAAGCCTTCAATTATATCCGAAGCTGATTTAGCGTCCGGGCTTGTCGACGCGCAGTGACGCCAGGGCCGCGAACGGATTGGGTTTTTCGGCGCTTGCGGCCTCGAAATCGTCCTCGCTGGAGGCCATGGGCACGGCGGTGGGGCACACGTCGTGGCGCGGCACCACCGGCAAGGCCATCAGCAGCTCGTCCTCGATGAGCTCGTGCAGATCGAATTCGCGGCTGAGCGCCAGCAGGTCTTCCTCGACGTCGTCGTCCAGCGCTTCGGCGGTGGCCTCGTCGGCGACGAAGCGAAACGAGCGATCGACCTCCAGGGGCACGTCCACCGGCGTCAGGCAGCGTTGGCACACCATCGGGAACGACGCCTGCACCTTCAAGTGCAGCCACAACTCGCTGCTGTCGCCGGCCAGCGCCCGCAGTTCGCCGCGCGCCTGCCAGTCCACGCGCAAATCGGGGTGAAGGCCCTGCGCCTCTTGCGCCAGGCGCTCGTATTGGAGCAGGGAATCGTGTCCAGCCAGCTGTGCGCCCGCCTGCGCAAAGGCCTTGACATCCAGCCGGGCGGGTGAGTAGTCCTTGGTCATGCGCGCAGTGTAAGAGAATCAAGGCATGCACGATTTCGTCTCCCCACAGCGCCCCCTGGTTTTGGGCTCGACCTCCCCCTACCGGCGCGAACTGCTGCAGCGCCTGCGCCTTCCGTTCAGCGTTTTGGCTCCCGATGTCGATGAAACCCCGCAACCAGGCGAGGCACCCCGCGCGCTGGCACTGCGCCTGGCGCTGGCCAAGGCGCGTGCCGTGGCGGCGTTGCATCCCGGCGCTGTCGTGATCGGTTCCGACCAGGTGGCCGACCTGGCGGGCCATGCGCTGGGCAAGCCGCACACGCACGAGCGCGCGCTCGCCCAGCTGCGCCTCATGAGTGGCCACAGCGTGGTCTTCCAAACCGCCGTGGCCGTGGTGTGCCTGGCCACAGGCTTTGAACAGGTCGACCTCGCGGCGGTTACCGTGCGCTTTCGCGCCCTGTCGGACGCTGAAATGGAACGCTACCTGCGCGCCGAGCAGCCCTACGACTGCGCCGGCAGCGCCAAGAGCGAAGGCCTGGGCATCAGTCTGCTCGACGCCATCGACAGCGACGACCCCACCGCGCTGGTCGGCCTGCCGCTGATCCGCACCTGCCGCATGCTGCGCGCCGCCGGGCTGGTGCTGCCATGAGCGTGACCGCTCCTACCGCCGCACACGGCACGCTGTACCTGGTGCCCGCGCCGCTCGATTTCGGCTGCGACACGCAGATGCCGCTGCAGCACAGCCTGCCCGACGCCACACTGGCGACCGCGGCGCGGCTGACCCACTGGGTCTGCGAGAACGCCAAGAGCGCGCGCGCCTACCTCAAGCGCGTGGACGCCGTGCACCCGCTGGCCCTGCCGCTGCAGGAGCAAACCATCACCGAGCTGCCACGCGAAGTGCACAAGAAAGGCGACCACGGCGGCAAAGGCGCGGCCGTGTTCGATGCCCGCCCGCTGCTGGCCGCAGCCCTGGCCGGGCACGACATGGGGCTGGTCAGCGAGGCCGGCATGCCGGCCGTGGCCGACCCCGGCAGCTCGGTGGTGCGCGCGGCGCACGACCTGGGCATGGCCGTCATGCCGCTGGTCGGGCCGGTGTCGCTGCTGCTGGCGCTGGCCGCGAGCGGCCTGGGCGGGCAGAACTTTGCCTTTGTCGGCTATTTGCCGCAGGACAGCGACGAACGCGCCCAGCGCATCCGCGCCCTCGAATCGCTGGCCCTCAAGAGCGGCCAGACGCAGCTGTTCATTGAAACGCCCTACCGCAACGCCGCCCTGCTGCAGGCGCTGCTGCACACGCTGCAGCCCGCGACGCGCCTGTCGGTCAGCAGCGGCCTGACGCTGGCCAGCGGCCACACGCGCAGCCAAAGCGTGCAGCAGTGGCGCCAGCAACCCGGCGGCCCCGACAAGCACACGCCGGCGGTGTTTGCCATCGGGCGCTGATGCGGCTGCGGCCGCTCAGTGGCCGTGCCCCAGGTGGCTGACCAGCGTCACCACGCCCATGCCCGCCACGAGCATCGCCACCTGCAGGGCGGTTTCGCGCACCGACAGGCGCTTTTGCAGCTGCGGGATCAAATCGGCCAGCGCGACATAGATAAAACTGCTCGACGCCACCACCAGAAAGTACGGCAGCCAGTCGTGCAGCCGCTCCAGCAAGAAGTAGCCGGACAGGCCGCCCAGTGCGGTCACCGCACCGGCCAGCGACACCTTGACCAGTGCCACGCGGCGGTTGGCGCTGCTTTGCAGCAGCACCACGAGGTCGCCCATGTGGTGCGGCACCTCGTGCGCCAGCACCGACGCGGCGGCAATCAGCCCGAGCCGGATGTCGGCCACAAAGGCCGAGGCAATCAGCACGCCATCGCCAAAGCAGTGCACGCTGTCGCCGGTCAGCACCGTCCAGCCGCCCAGGCGCACGGCGCCGCCGCCCTCATGGCGGTGGCCGTGCGCATGGCCATACCCATGGCCGTGATCGTGGCCCGGCTGCGCATCGCCGTGCCCATGCCCGTGCTCATGCCCGTGGTGCCACAGCTCGGCCTTTTCGAGCAGAAAAAAGAACACCACGCCGACCAGCAAGGTGGCAAACAGGTCTTGCGCCCCGGCCTGGCTTTCAAACGCCTCGGGCAGCAGGTGCATGAAGGCCGTGGCCAGCAACGCACCCGCCGCCAGGCTCAGCAGATGCTGCGGCCCGACGTTGCTGGAGCCGCCCGCCAGCCCGGCCCGCAAAAGCCATGCGGCCAGCCACACACTGCCAATGCCCGCGGCCAGAGTGGCCAAAATGATTGCTATTAATGTCATAGCTTTACGCGCTTACCCTGTATGGCCTAGAGGCCTTTTTTATTGAAAATCAATACCCTGCCGCCATCTGCCGCGCCGATCCCATCGGCACCAAAAAAGCCGCCCTGCCTTGGCGGGGCGGCTGTGTCGTTGCAGCCTGTGCCTGCACCGCGCTTGCGCGGCGCATGTCAATGCGGCGGCATCATCCCACGCGCCAGGCGCGGCCGCCGCGCAGCGCGGTGCAGAAAGAGCGCCGGCCCGTCATGCGACGCCATGCGTTTTGAACCAGGCCAGCGCCCGCTTCCACCCATCCTCGGCCGGTCCCGGGCGGTAGCTGGGGCGGTAGTCCGCGTGAAAGGCATGCGAGGCCTCGGGGTAGACCACGAACTCGGACGCCTTGGCGGCGGCAGAGCCCTGGACCAAATCGGCTTTCATCTTATCAACCGTGTCAAGGGGGATGCCGCCATCCTGCCCGCCATAGAGCCCCAGCACCGGCGCCTTGAGAATGGGTGCGATCTCCACCGGGTGCTTGGGCGTGACCGCGCTCGGGCTGCCCACCAGGCGCCCGTACCATGCCACGGCCGCCTTGACGGGGCCGTGCGCCGCATACAGCCAGGCGATGCGCCCGCCCCAGCAAAAGCCCGTAATGCCGACGCGCGCCGCGTCGCCGCCATGCGCCGTGGCCCACTGCACGGCACCGTCCAGGTCGGCCATGACCTGGGCGTCCGGCACCTTGGACACCACCTCGGCCATCAGCTTGGCGATGTCGCTGTATTGGGCCGGATCGCCTTGGCGCGCATAAAGCTCGGGCGCAATCGCCAGGTAGCCGGCCCGCGCCAGGCGGCGGCAGACATCGGCGATGTAGGTGTGCACGCCAAAGATTTCCTGCACCACCAGCACCACCGGCAGGCCGGTCTTGCCGGCCGGCGCCGCGCGGTAGGCAGGCACCTTGAAACCGTTGACCTCGTAGTGCACGGTGCCCGCGTCCAGCCCGTCCGCGGGCGTGACGATCGCCGTTTGCGCCATCAGCGGCGCGGCGGCGGCGGCATAACCCAGGCCCAGCGCGGCCTGCAGCGCGGTGCGCCGGGTGGCGCCGGCTTCGGTGATGCGGCCCGGCAGCAGGGAATGGACATCGGCGCGGAGGTCGTCAAACGGCATAGCTGGGTCTCCTGAAAAAAAGCGCGTGGGCGCGGAACATGGACGCGCCAGTCTAGGGGTCGAGCGCAATTGCGCCAACACGGATCGCGCCGCACGCCAACGCGCGGCGGTCTCCCTTGCGCCCCCACTGCCGCCCAAACCGCGATATCGTGCGGGTTCACGCCTCCTGTCTGGGGAACACCATGCGCATCCTGCTCACCGGCTCGACCGGCTTCATCGGCCACACCCTGCAAGCGGCGCTGGAGCGCGCGGGGCACAGCGTGCACGGCGGCGTCTCGCCGCGCCGCAGCACGCTCCAACCCGGCCAGGTGCCGACGGACTTTGTGCACGACACCACGGCCGCCGCCTGGCTGCCGCGCCTGGCGGGCATGGACGCCGTGGTCAACGCCGTCGGCGTGCTGCGCGACACACGCGAGCGCCCTATCGACGCGGTGCACCGCGACGCCCCGATCGCGCTGTTCGACGCCTGCGCCGAGGCGGGCGTGCAGCGCATCGTGCAAATATCCGCACTGGGCATTGAAGGCAGCAGCACACGCTACGCCCAGACCAAGCTGGCCGCCGAGGCGCATTTGAAAGGCCTGGCAGCGCAGAACCGCCTGCGCCCGGCCATCCTGCGGCCCAGCGTGGTGTTCGGCAAAGGCGGCGACAGCAGCGCGCTGTTCATGAACCTGGCGCGCCTGCCGGTGGCGCTGTTTCCCGGTGCGGTGCTGGACGCGCGCGTGCAGCCGGTGTCGGTGCACGACCTGGCCGCCGCCGTGGTCGCCCTGCTCGGCCCCGCCATGGAACAGGTCGGCACCATTGAATGCACCGGCCCCGAGCCGCTGACCATGGGCGCCTTCATTGCCAGCCTGCGCCAGCAACTGGGCCACCCGCCGGCCATGGTGCTGCGCCTGTCCCAGCCCCTGACGGAACTGAGCGCGCGTTTGGGCGACGCGGTGCCGCAGTCCCCCTGGTGCAGCGAGACCCTGGCGATGCTGGGCAGCGACAACGTGGGCCATCCGGCGGTGTTCGAGCGGCTGCTGGGGCGCCCGGGCGTGCATTACAGCCAGCTGGTGGCGACCGCCTGGCGCTGAGCCCGCACCGCGGGAGTGGCCCCTGGGCTGGCGGCACCCGCGGCGCGCGGCGCGCGGCGCACAGCGCACCCCGGAGATTTTGAATCAAACAAGCCCCAAACGCTTGCCACGCCAGCGCAAGAAGCTATCTAATCGATAGCACACTAGAACACCCCGAGCACCAGCCCTGCCGCCAGCGCCGCCCCCAGCGCCCGGCAGCGTTCCAGGTCTTCGGCACCGATCTGCTTGGGCGCCAGGATCGCCTCGGGTGTCTGGGCGTGGGTGCACACGATCAGCGGCTCGGCCACGCTCCGGAGGCGCCAGCCGGTGGCGATGCGCTCGATCTGCCGCGCCGCGTTGCTGCCGTCGCTGCCCGCACACACCAGGCTGGCATACGGGCGGCCGTTGACCTGGTCAAGCACGGCGTAGTAGCTCCGGTCGAAAAAGTCCTTGAGCTGCCCGCTCATCGCCGCCAGATTCTCGGGCGTGGCGAAGACCATGCCGTCCGCCGCCAGCACGTCCTGCGGCCCCGCCTGCGCGGCATGCAGCAGCCGCACCACGCAGCCCGCTTCCGCTGCGGCGCCGGCGCGCGCCGCTTCGGCCATCTGCCTCGTGCCGCCGGTCATCGAGTGGTAGACGATCAGCAGCGCCTTGAGCGCGCCCATGGGGCTACAGCGCCATCGACGGGCGGGCAGCCATGGCCGCGCGCCAGCGTAGCAGGTGCGGGTGCTGTTCGCCGGGCTTGAGCTTGACCACGCGCGCAAAGTCCACCGCCACCACGGCCGTGATGTCGGCCACGCTGAAGCGGCCCGCGGCAACGAAGTCGCGGCCCGCCAGGCGCTCGTTCAGCATGGCGAAGAACTGCGCGGCCCGGGCCAGGCCGCGCTCGGCGAGCTGCGGAATCTGCGCGTAGTCCACCGTGCCCGTCAGCGCGCGGTTGGCCATGGCGGGCGCGCTGTTGCGCAGCGCCTCGGCAATCGCCAGCAGGCCCTCGAATTCCATGCGCCAGTTCCAGCTCGCGATGTCGGCCTTTTCCTCGGGCGTCTCGCCCAGCAGCGGCGGTTCGGGAAAGCGCGCTTCGAGGTACGCGGCAATCGCCGCGTTGTCGGTCAACAGCGAGCCTTCCTCGGTGCGCAAAGCGGGCACCGTGCACTGCGGGTTGATGCGCCGGTAGGCCTCGCCCAGCTGCTCGCCACTGCGCAGGTCCACCGGCACGGTGTCGTAGGCCACGCCCTTCTCGGCCAGAAAAATGCGCGCCCGGCGTGGGCTGGGCGCCGTGGCGCAGTCGTACAGGGTGATCATGGGCAGGCCTTTGCAACGGGGGAAGGACAAACGGTCAAGAAGACGCTGCGAGCTTGTCCTGCGTCTGGGTGTCGAAGTCGCTCGCGTGGTGGCGCTCGTGCAGCTGGCTGGCGGGCTCGCCCCAGGTGCGGTTGACCTTGCGGCCACGCTGCACGGCCGGGCGCTGGGCGATCTGGTCGGCCCAGCGCACGACGTGGGTGTACTCGTGCACCTGCAAAAATTCGCCTGCTTCGTAGAGTTGGCCCTTGGCCAGGGCGCCGTACCACGGCCAGATCGCCATGTCGGCCACCGTGTAGGCGTCGCCCGCCACAAACTCGTGCGCGGCCAGGCGCTGGTTGAGCACGTCCATCTGGCGCTTGACCTCCATCGCATAGCGGTCGATCGCGTACTCGATCTTGGTCGGCGCGTACGCATAGAAATGCCCGAAGCCTCCGCCGAGAAACGGCCCGCTGCCCATCTGCCAGAACAGCCACGAGAGGCACTCGGCCCGCTCGGCGCCACTCGCCGGCACAAACGCGCCGAACTTCTCGGCCAGGTACAGCAGGATCGCGCCCGACTCGAACACCCGCACCGGCTCGGGCCCGCTGCGGTCCATCAGGGCCGGAATCTTCGAGTTCGGGTTGACCGCGACGAAACCGCTGCCGAACTGCGCGCCCTCGCCGATCGGAATCAGCCAGGCGTCGTACTCGGCACCGCTGTGGCCGAGCGCCAGCAGTTCTTCGAGCATCACCGTGACCTTGACGCCGTTGGGTGTGGCGAGCGAATACAGCTGCAGCGGGTGGCGGCCCACGGGCAGCTCCTTGTCGTGCGTGGCGCCGGCGACGGGGCGGTTGATGCTGGCGAACTTGCCGCCGTTGTCTTTGTTCCAGTGCCAGATGGCGGGTGGGGTGTAGTCGGACGGATCGGTCATGCAGGGACTCCTCAGGGCACAGCGGGTGGAGGCGGTGGCCGTGCGGCCACATGCGGAATGAGTGTACCGACGCCGCTTCTTATCTGCGTCTGCGGCAGCGAAACGCCTCCTGTGCGGTCTGGCCAAGCCCTGGAGCAGGGGACACCTTGCGATGCAAGGCGGCCGGCGGGGCGCCCAACGTGAGCGGCCTAGGGACGCGGTCTCAGCCAATACCACGCCGCAGCGCCTGCGGCCAGCCACAGCGCCACGATGAGGACCGCGCCGACCCGGCTGCGGGGCTTGGCGCCTTTCGCCTGCATCCACGCGTCTGCTTGGGCGCGGCATTCCGCGAGGACTTCCAGCGGCAAGAGCCGGATGGTCAGCCAGATGAGGCCCGGGAGCAGCAGAACATCGTCGACATAGCCGAGCACGGGGATGAAGTCGGGAATCAGATCGATCGGGCTGAGCGCATACGCCACCACGAACACCCCCAGGGCCTTGGCATACCAGGGCGTTTGGGGATGCCTGCCGGCAAACCACAGCGTGACGCCGTCGCGTTTGACCCGCCTGGCCCAAGCTTTCAAATGGTCGCGGGTGCGCATGGGAACTGCGTTGGACGCCGGATACCGTCTTGGTGGATTGCGGAGGTGGCCGCATCCGGTCCCGCCGGCCGCCTCATCCCCACCACCGCACCAGTCCCGCCGCCGCCGCGCCCAGCACCACCACCAGCAGAAACGGCAGCTGCAGCCACAAGGCCAGCGCCGCTGCAGCCAACGCCGCCAGCCGCGCATCGAGCACCAGGGCCGTCCCCGAGGCAAAGGTGTTCATCACCGTCAGCGCCGACAGCAGCGCCACCGTGATGGCGCCGGCCACGCGGGCCATGCGCGGGTTCTGCAGCCAGCGGGCGGGGACGGCGTAGCCGGCCCACTTGGTCAGGTAGGTGGCGGCGCAGGCCAGCAGGATCGCGCTCCACAGCGTCATGGCGCGCCCTCCCCGTCTGCCGAGGCGGCAGAAGCCGCCTGGGCGGGCGCTTGCGCGGGGGCATCCGGGCTGCGCACCCACCAGCCCCAGGCGGCGCCGACCCCGGCGGCCAGCAGGATGGGCAGGCCGGGCGGCACCAGCGGCACGGCCAGGGCGGTGGCCACACCGCAGACGACGGCCAGCGCCACGGGCTCGCGCTGCGCGAGGCGCGGCCAGAGCAGGCCGAGGAACGCGGCCACGGCGGCGCCGTCGAGCCCCCAGCGGCGCGGGTCGCCCAGCGCGTCGCCCAGCATGGCGCCGAGCAACGTGAACAGGTTCCAGAGCAGGAAGACGCCCACGCCGGCCGTCCAGAAGCCGCGCAGCTGTTCGTCCGGCGCGGTCTGGCCCGAAGCGGTGGCGGCGGATTCGTCGATGGTCAGTTGCGCGGCCACGGCCTTGCGCCAGCCGGTGGGCGCGAGCATGCGGTTCATCTGCATGCCGTAGACCGCGTTGCGCACGCCCAGCAGCGCGGCGGCACCGAGCGCGGCCGAGCCCGCACCGCCGCCGGCGATCACGCCGATGAAGGCGAACTGCGAGCCCCCGGTGAACATCAGCAAACTCAGCGCCATGGCCTGCCCCACCGTGAGGCCGGCTGCCACCGCGAGCGCGCCGAACGAGATGCCGTAGAGCCCGGTGGCGACGGAAATCGACAGGCCCATGCGCACGGCGGGGGTCAAGGCCACGGCGCGCAGCGGCCTACGCGGGCGTGGGCGGGAATGCGGAGAAGTCATTTTTTGATAGCTGGCAACGCTTGCAGGCCCTGCATTTCATGGCAAAAAAGCACTAAAAACCAGGTGTGACGAGCGCCATTCGCTCTCGATTCAGGAGCACCGCCTTCAGTGCGCCTGGTCCCAGTTCGGCCCCACGCCGACCTCGGCCAGCAGCGGCACCTTGAGCTGCGCCACGCCGGCCATCAGGCGCGGGATGTGGCTGCGCAGCCAGTCGACGTCGCCCTCGGGCAGCTCGAACACCAGTTCGTCGTGCACCTGCAGCACCATCAGCACCTCGGGCTTGTGCGCATCGAGTTCTTCCTGCACCGCCACCATGGCCAACTTGATGAGGTCGGCGGCCGTGCCCTGCATGGGCGCGTTGATGGCCGCGCGCTCGGCGCCGCTGCGGCGCGGGCCGTTGGGCGAGTTGATCTCGGGCAGGTACAGGCGCCGGCCCAGCACCGTCTCGACATAGCCCTGCGCCTTGGCCTGGGCCTTGGTCTCGTCCATGTAGCGCTTGACGCCGGGGTAGCGCTGGAAGTAGCGGTCGATGTAGGCGGCCGCGGCCTTGGTCTCGATGCCGAGGTTCTTGGCCAGGCCAAAGCTGCTCATGCCGTAGATCAGGCCGAAGTTGATGACCTTGGCATAGCGGCGCTGCTCGCTCGACACCTCGTCGAGCGCGACGCCGAACACCTCGGCGGCGGTCGCGCGGTGCACGTCCAGGCCTTCGCGGAAGGCGTGCAGCAGCGCCTCGTCGCCGCTCAGGTGCGCCATGATGCGCAGCTCGACCTGCGAGTAGTCGGCGCTGGCGATCACGCGGCCCGGCGGCGCCACGAACGCGGCGCGGATGCGCCGGCCCTCGGGCGTGCGGATGGGGATGTTCTGCAGGTTCGGCTCGTTGCTCGACAGACGCCCGGTCACGGCCACGGCCTGGGCGTAGTGCGTGTGCACGCGGCCGGTGCGCGGGTGGGCGAGCTGCGCCAGCTTGTCGGTGTAGGTGCCCTTGAGCTTGCACAGGCTGCGGTGCTCGAGCAGCTTGGCCGGCAGCGGAAAGTCGAGCGCGAGCTTTTCGAGCACTTCCTCGTCGGTGCTGCGCGCGCCGGTGGCGGTCTTCTTGACCACCGGCATGCCCAGCTTGTCGAAAAAGATCTCGCCCAGTTGCTTGGGGCTCGACAGGTTGAACGGCTGGCCGGCAATCTCGTAGGCCTCGGCTTCGAGCTGCACGATGCGCTGGCCCAGCTCGTGGCTTTGCGCGGCCAGCGTGGCCGCGTCGATCAGCACGCCGTTGCGCTCGATGCGGAACAGCGCCTCGCTGCTGGCCATTTCCAGCTCGTAGATGCCGCGCAGCTTCGCGTCGGCCTGCAGCTGCGGCCACAGCACGCGGTGCACGTCGAGCGTCTGGTCCGAGTCCTCGCACGAATAGGCGGCGGCCTTGTCCACCGCCACCTGCGCAAACGGGATCTGGTGCGCGCCCTTGCCGCACAGGTCCTCGTAGCTCAGCCCGCTGCGCCCGGTGTGGCGCTGGGCCAGGCTGGCCAGGCCGTGCGGCTTGTGCACTTCGAGCACGTAGCTTTGCAGCATGGTGTCGTGTGCGTAGCCGCGCACGTCGATGCCGTGGTTGGCGAACACATGGCGGTCGTACTTGACGTGCTGGCCCAGCTTGGCGCGGCTGGCGTCTTCAAGCCAGGGCTGGAGCTTGGCCAGCACGTCGGCGAGCGGCAGCTGCTCGGGCACGTCGGGGCCGGCGTGGGCGAGCGGAATGTAGGCGGCCTCGTTCGGCTGCACGCTCAGCGAGATGCCGACGATCTGGGCGCGCATCTCGTCGAGCGAGGTGGTCTCGGTGTCGATGGCCACCAAGTCGGCCGCCTGGGCGCCGGCCAGCCAGCGGTCGAAAGCCTCCCAGGTCAGCACCGTGTCGTAGGCCACGTCGCGGTGCTGCGCGGCCTCGGCAATCGCCGTGGCGGCCGGGTCGGCGAACAGGTCGACGGTGCCGCCATCGTCTTTTTTCTTGCCCACCGGAGGCGCGGCGGCGGCGCTGCCATTGGCGGCATCGGCCGCGCCGAGCGCGCGCGCCAGGCCCTTGAAGCCGTACTGTTCATAAAAGCCGCGCAAAGCGTCCTTCTGCTCTGCGCCGACAGCGATGGCGTCGATCGCCGGCAGGCCGGGCACATGGCCGTCGAGGTCGCAGTCGGTCTTGATGGTGACGAGCTGGCGCGCCGTGGGCAGCCAGCCCAACGCGCCGCGCAGGTTCTCGCCGGCCACGCCCTTGATCTCATGGGCGCGCGCCAGCAGCGCATCGAGCGAGCCGTATTCATTGAGCCACTTGGCCGCCGTCTTAGGCCCCACCTTGGGCACGCCGGGCACGTTGTCCACGGCATCGCCCACCAGCATCTGGAACTCGACCATCTGCGACGGCGGCACGCCGAATTCGGCCGTCACGCCGGCCACGTCGCGCTTCTTGCCGTTCATGGTGTCGATAACGGTGATGTGCGCGTCCACCAGCTGGCTCAGGTCCTTGTCGCCGCTGGAGATGACCACCTGGATGCCCTGGCGCGCGGCCGTGACGGCCAGCGTGCCGATCACGTCGTCGGCCTCCACGCCAGGGATGGCCAGCACCGTCCAGCCAAGCATGCGCACCACGTCGTGGATGGGCGCGATCTGCGCGCGCAGGTCGTCGGGCATGGGCGCGCGCTGGGCCTTGTAGTCGGGGTAGAGGTCGTCGCGGAACGTGGGGCCGGAGGCGTCGAAAATGCAGGCGGCATAGTCGGCGTGCACCTCCTTGCGCAGCGCCCCCATCATGTTGATCATGCCGCGGATGGCGCCCGTGGCGGCGCTGTGCGGGTCGCCGGGCACGGCGCGCAGATCGGGCATGGCGTGGTAGGCACGGTAGAGGTAGCTGGAGCCGTCGACCAGCACCAGGGTTTTTTTGTCGGTCATGCGGCGATTGTGCACACGAACGGGCGCGCAAGCCTTCCCTGAAAGCCCCGGTGTGCCAGGCCCGGAGCCCATCCAATTGCTATGGTTCGGCCCACAATGGCGGCTCCGTGTTCCACCGCCACCTGAGGAGTCCCGCCTTGAAGCCCATCCAGAAGATTGCCCTCGGGGCGCTGCTGGCCCTGGCCGCCATCGGCACGGCCGGCTGGCTCGGCCTCGACCCGGAGACGCGCGGCCTGCTCAAGGCCCTGCCGACGAACCGCGACCTGCTGTTCTGGAGCCAGCCGCAGCGCGACGCCGCCTTCCGCGCGCTCGACCGGCTGCCCGTCCTGGCCCGATCGCATGCCATCGCGGCCAGCGGCACGCCCCGGCCGCTGCCGCCGGGTCCGCCGCTGCCGTTGGCGCTGGACATCGATGCCTACCTGGCCGGCCAGCGCAGCGCGGCGTTGCTGGTGCTGCACGACGGCAAGCTGCGCCTGGAGCGCTACGGTCTGGACTTCGGCAGTGGCGGGCGCTGGACGAGCTTTTCGGTGGCCAAGTCCATGACGTCCACGCTGGTGGGCGCCGCCCTGCGCGACGGCCACATCCGGAGCATGGACGACAAGGTCAGCGACTACATCCCGCAGATGCGGGGCTCGGCCTACGACGCCGTGAGCATCCGCCAGCTGCTGACCATGACGTCTGGCGTCCGCTGGAACGAGGACTACAGCGACGCCAACTCCGACGTGGCGCGGTTCAACAACCACCAGCCCGAGCCGGGCGTGGATGCGCTCGTGAGCTATATGCGCCGTCTGCCACGCGACGTGCCCGCGGGCACGCGCTGGCTCTACAGCACGGGAGAGACCAACCTCGTGGGCATCCTCGTGGGCCAGGCCACTGGCAAGCCCCTGTCGCAGTACCTGCAGGAAAAGGTCTGGGGCCCCGCCGGCATGGAGCAGCAGGCCACCTGGCTGCTCAGCAAGACCGGGCAGGAGATCAGCGGCTGCTGCATCCAGGCCGCGGCGCGGGACTTCGCGCGCTTTGGGCAGTTCATCCTGGAAGGCGCCCTCGCCAACGGCCACAGCGTCGTGCCCGAAAGCTGGCTGCGCGAGGCCACCACGGCGCGCACCGCCATCGGCCAGAGCGGGCGCGGCTATGGCTACCAGTGGTGGACCTATGACGACGGCAGCTTCGCGGCGCGCGGCATTTTCGGCCAGGGCATCTTCATCGATCCCCGGCGCAGGATCGTCATCGCCTCCAACGCCAACTGGGCAGGCGGCGCGCGGGACCCCGTGGCCAGCGCAGCGCGCGAGGCGTTCTACCGGGCGGTGCAGCAGGCGGTGGACGGCGAGGCGGTGGCCGCGCCCGCCGCCGCCCCTGTTCCCGCCGCCGCGCGCGACCTACAATCGCGCCATGCGCGCTCTACCACTCCTTTTGCTGCTGGCCCTGGCCAGCGGCCCTGTCCTGGCCCAGAATACCAGCCAAAAACCTGCTGAGCCCAATGCCAGCGAGCGTGAACAGCTATCAAACAAAGAGCAAAAATCCGACCGCCTGAACCAGCGCACCGAGCGCATCCATGTCGAAGACGGGGGCAGCCGCGTCGATGAGCTGCGCATTGGCGGCCAGACCCAGAGCATCAAGGTGCAGCCCAAGGTGGGCAATATGCCCGAGTACGAGGTCCAACCGTCGGATGGCGTGCGCAACCGCCCCCGCAATGGCGCAGAAACCGACACCGGTTCGCGCGTGTGGAACCTCAAGAAGTTCTGACGCGCGTCCCCCATTTGGCGCATCCCGCCGCCGCGTGCAGCGGCGCCCGCACCGCTTCGCGGCCACCCTGGTATGCGTCCTCTCTTCCAGCCCTATTTCCGTTTTGTCCTGAGCGATGGCCGTATTCACCAAAGTCTCCCTGAAAGAGGCGCGCGAGTTGCTGCGCCGTTTGCAACTGGGCGAGCTGCACAAGCTGCGCGGCATCGAAGGCGGCATAGAGAACACCAACTATTTCGTCACCTGCGAGCAGGGCGAGTTCGTGCTCACGCTGTTCGAGCGCCTCACGGCCGAGCAGCTGCCGTTCTACCTGCACCTGATGCGGCATCTGGCGCACGCCGGCATTCCCGTGCCCGACCCGCAGCCCGACAAGCACGGCAGCATCCTGCACAGCGTGTGCGGCAAGCCCGCCGCCGTGGTCAACCGGCTGCGCGGCCACAGCCAGCTCGCGCCCGGCGCGGTGCACTGCACCGCCGTGGGCGACATGCTGGCACGCATGCACTTGGCGGGGCGCAGCTTCGAGCGCCAGCAGCCGAACCTGCGCGGCCTGCCGTGGTGGAACGAGACCGTGCCCGTGGTGCTGCCGCACGCCAGCCCTGAGCAAGCGGCGCTGCTGCGCGCCGAACTGGCCTACCAGAACCACATCGCGGCCTCGTCGGCCTATGCCGCGCTGCCGCGCGGGCCGGTGCACGCCGACCTGTTCCGCGACAACGTGATGTTCGAGGGCGAGACGCTCACTGGCTTCTTCGACTTCTACTTTGCCGGCGTCGACACCTTCCTGTTCGACCTGGCCGTGTGCCTGAACGACTGGTGCATCGACCTGGAAGACGGCGCGCACGACGCCGCGCGCTTTGACGCCATGCTGCACGCCTACCAGGCCGTGCGCCCCCTCACGGCGGCCGAGCGCAGCCTGCTGCCGGCGCTGCTGCGCGCCGGGGCACTGCGCTTCTGGATCTCGCGCCTGTGGGACTACCACCTGCCGCGCGAGGCATCCATGCTCACGCCGCACGACCCCGGCCACTTCGAGCGCGTTCTGCGCCAGCGCGTTGCGCACCCGCCCCAGGCCTGAGCCGCCGGCGCCCCTCTCCTGCAGGAAACCATGAAACTCCACATCGTCCCCGCCCGCACCGGCATCGCCTGGGTCAAGAGCGGCATCCGCGTGTTCTGGCGCCAGCCCATGGCCATGGCCGCCCTCTTCTTCATGACCATGGCCGCCATGTCGCTGGCCACGCTGGTGCCGCTGATCGGGCCGGCGCTGGCGCTGGCCCTGCTGCCGTCGGCCACGCTGGCCATGATGGTGGCCTCGGCCGAGGCCGTGCAGGGGCGCTTTCCGACGCCCGCCGTGCTGCTGGTGGCGTTTCGCACCGGGCGCCAGCGCCTGCGCCACATGCTGGTGCTCGGCGCGCTGTACGCGATCGGCTTCCTGGCGGTGATGGGGTTCTCGGCGCTGTTCGACGGCGGCCTGTTTGCACAGGTCTACCTGGGCGGCGAGCCCATGACGCGCGAGATCGCAGAGAACCCCGAATTCCAGACCGCGATGTGGGTGTCGATGGCGCTGTACCTGCCGCTGTCGCTGCTGTTCTGGCATGCGCCGGGCCTCGTGCACTGGCACGGCGTGCCGCCCGTCAAGAGCCTGTTTTTCAGCATCGTGGCCTGCCTGCGCAACATGGGCGCGTTCACGGTCTATGGCCTGGGCTGGCTGGGGGTGTTCGCGCTCGGCGGCGTGCTCATCAGCCTGGTGTCGGGCCTGCTGGCCATGCTGGGCGTGTTCAGCGCCGAGTCGGCGCCCGGCGCCATTGGCGGCCTGATGGTGGGCCTGGCAATGGTCATGGCGGCGATGTTCTTCAGCTCCATCGTCTTCACGTTCCGCGACTGCTTCGCAGCGCCCGACGCGCCCCCCTCCGACGCCCCCGAAACCACCGCCTGAAGCGGCGCCCTGAGGCCCCGCCCCCGTGCGCGGTTGGCGGTGCCTGCGCGGCTGGTGTTGCTGCGCCATGGCTTTCTGCGGGCGCTCCAGCATCAAAAAACATAGCTGCCTGCGCAATACGAGCAAGGGCCAGATGCCAATAACACCCCAAAACAAACAGGCCCGCAGGGTGCGCTTGGAGCGCAGCCTGCGGGCCTGGGGATCGGCCGGAAACACCGCCGCTGGCGGTGCGTTGCCTCAGGTGCCGACCTTGCCGCCGTCGTTCTTGGTGATGACGATGGTGGCCGAGCGCGGGCGCTTGCCGGAGCCGTAGCCGGCGTTGGCAGGCCACTGGCTCTGGTACTTGGCGGGGTCACTGATGTTGGCCATCGCCGTGCCTTCGCCGGGGTGCTGGATGTTCACGAAGATCGCCTTGCCGTCGGGCGTTTCGGCCAGGCCGGTGATTTCGCTGCCCTTGGGGCCGACCAAGAAGCGCTTGAGCGTGCTGGGCGTGGCGGCCTTGCCGACGTAGGTGTCCACGGCCAGAATGCTGCCATCGGCCTTGGTGTGGTTCAGCGTCTTCTTGCCGCCGTCGCCCACACTGCCGGGCACGGCGGCCAGCATCATGCAGTTTGTGACATCGGTGTAGGCGCCGTCGTCGGTCTGGATCCAGCAGATGCCGGTGGCCTTACTGAACACCAGGCCGTCGGGGCTGGAGAAGTCCTGGTCGTCGGTCAGCGCGGACAGGTTCACCAGGCCCTTGTCGGCCCCGGCTTCGGCGCCGAACAGGTACACGTCCCACTGGAAGCCCGCGCCCGTGTCCTTCAGGCGCACGAGGTGGCCGTTGGGGTTGCCGTTTTGCTTGGACGCGCCCTTCATGTCGGTGTAGGCACGCGGGTTGGCGGCGTCGGGCAGGTACTGGCCGCTGGCCGGGTCGATGCTGCGGTTGCTGTTGTTCGTGAGCGTGAAGTAGATCTCGCCGTTGGCGGGGTTCACGGCGTTCCACTCAGGGCGGTCCATCTTGGTCGCACCGACGGCGTCTGCGGCCAGGCGAGTGTGGATGGCGATGTCGGCGGCGCTGGTAAACGCAAAGCCCGCGTAGCCGGCAATGGCCGGGTTGCTGACGGACAGCTCGACCCACTTGCCCGAGCCGTCGGCGCTGAACTGGGCCACGTACAGCGTGCCGCTGTCGAGGTACTTGTCACCCACGGCCAAGCGGTCGGCGGCATTCGCGTCGGCCGCGCTCCAGACGGCGCTGGAGACGAACTTGTAGATGTACTCGCCGCGCGAGTCGTCGCCCATGTACACGGTGAGCGGCTGGCCGGCCACCACCTTACCGAAGGCTGCGCTCTCGTGCGCGAAACGGCCCAGGCCGGTGCGCTTTTTGGCCAGGCGGGTCTTGTCGTAGGCATCGATCTCGACGATGTAGCCCATGCCGTTCATTTCGTTGCGGTAGTCGTCGCTGCCATCGACCGAGGCGCCGGTCTTGCTGATGTTCCAGCGCTGGTACTGGTCTTCCAGACCGCCGGTTTCCCAGCCGTGGCGCGATGCTGCGCCCTGGTTGCGGCCGTAGCGCTTGAGGGACACAACGCTCTTGTCGCCGCGGGCCGCATCGTCGGCCGCGCCGCGGGTGAAGTAGCCGAACCAGTTTTCCTCGCCGGTCAGGAAGGTGCCCCAGGGCGTCTTGCCGGTACCGCAGTTGTTCAGCGTGCCGCGGGTGGTGGTACCGGTGGGTGCGTATTTCGTCACCAACTGGGCGTTGCCGCGCGCCGGGCCCGACAGCTCCATGGGCGAGAGCGGCGTGAGGCGGAAGTTGCGCGCCGAGTTGGGCGCGTAGCCCCAGCCGCCAGCCGTCTTGGTGACTTCAATCACGGCGATGCCGTGCAGCGCCACTTCCTTGTCCACTTCCACAGCCGGGCGCGGCAGTGTCGAGGCGCCGCCGTTGGCGTGTATGAAGAACGACGAAAGTTTTTCGTCGGTGGTGGCTTCGTGGTTAATCGCCAGCAGGCCGCGCTCGGTGGCGTTGTCATTGCGCTGGCCGTCGGCGCCCAGACCGAACCACTCCATGCCGTCGTGGTGGTCGCCGGCACGCTTGTCGAAGTCGGTGTCGGTGCCGTCGTTGCGGTAGGCGCTGGTGCCGGGCAGCACTGGGTCACCCAGCGCATACAGCACGCTGGCCGTATAACCGGCGGGCACGATGACCGAATCGGCCAGGCTCTTGCCCACGGCGGTAAAGCCCAGCAACTGGGGGACAATCGGGGTTTCGACCTCTGGGCCATCGCTGCCACCACCGCAGGCGCTCACGCCAAAGCCGGCCAACATGGCCGTGCCCACGGTGCCCACGCTGCCGCGCAGCAGGCCCCGGCGCGACAGGCGCGCGCCCAGCACCGATTCAAAAGTGGGGTTGGCCGAGTTGTTGGCGTTCTCGTTATTGAAATCAATGGCCTGCTCGGGCGCAATCTCGCGGTGGGTCATCGTGGTTCCTTGGATAGGGGTTGCAAACTCCACGAAGCGTACGAAGCGGTTGCGACATGGCCGTGACGGGTGCATGACAGCGGCGTGACAACGCGCCTGTGAATCAAAGCCAAATCGGTCGCTAACGCTGTCCTGTCCAGCGCTGGCAGCTATCCATTTAGAACCCTTTGAAGCACTGCCCTGGCTCAGCGTGCCTTGCTGCGGTGCTCATGCAGGTAGACGCGGTCGTCCACGCTCGAGAAGACCACGGCAAACACGATGCCGAGCGCCGCGCCCAGGATGGTGTCGAGCACGCGCTCGACCGGCATGCTCTGGGCCACCGCCGGCGATGCCAGGTAGGTCATGAGCAGCGCCATGGGCGTGATGGTGATCTGGCCGAGCGCGTAGTTGTAGCCAATGATCACCTCGGTCAGGAACTGGAACGCCACGATCGCCGCCACCACGGTCCAGAACCCAGGCTGCTGCGCCAGCATGGCCCAGACGAGGAAGGAACCCACGATGGTGCCTGCCATGCGCTGCAGTGCGCGGTTCATGGTGATGTGCAGGTGCCCGCCCTGCATCACCGACACCGCGCCAATCGCCGCCCAGGCCGGGTGGTGCCAGCCGGCCATGAAGGCAATCCAGGCCGCCAACGCGGCACACGCGGTGATGCGCCCAGCGGCAATGCACTGGTGCGACCAGGGTGCCACATGCGCAGGCGGCAAGCGCAGCGCCTTGAGTTCCGGGGCGCGCCAGCGGTCCGTCACCAGGCAGGTCAACACCGCCACCACACCGCCGGCCAGGGTCGCCAGCGCCCGGGCCAGCACCTCGGCGCCGCTGCCGACCGGGTTGTATGCAGCGCCGGCCGCAAACACGATGATCACCGCCCCGGGCCCGCCCAGGCTCCACCACGACACCGCGACGGTGGACGCGCCGGCCACAAGGGCCAGCACCAACACCATCATCCACGGCAGCGCGCCGCCCCACGAGGCCAGCGACGGCACCAGCACGCCCAGCGCCAGCAGCAGCGCACAGACCACGACGATGCGCATGCGCCGCTCCACCGTGGCAAAGCGCCCGAACAGGGCCGCCAATCCGCCGAGCGAAGCGAACCCCACCATCTGCGGCCAGGGCGAGAAATGCACTGCCACGATCGCCAGCAGCACGGCCAGCGCGGCCTGCACCCCCGCAATGGTGAAGATGCGCAGCGAGGGCGGCGCGCCGAGCGCCACGCTCTCGGCCCACTGCGCCGGGCTGACGAGATGGCGCGCAGAGGCGCCGCGCGACGCGCCGCGCAGGCGCCGGGATGTCGTTGCGGGATCGTCTTGTTTGGGCATAAAGGATGCCTAGGTCACTCGACCACCGCCAGCTTGGCCACCGACAGCGCCAGCCACTTCGTGCCATGGCGCGGAAAGCTGACCTGCGCGCGTGCGTCGTCGCCCGTGCCCTCGAGCGCCAGCACCTTGCCTTCGCCGAACTTGGTGTGGAACACCGCCAGCCCCACGCGCAGGCCGTGCGATGGCGCGGCCTTCTGCGCCGGGACGGGCGGGCTGGCAAAGGTCTCTGACTTGAAGCCATATCGGCCTCCAGCGCCCGATGGGTAAGCGCCTCCAGCTATGGAATCAGGAGTAAACGTGCCAAAGCCCGCCTGCTTGGGCGTGATCCACTTGAGCGCGCTCTCGGGCAGCTCGTCAAAAAAGCGGCTCTTGAGGTTGTAGCGCGTCTGCCCGTGCAGCAGCCGCGTTTGCGAGTGGCTCAGGTACAGGCGCTTTCGGGCGCGGGTGATCGCCACGTACATCAGGCGGCGCTCTTCTTCGAGGCCCGCCCGGTCGCTCATGGCGTTCTCGTGCGGGAACAGGCCGTCCTCCATGCCGCCGATGAACACGGCGTCGAATTCGAGCCCCTTGCTCGCGTGCACCGTCATCAGCTGCACGGCGTCCTGGCCGGCCTGGGCCTGGTTGTCGCCGGCCTCGAGCGCGGCGTGCGTCAGGAACGCCGCCAGCGGCGACAGCGTTTCGCCGGTGTCGATGTCGACGATGCCGGGCAGGGCCGGCGTCAACGGCGCATCGAGCAGCGGCGCATCCGGGTCCAGCCCCTGGCTGGCCGGGCTTTGCGTCAGCGGTGCACCATGCTCGTCGAGCGGCAGCGCCACGGCGTCGCGGCCAAAGCCCTCCTGCGTGACAAAGCTCTCGGCGGCGTTGACCAGTTCCTCCAGGTTCTCGATACGGTCAGCGCCTTCCTTTTCGGCGCGGTAGTGCGCGAGCAGGCCCGACGACTCGAGCATCTGCTCGATGATGGCGCGCAGCGTCAGGCCCTGCGTCTGCTCGCGCAGCACATCGACCAGCGCGACGAAGGCGCCCAGGTTGGCGCCGGCCTTGCCGGGCACGGCGCTCACGGCGTCGTGCAGCGAGCAGCCGGCCGAGCGCGCGGCGTCTTGCAGCACCTCGACGCTGCGCGCGCCAATGCCGCGCGGCGGAAAATTGACCACGCGCATGAAGCTGGTGTCGTCCTGGGGGTTCTCCAGCAGGCGCAGGTACGACAGCGCGTGCTTGATTTCGGCGCGCTCGAAAAAGCGCAGGCCGCCATAGACGCGGTAGGGCACGGCGGCGTTGAACAGGGTCGACTCGATGATGCGGCTTTGCGCGTTGCTGCGGTAGAGCACGGCGATTTCCTGGCGCGCAAAGCCGTCGCTTCGGACCAGCTGGCGGATCTCGTCGACCATCCAGCGCGCCTCCATCAGGTCGCTGGGCGCCTCGTAGACGCGCACCGGCTCGCCCGGGCCTTGGTCGGTGCGCAGGTTCTTGCCCAGGCGCGCGCTGTTGTGGCTGATGAGCTGGTTGGCGGCGTCGAGGATGTTGCTGTAGCTGCGGTAGTTCTGCTCGAGCTTGATCTGGCGCTGCACATCGAATTCGCGCACGAAGTCCGCCATGTTGCCCACGCGCGCACCGCGGAAGGCATAGATGCTCTGGTCGTCGTCGCCCACGGCGATCACGCTGCCGCGCGGCGCAAAGCGGCCGTCCACCTCGTCGCCCGCGAGCTGCTTGAGCCACGCGTACTGCAGCTTGTTGGTGTCCTGGAACTCGTCGACCAGGATGTGCTGGAAGCGCCGCTGGTAGTGCGCGCGAACCGGGTCGTTGTCGCGCAGCAGCTCGTAGCTGCGCAGCATCAGCTCGCCGAAGTCGACCACGCCTTCGCGCTGGCACTGCTCTTCGTAGAGCTGGTAGAGCTCCACTTTCCTGCGCCCGTCCACGTCGTGCGTGGCCACCGGCACATCGCCCGGGCGCATGCCCTCTTCCTTGCAGCCCGCGATGAAGTACTGCACCTGCTTGGGCGGAAAGCGCTCGTCGTCCACGTTGTGCTGCTTGCACAGGCGCTTGACGGCCGAGAGCTGGTCCTGCGTGTCAAGGATCTGGAACGCCTGCGGCAGACCCGCCGCTTGGTGGTGTGCGCGCAGCAAGCGGTTGCACAGGCCGTGGAAGGTGCCGATCCACATGCCGCGCACGCTGACGGGCAGCATGGCCGAGAGCCGCGCCACCATCTCCTTGGCGGCCTTGTTGGTGAACGTGACGGCCAGGATGCTGCCGGGGGTGGCCAGGCCGTTTTGCAGCAGCCAGGCGATGCGCGTGGTGAGCACGCGCGTCTTGCCCGAGCCGGCGCCCGCCAGGATCAGCGCGTGCCCGGCGGGCAGCGTGACGGCGGCGAGCTGCTCGGGGTTGAGGTGGTGCAGCAGCGGCGATGCGGCGGCGGGCGCGGGTGCATCGGCGCCCAAAGGCGCGGGCGCGCCAGAAAACAGGTCTTGTGGGAACATGCGCCATTGTAGAAAGCGCAACCCCGCAACGCTGGCAAGGACACCGGACCATGAGACACCCGCTCGCCCCCCTGCTTGCCGCCTGGCTCTGTGGGCACGGCCTGACCAGCGCCGCACAGGCCGTCTGCACCAGCGACGCTGCGCCGCAGCCGGCCGCGCTGTTTGAGCGCTTCACCGGCGCCAGCTGCGAGGACTGCTGGCGCGACCCGACCACGCCTGCGCCGGGCCCGCGTGCCCTGCTGCTCGACTGGATTGTTCCCGGCCCCCAGGGCGACGCGGCGCCACTGTCGGCCGCCGCCCTGCCCGAAGCCGCCGAGCGCCTGCAGGCCCTGGGCCGCGCACGGCCCGAAGGCAGCGACATCCACACCGCGCCGGTCGAGCCTGTGGGCCCCGGACGGCTACGCGTGGCGCAGGGCCCGCCTTTGAGCGACTACCTGGGCACGGTGGCGTCGCTGGCACGTTCGCCAGCGGCGCGTGCACAGCAACAGGGTCCCTGGACGCTGGTGCTGGTGCTGGTGCAGGCCGTGCCCGCCGGCACCGAGGGCACGCCGGTGGCGCGGAACCTGGTCAGGAATGTGCTGCAGCTCAGCTGGGACCAGCGCAACGAGCGGCCTCCCAAAGAGCCCAACCGCTGGGCTGAACTGCGCCCCATGCGCATGCCCGATGGCGCTGCCCCCGCGTCTTTGTCCGTGGCCGGCTGGCTGCAGGATGCCCAGGGCCGCGTGGTGGCCGCCGCGCAATCGCACTGCCGGGCAGGGGATTGAAGGCATGGGTAGAATCAGTCACCGGGCCCAAGTTTCTTGACGCCCGGTTTTTTTGTGCCTGCGCAGAGCAGGGTTCGGTGGGCCTTTTCGGCAGCCACCCGCAAATTCCGGTCCCAAGCCAAGCGCCCACCGCGGCAAAAATTGTTTTGCCACGTCCCTTGATGGAGCTTGGAATTTCATGGAAATCTTCGATTACGACAACATCCTGCTGCTGCCGCGCAAATGCCGCGTGAACAGCCGCTCGGAGTGCGACGCCAGCGTGGAGCTGGGCGGGCGCACCTTCCGCATCCCCGTGGTGCCGGCCAACATGAAGACCGTGGTCAGCGAGGCAATCTGCGTCTGGATGGCGCAGAACGGCTACTTCTACGTCATGCACCGCTTTGACTTCGACAACGTGCAGTTTGTCCGCGACATGAAGGCCAAGGGCCTGTTCGCCTCGATTTCGCTGGGCGTCAAGCAGCCCGACTACGACACCGTGGACCGGCTCGCGGCCGCCGGCTTGGTGCCCGAATACGTCACCATCGACATCGCGCACGGCCATGCCGACAGCGTGCGGGACATGATCGGCTACATCAAGAAGAAGATGCCCGCCGCCTTCGTCATCGCGGGCAACGTGGCCACGCCCGAGGCCGTGATCGACCTGGAAAACTGGGGCGCCGACGCCACCAAGGTCGGCATCGGCCCTGGCAAGGTCTGCATCACCAAGCTCAAGACCGGCTTTGGCACGGGCGGCTGGCAGCTCTCGGCCCTCAAGTGGTGCGCGCGCGTGGCCACCAAGCCCATCATTGCCGACGGCGGCATCCGCGAGCACGGCGACATCGCCAAGAGCATCCGCTTTGGCGCCACCATGGTCATGGTCGGCTCGCTGCTGGCGGGCCACGAGGAGTCGCCGGGCCAGACCGTCGAGGTCGATGGCAAGCTCTACAAGGAGTACTACGGCAGCGCGTCCGACTTCAACAAGGGCGAGTACCGCCACGTCGAGGGCAAGCGCATCCTCGAGCCGGTCAAGGGCACGCTGGCCGAAACGCTGGTCGAGATGGAGCAGGACGTGCAAAGCTCCATCAGCTACTCGGGCGGCAAGAAGCTCATGGACATCCGCAAGGTCAACTACGTGGTCCTGGGCGGCGACAACGCCAGCGAACATCTGATGTGAGACGTGGCCGCAGCGCGCGCCGCTGCCTGGTGCGCGCTCTGTGGCCGCAGGGCCCGCGCAGCTGCAAGCTGCCTGACAGGCTGGCGCGCGAAAAACGCCCATCATGCGGCCACGGATATCCACCCACCGCCGAGGACGCCTTTCCATGACCGCCACCCCCCCTCTTCGCATCGCCGTGCTGGGCACCGGCATGATGGGCCTGCGCATGGCCCGCCGCCTGTGCGAGGCCGGCCACCAGGTGCAGGCCTGGAACCGCACCCGCGCCAAGGCCGAGCCCCTGGCCCAGGCCGGCGCCACCGTGCACGACCACGCCGCCGATGCGGTGCGCCAGGCCGATATCGCCATCAGCCTGCTCGAAAGCGGGCCCGTGGTGGCCCAGGTGCTGTTCGAACAGGGCGTGGCACAGGCCTTCCGCCCGGGCAGCCTGTTCATCGACATGGCATCGATCCAGCCCCATGAAGCACGCGACCACGCGGCACGCCTGGGCGAGATGGGCCTGGCCCACCTGGACGCGCCGGTCTCGGGCGGCACCGTCGGTGCCGAGGCGGGCACCCTGGCCATCATGGTCGGCGGCAAGGCCGCCGACTACCAGCGGGCCCTGCCGGTGTTTGCCACGCTGGGCCGGCCCACGCATGTCGGGCCGCACGGCGCGGGCCAGCTCGCCAAGCTGGCCAACCAGATGATCGTCGGCATCACCATCGGCGCCGTGGCCGAGGCTCTGCTGCTGGCCGCCAAGGGCGGTGCCGATATGGCCAAGGTGCGCGAAGCCATCAGCGGCGGCTTTGCCGACAGCCGCATCCTGCAGCTGCACGGCCAGCGCATGGTCGAGCGCGACTTCGCACCGCGCGCGCGCATGCACGTGCAGCTCAAGGACATGCGCAACGCCCTCGCCACGGCCCACGAAATCGGATTTGACGCGCCCGTGACCACGCTGTTCGAAAGCTTGTACGCCCAAGGCGTCGAACACGGCCTGGGCGAACTGGACCAGAGCGGCCTGTTCGTGGAACTGGCCAGCCGCAACGCCATGCAGTGAATTTTTTGCGCCGATTTTTTCGCTCTACCTTGCAAACGGCGAAAAAACTGGTGCATAATTCGAGGCTCTGCAGCAACGCAGAAACAATTTAAGCGTGGGGTTCTTAGCTCAGTTGGTAGAGCAGCGGACTCTTAATCCGTAGGTCGACAGTTCGAATCTGTCAGGACCCACCACCAAAACTAGCGCGTCAGCGCTACAAAGCCCGCTATTTAAAAGATAGCGGGCTTTTTGTTTTCAACCAAATTGACGTTCATGTCGCGATTCGACTGGCTTGGGTGACGCTGAAGTACGTTTCGGGGGCATCACGGTGCGATGCCCCGGCAGGCAGGCGCATTGGATGGGTGTTCACGACCCCAGCCCCCGGGAGCCGAGCGTCCATCAAACCCGAGGCGATTGCCAGTCCACGGTCCTGCAATTCCGCTAACGCTCGAATGTTCCCGCGCTAACGAGGCGGTCAGAGGCGCTGCCGACCCATACCGTATAGGCACCGGGCGGGACCACGAATGCCTTGCGCGACGCATCCCACACGCTCAACGGATGGTGGCTGGCGGCCGGATCCACAGCGATGCTCACGCGCTCGCTGGCGCCGGCAGCGAGCGCCACCTTGCGAAAGCCGACCAGCCGCTTCGGTGGCTGCGGCAGGCCGGAGCCCGAAGGCACGGACAGGTAGACCTGCAGCACTTCCGCGCCCGCGCGGGCCCCTGTGTTGCGCACGGTCGCCTCCACGCGGTAGGTGGCAGCGCCACTGGCGGGCAGCTGCAGCCGCTGTGCCTCGACGGCAAAGCTGGTGTACGACAGGCCGTGGCCGAAGGCGAACGCGGGCTGTTTATTGTGGGCGTCGTACCAGCGGTAACCGATCTGCAGCTGTTCGCTGTAGTCGACTTGCGGAATGCCTTTGGCGTCCATCACACCCGGGTACTGCCTGGCCGAGACCGTTTCCATGAACCCCTGGCCTTCGACGGGAAAGGTCACGGGCAATTTGCCGGAGGGGTTGTGGACGCCCAGCAGCAGATCGGCCACGATGTGGCCATCCTCCTGGCCTGGGAACCAGGCTTCGAGCATGGACGGGCCGCGCGCACCCAGCCAGCGTGCAGGGAGCGGTACGCCGGCGTTGTCCTTGAGCACCAGCGCGGTCTTGGCATGGGTGGGCCGCGCGGTGTTGGATTGCACGCCCAACAGGCGGTCGATCATCGCGATGGTGCGGCTGTTGCGGCCTGCGTTGTCGCCGCCATCAAAGGAAATCGCCTTGGGTAGGGGCGCATACCAGTCCAGCGAATCGCCGCGCGCCGTGAGCAGACCACCCTCCGCATTGTTGAAGCTGGCCCGGTCCGCGCCCTCCTCGGCCACCGTGCCTGCCATCACCACCACCGCATCCGCGCCTGCCACTGCTGCCAGCACGTCGCCGAAGACGACGGGCCTGCCGTCGAGTGTGGCGCCGGCGTTGGCGTCGTCCACCAGTGCCAGTTGGACTTCAACCGATGCATTGCCGGACTGGGCGAAGACATTGCGCAGGCCCGCGGCGGGCGTGACGGTGTAGAAGGGCACGACATCGGAGCTGCCGCCGCCGGCGCCCATGACCGTGCCGACCATCGATCCTCCGGCCACCGCCTGCTGCGCGTAGATCTGGCTCGACTTGCCGACCAGCAGCACCCGCCGCGCGTCGCGCGGCAGAGGCAGTGCGCCATTGTTCTGCAATAGCACCGCGGTCTGGACGCCCATGGCACGCGCCTTCCGGCCACCGTCCTCGACGTCCAGCGGCCGCTGCACGATCGGGCGATCAAAGACACCGAACTTGAACATCTGCACATACCGGCGCCGCAGCGCCGTATCGATGTCGGACATCGTGAGCTCACCGGCATTCAGCGCGGCGCGCAGCTTGTCGGGCGCGAAGAACTGGGGCAACGGCATCTCGTGGTCGAGTCCGGCGCGCATCGCCTTGGCGGTGCTCTTGGCGGCGAAGAAGTCCGACTGCACGTAGCCTTGGAAACCCCACTGGCGGCGCAGGACGTCGGACAGCATCTCTTCGTTCTCGCAGGCGAACGCGCCGTTGAGCGCGTTGTACGAGCACATCACCGCGCCAGCTTCGCCATCCTTCACGGCCATCTCGAAGGGCAGCAGGTACAGCTCATGCAGTACCTGTGGGTCGATGCGCTCGGACACCGACATCCGGTTCACCTCCTGCTCGTTGCCGACGTAATGCTTGGCGACGGCGATCAGGCCCTTGCCTTGCACCGCGCGCGTCTCGGCCACGGACATAACACCGGCAAGGTACGGATCCTCGCCCTTGTATTCGAAGTTGCGACCGGCCAGCGGCAGGCGCGCCAGGTTCATGCCGGGCGCTTCGAACACGTGCAGCGCCAGACGGCTGCCCTCTTCCCCGATCAGTTCGCCAAACGCGGTGGCCACGGCGGGGTCGAACGAGGCGGCAACGGCGATCGAGGAAGGGACAGCGGTTGCCTTGGCGGAGGATGCATCAAAGTAGACCGCCTCATCGACATGGAGGCCATTCACGTAAACCATCCGGGGTGGGGTATCGAGTGCAACGCAATCGTTCTGGCCGATCCCCACCGGGCCGTTGGTGACGCGCAATGTGGGGATGCGCAGGGCAGGAATGCCCGTGACATGCCGGGCGCCCTTGCAGTGGGGCAATTCGGGGACGATTTCGGGCACTGCACCGGTCAGCTGCTGGGCCTTCTGCTCCAAACTCATGCCGGCAAGCAGCAAGCCCGCGCGTTGCTCGGGCGACAAGGTTTTGATCATCCACGGCATTGCGTCAGCAGCTGCAGGCCCGCCGCGGGGCACTGGGCCGCTCGCGCACCCGGCCAAAGCGATGGCAACAACAAACAGCGCGCTCGGACCTGTGCGCCTGCGGCATAGCGGGAAGGATTGCATGAGAGTCTCCGATCCAGGGCTGCACGTTGCTGGTGGCACCCTGGGCCACTCTGCGCCGAACGACGGAGGTAAGTCAACACATTCCCTGGTGTGCCGCATACCGGATGCCCAGGACCGATGAATGCCTGGAAACACAACGACTGATGCCAGCGTGCCAAGGTCCCGTGTCGCTTGCCAATGACGGGCACGGCTTCCGGTGTTGGCGGCAACCGGGCTGGCTAAGGCACGATCGGCAGGGTGGTCAAACTTTCGTCGGCGTCCAGAGACGGGATCTTCGCAAACCACTCTCGCAAGAAATCCGCCAGTGCCCGCGTCTTGGCAGACAGGTCACTCTTGGTCGGGTACACCAGT
>NZ_MWOK01000005.1:98732-124443 GCF_012932145.1 Acidovorax sp. SRB_14 | reverse complement strand
CACGTCCCCACGAGGTCGCTCGCGCTTTGGGCCGAGGCTGAGGAAGACAAGAACGTGGCGGCCGGAACTACCAACCCTGCCACGACAGCGAGTCTGAAAAGGGTTTCGCGAACCATACTTCCTCCATTCGGTTGAGTCACGCAGTGGTTCAGCGCTATGTGAAATTGGGGCGCACGCTGCAGACGCCCTTGATGAGCCCTAACTCAATCTACAGAGTAGCCAAAATTTTTCGATAAACCGGGCATCTAATCCTCCCCAAAGCCGCTTGCAGCCTTGCTTGGCCTGATTGTCCAGCGTGCTAATCGTATATCGATGTTCTGGCATTCCCTACACATTTATCTTGGTCCATTCTGGGGTTACGGACAGAACCGGAAGGCGGATTGGACTAGATTGCTTTGGCGTAAGACCGAATCCGCCCTGCATTGTTCTCAGCAGAAAAGTGCGAAGGACTGCAACGGGGCAACACCGCCAGTTCGCAATCTATGAGAGCTGCCTTGTCCGGCGTGGTGCCTCGCCCTTGGTCGCCCCAAGAGAGCGCTCTGCAGGACGGCCGGTCCTGGCAGTGCAGCGGACGCTCAGACCGCAAGATGTTCAGTGACCGGTAGTGGCGGCAGCGGCCATCGCTGCGCCAAGACTGGATGGCGGCAGCCAGCCTGAGGCGGTCAGCCATCGGGCAAATCTTAAAGGCGCGCAGTGCCGTAAACCGTCAATCAACAAAGTGCCTCTTCGGTACATACGCGTCAGAGTAGAAGCCACAGCTCCGCGGACAGACCAAGCGCTTTATTGCAACTAGGACGGGGCTGGGAATACGGGGCAACTTCACTGAAGGAAGGTCGTCAAATCCCGGTCACCGCCACAACCTTGCTGATCAGGTGCTCTTCAAGCGCCTCATGACCGCCTTCGCTGCCCAGGCCCGAGTCCTTGACGCCGCCGAACGGTAGATCCCCAGTGGGTGCAGCGGGCTGATTGACCCACAGCATGCCAGTTTCGACGCGTTCAGCCAGCGTCTGCACGTTTTTGAAGGAGCGGGTGAAAGCATAAGCCGACAAGCCATAGTTCAAGCGATTGGCTTCGACAATGGCTTCGTCAAGCTGACGGAACGTGCGCAGGCCGGCAATCGGACCAAATGGCTCCTCGTTGAACAGCATCGAATCCATGGACGGGTTGACCACCAGCGTAGGCGCAAAGAAATTGCCGACATCACCGATTCGATGCCCCCCCGTTACGACCTCCCCTCCCTTGGCCTCAATGTCGGCCATGATGGTTTCCATGGCTTGCAGGCGGCGCTCGTTGACCAGCGGTCCGACCTTCGTATCAACGTTCAGCCCGTCGCCCACCTTCAAACCTTCCGAGAAGGCGACATAGGCCGTTTGGAAGTCCTTGGCCAGGGACTCATGCACCAGAAAGCGCGTCGGTGCGATACAGACTTGGCCCGCATTGCGGTACTTGGCGGCAGCAATGGCTTTCACCGCGACCTCCACATCGGCGTCCTCGGCGACGATTACCGGCGCGTGGCCACCGAGTTCCATCACCACTTTCTTCATGTGCGCACCGGCCTTGGCCGAGAGGTGCTTGCCCACGGCCGTGGAGCCGGTAAACGTCACGAAGCGGATCACCGGGTGGGCGATCACGTAGTCTGAAATCTCGGCGGGATCGCCATACACCAGTCCTACCACGCCCGGCGGCAGGCCTGCGTCGACAAAGCACTGCAGGAAGGCGGCCGGAGATGCCGGCGTTTCTTCAGGCGCCTTGCACAGGAACGAGCAGCCGGTGGCGAGCGCCGGCCCGATCTTGCGCGCAATCTGATTGATGGGAAAGTTCCACGGCGTGAACGCAGCGACGGGTCCGATCGGCTGCTTGAGAACCATCTGATGGCTGGCCGTATTCGAGCCGGGAACGATGCGGCCATGGACGCGTCGGCCCTCGTCCGCGAACCACTCGGTCATGGCTGCACAGCTCATGATTTCACCCCGTGCTTCGGCGAGCGGCTTGCCCTGCTCCAGCGTCATGAGTCTGGCAATCTCGTCCGCGCGCGCGCGCAGCAGACCGGCAGCCTCGCGCATGACTCTCTGGCGCTCCACGACCGACGTGGCACGCCAGATCTCAAAACCTTTTTGCGTCGCCGCCAGGGCCTTGTCCAAGTCTGTCACGCTGGCGTGCGCCACACGGCCGATTTCCTGGCCAGTCGCCGGATTGGTCACTGCAAGAGTGCGGCCATCGGCAGCGTCCTGCCACTCGTTGTTAATTAGGAGGCGCGTATTGACGTAATGAAAACTCATGAAAATAATCTTCAAAAAAATAGATGAGTGAACTTCGACTCGAAAATCTATTCCGTTCCCTGAGGCGCTTCGTGCTTAGCCTCCACACCAGGTAGACATAGAAATTCTATGGATTGCCCCAAGAGCGGGCATGATTTAAATATCAAGGCATTACCAATCAGCCAAGTCCAAGCTCGGAAATTAATTTTTCCACCAACACCCGCGCAGTGCTCGGCAGCTTATCGAAATCACGTGCTGACCACGTTGATTTCATCCATGAAATTACACCGTTGAGCTCAGTAGTTTCAGTTTGGTTAGCCGCTTTTAGCGAAAGCTTTAGCGATACGCGGGCCCAACATCACGATAAACAGTGCTGCCACGATGAAAACGCTACCAGCCCACTGCCAAGCCAGTACAGTCTCATTCAGAAAAAGCATGCCTGCAGCCAAACCAATCACGGGTACACCCAAACTGAAGGGTGCGACCTTGTTGGCGCTGTGGCGTTTCAGCAGCCATGTCCACAATGCATAGGCCGCGATGGTAGCAAACCAGCCCAGATAGGCAATTCCCAACCAAGCGCCACCGCTAGCGGACAACCACTGCCAGCGCACCGACTCCGGCTCAAAAAACCATGCCAGCAAGCCGAAAGGAACAATTGGAATCAACGACATCCATACTACAAATTGCAAAGCATCATAATGTGAACTTACCGCCTGGGCTTTGCGTGCAATGATGTTCGAAGCTGACCACATTACCGCCGCGACAAGATTGAGCAGCAACCCTAACAAAGTAATACCACCGGCGATCCCTTGTCCGGAGAAATTCATTACAAAGCAAAGAAGTCCCATGGCAGCAACGGCCAAGCCAATGCGCATAGGCTTACTTACCGACTCGTTTAGCAAGAAAAATCCCATAATCGTGGTGAAAAACACCTGGGTCTGCATCAGCACCGATGCGAGTGCCGCAGTCATACCCACTTGCAGAGCAACGAACAAAAAAGCAAATTGCCCTAATTGCGCAAGACCTGCAGGGACCAGCCAGCGCCATGACAAGTTCGGCTTGGGAATGAACAGCAGCAGCGGCAAAACCGCAAAAATGTAACGAAAAAAGCCCAGCTGAAATGGCGTAAATTCATTCAGCGAGTGCTTCATTGCTACAAAGTTCAATCCCCATATCACCACTACCGCCAGGGCCGCAAGAAAATCTCTCGATCCGAAATCAGCTGATCTATTCAAATGCATGGATATTTTTAGAGATTGTTTTAAAAATCTCTTTGTTAAACGCTAATCGCTGAAATAATTCATACCGCAATGCTTGCGCCATTCACTGCCAATGATTGCTCAGAGACGAGAAAAGCTACGGCGTCAGCAATCCGCTCTGGCGAAGTCCACGCAGAAAATTCCGCACCTTGCATAGATTCACGATTGGCTGGTGTATCAATAATATTCGGAAGAATACAATTGACACGGACACCTTGAGATTTAAACTCCGCCGCAAAAGATTCAGTGAGCCTAATGACGGCACTTTTCGATGCGCAATAAGCAGCCATATTTTCCTTTCCGGAAAGCGCTGATTGGGCACCCACATTCACGATGCTTCCGCCTCCGTTTTTAAGCAGGTGGGGTGCGACACAATGAACCATCTTAAAAACAGCACCTGCATTCACCTCCATCAAAAGTTCCCACTGCTGCAGTGCATCACTGGACAGCGATGAGCCCATACGGAATCCGCCCGCAATATTGCACAGTACATCAATTCTTCCGAATTGGCGCAAGGTTTGATCGCAAGCATTGCGGCAGCTAGAAATATCGGTAACGTCTGCGTGGATATTTAACAAGCGGGGATTGAAGTCCTCAAGATTAGGGTTGCGTTGATCTTGCATGAAATCCAATGCTGCCACATTGAAGCCCATGGCAATCAACTTCTGCACCACCACAGCGCCCAATGCTCCGCTTGCACCTGTCACGATAGCGACTTTTGAACCATTGCTCATCATTTTCTTCCCCATTATTTGAATTAAAAACCATCGTCAGGTGCAAGCGATTTAAAAACTATCCACGTAAAATAATTAAAAATGGCACTGTGGACCTCGTATCAATCCGCCGGGCAGTTCGCCAGTCGCTTGACCATGCTTCATGATGATTTTGCCGGATTTCAAAGTGGCAACATAACCTTCTGCCGTCTGATTCAAACGCCTTCCGCCTGCTGGCAAATCAAAGGCGACATATGGCGGAGGCAATCTCAATTTATCAAAATCAATAATATTCACATCTGCCAGGTAGCCGGGCTTCAGTTGACCCCGGTCTTTAAGTCCATAGATATTTGCGGTATCCATTGTTTGCTTCCTGACGATATGCTCCAATGGTAATTTAGGCCCACGCGAACGGTCACGTGCCCAGTGCGTCAGCAAGAATGTCGGCACGCTCACATCACAGATATAACCGCAATGCGCTCCGCCATCCGCCAGGCTCATCATGGTTTGCGGGTGCAGCAGCTGTGTATGCAGTTGGCTGAGATCGTTATAAGCATAGTTGAAGCTTGGGAAATATATAATTCCCTTTCCATCCTGCTCCATGAGCATGTCATATGCAATTTCCAGTGGACTGCGCCCGTCGCGCTTGGATATCGATTCGATGCTCAGCTCTTGCGGCGGTTCGTAGTCCGGGTTCGCGCCAAGCGAGTACATTTTCTGAAAACTCTGGGTCAAGTAGGCCAGGCGCGAATCAAATTCCGCCGAGGCCATCAGCGCCTTCATGTCGGTCAACTCCCTGCGAACCTGTGGATCACGCAGACGCTGTAGTTTTTCATCCCAAGGCAGGTGGACCATCTTTTTCCACGCGTCGTGGGCCATAAATGGATGAATGGATCCTTGCCAAGCCATAAGGATGCCTGCGGGACGCGCTCCAACCGCACCATAGATTGGGACGCCTTCCTGATGTGCCTTATCCAGCTCAAGAAGCAAGTTTTTCCAGTTTTCCCTCGTCTGATCGGTCTGAACCAGAGCAAAAGCCACAGGCAATTTGTTATCTATCGCGATCTGCTTCAGCCACGGAAACTCCGTCTCCATCTGGTAATGATTGGATGTCATTTGAAAGACACCATGCCCCGCTTCCTTGATGGCCCTGGCTATCCCAAGAATTTCATCAGGTGTCGCGAAGGTACCCGGAGGGAACTTTCGTGTTTCGTATTTATGGATAAAAGTGCGAGATGTTGAAAATCCCAAGGCACCTGCTGCAAGGCCCTCTTTGACCACCTGGATCATCGACTTGATATCTTCAGGCGTTGCTTCATCGTGGGTGATGCCGCGCTCGCCCATGACATAGGTACGCACAGCAGAATGCGGAATCTGAGCACCAATATCCAGGGCGCGGGGCATGCGAGCGAGCGCATCCAGATACTCTGGAAAAGTTTCCCAATCCCAGCGGATGCCTTCCGACAAAACAGTCCCGGGAATATCCTCGACCCCTTCCATCACACCTATAAGCCACTCACGTTTATCCGGTTTGACGGGTGCAAACCCCACCCCACAATTACCCATAACGACACTTGTCACGCCATGATCCGTAGAGGGGCTCAAGTAAGGATCCCAGGTGGCCTGCCCATCAAAATGGGTATGTACATCCACCCATCCCGGGGTGACAAGTGCCCCGTTTGCATCGATTTCCAACTTTCCAGCACCTAACTTACCGCCAACAGCCGAAATCTTTCCGTCGACAATGCCTACATCACCTTCAAATGCTGGCTGCCCTGTACCATCCACCACAAGACCACCACGAATGACCGTATCAAACATATTTCTCACCCTGCATAAACTGGCGTTACCACTTAATTAAAAATATTTCTCAGAATGCGTCAGCCACTATTCCAGGCGAATACCACTTGCCTTGATAACCTCGCCCCATTTCGCACTGTCGCCGGAGACGATTTTGGAAAATTCTTCCGCAGCAGCTCCCGAAGGTTCATTTCCTTGGTTTTCAATCAGCGCAAGCATTTCTTTAGAGCGTGAAACCTTGCTGATGAGAGAGCTGATTCTCTGCGTGAGCGATGGCGACATTTTTCCTGGCCCAAAGACACCTTGCCAGCCCATGATGTTGATGCCGTCCACTCCCTGCTCCTGGATGGTTGGGAGATTGGGCAGCACAGGCACTCGCTCGGCGGTGGCGGCTCCAATGCCCTTAGCTCTGCCAGCCTTGATGAGCGCTACTGCGCTTGCGGTTCCATCAAAGTAAATTTGGACATCTCCAGCAACAAGTCCGCGCGTAGCATCCGCAGTACCTTTATATGGGACATGAAGCATCTTGGTACCGGTACGCATTTGCAGTATTTCTGCATTCAAATGCGAAGTTGAACCCGGAGAGTAAGTAGCATAATCAATTTTTCCAGGATTGTTTTTCGCATATGCTACGAGTTCCTTCAAATTATTGAATGGCGCATTGGGATTCGCAATCAAGACCGTCGCGGATCTCATAACCTGTGTCAACGGGGTGAAATCGTTTTTCGCATCATATGGAAGCTTAGCGTAGAGATGCGGATTTTGGGTATGGGTTACGACAATGGTGTAGAGGAGTGTATGTCCGTCGGCAGGTGATTTGGCGACGTCTTGTGCCCCGATAATGGTTGATGCACCAGGTTTATTATCGACAACAACTGGATGCCCTTTGAGTTCGTCGCTGATCAGTTTGGCCAAAAGCCGTGCATTCACGTCGGATCCAGAGCCTGCAGGGAACGGGACGACAATGCGTACTGCCTTCCCAGGCTGCGGCCAGACTTCATTGGCCCATATCGACTGGCTGCCGAAAACCAGGGCTACTGTTCCAAGCAACATGTACGATCTTCTTGCAATTTTTTGAGCCATTTTTTCTCCAGAAGTAGGTATCTAGCGCATTGATAAAAGTCAATGCAAGCGCTTGCACGATATGGTATTTGGATTGTGCAGGATATGATTAGGTGTTTACCACTAGTTTTTTGAGTGTGTCATCATCCGCTATGAAGAAATCTTTCCAGGCATCGGCTACCCACCCGCCCTCACTCGCGGATGTGGCGGCCATGGCGCAGGTGTCGACTGGCACGGTGTCGCGCGCACTCAGTCGGCCAGAAATGATCAGCGAGGAGACACGGAACCGGGTGATGCAGGCGGTCAACACCTTGGGCTATGTTGCCAATGGAGCAGCCCGTACTCTGGCTATGCGAAGAAGCAAGACGATTGGCGCTGTGGTGCTGAAGTTCGGTAGTTCCAACTTCTCACAGTTGGTGGAAGGCCTCGAAAGCATGCTCACAAACAAGGGTTACACACTTTTGTTATCGGCCTCGGAGGCAGATGGGATCACGGAATTTTCCGCGCTCAGGGCCATGCTGGCCCGCGGGGTCGATGCCATTGCACTGCTGGGGTTTGAAGACAGTCCGGAAACAAAAGACATCCTCTCACGCTACCGGGTCCCGCATGCGCACATGTGGAGCGACCCTAGACATGGTGGAAATTTCATAGGGTTAGACGAAGCAAAAAACGGCAGGATCGCGATTGAACACTTGTCAGAACTTGGCCACCGCAAGATCGGGGTGATCTGGGGCTACATCGGCGGTCCCACGAGATTTCGCTCACGCATGCGATTCGAGGGCCTTGAGGATGCCGCTAACGACTTGGGCATTGAAATACTTCCTAAGGCGTGTATCTACACCGAACACGGCTTTGAACAAGGTCGTAAGGCCATCAACGAAATACTCGATCGGCAGACCGAAGTCACGGCCATTGTTTGTGCCAGCGACTATCTCGCACTGGGTGCAATGAACGGACTTCACCTTCGAAACAAATGTCCCGGAAAAGATCTTTCCATCATCAGCTTCAATGACAATGATTTTTCTGCATATGTACACCCGCCCCTGACAACCATCCATCTTCCGATCCGCGAGATGGGGTTCAAGACGGGCCACTACCTGTTGAAATGCCTGGGTGAAGAAATGACAGCAGACACTTATTCCCTTGATGTTGAGTTGCGGGTGCGAGCAACCTGCCGGCCTCTGATTGATCCAGAGTGAACTAAGAACATCCTGCAGTCTTCTGCGCAGACTTCGATGAAGTCGTAGCTGTGGCTTTCATTTCTCGAAGCGGGCTGCAACGCCGATTCGCGCCAGAGCGGTTCTTGCACACGGCCAATTTCGATCAACGCGATGCCCATTTGGCGCCTGGCAGCTGCACTCATCCCTGCGCAGCGATCAATTGCTTGCGCACCATGAACACCCATTGCTAGCCTGGTGTCTGGTCACGAAGACGGAGCAGTTGTTCGAAGTGCCATCCATCGAGTGACCGGTGTCGGCCGCAGCCGTCGTTCAAAGCCTCAACAACGAGTGACTCAGATCAGCCTAAAACCGACACTCCCCTCCCTGCCTCACCGGAAGACTCCTGGTCGGAACCAGCCCCAGATCTGGATTTGCTCGAAAATTTCCAGCCAGAAGGGTCCCACGATGAACTCACCGCAGCTTACGACCTCGTCCATCCCTTACTCGAGGGTGAATCCAACCTTTACTGTTACCTGCCAGTGGGCGACCTTGCCCTCGTGGATATGGCCGCGCGTTTCCAGCACCTCGAACCACTGCATATTGCGGACGGTCTCGCTGGCTTTGGCAATGGCCGTGTTGACGGCATCTTCTATGCCGGAAGGTGAGGAGCCCGTGAGCTCCAGGATCTTGTATACGTGCTTGGACATGGCACCTCCTGACAGTCGGCAAATTGGGCAGCCCGACCTTGGAACGAGGACGAGCGGCAAACACAGTATGGCCGCATTCGACTCACTGCAGTTAGTGGGAAGCTATGCCAGAAATGGCTGCTGCATCATCAAAAGCGGCCGTCGCCACCTGGTCCACCTGCGGTAGCGCGGCTCGGTCGTATCTGCACGCAGGTACTTTGTGATGGTGTTGAGATGGGTGTGTGCGGCAGGGCATCACGCGGATGGACAGTTGGTCGCGCAAGGCCCAGCATCTGCCGACACTCAGTGTTGCCACGTCTATCACTCCTTGTTTCCTGCTGCTTAAAAAAGCAGCAGGCTAGAGTTGATGCGTGGTCAGATTTATGTCCGCATTCCCAAAATTATCAACGTCTGGTGGCTCAACACAGAACTCAGTACCTGGTCTATTCCGAAACAGAACCCTCTCGGGTAACCGCGCTGATCGCCCGCTGGCGACCGTTCAATATATGTGCCTTAAATGCAGCAGCGGTCGCGACCTCATCATGAGCGTTGGCACTTTCAACGATAGCTCGGTGCTCATTGTTGGATACCTCCATCCCGGACGACTGGACCAAGCTCCTCTGCCGATACAAGTGCAGTTCTTTGTCAGTGGCAAGGAACATGTCTGCAAGACGCGGGTTACGCGTAAATTCAACGAGTCGGCGGTGAAACTCGAGGTTTTGCCGGTAGTACGACGTGGTGTCGCCTACGCTAGCGCTGACCTCCATCTGGGCAATTCGTTTTTGCAACTCTTCTGTGTCTGCAGCAGTTGCGTTTCTCGCTAGTAGCTGACCTGACAACTCGGCGAGCGCCCCGCGAATTTCATAAATATCAAGTGCTTGCTTGAGATCCACTTGCCGCACAAAGATGCCGCGGTTATTGATGATTTCTACCATGCCGGCCTGCTCAAGCTTGCGGCATGCCTCGCGGACAGGGCTACGGCTAACCCCAATCTCCTTGGCCAATGCAAACTCGTTGAGGCGCTGACCTGGGGCAAGATCCCCTTCAAGGATCATGCGCTCGATCTTTTCCTGGATGGCCGTAGCCAAGGACGTCGAGCGTACCAAATCCAGAGCCGAATTCTCATCGGATGGAGACTGAATCGGGAGCGTAAAGGTTGGCTTTGTACCAGTAGTCATCTTCGGGGGAGTTTGCCTGCTTTAGCTGTCTCTGCAACCACCTTTAAACGGACGTTGCACTGAAACCGTAGAGCCGGGCTGCATTCTCTGCCAGTACCGCGCGGGCAAGGGACTCGGAATCTAACACCTGCAACAGCGATTCTAGTGTGGCGTGTTCATCCGGCCTGTCGGAAAGATTGAGGTGGGGCCAGTTCAGGCCCCAAATTACCCTTGAGCTGCCTGCATCGAGGAAGGCGCGAAGCCGCGGGGCAAGCTCTCCGAAGTCGGCAGCACCGTGTCGGGTCCCATAGTATGGGGCGGCGAACTTGATCCAACCGCCTTCGCGCACGAAACGAACCAGTGACTGGAATTCGAGACTGTCCAGCCCAATGTCGGGTCCCAATCGGCCGATATGATCCACCACGACCGGACAGGGCAGAGCAAGCAGCGCATCGACGCAGCCAGGCCAGGCGAAACTTTCTGCTTGGACAAGCAGGTGCCAACCATGAGGCGCGATCTTTGCAGCCGTGCTTTGTAGTGCCGCTACATCTACTGGAACACCCGCAGCGTACAGCGTACGTATGCCGCGTACACCAGCGCTGTGAAGTCGCTCCAGGTCGTTGTCATTCCAGCTGGCCTCTTCCCAGACCACGGCGCGCGCTCGTTCCAGCCCGATGCTTTGCACGACGTCCAGGGTGCATCGCTGATCATGACGCAGGGCTTTGGCGTGTACTACTACATGGCGCCCCACCCCGAGCGTGCCAATCACCCTGAGGTACTCTGCAAGAGAGGGATGACCAGGGCTGTTTACGCCATCCGGATAGATGTGCGAGTGCGTGTCGCATGGCGGATGTGGCCAAGCGGAAAGGTCAAAACGAAAGTTTGTTGTGCTCATCGACTTTATTGCCTAGGTGTGCGCTATTGCTGACCAAACCATGTGCCGCGCGTTTTCCTCCCTGGAGCGGATAGTCCGGTGTCTCGGGTATGCCGCCGTCCGGTGCCTCGGCCATATCAACCGGTTCGAAGCCAATGTGAGATGCGTCGCTGTTGTCCCACCAAACGTCGCCATTTTTTGACACGCCATAGATGACGCTGCAGCCCACAGCCGAGGCCGTAAGCGATGCCAACAGCAGCCGTTCGAAGTCTGGCTCGCTGAGCCACGTCACATATTCCCGACGTTCCATCGGCTTGGGCCGGGCTGAACCGATGCGCAAACAGACCGTTTCGACCGCAAACTTGTCCCAGTAGTAACGTGCCAGGTTTTCACCAAAGCATTTACTCAAACCATACAAACTGTCGGGCCTCAGCGGATCCTCTACCCCGATCCGTTGGGTCACTGGATACATCCCAACAGCATGGTGGGAGCTTGCATAAATCACCCGTTTCGTCCCGAGCCGCCTTGCGGCATCAAAGACGTTGTAAGTGCCGCCGATATTCACGTTTAGCGTCTGCTGCCAATTGTCAACGTTCAGACTCGCTCCCAGGTGAATGACCGCATCCACTTCCTTCATGGCGCGCTCGATACCGACAGCGTCAGTCAGATCGCACGGCCAAAATTCTTCTCCCTCATCCGGTGTATCAATGGGAGCAATATCAGTGAGCCGCAGGTGTGGCACGCGTCCCTTGAGACACTTTCGAACCAGCTTACCGATTGCTCCAGCCGCACCGGTCACCAAAATTCTGTTGTACCCGAGCGTCGCACGGGGTGTGTGGTATGCGCGCTCCATCATTCGGCTCGGATGTTGCCCGCTTTTATCACCTCTCCCCAGCGCTTGACTTCCGAGCGCAGGTAGACGCTAAAGTCCTGCGGCGTATCCAGCACGAAGTCGTTGCCCGAGGCCTGCACACGCTCGCGCGTGGCTGCATCCTTGAACACTTCTGCCACGTCGTTGTAGATTTTCTGGGTTAGGTCGGGCGACATTTTTGCGGGGCCATAAAGCGCATTCCACGTTGTGGTGACGATATTGCCCTCACCCGATTCCACTATGGTTCCTACGTCGGGAGCAAGGCGCGAACGCGCCGCACCGGTCGTAACCAATGCCTTGAGTTTTCCACTGCGAACATGTGGCATCCCTGACGGAATGTTGGCGAACAGCACGTCGACCTGGTTGCCCATGACATCGGTAAGCGCAGGGGTTTCCCCGCGGTAGGGAACGTGGACGGCCTTGAGGTTCAGACGCGCGTTCAACAACTCAGACGTCATGTGAGGCGATGACCCTATACCACCCGACGCGTAGCTGACTTTCCCTGGATTGGCGCGCACGTAAGCCACGAATTCCGCAAAGTTGTTCGCCGGGAACGACGGATGAGCCACCAACACCAGCGGCGAAGCCGCGACGTTGGTAATTGGCGTCAAATCCTTCAGAGGGTCGTATGGTGGCTTGGCGTACATGTGCGGCGCAACCGCTATCGATGTCTGCGGTGACAACAAAAGCGTGAGTCCATCAGGGGCCGCCTTAGCTACTGCGTCCGCAGCCAGCATGCCGCTTGCACCGGTACGGTTGTCTACCACAACAGATTGTCCCCAGCGTCGGGTCAGTCCTTCGGCAAGTACACGCGCGACGAAATCGGTTCCCCCTCCGGCAGCAAAACCCACGATCAGACGGACCGGTTTGCTCGGCGCTGCCTGAGCACTTACCTTTGTTGCACCCATCGCCAACAGCGAAAAAGTCAGAGCACGGCGAACCTTATTCATGTATGTCTCCAGGTTTTATGTATTGCTGATTGTCGACAATGCGCATAAACTGTCAAGCTGTTTCCACAAGGAGTTTTTATGAAGCCCACCGTCGCACTGTTCATTGGCGATCCGTCTGGCATCGGCCCAGAAATCGTCGCCAAAGTGCTGGCAGATCCACAGGTGCACAACGCCTGCAAGCTGCTGATTATCGGAAGCCGTTCTGTCCTAGAAGAAGGCATGCGCGTCGCAGGCGTCCATACCGAAGTTAAGGATGCTGACCTCGTCCCCGTCGCATCGGACCGGCCCCAACTGCTCCAGTGGGAGCATGCCAATGACAGCGGCTTCGAGTTGAGCGTCGCCAACGCGAAGAGCGGCCGGTTCATGCTCGACGGCTTGGCTAAAGCACTTCACCTGTGTCAGGACGGGATCGCGGATTCGATCTGCATCGCACCGCTCAACAAGGCCGCGATGCGCGCCGGAGGTTCCACGCACCCGGACGAAATGCACTATTTTTGTGAAGTGCTCAACTACAAGGGTCCGTGCGTAGAGTTCAACGTCAACGACAAGCTGTGGACATCGCGTGTCACCTCCCACGTTCCCCACAAGATGGTCAGCAGCTTGCTGACGCCTGAACGTATCGCCCACAACATTGGTCTCCTGAACCAAGGGCTTCAGGCAGCCGGGTTCGTTAACCCGCGCATCGCAGTTTGCGGACTCAATCCACACAACGGCGACGGCGGGGCATTCGGTCGCGATGAAATCGAGGTCATCGAGCCCGGCGTCCAGCTCGCAGCTTCCCGTGGCTTCAAGGCCGATGGTCCGTTCCCGGCCGACACGACTTTCGTGCGCGCGGTGAAGAAGGAAAACGGCGGTGGTTACGACGGCGTGCTGACCATGTACCACGACCAGGGCCAAATCGCCATGAAGCTGCTGAGCTTCGGCCATGGCATCACCGTGCACTACGGCCTGCCCATGCCGATCACGACCCCTGCGCATGGCACCGCCTACGACATAGTTGGCCAGGGTATCGCTGGAGACGGTGCCATGAAGAATGCGCTGCTCACTTCTGCGCGCATGGGTGCATCGACCCGTGACAAGCGTCTTCAAGCAGCGTGAATTCGCTCGCTGTTGTTGAAAGACTCGATTCGCACAGCGGGCGCTTGAACGCGCCTACGGTGGGTAAAGGCTGACAAAAGACAGGGCTCGGCCGCGGGATCAACTGCATACAGCGAACGCGCGGTCGAACCTACTGTCAGTTGATGGGCGATCCGTCGAGCACCGAAGGAAGCATCACGCCTCGGGTCGACACGGTGGCTGGTCCAAAAAATTGGGCACGCGCCCTCCCCCGCAGCGGTCGAGAAATCACTGAACTTGAGAAGTACGACAGGACGTTAAATGCCATTGCTCGGATGTATTGCTGACGATTTCACGGGCGCAACCGACCTCGCGAACAACTTGGTCCGTGGTGGGATGCGCGTGATGCTGACCATGGGTGTTCCCCCGATGCGGCTAACCGTCGACGTGGATGCAGTCGTGGTCAGTCTCAAGTCTCGTACCGTACCGGTAACAGACGCTGTACGAGATACCCTTAACGCGGCCGACTGGCTGCGGTCTCAGGGCGCGCGACAGGTTTATTTTAAGTATTGCTCAACTTTCGATAGCACGCCGGACGGAAACATTGGCCAAGTGACCGAGGCGCTGATGGATGCGCTCGGAACCGACTTCACCATAGCCACTCCCGCTTTCCCAGACAATCAGCGCACCGTTTTCAAAGGCCACCTTTTCGTAGGCGATGTGTTGTTGCACGAAAGCAGCATGCGCGACCATCCTTTGACGCCGATGACGGACCCTAATTTGGTACGGGTGTTGCAGGCGCAGTGCAGCAGGAAGGTCGGCCTCATCGATTACCGTGTCGTTGCCGAGGGCGAGGGCGCAATCCGAGCGCGAATCGCACAACTTCGCGCTGAAGGCGTTGGCATTGCCATCGTCGATGCAATTTCAAATGCCGACCTTGCGCGCATGGCTCCTGCATTTCACGATATCCCATTGGTTACAGCAGGTTCAGGCCTGGCAAGTGGGCTAACAGCGAATTTCGGTATCTCACCCTCCGAAAAAGCGTCCAGCTTGCCAGCAGCAGGTGGCTTCCAAGCGGTAGTTTCTGGAAGCTGTTCGCTTGCCACCCAGCGGCAGACCCTCGCGTTCGCCAAGACTGGACGGCCAGCCGTCGGTGTCGATCCGCTGCGGCTAGCGGCGGGTGAAGATGTCGTCGGTGATGTGCTTGCCTGGGCAGAGCCGCTGCTGAAGGACGGACCCGTCCTGGTGTACTCGACCGCCGAAGCCGGCGCGGTAAAGGCTGTTCAGGCGAAGCTAGGTGTGGAACAGGGGGGCGCGCTTATCGAGCATGCGATGGCGGCCATCGCGCGCGGCTTGGTCGAACGCGGTGTCCGGCAACTCGTCGTGGCCGGAGGCGAGACCTCGGGCGCCTGCGTCCAAGAGCTAGGAGTCATGCAGATGCAGATCGGCACGCAAATCGATCCCGGCGTGCCATGGTGCCATGCCTACTGTGACGGCGCTCCAGACGGCATGCACATCGCCTTGAAATCCGGCAACTTCGGCGGTGAAGAATTCTTCACCAAGGCCTTCGCGCTAGTGGACGCATGACGCGATTTGCCGGCATGACTTCCCTCACCGAATCCCGCGCCCGAGAAGAAATCTGCCGGGTCGGCCGCAGCCTCTTCGAGCGTGGATATGTCCACGCGACAGCCGGAAATATCAGCGTGAAGCTCGATGATGGTTTCCTGATTACCCCTACGGATGCTTGCTTGGGTTTTCTCGATCCAGCCGAACTGGCGTTTGTCGACCTGCAGGGCCGGCAGACAAGCGGAGAACGAGCCAGCAAGACATTGGCATTGCATTCGCGCATTTATCAGGCCGCAGCGCCTTTCGATCCCATGACCCGATGTGTGTTGCACACCCACAGCACGCATTGCGTGGCGTTGAGTCTGCAGGAGGCGGTTGCATCGCATGAAGAGCTGCTGCCGGCGATCACACCTTACTTCGTCATGAAGGTCGGACACGTTCCGCTCATCCCTTATCACCGGCCTGGCGCAGTTGCGGCCGCCGATGCGGTGGCGGAAGCCATAGGACGATATGGAACCTCCGGCCGGCCGATTCGGGCGGTGATGCTTGAGCGTCTCGGTCCCAACGTTTGGCAGGACTCCCCAGCGTCAGCCATGGCGGTACTGGAAGAGCTGGAGGAGACCGCGAAGCTCTGGCTGGGCGCCACCTCACCCAAGCCTTGCGCACTGACCGAGCCTCAGATCGAAGAATTGAGGCGGACTTTCCACGCCCGATGGTAGGTGGCTCGCGCAGTGGCCGCCTCCTTTCATTCCTTGCGAAATTCAAGCCATGCCTCAATTTGCCGCCAACCTGTCCATGCTTTATCCGGAGTTGAACTTCCTGGACCGCTTCGAAGCAGCGGCAAAAGACGGTTTTCGGGGGGTTGAATATCTGTTTCCCTATGCCCACCCGGCCACGGAGATTGCTGCTCGATTGCAGGACTTAGGGATGGAGCAGGTCCTGTTCAACGCAAAGCCAGGCGACTGGGAGGCTGGAGAGCGGGGGCTGGCATGCTTGCCCGGCCGGGAGGCCGAGTTCCGGGAAGGCATCGAGACGGCTCTACGTTACGCCGAATCCCTGGCCTGCAAACGCATCCACGTGATGGCCGGCCTACTGCCTACCGGAAAAGATCGATCAACGGTTGAGTCCACATACGTGGCGAACCTCCGCTGGGCGGCAGGCGAGGCAGCGCGAGCAGGAGTGGATCTGCTGCTCGAGCCGATCAACCTCCGCGACATGCCGGCTTATTTTTTAAATCGGCAGGACCATGCCCATCAGCTGATCGAAAAAATCGGCGCCAGCAACGTGAAGGTTCAGTTCGACCTCTACCATTGCCAAGTGGTTGAGGGCGACGTGGCCATGAAGATTCGCGAATACCTTCCCACAGGACGGGTTGGGCATTTTCAGATCGCTGGCGTGCCACAACGCCATGAGCCCGATGTTGGTGAGATGAACTATGCATACCTTTTCGAGGTGATCGACGAAATCTCCACAGAATTCGGCTGGCAAGGTTGGATTGGCTGCGAATACCGTCCGGCACGCGGTAGCGTCCCCGGTGGTACTTCGGCGGGTTTGGGTTGGCTAAAAAGAGCAACCTGAGCGGCTCATTACTCCCTATTTTTCTTGCCCGCCAGTGCGTACCGAGAAAAACTTGCTTCATTTTTAGCCCACACACGAGAAAGCCGCAGTCACATCTCCTGCGCAAACGACTCCCGCAAGAAATCCGCCAGTGCCCGCGTCTTGGCAGACAGGTCACTCTTGGTCGGGTACACCAGTGTCACATCGGCAGCCGGCAATGCCCAGCCGCACAGCACGCGCCGCAACCGCCCCGAAGCCAAGTGGGATGCCACATCCCATTCGGAGCGCATGAGCACACCGTGGCCTTGCAGGGCCCAGTGGGTGGCGGCGCTGCCATCGTTGGTCCCCCACACGAGCGCGGCTGAATGGCTGATAACCAGCCCCCATCGGACATACGACCCATGGATGGGTTAATGACCGGAAACGGTGGTAGTTGTCATTGAAGCGCCGAAACTGAGCGGCAGCTGCCAGCCTGAACCGGACCACCGTTCCGGTAATTTCACCCGCCGTTTTGCGCCGACTGTAGCCTCAGCCTGCCTGGGACTACCGCCGCTTCCCGGCTATTTTGGCAACGCGCCTTTCGGCCATCCCCAGCGCAGCACGGGCGAGTGCATCAGCTTCTGTGTTGCGATGGCGCGGTATCCACACCAGGGTGGCCTGGTCGAACGAATGGAGCAGTGCTCGCGCTTGATCAATCAACGGGGCCAGCCGGGCAATCGGCTTTGCTGTGCCGCTGCCGACCTGTTCAACCACGACACTGCTGTCGCAGTGGATGAGCAGTGCGTCCGCCCCACGCAATTTCAGTTCGTGAAGCGCCGCCAGCAGCGCTCTGAGCTCCGCCTCATTGTTACAGCCCTTCTCCTGCGCGGCTTGCGACAGGGTGTGGCGCGTTTCATTGGGCTCGGTGAACACAGCGCCAAGGCCGATGCGACCAGGATTCGGCACGGCGCTGCCGTCACAGTAAACAAGCCAGGGTGCATGTGCGATGTCGGCCGACAGCGCCGGAGCCTCGGTCCCGGGTGCTGAAACGGCCATGCCCGCTCGAGTGTCCATTACGCCCTCACGCTCGCCCCGCCAGCAGCGCACGAAAGGCCATCGCATTGCCCTGCGCCTTGTCTTCCATGCAGTTGTTGAACACCGCGTGCGCGTGCTTGACCGACCGCGCCATCGGCCCAAAGCGCTGGGCCAGGGCCTGCAACTCGCCCGCCGTGTACGCATAGTCGAACCGCTCGGCCGCCGTCCTGGCGGGCGTCGCGTAGGCCTGCGCATTGCGCCCGTGCAGGCGCAGCAGCGTGTGCTCGGGGTGCGTGGCCCGCCAGATGCACGGCACGCTGTGCGCTGAGCCCTGCGGTCCATCGACAATGATGTGCACTACGGCAAGCGCGCGCTGCATCGCGAGGGTCTCTGCGGTGGCCTCCGCGCTCTCCCAGCAGCTCAGGTGGCGGAACTCGATGCTCAGCGTGTGGCCCGGCAGGCGTTCTGCGCACTGCTCGAGGTGCGCGAGGGCCGCTGGGTGTCTCGACACCTTGGGCGAGAACTGGAAGTGCACGAGGCCGAGCTTTCCGTCGGCCTGCAGCGGCGCCAGACACGCCGCGAACCTCTGCCACAGCTCTGCCCTGATTTCTTCGTCCAGGTCCTTGTAGACCAGCCTGCGGCCCGCGCCCAGCGCCTGCCGGATGTCCCTGGGCAGCACGTCCGTGCTGGTCCACTGCCCGGTGAAGAGGCTGAACGCTTTCACATTGAACACAAACCCTGGCGGCGTGCGTTCGGCCCAGTGCTGGGTCGTGGCGACGGCGGGAATCGCGTAGTAGCTGGTGTCGACCTCGACCAGGTTGAACTGCGAGGCATAGAAGCGCAGCCGCGCCTCGGGCGACCTGGCGCTTGCGGGATAGAACCTGCCGCACTCGAGCAGCGTCTTGTCCGTCCAGGATGCCGTTCCGACCAGCAACGCCATGGCTGCTTCCTTGCCTGCATTGTCGCTGCGCGCGCCCTCAAAAGACTGTATATTCATACAGCCTTCATTGCAGGAGAAGCACCATGCAAACCATCGAATGCACCTACACGGTCACGCTGCGTGACTATCCGGAACCGCTCCCCGCCACGCAGCGCACCGCCGCCGAGGCGCGCTACGCCCAGGAACTCGAGAGGCAACTGGGAGGCCCCGAGCAGGTGGCCGCGGCCCTGGACACGATGGCAAGCCTCGAGGCATCCGCGCCCCGGCAGCTCTTGCCGGGTGACCTCACGCTGCTCAAGGCCTGGGGCAAGGCCAGCGTCGCAGCCCGGCAGGCCGGGTTTCGGGGCCTCGCCGAGCCGCGCAGCGCGTACTTTGACGTGGGGCTGCCATGAGGGTCGAGATTTGCTGCCGCTGGCGCGTCCAATCCCCGGCGGGCCGGTAGCGCGAGACACTACAGCGCGTCCGAAGAGGCGATCCGCAAGGAGCACCCCGAGGCGACGCCCGTGCAGGGCACGCGCACCGAGCAGCTCATCCTGGACCAGCCGGCGCAGCTGGTGTGCGCGGGTTTTCACAGCCCGCAGGCCACGCCCTCGGTGCTGATCTGGCCATGCACTATTCCCGGACGCGAGGGGCGCATGCCGCTGGGCGGTCAGGTGAGCGACTACACCGTCACGCAGGAGGGTGACGACTGGGTCGTGATGCTCCACGGCACAACGTTGATGTACCGCGGCGCCGGGCCGGTCCGCGTCGAGGCCGCGCCATGACCGCGCGCTGGAACTACCCGACTTTGCTGCGCACGCCCGCGCGCAAGGGTGAGGGCGGGTTTCCGAAACAGACCTTGCTGCCGCTCGAGCCGCAGGCCTATGCGATCACGCAGCAAGGCGAGACCTGGCGCGTCGCCGTGAAGCACACGGGCGAAGTGATCTATGCGGGGCCGGGGCCGGTGCAGTTGGTGGCGTCGCCTGCACCATTCTGAACGTCAAAGATAAGGGTCCAGTTCTCGGGTCGCAGAACCTTGGATGCTGCGGCCGTTGACGCATTGATGCCCATGCGTGCCACGCGTTGCAGGCCTGAGCTTCAGTTCAGTGCTGCGGCGAGACCTTTGACCTGCAGCGGCTCTTCCAGCGGCTTGACGGTGAGCAGGATCTTCTCTTGTAGCCAGGGCAACCTATTCTCTTCCATGCGCGAGTTGACGGCCACCACGCACAGCGACACGTCATGGCCCTGGCGCATGAAATTTACGCCGATGCTGCGTGTGCCAGAGGTAATCCGGTCGCCGACCAACGCGTACCCGAGCTTGCGGCAGGCGCGTATTTCCTCCCAGAAGCTCTCCTCACCGATGGCTGCGAGGGCTGGCTCATGCAGGTTGCGCTGCACAAACCCACGGATCTCATCGTCGTCGAGCTTGGCCAGGATGGACAGGCCGCCACTGCCGATCCCGAGCAGGCGCCTTTGTCCGATTTCGGTGGTCAAGGCTTTGACGGGGTAGTCGCCGCTTTGCCGTTCCAGGCATTCGGCGTAGTCGCCATCGCGGCTCATCAGCAACACCGTGTCGCCGGTCACCTCTGCCAATGCGCGTATCACCTCGGCGAAGACGATCTTGATCTTTTTGTTCTTGTTTTCCAGGTGGCTGGCCACCAGTGGGTAATAGGCTGCAGTCCCTTCGCTTTTGTAAATCAGGGACTCTCGCTCCAAGGCTTCCAAAATTCTGTGGGCCGTGGATTTGTCAAGCTCCGATAGTTTCACCAATTCACTGAAACGCACGCCTGAATCGGCGCGCGCCATTATTATCTTCAGTAATTTTAGTGCACGGGTGACGCTTTGAGCTGCAGCCATATTATTTACTTCCAAAGAAAATTATTCCTTTTACATTCAGTTATTCCGCTCTAATACCGTTGGCATCAACGACATTTTTCCAATACTTGAAGTCTTTATTGATTTGCTCTTTCCAGGTATTGGCTGGCGCAAAGTTGACAAGCAAGCCTGCGTCGCTGATTTTGGCCTGCACCTCTTTGTCGGAAAGTATTTTTTTCAGCGAATCCTGAATCTTCTTCTTGATTTTCTCATCGGTTCCAGCCTTCACCACAATGCCGCCCCAAGGCACAGCCGTGAGGCCTTCAAAGCCTTGTTCCATCAAAGTAGGCGTGCTTTCCAGCTTGGGAAGCCGCTCGGATGAAGCCACGGCAATCGCCCTGATCTTACCCGTTTCGATATGTTGCAGCAGCGTCGTGTAGTCACCAAACATCATGGGGAGGTGGCCGCTCAGCGTATCGTTTAAGGCGGGCGCCGCACCTTTGTATGAAATGTGTTGCAGATCAATTTTGGCCATGTAAGCCATCTGCTGACCTGCAAGATGCCCAATACTGCCGCTGCCAGCGCTGGTAAATGACACTCCGTGCTTGTTATTTTTGGCGAACTCGATCAAATCCTTGGTGTTCTTGACATCTTTCATGCCGGGGTAATTCGGGTTGACCACCAGAACATTGTGGTGCGAGTACACACGCGCCACCGGATCAATCTGCTCGTTGAGGGACAGGTGTTCTTTGTCAAAAATGCGCTTAAATACTGTGGGGACAACCAGCATCATCAGGTTATAGCCATCTGCAGACTGGTTCACAAAGTATTTCTCAGCAACCGTTCCCGAGGCGCCAGGCCGATTATCCACCACGACTGGCTGTCCCAGATCCTTGCTCATTTCACGCGCCAAAATTCTTGCGGCTGTATCGGTGGGGCCTCCAGCCGAGAAGCCGATTACCAAGTTGATACTCTTAGCAGGCCATTGTTTAGAATCGGTGGCGTGAACCATCATCGATACAGCCAAGGTCAAACTTGCGCAGATTGTGGGTTTGATAAATTTCATGGTTTTGTCCTAAATAATTTGATTGGCTCTAAGTTCTTGCATTTGTGACGCGTCTATGTTCAGGAATCGTTTTAAAATTTCTTCTGTATGCTCTCCTAGCATGGGCGGGGCTCTATCAGGTTCTGCCTGCGATTGCGTGAAATTGATTGGGTTTTTAACCAGCTTGATAGCGCCGTAAGCCGGGTGCTGGACTTCTTGCACAATCTGACGCTGCTGGATATGCGGATCCAGAAAAACTTCCGGTAAACTATTGATGCGACCTGCCGGCACGTTGAAGCGGTGCAATGCCTCGATAAGATCTTGAGATTTCCAGGACTGCAGTTCTAAGCTCAGGATGGTGGACAGTTCGACCCTGTTCTTCACGCGCAGCGTATTGGTTGTGAATTTCTCGTTACTGATCAGGTCTTCGCGGTGAATGGCTTTGCAGAAACTGATGTATTGGCCTTGGTTGCCGGCAGTCATCATGACGGCGCCATCGGTGCAATCGAACACTTGTGCGGGCACGCCACCATTTCCCTGGGAGCCCATTCTCTTGGGCGCCGTTCCGGTGACGAGATACTGGGTTGCGAAATGGCCAAGCCCGCAAACCATCGATTCGAGCAACGAGATGTCGATGTATTCGCCGCTGCCCTGATTCTGATCTCGGCGGTATAACGCAGCCGTGATCGCGTTGGAGGCATACAACCCCGTGATGATGTCTGCAATGCTTGGGCCCACTTTCATGGGTCCGCCGCCAGCTTGTCCGTCGGGGTGTCCGGTCACGCTCATGATGCCGCTCTCAGCTTGAAACACTGAGTCGTATCCCGGCCTTTTTCTGTACGGTCCTGTCTGGCCATATCCGGTGATGGAGCAGTAGATCAGGCGTGGAAAGGAGGTGCGCAGACTCGCATAGTCAAGGCCATACCTTTGAAGATCGTCAACCTTGTAGTTCTCAATCAGAACATCGGCTTGCGCAATGATCTTGAGAAGCAGCTCCTTGCCTGCCGGCACTGAAAAATCGAGCGTGATAGATTTTTTGTTGCGGTTCGCACTCAAGTACATCGGAGATTGCGAGGTGTCTTGGCCGTTCTCGTCCTTGAGGAACGGCGGACCAAACATGCGCGAGTCGTCACCGTTGACCGGGCGTTCGATCTTGATCACCTCCGCCCCCATGTCCCCCAGCATCTGACCGGCTAGCGGACCGGCCAGCACTCGGGTCATATCCACCACCACGAGGCCGTTTAAGCACTTATTCATTGATCATCCAGTGAGATAAAAGTTAGATTACTCTCGACAGATGAGATTAAACGCATTGGTTGGTATCAAGATCGGTGGAAACCCTTGGATTCAAACGAACCCGCGGAGCACGTGCTTGAGTCGACGGCAGGCTTAGAGATGCATCTGATGACGCCGACGGCAGGCGCCCGCGCCTGCATTACAGTTCTGAGGCCCCTAGCCAAGCAACGGGTCGCGTGGAACTTGGAGTGCCGCGCTGATGTGCCTTGTGGATGTAGCAATCAGGTTCCCTCGCTCGGGTTCCCCGTGCTCCTTCTACCAAGCCCGGTTGTGGATGACCTACACCCAGGCGTCGCGCAAAGGTTGGATCTGCTGACACATGCTTGTCCCACCTTGCCAGCGCGGCCAGTGCTCGGTCTGCCAACGCCGAATCGGCCAGGCCGCGGCGAAGATTGCCTGGAAAGCGAGGGTGTCCGAATTTTTGTGTAAAGGATTCGGACCTGAGTTAGCCGTACCTGCTGCGCGAGCTCGCCATCGACCGCGCCAATCACGTATGGGCCATGGACATCATCTATGTTCCGATGGCCAATGGCTGGGTGTGTCTGGAGGCCACCATGCAATCGATTGTGAATCTACCCATCTTTGGGCTGGACTTGGCGAAGTCTGTGTTCCAGCTGCATATCGTCGATGTGCAGTCTGGCGAGAGTCAGCGGCTCCAGATCAAGCGAGCCAAGCTCACGGAATTCTTTGCCAAGTGCCAACCCAGCCTCGTGGCGATGGATGCATGCGGGTCAGCGCATTACTGGGCCACAACGATCCGCTCATTGGGGCACGAGGTCAATTTGTTGCCGGCCCAGCATGTCAAAGCCTTCTTGCTACACGACAAGACCTATGCGATGAATGCCAGGCGATCTGGGTCGCGGCGCAGCAACCGCATGTCTTGCCGGTACCTGTCAAATCAGAGCGTTAGCAGGCGTGCTTGGCACTGCACAGCATGCGCCGTCAGATCATGAAAATGCGCATCGCCAGGCCCCGTGATTGCCCGGTCCGGAAAATTTGACTGGATTGAGCGCCTGCTGCAGCGGCGACATTACAACGTCGTGGTGGTGGCGCTGGCCAACAAGATGGCGCGCACCGCCTGGGCCGTTCTAGCTAGAGGCATGGCCTTCGACAAGACCCGATGGAATCCGCTTGAGACCGTGACTGCCTGATCCGTCAGTGCGGCGCACCACCAGACTACAACACTGATTTGAAGGAGAGCCGGCACAAAGCGTATTGATGGAATGACGGTCAAACCGGGTTGGGAAATTCCGATGAATCGCCAGTACCTTGAGTACATCCCGGAGATATGAGCCCCAGCCGCGAATAGCCATCATGGGCAGCTCTCGATCGCACAGCGGTCGTTTGACCTGCTGAGATAGGTATGTCCGGTCTTGCTCGCCGAAGCCCCTCATGCCGCCGACTGCGAATGACTCCGTTCAGCGGCGGATTCAACCGGTCGACGCAACAAGTTCGCTGAACATCTCAGCGGGCGTCTGGAAGCCAAGCGTCTTGCGCGGCCTCTCGTTCAATTGTCTCGCGATCGCGTTGAGCTGAAGCTGCGAGTCCCCCGAGATGTCAATGCCCTTCGGCATGTACTGCCTGAGCAGCCCATTCGTGTTCTCGTTGCTTCCACGCTGCCAAGGGCTTTGCGGATCACAGAAGTAGACCTGGATATCAGTGGCCATCGTGAATCGCTTGTGGCCATGCATTTCCGTACCTCGATCCCAAGTCAGTGATTTGTAGAGCTCCTGTGGCAACTTGCGAGCATTCTTGATGAGCGCGTCGACGACCGTCTGCGAGTCCTTGCCCTCCAGCTTCACCAACATCACATATCGCGATTGGCGCTCGACCAGCGTCGCGATCTGGCTGTTGGCGCTGCCGAAGACCAAGTCTCCTTCCCAGTGCCCAGGCACTGCACGATCCTCGATAGAGGCTGGGCGCTCGCTAATCGAGACGGCATCAACGATCTGCCCATGGATTGCCGTCTTCTGCGTGTAGTGGCGAGAGCGCCGCATGCCACGCGTACGTCTCAGGTGCGCCAGCAGCTCTTTCTTTAAGGCGCCGCGCGCTTGAATGAACAGGCTGCGGTAAATGGTCTCGTGTGACACGTGCTGGCTCTCGTCGCATGGATAAGTATGCTTGAGCCAGCCGGCGATCTGCTCGGGTGACCACAGCAGTCGCAGCTTGCCGGCCACGATGCGCGCAAGGGCCCGATCCTGAGTCAGTTTGGAATGCTTCGGGCGATGTGCGCGATCCCATGCAGCGCTGTCGGCATAGCTGGCCCGATAACCGATGCGCCCGCCGTTGCGTTCGATCTCACGACTGACCGTGGATGGCGCTCGGCCAATCTGGGCGGCGATAGAGCGGATCGACTGGCCAAGCGCCAATCCGAGTGAAATCTCTTCCCGCTCAGCCAGCGTAAGTGCGAGCCGTGAACGGCGGCGATCTGGTGGGCGAATCCCACCGGTCTGCGCAATGACCCTGTGGATCGACGAGTGAGATCGGTCGAAGATCTTACCGATCTCATGCAACGTCCAGCCCTCCTTCCAGCGCGCCCACATCAGCGCCTTCTGGCTGTCCGAGTAGTAGATCCGCGGTCGCTGTTTCATGTCCAACACTCCTTCGGCCTGAGCGGCTCTTAGTGTGTTGCGTCGACCGGTTGAACCCGCCG
>NZ_MWOK01000005.1:0-98682 GCF_012932145.1 Acidovorax sp. SRB_14 | reverse complement strand
GGAGCGCATGAGCACACCGTGGCCTTGCAGGGCCCAGTGGGTGGCGGCGCTGCCATCGTTGGTGCTGAGCATCCCGCGCACCTTCACCGTCTCTTGCCGCTCCCCCTGGCGCAGGTGCCAGGTGCCATAGGTTTCATCACTCTCGCGGATCACGATGCACTGGTGGGCCAGCAGGTCCGCCGGCTGGGCTGGCTCGCCCGCTCCTGCCAGGTAGGCGGGTGCCGCGCACAGGACGCGCTGGTTGGCCAGAAGCCGGCGCGCGGTGAGGCGCGAGTCGGGCAAATCCCCAAAACGCACGGCCGCATCGAAGCCTTGCTCCACCAGATTCACCGGCCGGTCGGTGAGGTGCAGTTGAACTTCCACCTCGGGGTAAGCCCGCGCAAAGGCCGACAGGGCCGGTGCAATGTGCACGCGACCAAAGCCCAGCGTGGCGGCCAGCTTGATGAGTCCGCGCGGGGAACTGCGTGCGCCCGCCACGGTGCGCTCCAGCGCCTCCAGGTCGCTCAGGATGCGGGCGCCGTCCAGCAAATAGGTTTCGCCCTCGGGTGTCAAACCGATGCGGCGGGTGGTTCGGTGCAGCAGGCGCACGCCCAGGCGATGCTCCAGTTGCGCCAGGCGCCGACTGACGGCCGGAGGCGTGATACCCATCTGCTGAGCGGCAGCGGCCAGGCTGCCTTCTTTCATCAGCAGGGCAAAAAAGCGCAGGTCTGAAAATCCGTCCATGCCGGGCAATTCGTGCGTTTGATTTATGAATGAAGTGATTTTGAATGACTTTATGCGTTTTTCAATCACCCATAAGATGACTTCAAATAACGCAGCACCCTCACCAGGAGACAATTCCCATGAAGCACACCCCTGTTTGGCCCTCCCTGACCCGTCGCATGGCGGCCACCGCCGCGCTTGCGCTGCTTTCCACCGCCGCCCTGGCGCAGGCTTATCCGACCAAGGCCATTAAGCTGGTGGTGCCCTATGCGCCCGGTGGCAGTGCCGACATTGCCGCACGCCTGGTGAGTGATGAATGGGGCAAGGCGCTGGGTGGCTCGATGTTCATTGAGAACAAGGGTGGCGCGGGCGGCAACATCGGGGTGGACATGGTGGCCAAGGCCGCGCCCGATGGCTACACGATTGGTTTGCAGACCGTTTCCCTGGCCATCAACCCCGCGCTCACGGCCAAGATGCCGTACGACACCCTTAAGGACCTGGCCCCGATCGGCCTGGTGGCCAGTTCGCAGCATGTGCTGGTGGTCAACAACAGTCTGCCGGCAAAGAACATCAAGGAGCTGGTGGCGCTGCTCAAGGCGGAGCCTGGCAAGTATTCCTACGGCTCGGCCGGGGCGGGCAGCACCTTCCACATGTCGGCCGAGCTGTTCAAGGCAGTGGCCGGCGTGCCCATCGTGCACATCCCCTACCGGGGCGGCGGCCCGGCGATGTTCGACACCATGTCGGGCCAGGTGGCGCTGAGTTTTCCCGTGCTATCGGCGGCACAACCGCATGTGCAGGCGGGCAAATTGCGCGCGTTGGGCGTGACAGGCGCCAAGCGCTCGGCCCAGATGCCCGATGTGCCCACCATTGCCGAGGCGGGCCTGCCCAACTATTCGTTTGAAACCTGGTTCATCGTGTTCGCTCCAGCGGGCACGCCCAAACCCGTCATTGACAAGCTCAACACCGCACTGAACCAAGCGCTCGGCACTGTGGCGCTGAAAGAGCGCATGACCAAGGACGGCTTCGACCCCATGCCTTCCACCCCAGAGCAAGCCCGCGCGCGGTTGGAGAAGGAAATGCCCCGGTGGGCCAAGCTCATCAAGGAGCGCGGTATCACTACCGAGTGATAAGCCTCGCCTCGCGACTGAAGCACGTTATCTGCAATGACCGGCTCATCTCTGTTTCCTGGATTTGCCCCGCAGCGCATACCCACGCCGGACGGCCAGCACATCCAGGCGCTGGTGGGTGGCAACGGCCCGCCCTTGCTGCTGCTGCATGGGCATCCGCAGACCTCGGCCCTCTGGCACAAGGTGACGCCTGCACTGGCACGGCATTTCACGCTGGTGCTGGCCGACCTGCGTGGGTATGGCGACTCGGCCAAGCCCGAAGGTGATGCGGACCACGCCAACTACAGCAAGCGCACGATGGCCGCCGATATGCGGGCTGTGATGCAACATCTAGGCCACGCTCGCTTTGCGGTGCTGGCACACGACCGGGGTGCGCGCGTGGCGCACCGGTTGGCGGCAGACCACCCTGCGGCCGTGCAGCGCATGGTGCTCTTGGATATTGCGCCCACGCTGGCCATGTACGAGCAGACCGGCAATGCGTTTGCCCGCGCCTACTGGCATTGGTTCTTCCTGATCCAGCCCGCACCGCTGCCCGAGCGCCTGATCGAGGCCGACCCTGCTGCGTATGTTCACGACGTGATGGGCCGGCGCAGCGCGGGCCTGGCCCCGTTCGATCCACGGGCGCTGGCCGAGTACACGCGCTGCCTGGCGCTGCCGGGCACAGCCCATGGCATCTGTGAGGACTACCGCGCCGCTGCCGGCATTGACCTTTTGCACGACCGCGCTGATCGCGATGCGGGCCGGCAGCTGGGCATGCCGCTGCTGGTCCTGTGGGGCGAGCAGGGAGTGGTGCAGCAGTGCTTCACGCCGCTGACCGAGTGGCAACGCGTGGCGGCCGACGTGCGCGGACATGCCTTGCCCTGCGGTCACTACATCGCCGAAGAGGCACCCGACGCCCTACTGGCAGCCGCCTTGCCCTTCTTGCTGGAAACCAACGCATGACCCATTCCCCAATACCCCGCCAAACCCTTTACCAAAAATTGGTGGCATCGCACACGGTCGCGGCGCTGGACGAGCAGAACGTGCTGCTGTTCTGCGACCTGCACCTGATGAACGAATACACCAGTCCACAGGCCTTTGCAGGCCTGCACGAAGCCGGGCGCGGCGTGCCCGTTCCGGGCCAGAACGTGGCGGTGGTGAGCCACATCATTCCCACGCACCCGATGCGCTACCGCATCATTCAGGACCCTCCGTCTGCGCTGCAGGCAAGCAACCTGAAGTCCAACTGCGAACGGCACCACATCCCGCTGTTCGACATCAATGACCCGCTGCAAGGCATAGAGCACGTGGTCGCGCCCGAGCATGGCATGGTGCGCCCGGGCATGGTCATCATCTGCGGCGACAGCCATACCACAACCTACGGTGCGCTGGGCGCGCTGGGGTTTGGCATTGGCACGTCCGAGGTGGAACATGTGCTGGCCACGCAGACCCTGGTGTACCGGCTGGCGCAAGACATGCGCATCCGCGTGGACGGCGTGCTGCCCACGGGCACGACCGCCAAGGATTTGATCCTCCTGATCATCAGCCGCATCGGCGCCCAGGGCGCGCGCGGCTATTCAGTGGAGTTCTGCGGCAGCGCGATCAGCGCGCTGTCGGTGGAGGCGCGCTTCACCCTGTGCAACATGGCGGTGGAGGCAGGGGCGCGCGGCGCGCTGATTGCGCCGGACCGCACCGCCATCGACTACGTGCTGGCCCGCACCCCCGACATCACAGGCGATCTGCGTGACCGTGCACTGGCGCAGTGGGCCACCCTGCACAGTGATGCCGATGCCGTGTTTGAGGTGGAGCACCGCTTTGACGCGAGTGAGGTGGCTCCTTTTGTCACCTGGGGCACCAGTCCCGACCAGGCCATGGCCATCAACGCCACCGTGCCGCAACCCGCCAGCATGGCCGATGCCGTGCAGCGCAGCAGTGCCGAGCAGGCCCTGCGCTACACCGCGCTCAACGCCGGGCAGGCGCTGCAGGGCGTGGCGGTGCAGCATGTGTTCATCGGCTCGTGCACCAATGCGCGCATCGAAGACCTGCGCGAAGTGGCCAAGGTGGTGGGCACGCGCCATGTGGCGCCAGGCGTGCGCGCCATGGTCGTGCCCGGCTCGGGCGCCGTGAAGGCACAGGCCGAGGCCGAGGGCATCGCCAGCCTGCTGCAGGCCGCGGGCTTTGAATGGCGCCAGCCGGGTTGTTCGATGTGCCTGGCCATGAACGACGACGTGCTGCCCCCCGGCCAGCGCTGCGCATCGACCACCAACCGCAACTTCGAAGGCCGCCAGGGGCGGGGCGCGATCACGCACCTCATGAGCCCGGCCATGGCGGCAGCGGCGGCCGTCACCGGCTGTATCACCGATGTGCGCACCCTGGAGACTTTTCACGCATGACCGACTCCCCCGTTACCCGCACGGACCACGCCGTGCTGCGTGGCCACGCCGCCGTGCTGGCCACGCCCAACCTCGACACCGACCAGATCATGCCCAAGCAATTTTTGCGCGGCATCGACAAATCGGGCCTGGCACCGGGCCTGCTGTACGACCTGCGCTTTGACGGCGCAGGACAGCCGCGCCCGGACTTTGTGCTCAACCAGTCCGCCTTTGCGGCGGTGGATGTGCTGATTGCGGGCTCCAACTACGGCTGCGGCTCCAGTCGCGAGCATGCCGTGTGGGGCATGCAACAATATGGCTTCAAAGCCGTCGTGGCATCGAGCTTTGGCGAGATCTTTTATTCCAACGCCCTCAACAACCGCCTGCTGCTGGCCATGGTGCCCGAAGCCGATGTACAGGCCTTCATGCACGAAGCAGCCCCGCTGTCCGGTCCCTTGGCGCTGGAGATTGATGTACAGCGCCGCGTGGTGCGCAGTGCGCAACACCAGGCCAGCTTCACGCTGTCAGACCGGCACCAGCGCATGTTCTTGCAGGGGCTGGACGTGATCGGTGCGTCGCTCTCGTACACCGACCAGATCAACGCCTTTGCGGCACAGCACTGGGCGGCACAGCCTTGGGTGAAGGACGTGGCACGGGCGACGCGGGAGCGGCTGTCAGCCCTGGCGCAACCCTAGTCTTTGGAGGGGCACCAGACATGCCTCGATCAAGGATTTTCTCCCTCTCATTGTGTGGAAGCGAAGGGGAGCATGTGCCGGCTGTATGCGCTTTGGTCAGAAATGGCCGAAAGCCGATTCGTGGTTGCGGTAGCAGGTCAGGCTTCCTAGCACCCGACCACATAGCCCTGATGACCAGCAACTGGCTCTTGAACCTTTCACCGAATGCGTACCACACCGCCTGCACCAGCAGGTATGCGAACGCCAGCTGGATGGCCGGCCTCCTTGCAAGTGGATCATTCGGCAAGAAGCTGATCGTGCCAATACGCAACTGCACGCCATTGACCACGCAGCCGGCTGCGTACACGGAATAAAGGTCGGGGCCGGCGTTTTGCCTGTACCGGGGCAGCGCTTGAAACCCTGCCTTCAAGGTTCGGTGCCCATGGATGGGACCGGCGCCTGCGTCCTGAATTTTTCGTGCCGCCCCTGGCGCATGCCGGAAGCCGGTCATTCCTTCCGGCGCGCAGAAATCGGGTATCTTGAGCCGCTTTCACCGCCTGCTCCTGCCCCCTCCCTTCCGCTCTCATGAACCCCGACGCGCACCTTCTCTGGAAAGCCCCCCGCTGGGCCCTGGCCGCCCTGCTGGCGGTGCTGGGCATGCTCGGTCCGTTCTCCATCGACACCTACCTGCCTGCGTTCTCGGGCATGGCGCACACCCTGGGCGCTTCACCGATCGAGATGCAACAGACGCTCTCGGCGTACCTGTTCGGCTTTGCATTCATGAACCTGTTCCATGGCGCACTGGCCGACAGCTTTGGTCGCCGGCCTGTGGTGCTGTGGGGCATTGCCATGTTCACACTGGCGTCGGCCGGTTGCGCGCTGTCCCAAACCGTGGGCCAGCTGGTGGTGTTCCGCGCGCTGCAGGGACTGTCCACCGGCGCAGGCATTGTGGTGTCACGCGCCGTCATCCGCGATATGTTTGCGCCCGCGCAGGCCCAAAAGGTCATGAGCCAGGTCACCATTTACTTCGGCGTGGCACCCGCCATCGCGCCGATGGTGGGGGGCTGGCTGTATATGCACGCCGGTTGGCACAGCATCTTCTGGTTCCTGACGCTGGTCGGGGTCGCGCTGTGGATCGCCAACTTTCGCCTTCTGCCAGAAACATTGCATGCGGAGCATCGCCAGCCTCTGAGTGTGAAACACCTGATGCGCGGCTACTGGCAGTTGGGGTCCAGCCCGCGCTTCGTGCTGCTCGCGCTGGCCAGCGGCGTGCCGTTCAACGGCATGTTTTTATACGTGCTGGCGGCCCCGGCCTTTCTGGGAGAGCACCTGGGGTTGCAGCCCACGCAGTTCTTCTGGTTCTTCATGATGACCATCTCGGGCATCATGAGCGGCGCCTGGCTCAGTGGCCGCCTGGCCGGCCGGATCGCCCCCAAGCGCCAGATCCGCCATGGCTTTGTGATCATGCTCACGGTTTCCCTCCTCAACCTGGCGGCCAACCTGCTGCTGCCCGTGCACGTGTCGTGGGCGCTGTTTCCCATCGCGGTTTTTTCGTTCGGCTGGGCACTGATGGTGCCTGTGGTGACCTTGCTGGTGCTGGACCTGTACCCCGAGAGGCGCGGCATGGCATCGTCCCTACAGGCGTTTGTGGGCTCGGTGGCCAACGGGCTGGTCGCTGGCGTGCTCGTGCCCCTGGTCATGCATTCGACGGTGCTGCTGGCCTTTGCCTCGATGGCATTGATGTGGATTGGCCTGGCCGCCTGGATCTACCTGCATCACCGCTGGCCCGAGATCGGCCGGACGGCCCACCCCACCTGAAGCCCATGGCCTTGCCCATGCTTACCTGTAACAATGCATTACCTGCTGCATAGCAGTCCGGAATACTGAGGAGGCCACTGCGGCCAGCGTGAGGGATTGAAATGCAGCTATTGAAACTGGTGGAGTCGCAAATCCAGATCGGCGTGCCACTGCCCTGGAATGTGCGCAACCGCGACTGCACCCTGCTGCTGGCAAAGGCCTATGTGGTTCGCAACGAATCGCAGTTGGAAATGCTGCTTGAGCGCGGCATGTATGTGGACGCCGAGGAGGTACGTGCATTGGCTGCGGCCCAGGCCCCCCCGCCGCGTACCATCCAAAGCATTTATGCGCGCTGGACCGGTGCCATCGACACGCTGGAACTGCTGCTGCCCGCACTGCCGGACCAGAAAGCCGGCTTTGCACCGCGCATCCACGCCCTGGCGACAGAGATCTTGGAACTGGCGGCGCTGGACACCGACATCGCCCTCTTCATGGCCGTGCGGCAGGATCAGGCGCGCCACCTGCGCTATGGCTACAGCCATTCGGTCTACACCGCGCTGTTGGCTCTGCTGATGGCGCAGCGCCTGGGCTGGACTCCGGAGCGCATCCTGCAGCTCACGCAGGCCGCGCTCACCATGAATGCCAGCATTGCCGAGTTGCAAGGGCACATGGCGCACCAGGACCATCCTGTGCTGGACCGCCAGCGCGCCCGGATCCGCCAACACCCCCACGACAGCGCCGCGCTGCTGGAGCGCGCCGGTATCACCGACGCCGGCTGGCTTGCCGCCGTGCGCCAGCACCACGAACAGGTCGGCGGCGGTGGCTACCCCACGGGGGCTGCTGCGGTGGATGAACCCGCACAGGTGCTGCGCATGGCCGACGTCTTCATGGCGCGCATCAGCCCGCGCACGCTCAGGGCGCCGCTGTCGATCCAGGAAGCTGCACGGCAGATGTTCCGCGACGACCAAGGCGGCCCCCTGTCCATGGCAGTGATCAAGGAAATGGGCATTTATCCGCCCGGCGACTTGGTGCAGCTGGCCTCGGGCGAGCTGGGCGTGGTGCTTCGGCGCGGCGCCGAAGCGCGCACCCCGCTGGTCGCCGCCGTCAGCGACGCCCAGGGCCGCAGCGTGACAAGCACCCTGCAGCGCGACACTTCAGACCCGGCCTATGCGGTGACCGGGGCTGCGACCGACCGCAGCCTGCTCGCGCGCGTGCCGCCAGAGCGCTTGTACGGCTACGCCCTGGACGCATAACTGCAGCCTAACAGGCACAAAAAAACCGGCCCCTTTCAGGGCCGGTTTCAATGGAATTGCGCGCGATCAGCGGGCGGGACGGGCAGGACGCTTGCGCGCGTCGTGCGGCACGAAAGGCTTGCCTGCACCGGGCTTGGCAAACGCCGGCTTGCGCGGTGCGAAGTCGCCGCGGGGTGCGCCACCTTCATTGCGCGGGGCAAAGTCGCCACGCGGTGCGCCACCCTCGTTGCGCGCACCAAAGCCAGCGCGCGCGCCGTCGCCAAAACCAGGCTTGCGGCCGTAGCCTTCGCCGTCGCGGCGCGGTGCAAAGCCGCGGTCGTCGCGCGGCGCGCCGAAGCCGCCACCAAAACCACCGCCGCTGCCGCCATGCGGACGGTCGTCGCCCGGACGGCCCTGCGTGCGCTGGCGGTCGTTGAAACCGCTGCTGCCGGCATAGCCACCACCAAAGCCGCCGCGATCGCGGTCACCGCCGCGTGCGGGGCCACCGAACTTGCGGTCGCGCGAGGGGCCGCCACGGCCGCCGCCAAAGTCGCCTTGCGGGCGGCTGCCGCCCTGCGGGAAGCGCTGCACCGGCTCCAGACCCGGAATGACCTCGGCCTTGAACTGCTGGTGACTGTAGCCTTCGATGTCGAAAATCTTGCGGCGGTCGCGGAACTCGGCAAAAGTGATTGCCAGACCGTCGCGGCCGGCACGGCCGGTGCGGCCAATGCGGTGCGTGTAGTCCTCGGCCTTCATGGGCAGGCCGTAGTTGAAGACGTGGGTCACCGTGGGCACGTCAATGCCGCGCGCTGCCACATCGGTGGCCACCAGGATCTGCACCTGGCCTTGGCGCAGCGCCATCAGGCGGCGGTTGCGCAGGCCCTGGCTCAGGGCGCCGTGCAGCGCCACGGCGCTGAAGCCTTCCTGCTGCAGGTCGGCGGCCAGGCCGTCGCACTCCACCTGGGTGCTGGCAAAAACGATGGCCTGGTTGATCGTGGTGTCACGGAGCCAGTGGTCCAGCATCTTGCGCTTGTGCTGGGCGTTGTCGGCCCAGTACAGCACCTGCTTGATGTTCGAATGCTTTTCGTGGGGCGTATCGATCTGGATCTTCTTGACCGAGGAACCACCGTCGTGCATCACGCGCATGGCCAGCTGCTGAATGCGCGGCGCAAACGTGGCGCTGAACATCATGGTCTGCTTGCGCTGGCTGGTGAGCTGGTTGATCTCGGCCAGGTCGTCCGAAAAGCCCAGGTCGAGCATGCGGTCGGCTTCGTCCACCACGAGGAACTGCACCTTGTCGAGCTTGATCTGCATCGAGCGCTGCAGGTCCAGCAGGCGGCCTGGGGTGGCCACCACCAGGTCGGCGTTTTGCAGCTTGGCAATTTGCAACTGGTAGGGCATGCCGCCCACCACGTTGGCCACACGCAGACCACGGGCGTGCTTGACCAGGTCGATGGCGTCGTGCGCGACCTGCTGGGCCAGCTCACGCGTCGGGCAGACGATCAGCGCGCCAGGCACCGCAGGCTTGAAGTTGCGGGTGTTCGTGGGGTCCTTGCGCTTGGCGCGCTTGGGCGGCGCTTCGCCGCGTGCAACGGCCTCGGCGGCAGCGCGTTCGTATTCGGCACGGGCTTCGGCTTCGGCTTCGGCCTGCTGGCGGATCAGCGTGTGCAGCACGGGCAGCAGGAAAGCTGCGGTCTTGCCGCTGCCGGTCTGGCTGGAGACCATCAGGTCGATGAAACGGCCGCCTTCGGCGCCGGCGCCCATGGCCAGGGGAATGGCCTTGGCTTGTACGCTGGTGGGCTGGGTGTAGCCCAGGTCGGCCACGGCCTGCACCAGCTCGGTGGCCAGGCCCAGTTCGATGAAGCCGTTCGGCTCAGCGGTCACCGCTGCGTCGACGGTGGTTTCAATGGTGTCCTGCACGGAAATTTCGGCAGCAAAGGATTCAGCAGGCGCGAATTCGCCCTGCACTTGAAAAGTGTCGGTCATGTATTTTTCTCACACGAATACGATCGCAAGCGCAGCCTGCGATGGCTTCGTCAATGGTTAAAAAACATCAACCATCAGACGAAACCTGCACTGGCGTGGCCAGTGCGGTTGGGTATTTGACGCGAGACTCAAGGCGGCGGCTTGGGGCCTTCCGGCAAGTTCGCAGACCCGGTGTGTGAAGGGAGATGCGCAATCTGCACGGCGGATGCGGTGCAGTGGGCGATTATGCCATAGATACGGGTTTTCCCGCAAGCACCTAGATCGCCAGCAGGTGGGTGCGGTAGTGCGCAAGCTCTTCGATCGACTCATGCACATCGGCCAGCGCCGTGTGTTTCTGTGCCTTCTTGAAACTGCTGTAAGCCTCGGGCTTCCAGCGCTTGGCCAGCTCCTTGAGCGTGCTCACATCGACGTTGCGGTAATGGAAGAAGGCTTCCAGCCTGGGCATATAGAGCGCCAGGAAGCGCCGGTCCTGGCCGATGCTGTTGCCACACAGCGGCACCTTGCCCTTGGGCACGTAGCGCGCCAAGAAGTCGATGATCTGCTGCTGCGCCTGCTCTTCGGTCAGCGTCGAAGCCTTGACCTTGTCGATCAGGCCGCTCCTGCCGTGCGTGCCCCTGTTCCAGGCATCCATCTTGCCCAGCAGCTCGTCGGACTGGTGGATGACCAGCACCGGGCCTTCGATGCGCGGCTCCAGGCCAGGGCCGGTGACGACCACGGCGATTTCGATGATGCGCTCGGCCTGCGGGTCCAGGCCGGTCATTTCACAGTCGAGCCAGACCAGGTTCTGGTCGGATTTGGCGAGGGTTGGCGGGGAGGTGGGAGAGGTTTCTGGCATGGGCGGCATTGTCGCCTATGCCCTACACTCGCGCGTCATGCCTGCCGCTTCGCCCGATTCCTTCCCGCCTTCGCTGGCCCTCACCCTGGCCTTTGTCGCCGTGCTGGTTCTCGGTCTGCTGCTCAAGCTCTGGCTGGCCTCGCGCCAGATTCGGCATGTGGCGCGCCACCGCACCAGCGTGCCGCCCGCGTTTGCCGGGCGCATTGCCCTGGAGGCCCACCAGAAGGCGGCCGACTACACCATCGCTAAGACGCGGTTTGGGCTGCTGGAGATGGCGCTGGGCGCCGCGGTGCTGCTGGGATGGACGGTGCTGGGCGGGCTGGACGCACTCAACCAGGCACTCCTCGCTGCGCTGGACGGCGGCATGGCGCAGCAGCTGGCGCTGCTGGCGGCATTTGCGCTCATTAGCGGGCTGATCGACCTGCCGGCCACGCTCTACCAGACCTTTGTGATCGAGCAGCGCTTTGGCTTCAACCAGACCACGCTGCGCCTGTGGCTCGCCGACCTGCTCAAGTCGACGGCGGTCGGCGCCCTCATCGGCCTGCCCATCGCGGCACTGATCTTGTGGCTCATGGGCGCCGCCGGCAGCCTGTGGTGGCTGTGGGCCTGGGGACTGTGGATGGGCTTGAACCTGCTGCTGATGGTGGTCTATCCCACCGTGATCGCACCGCTGTTCAACAAATTCCAGCCGCTCGAAGACGCGTCGCTCAAGGCGCGCGTCACGGCCCTGATGCAGCGCTGCGGCTTTTCGGCCAAGGGCCTGTTCGTGATGGACGGCAGCCGCCGCAGTGCGCACGCCAACGCCTACTTCACGGGCTTTGGGGCCGCCAAACGCGTGGTGTTCTATGACACGCTGTTGCGCCAACTCGCTCCGGACGAGGTCGAGGCCGTGCTGGCGCATGAGCTGGGGCACTTCCACCACCGCCACATCGCCAAGCGCATGGCCGCGCTGTTTGCCCTGAGCCTGGCCGGCTTTGCGCTGCTGGGCTGGCTGTCCACGCAGACCTGGTTCTACACCGGCCTGGGCGTGCGCCCCAGTCTGGCGCTGCTGGTGCCAAACGCCTCCGCAGCCCCCAACGACGCCCTGGCCTTGCTGCTGTTCCTGCTGACGGTGCCAGTGTTCACCGTGTTCCTCGCGCCGCTGTTCGCCCAGCTCTCGCGCCATGACGAATTCCAGGCCGATGCCTATGCCATGGCCCACACACGCGGCGCAGACCTCGCCTCGGCCCTGCTCAAGCTCTACCAGGACAACGCCTCCACCCTCACCCCCGATCCGGTGTACGTGAAGTTCTATTACTCGCACCCACCCGCCAGCGAACGGCTGGCGCGCATGCCCATCCCCGCCCTGGCACCATGACAATATTGAAGAAAAAAGACTGGTCTGCGCAGACCCGGCGTGCGCTGACAGCTACAGAAGTAGTAGCAAACCTGGCGAAGGTCGAGGGCTGGTCGCTGAGCGGCGACGGCGCCGACGTGGCCATTGAGAAGACCTACCGCTTTGCCAACTACTACGAGACCATAGCTTTCGTGAACGCACTGGCCTTCATCGCGCACACGCAGGACCACCACCCCGACCTGTCGGTGCACTACAACCGCTGCGTGGTGCGCCTGAACACCCACGACGTGGGCGGCCTCTCGGCCACCGACTTTGACTGCGCCGCGCGCATCGACGCCCTGCTGCAGGCATGACATGAGCGAACGCAGTGCGCTCATGTCGGGCTTGGTGGTGGCCAGCCACGGGCGCCACTGCGTGGTCGAAACGCCCGACGGCCAGCGCCGCATCTGCCACCCGCGCGGCAAGAAAAGCCAGGCCGTCGTGGGCGACCAGGTGCTGTGGCAAGCCGCTCCGGCTGGCCAGGGCCACGAGGGCACGATCGAGAAAGTCCAGGAGCGACGCAACCTGTTTTACCGCCAGGACGAGATCCGCACCAAGTCGTTCGCTGCGAACCTCGACCAGGTGCTGATCCTGATTGCCGCCGAGCCGGTGTTTTCCGAGAGCCAGCTGGCGCGCGCGCTCATCGCGGCGGAGGCGGCCCGCATCACGCCGCTGATCGCACTCAACAAGACCGACCTGGTCGAGCCCTTTGCGCGCGCCTGGGCGCGCCTGCAGCCCTACCGCCACATGCTCGGCAGCGACGGCCAGCACCACTATGGCGTTCTGCCGCTGTCGCTGACCGCCTCGGGGGATGTGGACCGCAACCTGCTTCTGCAGCACCTGCGCGGCAAGACCACGCTGGTGCTCGGCCCCTCGGGCTCGGGCAAGAGCACCCTGATCAACCTGCTGGTGCCCGGCGCCACCGTGCTGACGGGCGAAATCTCGCAGGCACTGAACTCGGGCAAGCACACGACCACCAGCACGGCCCTGTACTGGGTGGACGAAGGACGGACCACGGCGCTCATCGACTCGCCGGGTTTTCAGGAATTTGGTCTGCACCACATTGCGCCCATGCAGCTGGCTGCCTGCATGCCCGACATCGCGGCCCACGCGACAGACTGCAGGTTCTACAACTGCACGCACCTGCACGAACCGGGCTGCGGCGTTCTGGATGCGGTCGAAAACGCCTCTAACGCAGACGGCATAAGCGCCACGCGCTATAAAATTTACAGTGAATTATTTGCCGAACTGAGCCACAGCCGCTACTGAGCCGTGCCCGCGGCACCCGGCCTCAACCGAGCAGGCGCGCCAGCGTCAGCAGCGCCAGCAGCAGCAGCCACACCACCACCGAGCGCCAGACCAGCCCCACCACGCTGCGCAGGTGCCCCACCTCGGGCTCGCGGCCCGGCGTGCTGTCGCTGTCGCCGATGTCGGCATCGACCTCGAAGCCCTGCGGCACCAGCAGTTCGATGCGCGCCTTCAGCGCCTCACCGCCCAGGCGCACATTGAGTGCTCCGGCCGTGGCCGCCAGCACCACGCCGTCGTTGTCATTGGGAAAGCGCTGCGCGTGAAAGCGCCAGCCTTCGATGGCCTCCTCGAAGCTGCCGACCACGGCAAAGCACAGCGCCGTGAGCCGCGCCGGCAGCCAGTCCAGCGCCATCCAGGCCAACGTGGAGGCACGCTGCAATGCAGCGCTGGCGGAGTGCTGGGCTGCCGTGCCACGCGGGTGCTTCCAATAGCGCGCCATGAACTCCGCCATGCGGTACAGCACTGCGCCCGCCGGACCCAGGCCCAGCGCCGCCAGCACCGAAAACCAGGCCAACACCCCGAACACGTGGCGGTGCGCGGACAGGACCGAGTACTCGATCACGTGGCGCACGATCTCGCTGCGCGGCAGCGCGCCCACATCCACCTGCTGCCACTGCGCCAGCAACGCCCGCGCACGGTCTTCGTCACCCTCTTCGAGCGCATCGCGCAGGCCCGTGAAATGGTGGCTGAACTGGCGAAAGCCCAGCGTGAGATAGAGGATCGCCACATTCCACAGCACGGCAAAGGGCCAGCCCAGGCCCCAGATCAGCAACCAGTGCACGCCCAGCGCCACCAGTGCAGGTACGAGCACCGCCAGGGTCCAGGCCAGCCAGGCATGGTGCGGTTTGCCGGCATCGAAGTCGCGGCCCATGGCCAGTGCCCAGGCACGCAGTCCGGCGTGGATGGCATTGCCCGCAGCCAGCGGCCGGGCCTGCTCGATCAGCAAGGCGAACAGGATGGCGAAGAAACTCATGGAGCCGAATGATACCCAGCCCACGGCACTTTGGCGGCGGGTGGGAGCGCAGTGCGGCTCAGGCCTGCATGAAGCGGTAGAAATTGCGCAGCATGCCCGCGGTGGCGCCCCAGATGTAATGGCTCTTGGCGCCCTCTTGGTAGGGCATGGAAAACCACTCGCGGCGCACGCCCTGCCACTCGAACACATGGCGCTGGTGGTGTGCCGGATCGAGCAAAAAGGCCAGGGGCACTTCGAAAATTTCGGCTACCTCGTAGGGGTTGGGGTGCAGCACGCAGCCGGGCTGCACCAGCGCCACCACCGGCGAGATGAGGAAGGACGAGCCGGTCACGTAGGTCGGCAGTGCGCCCAGCACCTCGACGAAGCGCGCGTCGAGCCCGACCTCTTCGCGGGCCTCGCGCAGGGCAGTGGCAGCGGCATCGGCATCTTCAGGGTCTGCACGCCCCCCCGGAAACGCCACCTGTCCCGAATGCGTGGACAGGTGCGCCGTGCGCTCGGTCAGCAGCACCGTAGGCTGGTCGCGCAACACGATGGGAACCAGCACCGCGGCATGGGCCGGCGAGCGGTTCGAAAAGCTCTTTTCCTGCACCACCTCGGGTTGCCACACGGGCGGCGCTGCAAAACGCCGGCGCAGGGCCTCGGGCGTCTGCGCCTGCGCGCGCACGGCGGGCAGGTGCGCGTCCACACCCACCACCGGCACGAGGCGCGGGTCGAAGTCGGGCAGCGATGACAAGGACGTGATGACCGGCGACACAGGGACAGGAGGCAAGGACACGGCAGTCGGGGCTGGAAAAAAAGAAAAAGCCGCTACAGACCAATGGCTGTAGCGGCTCGGGCGCTCAAGGCGGCGGGGCTTTTATGCAGCCGTCGCAGCAGCAGCCGCCGCCTTGTTGACGCGCTGTGGCAGCTTTTCCTTGATGCGTGCCGACTTGCCGCTGCGCTCGCGCAGGTAGTACAGCTTGGCACGGCGCACGTCACCACGGCGCTTGACTTCGATCTTGGCGATCAGCGGGCTGTAGGTCTGGAACGTGCGCTCCACGCCTTCGCCGCTGGAGATCTTGCGCACGGTGAAGCCGCTGTTGAGGCCGCGGTTGCGCTTGGCGATCACGACGCCTTCGTAGGCCTGGACGCGCTTGCGCGTGCCTTCGACCACGTTGACGCTCACGATGACCGTATCGCCGGGCGCGAATTCGGGGATGGTCTTGCCGAGGCGGGCGATTTCTTCCGCTTCGAGGGTCTGGATCAGGTTCATGGTTGCATCCAACGATCGTGTCCGCGCCATAAGTGGCAGCGTCGGGATTGACGTTCAGGCCCGCAACATCGTTGCAGGGCGGCCGGCCAGAGGATCGAAAAGCCTCTGATTATAACCACTCAGCAGCGCTTGGCCAGCTCGGCCTCGTCCGCCGGCGCCAAGCGCCCTGCCGCGCGCGCCGCTTCGATCAGGTCGGGGCGGTGCCGTGCCGTGAGAGCCAGGCGCTGGGCGCGGCGCCAGCGCTCGATGTGCGCGTGGTGGCCCGACAGCAGCTCGGGCGGCACGGGGCGACCCTCCCACTCTTCGGGCCGCGTGTAGTGCGGGCAGTCGAGCAGGCCGTCGAGTGCGGGGTTGAAGCTGTCGAGCTGGTGGCTGCCTTCGTCGTTCAGCACCCCGGGCTGCAGGCGCGCCACGGCGTCCAGCAAGGCCAGGGCGGCGATTTCGCCACCTGAAAGCACAAAATCGCCCAGGCTGATCTGCACATTGACATGCGCGTCGATGAAGCGCTGATCGATGCCCTCGTAGCGACCGCACAGCAAAATCGCACCGCCACTGGCCGACCAGTGCTCCACGCCCGCATGGTCCAGCGCCGCGCCAATGGGCGAAAACAGCACCACCGGCGCCTCTCCACCCGGCCCCTCGGCCCGTTCTGCGCGGATTGCCGCCAGGCAGCGCGCCAGGGGCGGCGCCATCATCACCATGCCCGGGCCGCCCCCAAACGGACGGTCGTCGACGCGGCGGTAGTTGCCTTCGGCATGGTCGCGCGGGTTCCACAGGCGCACATCGACCTGCCCCGAGGCGTAGGCGCGGCGCGTCACACCGCTGGCCAGAAACGGGCCAAACAGCTCGGGAAACAGGGTGATGACGTCAAAGCGCATGGCGCGCGGTCAGGCAGGCGCCTGCCCTTAGTAGTCGGGCTGCCAGTCGACCGTGATGCGGCGCTCTGGCAGCTCGACCTTGTCGATGAAGGCCGAGACGAAGGGGATCATGCGCTCGATGGACTTGCCTTCTTGCTCGGCCTCCAGCACCAGCACGGTCTGCGGGCCGGTGGACATCAGCTCGCGCACCTGCCCCAGCACCACACCTTCGCGATTGACCACATCAAGGCCGATCAGATCGACCCAGTAGTACTCGTCGGCCTGGGGCTGCGGAAAGTCCGAACGCGGCACGAAGATGCGCGCGCCGCGCAGCAGCTCGGCGGCATTGCGGTCGTCGATGCCTTGCGCCCACGCCACGATGGAGTCGGAATGCGGGCGCGCCTGGCGGATGGCCAACTGGACCGTGCCATTGAAAATGCGCGCACCCCGTTCGCTGGGCTGCAGGTACCAGCTGCGCGCTGCCAGCAGCGCCTGCGGATCGGTGTTGTGGGACAGCACCTTGAGCCAGCCCTTGACGCCCCAGGCGTCGGTGATGCGCCCGACCTCCACCGCATCTGCGGGCAGGTCGGCGGGCTCGAGAGTGAGTTCAGTGGTCATGGTGGGGTCTGCAGAAATGGCAAAGGGCGGGTTCGTCAGTGGGGACCGACGAACCCGCCCTTGTTCGGGAACCGGACTCAGGCAGCCTTTTTGGCGGCTTGCTTGATCAGGCGGTCCACGGTGGGGGACGACTGGGCGCCCACGCCCACCCAGTAGCTCAGGCGGTCTTGCGCAATGCGCAGACCTTCTTCGCTTTCCTTGGCGGTGGGGTTGTAGAAACCGATGCGCTCGATGAAACGGCCATCACGGCGCACGCGCTTGTCGGCCACGACGACATTGAAGAAAGGACGGCCCTTCGAGCCGCCGCGGGAGAGTCGAATGACGACCATGATTTATCCTTCGGGTGGTGGACCGACGCCATGCGCCTCAAGCCCAGTGTTCGCAACGTTGAGACACGCGACATGGCCACCCGGCCAGCGACACGCTGCAAAGCCTGAAATTATATCGTTGTTTACCCGATGCCACCCATCCGCCCCAGCCGCGACGGCGATTTGCTGCCGATCACCGCGATCTACGCCCACCATGTGCTGCACGGCGCCTGGCGCGACATCGTGCTGATGGAAAAGCCCTTGGGCGCGGGCGACCGCACTTCGCCTGAATAATGCAGCCCATGAAAAACAAGACCGTCGCGGCCTGGCTGGCCTTTCTCGGCGGGCCGCTGGGCCTGCACCGCTTCTACCTCCATGGCCTGACCGACATGATCGGCTGGCTGCTGCCCATCCCCACGGCGCTGGGCATTTACGGCATCGAGCGCGTGCAGCAGTTCGGCCAGGACGACCAGCTCAGCTGGTTCCTGATTCCGCTGCTGGGCTTCACGATTGCGGCCTGCGCCCTGCGCGCGATCCTTTATGGGCTGATGACGCCCGACCGCTGGAATGCCCGCTTCAACCCCGGCGCCTCCCCGGAGGCCAGCCCGGGACGCACCCACTGGTTCACGATTGCCGCCATCGCCTTTTCCCTGCTGGTGGGCACTGCCGTGCTCATGGCCAGCCTGGCCTTCAGCTTCCAGCGCTACTTCGAGTACCAGATCGAGGAAGCGCGCAAGATTTCGCAATAACACCCACTTCAAGCAAAAAGAGCTTCCAGCGCTTATGTAGCAAGCGCTGGAAGCTCTTTTTTTAATAGCACTTGCGGGCTCAGTACAACTGCAGGCTGGCCCAGTAAGCGACCGAGGCGACGAAGGCGCTGGCCGGGATGGTCAGGATCCAGGCCCAGACGATGTTGCCCGCCACGCCCCAGCGCACGGCACTGGCACGCTGCGTGGAGCCGACGCCAACAATGGCACCCGTGATGGTGTGCGTGGTCGACACCGGAATGCCCAGCATGGTCGCCAGGAACAGCGTCATGGCGCCGCCCGTTTCGGCGCAGAAGCCGCCCACGGGCTTGAGCTTGGTGATCTTCTGGCCCATGGTCTTGACGATGCGCCAGCCACCAAACATGGTGCCGAGGCCGATGGCCGCGTAGCACGACACGATGGTCCAGGTCGGCGGCGATGCATCGCTGGTCGAGGCATAGCCGGTGGCGATCAGCAGCAGCCAGATGATGCCGATAGTCTTCTGGGCATCGTTGCCGCCATGGCCCAGGCTGTACGCGCCGGCCGAGACCAGCTGCAGCCGGCGGAACCATTTGTCCACTTTGCTCGGGCGCGTACGGCGAAAGATCCAGGCCACCGCCACCATCATCAGCGAGCCGAGCAAGAACCCCAGCAGCGGCGAGACGAAGATGAAGGCCACCGTCTTCAAGATGCCCGAGGACACCAGCGAGCCGGCACCGGCCTTGGCGATCACGGCGCCGACGATGCCGCCGATCAGCGCATGCGAGGAGCTGCTCGGGATGCCGTAATACCAGGTGATGAGGTTCCAGGAAATGGCCCCGACCAGGGCACCGAACACCACGTGGGTGTCGACCACGCCGGGCTGGACAATGCCTTTGCCAATCGTGGCCGCCACGCTCAGGTGGAAGACAAAAATGGCGACGAAATTGAAAAAAGCTGCGAACACCACGGCCTGGCCGGGCTTGAGCACCCCGGTAGAGACCACGGTCGCAATCGAGTTGGCGGCGTCGTGGAAGCCATTCATGAAGTCAAACACGATGGCCAGCGCCACCAGGAGCACGACGACCCACAGGGCGGTTTGTACGGTTTCCATGCTTGTGAAGCGCGCCGCGCTCAGGAGTTCTCGAGGATGATGCCCTCGATCTGGTTGGCCACGTCCTCGCACTTGTCCGTGACCGTCTCCAGCAGTTCGTAGATGGCCTTGAGCTTGATCAGCTCGCGCACATCGGGCTCCTCGCGGAACAGTTTGCTCATCGCAGAGCGCATGACGCGGTCGGCATCGCTCTCCAGGCGGTCGATTTCCTCGCAGGTCTTGAGCGCCGCCTCGGCCGCGCTCGGGTCGGCCAGCTTGGCGAGCAGCTTGACCGCATCGCGCACGCGTTCGCAGCATCTGACGTTCAGGTCGGTGAGGCGCTTGATCTCGTCGGTCATGTGGCGCACGTCGTACAACGCCATGGTCTCGGCGGCGTCCTGGATCAGGTCGGCCACATCGTCCATGGTGTTGATCAGCGAGTGGATCTGCTCACGGTCAATCGGCGTGATGAAGGTCTTGTGCACGGCCTTGTTGACCTCGTGCGTCACGCGGTCGGCTGCGCGCTCGGCGTTGTCCACGTCCTGGTTGTATTTGTCCCGCAGGTGCGGGTCGTTGTAGTTTGCGACGAGTTGCGAAAAGGCGTGCGAGGCATCCACGATGCGGTCCGCATGCTGGTTGAACATCTCGAAAAAATTACCTTCGCGCGGCAAAAGCTTGCCAAACAGCATGAGAACTCCTCAAGGGAATCGGAAAACAAAAATGGCGCAAGCATGGAAAACCCCATGCGTTCTGCGTGAACCGGGGGAGTTTAACCGTGCCCCCAAGACGCCACTGCCACAGAAAGCTGACGCCTTTGTGACACTCCAGGCCCGGTTCAGGCGCTGCGAAAAATGAAATACACCGCGCCCAGCATGCACAGGCCTGCCCACAGATAGTCCCATTTGAACGGCTGGCCCAGGTACAGCACAGCAAACGGAACGAACACCACCAGCGTGATCACCTCTTGGAGAATTTTCAGCTGGCCCACATTGAAAAGCGTGAAACCGATGCGGTTGGCCGGCACCTGCAGCAGGTACTCGAACAGCGCGATGCCCCAGCTCACGAGGGCAGCGATGTACCACGGCGCGGCCGCCAAGTTCTTCAAATGGCCGTACCACGCGAAGGTCATGAAAACATTGCTCGCCCCCAGCAAGGCCACGGTCTGGACGGAGATGGGGAGCGTTTGCAGGAACATCATGGGTGCACAGAAAAAACACAAAAACAGGCCGTAACGCTTACCGATAGGGCGTTACAAGCTCCTGAATCAATAGCTCACCACGGCGGCGGCGCCCTCGGATGGGCCCGCGGGAGCGCGATGCCACAAAAAAAGGCACTGCCCTCACTGCAGTGCCTTTGCGTCGTTGGCGCGGTTTGGGTCCAAGCCGCGCAGCTTATTCGCCCAGATAAGCTGCCCGCACCTTGGGGTCATTGAGCAGGTCGTGGCCCCGTCCGGTCATGGTGATCAGGCCCGACTCCATCACATAGCCCCGGTTGGCAATGGCCAACGCGCGGCTGGCGTTTTGCTCGACCAAGAGCACCGTGACGCCCTGCGCGTACACGTCGCGCACCACTTCGAAGATCTTGTCGACCATGAGGGGCGACAGACCCATGGACGGCTCGTCGAGCAGCAGGACCTTGGGCTGGCTCATCAGCGCGCGCGCCATGGCCAGCATCTGCTGCTCGCCGCCCGACATGGTCCCGGCCAGCTGGTCCTTGCGCTCGCGCAAGCGGGGAAACAGCACGAACATCTTTTCGATATCGGCCAGGATCCCGGCCTTGTCGTTGCGTGTGTAGGCGCCCATTTTGAGGTTTTCGGTGATGCTCATGCGCGCAAACACGCCGCGGCCTTCGGGCACCATCACCAAGCCTTGCTTGACCAGGTCCCACGGTCCTTTGCCCTTGATGCTGTGGCCCAGGTACTCGATATCTCCATCGCTGATCGGTTGCGTGCCGGTGATGGCCTTCATGGTCGTGGTCTTGCCGGCGCCGTTGGAGCCGATCAGCGAGACCAGTTCGCCCTCGTGCACCTCGAAATCCACGCCCTTGACCGCCTGGATGCCGCCGTAGGCCACCCGCAGGCCCGTCACCTTCAGCAAAATTTTCTTGGATGTGTTGTCGGCCATGCTCAGTGTCCTCCGGTGCCCAGGTAGGCCTCAATCACTTTTTCGTTCTTCTGCACGTCAAACGGCGTCCCTTCGGCGATCTGCTTGCCGTAATCGAGCACCGTGACACGGTCGCACAGGCCCATCACGAGCTTCACATCGTGCTCAATCAGCAGGATCGTGCGGTCGTCTTTGCGGATGCGGTCGATCAGCTCGCGCAGCAGGACTTTTTCGGTCGCGTTCATGCCGGCGGCGGGCTCATCCAGCGCGATCAGCTGCGGGTCGGTGGCGAGCGCCCGCGCGATCTCCAGGCGGCGCTGGTCACCGTAGCTCAGGGTGCGCGCCTTGTAGTCCGCAAACTTGCCGATGCCCACATAGTCGAGCAGCTCCTGCGCGCGCTTGGCAATGGCCGCCTCTTCCTGCTTGAAACCCTTGGTGCGCAGCACCGCGCCCACCAGCCCCGACTTGGTGCGGATGTGGCGGCCGACCATGACGTTTTCGAGCGCCGTCATTTCAGCAAACAGCCGGATGTTCTGGAAGGTGCGCGCAATGCCGGCCTGGGCCACCTTGTGCACGGCCGTGGGTTCATAGGGCTTGCCGGCCAGCTCGAAGGCGCCCGCATCGGGCGTGTAGAGGCCGGTGATCACATTGAAGAAGGTCGTCTTGCCGGCGCCGTTGGGGCCGATGAGGCCATACACCTGCCCGCGCTCAATCGTGATGCTGACGTCGGACAAAGCCTGCAAACCGCCAAAGCGCTTGGAAATGCCTGCCACCCGCAGCACCACATCGTTCGATTTCTCTGCCATGTTCTAACTTTCGGTGGTGTTCAGGACTTTTGCTCGAGGCTCTTGCCATGCTCGGGCGAGGGCCACAGGCCGCGCGGGCGCAGCAGCATGACGATGATCATGGCCAGCGCGATCAACAGCTGGCGCAGGATGGCCGCATCGAGCCGCCCGTCGGTCATCGCCTGCAGCGGGCCGGCGACGTAGCGCAGCACTTCGGGCAGGGCCGACAACAACACGGCGCCTAAGATCACGCCCGGGATGTGGCCGATGCCACCGAGCACCACCATGGCGACGATCATGACCGACTCCATCAGGCTGAACGATTCGGGTGAGACGAAGCCCTGGAAAGCCGCGAACATGGCGCCCGAGACGCCACCGAACGACGCGCCCATGCCGAACGCCAGCAGCTTCATGTTGCGTGTGTTGATGCCCATGGCCTTGGCGGCGATCTCGTCTTCGCGGATGGCCATCCAGGCACGGCCGATGCGCGAGTCCTGCAGGCGGTAGCAGATGACGATGGTGACGATCACCAGCGCCAGGAACAGGTAGTAGTAGAGCGTGACGGAGTTGACGTCAAAGCCGAACAGTTCGTACTGCTTGCCCAGGTTGAGCCCGAAGATCTTGACCGAATCGATCTGGCCCACGCCCTTGGGGCCATTGGTCAGGTTGACGGGGTGGTCGAGGTTGTTCAGGAAGATGCGGATGATCTCGCCAAAGCCCAGGGTCACGATGGCCAGGTAATCGCCACGCAGCTTGAGCACCGGAATGCCCAGCAACACCCCTGTGCCGGCGGCCACCAGCAAGGCCAGCGGAATGACCAGCCACAGCGAAGTGTGCAGCCCATTGGGGAACATGGCGGCGAACGCGGCAAAGGTGTCCGACAGGTGCGGCGAGGCCATCAGCGCGAACAGGTAGGCGCCCACGGCATAGAAGGCCACATAGCCCAGGTCGAGCAGGCCGGCGTAGCCCACCACGATGTTCAGCCCCAGCGCAAGCATCACATAGAGCAGGGCCAGGTCGGCGATGCGCACCCAGGCGTTGCCGAAGTACTGCAGGATGAAGGGCAGCACCAACAGCGCAATGCCGCCGAGGACCCAGGTCGTGAGTTTGTTGTGCTTCATGGAGGCGTCCTCAGGCGCGGTCGGCGATGCGTTCACCCATCAGGCCCGAGGGCCGCAGCGTCAGGATGATGATCAGCACGATGAAAGCGAAGATGTCGGTGTAGTGGCTGCCGAGCACGCCGCCCGTGAGCGTGCCGATGTAGCCCGAGCCGATGGCCTCGATCAACCCCAGCAGGATGCCGCCGATCACGGCGCCAGGCAGGTTGCCGATGCCACCGAACACCGCCGCCGTGAAGGCCTTGAGGCCCGGCAGAAAGCCCATGGTGTGCTGGGCCGTGCCGTAGTTGGAGGCGTACATGATGCCGGCGATCGCGGCTAGCACGGCGCCGATGATGAAGGTGGCCGAGATCACCATGTCGGGCTTGACGCCCATCAGGCCCGCCACGCGCGGGTTCTCGGCGGTGGCGCGCATCGCGCGGCCCAATTTCGTGTAGCTCACCAGGTACACCAGCGAAGCCAAGGCCACGGCGGTCACCCCGAGGATCAGCACCTGGGTGGAGGTGATGACCGCACCGCCGATCTCGAACGGCGTGGTGGGCAACAGGGTGGGATAGGGCTTGTAGTTGGGCTTCCAGATGATCATGGCCAACGTCTGCAGCAGGATGGACATGCCCAGGGCCGTGATCAGGGGGGCCAGACGGGGGCTGTTGCGCAGCGGGCGGTAGGCGACCTTCTCGATGGTGAAGTTCAGCGCGGCGGCCACCACGCAGGCGATCACGGTGGCCAGCAAAAGGATGATCCAGCCCGGGGTTCCGGGCATGGCCTGCTGCATAAGGCCGATGCAGCTCCAACTCGTCAAGGCGCCCACCATGAGCACCTCGCCGTGGGCAAAATTGATCAATTGAATGATGCCGTACACCATCGTATAGCCCAAGGCTATCAAGGCATACATGCTGCCGAGAACCAGACCGTTGATGATCTGCTGCAGCAAAATGTCCATAAAAATGTCCTTCGTTGGTAGCGGCATACGCCAAAGGCGCTGGGGTCGGCACAGCCTTGTGGGCTTGGCATCCATCTAGCAAAAAACCCGCCAGGAATGCAGCCATGCGGGTTTCTGTGCAAAATTGTAGTCCCTTGCAAACCCGCGCCCAGAGCCGATTTGGCGGGGTTTTCCCTCGGATTTTGACCCCATCAGACGGCCTTGCAACGAATAAGAAATACTGATCGAGTATGCAAAAAAGATGTGCAAACTTATCGGTTTTCGGACCCTGTCACCCCCTCAGGGCCGCGCCCCGGTCGCCTTTGCGCGACCGCGCGCGCCGCGGGCTCAGCGCTCGCCGTCGGGCGTGCGCACTGAGGCGTTGCGCGCGCGCAGCTGGTCGAGTTTGTCGGCGATCTTGATCTCCAGTCCGCGCCGCACGGGCTGGTAGAAGCCGGGTTCGGCCATGCCGTCGGGCAGGTAGCGCTCGCCTGCGGCGAAGCCGCCGTCCTCGTCGTGCGCATAGCGGTAGCCGCGGCCGTAGTCGAGCTGCTGCATGAGTTGGGTCGGCGCATTGCGCAGGTGCATGGGCACCGGGCGCGTGCCCTCACTCTTGACGAGCGCGCGCGCCGCGTTGTAGGCCTTGTAGACCGCGTTGGACTTGGGCGCCACGGCCAGGTAGATCACGCATTCGGCCAATGCCAGCTCCCCTTCGGGGCTGCCCAGGCGCTCGTAGACCTCGGTCGCGTCCAGCGCCAGGCGCAGGGCGCGCGGGTCGGCCAGGCCAATGTCCTCGCTGGCCATGCGCACCAGGCGGCGCGCCATGTAGCGCGGGTCGGCGCCGCCGTCGAGCATGCGCACCAGCCAGTACAGCGCGGCATCGGGGTCGCTGCCGCGCACCGACTTGTGCAGCGCGCTGATGGTGTCGTAGAACTGCTCGCCGCCTTTGTCGTAGCGGCGCATCTGCTCGCCCAGCACCTGCAGCAGCCAGTCGTCGCGGATGTCACCCAGCTGCTGCTGCGCAGCCGCCATGGCCAGGGTCTCGAGCGTGTTGAGCAGGCGGCGCGCATCGCCATCGGCATAGGCCACCAGCCGCTCTATTGCTATATCTTCAATCGCTGGAAGCGCTTGGTGGGCTTGGGCCAGGGCCACAATTTGCTTCAAATCGTCGCTCGACAGCGGCTGCAGCACATAGACCGCCGCGCGCGACAGCAGGGCCGAGTTGACCTCGAACGACGGGTTCTCGGTGGTGGCGCCGATGAAGGTGAACAGGCCGCTTTCCACGTGCGGCAGGAACGCATCTTGCTGGCTCTTGTTGAAACGGTGCACCTCGTCGACGAACACGATGGTGCGCTGCTGCAACAGGCCATCGCGCGCCGCGGTGGCCTGCTCGACGGCCTCGCGGATGTCCTTGACGCCCCCGAGCACGGCGCTGATGCTGATGAACTGGGCGTCGAACGCATCGGCCATGAGCCGCGCGATGGTGGTCTTGCCCACCCCCGGCGGCCCCCACAGGATGCAGCTGTGCGGCCGGCCCGACTCGAACGCCAGGCGCAGCGGCATGCCCGGCCCCAGCACATGCTGCTGCCCTATCACTTCGGCCAGCGTGCGCGGGCGCAGGCGCTCGGCCAGGGGCTGGTGCGGCGTGGCTGCGGCCGGTTTCAAATCATGGGGTCCCGTCATGCTGTTCTCAGTGTGCTCTTGCGGTGGCGGCATGGCCAGCGTCCTGCCCGATTCCAACACAGGCCGCGGACGCGGGTGCGCGGCTGCGTGAAAATCCACCCATGGACATCCACCTCCCCAAAGACGCGCAGCAACGCGCCGTGGTGTCGATCGAGCGCTATTTCGCGCAGCACATGGACGGGCCCATCGGCAACATGGCCGCCGGCGCCCTGCTCGGCTTTTTCCTCGAAGAACTGGCGCCGCTGGTCTACAACCAGGCCGTGGCCGATGTGCAGGAACGCCTGCAGGCCCGCGTGATGGAGATCGACATCGAAGTCCACGCGGACGAATTCACCTACTGGAACAAGCCGGGGCGCCAGCGCCAGGGCGCCTGAGCACGGCACCGCCCCATGCCCACCTTGCCCGCCCTGCTCGCCGAGGTGCGCCGCTGCACCCTGTGCGCCGAGAGCCTGCCGCTGGGTCCGCGCCCGGTATTTCAGCTGCACCCGCGCGCGCGCATTCTGGTCGCCGGCCAGGCGCCGGGCAAGAAGGTGCATCTGTCGGGCGTGCCGTTCGACGACGCCAGCGGCCAGCGCCTGCGCGCCTGGATGGGGGTGTCGCCCGACACCTTTTACGACCCGCACCAGGTGGCGATCCTGCCCATGGGGCTGTGCTACCCCGGCACCGGCCCGTCGGGCGACCTGCCGCCGCGCCCGGAATGCGCGCCCGCCTGGCGCCAGCCCTTGCTCGCGCGCCTGCCGGACCTGCAGCTCACGCTGGTGATCGGCCAGTACGCACGGGCCTGGCATGTGCCGGGCGCGCGCGGCCCGCTGACCGTGACAGTGCGGCAGTGGCAGGCCCTCTGGCCCGGCGTGGTGGTGCTGCCGCACCCCAGCGGGCGAAACAATGGCTGGCTCAGGCACAACCCGTGGTTCGAGGCAGAGCTGGTGCCGGCCTTGCGCGCGCGCGTCGCGGCCGTGCTGGCCGGCACTGCTCCGGGGTAGCGCACCCGCGCACGCTACTGCCGGAGTACGTCGGCGCCGGCCGGCGGCTTGAATTCGAAGGCCGAGGCCGGAAGCACCGGGTTGGCCTGCAGGCCGGTGAAGCGGATCAGCGAGCGCTGGCCGAAGCTGTCGAGGATGTCGAGCGCGGCCAGCTGGTCGCCGTCAAAGCCCACGCGCACGCTCTGCAGCTGCCCTTCCTTGGCCTTGGGGGTGGCCAGCACCCATTCCAGCCCGTCCTGCGCGGGCGCAGAGGCCAGCGTGAAATCGGCGCGCAGCGCCTTGAGGTCGGGGGCCGCGGCCAGCAGCGCGGCCGGCGTCGAGCCCAGTGCCTGCGCCTGGGCGCGCTGCGTGACCTGGTTCAGGTCGGCGTCGTAGAGCCACAGCGTGCGGCCGTCGGCCACGATGGTCTGCTCGAACGGCTTGAGGTAGACGAACTTGAAGCGCCCCGGGCGCTGGAATTCGAAGGTGCCGCTCGATGTCTTGCTGCGCGCGGCCTGCCCATCCTTGGGGGGCGAGGTGACCACCTGGGTGAAGTCGGCGCGCCCGGCCTGGGTGCGGGCCATGAAGGATTCAAGGCTTTTGAGGCCGTCAGCGCTTGCCAGCTGTGCGCTGGCTGCTATCAAAACAGCAGTGACTATCTTTTTCATCGGGACTCCAGAAGGGGGACGGCGGCTATTCGCTGCGCGCGGGCACCAGCACCTCGCGCTGGCCGCTGGTGGTGAGGGCACTGACTAGGCCGGCGTTTTCCATATCTTCGAGCAGGCGCGCCGAACGGTTGTAACCAATGCGCAGCTTGCGCTGCACGTACGAGATGCTGGCCTTGCGGTCCTTGAGCACCACCTCCACGGCCTGGTCGTACATGGGGTCTTTTTCGCCGCCTTCACCCCCCTCGCCGGGCATATCGCCCTCGCCGTCGACCGTGCCGCCCTCGAGCACGCCGTCGATGTAGTCGGGTTCGCCCTGGCTCTTGAGGTAGCTGACCACGCGGTGCACCTCCTCGTCACTGACGAACGCGCCGTGCACGCGCACCGGCAGGCCGGTGCCGCTGGCCATGTAGAGCATGTCGCCCATGCCCAGCAGCGCCTCGGCGCCCATCTGGTCGAGGATGGTGCGGCTGTCGATCTTGCTGCTGACCTGGAAGGCGATGCGCGTCGGGATGTTGGCCTTGATCAGGCCCGTGATCACGTCCACGCTGGGACGCTGCGTGGCCAGGATCAGGTGGATGCCGGCCGCGCGCGCCTTCTGCGCCAGACGGGCGATCAGCTCCTCGATCTTCTTGCCCACGACCATCATCAGGTCGGCCAGCTCGTCGATCACGACGACGATGTGCGGCAGGCGCTGCAGCGGCTCGGGCGCTTCGGGCGTGAGGCTGAACGGGTTGTAGAGGAACTCCTCGCGCGCCTTGGCCTCGTCGATTTTGGCGTTGTAGCCGGCCAGGTTGCGCACGCCCAGCTTGCTCATGAGCTTGTAGCGCCGCTCCATCTCGCCAACGCACCAGTTGAGGCCGTGCGCGGCCTGCTTCATGTCCGTGACCACGGGCGCGAGCAGGTGCGGAATGCCTTCGTAGACCGACATCTCGAGCATCTTCGGGTCGATCATCAAGAGGCGCACGTCCTTGGCCTCGGCCTTGTAGAGCAGGCTCAGGATCATCGCGTTGATGCCCACCGACTTGCCCGAGCCGGTGGTGCCGGCCACCAGCACGTGCGGCATCTTGGCCAGGTCGGCGACCACGGGGTTGCCGACGATGTCCTTGCCCAGGCCCATGGTCAGCATCGACTTGCCGTCGTGGTAGATCTGCGACCCCAGGATCTCGCTGAGCTTGATGGTCTGGCGCTTGGCATTGGGCAATTCGAGCGCCATGAAATTCTTGCCCGGAATGGTCTCGACCACGCGGATGGACACCAGGCTGAGCGAACGCGCCAGGTCCTTGGCCAGGCCGACGATCTGCGAGCCCTTGACACCCGTGGCCGGTTCGATCTCGTAGCGCGTGATGACCGGGCCGGGCATGGCCGCCACCACACGCACCTCGACGCCAAAGTCCTTGAGCTTCTTCTCGATCAGTCGGCTGGTCATTTCCAGCGTTTCGGGCGAAACGGTTTCCTTGTGCGGCTGCGGCCCATCGAGCAGGCCGACCTGCGGCAGGCGGCTGTCGGGCATCTCGGTGAACAGGGGCTTTTGCCGCTCCTTGGCCACGCGCACACTGGGCTGCGGCTCGACCAGCACCGGCTCGATGATCTGCACCGGCCGGGGCGGGTGCTCCTCGGTCCCGGTGCGCTGCTCCAGCACCACCTCTTCGCGCTGGCGCGCGGCGCGCTTGCCTTCGGCCAGGTCCTTGGCCACCTCGCGCCGCTCCCGGCGCGACTGCACGAGGGCATCGATGCGGGCGCCCAGGCCCTCGGCCACGTGGCCCCAGGAAAAGCGGAATACCAGCGCCGCGCCCGCCACGGCCAGCACGATGCACAGCAGGCCCGACCCCGTGAACCCCAGCCAATGCATGCCGGCCGGTCCCACCAGGTAGCCCAGCACCCCGCCCGCATGGCCGGGCAGCAGCGCTTCAAAGCGGTACATGCGCGACCACTCGAGCGCCGTGCTCGACGCCATCAGCAGCGCCAGGCCGCCCCAGAACAGGGCACGGCGCGCCAGCGGGTGCGGCGTGCCGGCGTCCTCGCCGCCGCGCATCCAGTGCGCCAGCGCCGACAGCCAGGCACGCACGCCGGCCGCCACGCACCACCAGACGGAAAATCCCAGCAGGAAATAGCTGCCATCGGCCAGCCAGGCCCCCAGGCGCCCGGCCCAGTTGGCCACCATGCCCGCAGGCACGGCCCCCGAGGTGGACCAGGCCGGGTCCTGGGCCGAATAGCTGAGCAGCGCCAGCAACCAGAAAACCAGGGCCAGAAGGCCTGCAACCAGCCCCACCTCCTGGCCAAAGCGCGCGGCCCCGGAGCGCGGCGCAGACTTGCCGCCAGATGAAGCATTCAGGGTATTGAGTGAGTAGGTCATAAGCGTGCGGGCGAAGCTTACCCGATGCCCATGGCCTGGCCTGGCAGCCCCGGCGCGGCCCGCGCAGGCCCGCGCCGGGGCAGTGCCATTGGTTTTTTCAATCAGCGTGACAGCGACGCGGCTGGCGGGTCTGGCGCCGCACTTGGTTGATACTTGCGGCTTCGCTCCCATCTGCCTTCAGCGCCCTCGCCCCCTTGCACCGGGCGCAAGAACCTGAATTTCCAACATGTCCAAGCCCCAACACGCCAAAGTTCTCATCCTCGGCTCCGGCCCCGCCGGCTACACCGCCGCCATCTATGCCGCGCGCGCCAACCTCGATCCCGTGCTCATCACCGGCATGGCCCAGGGCGGGCAGCTCACCACCACCACCGACGTGGACAACTGGCCGGCCGACGTGCACGGTGTGCAGGGCCCCGAGCTGATGCAGCGCTTTCTGGAGCACGCCGAGCGCTTCAAGACGCAGGTCATCTTCGACCACATCAACCATGTCGACTTCAGCCAACGCCCCTTCACGCTCACGGGCGACAGCGGCACCTACACCTGCGACTCGCTGATCATCGCGACAGGCGCCTCGGCCAAATACCTGGGCCTGCCCTCGGAAGAGGCGTTCATGGGCAAGGGTGTCTCGGGCTGCGCCACCTGCGACGGCTTCTTCTACCGCGAGCAGGACGTGTGCGTGGTCGGCGGCGGCAACACCGCCGTCGAGGAAGCCCTCTACCTGTCGAACATCGCGCGCAAGGTCACGCTGATCCACCGCCGCGACAAGTTCAAGGCCGAGCCCATCCTGGTCGACAAGCTGATGGAGAAGGTTGCCACGGGCAAGATCGAGCTCAAGACCTTCTACACACTCGACGAAGTGCTGGGCGACGCCAGCGGCGTGACCGGCATCCGCATCAAGAGCACGCAGGACGGCAGCACACAGGACATCGCGCTGCAGGGCTGCTTCATCGCCATCGGCCATGCGCCCAACACCGAGATCTTCGCGGGCCAGCTGGACATGGAAGGCGGCTACATCGTCACGCAGGCCGGCCTCAAGGGCTTTGCCACGCAGACCAGCGTGCCCGGTGTGTTTGCCGCTGGCGACGTGCAGGATCATGTCTATCGCCAGGCCATCACCAGCGCCGGCACGGGCTGCATGGCGGCGCTCGACGCGCAGCGTTTTCTGGAGCAAGGCCCGTCTGCCTGAGCCCGCGCTATAATCCATGGCTTTGCCAAAACTGGCTGCGCTCTTGACTGCGCACGGCCAGGGCCCTGTGGGCCACGGCAATCGGGTTACCGCCACCCTGTAATGGCGAGGTGAGGCCCTTGGCACACCGCGCGCATGCCCGCATGCGCCTGGCTGGATCCAGGGCCGTTAAAAATATCGGAGTGTCCTCATGGCACGCGTATGTGAAGTCACGGGCAAGAAGCCCATGGTCGGAAACAATGTTTCCCACGCCAACAACAAAACCAAGCGCCGGTTCCTGCCGAACCTGCAATACCGCCGTTTCTGGGTCGAAACCGAAAACCGTTGGGTGCGCCTGCGCATCTCCAACGCCGGTCTGCGTCTGATCGACAAGAACGGTATTGATTCTGTGCTCGCAGACCTGCGCGCACGTGGCCAGGCGTAAGGAGAACCACCATGGCAACCAAAGGCGGACGCGACAAGATCAAGCTGGAATCCACTGCGGGTACCGGCCATTTCTACACCACGACCAAGAACAAGAAGACGATGCCCGAGAAGATGCTGATCATGAAATTTGATCCCAAGGCTCGCAAGCACGTCGAGTACAAGGAAATGAAGCTGAAGTAATTCAGCCTTCGCTTTTCCAGCGAAAACCGCCCTCCGCGTCACTGCCGGGCGGTTTTTTTGTGCCGGAGCCCGCCACGGCGGGCTTTCCGAAACCTCCCTGCCACCGGGCGTTACGACGATGCCTATTGCCCGTCGAGCCGATTCCGCCGCATGGCCCGCCAGAGCGCAAGGTCGTAGGTGATCTTGAGCAAGCCGCATGCGATGAGCGGCAACGAGATCCATCCGGCCGCGAACAGCGCGCCGCTCAGCGTCGGGCTGATCGCAGCCGCGAGGCTGCGCGGCACGGCCGTGAAGCTTGCTGCGGCACTGCGCTCGGCCGGGGTCACCACGGCCATCACGTAAGCCGTTCGCGTCGGCACATCCATAGACGAGAGTGCACTGCGAACCATCAGCAGGCCGAGTGCGACCGGCAGGCTCGGCGCCAGCGCAGCCAACACCAGGCAGGCGTTGGCCGGCAGGTGCGTGAAGACCATGGTGTTGAGCAAGCCGATGCGCTGTGCCACCACCGGCGCTGCGAGCTGCGACGCCGCGCCCAGCAGGCCGGTCCAGAAGAAAAACACGCCGGCCTGGGTCAGCGAAAAGCCGAACCGTTCTAGCAGCCACAACGACATCAGTGCATTGACCGTCAGTCCACCAGCGAAGGCGTCGACGCTGAAGAGCGCCGCCAACCGTACGACGACGCCGCGCGAAGGCCCCAGAGGCGCCGCGACGGGCATGCTGTCCGCGTTGCCGCCCTGCGCGTGCGCTGGCAGATTGCGATAAAGCCAAAAAACGGCGAGCCCGATTGCGGCGTACACCGCGAACATCCCGCGCAGCGCGTCGAGGCGTGCCAGCCCGCCGTGTCGAACCAGCCAGTCCGGCACGGCGGCAGCCAATGCGCCCAGCGCAGCGCACAGCGCGCCCACCAGGCTGTAGCGCGCAAACAGCGCGGTCCGCGCATGGCCCTGGGCCGCCGCTGCCAGACGGGCATGCTCCAGGGGAAGAAAAACGCTCACATCGCCCGAGCTCGGATTGAGCGTGCCGACCAGCGCCACGACCAGCAGCGGCCAGAACGACGACAAGCCTGCAAAGCCCAAGCCCGTGGCAGCCATCAGCAAGGCGGCGCAGCGCAGCAGCCGTGCGCCCGCGAAGCGGTACCCCCAGGCGCCGACCGCGAGCGTGGCCAGCGCCGAGCCCAGCATCGTCGCCGTGCTGACGATGCCGACCTCCAGCGTGCCCAATCCGATCGACAGCAGGTAGGCCGGCAGCAGCACCGCCATGTACCCGTCGCCAAAGGCGCGCAATCCCCGGGCAGCAAGCAAGGGCCAGGCGCCGGGGTCGACTCCGACGGGCAACAGACGCGCAAGGCCAGGACGTGGACGCGGCAAAGGGGTGGTGCTCATCGTTTTGCCGCCAGCAGCGGCATGGTTTGCAGAGATCGATACCGGATTGAATCATCCACTGCAATCCGATCCCCCTGCCGACACCGCCGCAGGGTTATTGCGGGCCGTTGCCCATCCCTGCCATCGCAGCACGCAGCATCCCGTTCACATCGAGGGCGCAAAAAAACCGCATGGCCCCCTGACAAGGCGGCCATGCAGCGGGCAGCGGTAGGCCGTGCTCAGGCGTGCGCGGCGCGCAGCTTCATCGAGAACTCCCGCAGCGCATGGATGCCGCTTTCCTCGGCGCGGTGGCACCAGGCCTGCAGGTCGGCGGTGAGCTGCTCACGCGAGTGCGAGGTGCTCAGCCACAGCTGGCGCAGTTCTTCGCGCATGGTGACCATCTTGTCGAGCACCGGGTGCGCGGCGCGCGCCTGCTCCAGGTGCGGCAGCACCTGGGCCGGGACTTTTTCGGCGTCGCGGTGCAGCCAGCGCCGCGCGGCCTGGAGCACCGAGACATCGGCTTGGCGCGCCTGCAAGGCGGCCATTTCGTCCTGGCAAGCCCGCCGCAAGCTGCGCGCGTAGCCGGCCATGACTTCGTAGCGGTGCGCGATCAGCGCCTCCAGCGTCTTCTCGTCGGCCACCGGCCTGACGGCGCCCAGGCGCAGCCGCGGCGCGACCTTTTTGACGCTGGCCCAGCCGATCTTCTGCATCAGGCGGATGTACATCCAGCCCAGATCGAACTCGTACGGCTTGACCGACAGCTTGGCCGAGGTCGGGTAGGTGTGGTGGTTGTTGTGCAGCTCCTCGCCGCCGATCAGGATGCCCCAGGGCACGAGGTTGGTGCTCGCGTCCTGCGCCTCGAAATTGCGGTAGCCCCAGAAATGCCCCAGACCGTTGACCACGCCGGCCGCCCAGAACGGTATCCAGGCCATCTGCACGGCCCACACGGTCAGCCCGATCGCGCCGAACAGCGCCACGTTGACCAGCAGCATGAGTGCAATGCCCCACGAGACAAAGCGCGAGTACAGATGCCGCTCCACCCAGTCGTCGGGCGTGCCGCGGCCGAACTTGGCCAGGGTGGCAGGATTTTCGGCCTCGCTGCGGTAGAGCTCGGCGCCGCGCCACAGCACCGCCCGCAGGCCGCGCGTCTGCGGGCTGTGCGGATCGTCGGGGCTTTCGCACTTGGCGTGGTGCTTGCGGTGGATCGCAACCCACTCCTTGGTGACGATGGAGGTCGTCAGCCAGAGCCAGAAGCGGAAGAAATGCGCGGGAATCGGGTGCAGGTCCAGCGAGCGGTGGGCCTGCGAGCGGTGCAGAAAGATCGTCACCGCGGCGATGGTGATGTGCGTGAGCAGCAGCGTGTACAGCACCACCTGCCACCACGCCAGGCGCAGCGCGCCATGGGCCAGCCAGTCCACGGCCGCATTCAGAACCACCCCATCGGGCAACAACATATCTCACCAACCCTTTTCGCCGTATCGTGGACGCCCCTTCCAGCAGGGGCGAACCCCCAATTTTAGAAGGCCGGCGCTCCGCGGGAGCGTGGACTTACCCCTGGGTTTACGCTGACTTCTCCGCTGCTTAGGGCTTTTTGGTCCAGACCGCGGCGAAAAACCCGTCGGTCTGGTGCACATGGGGCCACAGGCGCAGGTAGCGGCCGCCGGTTTCGCCCCCGCTGCACAGGCCCGCCGCGCCTTCCACCTTCAGCTGCGCCAGCGCCTCGCCCGCGTCCAGCGCCACGAAGTCCGGGTGCGCGGCGGCGAAGGCCTCGGCAATGGCCTCGTTCTCCTGCGGCAGCACGCTGCAGGTGGCATAGACCAGGCGCCCGCCGTCTTTCACCAGCCGCGCCGCACTGGCCAGGATGGCGGTCTGCTTGGCCACCAGTTCCTCCACCGCCTTGGGCGTCTGGCGCCACTTCAGGTCGGGGTTGCGGCGCAATGTGCCCAGACCCGAGCACGGGGCATCGACCAGCACGCGGTCGATCTTGCCGCTCAGGCGCTTGACGCGCTCGTCGCGCTCGTGCGCGATGGCGGCCGGGTGCACGTTCGACAGCCCGCTGCGCTTGAGCCGCGGCCCCAGCGCATCGAGCCGGTGGCCCGACACGTCAAACGCGTACAGGCGTCCGGTGCTGCGCATGGTGGCGCCAATGGCCAGCGTCTTGCCGCCGGCGCCGGCACAGAAGTCCACCACCATCTCGCCGCGTTTGGCGTCGAGCAGCAGGGCCAGCAGCTGCGAGCCCTCGTCCTGCACCTCGATGGCTCCGCGCACGAAGGCCGGCAGCTTGGCCAGCGCCGGCTTGCCCTCGACGCGCAGGCCCCAGGGCGAATACGGCGTTGCTACGGATTTAATAGCTGCCTGCGCAAGCTCCTTCTGCACTTCAGGCCGCTTTTCCTTCAAAACGTTGACGCGCAGGTCGAGCGGCGCGCTGCGCGACAGCGCCTGCACCAGCGGCCAGAAGCCGTCGCCCAGCTGCTCCTTGAGCGGTTGCGCCAGCCACTCGGGCAGGTTGTGGCGGTGGCGTTCGAGCAATTCGTCCTCGCGCACCGCGTCGCACTGCTCCAGCCACTGCTTTTCGCGGTCGCTCAGAGCGCCGTGCAGAAACTCGCGCGCACCGTGCGCCGCCTGCGGGTTCGTGCGGCGCGCTTCCTCGTCCTGCCAGTGGGCGTAGCCCAGGATGGCCAGGCGCCGCTCCTTGGGGCCGGAGCCCGACGGCGCCATGTGGTCGAACAGGAGCTTCTTGCGCAGCACCGTGTAGACGGTTTCTGCGAGTGCGGCGCGCTCGCGCTGGCCCAGGCCGCGGTGGTCGCGGAAAAAGCGCGACACCACCGCGTCGGCCGGGTGTTCAAAAGTGAGGGTGAGCCTGACGAGTTCAGCGCAGGCATTGATCAAGACATTGGGGTGCATAGGCAGCGATTGTCCCACCGCCGAACTGCGCAGGCGGCGCAGCGCGCGCTGCACACCCGTTGCGCCCGCCCTGCGCCACGCTGCGTGGCCAGGTCCGCACGCCGCTGCCGGCCGGCGGGCGCACACGCCGGCGTCCTACAGGGGCAGCGGCAGCAGCGGCCTAAGGTGGGACGTGGCACGCGGGCTGCGCGGGCGGCACCGCGGCGCCCCAGGAAAAGCGCAGTGGAAAGGAGTCAACCGTGGAATACCTTCTCAAAAAAGGCCTGTTCGGCGAGCAATCGCTCACCAAGGTCGTGGGCCTCTACAGCAACCCGAGCGATGCACAGGCCGCTGCGGCCAGAGCGCGGGCCCTGCCCGGCATGGCCCCCGGGCAGGTGCGCCTGTTGGGCCCGCAAGACGCCAAGGTGTCGCACCGCAACTTCTTTGGCCGCAGCCTGGAGCCCGAACAGCGCGGCATTTTCAAAACGATTTTCCGGGCCCATGCCGTCACCGGCGTGGCGGGGGCCGTGCTCGGTCTGTTGCTGTTTCTGTGGCTCTACCGCAGTGGCCAGCCCATGATCGCCAGCAGTCCGCTGCTGGCCTTCATCTCCATCGTGGGGTTTGCCATCACCTTCGGCCTGCTGTTGGGGGGCCTCATCGCGCTGCGGCCCGACCACGTCCAGCTGATCACCTCGGTGCGCAGTGCGCTGGCCGGCGGGCGCTGGGCCCTGGTGCTGCACCCGACCGATGCCGACCAGACGCAGGCGGCCAAGGAACTGCTGACGGCCACCAGCGCGGAGACGCTGAGCACGCTGTGACCTGCGTCCCAGCCGGCAGACGCCTAAGGTACGCGTGAACCGGCGCTGCACCGCACCAGGCCCTTAAACGCCAGGCGGCGACGCCACGTGGTCTTTCAGCGCTGTGGCTTCCAGCCACTGGGCCAAGGCGCGCGGGTAGACTAGGTGTTCCTGCGTGAGCACGCGCGCGGCCAGCGTCTCGGCCGTGTCGCCCGGCAGCACCGGCACCACGGCTTGGTCGAGGATGGGCCCCACGTCCAGCTCGGCCGTCACCAGGTGCACCGTGGCGCCGGCCACCTTGCAGCCCGCATCGAGGGCGCGCTGGTGCGTGTGCAGGCCGGTGAAGGCCGGCAGCAGCGAAGGATGGATGTTGGTCAGGCGCCCTGCGTAGTGCGCCACAAATCCCGGCGAGAGGATGCGCATGAAGCCCGCCAGCACCACCAGCGCGGGGTCGTACCGGTCGATCAGCGCGGCCAGCGCGGTGTCGAAGGCCTCGCGGCTGCCGAACGCCTTGTGGTCGAGCACCTCGGTGGCAATGCCCTGGGTGCGCGCCCACTCCAGCCCCTTCGCGTCCGCCTTGTTGCTGACCACCGCCGCCACCCGCGCGCCCAGGCGCCGCTCCCAGTCCTGCTGCTGCGCAGCCCGTACGATGGCGGCCATGTTCGAGCCGCCGCCTGAAATCAGAATCACGATGTTTTTCATTTGCTGGAATTATCCCTGCCATGCCTTTTGACCCCCGCACCCGCCCCCTGACCGCCATCGAAGCCCGCGTGCTCGGCACGCTGATGGAAAAGGCCCGCACCGTGCCCGACAGCTACCCACTCACGCTCAACGCCGTGGTCACGGGCTGCAACCAGAAAACCACGCGCGAGCCGGTGATGCATGTCTCCGACGCCCAGGCGCAGGAAGCGCTCGACGAACTGCAGCGCCTGGCACTGGTGTGCGAGGGCGGCGGCAGCCGCGTCGCGCGCTGGGAGCACAATTTCCCGCGCGGCGTGGGCGTGCCCGACCAGTCGGCCGCACTGCTGGGCCTGCTGCTGCTGCGCGGTCCGCAGACCGCCGGCGAACTGCGCACCAACGCCGAGCGCTGGCACCGCTTTGCCGACATCTCGTCGGTCGAGGCCTTCCTCGACGAGCTGCAGGAACGCAGCAGCGACAAGGGCGGCCCGCTGGTCGTGCAGCTGCCGCGCGCACCCGGCGCGCGCGAGCAGCGCTGGGCCCAGTTGCTGTGCGGCCCGGTGGACACCACGGCGCTGCCGCCCGCCAGCGACGCCACCGATGCGCCGCACGGTGCCGCGCCCGCGGCCCTGCAGGCGCGCATGCATGCGCTGGAGCAGCAGGTCGCCGCACTGCAGGCCACGCTGCAGCGCCTGTGCGCCGAACTCGGGCTGAACGCCGTGGCACCCGCCGTGCCCATGTCGCCCCCCGGACAGGACTGAATCGAACGACCGTGCTACAAATATGCCTTCTCAGGAGGCATATCGCATGGATCTCGCATTCACCCCCGACGAGCAGGCTTTTCGCAACGAAGTTCGCGCCTGGGTTCGCAGCCACCTGCCCCCGGACATTGCCCACAAGGTGCACAACGCGCTGCGCCTGACCCGCGAAGACCTGCAGGGCTGGGCCAAGATCCTGGGCAAAAAGGGCTGGCTGGCGTTCGGCTGGCCCAAGGAGTTTGGCGGCCCCGGCTGGACCGCCGTGCAAAAGCACCTGTTCGAAGAAGAATGCGCACTGGCCGGCGCGCCGCGCATCGTCCCGTTCGGGCCGGTGATGGTCGCGCCCGTGATCATGGCGTTCGGCAATGCCGAGCAGCAAAAGCGCTTTCTGCCCGGCATTGCCAGCGGCGAGGTCTGGTGGAGCCAAGGCTACAGCGAACCGGGCTCGGGCTCGGACCTGGCCTCGGTCAAGACACGCGCCGAACGGGTGGGTGACCATTACGTGGTAAACGGCCAAAAGACCTGGACCACGCTGGGCCAGTACGGCGACTGGATGTTCAACCTCGTGCGCACCAGCAACGAGGGCAAGCCGCAGACCGGCATTTCGTTCCTGCTGCTGGACATGAAATCGCCCGGCGTCACCGTGCGGCCCATCAAGCTGCTGGACGGCGAGTGCGAGGTCAACGAGGTCTTCTTCGACAACGTGAAGGTGCCCGCCGAGAACCTGATCGGCGAAGAGAACAAGGGCTGGACCTACGCCAAGCACCTGCTGAGCCACGAGCGCACCAACATCGCCGACGTGAACCGCAGCAAGCGCGAGCTCGAGCGCTTGAAACGCATCGCCAAGCAGGAGGGCGTGTGGGACGACCTGCGCTTTCGCGACCAGATCGCGCTGCTCGAAGTGGACATCGTGGCGCTCGAGATGCTGGTGCTGCGCGTGCTGTCGGCCGAAAAATCGGGCAAGAACTCGCTCGACATCGCCGGCCTGCTCAAGATCAAAGGCAGCGAGATCCAGCAGCGCTATGCCGAGCTGATGATGCTGGCGGCCGGGCCGTTTGCCCTGCCGTTCATCGAGGAAGCCATGGAAGCGGGCTGGCAGGGCGACTTCCCGGGCGGCGCCGCGGCCAATGCGCCGCTGGCCTCCACCTACTTCAACCTGCGCAAGACCACCATCTACGGCGGCAGCAATGAAGTGCAGCGAAATATCGTCGCTCAAACCGTTTTGGGTTGAACCATGTCCGTGAGCGGCGCCGATTTTCGCTTCGCGAAACAGGACCGCTCCCCCGCACCCCCTCTGCGAGGGGGCTCCCGCAAGAGCTTCGCTAGGAATAAACAAAATGGACTTCGATTTTTCCGACGATCAGCAACAGCTGCGCGACGCCGTGCGCCGCTGGGTGGACAAGGGCTACTCCTTCGAGCGCCGCCGCGCCATTGCCGCTGCCGGCGGCTTTGACCGCGCCGCCTGGGGCGAACTGGCCGAGCTGGGCCTCACGGCCCTGACCGTGCCCGAGCAGCACGGCGGCCTGGGCCAGTGCGCGATCGATGCGATGGTGGTGATGGAAGAACTGGGCCGCGGCATGGTGCTCGAGCCGCTGGCGCAGGCCTTCATGGCCAGCGCCGTGCTGTCGCAGTGCGCCCCCGCCGCCGTGCAGTCCGCCTGGCTGCCGCGCATTGCCAGTGGCGAGGCCCTGGTCGTGCTGGCGCAGCAGGAGCGCAAGGCCCGCTACCGCCTCGACGTTTGCGAGGCAAAAGCGACTGTAACGCCCACAGGTCATACTCTGACAGCTATGAAAAGCATAGTACCGGCCGGCGACCAGGCGGATGCCTACCTTGTGCCCGCGCAGCTCGACGGCCAGATCGCGCTGTTCCTCGTCGAGCGCGGCGCCGCTGGCGTGGCCGCGCGCGGCTACGGCACGCAGGACGGCAGTCGCGCCGCCGAGCTGGAGCTGGACAACGCCCCGGCCATGCTCGTCACCGCGGACGGCCTGGCCGCCCTGGAGCTGGCCGTGGATACCGGCATTGCCGCCCTGTGCGCCGAAGCCGTGGGCGTGATGGACCAGACCCTGGCCCTCACCGTGGACTACATGAACCAGCGCAAGCAGTTCGGCGTGGCCATCGCCAGCTTCCAGGCGCTGCGCCACCGCGTGGCCGACATGAAGATGCAGCTCGAACTGGCGCGCTCGATGGGCTACTACGCCAGCCTCAAGCTCGGCGCCCCGGCGCCCGAGCGTCGCCGGGCCCTGGCCCGCGCCAAGGTCCAGCTGGGCCAGTCGATGCGCTTCGTCGGCCAGCAGTCGGTGCAGCTGCATGGCGGCATCGGCGTGACCGATGAATACATCGGCAGCCACTACTTCAAGAAACTCAGCCAGATGGAGATGCAGTTCGGCGACACGCTGCACCACCTGGGCGAGGTGTCGGCGCGCATGCAGGAGACGGCCGGCGTGTTCGCCTGACAGTGCCGCGCAAAAAAAGCCCCGCAGGCGCCAGGCCTGCGGGGCTTTTTTCATGGGCGTGCCGGCGTCAGAAACCGAGCGCGTGCGGCAGCCAGGTCGAGATGGCCGGAATGAAGGTCAGCATCACCAGCACCACGAAATGCGCCAGAAGGAACAGCGGCATTTCGCGCGTGAGCGCGGTGATCGATACGCGCGTGGACACCGCCGTCACGAACAGCAGCCCGCCCACGGGCGGCGTGATCATGCCCAGCGTCAGGTTGACGATCACCACCATGGCGAAGTGGATCGGGTCGATGCCCAGCGCGGCGGCGATCGGCGCCAGGATGGGCACCAGGATCATCACGCCCGGCAGCGGCTCCATGAAGATGCCGAACACCAGCAGCAGCACGTTCACGGCGATCAGGAACATCACGGGCGAGAGCTGCCAGCTCACGATCAGCTCCGACAGGTACTGCGGAACGCCCTCCACCGTGAGCACCCAGGCGAAGGCCGCCGAGGTCGCCATCACCAGCAGCACCGACGAAGTCAGCATGGCCGAGCGCGCGGCAATGCCGGGCAGGGCCTTCCACTCCAGCGTGCGGTAGATCCACTTGCCGCACACCAGCGCATAGAACACCGCCACCACCGAGGCCTCGGTGGGCGTGAAGATGCCAAAGCGGATGCCGACGACGATCAGCACGATCAGCATCAGCGCCGGAATCGCCTTGATGCTGGTCACCAGCATTTCGCGGCCGCTGGGGCGCGGCTCGCGCGAGCGGTAGTCGCGCTGGCGGCACACATACCAGTTCACGGCCGCCATGGCGGCTGCGATCAGCAGCCCCGGCAGGAAGCCGGCGATGAACAGGCCGCCGACCGAGACGTTCTCATCCTGCAGCGCATAGATGATCATGCTCACCGACGGCGGAATGATGGGGCCGACGATGGCCGTGCTGGCGGTGAGCGCCGCGGCATAGGGGCGCGCATAGCCGGCCTTGTCCATCATCTTGACCATCATCGAGCCCGGTCCGGCCGCATCGGCCAGGGCCGAGCCCGAGATGCCCGAGAACAGCGTCAGCGACAGCACGTTGGCGTAGCCGAGGCCGCCGCGCAGGTGGCCGACGAACTGCGCCGCGAAGCGCAGCAGCACCGCCGTGAGCGCACCGCCCGACATCAGCTCGGCCGCGAGGATGAAGAACGGCACCGCCATCAGCGGAAAGCTGTCGATGCCGGTGAACATCTCCTTGAACACCACCAATTGCGGGTAGCGCCCGCCCACAAACACCGCAAGAGCGGCCGAAATCGCCAGCGCAAAAGCCACCGGGAAGCCCAGCGCCAGCAACACGACGATGGCAATGAAAAGCGTGATAGCCATGGTTTTTCTTTCCCTGCGGTCAGATCGAGGCCGCCGCTTCGGCGTCCATCTCATCGGACTCGGCATAGCTGCCGTCCGCGATGTAGGCACGCGCGATAAACAGCAGGTGCAGGAACATCAGCACGAAGCCCACCGGCATCGCCACGTAGATCCAGGCCATGGGCACATCGGTGGCCGCCGTGGTCTGAAAGCGCGTGGCCCAGACATAGAGCACCGAGAAATAGGCCATGACCAGGCAGAACAGGCCGACCCCGAACACTACGAACCTGCGGATCGCGCGCGCCGCGCGGCTGCCCACCGCGCCGTGCAGGTTGTCGATGGCCACATGGCCACCAAAGCGCAGCACCAGTCCAGCACCGAGGAAGGTGCACCAGATCATCAGGTGCCGGGCCACCTCTTCGGCCCAGACGATGGAGTCCCCCGTGGTGTAGCGCAGCACCACGTTGGCGAAAACGATGCAGGCCATGGCCAGCAGCAGCACGATGAGCACCCAGCGGTTGCAAGCCACCAGCGCGCGTTCCACGCGATTGAGCATGAGGGTTTGATACGCCGGAGGGCGCCTGTCTTGGAAGGAAGGAAACAAACCGCCCGGCCAGGCCGGGCGGTTGCGAACGCACCGAGAACCGCGTTACTTCACGCTGGCAATGGCGTCCAGCGTCTTCTGGCCGAACTTGGTGGCGTACTGCTTGTAGGCCGGCGCCAGCGCGGCGCGGAAGGCCGCCTGGTCCACCTGGGACACGACCTGCATGCCCTGGCTCTTGGCCTCTTCCACGCCCTTCTTCTCGACGGCGTCGACGAAGGCGCGCGATGCGAGCGCCCCCACCTTGGCGCCCTGTGTGAACGCGGCCTTCTGCGCGTCGCTCAGACCGCTCCAGAAGCTGGGCGAGACGATCAGCGCCACGGGCGCGTACACGTGCGAGCTCAGCGTCAGGTGCTTCTGCACCTGCCACAGCTTGGCCGAGGCCAGCACGGAGATCGGGTTCTCCTGGCCGTCGATCGTGCCCTGCTGCAGCGCGCCGATCACTTCGGGCCAGGACATGGGCGTGGGCGAGGCGCCCAGGGTCTTGAACGCCGTTATGTGCACGGGGTTTTCGGTCACGCGGATCTTCAGGCCCTTGAGGTCCTCGACCTTCTGCACCGCATGCTTGTTGTTGCTCAGGTGGCGAAAGCCCTGCTCACCCCAGGCCAGCGCGATCAGGCCACGGGCCTTGAATTTGCCCAGCAGGTCCTGGCCGAACTGGCCGTCCAGCACGGCGCGCGCGTGCTGCGTGTCGCGGAACAGGAAGGGAATGTCCACCACGCCCACGTCGGGCACGAAGTTGCTCAGCGCGCCGGTGGAGACGATCACGGCCTCGACAGTGCCCAGCTGCAGGCCCTCGATCAGCTCGCGTTCGCCGCCGAGAGCGCTGGAGGGGAACTGCTTGAACTTGAAGGCCTGATTCGTCGTCTTCTCCACCGAATCCGCCCACGCGTTGGCTGCCGCGCCATAGTGCGAATTGACGGCCAGGGCGTAGCCGAGCTTGACTTCCTTGGCCTGCTGGGCGAACACGGAACCAGCGGACACAGCGAGCGCGGCGGTGGCACAGGTGGCAACGAGGGAACGGCGGGAAATGCGCATGGGAAAGGGATCCTTGGAGAGGTGGCTAGGGGAAAAACCCTCTATTGTAATTTTTAAAGCCCCATCCACAGCGCTTCGCGCCCGCGCAGGCCAGCACGGCCGGTGGCGCGGGCCTTTTTGGACTGCCCCGGCACAGCGCTCAGGTGAGCTGGTAGTTCACCGGCTGCAGGGGCGGCGGCAGATCGGTCTCGCCGAGCGACTCCCGCAGGTTGATCTCGATGGCCCGGCACAGGGTGTCCAGCGGCAGGTCGTTGCTTTCCAGGCCGAACGGCTCCTCGATCTCGTCACCCAGCGCGTCGAGGCCGAAGAAGGTGTAGGCCACGATGCCCACGACGAAGGGCGTCATGAAGCCGGTGGTGTCCACCAGGCCAAAGGGCAGCAGAAAGCAGTACAGGTAGGCCGTGCGGTGCAGCAGCAGGGTGTAGGAAAACGGCACCGGCGTGTTCTTGATGCGCTCGCACGAGGCCGCGGCGGCCGTGAGCGCCGTCAGCGTGCCGTCCAGCGGCACCGCCAAGCAGGGTTCGAGCTGCCCGCGGCGCACGCATTCGCCCAGGTCGCGCCCCATGGCCAGCATCAGGGCGTCGGCGGGATTGGACGTGGTGCGCACCTGGGCAAATTCCGCCGGCGTGACCCAGCGCTGCAGCAGCGCGTCGTCCTTCTGGTCGCGCAGCTGCAGGCGCAGCGCGTGGGCGAAGGCGATGGCCCGGTGCACCATGCGCACGCGCACGTCGTCGTCGCGCCGCGCGGGGTCCAGCGGCTGGTCCACGCGGATCAGGCCCTGGCACTGGCGCGAGAGCGAACGCATGCGCAGCAGCAGCTCGCCCCAGAGCTTGCGCGCCTCCCAGTAGCGGTCGTAGGCCGTGTTGTTGCGAAAGCCCAGAAAGATCGCCAACGGCAGGCCGATCAGCGTGAACGGGATGGGCGTGACCGTGATCTTCAGCGTGAACAGGTTGCCGTGCACCAGCGTGACCAGGGTGGCCAGCACGATGTTGAGCAGCAAGGTGGTGCGGATGCGCTGCAGGATCGAACCCCGGAGCATGAGAAACAAACGCAGTCCGGAAGGACGGTCACGAACGATCATGGGCAGCGCATGCGGGCAAGGGAAAACCCTGATTGGAGCACAGCCCGAGCCCCGCGCGGGCCAGAACCTCCGCAGAACGGGGCGCTCCGGGCGGCGAGCGGCACTGCACCTGCGCGCGGGTGCGCGCGCTTCAGTTCAGCAGCCGGGAGGAGCGCGGCAGGTGCGCGGCCAGGAACTCCATCTGGTCGGCCAGGATGCGGCGGTTGCGCAGGATGAAGTCTTCCCACAGGCTGGGCACATAGGGGGCATAGAGCAACGGCATGCGCGCCTGCTCGGGCGTGCGCGGGCCCTTGCGGTGGTTGCAGGGGCGGCAGGCGGTGACGACGTTCATCCACTGGTCGGCGCCCTTTTGCGCGAGCGGCACGATGTGCTCGCGCGTCAGGTCGTGCTCGTCAAAATGCCCGCCGCAATAGGCGCAGACATTGCGGTCGCGCGCAAACAGCTTGTTGTTGGCCAGGCCCGGCTTGAGCTCAAAGGGGTTGATGCGGGAGACGCCGCGCGTGCCGATGATGCTGTTCACGGCAATCACCGACTGCAGACCCGTGACGGCGTTGTGCCCCCCGTGGAACACCGCCACCTCGCTGCCGGCCACCCAGCGCACGTCGCCCGCTGCGCTGTGGATCACCGCCTGCTCCAGCGTGATCCACGACTGGGGCACCCCCTGGGCCGAAAGCTTCAAAACCTTCACAACGCGCCTCCTGGAACAACAATGCACACAAGGAATGGAGCGCGGCCCGCCTGCGCGCTGCGCAGACGCGACAGAAGCGCCCATGGCTGCGTCACAATATACGCTTTTTTCAAGTCAAACCGGCGCCAGGCGCTTGGTGGCCTTGCGCCACGCGCTATTAAAAAGATAACAACCCATGAAGATCTTCCGCGGCTTCCGCCACCCCGCCATTGCGCCCGCCTGCGCCCTGACGATTGGCAACTTCGACGGTGTGCACCGCGGCCACCAGGCCATGCTGGCCCTGCTGCACAACGAGGCCCAGCACCGTGGCGTGGTCAGCTGTGTGCTCACCTTCGAGCCGCACCCGCGCGACTACTTTGCCGGCGCCCTGCGCAAGCCCGAGCTGGCGCCCGCGCGCATCGGCACGCTGCGCGACAAGCTCACCGAGCTGGCGCGCTGCGGCGTGCAGCAGACCGTGGTGCTGCCGTTCGATGCGCGCCTGGCGGCACAGTCGCCCCAGGCGTTCATCGACGGGGTGCTGTTGCAGGGGCTGGGCGCGCGCTATGTGCTGGTGGGCGACGACTTCCGCTTTGGCCGCCAGCGCGCGGGCGACTACGCCCTGCTCGACGCCGCCGGCCGGGCCCAGGGCTTCGAGGTCGCGCGCATGAACAGCTACGAAGTGTCCGACCCCCACGGCAGCGGGCCCGGCCTGCGCGTGTCCAGCTCGGCCGTGCGCGAGGCCCTGGCCGCCGGCCGCATGGACGACGCTGCGCGCCTGCTGGGCCGGCCGTATTCCATTTCGGGCCACGTGGTGCATGGGCGCAAACTCGGGCGCGCGCTCGGCGCCAGCAGCGCCGCGGCCGGCGACGGCTTTCGCACGCTGAACCTGCGCTTTGCGCACTGGAAGCCGGCGGCCAGCGGCATCTTCGCCGTGCTGGTGCATGGGCTGGGCGCGGCCCCGCTGCCCGGCGTGGCCAACCTGGGCATCCGCCCGTCGATCGACCCGCAGGATGTCAACGGCGGGCGCGTGCTGCTGGAGACCCATTGCCTCGAATGGCCGGCGCACCTGGGGGCCGAGGGGGCCTACGGTAAAATCATCCGCGTGGAACTGCTGCACAAACTGCACGACGAGCTCAAATACGACAGCCTGGGCGCCCTCACCGCCGGCATTGCCCGCGACTGTGCCGACGCGCGTGCGTGGTTTGCCGCCCACGCCGAAACCCGCCGCCAGACCACGCGCGACCGAATTTGATGCGTTGGCGCCGCCTGCTGCCTCTCGACAGGCTCGGGCCGGCGGACTGCCAGCACCCCTTCCCCCACACCGCCACCCGGGCGCACAGACGTTCGGGCTGAGCTTGTCGAAGCCTTTCAAACATCGCCATGTCCGACGCCAACACCGCCAGCCCCGCCTCTCCCGCCCCGGATTACCGCGGCACCCTGAACCTGCCCGACACGCCCTTCCCGATGCGCGGCGACCTGCCCAAGCGCGAGCCGGGCTGGGTCAAGGAATGGGAGGAGCAGGGCCTGTACAAGCGCCTGCGCGACGCCCGCTGCGGCGCCCCCAAGTTCATCCTGCACGACGGCCCGCCCTATGCCAACGGCCAGATCCACATGGGCCATGCGGTCAACAAGATCCTCAAGGACATGATCGTCAAGGCGCGCCAGCTCGAAGGTTTCGACGCGCTGTACGTGCCCGGCTGGGACTGCCACGGCCTGCCGATCGAAAACGCCATCGAGAAGAAATACGGCCGCAAGCTCTCGCGCGACGACATGCAGGCCAAGAGCCGGGCGTACGCCACCGAGCAGATCGCGCAGCAGATGCAGGACTTCAAGCGCCTGGGCGTGCTGGGCGAATGGGACAACCCGTACAAGACCATGAACTTCGCCAACGAAGCCGGCGAGATCCGCGCCTTCAAGCGCGTGATCGAGCGCGGCTTCGTCTACCGCGGCTTGAAGCCCGTGTACTGGTGCTTTGACTGCGGCAGCTCGCTGGCCGAGTTCGAGATCGAATACGCCGACAAGAAGAGCAGCACGCTCGACGTGGCGTTCAAGGCGCACGACCCGGCCCGGCTGGCGGCCGCCTTCGGCCTGCCCAGCCTGGCCCAGGACGCTTTCGCGGTGATCTGGACCACCACGGCCTGGACCATTCCCGCCAACCAGGCGCTCAACCTCAACCCCGGGCTGGTCTACGCGCTGGTCGACACGCCGCGCGGCCTGCTCGTGTTGGCCGAGTCGCTGGTCGAAAGCTGCCTGCTGCGCTATGGCATCGAAGGCAAGGTGCTGGCGACCACCGTGGGCGAAAAACTCGGCGGGCTCGAATTCGAGCACCCGCTCTATGACGTGCAGGACAGCACCGGCAACTACGGTTATCACCGCCTCGCGCCCGTGTACCTGGCCGACTACGCCACGGCGGACGACGGCACCGGCATCGTGCACTCGTCGCCCGCCTACGGGGTGGAGGATTTCAACTCCTGCATCGCCCATGGCGTGGCCTACGACGACATCCTGAACCCGGTGCAGGGCAACGGCGCCTACGCCACCGACCTCTCGCTGTTCGGCGGCGAGCACATCTGGAAGGCGGTGCCGACCATTTTGCAGGCGCTGGACAACGCCGGCCGCCTGATGGCCACCGAAAACATCACGCACAGCTACCCGCACTGCTGGCGCCACAAGACGCCCGTGATCTACCGCGCCGCCGCCCAGTGGTTCATCCGCATGGACGAGGGCGAGGGCGTGTTCACGACCGACAAGGCCCCCGAAACCCTGCGCCAAACCGCCCTCAAGGCCATCGAGCACACCCATTTCTACCCCGAGAACGGCAAGGCCCGCCTGCACGACATGATCGCCAACCGGCCCGACTGGTGCATCTCGCGCCAGCGCAGCTGGGGCGTGCCGATCCCGTTCTTCCTGCACAAGGATTCGGGCGAGCTGCACCCGCGCACCATGGAGATCCTCGACCAGGCCGCCGCCATCGTCGAGCAGGGCGGCATCGAGGCCTGGAGCCGCGTGACGGCCGAAGAGATCCTCGGCGCAGAAGACGCGCCGCACTACACCAAGAGCACCGACATCCTCGAAGTGTGGTTCGACTCGGGCTCGACCTTCAGCCACGTGCTGCGCGGCACGCACCCCAACGTGCACCACGACAGCGGCCCCGAGGCCGACCTCTACCTCGAAGGCCACGACCAGCACCGCGGCTGGTTCCACAGCTCGCTGCTGCTGGCCAGCGCGCTCGAAGGCCGCGCGCCCTACCGAGGCCTGCTCACGCACGGCTTCACGGTGGACAGCCAGGGCCGCAAGATGAGCAAGTCGCTTGGCAACGGCATCGATCCGCAGGAGATCAACAAGAAGCTCGGCGCCGAAATCATCCGCCTGTGGGTGGCGGCGTCCGACTACTCGGGCGACATCGCGGGCGACGACAAGATCCTCGCGCGCGTGGTCGACGCCTACCGCCGCATCCGCAACACGCTGCGCTTCCTGCTGGCCAACGTCAGCGACTTCGACCCGGCCCGCGACAGCGTGCCGTTCGCGCAGATGCTGGAGATCGACCGCTATGCGCTGGTGCGCGCGGCGCAGTTCCAGGAGGACATCCTGGCGCACTACAAGGTCTACGAATTCCACCCCGTGGTCGCCAAGCTGCAGCTGTACTGCTCGGAAGACCTCGGCGGCTTCTACCTCGACATCCTGAAGGACCGGCTCTACACCACCGCGCCGGGCAGCCTGGCACGGCGCAGCGCCCAGACCGCGCTGCACCAGATCACGCACGCCATGCTGCGCTGGATGGCGCCGTTCCTCTCGTTCACCGCCGAAGAGGCCTGGAAGGTTTTTGGCGGGCGCGACTCCATCTTTGTCGAGAAATTCCAGTCCCTGGGCCAGCCCGACGACGGCCTGCTGACCAAGTGGGGCCGCATCCGCGAGATCCGCGACACGGTCAACAAGGACATCGAGGCCCTGCGCGCCGAAGGCCAGGTGGGCGCCTCGCTGCAGGCCAACGTGGTGCTCACGGCGGCGCCCGAAGACCACGCCCTGCTGGCCAGCCTGGGCGACGACCTGAAGTTCGTGTTCATCACATCGACTATTGAATTGGTAGCTGGAGACGCCCTACAGGCAAGCGTTACAGCCAGTTCAGACACCAAATGCGAGCGCTGCTGGCACTACCGCAGCGACGTCGGCCACGATGCGCAGCACCCCACGCTGTGCGGGCGCTGCACCAGCAACCTTTTCGGCGCCGGCGAACACCGGGAGCACGCTTAAATGGCCCGCGCCGCGGCTTCGGGCCGCTCGGACAGCAGCCTCTGGCCCTGGCTGGGCTGGGCGCTGCTGATCCTGGTCGCCGACCAGTTCACCAAGACGCTGATCCTGGGCGCCTACCGCCTGGGCGACGCGACCTATGTGACCAGCTTCTTCAACATCGTGCGCGCGCACAACACCGGCGCGGCGTTCTCGTTCCTGGCGCAGGCCGGCGGCTGGCAGCGGTGGCTGTTCACCGGCTTTGGCGTGGCGGCGGCGCTGTTCATCCTGTGGCAGCTGCGCGCGCACCCGGGCCAGAAGCTGTTTGCGTTCGCGCTCTCCAGCATCCTGGGCGGCGCCGTCGGCAACGTGGTCGACCGCATGATGCATGGCTACGTGGTCGACTTCCTCGACTTCCATTGGGCGGCGTCGCACTTCCCGGCCTTCAATGTCGCCGATGCCGCCATCACCGTGGGCGCGGTCTGCCTGATCGTCGACGAGCTGCTGCGCGTGCGCCAGACACGGTGAAACGCTGAACGCCAATAGCGCACTGCAAAGTGTGCTATTGCATACAGTCTGGTACAAGTTGGAGTGGCGCCGTTATAGTGTCCGGCTCACTTCATGAAGCACCTACTCAATCTCTTAGCCGCCATCGCCCTGCTGGTGTGGGGCACCCAACTCGTGCGCACCGGCATCTTGCGGGTGTTTGGTGCGAGCCTTCGCCAGATCATTGCACGCAGTGTGCGCACGCCGCTGACGGCGGCGCTGTCGGGGGTCGGGGTCACGGCCGTCGTGCAGTCGGCCACGGCGACAGCGCTCATCGTCTCTTCGTTCGTCGGCCAGGGCCTGATGGCGCTGCCGGCGGCGCTGGCCGTGATGCTGGGGGCGGACGTGGGCACCAGCATCATGGCGGTGGTGTTCTCGCTCGACCTGTCCTGGCTGTCGCCGCTGCTCATTTTTGTCGGCGTGGTGCTCTACGTGCCGCGCCAGGACGCCACCGTGGGGCGCATGGGGCGCGTGCTGATCGGCCTGGGCCTGATGCTGCTGGCGCTGCGCCTGATCACCGAGGCCACGACGGTGCTGACGCAGTCGGAGACGGTGCGCGCCATTCTGGGCGCCCTGACGAGCGACCCGCTGCTCGAGATCACCATGGGCGCCGTGCTGGCGCTGGTGTCGTATTCGAGCCTCGCCACCGTACTGCTGACGGCGACGCTGGTCGGCTCGGGCGGCATCCCGGTGGTGGTGGCGCTGGGGCTGGTGCTGGGCGCCAACCTGGGCAGCGGCCTGCTGGCCGTGCTGACCACGCTGCGCGCCAACGTGGCCACGCGCCAGGTGCCGCTGGGCAACCTCTTGTTCAAGATCGCGGGGGTGCTGATCATGACGCCGCTGGTCACGCCCTGGATGCAGTACGTTCGCCCCCATGTGGCCAACGATGCCGCGCTGGTCGTGCTGTTCCACCTGGCCTTCAACACCGTGATGGCCATGGTCTGCATCGGCCTGACCGGACCGGTGGCACGCCTGGTGGCGCGCCTGCTGCCCGCCGACGAGGCCCATGCCACCGACACGCGCCCGCACCACCTCGACCCCTCGGCGCTGGCCACGCCGTCGCTGGCCATTTCGTGCGCCGCGCGGGAGGCACTGCACCAGGCGGACGTGGTCGAGACCATGCTGCAGGGCATCCACACCGTCATCCGCTCCAACGACCTCAAGCTCTCGCAAGACCTGCGCCGCCTCGACGACCAGGTTGACGGCCTGTATTCGGCCATCAAGTACTACATGACCAAGATCCCGCGCGAGGCGCTGGACGAGCGCGAGGGACGGCGCTGGGCCGACATCATCGGCTTCACGATCAACATGGAGCAGGTCGCCGACATCATCGAGCGCGTGCTGATCGACATCGAGGACAAGAAGATCAAGAAGGGGCTGAAGTTCTCGGAGCCCGGCATGCAGGAGATCAACGAGCTGCACGCGCGCCTGCTGGACAACCTGCGCCTAGCGATGAGCGTCTTCCTTAACAGCAACGAGCGCGACGCCAAGCGCCTGATCGAGGAAAAGACGCACTTCCGCGAGCTCGAACGCGCCTATGCGGCCACGCACCTGGCGCGCCTGTCGATCAATTCCGTGCCCAGCATCGAGACCAGCGCGCTGCACATCGACCTGATCAGCGACTTCAAGCGCATCAACTCGCTGTTGTGCTCGATCGCTTACCCCATCCTCGAGCAAAGCGGCTCGCTGGCGCCCAGCCGCCTGCGCGGATCGGCCTGAACTCGGGCCGCTGCGGAGGCGGCGGCCCAAGGGGGTGCAGCGCCCTCGTGCCGCACCGGCCATCTCAGGACAGCGTCAGGATCGTCGAACCCGTGGTCTTGCGCGCCTCCAGGTCGCGGTGCGCCTGCTGCACCTCTTGCAGCGGGTAGCGCTGGTCGATGTGGATCTTCACCTGCCCGCTCTGCACCACGGCAAACAGCGCATCGGCCATGGCCTGCGTGCTCTCGCGCGTGGCGATGTGGGTGAACAGCGTCTGGCGCGTGACATAGAGCGAGCCCTTGGCGCCCAGCATGCCGGGCGCAAACGGCGGCACCGGACCCGAGGCGTTGCCAAAACTGGCCATCAGGCCGAACGGGCGCAGGCAGTCGAGCGATTTGTCCCAAGTGTCCTTGCCCACCGAGTCGTACACAACCTTGACGCCCTGGCCGGCGGTGATCTCCTTGACGCGCGCGGCAAAGTCCTCGGTGCGGTAGTTGATCGCGTGCGCCGCGCCGTTGGCCAGCGCCAGCTGGCATTTGGCCTCGCTGCCCGCGGTGGCGATCAGCTGCAGGCCCAGCGCCCGCGCCCACTGGCAGGCGATCAGGCCGACACCGCCGGCGGCCGCATGGAACAGCACGAAGTCGCCGGGCACCAGGCCCTCGACCGGCCGCGCCTTGAGCAGCAGGTACTGCGCCGTCAGGCCCTTGAGCATCATGGCGGCGCCGGTCTCGAAGCCGATGCTGTCGGGCAGCTGGCACACGCAGCGCGCGGGCATCACGCGCACCTCGCAGTAGCTGCCGGGCGGGTTGCTGGCGTAGGCCGCGCGGTCGCCCACGCGCAGGTGCGTGACGCCCTCGCCCACGGCCTCGATCACACCCGCAGCTTCCATGCCGATGGTCGCCGGCATGGACAGCGGGTACAGCCCCGTGCGGTGGTAGACGTCGATGAAGTTCAGGCCCACGGCATGGTGGCGGATGCGCACCTCGCCGGGGCCGGGCTCGCCCACGGCCACATCGACGATCTGCAGTTCTTCGGGGCCGCCGTGCTGGCGGATCTGGATGGCAAGGCTCATGGGAAATGGTCTCCAGGACACGGGTGAAAACGGGCCTGCATCCTGCCATGTTTCTGCAAGCCTTGCCCCGCAGCGCGCCGCTACAGTGATGCGATGACACAAAAAATCACACCTGGCACGGCCGCGCTGCTGACCCTGGCGCCGCTGCTGTGGGCAGGCAACGCCGTGGTGGGGCGGCTGGTGCACGAGCTGGTGCCGCCGATCACGCTCAACTTCCTGCGCTGGGCGCTGGCGTTCGCCCTGCTGCTTCCGCTGGCCCATGGCGTGCTACGCGCCGGCAGCCCGTTGTGGCCGCACTGGCGCCGCTATGCGCTGCTGGGCCTGCTCGGCGTGGGCCTGTACAACGCGCTGCAGTACCTGGCGCTGCAGACCTCATCGCCGCTGAACGTGACGCTGGTCGGCTCCAGCATGCCGCTGTGGATGCTGGTGCTGGGCGCCCTGTTCTTCGGCGTGGCCGTGACGCGGCGCCAGCTGCTGGGCGCTGCGCTGTCGATGGCTGGCGTGCTGTGCGTGCTCAACCACGGCCAGTGGAGCGCCCTGCTGGCGCTGCGCCTGGTGCCGGGCGACCTGTTCATGCTGCTGGCCACGCTGTCGTGGTCGCTCTACAGCTGGCTGCTGGTGCGCACGGTCGGGCCGGCCGGCGTGCGCGGTGACTGGGCCGCATTCCTGATGGCGCAAATGGTGTTCGGCCTGGGCTGGTCGGGCCTGATGGCAGGCGGCGAATGGGCGCTGGGCGCGCACCACATCGCCTGGGGCTGGCCGCTGGCGCTGGCACTGGCCTACATCGCCGTTGGGCCGGCCATCGTGGCGTACCGCTGCTGGGGCATGGGCGTGCAGCGCGTGGGACCGGCCGTGGCGGGGTTTTTTGCCAACCTCACGCCGCTGTTTGCGGCGCTGCTGTCGGCGGCCTTTCTGGGCGAGTTGCCCCACGCTTACCATGCCGTGGCCTTTGCGCTGATCGTCGGCGGGATCGTGGTGTCTTCGCGGCGCTGAGGACACCCTGCGCACGCAGCCTGCTTACACACCAAAAACGGCCAAAACGCTTACCCCGTCAGCGCTGACAGCTATCAATTTAGTTGTTTTCGGCGCCGGCACGGCGCGGCGCCAGCAGCAGCGCTTCGAAGTCCTGTACCGGCGTCGGCCGGCCCAGCAGGTAGCCCTGGAACAGCCTGCAGCCGTAGCGCGCCAGGAAGTCCTTTTGCGCCGTGGTCTCCACGCCCTCGGCAATGACCTCCAGCCCCAGGTTGCCCGCCATGCCGATGATGGTCTGCACGATGACATCGTCGTTGGGGCGCACGCCCAGGTTGCGCACGAACGACTGGTCGATCTTGAGTTCGTGCAGCGGCAGCCGCGTAAGGTAGGCGAGCGACGACTGCCCAGTGCCGAAGTCATCGACCGAGAAGCGCACGCCTTTGGTGCGCAGCAGGTGCATCTTGGCAATGGTGTCGTCCACGTTGTCGAGCACCAGCGATTCGGTCAGCTCCAGCTGCAGCAGGTGCGGCCGGATGCCGGCCTTCTGCATCGCGCCGATGACCTGCTGGGCAAAGCCGGGCTGGCGAAACTGGCGCGCGCTCACGTTCACCGCCACCTGCACCTGACACAGCCGTGCATCGCCCTGCCACGCCGCCAGCTGCTGGCAGGCGGTGCGCAGCACCCAGTCGCCGAGCGCTACGATCAGGTCGCTGTCTTCGGCCACCGGAATGAATTCCGCCGGCGAGACCATGCCGCGGCGCGGGTGCTGCCAACGCAGCAGCGCCTCGGCGCCGACGATGCGGCCGTCGAGCGTGAACTGCGGCTGGTAGTGCAGCGCCAGCTGGTCGCGCTCGATCGCCAGCTGCAGGTCGGCCTCGAGCTGGGCGCGCTCGCTGATCAGGGTCTGCATCTGCGGGTCGAAAAAGCACAGCCCGTTGCCGCGCTGCGCCTTGACCTGGTACATCGCGATGTCCGCCTGCTTGAGCAGCTCGGCGGCCGACTGCTCGGCGTGGCCAAACAGCGTGGCGCCGATGCTGCAGGTGCCATGGTGCGAATGCGTGCCCAGCGTGTAAGGCCGCCCCAGGCTCAGCAGCACCTTCTCGCCGACCCGCTGCGCCTGCGCCGCGGCCTCGCCGCTGTGGGCCGACAGCTCGGTGAGCATGACCACGAACTCGTCGCCGCCCAGCCGCGCCACGGTGTCGGACTCGCGCAGCGCGGTCTGGATGCGCATGGCCACCTGCAGCAGCAGCTGGTCGCCCACCTCGTGGCCCTGGGTGTCGTTGAGCACCTTGAAATGGTCGAGGTCGAGGAACAGCACCGCGCCCAACTGCCCCGAGCGCGCGGCATTCACCGTGGCCTGTCCCAGGCGGTCGAGCAGCAGGCGCCGGTTGGGCAGGCCGGTGAGCGGGTCGTAGAAGGCCAGGCTTTCGATTTCGGCGCTGGCACGGCGCAGGTCCGTGACATCGTGGTAGGTGATCACGAGCCCGCCCTCGGGCGTGGCGCGTTCGGTGATCTGGATGCAGCGGCCATTGGGCAGGTTCTGCTCCAGGGGCCCCGAGAGAACGCGCTGCGCGGCCAGCCGCTGCTCCACCCAGCGCTGCTGCTCGGCCGCACTGGCGCCGGGCAGGTGGTGGCGCACGGTGGCCTCGAGCACCGCGCGGAACGGCAGTTGCGGCGCCATCATGCCGGCCAGCCAGGTGAAGATTTCCTCAAAGCGGTGGTTCCACTGCAGCACGCGGTGCTGCGGATCGAGCAGCACGAAGCCGCTGACCATGGATTCGAGCGCCTGGTCCAGCGTGGCCTTGGACTGTGCGATGGCCAGCCGGGCGCCCGTGGTGCGCTGCAGGTAGGCCACCGCAAAGCCCGCGGCCAGCAACACCATGAGGCCAAAGGCCAGCGACACCGCGATGATGGCGGTGCGCTCGGTCTGCCAGTTGGCCAGCGCCGCCTGCTCGGGGAGACTGGCCGAAATCCACAGGTCCGGGTAGAGGAGGGGCCGCGCGACCACCAGCGCCGGCGCGGCGCTCAGGCGGGCGGCCATGTCCCAGGCCGGCGGCGCCTGGGCCGCGAGCGCCAGCGGAGGCGCACGCGCCGGGGCGTCGCCGGGATCGGGCACGCCCAGCAGCAGCTGGCCGCTGCTGCGCTCGAGCGCCACCTCCATGCCGTCAATCGACACGCCCTGGGTGAGCACGGCCACCAGCATGCCCGTCGGCACCTCGGCCACCGCCAGCACGCGGGCGCCGTCGGCCAGGCGCAGGGAGCGGGCGAAATACAGCACCCGCTCCGCGCTGGCCAGGCTCACCGCGGGGGCGCTGACCACCAGGGTCGGCATGGGCGGCGCCAGCACCTCGGCCACAAAGCCCTCGGGCAGGCGCAGCGACAGGCGGGCGCCCGCGGCGTCCGACGAGGCCAGCACCTGGCCGCGCGCATTGAGCAGCGTCACCGAACGCACCATGAGGTTCTGGCGCATGGTGGCGCGCAGCAGCGCACTGGTGGCACCGGAGTGGATCCATTCGGCCTGGGTGCGGGACAGCCCCAGCAGGTCGCCGGTGCTCGCGAGCATCACATCGATGGCCAGGAAGGAGCGGTTGAGCGCGGCCTCGGCGCCCGCCACGAAGCGGGTGACTTGCGCCTCGCTGTCGCCCAGCTCGGCCTGCCGCGTCTTCCACACCAGCGACGCCGACGCCAGCGCCAGCGCCAGCAAGAAGGCACCGGCCAGGGCCGACACCGTGGGTCCGATCCGGGAGGGCGCGGGGGGCGTCACGGCGTGGCGGGCAGCGCAATGCCCCGCGCCTCCCCGATGGTGTATTTCCACAGGTCCGCGCACCCGTCGGCGCAGCGCATCAGCCAGCGCGGCAGCACGGTGGCACGGAAGATCTCGACACGGCGGCGCTCGTCCTGGGCCGACACCGGCACCAGCGCCATGGCCCCCTTGGCTGCGCTGGCGCAGCTGGGCGCGCCGCTGTGGCAGGCCAGGCTCTCGGTGGTCTCACGCTCGGACTCGCGCCATATCCGCGCTTCCAGGCGCGGCAGTTCGCGCCGCAGCACAGCGCGCAGCTCGGGCGGCAGCGCATCCCAGGCGTTGCGGTTGGCACCAAAAATGGCCAGGCCCCAGTTCAAGGGCATGGCGTACAGGTGGCTGGTCAGCGTGTGCAGGCCCACCGCGCGGCCCGAAGTGGTGCCCGTGATGGCGCATTCGATGTTGCCCGACTGCAGCGCGCCGGCGATCTGGGCAAAGCTGGTGTGCACCGCCACACCGCCCACGGCGCCCACGAAGTCGGCCTGGGTGGTGGACGACACGCGCGTGCGCCGCCCCGCCAGGTCAGCCAGCGCGGTCAGCGGCCGCTTGCAAAAAAGCACCTGTGCGGGATAGACGTAGATGGCCAGCGCTTCCACGCCATGGCGCTCGCGCAGCGTCTTTTCAAGGTAGGGGCGAAAGGCCGCTACGCTGGCGCGCAGGCTGGCCATGTCGGGGTTCAGGCCTGCGAGGTCGGGCGCGGTGTACTGCGGGTACTGCGTCGCCATGGCGCTCATGAGCATGGTGCCAAAGGGCACCACGCCCAGCTGCAGCAGGCGCAGCATTTCGACGTCCGGAACACCGGCGCGGTCGAACGGCACGATGTCGGCGGTGAAGCGCCCGCCACTGAGGCGCGCGAGCTCCTGGGTCCAGAAGGGCTGCTCCCAGCGCGTGAACTGGTTGACTCCCGCGAGCCCCCCCACGACGCGCAGGCGCAGCACCGCGGCGTCCGGCGCTGGCGCGGGCACTTGCGCCGGGGCCCCCATCGCTGCCAGCATCAGGGCGCTGCACAGCGCGGCGTGGCGCAGCCAGGACATTCGCAAGCGGGGCAGAAGCAGCATGGATGTTTCCGGGGTGCTCACCCGCGGCACCGGAGGCCGCGGCGAAAGTGACACATGTTTAACACGTTGCGACGTTATGGGCCGCAGAGTAACAAAAAAGTGGAAGCTCCGGGAATGGGGGTGAGCCCGCACCTCGGTGCCCCTGCGCCGTGGAATCCAGCGCAGGCGCCGGCCCGGCGCCTCTGGGCTCAGAACGCGCCAGCGTAGGCCCCACCGTCGGCCAACACGTTCTGCCCCGTGATGTAGCCCGCGTGCACGCTGCACAGGAAGGCGCAGATGGCGCCGAATTCCTGCGGCTGGCCAAAGCGGCCGGCCGGGATCTGCGCCTCCTGGGCCTGGCGCACCGCATCGACCGCGCGGCCCGAGCGCTCGGCGGCCGCCTGCAGCGTCGCGGCCAGGCGGTCGGTGTCGAACTTGCCAGGCAGCAGGTTGTTGAGCGTCACGCCTTTGCCGGCGATGCTGCTGCGCGCCGCACCCGCCACGAAGCCCGTCAGGCCGCTGCGCGCGCCGTTGGACAGGCCCAGGATGTCGATGGGCGCCTTCACCGCGCTCGACGTGATGTTGACGATGCGGCCAAAGCCGCGCGCCGCCATGCCATCCACCGTGGCGCGGATCAGCTCGATGGGCGTGAGCATGTTGGCGTCCAGCGCACGCAGCCAGGCCGCCCGGTCCCAGTCGCGGAAATCGCCCGGCGGCGGACCGCCGGCGTTGGTGACGACGATGTCAAAGCCCTGCCCCGGTCCGCCGGGCACGCTGAAGGCGGCGGCGCGGCCCTCGGCGGTGGTGATGTCGGCGGCGACGCTCAGCACCAGCGGCGCCGGGTCTTTTTGGCCTCTGGCGCTGGCTGCATCTGCGCCCATAGCTCTCAAATCAGAAGCAGCTGCGGACAATGCCCCGGCCTGGCGCGCATTGACGACCAGGTTCACGCCCTCGCGCACCAGCGCCTGCGCGCAGCCCAGCCCCAACCCTTTGCTGGCGCCGCAGACCAGCGCCCATTTGCCTGCAATTCCCAGATCCATACATTCCTCCGTTCATAGGCTGGCAGCGCCAGCGTTCCACTCCCCTCTCGCGGCACGCCGCTCGCTCAGGCCTGCGGCCGGCGCGCCGTGCGCGAGAAGACAAAAATTCCGGCGATCACCAGCGCCGTGCCGGCCGCCACCCAGGCGGTGAAAGGCTCGCCCAGCAGCCACACGCCCATCAGGATGGTCGACATCGGACCGACCATGCCGGTCTGCGCGGCGGCGCTGGCCCCGATGCGCTCGATCGCCATCATCACCATCAGCACCGGCGCGGCGGTGCACAGTGTGGCGTTGAGCACCGACAGCCACACCACCTCGGGCGCCACCAGCGCGGCCGACAGCGGCCGCAGCAATGCGAACTGCAGCAGGCAGCACAGGCACGCCACCGTGGTGGCCAGCCCCACCAGGCGCAGCGCGCCCAGGCGCTGCACCATCTCGCCGCTGTAGACCATGTAGATCGCGTAGCTCACCGCGCTCAGGAACACCAGCAGTGCGCCCCAGGCGGCGTTCGCGCCCTGGCCCTGTGACTCCTGCCCGAACACCAGCACCACGCCGCAGTAGCTGATGGCCGTGCCCAGCACCTGCTGCCAGCGGATGGTGCGGCCGTACAGCAGCCAGCCCAGCCCCATGACGATGGTCGGGTTGAGGTACAGAATCAGGCGCTCGAGGCTGGCGCTGATATAGGCCAGGCCGGCAAAGTCGAGAAAGCTCGCCAGGTAGTAGCCCGACACCCCCAGGCCCAGCACCCCCCACCAGTCCCTGCTCGAGAGCGGCGGCTTGCCCCGGCTGGCCCACCAGGCCATGGCCGCAAAGATCGGCAGGGCAAACAGCATGCGGTACATGATCAGCGTGACCGCGTCCACGCCGTGGCGGTAGGCGAGCTTGACGATGATGGCCTTGCCACTGAAGGCGATGGCCCCGAGCACCGCGAGGGTGATGCCGACAACTACATTTTTGCTAGCTGCTGGCGCTTGACTGGCTTGCGTTGAAGGCACTTTTGATACTTATTCCTGAAAGGCGATGGCGGGCAACGGCGGGCGATGCCGCCTCATGCTCCCGGAGAGAACATGCGCTGGTGCAGCCGGCGCAGCGACCCCCACACGGCGAGCGCCACCACCGGAATGGCGATGGCGGCCGTGGTCTCCGGCGCCAGCGGCCAGCCCAGCGGCTGCGCGCCCTTGGCCAAGTAGCTCACCAGCCCGACGATGTAATAGGTGATGGCCGCCACCGACAGCCCCTCGACGGTGGACTGCAGCTGCAGCTGCAGCCCCTGGCGCTGGTTCATGGTGGCCAGCAGCGCCTGGCTGCTTTGCTGCTGCTCGATCTCGACGCGCGTGCGCAGCAGGTTGCTCATGCGCGAGACGCGCTGCGACAGCGCCTCCTGGCGCCGCGCCGCCCACTCGCAGGTGCTGCGCGCGGGGCTCAGGCGCCGGTCCATGAACTCGCGGATGGTCTGCAGGCCCGCCAGGCGCGATTCGGCCAGGTCGGCAATGCGCAGGTCGACCAGTTCGAAATACGCCTTGCTGGCCGAAAAGCGCGAATGCGTGGCCGCGTACTGGCTCTCGACCTGGCCGGCCAGGCGCGTGAGCCGGTCCAGCAGCGCCGGCTCGGCATGGCGGTTGGCGGTGCGGATGGCGTCGGCCAGCTCGGCCAGCTCGCGCTCGGCGCTGGCCAGCTCGGCGGCGGCGCCGCGCGCGGCGGGCAGGCCCAGCAGCGCGGCCATGCGGTAGGTCTCGACCTCGAGCAGGCGCTGCACCAGCCGGCCCAGGCGCCGCGGCGCCATGCGGCCGGCCAGCAGCACCATGCGCGAAGAGCCGTCAGGGTGGAGCGCGAAGTCGGTGTAGACCTCGCCGTGGCCGTCGGCCACGGTCGAGGCCACCAGGGTGTCCTCGTGCAGCACCTGGGGCACCAGCGCGCCCGCGCCAAAGGCCTGGGTGGACAGCACCCACAGGTTCAGGCTGCACAGGCACTGCCCCGGCAGCGCAGCCAGCCATTCGCGCGGCACGGCGGCGGCGGCGCCCACGGGCTCGCGTTCGCCAAAGCCCTCGGCCTGCGTGGGCACCATGAAGGTCCAGGTCACGAACTCGGTGTGCAGTTCCCAGCGCAGGCGGAAAGCGCCCAGGTCCATGCGCAGGTGCGTGGTGTGCGCATCGGGCAAGGCCAGGTGGCGCTCGCGCAGCAGCGCCGCCAGGTGGGCACGGCTGGCCTCGCGCCCCGCCGCATCGGCCAGCATGACGATGTGCGCGATGGCCAAAGGCGCGGCCATCGACTCGGGGGGGCGCGCATGGATTTCGTTGTGCAACAGCACCCGCTGGGGGTGCTGCGGTGGCGTCAGGGCAAGGGGCATGGGCAGAGACCTGTAGAGCCCGCTATTGTGGCGGCGTTCTCCGGCCCCGCAGGCGAACCGAGCGCACCCGGCGCGGCAAAAAAAAACGGCACCCGAAGGTGCCGTTGTGTGTGCACGGGCCATGCCCGCCTGCGTCAGTCCTCGACGAAGGCTTCCTCGCGCTTGTTCTTCACTGCGGGCAGCAGCACGATGATCAGCAGGATCACGGCGGCCACCAGCATGCCGGCGGAGATCGGACGCGTCACGAACACGCTCCAGTCACCGCGCGAGAGCAGCAGCGCGCGGCGCAGGTTCTCTTCCATCATCGGCCCCAGGATGAAGCCCAGCAGCAGCGGCGCAGGCTCAGTGCCGAGCTTGTGGAAGATGTAGCCCACCAGACCGAAGATGCCCACCAGCCACACGTCGAACGTGTTGTTGTTGGTGCCATACACCCCCACCGCGCAGAACAGCACGATGGACGGGAACAGCCAGCGGTAAGGCACGGTCAGCAGCTTGATCCAGATGCCGATCAGCGGCAGGTTCAGGATGATCAGCATCGCATTGCCGAGCCACATCGAGGCGATCAGGCCCCAGAACAGCTCGGGGTTGCTGGTCATCACCTGGGGGCCAGGCTGGATGTTGTGGATGGTCATCGCGCCCACCATCAGCGCCATCACGGCGTTGGGCGGAATGCCCAGCGTCAGCAGCGGGATGAAGGAGGTTTGCGCACCCGCGTTGTTGGCGGCTTCAGGCGCGGCCACGCCGCGGATGTTGCCCTGGCCGAACGGCACCTCGCCGGCACGCAGCTTGGTCTTCTTCTCGATCGTGTAGGCGGCAAAAGCCGACAGCAGCGCACCGCCACCGGGCAGGATACCCAGGGCCGAGCCCAGCGCGGTGCCGCGCAGCACGGCGGGGATCATGCGCTTGAAGTCTTCCTTGGTCGGCATCAGGCCCTGCACCTTGGCGGTGAACACTTCGCGTTCGTCTTCGGGCTTGGACAGGTTGGCGATGATTTCGCCGTAGCCGAACACGCCCATGGCGATCACGACGAAGTTCAGGCCGTCGGTCAGCTCAGGGATGTCGAAGCTGTAGCGGGCCACGCCCGAGTTCACGTCGGTGCCGACCAGGCCCAGCAGCAGGCCGAGCACGATCATGGCCACGGCCTTGAGCAGCGAGCCCGAGGCCAGCACCACGGCGCCGATCAGGCCCAGGGTCATCAGCGAGAAGTATTCGGCCGGGCCGAACTTGAAGGCGATTTCGGTCAGCGGCGGCGCAAATGCGGCCAGGATCAGCGTGCCCACGCAACCGGCAAAGAACGAGCCCATGCCCGCTGCCGCCAGCGCCGGCCCTGCCCGGCCCTTGCGCGCCATCTGGTAGCCGTCGATCACGGTCACCACCGACGAAGACTCGCCTGGCAGGTTCACCAGGATGGCGGTGGTCGAGCCACCGTATTGCGCGCCGTAGTAGATACCAGCCAGCATGATCAGCGCGGCCACCGGGGGCAGCGCGTAGGTCGCGGGCAGCAGCATGGCGATGGTGGCTACCGGGCCGATGCCGGGCAGCACGCCGATCAGCGTGCCCAGCAGGCAGCCGATGAAGCAGTAGATGAGGTTCTGAAACGTGAAGGCGACGCCGAAGCCCATCGCCAAGTGATCAAACAATTCCATGGTCGGTACTCTCGCTTAACCCGAAATGAAGCTAGGCCACACGGGGAACTGCAATTTCAGTGCCCACACGAAAGCCACGTAACTACCAATCGCCAAAACGGTGGCGAGAACGAACACCGACTTGGCATGGAACTGGTCACCCGCCAGGCTGGCGATGAACGTCAGGCCGTAGATGGCGACGATCAGGCCCATGGCGGGAACACCGATGCTTGGCAAACCGGCCAACAGGATGCCGAAGGCGAAGTTGGAGGCCAGGATGAAGAAGATCTGCTTCCATGCCCACTTGCCCACCTTGTCGCCGTCCTCGGTTTCCACCACGGTCGCCTTGAAGGTGATGATCACCCCCAGGATGGCCAGCAGGATGCCCAGGATCAGCGGAAAGTAGCCGGGTCCCATGCGGGCGCCCGAGCCGACGTTATAGGTGGTGGCACCTATGGCAAAAGCCCCTCCGACGCCCATGAACATGAGGCCGGAAAAGAAGTCTTTTTGACTCTTGATTTTCACAAAAATGTCCCCCAGAAGGAAATCACAAGCGAACGATTTTGCGTTCGATTGGGGGCACTTTCGATGTGGATTCCACCTACAGGTGGCCTAAGCGTTTACCCTAGGAAACACCTCTCACTGGGGCGGCGGCGTGGCCGCAATGACCTCGTCGAGCGTGGTCAGCCCCTGCGCCACGCGCAGCGCGCCGGCCATGCGCAGCGGGCGCATGCCATCGTGCACGGCCTGGCGACGCAGCGCGTCGATCGACGGCTCGCGCGTGATGCCGTCCTTGAGCGCCTCGCTCACCGTGAGCAGTTCGTACAGCCCCATGCGGCCGCGGAACCCCGTCATGCGGCAGTCCACGCAGCCGACGGCCTTGAAGGGCCGGTATTCGCCGGAAAGCTTCCAGGGCTTGACGGCTTCGGCCAGCACCTGGGCCGAGGCCTCGGGGTCGGGCTGCTTGCACTGTTTGCACAGCGTGCGCACCAGGCGCTGCGCCAGCACGCCGAGCAGCGTCGCGTTGATCAGGTAGTTGGGTACGCCCAGCTCCATCAGCCGCGTGACGGCGCTGGGCGCGTCGTTGGTGTGCAGCGTCGAGAACACCAGGTGGCCGGTGAGCGCAGCCTGCACCGCCATCTCGGCCGTCGGCAGGTCTCGGATCTCGCCGACCATGATGATGTCGGGGTCCTGGCGCATGAGGGCGCGCACGCCCTCGGAGAAGCTGAAGTCGAGCTGCGGCTGCACCTGCGTCTGGTTGAAGCTCGGCTCGATCATCTCGATCGGGTCTTCGACGGTGCTGACGTTGACCTCTTCGGTTGCCACGCGCTTGAGCGTGGAGTACAGCGTGGTGGTCTTGCCCGAGCCCGTGGGCCCGGTCACCAAAATGATGCCGTGCGGGCGCGCGATAAGCGCCTCCCAGCGCTGCGAGTCGTGCGGCGAGAAGCCCAGCGCATCGAGGTCCTTGAGCGCCGTGTCGGGGTCGAAGATGCGCATCACCATCTTCTCGCCGAAGGCCGTGGGCAGCGTGGACAGGCGCATCTCCACCTCGTCGCCGCGCGGGTTGCGCGTCTTGATGCGGCCGTCCTGCGGCCGGCGCTTTTCGACCACGTCCATGCGCCCGAGCAGCTTGATGCGCGCCACCATGGCGCTCATCACGCCCATCGGCATCTGATAGACCGGGTGCAGCACGCCGTCGATGCGAAAGCGGATCACGCCCTGCTCGCGCCGGGGCTCGAGGTGGATGTCGCTGGCGCGCTGGTCGAACGCGTACTGCCACAGCCAGTCGACCACCTTGACGACACCCTGGTCGTTGGCGTCGAGCTGCTTGTGCGTCTTGCCGAGCTCGACAAGCTGCTCGAAGCTGCTCGCGCCGGCGCTGCCGCCGGCCTTTTGCGCTGCGCGCACGGACTTGGCGAGCGCAAAAAATTCCACCGTGTAGCGCTGGATGTCCTGTGGGTTGGCCAGCACGCGGCGCACCGGGCGGCGCGCCTGGCGCTCGACCTCGGCCACCCAGTCGGTGACGAAGGGCTCGGCCGTGGCCACCACCACCTCCTGCGCCGTGACCTGCACCGGCAGCACCTTGTGGCGCTCGGCGTAGCTGGCACTCATGGTGTCGGCGACCTTGCCGACGTCCACCTTGAGCGGGTCTATGCGCAGGTAGGCCAGGCCGCAGCGCTGCGCGAGGTACTCGGTCAGCATCTCGGTATCGAGCGGCTTGCCGTCGCTGGCGCGCGCCATGGCCACGCTGGCCAGGCGCACCAGCGGGTGCTGGCGGCTCTCGGCCTGCGCGCAGCGCGCCACGGTGCGCTGCGCCTCCTCGGGGGCGATCACGCCGTCGGCGTGCAGCCAGTCGACGATGCGGCGCCAGTCCAGCGCCCCGGCAAAAGAAGGCGCAGCTGCAGCCTGCAGGGGAGCGTGGGCAGAGGTCATCGGAGGTCCGGAAAATGGAAGGGCCACCCCGGCATCAGCCGGCCACGGGCTTGAACACGCGCATCCACTTGGCGGCCGGCAGGTCCCAGCGTGCCTGGATGGCTTCGGCGCGCACCTGCAGCTCGGCGCGCTTGGGGTGCGTGGGCGTACGCTGCGCGAGCACCACGGTGTTGCCCTCGCGCGTGGGCTTGAAGGTCCAGAGCGCGTCTTCGCCAAACACGGTGGCCATCTTTTCGAGGCTCTCGCCGTAGCTCGCCGCGCGGCCAAACAGGTTCACCGTCATGGCGCCGTCGTCGCTGAGCAAGGCGCGGCAGTCGGCATAGAACTCTGCGCTGTCGAGCACCGGCGCGGCCGCGTTGTGGTCGTACAGGTCGACCGCCAGCGCATCGACCGTGCCGTGCCACATCGGATTGCGCACCTCCTGCGCGGCATCGGCCAGCACCACGCGCAGCGTGGGGCCGTCGGGCGGCAGCTTGAACCACGAGCGGCACACCGCCAGCACCTGCGGGTTCAGTTCGATGGCGGTGCTGCACATGCGCAGCTTCTTGTGGCAGAACTTGGTGATCGCGCCTGCGCCCAGGCCCAGCTGCATGGCATGGCGCTCGGCCACGCTGGCAGGCTCGACAAACAGCAGCCAGGCCATCATGCGCTGCACGTATTCGAGTTCGATCTCGAACGGCTCCTTGACGCGCATGGAGCCCTGGATCCAGGGCGTGCCCAGGTGCAGGTGGCGCACCTCGCCGTCGTCGGAGACGGTGACTTCGGGCAGTTCGGCGGGGTCGGAAGAAGGGGAGGAAGAAATTTTTTTGCTGCGGGCCATTCGTTCTCGATTCAAAGCAGTCCGTGCGCCGCCATGACCTCGGCCCAGGCCTGGCGCTTGCGCTCGAAGCTCCACGATGCATTCGCGGGGCTGGTGGAAGGGAGCTTGTACACCGGCACGCCCAGCGCCGCCGTGGCGCGCGCGTGCTTGAAGCTCTCGCCGCCATTGTGGGCGATGGCCGCCAGGCGCGGGCAGCGCACGCGCAATGCGGCGAAATCGTTGACCTCGGCATGGCGGATCTGCGCATCGAGGCTGCCTTCGCGCTCGCAGGCGCCGTACACATCCCACAGGCCCAGGCCGCGTGCCAGCAGCCAGCCGCAGCGACCGGAGTAATCGGCGCGGCCGGGCATCGGGTGCTGGGGCCACAGCGCCTGCAGGATGCACCAGAAATGGTTTTGCGGATGCCCGTAGTACTGCTGCGCGCGCAGCGAGGCCGCGCCCGGAAAGCTGCCCAGCACCAGCAGCACGGTGCCGGCACCGACCACGGGCGCCAGGCCGACCAGCCGGGACGCGGCAGCGGGCGCCCCAGGAGCGGAAGCGGAAAAAGTCATGGAGCGTGGCCTTTTTTACGGGTGGGCTGGACCGAGGAAACTACATTATTCATAGCTACAAGCGCTTGCCCATCATGCGTTAGAGGCACTTTTCACCGATATTTCAAACCGCCCCTGCAAGCGCGGCAGCGCCGCCAGCGCATTGGCGCCGGTCTGCTGCGCCAGCGCAGCCAATGGCATGCCGCGCAAGCCGGCCAGTTGCTGCGCGATGCGCGGCAGCTCGGCCGGGGCGTTGCGGCCCTGGGGCGCGCCAAAGGCGCGCTCGGCGGCGGTGCGGTAGATCCAGTGCGGCGGCATGTCGGGCGAGTCGGTCTCGAGCACCAGCGCTTCGGGCGGCAGCTCGGTGGCCAGGCGGCGCAGCTGCAGCGCGCGCTCGAACGTCAATGCGCCGCCAAAGCCGAGCTTGAAGCCGAGCGCAATGAAGGCGCGCGCCTGCTGCAGGCTGCCGTTGAAGGCGTGCGCAATGCCGCCCTGCACCGGCACCTCGCGCAGGCCCTTGAGCAGCCGGTCTGCCGAGCGGCGCACGTGCAGGACCACCGGCAGATCGAAGCGCCGCGCCAGCTGCAGCTGGGCGCGGTAAAAGCGCTCCTGGCGCGCAGGATCGAGGCCTTTGACAAAGTAGTCCAGGCCCATCTCACCGATGGCAACGAGACGCGGGTCCGCGCGGTGCTGCTGCAGCTCCTGCGCCAGGCGCTCCAGATCGTCTTCGGCGGCGGTGCCCGTACACAGCGGGTGGATGCCCAGCGCATAGCTGTCGCCGTGCCGGTTCGCTAGCTCCCGCACGGCGGCCCAGTTACCGGGCGCCACCGCCGGAATCACGCAGTGCACCACGCCACGGTCACGGGCCTGCTGGCGCACCACGTCGCGGTCGGCGTCGAACTCGGGGGCGTCCAGGTGGCAATGGGTGTCGATCCAGGCGGTCATTCGGCCATGATGCACGAGAACGCGGTCTCTCCCGCCCCGGGGAATGCATCCGGCTGCAATACGTGCTAACGTGAAAACCATACGCTCGTTCGCGGCGCAGTAGAAAAGGTGACAGGATGCCTCGGCCCGCCCTCTACAGCAATTCCCGCGCCGCCCGCCGCCCTGTGGCGCACGACGCGGGCGCAGCGGATGCTGCGCCCGCCGCGGAGCCGGCCGCCGCTGAAGGCGACAACGCGCCGCAAGCGGTTTCTCCCGCCCCGTCAGCACTGTCGCGCCGCCACGCGCGGGCACTGTGGTCCATGATCGCCGTGCTGTGCGTGCTTTTGGCGGCCAGTCTGGGGCTGCAGCAGCGGCCGGCGCCCCAACGGATCACGCAAAAGGACATCGACGCCGCCGTTTTGCGCACCCTGGAGACCACCACCCCGCCCTCGGCCGCGGCCCGGGCCGTCGACGCGATCGCACCCTCGGTGGTCCGGGTCGTCGGCTATCGCATCTCGGGCAATGGCAAGGAGGAAGTGGGGCGCGGCGTGGGCACCGGCGTCGTCATCGTCGACAAGGGCATCATCCTGACCAATCTGCACGTGGTGCTGGGTGCAGACCGCATCGTGGTGACCTTTCACGACGGCCTGGAAACCGCCGCCAGCATCACCGGCGCCCAGCCCGAGAACGACCTGGCGGTGCTCCAGGCGCACAAGGTGCCCGACGACCTGGCCGCCGCCCCGCTGCGCTCCACCCAGGATCTGCGCCCTGGCGACCATGTGGTGGCGGTAGGCTTCCCGTTCGGCATCGGCCCATCGGCCTCTGCCGGCGTGGTCTCGGGTCTGCAGCGCGAATTCACCTCACCCGAAGGCAACCGACAGCTCAGCAACCTGATCCAGTTCGACGCCGCGGTCAACCCCGGCAATTCGGGCGGTCCGCTGGTCACGCTCGATGGCGCGGTCGTCGGCATCGTCACCGCCATCCTCAACCCGACGCCGGCGCGGACCTTCATCGGCATCGGTTTCGCCGTACCCATCGAGCACGCAGCGTCGGCCGTGGGCATGCCGCCGTTCTGATCCCCTTCGACCGACCTTGACCGAGGAGCACCATGGAATTCATCCCATCGCCCAACACAACGAATGCCGCCACCGCCACCTTGATGGAACAGGTGCTCTACGAGGTCAAGCGGGTGGTGGTCGGACAGGACCGTTTCCTGGAACGCGTCATGGTGGCGATGCTCGCCCAGGGCCACCTGCTGGTCGAGGGCGTGCCCGGCCTGGCCAAGACTCTGACCGTGAAGACGCTGGCCTGCACCATCCAGGGCAGCTTCAAGCGCATTCAGTTCACGCCCGACCTGGTGCCCGCCGACCTGGTCGGAACGCGCATGTACAACCAGCGGACGGGCGAATTCAGCACCGCGCTCGGGCCCGTGTTCACGCACCTGCTGCTGGCCGATGAGATCAACCGGGCACCGGCCAAGGTGCAAAGCGCCCTGCTGGAAGTGATGCAGGAGCGCCAGGTCACGATTGCCGGCGAGACCCACCGCGTGCCCGAGCCCTTCCTCGTCATGGCAACGCAAAACCCCATCGAGACCGAGGGCACCTACGCCCTGCCCGAGGCCCAGGTGGACCGCTTCATGATGAAGGTGCTGCTGGACTACCCGAGCGAAGAAGAAGAATTTGTGATTGCCCAGCGCGCGCTCGAGGTGCCCGTGCAGGTGCTGCCGGTGGCCAGCACCGCGCAGCTGGCGGCACTGCAGGCCGAGTGCCGCATGGTGTATGTCGACCCTTCCCTGCTGCAGTACGCCGTGAAGCTGGTGGCCGCCACGCGCGTGCCGGCCAAGCACGGTCTCAAGGACCTGGCGAACTACATCAGCTGCGGTGCCAGCCCGCGCGCCACCATTGCCCTGGCCGAGGGCGCCCAGGCGCTGGCCATGCTGCGCGGCCGCAACTATGTATTGCCGGAGGACATGTCCGATCTGGCCGCCGATGTGCTGCGCCACCGCGTTTCGCTCTCCTACGAGGCGCTGTCCGAAGGCCTGGACGCCGACGCCCTGGTCCGGCGCATCATGGCCAAGATCCCGGCGCCCGCGCGCCCGCTGCACCATGAGCAAAAAGCCGCCTGAACCCGCCAGCGCCGCCGTCCATGCCTTGCCGACGCTCCCTGGCAAGGCAGACCGGCTGCTGCGCGAGCTCGAGTGGAAAGTCATCCGGCGCCTGGACGGCCTGCTGCAGGGCGACTACCGCACGCTGATGCGTGGCAGTGGTCTCGACCTGGCCGACCTGCGCGAATACCAGCCCCACGATGAAGTGCGCCACATCGACTGGAACGTCACGGCGCGCCTGAATGCGCCCCATGTGCGGGTGTTCATGGAAGACCGGGAGATGACGGCCTGGTTCCTGCTGGACCTGAGCCCGTCCATCAACTTCGGGCCCCAGGGCCGTGCCAAGCGCGACATCCTCACCGGCTTCGTGGCCGTGCTGGCGCGCCTGCTCACGCGCCACGGCAACCGGGTCGGCGCCATGCTGTACGGCGGCTCCAGCCAGGGCGGCGAGCGCGCGGTGGACGCGGTGCTGCCCCCGCGCAGCAGCCGCGCCCATGTGCTGCACCTGGTGCACCGCCTGCTCGCTCCCGAAGTGGCGCCGGCGGCTGCGGGGGCCGCCACCGAGCTGCACCGGCTGCTGCAGACCGGTGTCGCCAACCTGCGCCGCCGCGCCACGGTGTTCGTGGTGTCCGACTTCATCAGCGCTCCGGGCTGGGACAAGCCGCTGGCCGAGCTTGCACAGCGCCACGACGTGGTGGCCGTGCGGCTGCTGGACCCGCTGGAGCTCACGCTGCCCGACCTGGGCCTCATCACCCTGCGCGATGCCGAAAGCGGCGAGCAGCTGCACGTCGACACGCACGACAGCGGCTTTCGCCGCCGCTTTGCCCGGCTGGCCGCGGAGCGCGAAGTGGCGCTGCGCGAAGGCCTGGCGCGCGCCGGCGCCGACACGCTGGAGCTGTGCACCGACGATGACCTGGTCGACGCGCTGCTGCGCTTCATGGACCTGCGCCGGCACCGCGTCCGGGCGCCACGCAGCGGCGCGCCCGTGGCCAGCGCGGCCTGACCCACGCCACCGCCATCTAGGACCCGCACCATGGTTTTCCTCTGGCCCACCCTGCTCTGGTTGCTGCTGCTCGCGCCGCTCCTGGTGCTGCTGTACTGGTGGTTGCTGCACCGGCGCAAGAAAAATGCCGTGAGCTACTCCAGCCTGTCGCTGGTGCGCGAGGCGCTCGGGCCGGGCCAGCGCCTGCGGCGCCACATCCCGCCGGCCCTGTTCCTGCTGGCGCTGATCGCGCTGCTGCTGGCAGCCGCCCGGCCTCTGGCCGTGATCACCCTGCCTTCGCAGGAACAGACCATCATGCTGGCCATGGACGTCTCGGGCAGCATGCGCGCCACCGACGTGGAGCCCGACCGCATCACCGCCGCCCAGAACGCCGCCAAGGCGTTCATTGCCGAGCTGCCACGCCACGTGCGCGTGGGCATCGTCGCCTTTGCCGGCAGCGCCCAACTGGCGCAGCTGCCCACGCAAAGCCGCGAGGACCTGGTCAAGGCCATCGACAGCTTTCAGCTGCAGCGCGGCACGGCCACGGGCAACGGCATCATGCTTTCCCTGGCCACCCTCTTTCCCGACGCCGGCATCGACATTTCGGCCCTGGGGGGCCAGCAGGCCATGCGGGCCCGGCCCATCAACGAGATTGACAAGCCGCAGGACCCCGCCAAGTCCTTCAAACCGGTGCCACCGGGCTCCTACAACTCGGCCGCCATCATCATGCTGACCGACGGCCAGCGCACCACCGGCGTGGACCCGCTGGAAGCCGCCAAGTGGGCCGCCGACCGGGGCGTGCGCGTGTACACCGTGGGCGTGGGCACGCTGCAGGGCGAAACCATCGGCTTCGAAGGCTGGTCGATGCGCGTGCGGCTCGATGAGGAAGCCCTCAAGGCCGTGGCGGCGCGCACCAATGCCGATTACTTTCATGCGGCCTCGGCCGACGATCTCAAGAAGGTCTATGCCACCCTGAGCTCGCGCTTGACGGTTGAGAAGAAGGAAACGGAAATCTCCTCCCTGCTAGCACTCGCGGGTGCGGCGCTGGCCCTGCTGGCGGCAGCACTTTCGGTGTGGTGGTACGGGAGGGTGATGTAGGCCCCGGGCACCGCAGACGCAAGCGTCGCGCCGGTCCAGAAGCGGCGTGGCGTGAACCCAAAGGAGACTGTGATGCGTTCTCTGACCAAAGCGTCAGCGCTGGTGCTGCTCACCCTCGCGGCCGGCATCGCGCTGGCCCATAGCTGCCCCAACGAAATGAAGGCCATCGACACCAAGCTGGCGGCCAACCCGACGCTGATCGCCGACAACGCAGCCAAGGTCAAGCAGTTGCGCGCGGACGGCGAAGTCCAGCACAAGGCCGGCAAGCACGACGGATCGTTGTGGTGGGCCTGCAGCACCTGCGCGAGCGCGGCCACGTCGCCATCGCCCGCGCGGCCCGTGTAGAGCGGGTAGATGCCAATCGCATAGCTGTCGCCATGGCGCTGCGCGAGCTGGCGCACGGCCTGCGCATGGGCCAGCTCGACGCCCGGAATCACCAGGTGCTGCACGTCCTGCGCGCGCGCCTGCGCGCGCACCGCATCCACATCGTGCGCGAACTCGGGCGCATCGAGGTGGCAATGGGTGTCGATCCAGCACGGCATGGCGGCGATCATGCCGCAACGCGCGGGCGGCGTGCGGTGCGGTGGGCCTTCAAAGCTGCACGCGCGAGCCCAGTTCGATGACGCAGTTGTTGGGCAGCCGGAAATAGTCGGCCGCGCTCCCGGCGTTGCGCGACATGGCGGCAAACATGCGGCTGCGCCAAGGCGCCATGGCGGCACCGCCCGTCGGCACCACCAGTTCGCGGCTGAGGAAGTACGACACCTGGAAGGGGTCCAGGTCCAGTCCCTGGCCGTGGCACAGCGCCAGCGCGGCCGGAATGTCGGGCTCGTCCTTGAAGCCGTAGTCCACCTGCACCTGCCAGAAGCCGCCGGGCAAAGCGGTGACCTGCACGCGCTGCTCGGCCGGCACCCAGGGCTCTTCCAGAAAACGCACCTTCAGCACCACGTTGCGCACATGCAGCACCTGGTAGTGCTTGAGGTTGTGCAGCAGCGCCGGCGGCACCATGTCGGGATGGGCCGTGGGGTAGATGGCTGTGCGCTCAGAGCGCGGCAGCGCGCCCTCGCCGGCCAGCGACGCGATGAAGGGCTGCAACTCCAGCGCTTCGGCACGGATCTGTTCGGCCAGGCATTCGCGCCCGCGCCGCCACGTCGCCATCACGGCGAACAGCGCAAGCCCCAGCGTGAGCGGAAACCAGCCACCTTGCATGAACTTGAGCGCGCAGGAAACGACCAGCACCGCATCCACGACCAGAAACAGGCCGGTTGCGGCCAGCGCCACCGGCAGCGGATAGTGCCAGGCATGGCGCACGACGAAGAAGGTCAACACGGTGGTGATGAACATCGTGACCGTGACCGCAATCCCGTAGGCCGATGCCAGGGCCGACGAGCTGCCGAAGCCGAACACCGCCAGCAGCACGGCGACGAGCAACACCCAGTTGACGGTCGGCAGGTAGATCTGCCCCATGGCCTGCGCCGAAGTGAACTGCACGCGCATCCGCGGCAACAACCCCAGCTGGATGGCCTCCTTGGTGAGCGAGAACGCGCCCGAGATCACGGCCTGCGACGCGATCACCGAAGCGAAGGTCGCCAGCAGCACGGTGGGCAACAGCCAGGCGTCGGGGAAGAGGTGGAAGAAAGGGTTCTCCAGCGCCGCCGGGTCGCGCATCAGCAAGGCGCCCTGGCCCAGGTAGTTGAGCGCCAGCGCCGGCAGCACCAGGGCCGTCCAGGCCAGCCGGATCGGGCGCTTGCCAAAATGCCCCATGTCGGCATAGAGCGCCTCGGCGCCGGTCAGCGCCAGCACGATCGAGCCCATGACCACGAACAGCTCCCAGCCGCGCGCCTGCAGGAAGCGCACGCCGTGCACCGGGTTCAGCGCGGCCAGAATCTCCGGCATCTGGGTGATCTGCAGGCCCCCGGTGACCGCGAGCACGCCGAACCACACCAGCATCACCGGCCCGAACAGCGCCCCCACGGTCGCCGTGCCGCGGCGTTGTACTACGAACAGGGCGACCAGCACCACCGCGGAGATCGGCAGCACATAGGCCTTGAAGGCCGGCGTCGCGATCTGCAGCCCTTCGACCGCGCCGAGCACCGAGATCGCCGGTGTGATGACGCTGTCGCCATAGAAGAGCGCGGCGCCGAAAACGCCCGTCAGCAGCAGCGCGCGCCGGCGCTGTGCTGTGCTGCCGGCAGCGCGCGCTGCCAGCGCGGTCAAGGCCATGATGCCGCCTTCGCCGCGGTTGTCGGCGCGCAGGATGAGCACCACGTACTTCAGCGTCACCACCAGCATCAGCATCCAGAAAATGACCGAGACGGCGCCGATGATGTCGGTGGCGTCCAGCCGCACGCCATTGGCCGGATTGAGCACCTCTTTCATGGTGTAGAGCGGGCTGGTGCCGATGTCGCCATAGACGACGCCCAGAGCGCCAAGGGTGAGCATGCCTTGGCCCTGTCGTTGCTGGTGGGGTTGCATGGCGGCAATCGGTGGAGGTGGATGCCCGATCGTCTCGGGGATGGGCTCCAGCGTCAAGGCGGCGGCGCTTTTTTGTCAGTGCGCGGCGGTCTTGGAAAACAGCTGGATCACGGCGACGCCGGCCACGATCAGCGCCATGCCCAGCAGCGCCGGCGCGTCCACGCTCTGGCGGTACAGAACGAAGCCCGCCACCGTGACCAGCACGATGCCCAGGCCCGACCAGATGGCGTAGGCCACGCCCACGGGCACGGTCTGCAGCGTGAGCGAGAGGCAATAGAACGCCGTGCCATAGCCCGCCACCACGATGGCCGACGGCCCGAGGCGGGTGAACCCCGCGCTGGCCTTGAGCGCCGAGGTGGCGACCACCTCGGCCACGATGGCGATGCCCAGCGCGAGGTAGGCGTGCATGGCGCTTAACCCCGGGCGGCCTGCACCAGGCGGCCTGCCTCCAGGCGCAGCTGCCGGTCGCAGCGCGCGGCCAGCGTCTCGTCGTGCGTCACCAGGACGAACGCCGTGCCCTGCTCGCGTGCCAGCGCCAGCATGTGCTGGAACACGCCCTCGGCCGTGGCGCGGTCGAGGTTGCCGGTGGGCTCGTCGGCCAGCACGCAGGCGGGCTGCGTGACCAGCGCGCGCGCGATCGCCACGCGCTGGCGCTCGCCGCCCGAGAGCTCGGCCGGGCGGTGGTGCACGCGCTCGGTCAGGCCGACATGGGCCAGCATCTGCGCGGCCTGGCGCGTGCATTCGGCGTACGGCAGGCGGCGGATGCGCAGCGGCATGGCGACGTTGTCGAGCGCACTGAATTCGGGCAGCAGGTGGTGGAACTGGTAGACAAAGCCCAGGTGCTGGTTGCGCAGCACGCCCTGCTGCGCGGCCGAGCGCTGCGCCAGGTTCTGGCCCAGCAGCTCCACGGTGCCGGCCGTGGGCGCATCGAGCGCACCCAGCAGATGCAGCAGCGTGCTCTTGCCCGAGCCCGAGGCGCCGACGATGGCCAGTGTCTCGCCCGCGTAGACGTCGAGGTCGACGCCGTGCAGCACCGTCACGTCCAGGCGCCCCTCGGTGAAGCGCTTGGTCAGGCCGCGCGCCTGCAGCACCACGCCGTTGTTGACGCCATTTTGGCGTTCAGCGCTTATGGGACGCGCGCTGATAGCTACATTATTCATAGCGAAGGGCCTCCGCGGGGTTGACCCGGCTGGCGCGCCAGCTCGGGTACAGCGTGGCCAGGAAGGACAGCACCAGGGAAATGACGGCAATCGGCGCGATGTCGCTGGTCTGCGGGTCGCTGGGCATTTTGCTGATCAGGTAGATGTCCTTGGGCAGGAAGCTGGCGTTGAGCAGATGCTCGATCGCCGGCACGATCACGTCGATATTGACCGCGATCGCCAGGCCCAGCAGCAGCCCGCTGAGCGTGCCAATCACGCCCACCATCGCGCCCTGCACGACAAAGATGCCCATGATGCTCTGCGGGCTCGCGCCCAGCGTGCGCAGGATGGCGATGTCGGCGCGCTTGTCGGTGACGGTCATGACCAGCGTGGAGACGAGGTTGAACGCGGCCACGGCCACGATCAGCGTGAGGATGATGAACATCATGCGTTTTTCGAGCTCGACGGCGGCGAACCAGGTCTTGTTCTGCTGCGTCCAGTCGCGGATCAGCAGGTCGCCGCTGAGGCTGCCCGCCAGCTCGTAGGCGACGGCGCGCGCCTGGTGCAGGTCCTTGAGCTTGAGGCGGATGCCCGTCGGGCCTTCGAGGCGGAAGATGCGCTGCGCATCGTCGTGGTGCAGCAGCACCAGGGCCGAGTCGTATTCGTAGTGGCCCGAGTCAAAGGTACCGGCCACCGTCATCTGCTTGAGGCGCGGCACGACGCCGGCGGGCGTGACCTGGCCGCTGGGCGCGATCAGCGTCACGGCGTCGCCGGTGCGCACGCCCAGTGCGCGCGCGAGCTCGACACCGAGCACCACGCGGAATTCGCCGGGCACCAGCTGCGCGACCGCGGCGGCGTTGGCGGAGGCGAGTTCGGTCACCTCGGCCTCGTGCGCCGGGTCGATGCCGCGCACCAGCACGCCCTTCATGTCCTCGCCGCGCGCCAGCAGCGCCTGCGCGGCTACGAACGGCGCCGCGCCCACCACCTGCGGGTTGCGCCGGGCCTCGGCCATCGTGCGCGCCATGTCGGGCAGCGCCGCTCCGCCAGGCGCAAAGATCTCGATGTGCGAGACCACGCTGAGCATGCGGTCGCGCACTTCTTTCTGGAAACCGTTCATCACGCTCAGCACGATGATGAGCGCCGCCACGCCAAGCGCAATGCCCAGCATGGAGACGCCCGAGATGAAGGAGATGAAACCATTGCGCCGTGTGGCGCGCCCGGCCCGCGTGTAGCGCCAGCCCAGGGCGAGTTCGTAGGGAATTTGCATGTGCCCGCGATTGTGGCATCCCGCAAAATACCGCCATGTCGGACACCACCCATTTGCTCGTGCCCTATGCGGCGCTCCACTCACCGGCCGGCCAGCAGGCGCTGGCCGGCCTGGCCCTGCCCCAGCTCGACCGGCTGCTGGCCCGCCTGACGCCTCTGGCCAGCGACCTGGACGACGAAGAAAATCCCGCCACCCCGCACGAGCGTGCCCTGGCGCGCGCCAGCGGCCTGCCCGATGCCGGCGGTCTCATTCCCTGGGCGGCCTGGCATGTGCGCGGGCTGGGCGCGGACGCTCCGGCGGCCCCGCACGATGCCGCCTGGGCCTTCGTCACGCCATGCCACTGGCAGGTGCGCACCGACCATGTCACGCTCGAAGACCCGGCCCGCCTGGGGCTCGACGAGGCCGCCTCGCGCGCGCTGCTGGACGTGGTGGCACCGTGGTTTGCCGAGGACGGCATCGCGCTGCACTACGACCAGCCCACGCGCTGGCTCGCGCACGGCGCGGTGTTCGCGGGCCTGGCGAGCGCCTCGCTCGAGCGCGTGCTGCACCGCGATGTGCGCGCCTGGATGCCCGCCAGCGCGCAGGCCGCCGGCCTGCGCCGCCTGCACAGCGAAGTGCAGATGCTGCTCTACACCCACGCCTTCAACGCCGAGCGCGAAGCGCGCGGCCTGCCCCCGGTGAACGCGTTCTGGGTGCACGGCACGGGCGGGCTGCCGGCCGGTGCGCCCGCTGCCCCCGCTGCGGCGCCCACGCTGGAGCTGTCGCTGCGCGGCCCCGCGCTGCGCGAAGACTGGGACGCCTGGGCCGGCGCCTGGCAGCAGCTTGACGCCGGCCCGATCGCCCAGCTCGGCGCCTATGTGGCGCGCGGCGGCGCGGCGCAGCTCACGCTGTGCGGCGAGCGCGGCGCGCTGTCGTGGCACTCAGCGCCGCGCAGCCTGCGGCAAAAGGTTTCAAGCATTTTCAGCCCCCAGCGCTTTGCCAGCGTGCGCGAGCAGCTATGAAGATAGTAGCGAGAGACATCCCCCCGCGCGCCGCGTGGGCGCTTGAGCAGGCCGGCGTGCACCCGCTGCTCGCGCGCCTGTACGCGGCGCGCGGCGTCACGGCCAAGGACGAGCTCGACGATGGCCTCGCGCGCCTGCTGCCACCCGCGGGCCTCAAGGGCATCGCCGACGCCGCGCGGCTGCTGGCCGACGCCATCGCGCAGCAGCAGCGGCTGTGCATCGTCGCCGACTACGACTGCGACGGCGCCACCGCCTGCGCCGTGGCCGTGCGCGGCCTGCGCCTGCTGGGCGCGCAGCACGTCGACTACCTCGTGCCCGACCGCGTGAACGACGGCTACGGCCTCACCGCCCCGATCGCCCGGCGCGTCAAGGAGCGCGGCGCCGACCTGCTGGTCACCGTCGACAACGGCATCGCCAGCGTGGACGGCGTGGCCGAGGCCAAGGCGCTGGGCCTCTCCGTGCTCGTGACCGACCACCACCTGCCGGGCGCGCAGCTGCCCGCCGCCGACGCCATCGTCAACCCCAACCAGCCGGGGTGCGACTTCGAGAGCAAAAGCATGGCCGGCGTGGGCGTGATGTTTTACGTGCTGTTGGCGCTGCGCTCCGAGCTGCGCGCGCGCGGCGTCTTCGATGCCGCGAGCCAGCCCAGGCTCGACCCGCTGCTGCCGCTGGTGGCGCTGGGCACGGTGGCCGACGTGGTGCGCCTGGACGCCAACAACCGCCGCCTCGTCGCCCAGGGCCTGCGCCGCATCCGCGCCGGGCACATGCCCGCGGGCGTGGCCGCGCTGTTCACGGCGGCGGGGCGCAAGGCGGCGGCGGCGACCACCTTCGACTTCGGCTTTGCCCTGGGCCCGCGCATCAACGCCGCCGGGCGCCTGGCCGACATGACCATCGGCATCGAATGCCTGCTGACCGACGACGCAGGGCGCGCGGGCGAACTGGCGCGCACGCTCGACGCGATCAACCGCGAGCGCCGCGAGATCGAGGGCGGCATGCGCGAGCAGGCGCTGCTGATGGCCGAGAGCCTGTTTGCCGAGGGCGAGGCGCCGCCGCCTGCCATCAGCGTGTTCGACCCCGGCTTCCACGAGGGCGTGGTCGGCATCGTGGCCTCGCGCATCAAGGACAAATTGCACCGCCCGGCTTTTGTGTTCGCCGCCAGCAGCGCGAGCGGCCGGGGGCACGAGCTCAAGGGCTCGGGCCGCTCGATTGCCGGCTTCCATCTGCGCGATGCGCTCGACCTGGTGGCCAAGCGCCACCCGGGCGTGCTGCTCAAGTTTGGCGGCCACGCCATGGCCGCTGGCTGCACCGTGCCCGCCGACCAGTTCGAGGTCTTCGAGCAGGCGCTGGCGCAGGTCGCGCACGAATGGCTGGACGCCGCGACGCTGACGCGCCGGATCGACACGGACGGTCCGCTCGCGCCCGAATACTGCCGCGCCGACATGGTGGACACGCTGCACCGCGAAGTCTGGGGCCAGGGCTTTGCGCCGCCCACGTTCAGCGAGGAAGTCGAGGTGCTCTCGCAGCGCCTGGTGGGCGAAGGCCGCAACCACCTCTCACTCAAGCTGCTGCACCAGGGCGCTCCGGTCGACGGCATCTGGTTCGGCCACACCGATCCGCTGCCCGGCCGCGTGCTGCTGGCCTTCCGGCTCGACGTGAACGAGTGGCGGGGCGAGCGCAAGGTGCAGTTCCTGGTCGAGGGCGCGCAGACCTAATTTTGGTCTTGCAAAGAAAATAGCTACCAGCCCTTGTGCAGCAAGGGCTGGTAGCTATGGAATTGTGAGTGGGTGCTGCCGCTGCAGCGCCCTCACCGGCGCGGGATCAGAAGCTTTCCCAGTCGTCGTCCGCGCCGGCCTTGGCCGGCTGCGGTGCAGGCGCCGCAATGCGCGGCGCCGGGGCGTTGGCGCGCGCGGCGGCAGGCCGCCCGGCAGAAGTCGCAGCCACTTTCGCGACGGGCGCAGCCGCCACCTTCGCGGCGGGTGCCGGCGCAGGCTTTGGCAGCGGCGCGCGCGCAGGCGCTGCGCGCACGGCACGGGCCACGACCGGGGCTTGCGCGCCCACATTGAACGCGGCAACGACGCTGGCCAGGTGCTGGGCCTGGTCGCGCATGGCCGTGGCGGCGGCCGTCGACTCTTCGACCAGGGCCGCGTTCTGCTGCGTCATCTGGTCGAGATTGGTGACCGCCTGGTTGACCTGGGCGATGCCGTCGCGCTGCTCGGTCGACGAGGCGGTGATCTCGCCGATCAGGTCGCTCACGCGCTGCACGCTGGCCACGATCTCGGTCATGCTCTGGCCGGCCTGCGCAACCTGCTGCGAACCCGATTCGACGTTGTCGACCGAAGCGCCGATCAGCGTCTTGATCTCCTTGGCCGCCTCGGCGCTGCGCTGCGCGAGGTTGCGCACTTCGCTGGCCACCACGGCAAAGCCGCGGCCCTGCTCGCCTGCGCGCGCGGCTTCCACCGCGGCATTGAGCGCCAGGATGTTGGTCTGGAACGCGATCGAATCGATCACGCCGATGATGTCGGAGATCTTGCGCGAGCTGTCGGTGATTTGCTGCATGCTGGAAACCACCTGGCCCACCACCTCGCCGCCGCGTGTGGCCGCCTGCGCCGCATTCGAGGCAAGCTGGTTGGCCTGGCGCGCGGTGTCGGCCGACTGGGTCACCGTGGCGGTGAGCTCCTCCATGCTGGCCGCGGTTTCTTCGAGGTTGGCGGCCGTCTGCTCGGTGCGCGCCGACAGGTCCTGGTTGCCCATGGCAATTTGCGTCGATGCGGACGACACCGACTCGACCCCGGCACGCACTTCGCCGACCACGCCGCGCAGCCGCGCCGCCATGGCCGAGAGCGAGCGCAGCAGATGGCCCAGCTCGTCCTTGCGGTCGTCGTGCGCATCGGCCGTGAGATCGCCGCCGGCAATCGCATCGGCCAGGTCCACGGCGCGCTGCAGGGGCTGGGTGATGGAGCGCACCATGGCTGCGGCGAGACCCATTGCCAACGCGATCAGCGCCGCGGCCAGCCCGGCGCCGATCCATTCGGCCCGGCTGTACTGAACGGCACCGACTCGCTTGACCTCATCTCGCTGGCGCTCCTGCAGTTGCACAAACGCCTCTTGCGACGCCACGTACTTGCTCACCGCAGGACGCATCTTTTCTTCGACAATTCGCCGCGCAGACTCCAAGTCTCCGCCCTTGCGGGCCTCCTGGGCCTGGGCATGGAACTGGAGCATCGCCGCACGCTCGGCGGCGATGCGCTCGAGTTGCTGCTTGTCTGCGGAAGAGAACGCAGCGGCAGTGACCTTCTCCTGCATCGCGGTGATGTCATTGATACCGGCCTTCACGAGCTGCTGCAACTGCGCGGTCGTGGTGTCATCGGAGGAAACGGCCGCAATGATGGCGCGCTCGACGTTCAGAGATGTCATGCCCTGCCAGCGCAATGCCAAGGTGATGCGTTCTTCGTTGAATTGAACGTTCTCGGCCACTGTGTCTTTGATCTGCCCCAGATACACCACTAGGCCCAAGCCCAGCGCCAGCATCGCCAGCGTTAAGCCAAGAAGAATCGACCAGAGTTTGCGCCCCATGCGCACGTTGTTGAGGTTCATCAGCATGTCCAGAAAAATAAGGGTCCACCCGCCTATTTGCGCAGAGGTATGTTGCAACGCCGCAAATTCTACTTTTAATTACATTTGTACCGACTTGCATACGAAACACAGTCACCCAAGTCCGCCTTTTCCCTCCTCAGCACACCAGACCGCAGACCTACAATGGCCGCGTGCCCACCTCTCCCCTCAACGCCGATCTGCACTGCCACTCTGTCGTCTCCGATGGCACCCTCACGCCAGACGAACTGGCGGCGCGCGCCAGCCACAACGGCGTGCAGTTGTGGTCGCTGACCGACCATGATGAAATCGGCGGCCAGCACCGCGCTGCTGCGGCAGCGCATGCGCAGGGCCTGGCCTACCTCACGGGCACCGAAATCTCGGTCAGCTTTGCCAGCACCACGGTGCACATCGTGGGGCTGGGGTTCGACCCCGACGACGCAGCGCTGGCGCAGGGCCTGGCCGCCACGCGCGGCGGCCGTGGCCAGCGCGCGCACGACATGGCACAAGGCCTGGCCCAGGTGGGCATCGCCGGCGCTTACGAGGGCGCGCTGCAGTACGTCAGCAACCCCGAGCTGATCTCGCGCACGCACTTTGCGCGCTTCCTGGTCGAGACCGGGGTGTGCCGCGAGACCTCCGAGGTGTTCCGCAAGTACCTCACCGAGGGCAAGCCGGGCTTCGTGCCGCACCGCTGGGCCGCACTCGGCGATGCGGTGCGCTGGATCACGCAAGCCGGCGGCGTGGCCGTGATTGCGCACCCGGCGCGCTACCGGCTCAGCGCCAACGAAGAGTTCGCGCTGTTTTCCGAATTCAAGCAGCACGGCGGCCGGGGTGTCGAGGTCGTCACCGGCAGCCACTCGGTGCCCGAATATGCGGTGTATGCCGACATGGCGCGCGAGTTTGGCCTGGCCGCTTCACGCGGCAGCGATTTCCACAGCCCGACCGAGTCGCACACCGACCTGGGCACGCTGCCGCCGCTACCCAGTGGCGTCACGCCCGTGTGGGAACTGCTCGCCGACCGCATCCGCCCTGCCCTTTGAAAGCCCTGCGCCATGGCCCAGCTCTTTGAGATTTACCCCGACAACCCGCAGCCACGCCTGCTCAAGCAGGCCGCCGCCCTGCTGCAAAAAGGCGCCGTGCTGGCCGTGCCGACCGATTCGAGCTATGCCCTGGTCTGCCAGATCGACGACAAGGATGCCGTGGAGCGCCTGCGCCGCATCCGCCAGGTCGATGACAAGCACCACCTGACGCTGCTGTGCCGCGACCTGTCGGAGCTGTCGAGCTATGCGCGTGTGGACAACCGGCAGTACCGCCTGCTCAAGCTCGCCACGCCAGGCCCCTACACCTTCATCCTCGAAGCGTCCAAGGAAGTGCCGCGCCGCCTGAGCCACCCGTCGCGCAAGACCATCGGCCTGCGCGTGCCCGACCGCAAGGGGCTGCAGATGCTGCTGGAACTGCATGGCGGGCCGCTGCTGGCCACGACCTTGATCCCCGCGGGTGAGATTGAGCCGCTCAATGACGCCAGCGAGATCCGCGAACGCTATGAGCGCCTGATCGACGCCGTCATCGACGCGGGCGCCTGCCCGTTCGAGCCCACCACCGTGATCGATCTCACGCCCATGGACAAGGGCGACGACCCCACCGTGCTGCGCACCGGGCGCGGCAGCCTGCAGGCCCTCGGGCTCTGAGGACGCCCCGCGCAGGCCAGGGCCGAGGCCGCGCGGCGCGCTGCGGATCTGCTCAGGCAGCGCTCAGGCGCAGCAGACCGCCCTGCATCGGGGCCAGGGCCCCGTCGTCTTCGAGCTTGAAGGCCCCCACGGCCAGTTGCAGGTCGCGCGCCTGGGCCGACAGAGCCGACGCCGCGCTGGCCGCCTGCTGCACCAGGGCGGCGTTTTGCTGGGTGGCGCCGTCCATGTCGGCCACGGCATGGTTGACATGCTCGATGCCCTCGCTCTGTTCGCGCAGCGCCTGCGAGATATCGCCCAGCAGCGTGGTCACCTGGCCTACGGCGCCGACAATTTCCGCCATGGTCGATCCGGCCTGGCCCACCAGGCCCGCCCCGCTCTCGACCTGCTGCACCGACTGGCCGATCAGGTCCTTGATCTCGCGCGCCGCCACGGCGCTGCGCTGCGCGAGGTTGCGCACTTCCGACGCCACGACGGCAAAGCCGCGGCCCTGCTCGCCTGCGCGCGCGGCCTCGACGGCCGCATTGAGCGCCAGGATGTTGGTCTGAAAGGCGATGCCCTCGATGACCTGGATGATGTCCACGATCTTGCGCGAGCTGCCGCTGATGGCCTGCATGGTCTGCACGACCTCGCTGACCACCTCGCCCCCGCGCCGCGCAATGCCCGAGGCATCGACGGCCAGGCCACTGGCCGACTGGGCGCGCTCGGCGTTCGCGCGCACCGTGGAGGTGAGCTGCGCCATGCTGGCGGCGGTCTGGGTCAGCGACGACACCTGGTCTTCGGTGCGGCGCGACAGGTCCGAGTTGCCCGAGTCGATTTCGCCCGCGGCATCGGCAATGGAGTCGGTGGACTGCTTGATGCGCGCCACGAGGTCCGTGAGCGTGTCTTCCATGGTGCCCAGCGCGCCCAGCAGGCGGCCGAAGTCGCCCTGCAGCTCGGTGCTGAACTCCTGGCTCAGGTCGCCTGCAGCCACCGTCTCGGCGATCAGGATGGCCTGGTTGAGCGGGTGGACGATGGCGCTGCGCAAGCGCACAAAGGACATAGCCGCCACCGCGAACACCGCGCCGCCCAGAATCCACAGCCACATGTGCACGCTGTCCAGGTGCGCCTGCGCGCCCTGCACGGCGCGCTCCAGCGGTGCGCGCTGTGCATCGGCCAGACCGCCGGCCAGGGCCATCGCCGCGCGGTGTGCGTCGGCGGCCTGGCCCATGCCGGCCACCGCCACGCCGACGAGCAACGCCACCAGCAGGGCAATGGTGCCAAACACCAGCACCAGGCGGGTGCCAATTTTCAAGTTGTTCAAGGCCAAGAAAAGTCTCCAGAAATAATAGGGCCGCGCTGCCCCATGGTTGCAAGCCATTTCAGACAGAGCGACATTTAGTAACAGAACAAATACTACCAACGATTGGTCCGAGTCGCCGGGACAGCGTCCGCAGGGTCTCAGGCGCGGGTGCACCGACCGGCACGCGCGGCGGCAAAGCGGCAGTGGACGGCCCCTTGCGGTCCGCTTGCCCGAACCCGGGCGGCGGGTCTGAGACAATGGCAGCGGTGGACCTCTCCAATCTCATCCAAACCGTTCTGATCTACGCCCTGCCGGTGCTGTTTGCCATCACCGTGCACGAGGCGGCCCATGGCTATGCGGCACGCCACTTCGGTGACAACACGGCCGCCATGCTCGGGCGCATCACGCTCAACCCGCTCAAGCACATCGACCCGGTCGGCACCATCCTGATGCCGCTGCTGCTGTACTTCGCCACCTCGGGCGCCTTCCTGTTCGGCTATGCCAAGCCCGTGCCGGTGAACTTCGGCAACCTGCGCAACCCCAAGCGCGACATGGTGTGGGTGGCCCTGGCGGGCCCGGCGTCCAACTTCGCGCAGGCCCTGCTCTGGGGCGCGGTGCTGGTGGTGCTTGTCGGCTCGGGGCTGCACGAGCGGTTCTTCATGGAAATGGCGCGTGCCGGCGTGCTCGTCAACCTGGTCATGTGGGCTTTCAACCTGTTTCCGCTGCCGCCGCTGGACGGCGGTCGCATCCTGGTCGGCATGCTGCCCTGGAAGCAGGCCCACCTGGTTTCGCGCGTCGAGCCCTGGGGCTTTTTCATCGTCATGGCGCTGGTCATTGCCGGCGTGGTCGGCACCTTGTGGCTGCGCCCGCTCATGTCGCTGGGCTACGCCGCCATCAACCTCTTGCTCACCCCCCTGACGGCACTGCTGCTGTAAGAACGTGTTTCGACTGAACTTTTATTCCCCCGCTCCATGAGTACCACGCGCTTTCTCACCGGCATCACGACCACCGGCACCCCCCACCTGGGCAACTTCGTCGGCTCCATCCGCCCCTCCGTGGCGGCCAGCCGCACGCCGGGCGTGCAGAGCTTTTACTTTCTCGCGGACTACCACGCGCTGATCAAGTGCGAAGACCCGCTGCGCATCCAGCGCTCGACGCTGGAGATCGCGGCCAGCTGGCTCGCCGCGGGCCTCGACCCCGAGCGCGTCACCTTCTACCGACAGTCCGACATCCCTGAGATCCCCGAGCTCAACTGGCTGCTGAGCTGCGTGGCCGGCAAGGGCCTGCTCAACCGCGCCCACGCATACAAGGCATCGCAGGACAAGAACCTGGCCGCGGGCCGCGACGCCGACGACGGCGTGACGGCGGGCCTTTTCATGTACCCCGTGCTCATGGCCGCCGACATCCTGATGTTCAAGTCGCACAAGGTGCCCGTCGGACGCGACCAGATCCAGCACATCGAGATGGCGCGCGACATGGCCGCCAGCTACAACCACCTCTATGGCGAGCACTTCGTGCTGCCCGAGGCGGCCATCGACGAGCATGTGGCCACGCTGCCCGGCCTCGACGGCCGCAAGATGAGCAAGAGCTACGACAACACGATTCCGCTGTTTTCGTCGCGCGAGCAGCTGCGCAAGCTCATCCAGGGCATCGTGACCGACTCGCGTGCACCGGGCGAGCCCAAGGAAGCCGAGGGCTCGGCCCTGTTCCAGATCTACCAGGCCTTCGCCACCGCGGCCGAGACCGCCGCACTGCGCCAGCAATTTGCCGACGGCATCGCCTGGGGCGACGCCAAGCAGGTGCTGCTCGAGCGCGTGGACCAGGTCATCGCGCCGATGCGCGAGCAATACGAAGCGCTGGTCCACAACCCCGCGCGCATCGAGCAGACGCTGCTCGCGGGCGCCGAGCGCGCCCGCGCCCTCGCCACCCCCTTCATGCGCGAACTGCGCAGCGCCGTGGGCCTGCGCAGCCTGGTGGCGGGCGCGGCGCCGCAGACCCAACCCAAAGCGGCCAAGGCCGCGCTGCCCAGCTTCAAGCAGTACCGCGAGGCGGACGGTCGGTTCTACTTCAAGCTCGTCGCGGCGGACGGCCGCGTGCTGCTGCAAAGCACGGGTTTTGCCGCGCCGCGCGATGCGGGCCAGGCCATTGCCCAACTCCAGCAGCGCGGCGCCCCCGCGCTGGCCGAGCTGGCACCGCACCTGGCGCCGGTGGACGGCGTGGCCGACAGCGACGTGGCCGCCGCGCTGCAGGCGCTGGCGGACGCCGCGGCCAGCTGAGACAGCTGCGCGATCCGCAGGCTGCGAGCGCTTCTGTTGAAGCGCTCTTTTTTTTTGTAGCTACCAACGCTTTCTGCATAAGGGCTAGAGGCCAAAAACACCCAAACCGCCGCCGCCATGCGGTGCGCCCCGCATACACTGCACCGTTCCAGGCCGCCGTGGCCGCTTCGGGAAACACCGCGATGCCCCACCCTGCGCCCCTCCTTGTTGCCTGTGCCCTGACGCTGCTTGCCACCTCAGGGGCCGCGCAAGGCCCCGCGGCGCCCGCGCCGCAGCCGGCGGGCGTGGCGGTGTGGCGCAACACGCTGGGCATGGCCTTTGTGCGCATTCCGGCCGGGCAGTTCGCCATGGGCAGCCAAGAAGCGCCCGCAACCCTGGCGCGCGACTACCCGGACCTGGAGCCCGAACGCTTCGGGCTGCTGGGCGACGAAGCGCCGGTGCACACCGTGCGCATCCGCCGCGCCTTCTACCTGGGCCAGCACGAGGTGACAGTGGGACAGTTCCGCCGCTTCATCGAAGCCTCGGGCTACCGGCCCGAATCCGAGGCCGATGGCACTGGTGGCTACGGCTACAACCCCGGCTACGATCCCGCCACCAGCGCGCGCGGCGACGCGTTCGAGGGGCGCGACCCACGCTATTCCTGGCGCAACCCCGGCTTTGCGCAGGGCGACGACCACCCTGTGGTCAACGTCACTTGGAACGACGCGCAGGCCCTGGCGGCCTGGCTCAGCCGCACCGAGGGGCACCGCTACCGCCTGCCGACCGAAGCCGAATGGGAATACGCGTGCCGCGCCGGCACGCGCACCCGCTACCCGCACGGCGACGAACCGCAAGACCTGGTGCGCCATGCCAACACCTTCGACCAGGAGGCCGCGCGCTACTGGCCGCGCTGGCAAGCACACGCGCTGCAGGGCAGCGACGGCCACGCGTTCACCGCGCCCGTGGGAAGCTTCGCGCCCAACGCCTTTGGGCTGCACGACATGCTGGGCAATGCCTGGGAATGGGTCGCGGACTGGCATGGCGAAACCTATTACGCCCACTCCCCCCGCAACGACCCGCAAGGCCCCGCCGAAGGCAGCGTGCGCGTGCGCCGCGGTGGCTCGTGGCACACCTGGGCGTTCTACGCGCGCTGCGCCTACCGCAACTGGAACAGTCCGCAAACGCGCTACACCCTGGTCGGCATGCGCCTGGTGCGCGAAGACCGGCCGGAGGGCCCCAGGTCCAGGCGCCGCGCCGCCCCTCGGAAGGAGCCAACCCATGCCCATTGAGCCATCCAGCGACGAGCGCTCCGAAGCCGCTCAGCCGCGCGCGCAAGCGCCGAACACGCAGGCGGCGAAATCGCTTGCTCCGCTGGAGCGCAGCCGATTCGGCGGCACGCAACGCCGGCATGGGCGCCCCGACGACGACGACGCGCCGGTGTCGCGCAGCGACCTCAGCAAGGGGCCGCAGGAACTGATCGAGGACCGCACGGCCCGCATCAACTGGGGCGTTCTGTTGATTTCGTCGGCCGTGATCCTCGCCTTCTCGGTCTGGGCCATCCTCTTGCCCACCGACGCGCGCACATCAATGAAGACGGCCGTCGACTGGATCGCGACGAACCTTGGGTGGTACTACGTGCTCACGATGACGCTGGTGATCGGCTTTGTGCTCTGGGTCGCGTTCTCCAAGGAAGGCGACGTGCGGCTCGGTCCCGACCACTCGCGGCCGCAGTACAAACTCGTGACCTGGGTGTCGATGCTGTTCGCCGCCGGGGTCGGGATCGACATGCTCTTCTTCTCGGTCACCGGCCCCGTCGTGCAGTACCTGCATCCGCCCTCCGGCGAGGGCGGCACCGCCGCGGCGATGCAGGACGCGGTCGTCTGGACGATGTTCCACTACGGCATCGCCGGCTGGGCGATGTATGCGCTGCTGGGCATGGCGATGGGCTATTTCGCGTACCGGTGGGGCATGCCGCTGTCGATCCGCGCGGCGCTCTACCCGCTGCTCGGCAAGCGCGTGCGCGGCCCCTTGGGCGACGGCATCAGCATCATCGCGCTGGTCGGCACCGTGTTCGGCGTTGCCACGTCGATGGGCATCGGCGTCGTACTGCTGGGCGTCGGCTTCTCGCTGATCTTCGGCCTGGAGCAGGGCCTCGCGCTGCAGATCGCGCTGGTCATCGGCGCGGTGGTTCTGACCATCGCGGCCACCACGTCCGGCGTCGACCGCGGCATCCGCTGGATCTCCGAGCTGAACCTCTGGAGCGCCGTGGCGATGATGGTCTACATCCTCGTCACCGGGCAGACGGCGTTCCTCTTGAACGCCCTGGTCGAGAACATCGGCCGCTTCCTCGTCACGTTCCCCGCACGCACGCTGCAGACCTTCGCGTACGAACCCAACAGCGCCGAGTGGATGGGCGGGTGGACGCTGTTCTTCTGGGCGTTCTGGCTCGCGTGGGGGCCGTTCGTCGGCGTCTTCCTCGCCCGCATCTCGCGCGGGCGCACGCTGCGCGAGTTCGTGATCGCGGCAATCACCGCACCCGTGCTGTGCGACTTCATCATCGTCTCGCTGTTCGGCAACTCGGCCCTGTTTCAGGTGATGCAGGGCAACACCGCGTTCGCCGAACTCGCGGTCCAGAGCCCGGAGCGCGGTTGGTACGCACTGCTGGAGATGTTCCCGGGCGCGATGTTCCTGATAGGTCTGGCGACGCTCTCGGGACTGCTGTTCTACCTCACGAGCGCGAACTCGGGCGCGATGGTGATGTCGAACTTCTCGGCCTCGATCCCCGACCCGTCGCACGACGGGCCGAAATGGTTGCGCATCTTCTGGGCCGTGCTCACCGCGGTGCTCGCCGTGGCGATGCTGTTTGCGGGGGGCGTGACGACGATGGAGTACGCGACGCTCATCTTCGCATTGCCGGTGACGGTCATCGCCTACCTGGTGATGGCGTCCTTCTACAAAGTGCTGCGGATGGAGCGGGCCGAGCGCGAGGGCCAGGTGCTGCGAAGACCGTCCATCGCTCCCAGTGGCGGCCACGTGCCGGAGCGGTCGTGGAAACAGCGGCTTGAACAATTGCGCGCGTTTCCGTCGCGGCGGGAGGTCATCCAGTTCCTCGACCGCACGGTGCGGCCGGCGCTCGACGACGTCGCCGCCGAGTTCCGCAAGCAGGGTTACGAGGTCGAGCGGGCTGCCATGACCAACGCGAGCGGCATCGAGGAGCCGCTGCTGCGGGTGTCGATGGACGCGTTCCGCGCCTTCCTCTACCAGGTCGCCATCGTCGAGGCACCGGTACCGATGTTCAGCGGCCGGATGTCGCGTGAGACCGACGTCTACTACCGGCTTGAGGTGTTCACGCAAACCGGTTCGGGCGGCTATGACTTGATGGGCCTCACCAAGCAGCAGGTGATTGACGACGTGCTCGAGCGGTACGAGGCCCACCTCGCGTTCCTCACCATCTCCAGCCAGACCGACACCGCATCGGTGCTCACCCCGCCGTTGCCGCCCCAAGGCCAGCAGTCCGCAGTGCCGAAGGACGCGGGGGACAGCTGAGTCTTGGAGAGCAGCGGGGCTTCACGCCGGCGAGTGGCCCCAAGTGGCTGACCAAGCTCGTAACCCTGGAGAGAAGACGACGACCGGTTGAATCCCCCCTACGATCAACTGGTCTGGATCACCTTGGCCCCTATGGCTTTGGCCAGTTGCATGGCGGCCAGCGAGACACCACCGCCAATGCCGAACACCAGCACCGTCTCCCAGGGCCGCACCTGGGCCTTGGTGAACAGCATGCGCCAGGCCGTCAGGTGGTTGACTCCCAGGGCGGCAGCCTGAGCGAAGGTGAGGCCCTGCGGCATGGGGAACACGTTCTGGGCCGGCATGCTGATCCACTGCGCGAAGGTACCGTGGCGGTGCTCTCCGAGCAATTGCATCTTCGTGCAAAGAACGCCTTCACCGCGCTGGCAGAACTCACAGCGGCCGCAGGCGATCCCCGGATGGATGACGACCTGCTGTCCTGCGCTCAACAGGGTCTCGGCATCGTCCACCCCCTCAACGACGCCAGCGGTGTCCAAGCCCATGATCTGGGTCAATTGGTGGATGATGCCGGCACCGCTGTTGCGCATGTACAAGTCGCCCTGGTTGAGGGTCGCTGCCTCCACCCGCACCAAGACTTCGCCCGACCGGCGGCTGGGACGCTCGCATTCGCGCACTTCCACCCCCTCATTGCCACCGTGGCCAGTGATGAATGCTGCTTTCAAGGGCGGCCCTCGCGAATGGTTGCCAAAAGAGCGCCGTTCGCATCAGGCGGGGCGGCCGAGGTCCAGCGCCTTGGCGTAGTCGACGAAAAAGTCCAGGCTGGAGGGATTTTGTATGGCATCGGGACTGGCAACCTGGGCCGCCTCGGCCCCCTGCAGCAAGTTTCGCACCGGAACCTCCATCTTCTTGCCCGTGAGGGTTCGCGGAATTTCGCTCACCTGGACCACCGCGTCGGGCACATGTCGGCCCGAGGCCTTGGTGCGGATTTGCTGCTGGATGCGCTCCACCAGGGCCTGGTCCAAGCTCCTCCCCGGCTGCACCACCACGAACAAGGGCAGGAAGGAAGGTCGCCCGAGGAACTCCAGATCAATGACCAGGCTGTCGCACACCTCGGGCAGTTCTTCGACCACGCGGTAGATCTCGGCGGTGCCGATGCGGATGCCCAAGCGGTTAATCGTGCTGTCGGAGCGACCGTAAATCACCGAGCTGCCATGGCGGGTAAAGCGTATCCAGTCGCCTTGGCGCCAGACGCCCGGGTACATCTCGAAATAGCTCTCGCGGTAGCGCTGCCTTTGCGGCTACAGACCGCGTTAGTCCCTGCCTTCAATGCGAGCATCCGCTCCGGAAGCATTGGGGCGTAAGCTACCGTCGGACGCCACAATGGCCGCTGTCAGCAATGAGTTCGAGTTGCATTTTCCCCAAGCGTCCAATCGTGCACTCAGGTACTGATTGTCGGGCGCCGCGGGAGTCAAACATGCGTTACACCACCCTGATCACTGCTGTCCTGCTTGGCGGCGCAAGCTGGCCACCTTCAGCACAAGAAATGACGCTCTCGCCCACCGATACGGCCGCCGCATTCAAGGCCGCTGGATACAAGCTCAAGGGCACGAAATGGATGGCATGCGCCGAAGGCACGGTCTCCGAGGTCCGGGACATCAACGGCGACGGGTTGCCCGACGCGATCGTCAGCGAAGGTGGAACCAAGTGCCACGGCATGACCGGCGAGGGCTATATCGCCTGACGTCAACCCAATTGAGCATCGGCTGATGGGCGAAGGACCAGCCGGGACTGCTTGCGCTTGGGCGCATAGTGGCGAAGTGCTGGAACGCTGGAAGGTGGCCCGGCAGCTTGCCGCCGTGAAGGACATAGCGCTCGCGTTTGAACGGGCCGGGGTTAAGGCTGACGACGGCGGAAAATTTGCGATTCCGGGTAGGTTGTCGAAAACGTGCGGATTTCCCTTGCGATAAAGACTCGACACGGGAAGTGCGTGCGTTGTTGAAAGCGGTATGGGCACCAGGGGCACTGTGGACTTATAGGGCGGGCGTTTTGAGCCCCAAAAAAACTCCATGAGGGGCTTCGCCCCAGGTGTATTCTGGATAGGGGGTGCAAGGTCAGTGCCGGGTGCCCCATGCGTACCGAGCCCGAGCGAAGCTGAACAAGAAACCTATAGAGGGTGACTACTCGCTTTTGAACTCTTCTGACCGATGGTGCGCCATGTACTTTTCATGCTCCGGTTTCAGTGCGATCTTCATTGTGGGCGTGATCCCAAGTTTGGCAGCCTCGGTGAGAAGGGGCGAGAGGCAAATCGCCCCGTCCGGCGCGAAAGTGATAAAGCCCTTGTCGAACGCCTTATCCAGGTTTGGCGAAAGCAACAGCCCGTTCCACTGGTCCAAGCGCTCACTGTTCGTGGACTTTTTCCACGGCTTGATGTGGGACGCAACAAGGAGGCTGGTGTCGCTGAAGCCCGTCACGGCGCAGCCGGTCCAGTGCAGCAGCACCTTGTCTCGAAACGTGCCCTGCCCGATCCGGGATTTGATCAGTGCCGTCTTTTCGGTCGTCGTCGTGGTGGGATCGCTGATGATCTGTTCAAGGTCCGCTTGCACGTCGTCGCTACCGTTGCTGGCGAGGTATGCGGCGAACTGGGACAAGGTGGCGCTGTACATGTGATGCCCACGCGCGTTCCGCTCTTGGAAAACAGGCAGTTCCTGAATGCGGGGGGAAAGGGCTCCAAGGGCGGCAGAACTGGTCAATGCAGTTAAGGGACCTGAAATCAGGCCGTGGTCCATCGCCCATTGGGACAGTGAACCCCGGAGTGCGCCGTCGTAGCTCCTCGCGGAGGACTTCGACAGCCCCTTGTGAATCATCCAGTCGTAGAAGTTCATGCCTCAACAATCGAGCTAGAAAAAGCTATTTTCGCGCAAGGCTAACCGGCCCCGGGCGGGGCTATAAGCGGAACGAAGAAGGGGACACGGACGATCCGGGCAATTTGGTCGTTTGTGCCCCCTTCCGTGCGCGATCGGTGCCCCCTTGTTGCAGAGGGCAGGAAGGGGGCACGAAACCCACCAGTACCTTTGGTACTGGAGCGGGGTACGTGTACGCTGTGGGGATGGTGGTCTGACGCCCGCCCGGGCGAGCCCCACACCAGCGGACGCCCTGGCCTCGCGGCCATAACAAGGCATGTTCGCGCCCAGCTAGCCACCTTGTCCCTACCACCCAGCTTTATGGGGGGTGGTATGTGGGGCTCAATTTTGGCCAAGAAAAAACCCTAAGCGAGTCAATCACTTAGGGTTTTATTTGGCGGAGAGGGTGGGATTCGAACCCACGGTAGTGTTGCCACTACGCCTGATTTCGAGTCAGGTACATTCGACCACTCTGCCACCTCTCCTGTGTGTCGAAGCCTGCGATTCTAGCAGCAATTCAGGGCTGTAGAAATTCGACGCCGCCCATATAAGGCCGCAGCACTTCCGGCACCTCCACGCGGCCGTCTGCGCGCTGGTAGTTCTCCAGCACGGCCACCAGCGTGCGGCCCACCGCAAGGCCCGAGCCGTTGAGGGTGTGCACCAGTTCGTTCTTGCCCTGGGCGTTCTTGAAGCGGGCCTGCAGGCGGCGCGCCTGGAAGGCTTCGCAGTTGCTCACCGAGCTGATCTCGCGGTAATTGTTCTGGCCGGGCAGCCACACTTCCAGGTCGTAGGTCTTGGCAGCGCCAAAGCCCATGTCGCCGGTGCACAGGCTCATGACGCGGTACGGCAGGCCGAGCTTTTGCAGCACGGCCTCGGCGTGGCCGGTCATCTCTTCGAGCGCTTCGTAGCTTTGGTCGGGGTGCACGATCTGCACCATCTCGACCTTGTCGAACTGGTGCTGGCGGATCATGCCGCGCGTGTCGCGGCCGTAGCTGCCGGCCTCCGAGCGAAAGCACGGCGTGTGGGCCGTGAGCTTGATCGGCAGCTGGTCTTCGGCCACCACCACGTCGCGCACGAAGTTGGTCAGCGGCACTTCGCTGGTGGGGATCAGGTACAGCGCCGCGTTGTCGGGCACGGGCTCGCCGTCCTGGCCGCCCTTCTTCGCGGCGAACAGGTCGCCCTCGAACTTGGGCAGCTGGCCCGTGCCCTTGAGCGAATCGACGTTCACCGCATAGGGCACGTAGCACTCGGTGTAGCCGTGCTCCTGCGTCTGCAGGTCGAGCATGAACTGCGCCAGCGCCCGGTGCAGGCGCGCGATCGGGCCCTTCATGACCGTGAAGCGCGTGCCCGAGAGCTTGACGCCCATGTCGAAGTCCAGGCCCAGTGGCGTGCCCACATCGACGTGGTCCCGCGGCTCGAAGGCAAAGCTGGCGGGGGCACCCCAGCGGCGCACCTCGACGTTGCCGGCTTCGTCGGCGCCCACGGGCACGCTTTCGTGCGGCAGGTTGGGCACGGCCATGAGCATCGCCTGCAGCTCGGCCTGGATCTGCTCCAGGCGCGCGGCCGATTGCTCCAGCTCCGCCTTGGATGCCGCCACCTGGGCCTTGGCGGTTTCTGCGCCGTCCTTATCGCCCTTGCCCATCAGCATGCCGATCTGCTTGGACAGCTGGTTGCGTTGGGACTGCAGCTCCTCCGTGCGGGTCTGCAGCGTCTTGCGTTCGGATTCCAATGCCTGGAACGCTGGCACGTTCAGGAAGGTCTGGGGGGCTTTGCGGGTCTCCAGGCGCGCGATGGCGGTGTCGAGGTCTTTGCGGAGAAGAAGGATGTCAAGCATGGTGCGATTTTAGGGGCGTGGCGTGCGGGCCTCAGGCCAGGCTGGCCGGGTCGAAATTGGCGCCGCACAGGATCAGGGCCACGGTTTCCTGCGGCTGGGGGCGGTAGGCGCCGCTGTGCAATGCCGCCAGGCCCAGGGCCGCCGCGGGCTCGACGGCCAGCTTGAGCTCTTTCCACAGCCACAGCTGCGCGGCGCGGATGGCCTCGTCCGGCAGCAGCAGCGCCTCGTGGATGTGGCGCTGGCCCACTTCCCAGGCGATGGCACCAATGCGGCGCGCGCCCAGCGAGTCTGCGGCCAGCCCGCCGACCTCCACGTCCACGGGCGCGCCGGCCGCGCGTGCGCTGTGCAGCGTGGGCGCGCGCTCGGGCTCCAGGGCCACCACATGGGCGCGGCTCTCGACCCAGGCGGCCACCCCTGCGATCAGGCCGCCGCCGCCCACGCTGACCATCACGGTGTCGGGCGGCCGACCGCCCTGCTCTTCCATCTCCTGCGCCAGCGTGCCCGCGCCGGCCACCACCTCGGGCTGGTCGTAGGCGTGCGCCAGCAAGGCGCCCGTGGCCTGCTGGCGCTCAAGGCAGGCCTGCAGGGCTTCGGAATACGCCGCCCCCGCCACCACCACGTCGGCGCCCAGCGCGCGCAGGCGCGCGCGCTTGGCCTCGGGCGACACCTCGGGCACATAGACCTCGCAGCGCACGCCCAGCGCCTGCGCCGCCGCGGCCACGGCAATGCCGGCGTTGCCGCCCGAAGCGATGACGACGCCGCTGGCCGGCACCGGGTTGGCCAGCAGCCGGTACAGCATGCCGCGCGCCTTGAAGCTGCCGCCCACCTGCAGGTGCTCCAGTTTGAGCCAGACCTCGGCGCAATCGACTCCCAGCTGCCGGCCCGCCACGCGCCACATCGGCGTGGTGCGCAGGAAGTCGGCCTGGGTGGCGAGCTGGCGGCGGGCGGCGGCGATGGCGGCGCGGTCGATCATGGTTCTGGCTCCGGGAAGGCAAGGCTGGGCAGTGTAGGTGCGCCGGCGCTCCGCAGGAGCGTGCACCACTTTTCGCCCTGGCTGCCGATAACATGGCCACGGGGGCTCCGCCGCCCGCATGCAGGAGGATCCATGTTCTTTGTCTTCGGCCCTTCGGGGCAGATGTACCGCGGCGGCTCTGAAAAGCTGTCCCAGGTGGCGCCCGTGCGCCGCGTGCAGCGGCCGCAGGCCTTGCGCGCCGGCCGCGTCGATGTGCCCGCGCCCGGCGCCGAGGCCGCGCCGGGCCATGCCCCGGCCAGCATCCACCTGCGCGCCCAGGACGCCATGGCCGCCTACGCGCAGACCGTGCAGGGCCCGCAGGAGGCGCGCCGGCCGCTGACCCGCGTGCGCGACGTGATGACCGCCGGTGCACTGACGGTGTCCCCCGATGCGCGCGCGGAACACGCCTGGCAGCAGCTGGCGCAGCACGGCATTGCGCAGGCCCCCGTGGTCGATACGCAGGGCCAGGTGGTGGGGTTGCTGCTGCGCGCCGACCTGGCGCCGCCGGACCTGTTGCCCCAGCCCGGCGCGGTGGGCGACGCGGTGCGGCGGGCGCGCCGCCCGGTCGCCGAGGTGATGGTGAGCCCGGTGCCCACGGTGTCGCAGGACGCCGAACTGCGCCGCGTGGCCAGCGTGCTGCTCGACACCGGCCTGCCCGGCCTGCCGGTGACCGACGCGGCGGGCGTGCTCTCCGGCTTCATCTCGCGCACCGACATCCTGCGCGCCGTGGCGGCCGATCCGCCGCTCGACCTGTGGAGCTGAGGCGCCACGGAAGTTTCAGTGAAATAGGCCTCTAACGCTTATGCAGCCAGCGCAAATAGCTATCAATAAGAAGCAATCAATGCCCTGCGGCACCGGTCTCCGGGCGGCGCTGGGCCAGCTGCAGGCCGGTGGCGGCATCGATCTTGAGCCCCTTGGGCAGCGGGAATTTCACGGTTTCCTGTATGCCGTCCATGGTGCGCACCGACACCGCGCCCAGCGCCTTGATGCGCGCAATCACCTGCTTGACCAGCACTTCCGGGGCCGACGCGCCCGCCGTGAGGCCCACGCGCGCGATGCCGTCAAACCACTCGGGGCGCAGCTCGTTGGCACCGTCGACCATGTAGGCCGTGGTGCCCAGCTTGGCCGCGAGCTCACGCAGGCGGTTGCTGTTGGAGCTGGTGGGGCTGCCCACCACGATGACCAGCTCGACCTGCGGACTCAGCAGCTTGACCGCGTCCTGGCGGTTTTGCGTGGCATAGCAGATGTCCTGCTGCTTGGGCTCGCGCACGCTCGGAAAGCGCGCACGCACGGCGGCCATGATCTCGGCCGCATCGTCCACCGAGAGCGTGGTCTGCGTGACCACGGCCAGGCGCTCGGTCTGCAGTGGCTGCACATGCGCCACATCCTGCACGTCTTCGACCAGGTGGATGCCGCTGTCGAGCTGGCCCATGGTGCCTTCGACCTCGGGGTGGCCCTTGTGGCCGATCATGATGAACTCGTAGCCGTCCTGCGCCAGCTTGGCCACCTCGACGTGCACCTTGGTCACCAGCGGGCAGGTCGCGTCAAAAATGCTGAAGCCGCGCGCGCGCGCCTCGGCCTGCACCGCCTTGCTCACGCCGTGCGCGCTGAACACCAGCGTGGCGCCCGGCGGCACGTCGTTCAGCTCTTCGATGAAGACCGCGCCCTTGGCCTTGAGGTCGTTGACCACATAGGTGTTGTGCACGATCTCGTGGCGCACGTAGATCGGCGCGCCAAACTTCTGCAGAGCGCGCTCGACGATCTCGATGGCGCGGTCCACGCCCGCACAGAAACCGCGCGGCTCGGCCAGCAAAACCTCTTGGGGGTGTTTCACAGCACGCCGATCACTTGCACTTCGAACGTCACCGGCTGGCCTGCCAGCGGGTGGTTGAAGTCAAAACGCACGGCGCCCTCGCGCAACCCGATCACCGTGCCGGCGTAGCTGCCCAGGCCGTCCGGGGTCGGAAAGCTGATCACGTCGCCCACCTGGTACTGCTCGTCGGGGTCGCCCAGCTCACTTAGCAGCTGGCGCGCCACCCACTGCTGCATCTCGGGGTTGCGCTCGCCGAAGGCCTCGCCGGCGGCCAGCTCGAAAGTGGCGCGCGCGCCCTCGGCCAGGCCCTGCAGGCGCTGCTCCATCGCCGGCGACAGCTCGCTGTTGCCCAGCGTCAGCGTGGCCGGTTTGTCGGCAAAGGTGTTGATGACGTCGCCGGCGGGGCCCGCCAGACGGTAATGCAGGGTCAGGAATGAGCCCGGTTGAACAGTTGCCATGGGTGCCTCTATAAACTGGCGCCATTTTAGAACCCGGCCCGCGTTCCATGCCCCTCAAAGACCTTCCCACCGACGCCCAGCCGCGCGAGAAGCTGCTCGCGCGCGGCCCCGCGGCGCTGGCGGACGCCGAGCTGCTGGCGATCCTGCTGCGCACCGGCATGACAGGCAAGGGCGTGCTGCAACTGGCCGAGGAGCTGCTGAGCCCACCCGCCACCTGCCCCGAAACAGGCCGCGCCAGCGGCGGCTTTGGCGGCATTGCCGGCCTGCTGCACACCAGCAGCGACGACCTGCGCCGCACCAAGGGCCTGGGCCCTGCCAAGCGCGCCGAACTGGTGGCCGTGATGGAGCTGGCGCGCCGGGCACTGGCGCAGCAGCTGCGCGAGCGCGAGGCGTTCGACTCGCCCGATGCGGTCAAGCACTACCTGCAGCTGCACCTGGCGCACAAGGGGCACGAGGTGTTTGCGGTGCTGTTCCTCGACAGCCAGCACCGGCTGCTGGCGCTCGAAGAGCTGTTTCGCGGCACGCTCACGCAGACCAGCGTCTACCCGCGCGAAGTGGTGCTGCGCGCCCTGCACCACCAGGCCGCTGCCGTGGTGCTGGCGCACAACCACCCCAGCGGCAGCGTGCAGCCCAGCCGCGCCGACGAGGCGCTCACGCAGACCCTCAAGACCACGCTGGCGCTGGTGGACGTGCGCGTGCTCGACCACATCATCGTGGCGCCGGGGCAGGCGCTGTCGATGGCAGAGCAGGGGCTGGTGTGAGCGAGCACCAGCGCACGGCACTGCAGACCGCGCTTGATCGCGCCTTGGGCGTGGCACCTGCGGCCGCGCCACCGCCCGCGCCCACTGCGGCAAGCGGCGCCAACCGCGCCAGTGTGCGCGCCGCTGCGGCAGCCGCTGCAGCAGCGCGGGCGAAGGCGTCTCGGCCCATCGCCACGCCGGCCAGCGC
>NZ_MWOK01000012.1:79453-123149 GCF_012932145.1 Acidovorax sp. SRB_14 | reverse complement strand
TTAAGCAATGATCTTGGCCACGACGCCAGCGCCCACGGTGCGGCCGCCTTCGCGGATGGCAAAGCGCAGGCCCTCTTCCATGGCGATGGGGTTGATCAGCTTGACGGTGATCGACACGTTGTCGCCCGGCATGACCATTTCCTTGCCTTCGGGCAGCTCGATGGCGCCCGTCACGTCCGTCGTGCGGAAGTAGAACTGGGGGCGGTAGTTGTTGAAGAAGGGCGTGTGGCGGCCGCCTTCGTCCTTCGACAGAACGTACACCTCGGCCGTGAAGTGCGTGTGCGGCTTGATCGAGCCGGGCTTGCACAGCACCTGGCCGCGCTCGACGTCTTCGCGCTTGGTGCCGCGCAGCAGCAGGCCCACGTTGTCGCCGGCCTGGCCCTGGTCGAGCAGCTTGCGGAACATTTCCACGCCCGTGCAGGTGGTCTTGACCGTGTCCTTGATGCCGACGATTTCGATTTCTTCGCCGACCTTGATGATGCCGCGCTCGATGCGGCCCGTGACCACGGTGCCGCGGCCAGAGATCGAGAACACGTCTTCGACGGGCATCAGGAAGGCGCCGTCCACCGCGCGCTCAGGCGTGGGGATGTAGCTGTCGAGGGCATCGGCGAGCTTGAGGATGGCCTGTTCGCCCAGCGGGCCGGTGTCGCCTTCGAGGGCGAGCTTGGCAGAGCCGCGGATGATCGGGGTGTCGTCGCCGGGGAAGTCGTACTTGTCGAGCAGCTCGCGCACTTCCATCTCGACGAGCTCAAGCAGCTCCTCGTCGTCGACCATGTCGCACTTGTTGAGGAACACGATGATGTAGGGCACGCCCACCTGGCGGGCCAGCAGGATGTGCTCGCGCGTCTGGGGCATGGGGCCGTCAGCGGCCGAGCACACCAGGATGGCGCCGTCCATCTGCGCGGCGCCCGTGATCATGTTCTTCACATAGTCGGCGTGGCCGGGGCAGTCCACGTGCGCGTAGTGGCGGCCGGTGGTTTCGTACTCGACGTGCGAGGTGTTGATCGTGATGCCGCGGGCCTTTTCTTCGGGCGCGTTGTCGATCTGCGAGTAGTCCTTGGCTTCGCCGCCGAACTTCTTGGACAGCACCGTGGCAATCGCTGCCGTCAGCGTCGTCTTGCCATGGTCGACGTGGCCGATCGTGCCCACGTTGACGTGCGGCTTGGTGCGTTCAAACTTACCTTTTGCCATTTTCAATTCTCCAAAGAGCAGCGCCTGTGTTGTGGTTTAACGTCTGCATCCGATTGCGGATTCGCCCTGCACAGGCAACGGGGCGGCACCGGATCGCAGATTGCAAAAAACTTTGCTATTTAATCAATAGCATCCAACGCTTACAGGGCAAGCACTGGAGGCCAATTTCAGCCATTAACCAGGGCAGAACGGCCCCGCCGCTCTGCCCCTTCGTTCATTACTTGGCGCGTGCCGCCATGATGGCTTCGGACACGTTGCGCGGGGCTTCGCTGTAGTGCTTGAATTCCATCGAGTACGTGGCGCGGCCTTGCGTGGCCGAGCGCAGCGAGGTCGAGTAGCCGAACATTTCCGACAGCGGCACTTCGGCCTTGATGGCCTTGCCGCCACCGATCATGTCTTCCATGCCCTGCACCATGCCGCGGCGCGACGACAGGTCGCCCATCACGTTGCCGGCGTACTCTTCAGGCGTTTCCACTTCCACGGCCATCATGGGCTCGAGGATCACGGGGCTGGCCTTGCGGCAGCCTTCCTTGAAGCCGAAGATGGCAGCCATCTTGAACGCCAGTTCGTTCGAGTCCACGTCGTGGTACGAACCGAAGTGCAGCGTGACCTTGACGTCGACGACCGGATAGCCGGCCAGCACGCCTTGGGTGACGGCTTCGTTGATGCCCTTCTCGACCGCAGGGATGTATTCGCGCGGCACCACACCACCCTTGATGGCGTCGATGAACTCGATGCCCTTGCCCGGCTCGTTGGGCTCGATCTTGAGCACCACGTGGCCGTACTGGCCCTTACCACCGGACTGGCGCACGAACTTGCCTTCGGCATCTTCGACGGTCTTGCGGATGGTTTCGCGGTAGGCCACCTGCGGCTTGCCGACGTTGGCTTCGACGCCGAACTCGCGCTTCATGCGGTCGACAATGATTTCCAGGTGCAGCTCGCCCATGCCGGCGATGATGGTCTGGCCCGACTCTTCGTCGGTCTTGACGCGGAAAGACGGATCTTCCGCGGCCAGGCGCTGCAGTGCAATGCCCATCTTTTCCTGGTCGGCCTTGGTCTTGGGCTCCACGGCCTGTGCGATCACGGGCTCGGGGAACACCATGCGCTCCAGGATGATGGGGGCGCTGATGTCGCACAGGGTTTCGCCCGTGGTGACGTCCTTCAGACCCACGCAGGCAGCGATGTCGCCGGCGCGGATTTCGTCCACTTCCTGGCGCTCGTTGGCGTGCATCTGCACGATGCGGCCAATGCGCTCTTTCTTGCCCTTGACCGAGTTCAGCACGGTGTCGCCCTTCTTGAGCACGCCGGAGTAGACGCGCACGAAGGTGAGCTGGCCGACAAACGGGTCGGTCATCAGCTTGAAGGCCAGCGCCGAGAACTTCTCGTTGTCGTCGGCCTTGCGCGTGATGTGGTTCTCGTCTTCATCGGTACCGGCCATGGGAGGGATGTCCACGGGCGAGGGCAGGAAGTCGAGCACGGCGTCGAGCATGCGCTGCACGCCCTTGTTCTTGAAGGCGGTGCCGCACAGCATGGGCTGGATTTCGGTGGCGATGGTGCGCTGGCGCAGACCGGCCATGATTTCCTCTTCGGAGAGGGTGCCCTCTTCGAGGTACTTGTTCATCAGCTCTTCGGTGGCTTCGGCGGCCGCCTCGACCATCTTCTCGCGCCACTCGTTGCACACGCCCACCAGATCGGCGGGGATGTCGCGGTACTCGAACTTCATGCCCTGCGATGCGTCATCCCAGTAGATGGCCTTCATCTTGATCAGGTCGACCACGCCCTCGAATTTGTCTTCGGCGCCGATCGGCACCACGATTGGCACGGGGTTGGCCTTCAGGCGCAGCTTCATGCCTTCGACCACCTTGAAGAAGTTGGCGCCGGTGCGGTCCATCTTGTTCACGAAAGCCAGGCGCGGCACCTTGTGCTTGTTGGCCTGGCGCCACACGGTTTCCGACTGTGGCTGCACGCCACCCACGGCGCAGTACACCATGACGGCGCCGTCGAGCACGCGCATGGAGCGCTCGACTTCAATCGTGAAGTCCACGTGGCCGGGAGTGTCGATGATGTTGATGCGGTGCTCGGGGCGGGACAGGTCCATGCCCTTCCAGAAACAGGTCACGGCGGACGACGTGATGGTGATGCCGCGCTCTTGCTCTTGCTCCATCCAGTCGGTGGTGGCTGCGCCGTCGTGCACTTCGCCGAGCTTGTGGGTCACGCCCGTGTAGAAAAGAATGCGCTCGGACGTGGTGGTCTTGCCTGCGTCGATGTGCGCCGAGATACCGATATTGCGGTAGCGCTCGAGGGGGGTATTGCGAGCCATGATGGATCCTTGATTGATCGTCTGGGGTGGGTCGGCGCTGCGACAGGCAGCGCGTGCGCCCAGCCTCTGTATATGAGAGCCCTCTGAATCAACACAAGGCCGCAGGCATGAATGCCGGCGGCCTGTGCGGACTCGGGAAGGTCTTCCGGTTTAGAAACGGAAGTGGCTGAATGCCTTGTTGGCTTCGGCCATGCGGTGCACTTCGTCACGCTTCTTCATGGCGCCGCCACGGCCTTCGGTCGCTTCGAGCAGCTCGTTGGCCAGGCGCTGGGCCATCGACTTCTCACCGCGCTTGCGGGCGGCTTCCTTGATCCAGCGCATGGACAGGGCCAGGCGACGGACAGGGCGCACTTCGACGGGCACCTGGTAGTTGGCACCACCGACGCGGCGCGACTTGACTTCGACCATGGGCTTGACGTTGTTGATGGCAACCACGAAAGCTTCCAGCGGGTCCTTGTCAGGGTGCTTCTTCTCAATCAGGTCGAGGGCACCATAAATGATGCGCTCGGCCACTGCTTTTTTGCCGCCTTCCATGATCACGTTCATGAATTTGGACAGCTCTACGTTGCCGAATTTAGGGTCCGGCAGAATTTCACGTTTGGGGACTTCGCGACGACGTGGCATTTTTCACCTCTAATTTGCTTCAGTTGGCGTCTTTTCAGACACCGCGAGATCCATCCTGAATCCCACTTACTCGACCCACACGGAGCACTCCGCGCTTGGGGTCACTACGTTTGATGCCGCCAGCCAGGCGAATCAAACACCGTTTGTTGGCAGCGCCAGGGCTTATTTCGCCTTGGGCTTCTTGGCGCCGTACTTGGAGCGCGACTGCTTGCGGTCTTTCACGCCTTGCAGGTCGAGCGAACCGCGCACGATGTGGTAACGCACACCGGGCAAGTCCTTGACACGACCGCCGCGAACCAGCACCACGCTGTGTTCCTGCAGGTTGTGGCCTTCGCCGCCGATGTAGGAGATGACCTCAAAACCGTTGGTCAGGCGCACCTTGGCGACCTTGCGCAGAGCGGAGTTGGGCTTCTTGGGCGTCGTGGTGTACACACGGGTGCACACACCGCGGCGCTGCGGCGAGTTTTCCATCGCCGGGCTCTTGGACTTGGTCTTTTCGACCTCACGCCCGTGACGCACGAGCTGGTTAATGGTTGGCATGAATACTATCGTCCCTAAACGTAAAAAACGAAAACGTGAATCCCTTCGGAATTTCCGAAAAGCCCTCGACTCTACCAGCGCAAGCCCCTGGTGGCAAGCGGCAATTGCGGCCCCAGAATGCCTGCGCTCCGTGGCGCGCGGCCACGGTTTCAAGCAAAAACAGCGCCTAACCCTTACCCATCAAGCGCTGAAAGCTATGCTTTCAATAGTGGTTACTTGATCCACAGGCGCATGGCGTCCCAGGCGCGGCCGAGCACACCGGCCTGCTCGACACCTTCGAGCGCAATCAGCGGCACTTCGCGCAGCGACTGCTCGCCCAGCACGACCTTGAGCGCGCCGATGGCCTGGCCCTTGCCGAACGGGGCGATCAGCGGGTCCTGGTGCGAGACCTGGGTCGTGATCTTGCCGGCGCTGCCCGAAGGCACGGCGACGACGATGGCGTCGTCGCGGCCCATCTTGACCGTGCTGCCCTTGCCTTTCCAGACCGCGGGCGTGGCCACGCTCTGGCCGGCGTCAAAGAGCTTGACGGCGTCGAACGCGGTGTAGCCCCAGTTCAGCAGTTTCTGGCTTTCGTTGGCGCGGGCGTTCTCGCTTCCGGCGCCGAGCACGATGGAGAGCAGGCGGCGCGTGCCGACGTTGGGGAATTCGCGCTTGGCCGTGGCCACCAGGCAGTAGCCGGCGGCGGCGGTGTGGCCGGTCTTGAGACCGTCCACGGTGGGGTCGCGGAACAGCAGCGAGTTCCGGTTGTTGCCGTTGGAAGAGGGCGTGCCCGGGTAGCTGTACTGCTTGGTCGCGTAATAGTGCATGAACTGCGGGAAATCGCGCATCAGCCGCGTCGCCAGGATGCTCAGGTCGCGCGCCGTGGTCAGGTGACCGGGCTCGGTCAGGCCTTCGGGGTTCTTGTAGCTGGTGCCGGTCATGCCCAGGGCCTTGGCCTGGTCGTTCATGAGCTTGACGAACTGTTCGGCCGTGCCGCCCACGCCCTCGGCCAGGGCCATGGTGGCGTCGTTGCCGGACTGCACGATCATGCCCTTGATGAGGTCTTCCACGGGCACCTGCATCTTGGGGTCGATGAACATGCGCGAACCCGGCATCTTCCAGGCGCGCACGCTCACGGGAAGCTTTTGCTGCAGGTCGATCTTCTTGGCGCGCAGCGCGTCGAACACCAGGTAGCCGGTCATCAGCTTGGTCAGCGAAGCCTGCTCCACGGGGGCATCGATGTCCTTGGCGGCCAGGATCTGGTTGGCGGTCACGTCGACCAGCATGTAGGTGCGGGCGGCGATTTCCGGGGGCTGAGGCGCCTGGGCCTGGGCCACCAGGGCGGCCGAAGAGACCCCGATCACCAGGACGAGGGAGCGGAAGACGGACAGGATGCGTTTCATGAGGGCAGTGAGAGCAGTCGGGAAAAGGATAAGGAACCGCGCACAGGGCGCTCCGCAGCGGGGCGGCGGTGGCGCGGGCGAAGAGCGCGTCAGGCGCGCGATTGCAGGTGGCGCACCACCAGGTTTTTCAGCAGCGGCAATTGTCCGTGAAAGAAATGACCGCCTCCCGGCACGACTGTGACAGGAAGTGTCTGCGGGCGCGCCCAGTCCATCACGGCGGCCAGGGGCACGGTGTCGTCGTGCTCGCCGTGCACCACCAGGGTGCGCAGATGCGCCTCGGGGGGCAGCGGTGCGACGCCAAAGCGGCTGGCGGCCGTGCCGACCAGCACCACCTGCTCGACGCTGCGCGCGCCCCACAGGGCGGCCAGCGCGTGGCTGGTGACGAAGGCGCCGAACGAGAAGCCGGCCAGGGCGATCGGCCCTTCGGGTGCGGCCTGCGCGACGACGGAGAGAAAGTCCTGCGCCTCGCCCTGCCCCGCGTCGTGCACGCCGGCGCTGGCGCCGACGCCGCGGAAGTTGAAGCGCACCGCCGTCCAGCCGCACTGCACGAAGGCGCGCGCCAGGGTCTGCACCACCTTGTTGTCCAGGGTGCCACCAAACAGCGGATGGGGATGGGCGATGACGGCCACGCCGCGCGGCGCAGCGCCCACGCCCACCTGGGCCGCATCGCGCACGGCCTCGATGGCGCCTGCGGCGCCCGCCAGGCTCAGGCGTTCAGTCTGTGCATTCACGTTTGCTATCCGATCAATAGCTGCCAACGCTTGCTGGAAAAGCGCTGGAGCCCAAAAAGCTGGAAACAGGGTGGAGTGCCGATCAGCGCCCTAGTTCCGCCGGCGTGCGCAGGCGCTCCACCACCACGCCGTTTTTCAGGTGCGACTCGACGATTTCGTCAATGTCGCTCGCGTCCACGTAGCTGTACCAGGTGCCTTCGGGGTAGACCACGGCCACGGGGCCGGCGGCGCAGCGGTCCAGGCAGCCGGCCTTGTTCACGCGCACCTGGCCGGGACCGGCCAGGCCGGCCTGTTTGACCAGCTTCTTGCAATGCTCGAACGCCGCCTGCGCGCCGTGCTGCGCGCAGCAGTTCTCGCCGTTGGCGCGCTCGTTGAGGCAAAAAAAGATGTGGCGCGCAAAGTAGCTGGGCGCCGCAGCGGGGGTGTCGGTCATGCCTGCCATTCTAGGAAGCCTGTTCGCCGCGCGAGGCGCGCAGGACCAGATACACGAGCGCGGCATAAGGCCAGAGCCAGCCCAGCCACTGGCCGATGCCGAAGAAGCGGATGAAACGCCCCTGCTCCCAGGCCTGCAAGGTTTGCGCGAAATAGGCGCTGGTCGGCGCATCGTTGAGCAGGTTCAGGTGCACCGCCAGCACCAGCAGCAGCAGCACGGCGCAGGCGCGCCGCGGCAGCGCCAGCAGCAGCGCCGCCATCACCAAGCCGACCCAGATGCCAGCGCGCACCGGCATGCCCAGCCACACCCAGGCGTGCGCCGGGCCGTAGCTGAGCGCGGCCGACAACGCCGTCGCCGCCACGCCGACGGCCACCGCCGCCAGCGCAAACACGGCGCGCCGCCCGACGTGGCGAATGACCGCGTAGCCGAGCAGGCAGGGCACGAGCAGCCCCAGCGCCACACACAACAGCTCGGCGGCCGGCGACAGCGGCTGCAGCGCCTCCTCGCGCACCGGCAGCCAGGTCAGGAAAGGCGTGTCCTCGAGCAGGTCCTCGAGCGCAAGTTCCAGGCGTTCGAGCACCTGGCCCAGGCCAAACGGCTGGGCCGCCGGAAACAGCAGGGCCCAGGGCCACAGCGCCAGCAGGACGAGCGCGCCGCGCGCATCGGCCACGAACCAGCGGGTGCGAAACCGGCTCCAGTGGTCGATGGCGCCCAGCCGCTCGAGCAGCGCCGCCAGCAGCGCACCGCTTAAGGCCCCGGCCGCGTTGAGCACGAGGTCGAGGTTGGAGGGCACGCGCTTGGGCAGGTAGATCTGCAGGAACTCCATGCCCGCCGACAGCAACAGGCCCGCGAGCGCCGCCAGCGGCACGGCGCTTTGGGGCCAGCCGGTGCGCAGCAGCGCCAGCGCCAGCAAAAAGCCCAGCGGCGCATAACCGAGCACGTTGATGGCGACGTCGAACCCGGTCCAGTACGGCGGCGGGATGGGCGCCCACAGAAACACCTCGGGCGAAATGCCCTGGGCGCGCCAGCCATAGAACGGGAACAGGCTCGCAAAAACAATCAGCGCCGCATACACCAGCGCCAGCGGCCAGGCCGAGGTCTTGTGCATGGGCTCGTCCAGCGGCGGCGCGGCGGGCGGACGGGCAGCCCCGGCGCTCAAAACGGCTTGACCACCACCAGCACCACCGCCAGCGTCAGCAGCAGCACCGGCACTTCGTTGAACCAGCGGAACCACACATGGCTGCGCGCGCTGGTGCCGGCCGCGAGCCGGCGCAGCATCACGCCGCACGCATGGTGGTATCCGAGCACCAGCAGCACCACGGCCAGCTTGGCGTGCATCCAGCCGTTGCCCGGTCCACGGCCGATGCCGTAGCCCAGCCACAGCCACAGGCCCAGCGCCACGGCGGGCACGGCCAGCAGGGTCGTGAAGCGCATCAGCTTGCGCGCCATCAGCAGCAGCCGCTCGCGCTCGGCCGCCGACTGCGGCGACACCATCGCCAGGTTGACGAAGATGCGCGGCAGATAGAACAGGCCGGCAAACCAGCTGGCCACGAAGACGATGTGAAACGATTTGACCCAAAGCATGGCGCCAGTTTAGTGGGCTGCGCCACACGCCAGCTGCATGGCCGGCACGGGCGTGTGGGCGCCGCGGCCCCGCCCGCGTGCGGATGGGGCACAATTTTCCCCATGCACCTCTCCAGCCCTCCCCCTTTCCCGACCCAGCGCCCGCGCCGCCTGCGCCGCGACGCCTTCACCCGCAACCTGGTGCGCGAGCACGCCGTCACGCCGCACGACCTGATCTACCCGGTGTTCGTGCACGAGGGCCAGAACCTGCGCCAGGCCGTGCCGTCCATGCCCGGCGTGGACCGCCTGAGCCTCGATCTGCTGCTGCCCGTGGCCGAGGACTGCGTGCAGCTGGGCATCCCGGTCATGGCGCTGTTCCCGTCGATCGACGCCGCGCTCAAGACGCCCGACGGCAAGGAAGCGCTGAACCCCGACGGCCTGATCCCGCGCGTGGTGCGGGCACTCAAACGGGAATTCCCCGACCTGGGCGTGATGACCGACGTGGCGCTCGACCCCTACACCAGCCACGGCCAGGACGGCCTGCTCGACGAGACCGGCTACATCCTCAACGACGAGACCGTCGAGGTGCTCGTGGGCCAGGCCCTCGCGCATGCCGAGGCGGGCGTGGACATCGTCGCGCCCAGCGACATGATGGACGGGCGCATCGGTGCGATCCGCGACGCGTTCGAAGCGCACGGCCACATCCACACGCGCATCATGGCCTACAGCGCCAAGTACGCGAGCGCCTTCTATGGCCCGTTCCGCGACGCCGTCGGCACGCGCGGTGCCTTGGGGAAGGCCGACAAGAACGTCTACCAGATGGACCCCGGCAACACCGACGAGGCGCTGCGCGAGGTGGCATCGGACCTGGCCGAAGGGGCCGACATGGTCATGGTCAAGCCCGGCATGCCGTACCTGGACGTGGTGCGCCGTGTCAAGGACGAGTTCAAGGTGCCGACCTTTGCCTACCAGGTGAGCGGCGAATACGCCATGCTCAAGGCCGCCGCCGCCCACGGCTGGCTCGACCACGATGCCGTGATGATGGAAAGCCTGCTGGCCTTCAAGCGCGCCGGCGCCGATGGGGTGCTGACGTACTTCGCGCGGGAGGCAGCGCGCTTGCTCCGGAAATAAGAGCTGCAAGCGCTTTTCCAGTAAGCGTTAAAGCCCATTTTCAGCCCCCATCGCATGCGCATCCTGCACCTTCACGGCGGTGGCGGCGCCACCGAACTGGCCGAGCTGCCGGCGCAGCTGCCTACCGAAGGCACACTGTGGCTGGCCACCACGCATGCGCACCTGAGCGCGCACGTGGCGCCGGTGCAGGAGGCGCTCATGCGCCTGGCGGGCGCGCGGCTGCTGGAGCTGCATGTCAGCGACCTGCTCAACGCGCAGCTGCCGTCGCAGTACGACTACACCTCGCAGTACGACCTGATGGTGTTTCATTGCCTCGCGGCGGCGCCCGGCCCGGGCCTGTCGGCCCGCGGCGCGCCGAAGGCCACGCACCGCGCCCGCCCCTCACCGCCGCGGCTGGCGCAGATCGCCACGCACGCCATGGGCTGCGCCGTGTTCGAGCGCGTGCTGCTGTCGGTGCACCCCGACGACAGCGCGCTGGCCCGCAGCTGCGCCGAGCGCCTGCTGGCCGGCACGCGCGACTGCAGTGCCAGCGCCGCGCTGGTGGGAGCGCGCGTGCTGTCCCACCCGGCCGACCTGATGCTGCAGCTGGTCGGGCTGGCGGTGGACGATTTCCTCGGGGCGCGCCGCGAACTCACGCAGCAGCTGGACCAGTGGCAGGCGGTGCTGCTGGACCCGCGCTCGCGCTTTTCCAACTGGCATGGGCTGCTGGAGGCGCGCCTGACGCTGCACCAGCTCGAAGACCTGTGTGAAGACCAGCGCACCGCGCTGCGCGCCTGGATGGCGGCGCTCGAGACGCTGCCGGCCCCGGCCACCGCGGGCAGCCCCGGTGACAACGACGGGGCCGGCAGCGCGGCGGCCGAGGTGCTCGAGCTGCTCAAGGTGCGCAGCCGCGATGTGCTCGAGCACATCGACCGGGTGCTGCACCACGTGCGCCGGCTCGGGCAGAGCGCCGAGACGGCGGTGCAGATGCACTTCAGCGTGCAGGGCCACCGCACCAACACCATCATGCGCACGCTCACCGCGCTCACGGCCGTGTTCCTGCCGCTCAACCTGATCGCGGGCATCTTCGGCATGAACTTCGAAGTGCTGCCGCTGGTGCACCGGCAGGGCGGCTTCTGGTGGGCCATGGCCGGCATGGCGCTGATGGCCGTGGCGCTGGTGGTGCTGTTCTGGCGCAAGCGCTACCTGCGCCGCCTGGAAAGCGGCTGATGGCGGCAGGCGTGCCAGCGCCGTCGACCCCGGCCAGCGTGTACATAGGTTGCGCCGGCTGGAGCCTGCCGCGGCCGCTGTGGCCGCAGTTTGGCGCCGACGGCACGCACCTGCAGCGTTACGCCACGCGCCTGCGGGCGGTGGAGATCAACTCCTCGTTCTACCGCCCGCACCAGCGCACCACCTATGCGCGCTGGGCGGCCAGCGTGCCGGGCGACTTCCGCTTCAGCGTCAAGCTGCCGCGCAGCATCACGCACGAGCGCCGCCTGCACGGCTGCGCCGCACTGCTCGACGCCTTCCTGGCGCAGGTCGAAGGCCTGGGCGGGCGCCTCGGGTGCCTGCTGGTGCAGCTGCCGCCCAGCCTGCGCTTTGACGCCGACACGGCGGCGGCTTTCACCGCGCTGCTGCGCGCACGCCACGGTGGCGCGGTCGCGCTCGAGCCGCGCCACGCCAGCTGGTTCACGCCGCAGGCCGACGCGCTGCTGCACGCCGCGCAGATCGCCCGCGTACAGGCCGACCCGGTGCTGCACGCGGGCGGCAGCGCGCCCGGCGGCTGGCCCGGCCTGCGCTACCTGCGCCTGCACGGGGCGCCGCAGGTCTATTACTCGCCCTACGGCGCGCCCGCGCTCGCCGCCGTCGCGGCGCAGCTGCAGGCGGCACGCGCCGCAGGGGCCCAGGCATGGTGCATCTTCGACAACACCGCGCTGGGCCACGCCACAGGCCATGCGCTGGAGCTGCAGGCGGCCCTCGGCGTGGCTTGACCACGCCCTCCGCGCGGGCCCCACTCGCACCCAGGGGCCCACGCCGCATGTGCGGACGCCAGGGGGTGGGGCGCGATGGTGCACACTTGGATACATCTTCTGCTTGCCTGCCTGCGCGTGCCCTACCCTTCCCAGCCCTTCTCGCCGCTGGCCTTCCTGGCGACCACCTTGCTTTACATGCTGGTGGCCGACATGGCGCCAGCGCATGGGCTGGACCCGCACTTCACCCACCTGTTTCGTCCCGCCGGCGGCCTGGCCCTGGCGCTGGCGCTGCTGGGCGGACGGCGCGGCGTCGCCAGCGTGCTGGTGGGGACGGTACTGGTGCATGCCACCCACGCTGGCATGTCGCCGGCGGTACTGGCCAGCGAGGCGTTGGCCGCCATGGTGGCGGCGTGGCTGGGCGCCTGGCTGCTGCTGCACGTGGGACATTTCGATCTGCGCTGCCATTCATTCCGGGCCTGCCGGCAGCTGCTGGCCTATGCCGGCATTGCCGGCGCGGGGGCCGGCGCACTGGCGGGGGCCACGGCCGTGCTTGCCGCGGGGCTGGTCAGCACCAGCGCCTGGCCGCTCACGGTACTGCGCTGGTGGATGGGCGAAGCCCTGGGCACGGTGCTGGTCGCCGCCCTGGTCCTGGCATGGTGGCGCACCCTGGGCACGACCAAGGCGCTGACGCGCCTGCCCGAGGGCCTCCTGGTGTATGGGCTGACCCTCCTGGCGGGGCAGGTGATCTTTGCCGGCTGGCGCAGCGACCTGCTCGATCCGGTGGCCAACGCCTATTGGATGTTCTTGTTCGTCACCTGGGCCGGCGTGCGCCTGGGCCTGCTGGGCACAGTGGGGTTGCTGTGCCTGGTGGCGCTGCAGGCCCTGTGGGGCATCTGCCAGGGCACCGGCTTCTTTGCGCGGGACATCGCGCTCAGCCAGGGATTCGGCTACGGGTCGTTCATGGCGATCCTGTCGCTGGTCGGCATGTCGCTGGCGTCCTATTTTTCCGAGCGCCGGCGGCAAGACGCCCATCTGCGCGTGGCCGCGATTGCCTTTGAATGCCAGCAGGGCCTGCTCATCACCGATGCCCGCCAGGTGATCCTGCAGGCCAACCGGTCGTTCCTGGCCATGTCCGGCTACGGCGCGCACGAGGTGCTGGGCAAGACACCGCAGTTTCTGCGCGCACCTGAGCCGGACAGGCCCGAAGCGCCGTCCGGGACAGAGGCCCATGGCGCAACCAGCGCCTGCGCCGAGCCCCTGCGCCACGCCGTGCAGCGCCAGGAATGGCACCGGCGCAAATCCGGCGCCCTCTACCCGGCCTGGGTCGGCATCACGCCGGTGCTGGACCGCCATGCGCGCACCACGCACTACGTGCTGACCGTGTCCGACGTGACCAGCCTGCGCGAACAGGAGGTGCAGCGCAACCAGCGCGAACAGGCCTTGCGCGATGCGCTGGTGCGGGAAGTGCACCACCGCATCAAGAACAACCTGCAGGGCATCATGGGGATCATGCGGGACTTCGGCCGTGCGCACCCGCAACTGCAGGGCCCAGTAACACAGCTCATCGGCCAGGTGCAGAGCATTGCCGTCATCCACGGCCTGCAAGGGCGTGCCTGCGTCGACCAGGTGCGGCTGTGCGAGCTCACCCGTGCCGTGGCCGCAGGCCTGCAATCGCTGTGGCAGGTGCCGATTGCGCTGGACATTCCGGAAAACTGGCAACCCTGCCGCCTGCACCATGCCGAGGCCGTGCCGGTGGCGCTGGTGCTCAACGAGCTGATCCTCAACGCCATCAAGCATGGTGGCCAGGGGCACCAGGACGTGCGCATCGCACTGCGCAAGGGTGGCCAGGCCGATGTGGTGCAGATCACCATCTCCAACCCCGGACAATGGCAGGAGAAGGCAGCCGCCGCGCACATCGGGCTGGACCTGGTTGCGGCCCTGATGCCGCGCCGCGGTGCCGCCCTGAGCACGGAGCAATCCGGGCGGCGGGCCGTGGTGCGGCTGCGGCTGCAGCCGCCCGTGATTGAACTCGAATGCCCCGCCACCGCATGAACCCCAGCAACACCCCGTCCCTGCCCGCGTCCCCCCACCTGCTGCTGGTCGACGATGACCGGCTGATCCTGGCCACCATGGCCCGCGGCCTGCGCGAGGCCGGCTACCGCGTCAGCACGGCCGATTCGGTGGACGACGTCGAAACCCTGCTGGCCAGCGGCATGCGCCCAGACCTAGTGATCCTGGACGTGCACCTGCCCGGCCGCGGTGGCCTGGAATGGGTCGAACGCCTGCGCGACCTCGACCGTATTCCGTTCGTCATGCTCAGCGCTTACAGCGACCCCGAGACCGTCGCCCGCGCCGCGCACTCGGGCGCGCTGGGCTACATGGTCAAGCCACTGGACATCTTCCAGATCCGCCCGACCATCGAGGCGGCGCTGCAACGCGCCCGCGAACTCGATGGCCTGCGCCAGATACGCGCCCAGCTGCAGGCCGCGCTCGATGGCGACCGGGACATCAATGTGGCCACCGGCATCGCCATGGCCCAGCACCGGCTGCGCCGCGCCCAGGCGTTCGAACTTCTGCGGGCAGCCTCGCGCACGCAGCGCATCAAGCTCTCGGCCCTGGCGGCCAAGGCCATCGATGCCCACGAGGCCTTGCTGCCTCCCTGACCCAAAAAACCGCATCCTCTCTGTCGCCGCGCATTGCGAAGCCGCACGATCACAGGTATAAAAAGCGGCTCTTTGTCTGGCTGCCGCGCTCCCGCAGCACAGGCGACCCCAAGGCCCCGACCCTGCCTTGCAACGGCTTGCCCACGGCGTTTTGCCATGCCGAGCGCAAGCACCTTGTAGACCCTGGCACCGCTCCAGGGTCGGACGCACGCATGTTCAGGCTCCTTTCCCGCTTTTCGCCACCGCCTCTTCCCGTCTCCTGCCCCCGGCTGGGCCCCGACCATGGTCGACCCCGCGGCGCCATCCCATGAGAGCGCACCACGCCAGGCGCTCCTGCCTGGGCTGGCTGCGGCGCCTGGCCCGGCGCTGGCAGGGTGGCCACCCGCTTTTTTCACGCCTGCGCATCGGCACGCGGCTGGCCTGGATGATGGCGCTGGCGATGCTGGTCGCGGTGCTGTTGGCAGCGGCTGGCATCAGCGGTCTTGCCGCCTCGCAGGACAGCCTGCGCCTGGTCTACGAGGACCGCATGAAGCCGGTGCGCGCACTGGCCCAGATTTCCCACCTGATGCTGTCCAACCGCCTGCAACTGCAGATCGCGCTGGACGAGGGCGCCATCGTCCACCGCCCTGGCGCCGCCGACGCAGTCGCCGAGGAACTGGCGCACAACATGGAAGCCATCAACGCGTTGTGGGCCGCCTACCAAGGCAACCTGGACGACGCGCAGGAGCGCGCCCTGGCACAGCGGTTTGCCTCGCGCCGCGACCAGTACGTGCAGGAAGCCGTCCTGCCCGCGATCACGGCCCTGCGCACGCGGGCGTACCACGACCTTGGGCGCCCCGCTTCCCGGGCGCACGCCCTCTATGAGCGCGCCCAGCCCGACATCCAGGCACTGATCAACCTGCAGTTCGACGCCGCGCAGGCGGCCTACAGCGCCGGTGTGCAGCGCTACCAGCAGACCTACCGGGGCGCCGTGGGCGCGCTGGTGCTGGCAATGGCGGTGCTGACCTTGCTCGGCGTGCTGCTCATACGCTCCATCGTCGGGCCACTGCGGCACGTGATCAAGGTGTTTCGCCATATCGAGAATGGCAAGCTCGACACCCCCATCCGCATCCGCGGCAAGGACGAAATCAGCGCTGTGATGCGCGCGCTGCAGGCGCTGCAACGCAAGCTGCGCGCCAACGAAAAGGCCATCGACCAGCTCGTTTACTACGACCCGCTCACGCACCTGCCCAACCGCCGCCTGCTGCGCGAGCGCCTGCATTCGGCCCTGGAGGCCAGTGGCCGGGACCACCGCCATCGCGCCGTGCTGCTGCTGGACCTGGACAACTTCAAGACCGTCAACGACACCCTGGGCCACGAAGTGGGCGACCAGCTCCTGGTGGACATTGCGCAACGCCTGCGCGGCGCGGTGCGCGCCAGCGACACCATCGCGCGCCTCGGTGGCGACGAGTTCGTCATCCTTGTCGACGACCTGCCGCCGCAGCAGACCTGTGCGAAGGAGGAACTCGGAGCGATGGCGCAGCAGCTTCTGGCCCTGTTGCAAAAACCCAGCCGGCTGGCCAACCAAGTGCACCGCTCCAGCGCCAGCATCGGCATCAGCCTGTTCCGGCACAACAACACCACCATCAAGGAGCTGCTCAAGCGTGCGGACGTGGCCATGTACCAGGCCAAGAACACGGGGCGCAATGGTTTTTGCTTTTTCGACCCTGCACTGCAGGCGCGGCTTGAGCACCGCATGTCCTTGCAGGACGCGCTGCATGGCGCCATCGATGCCGGGCAGCTTCAACTGCACTTCCAGGTCCAGGTCAACGCCCAGCGCCAGGCCACCGGCGCCGAGGTGCTGCTGCGCTGGACGCACCCGCACTTCGGCAGCGTCTCGCCGGCACAGTTCATCCCCGTCGCGGAGGAGTCGGGCCTGATCGTGCCCCTGGGCGAATGGGTGCTGCAGCAGGCCTGCATGCAGCTCAAGCGCTGGGAGAGCCATGCCTCGACGCAGGCGCTGGTGCTGGCCGTGAACGTCAGCGCGCGCCAGTTCGCCCACCCCAATTTTCTCGTCCAGGTGCAGAACGCGCTGGCGCACACCACCGCCAACCCGGCCCGGCTGGTCCTGGAGCTGACCGAGAGCCTGATGCTGCACGACATCGCCGACACCATCCACAAGATGCAGACCCTGCGTCGGCAGGGCGTGCGTTTTGCGCTCGACGATTTCGGCACCGGCTACTCGTCGCTCACCCACCTCAAGCGGCTGCCGCTGCACCAGCTCAAGATCGATGGCAGCTTCGTGCAGGACATCGTCACCGAGCCCAGCGACGCAGCCATTGTGCAAACCATCATCGGCATGGCCGACAACCTGGGCCTGGACGTGATTGCCGAGGGCGTGGAAACCGAAGACCAGCGCCAGGCGCTGCTGCACCTGGGCTGCCCGCTGTTCCAGGGCTACCTGTTGAGCAGGCCGCTGCCGCTGGCGCAGTTCGAGCACTGGCTGGCGCACCACGCCAGCGTGCCCACCGCCCCTTCCAACGCACCACAACCGGCGGCCGCCTGGGCGGGATGAGCACCGAAACCTTGCCTGAACCGTTTCAAGATTTCCACCCGCATCGTCGCGCTGGCGGGCCTGCTCTGTGCCTACTGGTGCTGACCATGGGCAGCCTGGGGCTGTGGGGCATCAGCCGCTCCAACGCCGCGCTGCACTCCATGTACGAAGAACGGCTCGGGGCCCAGGCGCAGGGCCAGGTGCAGTCCATTGCGGTGTTCACGCTGGCCGGAGACGCGCGACAGCGCGCCTGTGGCCCACCCTGCGCATCCGCCCGCGCGCACTGCGCTCCGGCTCTTGCCAGCGGCCGGATGACACAGCGCCCGCGGGCGGGATCGGCTTCTAGCCCAGGTGCTGCGCAAAAAACGCCAGCGTGCGCTCGCGTGCCGCCACTGCGGCGGCCTCGTCGTAGGAGCCGCGCTGGTCGCAGTTGAAGCCGTGGTCGGCGTCGTACACATGCACCTGCACCTGCGGCTGCGCGCGCGCAAAGGCCTGCACGCTGTCCTGCGAGATCCAGTGGTCGCGGCTGCCAAAGTGCGCCAGCACCGGGCAGTGCGGCTTGCGCGCCGCCTCCTCGGCCGTGGTCATGCCGCCGCCGTAGTAGCACACGGCCGCGGCCAAGCCGCGCAGCTCGCAGGCCGCGCGCCAGGTCAGCAGGCCGCCCCAGCAGAAGCCGACGATGCCGACCTTGCCGCCGCTGCGCGCTGCAGCGTGGTCGATGGCGGCCTGGATGTCGGGCATCACGCCGGCGCCGGGCAGCTGGTCGACCGCCGTCTTGAGGGCAAAGCCCGCCTGCATGTCGGCGTCGCTGTAGCCGAGCTCCACGCCCGGCTTGGTGCGCGCGAAGGTGGCAGGCGCCACGGCCACATAGCCGCGCGCGGCAAACCGCTCGGCGACGCCGCGGATGTGCGAGTTCACGCCAAAAATCTCCTGCAGCACGACCACGCCACCGCGTGGCGTGCCCTCGGGTTCGGCGACCCAGGCGGGGACGGCGAACCCGTCGGCGGCGGTCAAATCCACAAAACTGCCCATGTTCTTGCTCCTTGGTGGTGGGGGACGGTCGGCGCGGTGGCCGTGCGCCATGCGCCATGCGCCATGGCAATGCTGTAATGGCGCACATTCCGCGACCTCGCATTCTTGCAGGAGACAGACCTTTGGACAAAGTGACACTCATCACCGGCGGTGGGCGCGGCATTGGCGCGGCCACGGCGCTGCTGGCGGCGCAGCAAGGCCATGCCGTGGCCGTGAACTACCACAGCAACTCGCTGGCCGCCGACGAGGTCGTGCGCCAGATCCGCGCTGCGGGTGGCACGGCCCTCGCCGTCCAGGCCGATGTGGCGCACGAGGACCAGGTGCAGGCCCTGTTCGCGCGGGTGGACGCAAAGCTGGGCCCGCTCACGGCCCTGGTCAACAACGCCGGTGTGGTGGACATGCCCGCACGCGTGGACCAGATGGACGCCGCGCGCCTGCGCCGCATCTTCAACACCAACGTGGTCGGCAGCTTTCTGTGCGCGCGCGAGGCCGTGCGCCGCATGGGCACGGGCCACGGCGGCGCGGGCGGCGCCATTGTCAACGTCTCGAGCGCGGCCGCGCGCCTGGGCGCGGCACACCAGTACGTGGACTACGCCGCGAGCAAGAGCGCCATCGACACCTTCACGCTCGGCCTGGCGCGCGAGGTGGCGGCCGAGGGCATCCGCGTCAATGCGGTGCGCCCCGGCCTGATCGACACCGAGATCCACGCCAGCGGCGGCCTGCCCGAGCGCGTGCGCGACCTGGCGCACACGGTGCCGATGCAGCGCGCCGGCACGGCGCAGGAGGTCGCGCAGGCCATCGTCTGGCTGCTCTCGGATGCGGCCAGCTACACCACCGCGTCGCTGCTCGACGTCTCCGGAGGCCGTTGATGGACCTCAAACCGCTGATCACGCTGCTGGCCATCGTGAACCCGCTGGCCATCGTGCCGTTCTTCATCCACTACACCCAGGGCTTTTCGCCGGCGCAGCGCCGGCGCACGATCCAGACCGCCGCCTTCAGCGCCTTCTGCGTGATCGCCGTGTGCGCGCTGCTGGGCCTGCAGATCCTGGAGTTCTTCAACATCTCGCTGCAGAGCTTCCAGGTCGGCGGCGGCATGCTGCTGCTGATCAGCGCGATGAACATGCTCAACGCCCAGCCGGCCGAGGCCAAGGCCGCCACCAACGACCTGGAGGAAGGCGCGGAAAAGGCCGCTGCCGGCTCCAGCATCGCCGTCGTGCCGCTGACGATTCCGCTGCTCACCGGCCCGGCCTGCATGTCCACCGTGGTGATCTACGCCGACCGCGCGCACACCTGGCTGCAGCATGTGGCGCTGGTGGGCTACGGCGTGGTGATCGCCGCGGCCACGGTCGTCTGCTTCTCGCTCGCCGAACCGATAGCGCGCGTGCTCGGCAAGACCGGCATCAACGTGATGACGCGGCTCATGGGCCTGATCCTGGCGGCGCTGGCCGTCGAGGTGATGGCCGACGGGCTGGGCAAGCTGTTCCCGCTGCTGGCGGGGGGGCGCTGAACGCGGGGCGGCGAGTCAAAGCGACCCGGATTTTGGGTCAAAAGCCCATCAAACGCCCGCCCATCAAGCGCTGACAGCTATCAATCAAGGAGTGACATCGCGCCCATGGCGCGCCCCGGCGCGGGCCGGTGACGGCGCGCGCTGCGGCCACAGCACCGAGGCGATGGCCAGCACCATCAAGCCCATCGCCGCCCAGTCCTGCCAGTGGAGCCGTTCGCCCAGCCAGAGCGCGCCGCTGAACACGCCCAGCACCGGAATCAGCATGACGCTGAGCGTGGACGCCACCGGCGGCAGGCCGCGCACCAGAAAGAACCAGGCCGGCTGGGCAAAGCCGAACGCCAGCACCGCGTTGAACGCGATGGCGCCCCAGGTCGCCGTGCCCGGCGCGTGCCAGGCCGGACGCTCGAAGCCGACGGCCAGCAGGCTCAGGGCGAGCGTGCTCACGGCCATCATCCAGAACGCCAGAGTCAGCGTGGGCACGGGCAGGCTGCTGCGCCGCAGCATCTGCGTGCCCAGCGCCCAGAACGCGGCCGCGGCCAGCATCAGCGCCACGCCCAGCGGCCGGCCGCCGAGCTGCGAGAACTCGTACCACAGCAGCAAGAGCACACCCAGTGCCGCCGCCGCCACGCCGCCCCAGGCGCGCGGCGCCAGGCGCTGGCCGAAGAACGCGCTGCCCAGCACAGCCGAGAAAATCGGCATGGTGTAGCCCAGGATGGCCGCACGCCCGCTCGAGAGCTGGGGGATCGCCAGCATGATGAGCACGTGCCACAGCACCATGTTGAACAGCGCAAGCCAAGCCAGCGCAGCCCAGTGCGCGCGCGGCACGGCAAACGGCATGCCGGCGGCGCGCAGCACGAGCGCCAGCACCGGCAGGCCCAGCCACAGCGAGAGGGCGCGGAAGGTCAGCGGCGGAAAGCCGGTGACACCGATCTTCATGACAGGCCAGTTCAGGCCCCAGACCACGGTGAGCAGGGCCAGAACGGTGAGCTGGCGGCGCGAGAGTGCAGGCATGGCCCGCATTGTGCCGCCGCGGCCGGGTGTGCCTCAGTGGCTGGCGTGGGCCTGGCCACCGAGGCGCTGCACCGTCGCCGCATCGATGGCGCCAAAGGCCAGCACCGCGCCGCCGCGCTGCGCGGCAAAGCGCTCGGCGGCATCGCGCGCGGCAAACGCCGGCAGGTTGCCCGCGCGCATGGGGCCGCGTGCCGACGACGAGCCGTGCACATAGAACGCCTGGCGCGCGTCGGTCCAGCGCTGGCTGGCGGTGTCGGTGACGTAGTGCGCCACGATGTCGCCGGCCTGGCGCCCGGGGCTGTAGCGGCCGACCTCGCCCAGGTACATCAACAGGCTCAGCGGCGAGTCGAAGAAGTGCGCGTCGCCATTGGCAAAAATCACCTGCGCGGCCCATTGCGGCGCGCGCTCGGGATACATGCCGCACACCGGACAGCGCACGCCCGCGGGCACGGCGCGCGCCGCATGCACGGGCAGGCCCAGGGCCGGGTCGTAGGGGGTGGGAGGGGCCACCACGCAGACGTCGGGCGCCAACTCTGCCTGCGGTGCAAGCGCCGCGCGCAACGCCGGTGCCTGCCACAGCGCCAGCGCGGCCACGGCCAGCAGCCCCATGCCCAGCATGCTGGCGCGCAGCGGCGTGAAGCGGAGCAGGCGGTGCATCGCGGCGCCTACATGCGCGTGTCGTGCAGCGCGCCGCCGCTCAAATCGACCATGTCGGGCGTGATGTCGGCAAAGCGCAGCAGCTTGCCGCCGTATTCGGCGGCGAAGCGCTTGGCGTCGGCCTCCTGGGCAAAGCTGGCAATGGTCGGGCCCATGGAGCCGTGGCGCTTGCTGCCCAGCACATAGACGGCGGCCTTGGCGTCTGTCCAGTGGCCGCTCGGGTGCTCCCAGTCGGCCTGGCCCATGTCCTGCACGTAGATGGCACTCGCGTGGCGCACCTGCTCGCCCGCCAGCAGCGTGCTGAACAGCTCGACCGTGTCGCAAAAGAAGCTCGGCTGCGCCTGACCGGCGTAGTGCACCTGCGCCTTGGGGCCCGGGTAGTCGGCCAGCAGCATGCCGTCGAGCTCGCAGCTGGTGGCGCGGTCGATCTCGACCGGCGCCAGCGACACTGCCTGCGAGGTCTGGTCGCAAGCCACCAGAGCCCAGCCCAGTGCGGCGCTGAGAACGGCCGTGGTGGCCAGGGACAACAGGGTTTGTTTACGGTTCACCATCATTTGAATCTCCAACGCGCCACCACCAGCGGCAGCGCAATCCAGGTCAGCATGACGCCGCCCATCACCCCAGGACTGCCCAACGACGTCGGCACGATGCTGGCCAGCCCGTAGAGGGTGCGCACATCGTCGAGCGAAAACACGTTGAGAAGGCGGAACACGTCCGCCGGACTGAGCAGCAGCAGCCAGGCAAAGGCCTCGCCGCCAAAGCGCCCGCCCGTGCCGACCAGCACGCCCAGCAGCAGCAGGTCGAACACCAGCACGAAGAAGAACCACAGCGCAATCGCCAGACCCGAGGCGCGCGTGCGGTCGCGCGCCACCACCGACACCAGCACGGCCAGGCTCAGGAAGGCCAGGCCCAGCAGCACCGAGCTGAGCATGAAGCCGGCGTAGTGGTACAGGCCCGCCGCGTCGATGCGCTGCCACAGCAGCAGTGCCACCAGGCCAAAGCCCGCCAGCGTGGACAGCGTGAGCGCCGCCGCCAGGCCCAGGTACTTGCCCAGCAGCAGTTCGAGCCGCGTGATCGGCAGCGAGAGCAGCAGGTCGAGCGAGCCGCGCTCGCGCTCGCCGACGATGGCGTCAAAACCCAGCAGCAGCGCGATCAGCGGGATCAGGTAGATCACCAGGCTGACCAGGCTGGCGATGGTGAACTCGATCGAGCGAAAGCCCACGGCGCCCTGCTGCGCGCCGCCAAAGTAGGCGATGACGAGCGAGAACACCGTGAACACCAGCGCCACCGCCAGCACCCAGCGGTTGCGCATGCGGTCGCGGAATTCCTTCGCGGCCAGGGTGAGTATTTGCGTCCATTCCATGGGGTGGTCCTTCAATCCGCAAAGCCGAAGAACACGTCTTCGAGCGAGGGCTCGTGCATCTGCAGGTCGCGCACGCGCGCGCCCAGCGGGGCCAGCGCAGCGAGCACCGCCATCTTGTGTTCGCGCAGGCACGACAGGCGCAGGCCGGTGGCGCTGTGCTCGGCCACGGTGCCCGTGGCCTGGTGCAGCGCCTGGGCCACGGCCGGCGCGTCGGCCGCATCGAGCTGCAGCTCGAAACGCAGCGGCATCTGCGTTTGCTCGCGCAGCGCCTGGACGCTGCCCAGCGCCTGCAGCTTGCCCGCCGACAGGATGGCCAGGCGGTCCACGCGCTCCTGCAGCTCGGCCAGGATGTGCGAGGTGATGACCACGGTCACGCCTTGCGCCTGCAGGCCGCGCAGCGTGGCATAGAAGTCGCGGATGGCCTGCGGGTCTAGGCCGTTGGTGGGTTCGTCGAGGAACAGCACCTGGGGCGCCCCCAGCAGCGCCTGCGCGAAGCCCAGGCGCTGGCGCATGCCTTTGGAGTATTCGCGCACCGGGCGCTGGCCGGCGTGCGCCAGCCCCACGCGGTCGAGCACGCCCTGGCATAGCCCGGCCGGCGCACCCTTGAGCCGCGCGAAAAAGCGCAGCGTCTCGAGGCCGCTCAGGTTGTCGTAGAGCACCACGTTCTCGGGCAGGTAGCCCAGGTGGCGGCGCGCAGCGCGAAAGCCGCGCCCGCCCACCTGCGCACCGCCCAGCCGGATCTCGCCGGCGGTGGCGGGCACCAGGCCCAGCATCATCTTGAACAGCGTGCTCTTGCCCGCGCCGTTGTGGCCGATGAGGCCGAAAATCTCACCGCGCGCGATGTCGAGGTCGACGCCGTCGACCGCATGCAGAGCGCCGTAGTGTTTGGCCACGCCGCGCAGCGAGACCGCGGCGACGTTACTGACCGGGGAAATGCTTGCCACGCCATTCACTCCAATGTTGGTGGGTCGGCTGCATGCGCGGCTTCGGGTCGACGACCGAAGGCACGCGCAGCAGCGGAAATTGCTGGCCCACCAAGCGCAGCGCCTGCACTGCGGGGCTGGCCAGCAAGAGTTTGAGGCTCGGGTGGCGCCAGGTCAGGCGGTCCACCATGTCGTTGGCCTCGTAGGGCACGTCGCCCACACCGTCGCCATTGCGGTCCCAGCCCAGGTAGTTGCTCCAGTGGTTGCCGCTGTCCTGGCCCCAGCGCTCGTCGCGCGCGCCGACGTAGCGCACCTGCTCGCGGTTGCCGATGAAGTCGTTGCCCTCGACCGCATTGCGCGTCGAGCCGGCCGACAGGTGCACGCCGACGGCGTTGTCGACCACCAGGTTGTTCTTCAAGGAGGCGTATTCGACGTCGTAGATGAAGAAGCCTCGGTTGTTGCCGGCGACCACGTTGTTCTCGACCACCGCGTCCTGCACCGAGCGCAGCATGATGCCGTGGTCGGAGTTGCCCCAGGCGCGGTTGCCGCGCACCACCTGCTCGCGCACTTCCATCAGCGCCAGGCCGCCGCGGTTGTAGTAGGTGTCGTTGTCCTCCCAGACGTTGTGGTAGGACGTCATGTAGTGCGTGCCGTAGCGGCTGTGGTGCAGCCTGTTGCCGCGGAAGATGGCGTGGTGCGAGACGTCCACGTAGAGCGCGTCGCGCACGAAGCTGATGTTGTTGCGCAGGATCTGCGCGCGCTGGGTGTTGTAGAGCTGGATGCCGTTGCCCCGCTGGGCCGAGGCGAAGTCGCGCTTGCCGGTGATCAGGTTGCCCTCGATGCGCACGTCGTTGGCCTTCTCGATCCACAGGCCGAACAGGTTGTAGGTCAGGTCGCAGTTCAGCACCACGGCGCGGTGCGCGCCGGGGTAGAGGTAGATGCCGGCGTTCTGCTCTTTCAGGCTGCCGCCCGAGTCGCGCACGATCAGGCCCTCGATGCGCACGTCGGCCGCGGTGACACGGATGGTGTCGCCGGTCTGCCCGCCGCTGAGCGTGGGGCGGCCCACGCCGCGCAGCGTGAGCGGCTTGTCGATGCGCAGGTTGGCGCGGTAGAAGCCGCGCTGCACCTCGACCTCATCGCCAGGCGCGGCGGCGTCGATGGCGGCCTGCAGGTCTTGCCCGGGCTGCACGCTGTGCGTGGCCGCGTGCGCCGCGTGCCAGGCAATCAGGCCCAGCAGCGCGACACGGGCCAGGCGCGGCAAAAAGGGCTTCATGGCAGCAACCAACCCAGGGACTTGAGCACCAGGAACAGCGCCGCGCCCAGCATCAGGTTCTTGAAGCCCACGTAGCTCACCATGTCCACCACGCCGGCCACGCGGTACTGGTCACGCCACCACGGACCGTCCTTGACGTAGCGCTTGCCCGACAGGCGGATCAGCACCTCGTAGACGCTCCAGCCAAACCACCAGCCGATGATGGCGCCCGAAGAGAGGCTGCCCAGCGCCGCCATCACCCAGGCCACGCTGGCCGCGATGGCCAGCGAGATGCCGGCGATCTGCAGCGCGCGCTGCGAGCGCCAGCCCTCGGCGCTCCAGGGCCACAGGTGGTCGCGCACCTCGAGCCAGAACCACGCCAGGCCGCGCGCGCCGTTCTTGTGCGCCGGCAGCATGGGCGGCGTGGGCATGCGCGGGTCGGGGCCGTTCACCGCCTTGGCGCTGATCTGTGCCGTGAAGCTGGTGTCCGGGTGGATCGGGATGAAGTAGCCGTTCTTGCCGATCGGCGTGAGCTCCAGGCCGTCCTTCTCGCGGCGCTTGCGCTCCTTGGCCAGCGGCGGACAGGCCTTGGTGTCGGTGTACAAGACCATGCAATCGAGGCAGTGCAGGCACTCGCGGTGGTCGATGCGGCCGTCGGCGTCGATGGCCTGCGCGCCGCAGCCCACGGCGCAGGCCTTGCAGCTGTTGCAGTCCTGCTTGCGCTTCAGACCGAACCAGCGAAAGGTGCTGGGCATGGCCAGCGATGCACCGAGCGGGCAGATGTACTTGCAGTACGGCCGCTCGATGAAGATCGACAGGCCCAGGATGGCGGCGACGAACAGGCCGTAAGGCCAGGGGCGGTTGAGGACACCCACCAGGAAGGTGGTCTTGAACGGTTCGACCTCGGAGAGCTTCTCGGCCAAGCCCATGGAGAACATCGAGACCGTGATGAGGCCAAAGAAGATGATGTACTTGAGCCACTTGAGCCGGTCGTGCCAGCGCTGCGGCACCTGCGTCTGGAAGCGCTTGAAGCCGATCTTGCGTGAAATCTTGAAGATGGCCTCGGAGAGCGAGCCAAACGGGCACATCCAGCCGCAAAACAGCCCGCGTCCGAACAGGAACACGGTGACGATGATGAAGATCCAGAACAGGAAGATGAACGGATCGGACAGGAACAGCGACCAGGTCCACTTGAACAACAGCGAGTGAAACCAGGTCAGCACCTGCGTGATGGACGGCTGCGCCATGGCACCAAAACCGACGAACACGATGCTCAGGCCCCAGGCGGTGTACTTGAAGGCGTTCACGGGCCACTTGTTCTTGTGCGTGGATTTGCGCGTGAGCGTTTCGCGGTAGGCATAGACCACCGCGACGGCGACCAGCAGCACCGCAAACAGCACAATTTCGACGGCGCGCGACTTCCAGATGCGCACCCAGGGTGCGTCCGGCTCGACCACCTTCGGGCGTCCGCCTTCGAGGGTGGCGGCAGGCAGCCAGTAGGGGCTGTCAAAGCTCGTGAAACTGCGCGCACCCGTGGCCCGGTCGACGCGGTTGCCCAGGAAACTGAGCTTCCACGGATAGGCGGCTGAGAAGGACGGTGAGCGGATGATGAAAATGGCCGATTCGTTGAACGATGGCGCGCCTGCGGCCTCGATGCCGTACAGGTTGATGGCGTCCAGGTCGCGGAAGGTGAAGGCGTCGGCACCCTGGCGCACCTGGATGCGGTCATAGATGCCACCGCGCACAAAGCCCGAGCCCTTGAACGACTCGGCACCCCGGGTGCGGATCACGAAAAGGGCGCTGTCGCCCTCTTTGATCTGCATGCGCAGGTTGTTCCAGCTGTTGTCTCCCAGCACGCTTTTGCCGATGTCGGGCTGGTTCAGGTCACCAAACCACAGTTCGATGAAAGGCTCAGGGCCGCGTTCGAGTCCAACCTGCTCGGGCAAGACCTGCAAGCGCTGTACGGCTCCCTGCTTGACCAGCTCGTCCCAGGTAAAGCGCTTGCCCGTGACCACATAACGGGCCGGATCGCGCACCGTGGGCGCCAGAATTCCGACCTGGCGGGCGACGGCCGAGCCCGAGGCCATCATGACCTGGTTCTGTGCAATGACCGTGACGGTGGCGCCCGAGATGGCATCCAGCCCGAGCACGCCCTCGTCGGGGCGCGACTGGCCGACCTCGATCTTGTCGGCCACCGATTTGCCCAGGTACTGGGCGTTGAAATTGAGCAGTGCCGACTCGGGAATGCCGAGCAGCAAGATGGGTTCGGAGTGCTTGAGCACCTTGACACCGACGAACACGCCCTGGGTGTCCATGCCGATCAGCGTGACCACCGGCTTGCCGGAATAGGCGGGTGTGTCGGTGATGTCGGTCGAGAGCATCACATAGCCGAGCAGCTTCTTGTCGGCGCCCGCATGGTCATAGGCCTCGACATAGGGCGGCTGGCCCTTGCGTTCGGAGAAATGGCGCGCGCCCGGAAATACCTCGGCGCACGGCAGCAGCGCGCACATGTCGGCGGCGCTGGCGAGCCCGGCGGGAAGCTCGGCTTCGTAGGCGTTGGCCTGAACGCGGGGCGCAAACAACGCAAGAACGAGAAAAAAAGCGATCCCGAAGATCGCAACCCTTTGGCGTAGCAAAGTCATCACGCTTTCCTGTAGATGGGGTGCCGCGCGCCTGCGCGGCACCCCTCAGGGCCTGGTATCAGGCCTCGACGATCATGCGTGTGCGCATTTCCAAATGCAGTGCATGGCAAAAGTGGGTGCAATAGCACCAGTACACGCCGGGCTTGTCGGCGACGAAGGTCACCGAGGCCGTCTCCATCGGGTTGACGATGAAGTTGACGTTGTATTTCGGGATGGCAAAGCCGTGGGTCAGGTCCTCGACCTTGTCGAGGTTGGTGAGGATCAGCGTGACCTCATCGCCCTTCTTGACCTTGAATTCGCGCAGGCTGAAGGCCGGCGCTTGCGAGGTCATCTTGACGGTGACCTTCTTGCCATTGCGCGTGACGCCGCTTTCTTTGGAGTCGCGGATGGCCAGCGGGAAATCATCGTGCGAATACACCTGCTTGGGTCGCACAATGTCGCGCTTGAAGATGATGAAGTCGTGGGGCTCGCCGCGCACCGGGTGGTCGGCCAGCAGCACCATCTTGTCGCCCGAGATATCGATCAGCTGTTCGTTCTCGGGATGCAGCGGACCCACCGGCAGGAAGCGGTCTTTCGAGAACTTGCAGCCCACCGCCATGTATTTGCCGTCGGCCGCCACGGTTTCGGAGTGCGAGGCGTTGACGTGGCCGGGCTGGTACTGCACGTCGAGGCGATCGACCACATACTTGGCATTCTTGTCGCCAGCGTGCGCCTTGATGGCCGCTTCGATGTTCCATTTCACCATCTGGCTGTCGAGGAACAGCGTGGTGTAGGCGTTGCCACGGCCGTCAAAGGCGGTGTGCAGTGGACCCAGGCCGACTTCGGGCTCGGCCACGATGGCGTCGTCGAGCTTTTCGGATTTGCCGTCGAACCAGTCGAGCACCTTGGCCAGCTCGATCACCGTGCAGGTGGGCGAGAGCTTGCCGGCGCAGATGAAGTACTTGCCATCGGGCGTGGCGTTAACGCCATGCGGGTTCTTCGGCGTGCTGACATAGGCCGTCAGCGCGGTCTTGGGGTCCTTGTTGGACGCGCGCGTACCGTCAACCACGGGCACCTTGGAGTCGCCGAAGGTCCTGAATTTGCCGGCCTTGACGGCCTCTTCGATGCGCGCAATATTGAAGAACAGGCAGGCATCGCGCTCGGACGACATCATGTCCTCGTAGTGCACGCCGTTTTCAATGTTGTACTGGTTGGTGGCGGCCAGCTTGCCGTCGTACGAGGTGGCGGTCAGGTCGCAGTTGCCGTCGATCAGCACCTGCCAGCGCACTTCCATGCTCTCGGCATCGACGCAGCTGAACATGGCACGGTATTTTTCTGCCGCTTCCAGGTCGGCGCCGGTGTTGGGCAGCGGAATGTGGAACTCGGCGCCACAGAACACGCGCGTGGTGTAGTTGATGGCCGGGTCGACCGGATCGCGCTTGTCCGGGAAAATGCCATGGAAGCCCTGCACGTTGGGCAGCTCGGTGATCTTGTCGCAGACGAAGTAGTCGAGGCGGATGCGCGCGATACGGCTGTTGATCTTGTCGTTGATCCAGGCGTAGCGGCCGTCGTAGTTGCCATCTTTGTACGAGGCATGCGTGTGGTGCGAATCGGCCACCGTGTACTTCAAGCTGCCATCGGGCTTGGTGCCCATGATCTTCTTGGATTCGTTGGTCACGCCCCAGCCGACCAGCGCATCGGGCACAAAGCAGGGAATGCGGTGGATCTCACGGCCCGAGGGCAGGCCCAGCACCCGCATGTCGCCGGTGTGGCCGCCGCTCCATAGGCCGTAGTAGGTGTCGAGTTCGCCCGGCTTGAGGTGCGTGGCATTGGCACTGGCGTGTGCGCTTGGTGCTGTTCCTGGAGCTGCCGCTGGCGTTGCGCCAGCAGCAGTGGCCGGCTTGTCGTTGCAGGCGGCAACGCCGGCAGTCAACCCGACCAGGGCGGCCGTGTTGATGAAACTACGTCGACCCAGGCCGGTCGTTTTGGGGAGGCTCTCTCTTTTCTCGTTCACGGTTTTACCTTTTTAGGATGGGCTCAGGAAAAAAGGGGGGCCCGCGCGCCGGCAGTGGTGCTGCCGCGATAGCGACGACGGGAGAAGCAGGAAGATGCGCTGAGAGGTATGTCCGTACCGCAAACACCTGGAGCAATGCCAAAGTGGTAACCAGCGGAGCGGCAGCAATCAGACACAGGGGCAATCATGGTTCTACGTATCAGCATCTGCGCTGGCGACTTCGGTATGCACGACCACCTTGGCCATGCCCGAGAAAGCGCAGACGGTTTCCGTGGCTTGGGGCTTCACCAGGGGCGATGCCACTGCTTCCCCGTGGGCCAGCGCAAACCATACCATTACCCACAAGCGCAACGTTGTTAGTGCTCTGAGGGTTTTCATGGTTGACAAGTTTAGAGTCATGCAAAATGAATCAATTGATTTAGATCAAGCATCGCTTTGGGCGGAATGCATGCATCTGGCTTGATCAAATTACATTACCTGAACAGATTTTGTAGAACGATGGATTCTCCTTATCATTCTTATCGGCCCTGTCAAAGCGCCGAATCCGGCCAGTCCGTGATGTTTTCCAGGCCGCTTGCGTGCAATCCAGCGCGCAACGCACTCGGGCTGCGTTCTGTCCAGCAACCGCTTCCTGCAGTGGCTTGGCAACCAGCTTTTTTCAATTCATCTCAGCACGAAAGACTCCATGAAAAAAAAAATTAGCCTCGTAGCCACCGTAACCCTGTCTCTTTTCCTGGTTGCGTGCGGCGACAAAAACCAGACGCCCACGACCGCAGCACCTGCGGCCCCGGCAGCTGCGCCCGCACCAGCGCCAGCGCCAGCAGCCGCCCCGGTCGCGGAAAACAGCGTCGGCAAGAGCGTGTACGGCAAGACCTGTGCGCTGTGCCACTCGGCAGGCGTGGCCGGCGCGCCCAAGCCCGGCGACAAGGACGACTGGGGCCCGCGCATCGCGCAGGGCAAAGACACGCTGTACAAGCACGCGATCGAAGGCTTCACCGGCGCCAAGGGCATGATGCCGCCGCGCGGCGGCGGCTCGAGCCTGACCGACGACGAAGTCAAGGCCGCCGTCGACTTCATGGTTGCCCAGTCGATGTAAGCAGGAGATGGCCATGCACGGAACGAACCGGCCTCTTGGCCTGACACGGCGGCGCATGGCCCTGGCGCTGCCCCTGCTGGGCGCCGCTGCCTGGCTGCCTTCGGCGGCCAGTCCCCAGGCCACGGTGCAGCGCGAGGCCAAGGCCTTGATGGGCACGCGAGTCACCCTGGTGGTCGAAGGCGAGAGCGACGCCACCGTGCGCGCGGCCATGGCGCACGCCTGGCGCGACATGGAACGCCTGGCGGCCCTGATGACGCGCTACGAACCCGGCAGCGCCGTGAGCGCGATCAACCGCGCAGCCGGACGGCGCGCCGTGGCGGTGCCGGCAGAACTCATGGCAGTGCTGCAGAGCGCACAACATCTGGCCGCGCAAACGGACGGCGCCTTCGACATCACCGTGGGCGCCCTCCGGGCCTGGCATTTCGATGCTGGCCAGAGTGCGCTGCCCTCTGCGGTCGACATCGAAGCCCAGCGCCGCCTGGTCGGCTACCGCGGGCTCGAACTCGATGCCCGCGCCGGAACCGCGCGCCTGGCGCGCAGCGGCATGGCGCTCGACCTGGGCGGCATCGCCAAACTGCCGATTCTCGAAGCAGGCATGGAGACCCTGAAGCGCCATGGCATCGCCAACGCCCTGATCGACGGCGGCGGCGACGTGCTCGTGGCCGGACAGCTGCGCGGGCGCCCCTGGCGCGTGGGCCTGCGCGACCCGCGCGCGCCAGAGCGCGTGCTGGGCGTGCTGGCGCTGCAAGGCCAGGCCCTCGTGGCCTCCTCGGGCGACTACGAGCGTTTTTTCATGGCGCAGGGCGAGCGCCAACACCACATCCTCGACCCAGCCACCGGCCGGCCCACGCACGGGCCGCACGGTGTGAGCCTGCTGGCAAGCGACGCCGCCAGCGTCAACGGCCTGGGCGCCGCCATGATGGTGCTGGGCAGCGAGGGCGCGCGCGCGCTGCTGCGCGGCCGGCCGCAGGTGCAGGCCCTGGTGGCGGAGCGCGACCAGCGCCTGTGGCGCACGCCGGGCATGGCGGCCGCGCTGCAGGCGGCCTGACAGGCGCGTGCGGCCGCAGCGCCGCGCGCTTGCCCTATGCGGGCGCGGACAGGCCGGCGGCCAGCGCCGTGTACTCGTGCACCGGCACCTCCTCGGCGCGGCGCTGCACGTCGAAGCTGCCGGCAAAGCCGCGCGCCTCGAGCCAGCGCCCGAGCGTGTGGCGCAGCAGCTTGCGCCGCTGGCTGAAAGCCACTTGCACCAGTTCTTCGAGCAGTTGGGGCGCCATCGCCACGGGCGCGGCGCGCGGGAGCATGCGCACCACGGCGCTGTCCACGCGCGGCGGCGGATCGAAGCTCTCGGGCGGCACGAACAGCACGTTGTCCATCGCGTAGCGCCACTGCAGCATGACCGACAGGCGGCCATAGTCCGACGTGGAAGGGTCGGCCACCATGCGGTCGATCACTTCTTTTTGCAGCATGAAGTGCTGGTCGGCGATCACGTCCACATGGCCCAGCAGGTGGAACAGGATGGGCGTCGAGATGTTGTACGGCAGGTTGCCAACCACTCTTATTTTAGGAGCACCCAGCGCTTGTGCCACCTGCGTGAAGTTCACTTTGAGCACATCGGACTCGATCACGTCGAGCTGGCCGTGCAAACGCAGGCGCAGCGCCAGGTCGCGGTCGAGCTCGATCACCGTGAGGCGCCCCAGGCGCTCGACCAGGGGCTGCGTGAGCGCCGCCAGACCCGGCCCGATCTCGACCATCGGGTCGCCCGGCTGCGGCGCGATGGCCGCGACGATGGCGTCGATGATGCCGTGGTCGGACAGGAAATGCTGGCCGAAGCGTTTGCGCGGGATGTGCTTCACTGCGGCGCTTCCCGGTATTCGACATAGGCGCGGCCGCGCAGTTCGCGCGCCCAGTTGGCGTAGGCCTCGTCGAGCTTTTTCTCGCGCACGATGTCGCGCACCATGTCGCGCTGCTCGCGCTGGCCCAGCTTGACCTCGCGGCGCTCGAGCAGCTGGATCAGGTGCACGCCAAAGCGCGACACCAGCGGCTCGCTGATCTCGCCGGGCTTGAGCGCATTCAGGGCCTGCTCGAACTCGGGCACGTAGCGGCCGGGCGTGGCCCAGCCCAGATCGCCGCCCTGCTTGGCGCTGCCGTCCTTCGAATACTCGCGCGCCAGCTCGGCAAAGTCGGCTTGGCCGGCGAGGATGCGGCGGCGGTAGTCGGCCAGGCGCTGGGCCGCGGCCGTCTCGGACAGCTGCGGCCCCGTGGTCAGCAGGATGTGGCGCGCATGGCTTTGCACCGCCATGGTGGCCACGCCGGCCTGTGCCCGCTCGACTACCTTGAGCACGTGAAAGCCCGCGCCCGAGCGCACCGGGCCGGCGATGCCGCCCACGGGCAGCGCGCGCGTGGCCTCGACAAACAGCTCCGGGTAGCGGTCGGCGGGGCGCAGGCCCATGGCGCCGCCCGTGGCCTTGTCGGGCGCATCGGAGGTTTCGCGCGCCAGCGCGGCAAAGTCTTCACCGGCGCGGGCCTTGTCGGCCACCGCCTGCGCGCGCGCCTGCCGCTGCGCCACCTCAGCGGCGCTGGCGCCCTCGGGCACCGCCACCAGCACCTGGGCCAGGCTGATCTCGGCGTTGGCGGCGGGCGCGCTCGTCTGCTGGTCGCGCAGGTACTGGTCGACGTCGAGCTCGCTCACCCGCACGCGCGACTCGATCTCGCGCTCGCGCAGGCGCTGCAGCAGCAGCTGGTTGCGCAGCTCTTCGCGAAAGCGCTCGGGGCTGATGCCATCGGCCGCAAGACGGCGGTGCATTTCGTCGATCGAGGCACTGTTTTGCCTGGCCACGGACTGCTCGGCCTGCTGCACGGCGAGGTCGTCGACGCGCAGGTTCAGTTCGCGCGCCGCCTGCAGCTGCGCTTTCTCCAGGATCAGGCGTTCGAGCACCTCGCGCGCCACCAGCTCGCGCGGCGGCTGCGCGCCGCCCTGGCGCGCCAGCTGCTGCTCGACCCGTTCCAGGCGCACGCGCACCTCGTGGTTGGTGATGGGTTCGGAATTGACCACGGCCACGATGAAGTCGGCCTGGCGCACTGCGCTGGCGTTGCCTGGGGCGGGGGACGGCACGGAAGGGGGTGCCGAGAGGGCCCGGTTGAGCCCCTGGCTGGCAGTGCCCGAAGGGCGCAGGCCCTGCGCTGCGGCACCCTGGAACAGGAAGGAAACGAGGCAGGCAAGGCCCAGGGCGAAAACACGGTGGTTCATGGTCTCAATCGTAATTACTGAAGCGGCTGGGCGGGCTGACCTGCTCGCGCAGGTACTGGTAGCGCGGGATATTCTGCTTCAGGCTGGTGAGCGGGTTGGCGCCCAGGCTCAGGCGCGAAAAACCGACGAACTCGAGCTGGAACAGCAGCCGCGTGTTGGCCGAGACGAGGCTGCTTTGCAGGCGCTGCAGCACCACGCGGCCGATCCAGCAGCAGCCGTCGTATTCGAAGCCGACCACCGCATCGACCAGCTTGCGGTCGGGCAGGCTGTAGTTGAGGCGGCCCACGCTGTACCAGCGCCCGCCGCCCTGACCGCGCCCGGCGCCGAGGTCCTGCCCTTTGTCGCCCCAGAGGTCATTGATCGGCCACTGCCAGCCCACGTCGATCTGTTCGCTGCCCACCAGTTGCGTGCTGGTGGCACGCTGCAGGCGGTAGGCGGCGCTGATGGTGCGGTAGGCGCCGGGGCTGTAGCGCGCGCTGACCGTGGAGCGGATCGAGCGCTGCGTCTTGGGGTTGAACTGCACGGTCGAGTCCAGGCCCCACTGCGGCGTCCACTGGATGCCAGCGCCCAGCAGCAGGTCGGACAGGCGGTCGTTGGCCGCGACCTCGCCGGGCAGCGTGACGTTCTGGTCGGAAAAGCGCACGCGCTGCGCGACGCCCAGGCGCACTGCCTCGGCACCGGTGCCGGGGTCGAGCAGGCGTGTCGTCACGCCCAGGGTCAGCAGGTTGTTGTCGGCGATGCGGTCCTGGCCGCCGTAGGCGTTCTCGGTGTAGATGGTGGCGAAGTTGAAGTCGTTGGCCGCCGTGTCGTAGACCGGCAGCAGGCGCTGGTCGCGGAACGGCGTATAGGTGTAGAACGCGCGCGGCTCGAGCGTCTGCGTGAACGCGCGGCCGAAGTAGCGTGCGTCGCGCTCGAACACCAGGCCGCTGTCGAGGCTGAAGGTGGGCAGCACGCGGCTGGCCGAGCGCGCGCCGTTGGCCAGCGGCGTGTCGAGCGCGTACTGCGTGGCGTGCAGCTGCAGGCGCGGCGTGACAAAGCCTGCCGGGGCGAGAAACGGCCGGCTGATCTGCGCCAGGGCATAGCTGCGCGTGGCGTTGGGCTGGCGCGTCAGCAGTGGATCGGCATGAAAGCGCGTGGCGTCGGCCTCGACGCTGGCGTCAAACCCGCCCGCGAGATTGCTCGGCGCATAGCGCCAGTGCAGCTGCGGCAGCCGGTCGTAGGGCGGCACGATCGGCGCGAGCGGGTCCTGCAGGGTCTGCCACTTGAGCGTGCGCAGGCTCAACGACATGTCGCCGCGCCCCCAGTTCAGCGACGCGTCGCCCGGCAGCAGGCGCTGCGTGAGCGGGTCGGTGCTGCCGATGGTGCGCGTGTTGAAGTCGCGCCAGTAGTTGTCGTCGCTCACGCGGCTGAGGTTGAGGTTCAGCCCCAGGTTGCCCACGGGCGAGGCCACGGTGCCGTTGTGCTGCAGCGTGTAGCTCCAGCGGTCGTGCTGGCGCAGGCGGTCCGAGGGCATGTAGTCGGCGCGCACCAGGCCTTTGTAGGTCGGCTCCAGGTAGCGGAACTCGCCGCCGGCGTTGATGCCGCGCTTGGCCATCAGCGTGGCATGGAAGGTGGCGTCGCGGTTGGGTGCGATGTTCCAGTAGTAGGGCTGGTCGTACTCGACGCCATTGACGTTGTTGATGCCGATGGTGGGCGGCAGCAGGCCCGACTTGCGCTTGTCCGACAGCGGAAAGCTGATGTGCGGAATCGGCAGGATGGGCACGCCCTTGAACTCGAGCACCGCGCCATCGGCCGTGCCGACCTCTTCCTCGTTGTCGAGGTGGATGGTCTTGGCGCGCAGGATCCAGGCGGGCTGCCAGCTGGCCTCGTCGTTGCGCTGGCAGGTGGTGTAGGTCGCGTTGTGCACCACGGCGCGGTCGCTGTCGATGAAGTCCACGCGCGTGGCCTCGCCATGCGCCTGCGTGGCCAGGAAGCGGTAGCGCGCATCGGTGAAGAAGCCCGAGAACGCGTTGACATACAGGTCCAGCGCCGAGCCCTCGTAGACATTGCCGGCGCGGTTGATGCGCACCTGGCCGCGCGCCTTGGCCAGGTCGTCGGGCACGCTGTATTCCATGCGGTCGGCGCGGATCACGGTGTCGGCGCGGCGCAGCTCGGCGTGGCCCTCGATCACGGTGTCGATGTCGGGCTGGCCGGTGATGCGGTCGCCAAAGACGAACACCGGCATCTGCGCGCGCACGGCGTCGGGAAGGGTTTCGCGCAGCATGGGGCTGGCGCGCAGGGCCGCAGGCGGCGCGTCGGCCACGGCGGCGCCCTGCGCCAGGGCGGCCAGCGGCAGGCCGCACAGCAGGCCCGCAGCCAGCTGCGCCAGCACCGTGCGCTGGGGCGCCAGGGCGCGGCGGGTGCGGGGCCTCACGGTCGGGGAGAGTCGGCGGTGCAGGTCGGGCAAGGGAGTCGGTCCATGGAGTCGGCGGGCGGGAGCGCAGGCTGCGTGCCCGCCAGCCACCCGTGCCGGGCGGGCCGGGTTTGTAAAATCGGATTATCCATGAGCCACCCCGCCTCCCCCACGCCCGCGGCCCTGCCGGCCGCACCCGCCCCGCCCTTCCCCACCACCGTGGACTGGCCCGACGCCGCGCGCCGCGCCGCCTTCGAGGCCTGGCTCGCGCCGCTGGTGCCGGTGCACGGTTTGCAACGCGCCAGCCTGCGCCCGGCCTCGGCCGACGCGAGCTTTCGCCGCTACCTGCGCATCGACACCGGCACGCCGGGCGCCAGCTGCATCGTGATGGACGCGCCGCCCGACCAGGAAGACTGCCGCCCCTTCGTGCAGGTGCAGGCGCTGCTGCAGCAGGCCGGCTTGAGCGTGCCGCAGATCCTGGCCTGGGACGAGGCGCAGGGCTTCATGTTGCTGTCGGACCTGGGCACGCAGACCGTGATCGAGCGGCTCGACCCCGCGCGCCCGCAGGACGCCTACGCCTGGTACCAGCAGGCCACCGACACGCTGCTGCAGTGGCAGCTGGCGTCCCGCCCCGGCGTGTTGCCCGCCTACGACGCGGCCCTGCTGCGGCGCGAGCTGGCGCTGTTCCCGGACTGGTACGTGGCGCAGCACCGCGGCGCCACGCTGGACGCCGCGCAGCAGGCCGTGCTCGACCACGCCTTCGACCGCATCGTCGCGCACAACCTGGCCGCGCCGAGCGTGTTCGTGCACCGCGACTTCATGATGCGCAACCTGATGGTGCCGCAGCAGCCCGGCGGCCCGCTCGGCGTGCTCGACTTCCAGGACGCGGTCTACGGCCCGATCACCTACGACATCGCCAGCCTGCTGCGCGACGCCTTCATCAGCTGGGACGAGAACTTTGTCATCGACATTACCGTGCGTTACTGGGAAAAAGCGCGCAAGGCCGGCCTGGTGGGCGCGCACAGCGCCAGCGGCTGGGGCGCCGACTTCGGCGAGTTCTACCGCAGCGTCGAATGGATGGGCCTGCAGCGCCACCTCAAGGTAGCCGGCATCTTTGCGCGCCTGACGCTGCGCGACGGCAAGCCCAAGTACCTGAAGGATGCGCCGCGCTTTCTGCACTACATCCGCACCACGGCCGACCGCTACCGCGAGCTCGGCCCGCTGCTCAAGCTGATCGACCAGATCGAAGGCATTGAAACCGCCACCGGCTACGCCTTTGGCCGCGTGTGAAGACATTTAAGCCAAATCGGCCTCTAACGCTTACCCGGCTTGCGCAAGCAGCTATCAAAAGAGAACTGCATGCCCCGCTTCCACTGCCCTGTTGAGCTCGCCACCGGCTTTGAAATCGACCTGCCCGCGGGCGCCGCGCGCCATGTGCAGGTGCTCCGCCTGCAGCCGGGCGACGGCATCACGCTGTTTGGCGACCGCGCCGGCGGCGAGTGGGACGCCACCGTCACCCACATGGGCCGCAGCAGCGTACGCGTGCAGGCCGGCGCGCACCACGCCACCGAGCGCGAGGCGCCGCGCGCCATCCACCTGCTGGCCGGCATCACGGCCAACGAGCGCATGGACTGGCTGGTCGAGAAAGCCACCGAACTGGGCGTGGCCAGCATCACGCCGCTGCTGGCCGAGCGCAGCGTGCTCAAGTTGAAGGGCGAGCGCGCCGACAAGAAGCTCGCCCACTGGCAGGCCGTGGCCGTGGCCGCCTGCGAGCAGTGCGGGCGCAACCGCGTGCCCGCGATCCACCCCGCGCACAGCCTGGCCGACTGGCTGCGCAGCGCGCCGGCCGACGCGGGCCAGCGCCTGCTGCTGTCGCTGCGCCCGGGCACGCAGCCGCTGCACGCGGCGGCGCCGGGCAGCGCTCCCGTGCTCTTTCTCTCGGGCCCCGAGGGCGGCCTGTCGGGCGCCGAGGAAGACCTGGCGCTGCAGCACGGCTTTGCGCCGGTCACCTTGGGCACGCGCGTGCTGCGCGCCGAAACCGCGCCGCTGGCCGCACTGGCGGCGCTCACGCTGCGCTAAGTTTTTACTTAAATCGTCCTCAAACGCTTGCTGGGCCAGCGCTGAATGCTTTTCTTGCAATAGCAGAACCCAGCCCCCGCACCGCAAGCAGGTGCGGCGCCTGCGCCAAACGGCGCCGCCAGGCGCCCGCTTGGCCCGCGACCACGGCGGCGCCGTGGTCACGCAGGCAGCTTCCCCTATTGCCACGGGCGAAACATTTGGCACAATTTGTCACATATGCAGCGCAGCGCACACCCTGCCTGCCACGCCCATCCATTTCCCTCCCACACAAAGGACAGGCATGCCCCTTGGCAAGCACGGCAAGGCGCTGACGGATTGGCTACTGACCACCGACCCGCACCAGCGCATCCGCATGGCGATGGCCGGCTCTGCGGGCCTGTTGGTGCTGGGCTGCATGGTCCTCATGAACCTGATGGCCATGGCCGGCCTGATGCGCCAGGACTGGACGATCTGGTGGACGCTGGCCACCGGCTGCGGCCCGGTAGCGGCGATCCTGCTGATCCGCAGCGGCCGCACGCGGCACTGGCGCGACCCTGCGCTCACGCAGTTCCAGATCCGCTATGCGCTGGCCTGCACGGCGGCGGCCTATGTGCTGGCCGGTCAGGCGCGCGGCGGCGTGCCGGTGATCCTGTCGTTGATCCTGGTATTTGGCATCTTCGGCATGTCGGCGCACCAGATACGCTGGAACATGGCCTATGCGTTGCTGCTGTTCAGCGCGGCGTTTGGCCTGGTGGCCTGGCTGGACGAGCCCGGCCGCATTTCGGCGCTGGAAGCGGCCAACGCGGCCATCACCGTCATGGTGCTGCTGGGCAGCACCTTTTTGGCGATGCGCCTGCAGAGGATCCGCGCCCACGTGGCGCGGCAAAAGCTTGAACTGACGCGCGCCATGGCGCTGATCCAGCAACTGGCCACGCACGACGAGCTCACCGGCCTGCCCAACCGCCGCCACATGATGGCGCTGCTGGAGGCCGAGCACCTGCGCAGCCAGCGCGACGGGCGCGTGTGGATGGCCGCGCTGCTCGATGTGGACCTGTTCAAGCAGGTCAACGACACGCACGGGCACGCCGCCGGCGACCAGGTGCTGCAGGCCTTTGCCGCCACGGTGCGCGCGGCGGTGCGCGGCACCGACGTGCTGGCGCGCTGGGGCGGCGAGGAATTCCTGCTGCTGCTGCACGACACAGAGCCGTCCGCCGCACGGCCGGTGCTCGAGCGCGTGCGCGAGGCCGTACGGGCGCAGGATGTGGTGGTGCAGGGCCAGCGGGTGGGCATCACGGTGTCGATCGGCGTGGCCGCGCGCACGCCCGGCAAAAGCGTGGTGCAGCTGCTGGAGCAGGCCGACCAGGCGCTGTACCAGGCCAAATCGCAGGGGCGCAACCGCGTGGTCGAGGCCGCGCCGCCGCCCGCGCCCGCCGCGGCGGCGGTGTCAGACATTGCGGTGTTTTAGGCCTGCAACGCCCGCCCGCACAGCGCTGCGCGCTATTGATTCAAGAGCAGACTTCAGCGGATGCGCGGCGCCGCCTGCAGCTGCTCGGGCGTGGTGAACCAGGCGCTGCCAGCGCCGGCGCGCGCCCGTGCCTGCGCCAGTTCGTGGCGCGCCACGCTGCGCAGGTGCACCTCGTCGGGCCCGTCCATCAGGTGCAGCGCGCGGCCCCAGCTCCAGAACTGCGCCAGCGGCGTGTCGGGCGACAGGCCCATGGCGCCGAACACCTGCATGGCGCGGTCGACGACGCGGCTTTGCAGGCGCGCCGCCACCACCTTGATGGCGGCGACCTGGGTGCGCGCCTGCGCCGCGTCCACCGCACCGCCCTGGTCGAGCAGCCAGGCCGTCTGCAGCACCAGGAGGCGCGCCTGGTCGATCTCGATGCGCGACTCGGCCAGCCAGTCCTGCACGTTGGAGAACTGGGACTCGTAGCGCCCGAACATCTGGCGCTCGAGCGTGCGCTCGGCCGCCAGCTGCAGCGCCAGCTCGCACTGGCCGATGGTGCGCATGCAGTGGTGCACGCGCCCCGGCCCCAGGCGCGCCTGCGCCATCGCAAAGCCCGCGCCCCAGTCGCCGAGCACATGGTCGGCCGGCACGCGCACGCCCTGCAGTAGGATTTCGCAGTGGCCCTCGGGCGCATGGTGGTGCAGCACGCTGATGTTGCGCAGCACCTGCACGCCGGGCGTGGCCAGCGGCACCAGCACCATGCTGTGCTGCCGGTGGTGCGCCGCGGGGTCTGCGCCCTCCCCTTGCAGGCCCGCCGCGCCGGCGTTGCGGCACATCACGACCAGCAGCCGGCAGTGCGGGTGCGCCGCGCCGGTGATGAACCACTTGCGCCCGTGGACCACCAAGGTGTCGCCCTCGCGCCGCACCGTGGTCTGCAGGTTGGTCGGGTCGGACGAGGCCACGTCGGGCTCGGACATGGCGAACGCCGAGCGCATGCGGCCGTCCAGCAGCGGCGCGAGCCACTGCGCGCGCTGGGCGGCGCTGGCAAAGCGGTGCAGCAGCTCGATGTTGCCGGTGTCGGGCGCACTGCAGTTGAAGACCTCGGCCGCCCAGGGCAGGCGGCCCATGGACTCGGCCAGCGGCGCGTAGTCGAGGTGCGACAGGCGCGTGCCGGGCTCGTCGTCGCGCAAGGTGGGCAGGAACAGGTTCCACAGCCCTTCGTCGCGCGCCAGGGCCTTGAGGTCTTCGAGGAAGGGCGGCGGGTAGACGCCGTCCTGCACGCTGCGGTGCCAGGCCGCGTTGTAGGGCAGCAGGTAGCGCTGCAGGAAGGCATCGAGGCGCTGGCGCAGTTCCTGCGCCCGGGGGGTGTGGGCAAAGTCCATGGGATATTTTCAAAGCTGTGCGCAGCGCTGTCACAACGCAGGTGACAGCGGCGATGGTCCGCCAAGATGCTCTTATTTTGATAGCTTTCAGCGCATGCAGGATAAGCTCTGGAGGCCTTTTTCATCGAAAGCCTGCCGCCTGCCCGGGTACGATCCGCGCATGAGCACCCATTACGAGACCCTGGCGCAGGCCACCAGCTACCGCGAGGCGTTCGACGTCGCGCCGCCCGAGGCCGCGCCCGAGCGCCACATGCGGCCGCGCAAGAGCGGCTTCTTCATCCGCGCGGCGGCCCCGGCGGCCACGCCCGAGGGCGCAGCACCCGGCACGCCGCCCGACGCCCCGCCGGCGCCTGCCGCCGACACCGCGCCGCCCGCGCGCGAGCTGGTCGCCGCGCAGTGGGGCCTGGTACCGCACTGGGTCAAGTCGGCGTCGGACGGCCGGCTGCGCGCGCCCAAGCTGGTCAACGCCGCTTCGGAATCGGTGTCGAGCACGCGCGCCTTCCGCGACGCGTGGCTCGCCGGGCAACGCTGCATCGTGCCGATGGCGGCGTTCTTCGAAGACGACTGGCGCAGCGGCAAGGCCGTGCCCACGCGCATCTCGCGCGTGGACGGCCAGCCCCTGGGCGTGGCCGGCCTCTGGGCCGTCTGGACCGGCCCCGAGGGCGAGCAGCTCATCAGCTACACCCTGCTGACCATGAACGCCAACAACCACGCACTGCTGCGCCGCTACCAACCGCCGGGCAGCGAGAAACGCATGCCGGTGGTGCTCAATGAAGGCGCCTACGGCGCCTGGCTGAGCGCGCGCACCGAGAAGGCCAAGGAGTTCATGCGCCAGTACCCGGCCAACTGGCTGGCCGCCAACCCGGTCGAAACCAAGGCCGACAAGGTGCCCAAGGGCCTGCTGGGCTGAGAGCCGGCTCTACAGCCCCAGCGCATCCCCGAGCAGCTTCATCCGCGCCGCCACGGCCGCGTCCATCGCCATGGGCCGGCCCCATTCGCGCTGCGTCTCGCCCGGCCATTTGTTCGTCGCGTCCAGCCCCATCTTGCTGCCCAGGCCGCTCACGGGCGAGGCAAAGTCGAGGTAGTCGATCGGCGTGTGCTCGACCAGCATCGTGTCGCGCGCCGGGTCCATGCGCGTCGTCATGGCCCAGACCACCTCGGGCCATGAGCGCACGTCCACGTCCTCGTCGACGACGACGATGAACTTGGTGTACATGAACTGGCGCAGGTGGCTCCACACGCCCATCATCACGCGCCGCGCGTGGCCGGGGTAGGCCTTGCGGATGCGCACCAGCGCCATGCGGTAGCTGCAGCCTTCGGGCGGCAGGTAGAAGTCGACGATCTCGGGGAACTGGCGCTGCAAGAGCGGTATGAACAGCTCGTTGAGCGCCACGCCGAGCACGGCCGGCTCGTCGGGCGGCTTGCCGGTGTAGGTCGAGTGGTAGATCGCGCCCTTGCGCAGCGTGATGCGCTCGACGGTGAACACCGGGAACTCGGCGCATTCGTTGTAGTAGCCGGTGTGGTCGCCGTACGGCCCTTCGAGCGCGTGCTGCCAGCCGCTCGCGTGGTGGGCGTCGGGCTGGATATGGCCTTCGAGCACGATCTCGGCCGAGGCCGGCACCGACAGCGGCACGCCGAGCGCCGGCACGGTCTCGGTGCGCGCACCGCGCAGCAGGCCGGCGAACTGGTACTCGGACAGGCTGTCGGGCACGGGCGTGACGGCGCCCAGGATGGTCGCCGGGTCGGCGCCAATGGCCACGGCCACCGGGTAGGGCTGGCCGGGGTTCTGCTTGCAGTGTTCGGCAAAGTCGAGCGCCCCGCCGCGGTGCGCGAGCCAGCGCAGGATGAGCTGGTTGCGCGAGAGCACCTGCTGGCGGTAGATGCCCAGGTTCTGCCGCTTCTTGTGCGGCCCGCGCGTGATGACCAGCCCCCAGGTGATGAGCGGCGCCACGTCGCCGGGCCAGCAGTGCTGGATCGGCAGGCGCGCCAGGTCCACATCGCTGCCCTCCCACACCACGTCCTGGCACGGCGCCGAGCTGCGCTCCTTGGGCGCCATGTGCCACAGCGTCTTGAGCAGGCCGCCCATGCCGGCCATGTCCTTCAAGCCCTTGGGCGCCTCGGGCTCCTTGAGCGCGGCCAGCAACTCGCCAAACGGGCGCAGTCCGGCGACGCTGTCCACGCCCATGGCGCGCGCGACGCGCTCGGGCGTGCCGAACAGGTTGGCGAGCACGGGCATGAAGTGGCCGGTGGGGTTTTCAAACAGCAGCGCGGGGCCGCCAGCGCGCAGCACGCGGTTGCACAGCGCGGTCATTTCGAGGTGCGGCGAGACGGGCTCGGTGATGCGGCGCAGGTCGCCGGACTGCTCCAGCTGGGCGATGAAGTCGCGCAGGTCGTGGTAGGGCATGGGGTTTGTTTTTCGGGGTGAATCGGGGGCTGGCGCTTGTGGGGCTTATGTTGGTAGCTATCTTTTTATTCTTGTCGCTGCGTTCCGTTCAATTGAGTGGCTGTGCGCTTTTTGCTGAGGGTGGAGGCCGGGCCTCGCCCCGGCGGGCGAGGTACTTTTCTTTGCTTCGCCAAAGAAACGTAACCAAAAGAAAGGCGACCCGAAGTCTGCGACCCCTGCGCTTCGCT
>NZ_MWOK01000012.1:70560-79347 GCF_012932145.1 Acidovorax sp. SRB_14 | reverse complement strand
CGCAGACAGTGGGGTCGCCCTTTCTTTGGTGACTTTCTTTCGGCGACGCGAAAGAAAGTTACTCGCCCGCCGGGGCGAGATCCGGCCAGCAGTCTCAGCAAAAGGCACAGAGCAAAAAACACAGCCAATCACAGCCGTCATTCCGGGAACGCCAACCCCTCCCAACGCGGCGCCAACGCGTGCGGCACATCGAGCAGATCGAGCGCGCGCGCCACGCTGTAGTCCACGATGTCGCCCACGCTCGTCGGGCGCAGATAGAACGCCGGCAGCGGCGGGCAAACGATGGCGCCCATTTCGGTCACGGCCACCATGTTGCGCAGGTGCGCCAGGTGCAGCGGCGACTCGCGCACCAGCAGGACCAGGCGGCGGCGCTCCTTGAGCACCACGTCGGCGGCGCGCGTGAGCAGGTTGTCCGACAGGCCGTGCGCCACGGCGGCGAGCGTGCGCATCGAGCACGGCGCGATCACCATGCCGGCGCACTGGAACGAGCCGCTGGCGATGGCGGCGCCCACGTTGCGCACGTCGTGCACCTCGTGCGCCAGGGCCTCGACCGATGCGCGGTCCATGTCGAGCTCGTGCTGCAGGTTGCGCCAGCCGGCGTCGGAGACCACCAGGTGCGATTCGATGCCGGGCAATTCCTGCAGTACCTGCAGCAGGCGCGCGCCATAGACGGCGCCGCTGGCGCCCGAGATGGCGACGACGATGCGGCGCGGCGCGGGGGCGGCGCTCATGGCCGGGCCCCTGCGCCTGCAGCGGAGACAGCGACAGCGGACGCCGGCACCAGCGGCTGCGCGCGCAGGTCCTGCACCACACGGTCGAGCACCTGCTGCGCCTGCTCGGGGTCGAAGTCCTCGTGCTGGCGCTTTCGGACGCCGTATTGCTGCAGCTGGTAGTGGCGCGCGGGCACGATGTCGTGGCGCGCCAAGCTGCTGTGGACGCAGACCAGCGCGCAGCCGTCGAGCGCGAGGATGGGCCGGCCCGAGCGGGCGGTCTTGACGAGGCTGGCGACGTCGCCGCCGACGCCGGCGATGCACGACATCTCGGCCACGCCGCTGCGGTCCAGGCGCACGGCGACGTGGTTGGCCAGCTGCGCGGCGCTCGAGCAGCCCGAGCAGGCATAGACCAGCGGGCGCGCAGCGGCGGCCGCGCTCATGGCCGCGCTCCGGGGCGCAGCAGCGCCAGGCGCGCGAGCAGCTGGCGCGGCGCCCACTGCTGCAGGTCGAGCACGGGCAGCTCCAGCGCGTCGAGCGTGTTCTTGACGACCAGGCCCAGCTCGGTGTCGCCCTCCATCGCCAGGCGGCGGCTGAAGAACAGCGTGTCGGGGTCTTCCTGCCGCTGCGCGAGGCGCAGGAAGTCGTGGGCGCTCGCGCTGATGCACAGGTCGGTGTCGGCGTGGCGCGCGCGCGGGGCAAAGGCGCCGCCGGTCCAGGTGAAGTCGAGCGTGACGCGCGCGTCGCGCACCTGGATGCGCAGGCGCTTGTGCAGCAGCCGTGCCGCCACGTCGCCGGGCAGCTGGCGCGCCACGCCGACGTTGAGCGCCGTCGTCAGCAGCAGCGCCGCGGGGTACGCCGGCAGGCGCGCGAGCACGGCCGCCACGGGCGCGGGCACGGTGGTCGGGAACGGCGGTGGCGAGGCCACGGGGGAGGAAGACGGGTGCATGGAAGCCTTTCAGGCGGTGGAGGCCGGCGCGCGGCAGGGTGGTGCGGCGCGCCGGCAACTCCTTCTTTGATAGCTGTCAGCGCTTGATGTGCATGCGCCGCAGGCCGATTTGGCTTGAGATTGCGCGCAGGCCATGGGGCTCAGGCCGGCACGCCGGCGCCGGGCGCGACCTGGTCGAGCCCCGGCTGGCCGTGCCAATAGCCGTTGCAGCCCTGCCCGGGCAGGAGCGGCTGCAGGCGCGCGTGCGCATCAAACGGCGCCAGCGTGCCGCAACGCACGGCGTCGAACAGCGCGATCACCTCGGCCATGTGCTCGGCCTGCGGGCTCAGGCGCACCAGGTCCACGCCCAGCGCCTGCATGTCGGGCAGCGCATCGATCAGGTTGTAGACGCGCGCCGACTGCGTCTGCGTGCCGTTGAGCACGAGGAAATGCGCGCTCTCGCGCGTTTGCAGCAGCAGGCCGTCGGGGTGGTCGAGGCAGCTGAAGCGGCAGTCGTCCTTGGGCAGGTTGCGGTGGCGCGCCGTGAAGCAGCGCGCCGAATACGCGAGCGGCATGCGGCCATAGGCAAACACCTCGGTCTGCAGGCCGGCCGGGCGGCCCTGCTGCAGCACGGCCAGGTCGGTGCGCCGCATCTCCAGCGGCATGACCCAGCGGCGCGCGCCCAGGCCCGCCATCCACGCGAGCGACGGCAGGTTGTAGAGGTTGAGCTGCGGCCCGGCGACGAAGGGCTGCCGGCCAGCCAGGCGCTGCACCGCGCCCATGTCGTTGGCCTCGACCAGGTAGTCGGGGTTGGCGGCGATCTTGTGCATGGTGCCGACCTCGGCGCCCGATTCGAGCAGCACCTGGGTCGAGAGCACGACCTGCTTGCCGGCAGCGCGCAGGCGCGCCGCGATGTCGAGCCAGTCGGGCAGGCGCAGCTCGTGGCGGCGCGAGCACACGGTTTCGCCGAGGTAGACGGTGTCGATGGCGGTGTGCGCGATGGCCTCGTAAAAGGCCAGCACGGTGGCGCGCGGCCAGTAGTAGAGCAGCGGGCCGAGCGAGAGTTGCAGGGAGGGGTTCATCGTCATTTCCAGGGGCGGTGGTAGGCGCCCAGGGTGTGCTGCTGGCCTTCGGCGACCTGGTCGAGGCTGGCCATCCAGGCGGGCTTGGGCGCGTAGCGGTGCGGGTTGGCGCTGCACTGGTCGATGGCCTCGCGCAAGACCTTGGTGACCTGCGCCACATAGGCGGGGCTGCGCTGGCGGCCTTCGACCTTGAGGGCGCGCACGCCCATCTTCATGAGCTGCGGCAGCAGTTCGAGCGTGTTGAGGCTGGTGGGCTCTTCGATGGCGTAGTAGTTCTGGTCGTCGCCCACGTCAAAGCGGCCCTTGCACAGCGTCGGGTAGCCGGCGTTCTCGCCGGGCGCATAGCGATCGATCAGCACGCCGTTCAGGCGCGACTCGCGGCCCTGCGGCGTCTCGACCCAGCGCACGGCCTTGGGCGGCGAGCACACGCCGTGCGTGTTGGGCGACTCGCCCGTCACATAGGACGACAGCGCGCAGCGCCCCTCGACCATGACGCACAGGCTGCCGAAGCCGAACACCTCGATCTCGACCGGAGTGCGCTCGATGACCTGGCGCACCTGCTCGAGCGAGAGCACGCGCGGCAGCACCGCGCGCACGATGCCGAACTGCTCGCGGTAGAAGTTGATCGCGTCGTAGTTCGTGGCCGAGCCCTGCACCGACAGGTGCAGGCGCAGGCGCGGGTGCTTGTGCGCGGCGTACTGCATCAGCCCCGGGTCGGCCAGGATCACGGCGTCGACGCCCAGCTGCGCAGCCTGGTCGAGCGCACTGCGCCACAGGCCGGGGTTGCCGGCCTGCGGGTAGGTGTTGAGCGCCATGAAGACCTTGGCGCCTTTGGCGTGGGCATAGGCGATGCCGTTGGCAATCGCCGCTTCGTCGAAGTTCAGGCCCGCGAAATTGCGCGCGTTGGTGGCGTCGCGCAGGCCCAGGTAGACGCAGTCGGCGCCGTGGTCGACCGCGGCCTTGAGCGCGGGCAGGCTGCCGGCCGGGCAGACGAGTTCAAGCGGTGCCGGAGCGGGCCCGGGTGGCGCGGCGGCAGCGGGGAGCGTGGTGGGGTCTTGCATGCGCTGGAAGGGACGTCAAAAAGGCGGGCGCCGGGGGGCGCCACCGCACACCCGGCACGATACGCAGCCTGGCGCGGCACGCCCTGATCCTTGTCAAGCCGCGCCCAGATACCCGAGGCCGGCACTCGGACATGCCAGGCACCCGGTCCCGCCCGGCCCCTCCCGCGCCGCAGAGACAAACGCACACACGCTCGGCGGCCGCTTGCCGCACACTGGTCTCTCCCCCTCTTTTTGGAGAACAGCATGGGCTTACTTGATTCTGTTTTGGGTGCGGTGTCGAACCCGTCTCCCCCGGAAGACCGCCCGGGCGGCGGCGCCGGACTCGGTGCCTTGGGGGGACTCGGCGGCTTGATCGGACTCGCGACCAGCCACCCGCAGCTGCTGCAGGCCGTGGCCGGCCTGCTCGGCAACGACGGCGAGCACGGCGGCCTGGGCGGGCTGATGTCCAAGTTCCAGCAGGCCGGTCTGGGCGACGTGGCCCACTCGTGGGTGGGCACGGGCGCCAACCAGCCCGTGTCGGGCGAGCAGCTCACCGAGGTGCTGGGCAGCGACACGCTGTCGCAGCTGGGCGCCAAGCTCGGCGTGGGCCAGGGCGAGGCGGCCAGCCAGTTGTCGCAGGTCTTGCCCGGCCTGATCGACCACCTGACGCCCAACGGCCAGGCCCCCGCCGAGGGCCTGGGCAACGCCGGCGACCTGCTGGGCAGGCTCGGCAGTTTGCTTCGAAAATAAGAGCTGCCAGCGCTTGACAGGTAAGCGTTTGAGGCTGTTTTTGCCCCAAACCCTGGACCGTCAAGCGGCGTGCGCGTCCAGCCACTGGCGCAGGTGGTCGAACACCGGCGCGGCGCGCTCGGTCGTTTCGTTGAACAGCTCGTGGTACAGCGCCGCAAAGCACTGCGAGCGCACTGCCGCCGGCGGCGCCGCGGCGGCAAACGCGGCGCTGCCGGCCGGGTTCACGAGCCGGTCGGCGCCGGCCCACAGCAGCAGCGTGGGCACGCGCCAGTGCGCGGCCTGCGCGACCGTCGCGGGGCCGCCCTCGGCAATGAAGCGCGCCAGGCGCGCGCTGATGCGGTCGTGGCACAGCCGGTCGGCCCGGTAGGCCGCGACCACGGCCGGATCGTGCGACAGGTACTGCGCGTCGAGCCCGTTGCCCAAGCGCAGGTTGGGGGCGATGCGCGGCAATGCCGCCAGCAGCAGCTTTTGCCCCGCATTCAGGCCCGCGTCGAACGCGGGCGACGACAGCACCAGCGCATCGACCGCGCGCAGCTTCAACGCCACGAGCCGCGCCGCCACCAGCCCACCCATGCTGTGGCCCAGCAGCACCAGCGGCGCGCCTAGCGCCATGCGGCTGCGCGTGGCGTCGATCAGGTCGGCCAGGTCGTGCACCAGGCGCAGGTCGGACGTGAGACCGCCGCGCGGCCCGCCCGAGCGGCCGTGGCCGTACTGGTCGTAGCCGCGCACCGCAAAGCCCCAGGCGTTGAGGCGCTGCGCCACGCCGGTGTAGCGGCCCGCGTGCTCGCCCAGGCCGTGCACCAACAGCACGCAGCCGCGCAGTGCTGCGCCCTCGGCCAGCGGCCAGTCGTACACCGCCAGGCGCTCGCCATCGCGCGCGGTGACCGCGCTCGGGGCGGCGTCGGCGGTGCCGGGCGGGGCGGGTATCTGTCGCGCAGCGGTCACGCCACCGTCATGCGGCCGCTGGCAGGCTGGCGATCACCTCGGCCACGGCGGCGGTGAGCTTCTTGGCATAGGGCACGTGCAGGAATTCGTTCGGGCCGTGCGCGTTGCTCTTGGGGCCGAGCACGCCGCAGACCATCATCTGCGCGTTCGGGAAGCCCTGGCTCAGCATGCCCATGAGCGGAATCGTGCCGCCCTGGCCGATGGTGCCGCAGGGCGCGCCGAAGTGCGCCTGGCTGGCCGCGTCGAGCGCGCTTTCGAACCATGGCGCCGTGGCCGGCGCGTTCCAGCCGTTGGCGCTGCTGGCGCTCTCCCAGGTGACCTTGGCCTGGTAGGGCGCGTTGTCTTCGAGCAGCGCCTTCATCTCCTGCACGCAGGCCGCCGCGTCCACCAGCGGCGGCAGGCGCAGGGACAGCTTGAACGCGGTGTAGGGGCGCAGCACGTTGCCGGCGTCCTGCAGCGCCGGAAAGCCCTCGGCGCCGGTCACGCTGAGCGTGGGCCGCCAGGTGCGGTTGAGCAGGGCCTGCACCGGGTCGGTGGTTGTCGGCAGCGCAAAGGTGGTGGAGCCGCCGCAGTCGTAGTGCGCCCACGGAAAGCGCTTGGTGATTTCGTCGCCCAGGATGGCCGCCGTGGCGCGCGCCTGCGCCAGCCGCTCGGCCGGCACCTCGCAGTGGAAGCTGGCGGGCAGCAGGCGGCCGGTGGCGCTGTCCTCGAGCCGGTCGAGCACCTGGCGCATGATGCGGAACGACGAGGGCACCAGGCCCGAGGCGTCGCCCGAGTGGATGCCTTCGGTGAGGATCTCGACCTTGAGCGTGCCGGCCGCCATGCCGCGCAAACTGGTGGTGAGCCACAGCTGGTCGTAGTTGCCGGCGCCGCTGTCGAGGCAGATCACCAGCGCCACGTCGCCCAGGCGGCCCTTCAGGGCGTCGATATAGGGCAGCAGGTCGCGCGAGCCGCTTTCTTCGCTGGTCTCGATCAGGCCGACGATGCGCGGGTGCGGCACGCCCTGGCGCTTCAACTCCTGAACGGCGGCGATGCTGGCGTAGACCGCATAGCCGTCGTCGGCGCCACCGCGGCCGTAGAGCTTGCCGTCTTCGTATTTCGGCGTCCAGGGCCCCAGGTCGCTGCGCCAGCCCGAGAACTCGGGCTGCTTGTCGAGGTGGCCGTACATCAGCACGCTCTGGCTGGACTGAGGCTGCGTCGCCGCGACCTCGAAGAACAGCACCGGCGTGCGCCCCGGCAGGCGCACCACTTCGAGGGTCAAACCGGCCACCTTCTGCGACCCGACCCAGGCGGCGGCGTTGCGCACCACGGCATCGAGCAGGCCCTGCTGCTCCCAGTCGGGCGCGAACATAGGCGACTTGGCGGGAATGCGGATGTAGTCGGTCAGCTGCGGCACAATGCTCTCGTCCCAGACCCGGCTGACGTGGTCCAAGGCTTGTGCGGGCTCCAGGGCGGTGGGGGGGACGCGGGCGTTCATGGCGAGGCTCCTCGGGCGGTCAAAACGCTTATTCGACCACAAGGCGCGGCGGGGTGCCTTGCCCCGCGCCGCTTCACAGCAACGACGGAAAGGTCGTGGGACAGTCGGCCGCATCCGCGCGGCGCACCACGCGCTCGACCCCCGGCGCCAGCCCGACCCGGTTGCGCCCGCCCTGCTTGGCGCGGTAGAGGGCGCTGTCGGCCGCGTGCACCAGCAGGTCCCAGTGGTCCGACGCCGCAAGGCGCCCCCCCACCACGCCGATGCTCACCGTGACCGGTATCGGCACGCCGTCCCACTGGCACGGCGCGGCCTGCACCGCCTCGCACAGCTGCAGCGCCAGGTCGTGTGCGCCTTCCTGCGTGGTGTCGGGCAGCACCACCAGGAACTCTTCGCCGCCGTAGCGCCCGATGATGTCCTGCGCGCGCACGCGCTGGCGCAGCACGCCGGCCACCGTGCGCAGCACCGCGTCGCCCGCCAGGTGGCCGTGGCGGTCGTTGACCTGCTTGAAGTGGTCGACGTCGAGCATCATCAGCGCCATCGGCTCGCGCGTGCGCTGGGCGCGTGCGACGTCGCGGTCGAGCGCCGCGATGATGGCGCGGCGGTTGGCCACACCGGTCAGCTCGTCCTGCGCGGCCAGGCGGCGGTTGATGCCGTCGGCGCGGTCCTTGCCCATGAACACGAAGCCCATGGAGGTGACCAGCAGCGCGATGAAGGCCGTCATGAAGGTCAGCGTGTGCACCGCATGGCTCTGCAAGAGCGTGGCGCCCTCACCGGCAAAAGCGGCGGCCCAGGCGCTGCGCAGCAGCAGCACGGCCGCCTCCAGCGCCAGACCCGCCCGTAGCAGCCGGGCCCCCCGGCCGGCCGTGCCCGGGGCTTGCAGGGCGTGCAGCACCCACAGCACCTGGGCCGCCATCAACGCCGCCGACACGGCCACGCGCAGCGCAAAGCTGTCCTGGAACAGGGCCATCAACAGCGCGGTGGCCACGGGCGGGACCACCAGCACCGCCCCCCGCTGCGGCCGGTCCTGGAAGCGGTGCACCGCCGCCAGCAGACCCGACAAGGTGGCCGACAGCAGTGCGTTGGCCAGCACCACCGACCAGGCATCCGGAATGCGCCCGCGCAGCAGGTACAGCGCATAGCCCACGGCGCTCACCAGCAGCGCCGCCGCCCAGAGCTGCAACCCGTCCTGGCGCCGGCCCCAGCCCAGCACCAGCAGCGCCGCGGCCATGACGACCGAAGACACGATCACCATCAGCAGCAGGGTGGGAACGTCGGCGGTCATGGCGGGGCGGTGAAACGGGGGGCGCCAGGATAAACGATGCGCGTGCCCCGCCGCCGCCCGCGCCGGGGCGGTCAGTGCGGAGCCTGCAGCGCCGCCAGCGGCTTGCCCGCCGCGCGGGCCGGCGCGTGCGCCAGAGCAGGCTGCCCCTGCGGCAGTCGGAACACCTGCACCGCGCTGGCCAGGCGCTGCGCCTGCTCACTCAGGCTCTGGCCTGCGGCCGCGCTCTGCTCGACCAGCGCGGCATTCTGCTGCGTCATCTGGTCGAGCTGGTTGACGGCCGTGTTGACCTGGCCGATGCCGCCGGCCTGCTCGGCCGCCGCCGCGGTGATCTCACCGATGATCTGGCCCACGCGCTGCACCGAACCGACGATCTCGTCCATCGTGGTGCCGGCGTTTTTCACGAGGCGCGCGCCCGACTCGGCCTTCTCGACCGAGTCGCCGATGAGCTGGCGGATCTCGCGCGCGGCATCGGCCGAGCGGCCCGCCAGGCTGCGCACCTCGCTGGCGACGACCGCAAAGCCGCGGCCCTGCTCGCCCGCGCGCGCCGCCTCGACGGCGGCGTTGAGCGCGAGG
>NZ_MWOK01000012.1:46717-70510 GCF_012932145.1 Acidovorax sp. SRB_14 | reverse complement strand
GCCCGCGCGCGCCGCCTCGACGGCGGCGTTGAGCGCGAGGATGTTGGTCTGGAACGCGATCGAATCGATCACGCCGATGATGTCGGCGATCTTGCGCGAGCTGTGGTGGATGTCGCCCATGGTGCTGACCACCTGGCCCACGGCCAGGCCGCCGCGTGCGGCCACCTCGGCGGCGGAGCCGGCCAGCGCGTTGGCCTGGCGCGCCGCGTCGGCCGACTGGCGCACGGTGGCGGTGAGCTGCTCCATGCTTTGCGCGGTCTGCTGCAGGCTGCTGGCGGTCTGTTCGGTGCGGCTGGACAGGTCCTGGTTGCCGGTGGCGATCTCGGCGCTGGCGGTGGTGATGCTGTCCACCGCGGTGCGCACCTGCTGCAGCATGTGCACGTAGCGCTGGCGCAGGCCTTCGACCTCCTGCACTAGCGCGCCGATCTCGTCGCGCCGCGTGGTGCGGAAGGCCTCGGTCAGGTCGCCCTGCGCCACCTGGGTGATGGCCTGGGTGAGCTCGCGCAGCGGCTGGCTCACGCCGCGGCGCAGCACCACGAACAGGCCGACGGCCAGCAGCGCCACGGCCAGCGCCATCATGGCCCACACCGCCCGCGTGATCTGGTGCTGGCTGGCCATGGCTTCGCCGTCGGGCACCTCGGCCACCACCCACCAGCCGCTCGCCGTCTTGCGCAGCAGCGCCCACGGCTGGGCCGCGTCGGCGCTGCGCACGCTCGCCGCCTCGCGCACCAGGCCGTCCTCGGCGGCGGCCAGCGCCTCGAAGAACGGCCGCGCCGAGGCAAAGGCTTCGAGCACCTTCTGCCCGCGCGCCGTGGGGTGGGCGACGAACACGGCCTCGGCCAGCGAAGCGCGCGGGTCGATCACGTAGACGCCACCGTGCTCGAAGAATCGCGTCTGCGCGACCTGTTTCTCGAACATCGCCTCGAACACGCTGATGTCGTTGCCGATGAACAGCAGGGCCACCGGCTGGCCCTGCGGGCTCTTGACGGGCAGGTAGTAGCCCATGTAGGGCTTGCCGCCCACCACGGTGCGGCCGACGTAGGCCTCACCGCCCCGCACGCGCGCATAGGCCGCGTCGCTGCGCTCCAGCGCCGTGCCCAGCTCGCGCTCGCCCTGCGCGTTCTTGACCGAGGTGGTGATGCGGACGAAGTCCTCGCCCCGCTTGGCGAACACCGTGGCGATGCCGCCGGTCTCGGTGGCGAATTTGTCGACCGGGCCATAGTCCTCGTTGACCAGCGCGCCGAAGCTGCGCAGCTCGCCCGTGGCCTCGTCGAGCTCCATGGTGGGCTCGAAATAGCGCTGGAAGCCTTTCATGGTGCGCTGCACCAGTTCGCGGTTGGTCGCATCGGCCGCGTCCAGCGATTGCGCGACGCTCTGCGCGGTGTCGCCGACGCTGCGCACGACCTGGGCGCGCGTGCTGCGCTCGGTCAGCACCGCCATCGCCAGCCCGACCAGCAGCAGCACCAGCGCCACCAGGGCCATGGCCAGGAACGTCACGCGGCGTGCCACAGAACGGTTGATCGCGGGGGACACTGCCATTGGAAGCTTCTCCAAAAAAGACACGGCCTGGCCGCATGCCAAGCACGAAGCCACTCTAGGGCACAGCTTCGTTACACTTGCTCACGTATTCCCTTACGCAGTGCTGCGTAGGCGCCCGGGGCAGCGCCGCGGCCCGCGCGGGGCCGGCGCACTGGGGCGGCACAAAAAAGCATGGAATCGGCCTCAAACGCTGATGGGTAAAGCGCATGCGGCTATTGATTGAATAGCATCAAATGCCCTGATCCACCGTGCAAGAGGCGGTTTCGGTACCATGGCATCCTCGCCGGCCCGGCCCCGCGCCCGTGCACGCGCCACCGCCCCGGCCTTCCCGATTCCCCACACCGTTGGCATTCCATGACCCCACCCCATCCCTCCTTGCTGAGCCGCATCGCGCTCGCCGTGAGCAGCTTTTTCTCCATCCTGGCGCGGCCCGAGTTCGCCGCCGAGGTGGCACGTTTGCGCGCCGGCGCTCTGCCGGCCCAGCCGCCAGCAGCGCCCGTGCCTGCGGCCGCGCCCTCTCCGGCGCCCCAGCCCGCCGTGCAGGCGGCACCGGACACCGCCGCGCTGCAGCTGCTCGGCCTGCTGCAGCGTGAGGCGCGCTTTGTCGACTTCGTCGAGGAAGACATCGCCGCCTACAGCGACGCCGACATCGGCGCGGCCGGGCGCGTGGTGCACGAAGGCTGCCGCAAGGTGCTGCGCGAGCACTTCCAGATCGCACCGGTGCGCAGCGAAGTCGAGGGCAGCCGCATCACGCTGCCCGCCGGCTTTGATGCTGCCGCCGTGCGCCTGACCGGCAACGTCGTCGGCCAGGCGCCGTTCACCGGCACGCTGGGCCACCGCGGCTGGCGCGTCACGGGCAGCCAGCTGCCGCAACTGGCCCCGGGCCACGACGCCGCGGTTGTCGCCCAGGCAGAGGTGGAGCTGTGAGCGCCGCGCGCTACACGCTGGGCATCGACCTGGGCACCACGCACTGCGCGCTGTCGTGGGTCGACACAGAGGCCAGCGACGGCGAAAACGTGGTGCAGGGCGTGCTGCAGCTGCCCCAGCTCACGGGCCCCGGCGCGGTGCAGGACAAGGCGCTGCTGCCGTCGTTCATCTACCTGCCGCACGCGAGCGAACTCGCGCCGGGCGACCTGGCGCTGCCCTGGGCGCCGGCGCAGGACTTTGCCGTCGGCGAGTTTGCGCGCGCGCGCGGCGCGGCCACGCCGATCCGGCTGGTCGCCAGCGCCAAGAGCTGGCTGTGCCACCCGGGCGTGGACCGGCGCGGCGCCATCCTGCCCGCCGAGGCGCCGCCCGAAGTGGCGCGCATCTCGCCACTCGAAGCCTCGGTACGCTACCTCGCACACCTGCGCGCCGCCTGGAACGCGCAGCACCCCGAGGCCCCGTTCGACGCGCAGGACGTCACGGTCACGATTCCGGCTTCGTTCGACCCGGCCGCACGCGAGCTCACGGCCGAGGCCGCGCAGGCCGCCGGCTTTGGCCCGCTGACGCTGCTGGAAGAACCCCAGGCGGCGCTCTACAGCTGGATCCAGCGCAGCAGCGGCCAGTGGCGCAAGGACGTGCAGCGCGGCGACGTGATCCTGGTGGTCGACGTGGGCGGCGGCACCACCGATCTGTCGCTGATCGCCGTGTTGGAGCGCGATGGCAACCTGGCGCTGCAGCGCATTGCCGTGGGCGACCACATCCTGCTCGGCGGCGACAACATGGACCTGGCGCTGGCCTATGGCGTGGCACGTAAGCTCGCCGCGCAGGGCACGCAGCTCGACCCGTGGCAGACGCGCGCGCTGGCCCATGCCTGCCGCGGCGCCAAGGAAACCCTGCTGGCCGACGCCGCGCTCGCGGCCGTGCCGGTGGTCGTGCCCAGCCGCGGCGCCAAGCTGATCGGCGCCAGCATCCGCACCGAGGTCACGCGCGAAGAACTCACGCAGACGCTGCTGGAGGGCTTCTTTCCGCCCGCCGCCGTGTCCGACCAGCCGCACAGCCGTGCGCGCGGCGCGCTCACGCAGCTGGGCCTGCCGTATGCGCAGGACGCCGCCGTCACGCGCCACCTCGCGGCCTTCCTGTCGCGCCAGCGCGGCGCCACTGCCGAGATCGCAGGCTTTGGCGGCGCCGCCGACGCGGGCGCGGACGGCGCCAGCTTCCTGCACCCCACGGCCGTGCTGTTCAACGGCGGCGTGCTCAAGTCGGCGCTGATCGCCGAGCGGCTGCTCGGCGTGCTCAACGGCTGGCTCGCGGCCGAGGGCGCAGCGCCCGCGCGCCTGCTCGGCGGCGCCGACCTGGACCTGGCGGTGGCGCGCGGCGCGGCCTATTACGGCTACGTGCGCCGCGGCAGCGGCGTGCGCATCCGCGGTGGCACGGCGCAGGCCTATTACGTGGCCGTCGAATCGTCGATGCCCGCGATTCCGGGCTTGGCGCCGCCGATCCAGGCGCTGTGCCTGGCGCCGTTCGGCATGGAGGAAGGCACGGACGCGGGCCTGCCCGCGCAGGAGTTCGGCCTGGTCGTCGGCGAGCCGGTGCGGCTGCGCTTCTTCGGCTCGTCGGTGCGCCGCCAGGACCAGGTCGGCACGCTGCTTGACTTCTGGGGCCCCGACGAGCTGCACGAGCTGCAGGAGATCGAAGCCACGCTGCCCGCGCAGGGCCGCGCCGTCGGCGAGGTCGTGCGCGTGCAGCTGCATGCGCGCATCACCGAGACCGGCACGCTCGAACTCGAAGCCCTGCCCGTGGGCAGCGACGGCGCTTCGGCCGATGAGCGCTGGAAGGTCGAATTCGACGTGCGCGGCGACGCACCTGCCGCCCACCCCTGAGCCCGCTGTGAGCGCGCGCTACACCGTCGGCATCGACCTCGGCACCAGCCACACCGTGGTCGCCTACGCGGCCCACGCGGTGGCCGCCGAAGGGGGCGGGGTGGCCGAGGCGGGCGATGGCGCCATCCACCTGCTGCCGATCGCCCAGCTGGTGGCGCCGGGCGAGGTCGCGGCGCCGGCGCTGCTGCCCTCGGTGCGCTACCACCCGGCGCCCGGTGAGCTGGCCGCGGCCGACCTGCAGCTGCCCTGGCCGGTGGCGCTCGAAGGCGGGGCCGACACACCGCCCGCGGTGATAGGCCGCTACGCGCGCGACCTGGGCAGCCAGGCGCCGGGCCGGCTGGTGGCCAGCGCCAAGAGCTGGCTGTCGCACCCCGGCGTGGACCGCACGGCCGCCATCCTGCCCTGGGGCGCAGCGGACGAGGTGCCGAAGATTTCGCCGCTGCAGGCCAGCGCCAGCTATCTGGCGCATGTGCGCGCGGCGTGGAATGCGCGCTTTGCGCACGACCCGCTGGAGCAGCAGAACATCGTGCTCACCGTGCCCGCGTCGTTCGACGAAGGTGCGCGCGCACTCACACTGGAGGCCGCGCGCCTGGCCGGTCTGCCGCGCCTGCGCCTGATCGAAGAGCCCCAGGCCGCCTTCCACGACTGGCTCTACCGCGAGCGCCACCACTGGGCCGATGCGCTGGCGCAGGCGCGCCTGGTGCTGGTCTGCGACGTGGGCGGCGGCACCACCGACCTGACGCTGATCCGCGTCGAACGCGATGCCAGCGACCCCACCGCGCCGCCGGTGCTCACGCGCATCGGCGTCGGCGACCACCTGATGCTCGGCGGCGACAACATGGACCTGGCGCTGGCGCACCGCGCCGAGCGCGAATTGACCGAAGCCGGCGAAAGACTGCCGGCGGCGCGCTTTTCGCAGCTGGTGCAGCGCTGCCGCGCGGCCAAGGAGCTGCTGCTCGCGTCCGATGGCCCCGAGCGCACCAGCGTCACGCTGCTGGGCGCGGGCGCGCGCCTCGTGGGCGGCGCGCGCTCGGCCACGCTCACGCGCGCCGAGGTCCAGCAGCTGGTGGTCGACGGCTTCGTGCCGCAGCAGGCGGCCAGCGAGCGGCCGCGGCGGCGCAGCAGCGGCCTGGTCGAGTTCGGCCTGCCCTACCCGGCCGACCCGGCCATCACGCGCCACCTGGCGGCGTTTCTGGCGCGCCACGCGGCGGCCGCGCGCGCGGCGCTGGGCCCGCCGGCCGCGGAAGGCACCGACCCCAGCGCCCTGCCCGTGCCCGACACCCTGCTGCTCAACGGCGGCGTGTTCCGCGCGCCGGCGCTGGCGGATCGGCTCGAGAGCGTGCTCGCGCGGTGGCGCGGCGCACCGGTGCGCGTGCTGCACAACGCCGACCCCGACGTGGCTGTGGCGCGCGGCGCCGTCGCCTATGCGCTGGTGCGCGCTGCGCGCGTGCCCGAGCTGGCGCGCGGCGTCGGCGGCGGCGCCGCACGCAGCTACTTCCTGGTGCTCGACGGGCGCCACGGACAGGGCCGCGCCCTCTGCGTGCTGCCGCGCGGCACCGACACCGGCACCGAGGTGCCGCTGGCCCAGCACCACTTTGCCCTGCGCCTCGGACAGGCGGTGCGCTTTCACCTGGTGGCATCGGCCGACGACAGGCCGTGGCAGGCCGGCGACCTGGTGGACCTCGACGCCGCCGCGCCCACCGGCACCGGCACCGAGGCCGACGCCGACGCGCCCGCCTTCGTGCGGCTGCCGCCCATTGAGACCGTGCTGCCCGCACCCGAGGGCCGGCGCCGCGCCGACGTCACGGTGCAACTCAGCGCGACCATGACCGAGGTCGGCACACTCGAGATGCACTGCGCCAGCGTGAGCGACCCGGCGCAGCGCTGGCTGCTGGCGTTCCAGCTGCGCAGCGGCGCCGGCGAGCCCGGCACATCCGACACCCTGGGTGACACGGGCGCCGGCACCGCCCTCCCCGACGCTGCCCCGCACCAGCGCGTGGCCGAGGCCGTGGCGCTGATCGAGCGCATTTTCGGCACCCCGGCCGATAAGCCCGACGCCCGCGAAGTGCGCCAGCTGCGCAGCGCGCTCGAGCGCCTGCTGGGCGCGCGCGAGACCTGGAGCCTGCCGCTGCTGCGCACCCTGTTCGACGCCCTGTGGGCGCGCGCGCGCCGGCGCCGGCGCAGCGCCGAACACGAGCGCGTGTGGCTCAACCTTGCCGGCTACTGCCTGCGCCCCGGCCTGGGCGCGCCGCTCGACGCCTGGCGCATCGAGCAGGTCTGGGAGCTGTTCGACCAGGGCATCCAGTACACCGCCGAGAGCCGCAACTGGTCGGAGTGGTGGACGCTGTGGCGCCGCGCAGCCGGGGGCCTGGGCGAGGCGCAGCAGCTGCACATCCTCGAAACCCTGGCCGGCCACCTCGAAGACTGCGACGCCGGCAAGCGCGCCAAGGACCCGGTGCAGGGCAGCTACGACGACATGGTGCGCCTGGCCGCGCTGCTCGAACAAGTGCCCGTGGCGCACCGCAGCGACACCGGTCGCTGGGTGCTCGAGCGCCTGCAGCGCCCTGGCGAGAACCCGCAAACCTGGTGGGCCCTGGGCCGCATCGGCGCGCGCGTGCCGCTGTATGGCAGCGCCCACACCGTCGTGCCCGCCGACCTGGCCAGCGAGTGGCTCGCGGCGCTGCTCGCGCTCGACTGGAAGGCGGTCGAGCCCGCGGCCTTCGCCGCCACCCAGATCGCCCGCATGAGCGGCGACCGGGCGCGCGACCTGCCGGCCGCACTGCGCGAAGCGGTCGCGCAGCGCCTGGTCGCCGCGCGCGCGCCGCACAGCTGGGCCACGCTGGTGCGCGAGGCCGTGCAGCTCGACGAGGCCGACCAGCGGCGCAGCTTCGGCGAAGCGCTGCCCCCGGGGTTGACGTGGTTGGGCGGCGGCGCGGCGCCCCCAGCCGCCTGAGGCGCTGCCCGACACCACGGTGCGAAGGCGCCGGCAAGCGCACCAGCGCGAGGAAGCGGCGTGCGTGCGCAAGCAGGGCGGCATGGTCTGCCGCAGGCATGACCCCGATCGAGGCCTCCGCCTACAAGCGCAAAATGCTGCAGTGCAGCATGATGAATGCATCGCCGCTGTCCACCCACCCCATGCCCCGCCGCTCTGCCGCCTCCCGCCTTGCCGCCACGCTCACGCGCGCCACGCAGCGCAACCTGCAGGCGCTGACCCGGGCGACGCTGCGCAATGGCAAAAAAGTGGCCGCCCAGGTGCAGCGGGCGGTGGCCCAGCAGCACAAGCCCCCGCCGGGGGCGGGCGACTGGCTCAGCGGCACCGCCGTCGGCCCTGCCGGGGTGCGCCGCTACCACCTTTTCAGGCCGGCCGGGCTGGTGCTGCAGCCGGGCGAGAAGCTGCCGCTGCTGGTGATGCTGCACGGCTGTGGCCAGCACGGGCGCGACTTTGCCGCGAGCACGCGCATGAACCGCGTGGCCACGCGCGAGCGCTGCCTGGTGCTCTACCCCGAGCAGGACCGTCTGGCCCAGGCGCAGGGCTGCTGGAACTGGTTTGAACTGCGCTCGGGCAAGGCGCTGGCCGAGGCAGCGACCCTGATGGTGCTGCTCGAGCAGGTGATCCTGTGGCACGCGGCCGACCGCCAGCGCGTCGCCGTGGTGGGCCTGTCGGCCGGCGCCAGCATGGCGGCCCTGCTGGCCAGCCGCTATCCGGCGCGCTTTCAGGCCGTGGCCATGCATTCGGGGGTTTCACCCGGCCTCGCCCATTCCCCGGCCACGGCGCTGGGCGCGATGCGCGGGCAGCGCGGCGTCGCCCGGGCGGCACACGCGGTAGGCCAGCTGCGGAATGCCGCGGGCCTGGGCCTGGACCTGCCGCCGCTGCTGGTGATCCACGGCGAGGCCGACCATGTGGTCGCGGCCAGCAATGCGCGCACCAGCGCAGCCATCTGGGCGCTGGCCTCGGGCGCTGCGCCGGGCCCCGAGCGCACGCTGCAGCGCGGCCAGCGCTACCCCATGCGCGTGACCGACTACCGGCGCGAGGGACAGGTCCAGGTGTCGCTGTGCCAGATCGAGGGGCTGGGCCACGCCTGGAGCGGCGGCGGCGCCAAGCTGGCGTTCAGCGATGCCGCGGGGCCCGATGCCACGCGCCTGGTCTGGACGTTCGTGGCGCGGCAGTTCCAGCGCCCAGAGACCGCCCGGCGCTGACCGGGCGCGCAGCGCCCAGGGACCCTGGAACGGGGGCACGGTCTATCCGGGCCCGCGCAGCACCACGCGGATGCGCCCCCGCGCGGGCGCGGGAAGGGGCTGCGCCACCGTTCTGATGCGCCCCAGCACCGGCGAGGGCTGCGTCACGCGGCGGTCGAACGGGTGTGCGGCAGCGCCGACCGATTTCAAGATGCGCTGCACGTAGGCGCGCGTTTCGAGGTAGGGCGGCACACCGCGGTAGCGCTCGACCTTGCCCTCGCCGGCGTTGTAGGCGGCGGCCACCAGCGCCACGTCGCCCTCGAAGTAGGCCAGCAGCCAACGCAGGTAGCTCAGGCCGCCGCGGAGGTTCTGCGCCGGGTCGTAGGGGTTCTTGACGTTGAAGCGCTCGCTGGTCTCGGGAATCAGCTGCATCAGGCCCTGCGCGTTCTTGGGCGACAGCGCCTGCGGGTTGAAGTTGGATTCGGCAGCAATGATGGCCAGCGCCAGCTGCGGCTCGACCTGGTACTGCGGCGCCATCTTGAGCACCAGAGCCACGATCTTGCGCGGCGCCGTCGCCTGGTAGTCAACGCCGGGCCCGGCCGCCTCGACCGGCGCGGGCGGTGCCGGCGGCGGGCGCATGCACTCGGGCACCTCGCCGGTGGTGCCGCCGACGACCTGCAGCATGCGCGTGGCCACATCGAGCCCCTGCTCGGCGGCGGCGTGGAAGAAGAACGCCGCCGTCGCATCATCGCGCGCCACGCCACGCCCGTGGGCGTACATCCATCCGAGGTTGTATTGGGCCAGCATGTCGCCCAGCCGCGCGCTCGTGCAGTACAGGGCGGCCGCGCGCAGCGGGTCGCGCGCCACGCCTTCGCCGTGTTCGTAGGCGATGGCCTGCTCGCGCAGGCTGGCCGCCAAGCTGCTCTCGGGCAAGCGCTCCTGCGCCCGCGCCGGGCCCGCGGCAAGGGCGCACAACAGCGCCACCGACAGCGGCGCAAGGGTCGACAGGCTCGGACGCATGGATTTGAGTATGCGCGCCTTTGCGGCGCGCGTCACCTTGGCGCGGGCCACGCGGGCCGCGCAGGGCGCTCGTCGGCGCCACCAAAAACAGGCAAAACAGCCCCTAGTGCAGATCCATCCAGCGTTTGCAGCTCCTGGAAAAGGAGCAAATCAACGCTGCCGTGGGCCTGCCGTCGCGGCAGTGCCGCGGGGGCGGGTGGTCAGTCTGCCGCCACCGGCACGCGCGGCGCGAGCGCGCACATGGGTTCGTAGGCGACGGTGCCCGCAGCCTGGGCCACTTCGTCGATCGGCAGGACGGCGCCGCTCTGGGCGCGCCCCCACAGCGTGACTTCGCTGCCGATGCCGGCGTCCACGCCGGCGGCGAGGACGGGGTTCAGGTCCACGGTGACCATGTCCATGCTGACGCGGCCGACCAGGCGTGTGCGCACGCCGCCCACCAGCACCGGCGTGCCGGTGTCGCAGTGGCGCGGGTAGCCGTCGGCATAGCCGCAGGCGGCCACGCCGATCGTGGTGGGGCCGTCTGCGGTGAAGCGCGAGCCGTAGCCGACGGTGTCGCCGGCCTGCAGCTGCTGCGTGCCGATGAGGCGCGTGGCCAGCGTCATCGTGGGCTGCAGGTCCCAGTGGGCCGCGGTGTGTTCGGGGTGGTCGGGGGCGCTGCCGTAGAGCACGATGCCGGCGCGCACCCAGTCGCCGCGCACCTGCGCATCGAGGCCGTGGCGCAGCGTGGCGGCGCTGTTGCAGATCGTGCGCTCGCCGGGCAGGTCCTGCGTGGCGGCGTTGAAGACCGCCACCTGGTGGGCGATGCCGCGCGCGCCATCGGCATCGCTGAAGTGGGTCATGAACGAGATCTCATCGACCTGGGGCAGGGCGTTCAGGCGCGCCCAGGCGCTGCGAAAGCGCTGCGGCGTGAAGCCCAGCCGGTTCATGCCCGAGTTCATCTTGAGAAAGACGCGGTGCGGCACCTGAGTTTTGTGCGCGGCCAGCATGTCGATCTGTTCGTCGCAGTGCACGGCGTGCCACAGCGAGAGGCGCGAGCACAGCTCCAGGTCGCGCGGCTCGAACACGCCTTCGAGCAGCACGATGGGCCCGCGCCAGCCCAGGCGGCGCACGCGCTCGGCCTCGTCGAGGTCGAGCAGCGCAAAGCCGTCGGCGCCGCGCAGGCCGTCGAACGCGCGCTCGATGCCGTGGCCGTAGGCGTTGGCCTTCACCACGGCCCACACCTTGGCATCGGGCGCGGCGCGGCGCGCCCGTGCCAGGTTGTGCTGCAGGGCGGCGGTGTGGATGCGGGCGTGGATGGGGCGGGGCATGGCGGAAGCGTCAGGGAAGATGCCCATGATTCTGGCATCGCCCCGCGGAAGGCGCGTGATATAACCGCCAGTCACTCGTTCCGGGGTTCCACATTTACCAGACCATCAGCGCAGCTGATGGACTTGCAGCCATTCGATGAAGCGCGGCTTTTACACCATCATGTCGGCGCAGTTTTTCAGCTCGCTGGCAGACAATGCCCTTTTCGTAGCCGCCGTGGAACTGCTCCGCACCAATGGGGCCGCGGAGTGGCAGCGTGCCGCCCTGGTGCCGATGTTCGCGCTGTTCTATGTCGTCCTCGCGCCGTTCGTGGGCGCCTTCGCCGACGCCCTGCCCAAGGGCCGCGTGATGTTCGTGAGCAATGCCATCAAGATCGTCGGCTGCCTGATGATGCTGTTCGGCTCGCACCCGCTGATCGCCTACGCCGTCGTGGGCCTGGGCGCGGCGGCCTACTCGCCGGCCAAGTACGGCATCCTGACCGAACTGCTGCCGGCCTCGCAGCTGGTCAAGGCCAATGGCTGGATCGAGGGGCTGACGATTGCCTCGATCATCCTGGGCGTGCTGCTGGGCGGGCAGCTGGTCGGGCACCACCTGTCGCAAATGCTGCTGGCCATCGACGTGCCCCTCATCGACACCGGCATCGACAGCCCCGCCGACGCGGCCATTGCCACGCTCATCCTGGTGTACGCGGTGGCCGCCTGGTTCAACCTGCGCATTCCCCACACCGGGGTCGAGATGCGCCCGCTGCGCCAGAACCCGCAGCACAGCGTGCTGGCCAACACGCTGGCGCTGCTGCCCGACTTCTGGACCTGCAACGGCCGCCTCTGGCGCGACAAGCTCGGCCAGATCTCGCTGTCCACCACCACGCTGTTCTGGGGCGCGGGCGGCAACCTCAAGTTCATCGTGCTGGCCTGGGCCGCGGTGGCGCTGGGCTACTCGACCACGCAGGCGTCGGCGCTGACCGGCGTGGTCGCCATCGGCACCGCCGTGGGCGCGGTGCTGGCGTCGATGCGCATGCGCCTGGACATGGCCACGCGCGTGATTCCGCTGGGCATCGCGATGGGCCTGCTGCTGATCCTGATGGTGTTCATCGACACCCTCTGGCTGGCGATCCCGTTCCTGATCCTGCTGGGCGGGCTGGGCGGCTTCCTCGTCGTGCCGATGAACGCGCTGCTGCAGCACCGCGGCCACAACCTGATGGGCGCGGGCCGCTCGATCGCGGTGCAGAACTTCAACGAGCAGGCGGCCATCCTGGGGCTGGGCGCGCTCTACAGCCTGTCGCTCAAGCTGGGGCTGTCGGTGTTCGGCGCCATCACGGTGTTCGGCCTGGTGGTGGCGGGCGCGATGTGGCTGATCCGGCGCTGGCACCTGCACAATTGTGCGCACCACGGCGAAGAGGTCGCGCACCTGATCCGCATCGCGCGCCACGACCACCTGCACTAGCACGGCGCCGGCGCGCAGTGCCCCCTGCGGTGTCTTTCCCAGCCACCTCCAGTCCGGCCGGCAAAACTCCTGTTTTGATAGCTTGCAGCGCTTGCACAGCAAGCGTTTGAGCCCTATTCCATGCATTCCTTGTTTCCGGTCCTGGCCCTGCTGTTCAACGCGCTGGTGTGGGGTCTGTCGTGGTGGCCGTTCCGCACCCTGCACGGCGCCGGCCTGCACCCGCTGTGGGCCACGGCGCTGATGTACGGGCTGGCGCTGGCCTCGCTGCTGGCCCTGCGCCCGGGCGTGCTGCGGCTGGCGCTGCCGCACCGCGGCCTGTGGCTGCTGGCGCTGGCCTCGGGGCTGACCAACGTGTGCTTCAACTGGGCGGTGACCGTGGGCGACGTGGTGCGCGTGGTGCTGCTGTTCTATCTGATGCCGGCCTGGTCGGTGCTGCTGGCCTGGAAGGGGCTGGGCGAGGCGCCCACGCGCCTGGCCGTGCTGCGGCTGGTGCTGGCATTCGCCGGCGTGGCGCTGGTGGTGCTGCCGCCGGGCGCCACGCTGGCGCAGTTCGCGTCGGGCCTGTCGGGCGCCACGCTGGCGCAGTTCGCGTCGGGCCTGTCGGGCGCCGACCTGCTGGCGCTGTGCGGCGGCTTCACGTTCGCGCTCACCAACGTCACGCTGCGGCGCCTGCGCCAGGTGCCGGGCCCGGCGCGCATGCTGGCGATGTTCGGCGGCGGCGCGCTGATGGCCGCGATCAGCGCCGGCCTGGGCCTGGCGGCCGGCGTGGTCACGGCGCCGCCTGCCCTGGCCCTGGGCTGGGCGCTGGTGGCCCTCGGGCTGGCGCTGGCCTTCTGGCTGGGCAACCATGCGCTGCAGTTTGGCGCCTCGCGCCTGGCCGCCGGCACCACGGCACTGGTGATGCTCAGCGAGGTGGTGTTCGCCAGCGCGTCCTCGTGGCTGCTCGCGGCCACCGTGCTGGCGCCGCGCACGCTGGCCGGTGGCGCGCTGATCCTGCTGGCCGCGCTGCTGGCCATCCTGCCGCACCGCCGCGCTGCGGCGCACTGAGCCGCTACCATGGCCGGTCGCCCCCCACAGGAGCCCGCCATGGACCGCATCTACGACTTTGAAGCCCAGCGCATCGACGGCCAGCGCGTGCCGCTGGCGCAGTTCGAGGGCCGGGTGCTGCTGATCGTCAACACCGCCAGCGCCTGCGGCTTCACGCCACAGCTGGCCGGGCTGCAGGCGCTGCACCAGCAGTACGCCGGCCAGGGCCTGGTGGTGCTGGGCTTTCCGTGCAACCAGTTCGGCCATCAGGACCCGGGCAGCAACGGCGAGATCGCCAGCTTCTGCCAGCGCAACTACGGCGTCGAGTTTCCGATGATGGCCAAGATCGAGGTCAACGGCGAGGGCGCAAGCCCGCTCTACCGCTGGCTCACGGCCGAGGCGCCGGGCCTGCTGGGCAGCAAGGCCATCAAGTGGAACTTCACCAAATTCCTCGTGGGCCGCGACGGCCGCGTCATCCGCCGCTATGCGCCGCAGGACGCGCCCGCCAGGCTTGCAGCCGACATCGAGGCGGCGCTGGCCGCCTGACGGCGCGCTGCGCCGCCCTTGCCCTCGGCCATCCTCCCGCAACCCCTTCGCCCCTACCGCCAACATGATCATCAACTGCGTGGCTTACGAGAACGGCCGCAAGCTCGCCGACATCCACATGGACGACATCAGCGACTGGCTGGCCCGCCCCGGCTGCTTTGTCTGGGTGGCGCTGCAGGACCCTGGTGCCGACGAGCTGACGCAGATGCAGGAAGAATTCGGCCTGCACGAGCTGGCCGTGGAGGACGCGCGCAAGGGCCACCAGCGCCCCAAGATCGAGGAGTACGGCAGCATGGTGTTTGTCGTCATGCACCTGCTCGGCCCGGCCCTGCAGGAGGGCAGCGACGAGCAGCTCGGCGAGCTGGCGGTGTTTGCCGGGCCCAACTTTGTGCTCTCGGTGCGCAGCCACAGCGCGCACGGCTTTCAGGACGTGCGCGAGCGCTGCGAGCGCGAGCCCGAGCTGCTCAAGAACGGCGCCGGTTTCGTGCTGTATGCGCTGATGGACGCCGTGGTCGACCGCTACTTTCCGGTGCTCGATGGCTTCGAGTCCGGGCTCGAAGGCGTGGAGGAGCAGATCTTCACGCGCGGCGCGGCGCGCGGCAACATCGAACGGCTCTATGACCTCAAGCGCCGCACGGGCGCGCTGCGCCATGCGGTGGTGCCGCTGCTCGACGTGCTGGGCAAACTGCACGGCGGGCGCGTGCCCAGCGTGTGCGCCGGGGTGCAGGAGTATTTTCGCGATGTGCACGACCACGTCACGCGCATCAGCGGCGCCACCGATGCCGTGCGCGACACCATTGGCACGGCCATCCAGGTGAACCTGTCGATGGTGACGATCGAGGAGTCGGAAACCACCAAGCGGCTGGCCGCCTGGGCCGCGATCTTTGCCGCCTCGACCGCCCTGGCGGGCATCTGGGGCATGAACTTTACGGGCATGCCCGAGTTGCACTGGCGGTACGGCTACCCGGTCGCGCTGTCGGTGATCTTCACCACCGGGGTGCTGCTGTACTGGCGCTTTCGCAAGGCGGGCTGGCTGTAGCGCCGGCGGCCACCCCGCTTTGATGCCCCATCGGGCTGCAGCGCTGCCCCAGCCAGCGCTTGCAGTCCTTTTTTTATAGCGCCTCAGGGTCCGCAGGCGCCACCGGCAACTCGCTCACCTCGGCGGCGGGGGCTGCTGGCGGCGCGGCCGCCGCTGCCCGGCTGCGCGCGCTGTGCAGCGTGCGCGCCACGGTGCGCGGGTCCATGCCGTACATGTCGGCAAACTCTTCCACCGCCTTGCCGCTGGCCTCGAAGGTGCGCAGCAGGGCTTCTTCGCGCGCCCTTTTGGCGGCCAGCTCGGCCAGCGCCTCGTCGAGCAGGCCGTTGGCGGCATCGTCGCGCGAGCGCACGCGCTCGGCATAGTCCTCGCGCGAGAGGCCGCTGGCCTCGATGTTGGCGACGATGCGCGCGCGCAGCTTGGGCAGCAGGTCTTCGCCGCTGCGGCCCTGGCGGCGGCGGTGCACTTCCACGAGCGCCTGGTGGATGTGCTCGGGCGCCATGGCTTCGACGGGCTGGCCTTGCAGGTCGTGGCGCTGCTGGCCGGCGGCGACGCTTTGCAGGTAGCGCGTGGAGCGCGTGTGGATGCCCAGCGCGAGCTTGAGTGCCTCGCGCTCAAACACCTCGGGGTGGGCGGCCAGCAGGTCCTGGAAGACGCCGCGCTTGAGCGGCAGGAACACCGCGCCGAACAGCTGCGGGTACAGCTCGGCAAGCTTCTCGAGCGTCGGCGGCACCGGGCGCGGGCCGCGTGGCGCTTTGGCAGCGGCAGCGTCTGGCGCCTGCGGCGCCGCAGCGCCCGCCGGGCCGGCGCCCTTGCGGCGGTTGCGCCCACCGCGGCGCGATGCGCCCGCGGGCCGGGGCGTGCCAGCGTCGCTGGCGGGGGCGTTCGCGGGCACCGAAGGGGCGGCCGCGCCTTCGGGGGCAGCAGGCGCGGCGGTCGGGTCGGGATCGGGCACGGAGTCGGTCATGGCAGGGCTGGTGGGGGTCAACAAAACCCTCAATCATGCCAGCCTTGGCGCAGCGGCCTGTCAGCAGCCGTTGCGGTGGCCGGCAACGGGAAGGCGCACGGGCACGCGGTATGGGCCGTTCTACACCGCGAGCGCGTCGGCCAGCACCTGCACCCAGTGGCGCACGGGTATCGCGGTGCCGCTTTGCAGATGGGTGATGCAGCCGATGTTGGCCGAGGTGATGACGGTGGGCTCCAGTGCAGCGAGGTGGTCCAGCTTGCGCTCGCGCAGCTGCTGCGATAGCGCGGGCTGCAGCACCGAATAGGTGCCCGCCGAGCCGCAGCACAGGTGCGACTCGTTGAGCGCCACGCGCACGTCGAAGCCGAGCGCGCGCAGGTGCTGCTCGACGCCGCCGCGCAGCTGCTGGCCATGCTGCAGCGTGCACGGCGGGTGGAAGGCGATGACGCCTTGCGGCACGTGCGCGAGCTTGCCCTGCAGCAGCGGCACGATGTCGGGCAGCAGCTCGGAGAGGTCGCGCGTGAGCGCGCTGATGCGCGCCGCCTTGGCCGCGTACTGCGGGTCGTGCTGCAGGTGGTGGCCGTATTCCTTCACGGTGACGCCGCAGCCCGAGGCGTTCATGGCAATGCATTCCACCGCGCCGCTGTCCACGTGCGGCCACCAGGCGTCGATGTTGGCGCGCATCTGCGCCAGGCCCCCGGCCTGGTCGTTGAGGTGGAACTTGACGGCGCCGCAGCAGCCGGCCTCGGGCGCGATGACGGTCTGGATGCCGACTGCGTCGAGCACGCGCGCGGTGGCGCTGTTGATGCCCGGCGCCATGCTCGGCTGCACGCAGCCGGCCAGCAGCAGCACCTTGCGCGCATGCTCGCGCCTGGGCCAGGCGCCGGCCGGCCCGGGCGCGGGCACCTTGGCGCGCACGCCGGCGGGCAACAGGCCGCGCACCGCCTGGCCGAGCTGCATGGCGGGTGCGAACAGCGGCGAGCTCAGGCCCTCCTTGAGCGCCCAACGCGCCGCGCGTTCGCCCAGGGGGCGCGGCACCTGCTCGTCGACGAGCTTGCGGCCGATGTCGACCAGGTGGCCGTACTGCACGCCGCTGGGGCAGGTGGTTTCGCAGTTGCGGCAGGTCAGGCAGCGGTCCAAGTGCAGCTGGGTGCTGCGCGTCGGCGTGTGGCCTTCGAGCACCTGCTTGATCAGGTAGATGCGCCCGCGCGGGCCGTCGAGCTCGTCGCCGAGCAGCTGGTAGGTCGGGCAGGTGGCGGTGCAAAAGCCGCAGTGCACGCATTTGCGCAGGATGGCTTCGGCTTCGCGGCCATCGTCGGTGCCCTGGAATTGGGGAGCAAGCTGGGTTTGCATGGTGGTCGTCGGGGTGTGAAAAAGGAAAGCCGGGCGGCAGGGCTCAGAGGCTGTCTTGCACGGTGTGCTTGTTTTTGGCGCGCAGCGCCTGGCGCAGGCGCCAGAGGGCGCGCAGGCGGCCTGCGTCGGCGGCCAGGGGCGGCAGCGACAGGGCCAGGATGATGGCCGCCAGCGGCACCACCCAGACGAAGCCGACGTATTTGAAGCCGGCCGCGCCGACCACGCCACCGGCCGTGAACATGGCCAGCAGGCTGGCGTACAGGCGCATGCGCGCGTGGTTGGCGCGCACCTGGCCTTCGGCCGGGACGCCGCTGCGGTTCCAGTAGAACATCTTGCCCATCTCGATGCCCAGGTCGGTGATGACGCCCGTCATGTGCGTGGTGCGGATCTGCGCCGCCGACATCTTGGTCACCACCGCGTTCTGCAGGCCCATGATGAACGCCAGCAGCAGCACCGTCAGCGGCACCGCAAACACGGTGTGCCAGGTCAGCGTGACGGCCCCCACCAGGCCAAACAGCAGCATCAGCACGGCTTCGAGCAGCAGCGGCAGCGCAAAGCCGCTGCGCAGGCGGTGGCTGCGCGCCCAGTTGACCAGGATGGCCGTGGTGCCCGCGCCCGACAAAAAGGCCCACAGCGTGCCCACGGCGCTGAGCACCAGGGCCATGTTGCCCAGCACCAGGTTGTCGGCCAGCAGCGACAGGAAACCCGTCATGTGCGAGGTGTACAGGTGCACGACCAGAAACCCGCCCGCGTTCACCGCGCCCGCGTTGAAGGCCAGCAGCAGGCCCAGCGTGCGGTTGGTGGACGACGTGCGGTGGCGTCCGGTGAGGTGGCGCAACCGCCGCATGCCGCTAGCCCAACGCTGCCCCGCGTGCGGGGTTGAAGATGCCGGCCGGGTCGAACGCCTGGCGCAGCCGCGCCTGGATCTTTTCCAGCGCGGCATTCTTGGGGCCAAAAACGGCCTCAGCGCTTTCTGTGCCTGCGTCTGAAGCTCTGAAAAGAGTAGCACTTCCGCCCACCTGCGCGGCCACGTCGTGCAGCGCCTGGGCGCGCGCGCGCGGCGCCTGCACCCAGCGCAGCGCGCCGTGCCACTCGACCAGCGGCGGCGCCACGCCGGCGGGCAGCGCCAGCACCGGCGCGGTGGCCGGCACCGACAAGCGCCACAGGTCCAGGCCCGGCTGCGGCGCCTGCGCTCGCTCGGCAAACCACGGCAGCTGCTGCTCGCGGCAGGCGGTCCAGTCGGCGGCCACGGCCGCGTTGTCCAGGCGCTCGCCGCCCAGGGTCTTGCAGGCGGACTCGACCGCGGCGACCGCGCCGCGCAGGCGCACATAGAGCTGGCCCACGCCCGCGTCTTCGACCCAGCAGCTGGCGTTGAGCGGCAGCGGCTGGCCGCCCCAGGCGTGCAGGCGCGCGAGCGCCTCGGCCTGGCCGCAGGCAAAACGCAGCGTGGCCTCGGCCGGCGCCACGGGCAGCACCTTGATGCTGACCTCGGTCAGCACGCCCAGCGTGCCCCAGGCCCCCGCCATGAGGCGCGAGACGTCGTAGCCGGCGACGTTCTTCATCACCTGGCCGCCGAAGGTCAGGTGCTCGGCGCGGCCGTTGAGCAGCTGCACGCCGAGCATGAAGTCGCGCACCGCGCCCACGCTGGCGCGCGCCGGGCCCGACAGGCCCGCCGCGACCATGCCGCCCACCGTCGCGCCGGGGCCGAAGTGCGGCGGCTCGAACGGCAGGCACTGGTGCTTTTCCGCCAGGGCGGCTTCGAGCTCGGCCAAAGGCGTGCCGGCGCGCGCCGTGACCACCAGCTCGCTGGGCTCGTAGCTGACGATGCCGGTGTAGGCGCGCGTGTCGAGCACCTCGCTGCGCAGCGCCACGCCGCCGTGAAAATCCTTGCTGCCGCCCCCTCGGATGCGCAGCGCAGTCTGGTGCGTGGCGGCCTCGCGCACGAGGTCGGTGATCTGGGAAAGAACGGTGTCCATGCTTGGAATGGTAAGCCCGCACCCCGCACGGAGCGCGTGAATTTTCTGCACGGCGCGCATGAGCAAAGCGGCGCGCGGTCGCCCCGGCCGAGCGCAGCGATGGCCCGGGTGGCTGTTGGCTGTCGCGCTCCCCCGCCCCTCTGCCCGTGCCGAGGAGCGCAGCGCCGGGCGGAAAAAGGGCCGCGCGCTGTTTGAGCGCGTAGCGCGAGTTTGCGCGGACCCCGCCCGGCGCGAGCACCGCAGGTTGCCCCGTAGCGCAGCGCAGGGGACACGGACAGTGGGGTCGCCCTTTCTTTGGTGACTTTCTTTCGGCGAAGCGAAAGAAAGTTACTGCGCCGCCGGGCGCACATCCCGGCCTTCCAAGCCGGCAACCAGCGCAGCGGCAGAACCCGCACACGCTATCCAAGCCCTGGAATGCGACCCGAGCGCCACCATCCGCCACCGAACCGAAGCCAAAATGGCTTCAAACCCTTACCACATCAGCGCCAGAAGCTATATAAAAAGGAGCAATTGGCACACAGAGGCAGGCGCAGCAAAAGGGAAACCCCTTCAACCGCGCGCCCCGCCCTTGCCCCGCTTCGCCGGCGCTTTCCCCGCCTTGCCCGTCCCCGGCCGCCGCAAAAACGCCAGCAGCCGCCGCTCCGCCGCGCTGAGCCCACGCGGCGACGCGGCGCCGCCGATGCGCTCCCAGACCCGCTGCATGCCCGGCCCCGCATCCGAGGCCAGGCGCTCGCCCAGCTCCAGCACGGCCGGGTGCACATACGACTTCTTGCAGACCGTCGGCGTGTTGCCCAGCTGGCGCGCCACCTCGACCAGAATCTGGCGCGCCGTCCAGGCCTGGGCGTCTGCGGCCGCTTGCGTGCAGGCCAGGCGCGTCAGTTCCAGCGCCTGCACCGTGCCGTGCCAGGTGCGAAAGTCCTTGGCCGTGAAATGCGGGCTGTCCGCGCCGGGCGGCGCGGCGGCCGGCAGTCCCGCGCCGTCGCCGCCAGCAGCGCTGCGCGGCCTGCGCTCGGTGATGCTGCGCAGGTAGTCGTTGACATCGCCCGAGCCCACCGTGTGCAGCGCGCCGTCGGCGTCCTCGTACTGGAACAGCTCCTGCCCCGGCAGCTGCTGGCAGCGGCGCACCAGGCGGGCCACGCGCGGGTCGTCGAGCGTGGCGCTCTGCGGCACGCCGCTCTTGCCGCGAAAGCGCAGCCGCAGCGTGCTGCCGCGCACGTCGGCGTGGCGCGCGCGCAGCGTGGTCAGGCCATACGAGTGGTTGCTGGCCGCATACTCCTCGTTGCCCACGCGCAGGCAGGTGGTATCGAGCAGCCGCACGATGGCTGCCAGCACCCGCGTGCGCGCCAGCGGCGGGCTGCGACGCGGCGCCAGGTCACGCGCCACGCGCGCGCGGATGCGCGGCAGCGCCTGGCCGAACGCGCGCATGCGCTCGAACTTGCCGCCGTCGCGCAGCCGCCGCCAGTCGGGGTGGTAGCGGTACTGGCGCCGCCCGCGCGCGTCGAGCCCGGTGGCCTGCAGGTGGCCGTGCGGCAGCGGGCAGATCCAGACCTCGGTGTAGGCCGGCGGAATGGCGAGGCGGCGGATGCGATCGATCTCTTGCGCATCCGTCAGCCAGCGGCCGTCGGGCTGCCGGTAGCCAAACCCCTCTGCGCGCCGCACGCGCTGCAGGCCCGGCATGCGGCGGTCGACATAGACCAGCCCGCCGGGCAGGCGGCTGCCGGGCGCGGGTGCGTGCGCCGGGGGCGCCGGCGCATCGCGCACAGCCACGGAAGGGGCGGGCACAGGAACCAAAGCGGAGGCAGAAGCAGGCATGGAGGGGACGGCGCGCGGGCGCTCTTGGGTCGCAGGGAAACCTGGGCCCATCACAGCCCGTTGCCGCGCCCGCGGGTGTAGGAAGGCGCCCGCTGCGCGGGTGGGCGGCGGCCGCAAAGCGCGGGCCGGCGTGCCCCGGGACTCTACTGCGCGAGCAGCGCGGCGCTGATCTGCGCTGCGTCCAGCAGCGCGAACGTGCGGTTGTGCTGCGCCGTCAGCGGCCCGCCGCCGGGCACCAGCTCCGTGTCTTCGTAGCCCAGGGCCTTGAACTTCCACACGCCGGAGATCCACTTGAGGTGGCCGACCGGCGCGCCGCTGGCCAGAAAGACCGCCACCACGCCGTCGTTCACGCGCCGCAAGCTCAGCAGTTCAGCCATGGCATGGGCCCTCCAGATTTCAAGTCCAATCGTGCTCTGACGCTGATGCAGCAATCGCTGGCAGCTCTCTTTTTTGACATGTCAAACCGGCTCTTGGGCCGCTGCAGCAGCGTCCTCGAACGCCTGCACCGGCAGGCCCGGCACGTCCACTGGCTGCGCCAGCGCCAGCACGCGGCCGGCCAGCGGCGTGCGTGCCAGTTCATCCTCCGGGCGGCCCTGGCGCGCCGTGGTGACGAACATCGTGCGCCCCTCGGGCCCGCCCAGGCAGACCATGGTCGGGCAGGCCACGGGGGTGGCGATGCTCTGCAGCACCGCGCCCGCAGGCGAGAGCTGCAGCACGCGCGCGCCCTCGTACATCGCGCACCAGTAGTTGCCCTGCACATCGACGGCGGCGCCGTCGGGGCGGCCGCCGTAGCCGGCCGTGCCCGGCTGCCAATTGACCGACTTGGGCGCGAACTGGTGCAGCGTGCGCGCCGGTCCCAGCGCGTTGCGCTCGCCGTCCCAATCGCGCGCCTCGATGCGGTGCGTGGGCGTGTCGGCGCTGTAGAGCGTGCGCTGGTCGGGCGACCAGCCCAGGCCGTTGAGCGTGCTGGCGCCGCCCCACAGCGTCTGCACCTGCGCCGGGCCGTGGCGCGCGTCGATGCAGTACATCGCCGCGTGCCCGCCGCCGGGCCGCTCATCGCGCGTGCCGACCCAGAAGCGCCCGAACGGGTCGCACTTGCCGTCGTTGGCGCGCTCGTGCGCCGGGTCGTAGGGCAGGCGCGCGATGCGGTGCAGCGCGCCGCCCCAGTGCGGCGCGCGGTAGATGCCGTCGCGCAGCGCCAGCACCCAGCCGCTGGCCTGGCCCGCAGTGCGCGCCGGCGCCATGCAGCCGGGCTCGGCCGGCAGCGGCCAGCGCTCGGTGGCGCCGGTGGCCGGGTCGGCGCGCAGCGCGGCGCGCCCGGCGATGTCGACCCAGTACAGGCGCTGCTCGCCGGCCTGCCAGAACGGCGACTCGCCCAGTTCGCAGACTTCACTGCCCACCACGTTCCATGCCATGTGCTTGCCCTCCTGCAGCCTTGCGCAGCCAACCATTATTCCCCGCACGGCCTGCCGCAGCGCTCTGCGGTCGGCCATCCAGGCCAAAGGCCCGCCGTGCAAGCAGGGCGGGCCTCGGGTGGGCGCCGGGTGCGGCGCCGCTGGCGTGCTCAGCGCGTGTAGGCGGTCTCGCCGTGCGAGGTGATGTCCAGGCCCTGGCGCTCTTCGTCTTCGGGCACGCGCAGGCCCAGCAGCAGGTCGGCCACCTTGTAGGCGACCACCGAGACCACGCCCGACCAGACGATGGTCAGCAGCACGCTCTGGACCTGGACCCAGACCTGCGCGCCCATCGCGAAGCTCTCGGGCGTGGGGCCGCCCGTGCCGCCGAGGCTTTGCGCGGCAAACACGCCCGTGAGCAGCGCGCCGACGATGCCGCCCACGCCGTGCACGCCAAACACATCGAAGGCGTCGTCGGCCCCGAGCATCTTCTTGAGCCCGCCCACACCCCACAGGCAGACCAGGCCGGCGGCCACACCGATCACAAGGGAGCCCATCGGGCCGACAAAGCCGGCCGCCGGCGTTACCGCCACCAGGCCGGCGACCGCGCCCGAGGCTGCGCCCAGCATCGAGGCCTTGCCCTTGTGCAGCGCTTCGCCCGCCAGCCACGCCAGCGTGGCGGCCGCCGTGGCCAGCAGGGTGTTGATGAACGCCAGGCCCGCCACGCCATTGGCCGCGCCCGCCGAGCCGGCATTGAAGCCGAACCAGCCGACCCACAGCAGCGAGGCGCCCACCATGGTCAGTGTCAGGCTGTGCGGCGTCAGGGCCTCTTTGCCAAAGCCGATGCGCTTGCCGACCAGGTAGGCGCCGACCAGGCCCGCGACGCCGGCATTGATGTGCACCACGGTGCCGCCGGCAAAGTCGAGCGCGCCGTGCTTGGCCAGCAGGCCGCCGCCCCAGACCATGTGCGCGATCGGGACGTAGCTGAAGCTGAACCACAGCACGGCAAACACCAGCACGGCGGCGAACTTCATGCGCTCGGCAAACGAGCCGACGATCAGCGCCACCGTGATGGCGGCGAAGGTGGACTGGAAGGCGACGAACACGTATTCGGGGATGGTCGGCAGCGCGCCCGAGAGCGTGTCGGGCGCCATGCCCTTCAAAAACGCTTTGCTGAGGTCGCCGAAGAAGCGGCCCTCGCCGCCAAAGGCCAGGCTGTAGCCGTACAGCGCCCACAGCACGCTGACCAGCGCAAAGACCACGAACACCTGCACCAGCACCGACAGCATGTTTTTCGAGCGCGCGAGCCCGCCGTAGAACAGCGCCAGACCCGGCAGGGCCATGAGGATCACGAGCAGCGTGGAGGTCAGCATCCAGGCGGTGTCGCCCGAGTCGAGCTTGG
>NZ_MWOK01000012.1:0-46667 GCF_012932145.1 Acidovorax sp. SRB_14 | reverse complement strand
TTGGTGACTTTCTTTCGGCGAAGCGAAAGAAAGTTACTGCGCCGCCGGGCGCACATCCCGGCCAGCAGTCCCAAGCAAAAGCGCCATGGCGAATTCCCAAGAGCGGTATTAAAAAAGATAGCTGCTAGCGCACGCCCACAAAGCGCCAGAGTCACTTTTCATCTGTATCCATCCCAGCACCAGCGCCCCCAATAGACCGGTGATTGCGCCGCTTTTCCGTGCATCCCAAAGCGGCCTTGCCCACCACAATCAAGCGCATGAAAGCTGTCCTGCGCCCTCCCCTGTCATGGCACGCGGCCCGGCGGTGGGTGCCTCTGGCCGCCCTGCTTGCTGCCCTGTGCACCGCCCTGCCCGCGCAGGCCCTGCGCATCAAGGAAGTGGCCGCCGTGCAAGGGGTGCGCAGCAACCAGCTGACCGGCTACGGCCTGGTGGTGGGCTTGGACGGCACGGGCGACCAGACCACGCAGATGCCCTTCACCACACAGGCGATGTCCAACTACCTGCAGCAGATGGGCATCAGTCTGCCGCCCGAGATGGCTTCGCGGCTGCAGCTCAAGAACGTCGCGACCGTGATCGTCACCGCGCAGCTGCCGGCGTTCGCCCAGCCGGGCCAGACCATCGACGTGAACGTATCGTCGATGGGCAATTCCAAATCGCTCAAGGGCGGCACGCTGATCGCCACCCCGCTGCGCGGCGCCGACGGCGAGATCTATGCGCTGGCGCAGGGCAACCTGGTGGTCGGCGGCGCCGGAGCCTCGGCCGGCGGCAGCAAGGTGCAGATCAACCACCTGAGCGCCGGGCGCATTCCGCAGGGCGCGCAGGTCGAGCGCGCAGTGCCCACGCCGCTGCACGACGGCGACTCGATCACGCTGGGCCTCAACGCCTCCGACTTCCAGACCGCGCGCCGCGTGGCGCAGGCCATCAATGCGCGCCTGGGCGCAGGGCAGGCCATGGCGCTCGACGGGCGCACCGTGCAGGTGCGCGCTCCCACCTTGCCCGGCGCGCGCGTCAACTTCATTGCCGACCTCGAAGAACTGCAGATCGAGACCGCCGCGCCCTCGGCCAAGGTCGTGATCAATGCGCGCACCGGCTCGGTGGTGCTGAACCAGGCGGTGACGCTCGGGCCCTGCGCGATCGCGCACGGCAACCTGTCGATCACCATCAGCTCGACACCCGTCATCAGCCAGCCGGGCGCGTTCTCGCAGGGGCAGACCGTGGTGGCGCAAAAGAGCGACATCCAGATCCGCCAGGAGCCCGGCAACATCCTCCAGATCCCCGCGTCGCCGCAGCTGGCCGACGTGGTGCGCGCGCTCAACACGCTCGGCGCCACGCCGCAGGACCTGCTGGCCATCCTGCAGGCCATCAAGGCCGCCGGCGCGCTGAACGCCGAACTCGAGGTCATCTGATGGCCGCCCACCCTTTCCCCGCACGGAGTGCCCCACCATGGCCCTGACCCTGCCCGGCGCCGCCGGCGCCAGCACGTCAAACGCGCTGGCCGCGGACGTGCGCTCGCTCAACCAGCTCAAATTCGAAGCCGGCCAGAACAGCGCCCAGGCCACGCGCGAAGCCGCCAAGCAGTTCGAGTCGCTGTTCATGCGCGAGATGATCAAGAGCATGCGCGAGGCCACCATGAAGTCGGGCCTGCTCGACAACGCGCAGGGCGACCTGGGGACCGACCTGCTCGACCAGCAGCTGTCGGTGCAGATGGCGGGCCAGCCGGGCAGCCTGTCCGAGGCCATTGCGCGCCAGCTCTCGCGCCAGATGGGCGGCGCCGACGCGAACCTGGCCGTGCCGTCAACCCTGAGCCTCTCGGCCGCGCGCCAGGCGCGCAGCAGCGCCGCCTCGGGTCCCGCGCCCAAGGGCCGCGACGACTTCGTGCAGCACCACAGCCAGGCGGCCGAGCGCGTGGCGCAGGAGAGCGGCATTCCCGCCAGCTTCATGCTCGGCCAGGCCGGGCACGAGACCGGCTGGGGCAAGAGCGAGATCAAGAACGCCGACGGCAGCAACGCGTTCAACCTGTTCGGCATCAAGGCCGGCAAGGGCTGGAGCGGCAAGGTGGCCGAAATCACCACCACCGAATACATCAATGGCGCGCCGCGCAAGGTAACGGCCAAGTTCCGCGCCTACGACTCGTACGAGGCGTCGTTCCGCGACTACGCCCGCCTCATCAACGACAGCCCGCGCTACGAGAAGGCGCGCGCCCAGACCGGATCGGCCGTGGCCTACGCCGCCGCGCTGCAAAAGGCCGGCTATGCGACCGACCCCGAATACGCCCGCAAACTCAGCGGCGCCATCAACAGTGCCCTGCGCGTGCAGCGCGCACAGGCCTGACGCCAGAGACACAAAAACATGAGCCTATTGAACGTCGGCGCCCGAGCGCTGCTCGCCAACCAGGTGGCACTGCAGACCACCGGCCACAACATCGCCAATGTGAACACGCCCGGCTATTCGCGCCAGAACGTGGTGCTGGAGACCGTGCAGGGCCAGTTCACCGGGGGCGGCTACATCGGCAAGGGCGTGGACGTGCAGTCCATCCTGCGCAACCACAGCGAGCTGCTCACGCGCCAGGCCACGGCAGCGGCGGCGGTGGACGCCGGCGACAGCGTGCGCGCCGACCGCCTGCGCCAGCTGCAGGACGTGTTTGGCGGCGGCCCGGCCGGGCTGGGTGCGGCCATCAACGACATGATGAATGCGTTCTCGGACGTGGTCGGCTCGCCGACCGACCTGACGGCGCGCAACGTCGTGCTCACGCGCATCGACGAAACCGCCAAGCGCATGCGCGGCGCCTCCGAGCGGCTCGACGAGATCGCCTACACCGTGGCCGAGCAGCTCAAGGGCAGCGTCAACAGCATCAACATGCTGGCCAAGAACATCGCCGGCATGAACGAGCAGATTGCCCGCGCCAAGGGCAACGGACAGCCCGCCAACGACCTGCTGGACCAGCGCGACCAGCTGATCCGCGACCTGAACCAGCACATCCAGACCAGCCAGGTCGCGGCCGACGACGGCAGCATCAGCCTGTTTGTCGGCGGCAGCCAGCCGCTGGTGCTGGGCAGCAAGGCGGCGTCGCTGTCGGTCGGCGACCCGGTGGAGTTCGGCGCGGGCGGAGGGCAAAAGCGCCTGTACTTCACACAGCCGGGGTCGTCCACGGCGGTGGAGCTCAACGAGGGCATGCTCGGCGGCGGCGAGGTGTCGGGGCTGCTGCGCTTTCAGAACCACGACCTGGCCGAGGGGCGCAACCTGCTCGGCCGCATGGCGGTGGGCATCAGCGAAACGCTGAACGCGCAGAACCGGCTGGGGCTGACGCTCGATGGCAAACCGGGCGGCAACCTTTTCGCGCCGATCCCATTGGCCAACGCGGTAGCGGGCAAGGGGAACACCTCGGGCGCCACCATGGGCCTGCAAGTGGCCGATGCAACCAAGCTGCAGGCGTCGAGCTACACCATTGCCTTAACAGGGCCGAATGCCGGTTCGGTCACGCGCCAGTCCGATGGCAAGACGATGGCCTTTGCGGACATCAACGAGCTCAACGCGGTGATGCTCGGCGAAGGGCTTCGGTTGACCGACGGCGCCCAGCCACCCGCAGCCTTTGCGGGCGCTACCCCTCCCGATACCTTCTTGCTCAACCCGCTGCAAGGCGCCGCTGCCCAGATGCAGGCGCTGCAGTTCTCACCCCAGCAGTTGGCGGCGTCCAACCCCATCAATGCCAAGATGGGAGCCACCAACGACGGCACATTGCAGCTGGCGGGCTTGAAGGCGACAGGCCAGCCGACGGCACTGGCGCTGCCGCCCGCCAGTGGCGTGGAGCTGACCTTTACTGCCGGCACGCCAGCAACCTTCACCCTGACAGGAAACCAGGGCGCGCCCATGGACATGTCGACCACGCCGCCTACGGCGCTGGTCGGCCCGCCCTTTGCGTTCACCCCTGGCAAGCCCATCACCATCGACGGCTGGGAAATTACCTTGAATGGCGCGCCCAAGGGCGGCGACACCGTCACCGTGGGCAATGCCACCGACGCCCAGTACGGCGACTGGTACACCCGCGACGCCGGCAACGCCAGCGCGCTGATGGCCTTGCGCGACGCCAAGATATTCGACGGCGCCACGCTCTCGGACGGCTTTGCCGGCGCCATGGCGCAGATCGGCACGCGCACGCAGAGCGCGCAGTTTGCGGCCACGCTGTCGTCGTCGATTGCCGCCAACCTCGAGCGCGACCGCACTGCGGTCTCGGGCGTGAACCTTGACGAGGAAGCCGCCCGGCTCATCCAGTACCAGCAGGCCTACCAAGCCTCGGCCAAGATGCTGCAGATCGCGCAGAACATCTTTGACAACCTGCTCCAGGGCCTGGGCCGCTGACGGCCACCCCGCCCCACAGCACGCCCCACCACACCACAGCACACACGCCTGGAGCTTTCGCCATGAGCAGCCCGTCCTTCACCCGCATCGGCACCGCCACCCAGTACGACAGCGCTATACGCAACATCAGCGCGCGCCAGACGTCGCTGTCGAACCTGCAAGAAAACCTGACCTCGGGCAAGCGCGTGGTGCGCGCCAGCGACGACCCGGTCGCCGCGGCGCAGGCCGAGCGCGCCATGACACGCATCGCGCGCATCCAGACCGAGCAGCGCGCGCTCGACGTGCAGCGCAATGCCGTGGCGCAGGCCGAGTCGTCGCTGGGCGATGCCATCGGCCTGGTCCAGCAAATGCGCGAGCTGGTGGTCAGCGCCGGCAATGGCGGCCACAGTGCCAGCGACCGCAAAACCATTGCGACCCAGCTCCAGAGCCTGCGCGACCAGCTGCTGGAGGTGTCCAACCGCAAGGACACCAATGGCGTGCCGCTGCTGGCGGCGCTGGGCAGCGATGCCACGCCGTTCTTGAATGCGCAGATGGGCTTCCACGGCCTGCCGGGGCAGGGAGCGGGCTCCGCGGTGTCGATTCCGAACACGCTCGACGGCGATGCGGCCTTCATGTTCCAGCCGCAGCGCGACGGCGCCTACAACGCCCGCCTGAGCCTGGCCACTCCCGCTGGCCGCGCCCTCGGCACCGACAGCGTGCGCACCACCGATCCGGCACAGCTCACTGGCGACAAGTACGCCCTGAGCTTCACCGCCGTGGCGCCCACCGTGCCCGCCGACGGCACCACCACCGCCACCTATACCATCACCAACGACACAACAGGCGCCCTCCCCACGACGGTGACGGCGGTCTTCCCATCCGATAAGCCGGCCGACATCACCGTGACCGGCGTGCCCGGCCTGAGCTTCAGCATCAAAGGCACTCCCGCCAGCGGCGACAGCATCACCCTGGAACCCAGCACCAGCATCTTCAACGTGATCGACGATGCCATCCGCGACATCGGGGGCGCCGGCGACAGCAATGCCGCCGCCCAGGCCGTGGGCCAGGCACTCGCCAACATGGACCGGGGCATGGAACGCCTGCAGTCGGTGCGCGGCTACGCGGGCGAGCTGCTCAACCGCGCCGACCGCATCACCGGCGACCAGGACAAGCGCGCCATCCAGCTCGAAGCCGACCGCTCGCGCGCCGAGGACCTCGATATGATCCAGGGAATTTCCGACTTCCAGAACCAGCAGGTCGGCTACCAGGCAGCGCTGCAGTCCTACGCCATGGTGCAAAAGCTCTCGCTGTTCAACTTCATTTCCTGACGCCAGGGCCTTTTTTCGCTCATGCAATCCGTTCTCAGCCAGCTGGTTCTGGGCTACCGCCCTCTGTGGGGCCCCACGCGCACGCTGGCGGGCGTGGAGCTGTCCGTGCACGCGGCCGACGCGGCGCTGGCGGTCGATGCGCCGCACCTGCTGCGCACGCTGCACGAGCTGTGGGCCGCGCATTCGCCGCCGCTGCTGCTGGCGCCACAAACGCGCCAACTGCTGTGCGACCTGCTCGCGCATGCTCCGCCCGGCTCGCCGGCGGTGGCCGTGCCGGGGGCCTGGCTCGGCGACTCGGCGATCTGCCAGCAGGTGCAGGCGGCCCACGCGCGCGGCCTGCAGTTGGTGTGGCGCGGCGACGCCGGGCAGCCGCCCGAGCCCCCGCTGGCGCGCTGCTTTGACACACGCCTGCTGGGCCTCTCGCCCGAGACCGCCGTGCGGGCGCTGCAGGCAGGCGCCGCGGCGGGCACGCTGCTGGCCGGGCAAATGGTCGAAGGCCTTGCCAGCCGCGCGCTGGTGGCGCTGTGCCTGGACCGTGGCCAGGCCCAGGCCGTGCTGGGCTGGCCGCAGGAAGACGTGCTGCACAGCCTGCGCCACCAGCCGCTGCAACCGGCCCGCGCCACCGTGCAAAAGCTCATGAAGGCGATCGACGCCGAGCAGTCGCTCGAAGTGTTCGAAGACATCCTGGGCGAAGACCCGCTGCTGGCCTACCGCTTCATGGTCTACACCAACTCGGCCGCCCTGGGCCTGCGCACCGGCATCGACTCGCTGCGCCGGGGCCTGGTCATGATGGGCTACGGATCGCTCTCGCGCTGGCTGTCCGACCAGCTGCCGCACGCCAGCGCCGAGCCCGACCTGCAGCCGGTGCGCGCGGCCATGGTCGTGCGGGCCCGGCTCACCGAGCGCCTGATCGACGCGGGCCTGGAGACCGCGCTGCGCCGCGAGGTCTATCTGTGCGCCCTGTTCTCGCAGCTCGGCGAACTGCTGCGCGAGCCGCTGGGCAGCGTGCTGCGGCGTGTGCCGCTGTCCGAGCGCATCTACGACGCGGCGGTGCTGCAGACCGGCCCCTACGCGCCCAGCCTGGCCATGGCCCGCGCGCTCGAAGGCGGCGACGCGGGCGTGGTGCGCCAGCTGGGCAAGGCGCACGGCCTGGCGCTCGAAGACGTCAACCGCGCCCTGCTGCGCACGCTCGCCAGCCTCGAAGCGGCGCCGCCCGCCCCCTGACACGCCGGGCGGCGGCGCAGCCCGCAGTGCCCCCACGAGCTAACGGTTCTGCGCCACCACGCGCTGGAACACACGCCAGAACGCCGCGTCCTGCGTGGTCGTGAAGTTGATGCGCATCAGCGTGCAGGGCTGGCGGCTGGCATGGAACAGCGCGCCGGGCGCGAGCAAATAGCCCTCGTCGAGCATGCGCTGGGCCAGCATGTCGGTGTCCACGCCCGTGTCCACCCAGCCGAACATGCCCGCCGGCTCGGCGGCGAAGCGGCAGCCGGACTCCAGCGCCAGCTGCACGCTGCGCGCGCGCGTCTGGGCCAGGCGCAGGCGCATGCGCTCGGCGTGGCGGCGCAGCTGGCCCTGGTCGATGCACAGGGCCAGCGCCTTCTCGAGCAGCGACGGCGTGGTCAACGTCGACAGCAGCTTGGTGTCGAGCAGGCGTTCGACCAGCGCCGGCGGCGCGGCCAGGTAGCCCACGCGCCAGTTGGGCGCCAGGATCTTGGAAAAGCCGCTGACATAAATGGTGCGGCGCAGGCCGTCGAGCACCGACAGGCGCGTGGCATGGTCGGGCGCGAGGTGGCTGTAGGTATCGTCTTCGGCGATGTAGAAGCCGTGCTGCTCGGCCAGCCGCAGCACCTGGTGCGCGCTGCCCGGCGTGAGGCAGTGGCCGGTGGGGTTGTGCAGCACGCTGACGCTGACGAACAGCTTGGGCGCGTGCACCTCGCAGTAGCGCGCCATCACCGCCAGGTCCGGCCCCTCGGCGCGGCGCGGCACGGGCAGCACGCGCATGCCCAGGGCCGCCAGGCGCGCGAACTCGACCGACCAGCCCGGCTCTTCGACCATCACCGGGTCGCCCGCCTTGAGCAGGGTGCGGCTGACGATGTCGAGCGCGTGCGTGGCGCCCACCGTGGTCATGATCTGCGCGGGCCGCGCGGGCAGGTTCAGCTCGGCCAGGCGGCGCGCCAGCACATGGCGCAGGTCGGGGTCGCCCAGCGGCTCGCCGTAGCTCAGCGAGCCGTCGTGCAGTGCGCGGCTGGCCGCGACCTTGCGCACCGCCGCCGGCATGAAGCGCGCCTCTTCCAGCCACAGCGGCGGAAACACGCCGGCGCCGGGCTGGGGCTTGCCCGAGTCGGGCTGGAACATGCCGCGGATCAGCGCCGCCGCGTCGATGGGAGCGCCCAGCGTGCGCGCGCCCACGGGGGCGGGCGCGGCCAGGCCTTCGACTGCTGCGCTTTCGATAGCTATCAACGCTTGTCCAGCAAGGGCTGAAGGCGCTTTTTGCGTCAAATCGCGCACATAGAAGCCGCGCTGGCGGCGCGCCTCGACCAGGCCCTGCGCCAGCAGCTGGTCGTAGGCAGCGACCACCGTATAGGGGCTCACGCCCTGCTGGCGCGCGCATTCGCGCACCGACGGCAGGCGCGCGCCCGCGGGCAGCAGGCGCGCACGGATGCGCTCGGCAAAGCGCTCGGCCAGTTGCTCGGTCAGGGTGCGGTGGGCGGTACGGGTCAGCATGGCGGGCACAACGTGGGCGTCTGTGGGGAGGAGGTGGCGGGACTGTGCCGATGCGCACACCAACACAGTTCATGCTATTGTCAGAAAAACTGTATTGGCACTGTAGCGGAATCAATCCTACAGTGGTTGGGCATTTCTTCCTTTGCACTGCCCCCCAATGCCCTTTGTCGAATTCACCGCCTTGCTGGCGCTGGCCACCGCCATGAGCTTCACGCCCGGCCCCAACACCACGCTGTCGACCGCCATGGCGGCCAACCGCGGCCTGCGTCCGGCGATGCGCTTTGTCTGCGCCGTGCCGGTGGGCTGGACGGCGCTGCTGCTGCTGTGCGCTGGCGGCATCGGCGCGGTGGTGGTGGCGGTGCCTGCGCTGCGCTGGGGCATCAAGGCGGTGGGCATCGGCTACCTGCTGTGGCTGGCCTGGAAGCTCAGCCGCAGCGGCAGCCTGAGCGAGGCCGACGCCACGCGCCTGAACGTGGGCTTCTGGCAGGGCGCGGCGCTGCAGTTCGTCAACATCAAGGCCTGGCTGCTGGCGCTGACCATCGTCGCGGGCTGGGTGGCCGGGCGCGAAGACAGCCTGCAGCGCCTGGCCGTGGTGCTGCCCGTGATGCTGGTGTTCGCATTCACCAGCAACCTGGCCTATGCCACCACGGGCGCGCTGCTGCGCCAGTGGCTGGCTCAGGGCGCGCGCCTGCTGTGGTTCAACCGCGCGATGGCGCTGGTGCTGGCACTCACAGCCGCCTGGATGGCCAGCGCCTGAGCGCGCCGCCGCTTCCCCCCACCACGCGAAGGCACCCATGGGCACCCCGCTTTCCGTCCGCGCTCCGGCGCCGCAGTCCGCCGAGGCGCGCGGCCTGGCCCTGGGCCTGCTGGGCGTGGCGATTTTTGCGCTCACGCTGCCGATGACGCGGCTGGCCGTGGGCACGCCCGAGGCGCCGCTGATGTCGGGCGTGTTCGTGGCCATGGCACGTGCCGTGGTGGCGGGCGCGCTGTCGGCCGTGCTGCTGTGGGTGCTGCGCGCGCCCTGGCCGCAGCGGCGCGACTGGGGGCCACTGGCGCTCACGGCGCTGGGGGTGGTATTTGGCTTTCCGCTGCTGACCTCCGTCGCCATGCGCTACGTGGGCGCGGTGCACGCCAGCGTGATCGTCGGCGTGCTGCCGCTGGCCACGGCCGCCGTGGGCGCGCTGCTGCACCGCCAGCGCCCGTCGCGTGCGTTCTGGGCCTGCGCGCTGCTGGGCACGGCGCTGGTGGTGGCGTTCGCGGTGCTGCGCTCGGGCGCGTCGGGCATTGCGCTGCACCCGGCCGACCTGCTGCTGCTGGCCGCCATGCTGTGCGCCGCGGTCGGCTATGCCTATGGCGCGCGGCTGTCACAGCACCTGCGCGCCGACGCCGTGATCTGCTGGGCGCTGGTGCTGTCGCTGCCGCTCACGCTGCCGCTGGCGGCGCTGTCGTGGCCCGCAGCCCCGGTGCCGGCGAGCGCCTGGACGGCGCTGGCGTATGTCTCGGTGTTTTCGATGTGGCTGGGCTTTTTTGCCTGGTACCGGGGCCTGGCGCTGGGCGGCACGGTGCGCGTGAGCCAGGTGCAGCTGGTGCAGCCGTTCCTGGGCATGCTGGCGGCCGTGCCGCTGCTGGGCGAGCGGCTCGACGCGGTCAGCGTGGGCTTTGGCCTGGCGGTGATGGCCACAGTGCTGGTGGGCCGGCGCATGCCGGTGCGCCCCGCCGCGCCCTAGCGCGTCGCACAATGGTCGACTTTGACATTTTCCGCGCCGGACGTTCCGGCGCCCCACCCTGGAGTGCAATTGGCATGACGAACTGGACCCTGGCGGCGCGTGCCGCCAAGATGAACCCTTCCGCGATCCGCGAGATCCTCAAGCTGACCGACAAGCCCGGCATCATCAGCCTGGCCGGCGGCCTGCCCGCGCCGCAAACCTTTCCCCTCGACGCCTTCACGCAGGCCTGCAACACCGTCATGGCGCGCGACGGCGCCGCCGCGCTCCAGTACGCCACGAGCGAAGGCTATGCCCCCCTGCGCCAGGCCGTGGCCGACATGCTGCCGTGGGCCGTGGACCCCGAGCAGGTGCTGATCACCACCGGCTCGCAGCAGGCGCTGGACCTGATCGGCAAGGTCTTCCTCGACAAGGACAGCCGCATGCTGGTCGAAACGCCCACCTACCTGGGCGCGCTGCAGGCCTTCGCGCCGCAGGAGCCGATCGCCGTGGGCGTGGCCAGCGACGACGACGGCATCCTGGTCGACGACTTTGCCGCCAAGGCCGGCACCGGCCAAGGCAAAGCCCGCCTGGCCTATGTGCTGCCCAACTTCCAGAACCCCACGGGCCGCACCATGACCGAGGCGCGCCGCGCGGCGCTGGTGGCCAAGGCCGCGGAGCTGGGCATTCCGCTGATCGAGGACAACCCCTACGGCGAGCTGTGGTTTGGCGAAGCCCCGCCCGCGCCCCTGACCGCGCGCAACCCCGACGGCTGCATCTACATGGGCTCGTTCTCCAAGGTGCTGGCACCAGGATTGCGCATCGGCTTCATCGTCGCGCCCAAGGCCGTCTACCCCAAGCTGCTGCAGGCCAAGCAGGCCGCCGACCTGCACACGCCGGGCTTCAACCAGCGCGTGGTGGCCGAGGTGATCAAGAACGGCTTCCTCGAGCGCCATGTGCCCACCATCCGCGCGCTCTACAAGCAGCAGCGCGACACCATGCTCGCCGCACTGGAGCGCGAGATGGCGGGCCTGGATGTGCGCTGGACGCGCCCGGCCGGCGGCATGTTCCTGTGGGTGCGCCTGCCGCAGGGCGTGAACGCCCAGGAGCTGCTGCCCGCCGCCGTAGAACGCAACGTGGCCTTTGTGCCCGGCGCGCCGTTCTACGCCACCGAAGCCGACACGCGCACGCTGCGCCTGTCGTATGTCACCGTGTCCAGCGACGAGATCGACACCGCCATCGCCGCGCTGGCCGCCGCCATCCGCGCCCACCAAGGCGCTGCATGAGCCTGCTGCGGCTGTGGGGACGCTTGTCCTCGGTCAACGTGCGCAAGGTCGTCTGGACCGCGCAGGAACTCGGCCTGGCGCTGCAGCGCACCGACGCGGGCGGGCAGTTCGGCATCGTGCGCGAGCCGCACTACCTCGGCCTCAACCCCAACGGCCTGGTGCCGCTGATCGAGGATGAGAGCGACGGGGGCCCGGTGGTGCTGTGGGAGTCGAACACCATCGTGCGCTACCTCTGCGCGCGGCACGCGCTGGGCCGGCTCTACCCCGAAGCCCTGCCCGCGCGCTTTGCCGCCGAGCAGTGGATGGACTGGCAGCAAACGGCCCTGAACCCGGCCGGCCGCCAGGCGTTCATGCAGTGGATCCGCACGCCGGCCGCCGAGCGCGATGCGGCGCTCATCGCGCAATCGGTGGCCGCCACCGAGCCGCTCATGGCCCTGCTCGACGCCCACCTGGCGCGCCAGCCCTACGTGGCGGGCGAGCACTTCACCATGGCCGACATTCCTTTGGGCTGCGAGGTGCACCGCTGGTTCGGCCTGCCCCAGGAGCGTCCCGCCTGGCCGCACCTGGAGCGCTGGTTCCAGAGCCTGCAGACACGTTCGGGCGCGTGCGGCGTGCTCGACCAGCCCCTGTCCTGACGTCACTCCCAAGGCCCGCCATGCACCACCGTCCCTTCAAGCAGGTTGACGTCTTCACCGCCCACGCCTACCGGGGCAACCCGCTGGCCGTGGTGCTCGACGGCACTGGCCTCAGTACCGAGGCCATGCAGCAGTTCACGGACTGGACGAACCTGTCGGAAGCCACCTTCCTGCTGCCGCCCACCGAGGCGGGCCGCGCGGACGGCGCCGACTACCGCGTGCGCATCTTCTGCCCGGGCCGCGAGCTGCCCTTTGCCGGCCACCCCACGCTGGGCAGCTGCCACGCCTGGCTGGAGGCCGGCGGCCAGCCGCGCACAGCGGGCCAGGTGGTGCAGGAATGCGGCGTGGGCCTGGTGCGGCTGCGCCGCGAGGGCGCTCGGCTGGCCTTTGCCGCGCCGCCGCTGCGCCAAAGCGGGCCGCTGCCCGAAGCGGACGTGCAGCTCATCGCGCGCGGCCTGGGCGTGGCGCGCAGCGACATCGTGGCGCACGCCTGGTGCGACAACGGCCCGAACTGGCGCGGCGTGCTGCTGCGCTCGGCCGAGCAGGTGCTGGCGCTGCAACCCGACGGTGCCGTGCTGGCCGGGCTCGAGGTGGGTGTGGTGGCGCCGCGCGGCCAGGCCGGCATGGGGCGCGCGCAGGGCGACGCCCAAGGCATCGCATTCGAGGTGCGCGCCTTCTTTCCAGGCCACGACGGCCTGATCGAAGACCCGGTCACCGGCAGCCTCAACGCCGCGCTGGCGCAGTGGCTCATCGGCGCCGGCCTGGCGCCCCCGCGCTACATCGCCAGCCAGGGCACGGCACTGGGCCGCGCCGGGCGCGTGCATGTCCAACAGGACGGCGCCGACCTCTGGATCGGCGGCGACTCGGTCACCTGCGTGGCGGGCCAGGTGCTGCTGTGACAGCGCCGGCGCCCCGCGTGGACCACCTGGTGGTGCTGGCCGCCGATCTGGCCTCGGGGGTGGCTTGGTGCGAGCGCACGCTCGGCGCCACGCCAGCGGCGGGCGGCGAGCACCCGCTCATGGGCACGCACAACCGGCTGCTCAACGTGTCCAGCGCCCGACACCCGCGCGCCTACCTTGAAATCATTGCTATCAATCCGGGAGCTGCTAGCGTAATACCAGCAAGCAATAGACGCTGGTTTGACATGGACGACGCCACCCTGCAGGCGCAGATCGCGCAGCAGGGGCCGCGCCTGGTGCACTGGGTTGCCGCCGTGCCCGATGTGGCCGCCGGCCGCGCGGCGCTGGCCGCGCAGGGCCTGGACCGGGGTCCCGTGCTTGCGGCCAGCCGCCCGACACCGGGCGGGCTGCTGCAGTGGCAGATCACGGTGCGCCCCGATGGCCAGCGCCTGCTGGACGGCTGCCTGCCCACGCTGATCCAGTGGGGTGAGCGCCACCCCTGCGACAGCCTGCCCGCCAGCGGCGTGCAACTGCAGGCGCTGCAGCTGCAGCACCCGCAGGCGCCGGTGCTGGCACAGGCCTGCGCCGCCCTCGGCCTGGGCGCGCTGAGCGCCACCACGGCCGCGCAGCCGTGCCTCCGTGCGGCGCTGTCCACGCCGCGCGGCTTCCTGACCTTGGACTCCCGTTAGCTGCCACGTTCTCTGTCCCGGTGAAATGGACGAACCACCAGAAAGCTGCCGCATGAACGCCACCCTCCCCACCCTGGCCGACATCGAGGCCGCCGCCCAGGTCGTCTACCGCGACTTCGCCGCCACGCCGCAGTACCGCTGGGCCCTGCTCGGCGAGCGCCTGGGCACCGAGTGCTGGCTCAAGCACGAGAACCACACGCCGGTGGGCGCGTTCAAGATCCGGGGCGGCCTGACCTATTTCGACCGGCTCGCCCAGCGCGGCGCGCTGCCGCGCGAAGTGGTCAGCGCCACGCGCGGCAACCATGGCCAGAGCATGGGCTGGGCGGCGCGCCGCCACGGCGTGGCCTGCACCATCGTCGTGCCGCGCGGCAATTCGACCGAGAAGAACAATGCCATGCGCGCACTGGGCGTCACGCTCATCGAGCATGGCGACGACTTTCAGGAAGCGCGCGAACACGCCATGCAGCTGGCCGCCCAGCGCGGCGCCCACATGGTGCCGAGCTACCACCCCGACCTGGTCTGCGGCGTGGCCACCTACTGGTGGGAATTTCTGCGCGCCGTGCCGCAGATGGCCGTGGCCTACGTGCCCATCGGCCAGGGTTCGGGCGCCTGCGCGGCCATCGCCGCCCAGCGCGCGCTGGGCCACGGCGTGCGCATCGTCGGTGTGGTCAGCCGCCATGCCACCACCTACGCCGACTCGATTGCCGCGGGCCGCGTCGTGGAAGCCCCGGTCAGCACCGTGCTGGCCGACGGCATGGCCTGCCGCGTGGCCGACCGTGAGGCGCTCGACATCCTGATCCCGCACCTGGACCACGTCGTGCAGGTCAGCGACGGCGAAGTGGCCGCTGCCATGCGCGCGATCTACACCGACACGCACAACGTGGCCGAAGGCGCGGGCGCCGCAGCCCTGGCCGCCGCGCTGCAGGAAAAGGCGCAGCTGCAGGGCCAGTGCGTGGGCCTGGCGCTCACGGGCGGCAATGTGGATGCACCGGTGTTTGCAGGCACGCTGTCCCTGCGCTGAGCCGCCATGCCGGCGGCATGGCGCCGCAGTGTCCGCCGATGCTTGCGGTTTTGCCTGGCGAAATCCGTCCGCACCACGGCACCGCGCCGCAAAGCGCCGCACCATGGCTTTAAAGGGCGCCGTCCCCCTCATGCGGCCGCCCGGCGAGCGGGTTTACCCTGGCTCCGATTTCATTCCTTGAAATTTTTTCCAAAGGAATTGACGCGGTGCGCCCTGGCCCAACACCATAGCTTCCACATCCGCGCTCACCAGCGGTGGGAGACAACAGCATGCGATGGAGACAACGCCCGCCCGGCTCGAACTGGGGCGACTTCGGGCCCGATGACCAACTCGGGCGCGCCAACCTGATCGGCCCCGAACAGGTGCGCAAGGGCGCACAGGAGGTGCGCGAGGGGCGCAGCATTTGCCTCTCGCTGCCGCTGGACTACCCGGGCGGCAACGCGCTCAACGCACGGCGCCATCCGCCGCGCCTGTCGCCCACGCGCAATGGCGACCGGCCCTACCTCAACTTCCCCTTGGGCCATGTGTATCCCGGTGCCACCGACGTGATCAGCGACGACCAGGTGCTGCTCTCGCTGCAGTACTCCACCCAATGGGATTCGCTGGCCCACGTGGGTTCGCTGTTCGACTCGGAGGGCGACGGCCAGCTGCGCACCACCTACTACAACGGCTACCGCGGCCACGAACATGTGTTGGGCCCGGTGGACCATGGCTTGCCGCAGCCAGGCGCGCAGGGTGCGCCCGGCCCCTACCGCCCCGTGTGCTGCGCAGGCCGGCCCGCCGACGCGAGCGTGGCGCGCGCCCTGGGCGTGGAGAACCTGGCCAAGAAAGGCATGCAGGGCCGTGGCGTGCTGGTGGACCTGGCCCGGGTCTACGGCACCGGTTACCAGGACATCGGCTACGACCAGCTGATGCACGCCATGGCGCAGTGCGACGCGACGGTGGAGCCGGGCGACATGCTGCTGCTGCGCACGGGCTTTGCCGGCGTGGTGCTGTCGATGCAGGGCCAGCCCGACGCCGTGCGGCTGCACCACAGCTGCGCCGCGCTCGACGGCAGCGACCCGCGGCTGCTGCAATGGATCACCGACAGCGGCATCGCGGCCCTGGTCGCCGACAACTACGCCGTGGAGCGCCACCCGCCCACACGCACTCCCCCGGACGGCACGCCCTACCCCCTGCTGCCGCTGCACGAGCACTGCCTGTTCAAGCTCGGGCTGCCGCTGGGCGAGCTGTGGTACCTCGAGGAACTCGCCGACGCGCTGCACGCGCTGGGCCGCACGCGTTTTCTACTCACGGCGCCGCCGCTGCGCCTGCCCGGCGCCGTGGGCTCGCCCGTCACGCCCATCGCCACGATCTGATTCCCGCCAGCCCCACACGACCCAAGGAGACAACCATGAACCGCCACCCCCACCGCAGCCCCCTGCCGCGCGCATGCCGCGCGCTTTGCACCAGCCTGGCCCTGCTGGCCGCCACCACTGCTGTCACCGCGCAGGAGGTGAAGATTTCCGACGACGTCGTGCGCCTGGGCATCCTCACGGACCTCAACGGCCCGTTCGCCGACATCACCGGCCCGGGCAGCGCAGCAGCCATCCAGATGGCCATCGACGACTTCGGCGGCCAGGTGCTGGGCAAGAAGATCGAACTGCTGGTGGTGGACCACCAGAACAAGGCCGACATCGCCGCGAGCAAGGCGCGCGAATGGTTCGACACCGGCAAGGTCGACGCCATCATGGACGTGGCCGTGTCCGCCCCGGCCCTGGCCGTGCTCGAAGTGGCCAAGCAAAAGCAGAAGGTCATCATCTTCAACGGCCCCGGCACCGACCGGCTCACGGGCGACCTGTGCATGCCCAGCACCGTGCACTACGTCTACGACACCTACGCCCTGGCCAACGTGACGGCCAGCGCCATCACGCAGCGCGGCGGCAAGGACTGGTTCTTCATCACCGCCGACTACGCCTTCGGGCACAGCCTGCAGGAGCAGGCCAGCGCGGTGGTGCTTGCCCAAGGGGGCAAGGTGCTGGGCTCGGCCAAGCACCCCATCGGCGCAACGGACTTTGCTTCCTTCCTGATCAGCGCGCAGAACAGCAAGGCGCAGGTCATCGGCCTGGCCAATGCCGGCAGCGACACCGTGAACACCATCAAGGCCGCGCGCGAGTTCGGCCTGACCCAGGGCAAAAACAAGCAGACCCTGGCAGGGCTGCTGATGTACATCAACGACGTGCACGCCATCGGCCTGCGCACGGCGGGCGGGCTGATGCTCACCGAAGCGTTCTACTGGGACATGAACCCCGAAACCCGCGCTTGGTCCAAACGCTATTTCGAGAAGATGAAGAAGATGCCCAACATGAGCCAGGCGGGCGCCTACTCATCGACCCTGCACTACCTCAAGGCCGTGCAGGCCGCCAAGACCGACGACACGGCCAAGGTCATGGCGCAGATGAAGGCGACGCCCATCAACGACTTCTTTGCCAAGAACGGCCGCATCCGCGAGGACGGCCGCATGGTGCACGACATGTACCTGTTCGAAGTGAAGTCGCAGGCCGAATCCAAGTACCCCTGGGACTATTACAAGCTCATCGCCACGGTGCCGGGCGACAAGGCCTTCCTGCCGCTGGCGCAGTCCAAGTGCCCGATGCTCAAGAAGTAAGGACCGCCGCGGCCATGACGACACCCCAGCAAACCGCCCTCATCGTGGGCGCCACGGGCGTGGTGGGCCAGGCCTGCCTGCGCCACTTCGCCAGCCTGCCCGGCTGGAGCGCGATCGGCGTGGCGCGGCGCCCGATCACGCCGCCCCCCGGCGCCGAGGCCCTGCAGCTGGACCTGCAAGACGGCGCCGCCTGCGCCGCCGCTCTCGCGGGCCGCGACGACATCACCCATGTGGTGTATGCCGCCGTGTACGAAAAGCCCGGCGGCCTGGTTGGCGGCTGGCGCGACCAGGAGCAGATGGACACCAACCTGCAGATGCTGCGCAACGTCATCGAGCCGCTGGACCGCCCCGGCGGCGCGCTGCGCCACGTGACCATCATGCAGGGCGGCAAGGCCTACGGCGTGCACATCCACCCGCAGATTGCCGTGCCCGCGCGCGAGCGCTGGCCGCGCGACAACCACGAGAACTTCTACTGGCTGCAGGAGGACTTCCTGCGCGAGCGCCAGGCCCGCTCGGGCGCCTGGCACTTCACCATCATGCGGCCGCGCATCGTGTTCGGCGACGCCATGGGCAGCAACATGAACCCGATTCCGGCCATCGGCGTGTACGCCTGGCTGCGCCACGAGCAGGGCCTGCCGCTGGCCTACCCGGGCGGTCCGCCACGCGTGAACCAGGCCATCGACGCCGACCTGATCGCCCAGGCCTGCGCCTGGGCCGCGCTGGCGCCCAACGCGCGCAACGAAACCTTCAACCTGGAAAACGGCGATGTGTTCGTCTGGCAAAACGTCTGGCCGACCATTGCCGATGTGCTCGGCATGCCGGTGGGCGAGCCCGAGCCGCAGTCCCTGGCCGCCGCGCTGGACCGGCAGCAATCCGCCTGGGAGCGCCTGGTGGACAAATACCAGCTGGCCGCGCCGCGCGAGCTGGCGGCCTTCATCGGCCAGGGTGCGACGTATGCCGACTTCCAGATGAACCATGGCAAGGAAGGCCCGCTGCCGGCCGTGATCATGAGCTCGGTGAAGATCCGCCAGGCCGGTTTTCACGCCTGCATGGACACCGAGGACATGTTCCGCAAATGGTTTGGCCAGTTGCAGGAGCGCGGGCTGCTGCCCAGCGCCGCGCAGGCGCGCGCATGAAGATCGAGCGCATCACCAGCACCATCGTCGGCCTGCGGCTGCGCCGCGCGCACCGCTTGGCCATGACGACCATGGCGGGCCACACGCTGGTGGTCGCGCAGATACACACGGACGAGGGCGTGACCGGGCTGGGCGAGCTGTCCATCATCGCCGGCTACAACGAGATGAGTGCCGGCGCCGCCAAGGCCGTGATCGACGAGGTGCTGGCGCCCGCGCTGGTAGGCCAGGATCCGCGCCGGCTGTGGCATGTGCTGGCCCTGATGGACCGCGCCATCAAGGGCAACCTGCCCTGCAAGGCGGCGTTGGAAATGGCCTGCGTGGACATTGCGGCGCGTGCCCTGGGGGTGTCCAGCGCAGCGCTGTTCGGCGGCACGGTGCGCGACCGGCTGGAAATGCTCTGGGTGCTGGCCACCAGTGACACGCAGCAGGACATCGAGGAAGCCCGCCAGAAGCTGGGCGAACGCACACACCGGCATTTCCTCGTCAAGATCGGCACGGGCGACCCGCTGGAGGGCGTGCAGCGCGCCACCGCGATTCGCAACGCACTTCCCGAGGCGGCGACGGTGCGGGTCGACGTCAACCAGGCCTGGGACGAGGCCACGGCACGCTGGGCGATCCCGGCACTGCACGCAGGTGGCATCGCGGTGGTCGAGCAGCCGGTGCACGCCGCCAGCATCGACGCCATGCGCCGCCTTACTGGCACGAGCCCCATCACCGTGATGGCAGACGAAGCCGTGGCCACGCCCCAGGAAGCCATGGCCTACGCCAGCACCCATGCCTGCGATGCGCTGTCCATCAAGGTCACCAAACACGGCGGCTTGCTGCGCACGGCGCAGGTCGCGCACATCGCCGCAGCCGGCGGCCTGGCCATTTTTGGCGGCACGATGATTGAAGGCGCCATCGGCACCTCGGCCTGCGCGCAGCTGTATTCCACGCTGCCTGACCTGCATTGGGGCTGCCAGCTGTTTGGCCCGCAACTGCTGGTGGATGACATCGCCACCAGCCAGTTGCGCTACGAAGACTTCGCTTTGGTGGTGCCGCTTGGCCCCGGGTTCGGAGCGACCGTCGACCCCGAGCGGCTGGCCTACCACCACCGGCGCCCTGCCGGCTGACGCTCCGCGAAATCACTTGTTTTTCAAACGGCCGCAGAGCCGGTGCGCAGCGCGCGCAATCCAAACTTATTCCATCCAAGGAGACACCATGACCAAAACCCTGCCCCTCACCCGCCGCACCGCACTGGCATGTCTGCTTGCCCCCGTGGCCGCTGCAACGTTCGGCGCCTTGCCTGCGCATGCTCAGACGTACCCGAACAAGCCGATCCGCATCATCGTTCCGTACGCGGCGGGCACCGCGACCGACACAATTGCACGGCTGGCGGCGCAACAGATGTCCGACGCGTTGAAGCAACCGGTGGTGGTCGACAACCGGGCCGGTGCCAACGGCGCCATTGGCACCAGCGCGGTCGCCAAGGCCCCGGCCGACGGCTACACGCTGCTGGTCACAACCAACACCACCCAGGCCGCCAACCTGAGTTTGATGAAGTCACTGCCGTACGACCCGCAAAAAGATTTCGCGCCCGTGTCCATGATCGGCAAGGGCGTGTTCGTGCTGGCCACGCGCACCGATGCGCCTTTTGGCAACCTCGCGGAATTTCTCGCTTACGCCAAAGCGAATCCTGGCAAGGCGAGCTATGCCAGCGCCAACGGCTCCGGCATCGTCTCTGGCGCCACGCTGGCGCTGAAAACCAAGCATGAACTCATCCATGTCCCGTACAAGAGCGGCCCGGCTGCCATGACCGACGTGATTGGCGGGCAAGTCTCCACGCTCTTCATCGACATCCAGTCCGCGCTGCCGCAGTTGCGCAGCGGCAAGCTCAAGGCACTGGCCGTTACCACCGCGCAACCGCATCCCCTGTTGCCCGGTGTCCTCAGTCTGCGAAGCGCGCCGGGCATGGCCGGGTTTGATCTGAGCTACTGGATGGCCGTCTACGCGCCTGCCGGGACGCCTGCACCCATCCTGGAGGTGCTGAACCAGCAATTCATGCAATTCACGCGCACGCCCGCCGTGGTCAGTCGGTTTGCCGACCTCGGGTTTGCGATCGAAGGAAGCTCCGGTACTGCGCTCGATCAGTTCACGCGCAGCGAGATCGGCAAGTGGCGGGAGCTGATTGCGGCTGCGGGGATTGAGGCGGAGTGACGAAACGCGGATGGGACCAGCGAATCCCATTCGTCGTTCGCGGTTTGCGGGGTGCTTCCGCCGGCCATTTACCGGATCACAGCATCGCGGCCGGGGATACGAAAGCTCAGCGTGAATACGCGGAACATAGACGATCGTCCGTGATGCGACAGCTAGAATCCAAAAAGGCTTGAACTGTCAGAGCGCCCCAAGGCGAAGTCCGGCACTTAAGCGGCGCCGTCAGGCGTCCGCTTGAAGGAAGGGTTAGACGCTTTGTGGTCAAGTCGCTCTTGCTCGGGTACCGCTGCCATTAGCCGCCCGAGTGCAGCGACAGATACCTGGTACTGGCCGTTCTTCGGACGCGGCTTGTGTGCCACCAACGACCAGACGCGCGATCCCAGGCCGTTGTAGACCTCGGTAAACGAGCCATCGCGGTGTAGCCGTAGCACAAGAAGTTGCTCCGGCTCGGCACTGACCGCCACTCGATCGCCTTGCGTGGCTTTCACTTGAACGTTCTTGCCATTGCACGTGCCGTCATGGCATTCAAAGGACGCCCCGTGCAGCATGATTCCGTAGTGGTGGGCTGCATATGCCTCCCCGAGGCTACCGACCATGTGCCCGTCCGGTGTGAACTTGCGTCCGGGGAACATGGCCTCAAGCTCTGCCACTGCCCCATAGATGGAGCGAACAATCTCGGGAAAGCGGGCTTCGTCCATTTTCTGAAAGCGTCTAACGAAAAAGCTAAGCCGACCGCTGTACGCGGGTCGGCTTGAGCGCCGGGTTAGAACCAAAATGTGCCATTAGATTTCTCTTCCCACAGAATGGACAGTGCAATACTCACCTTGAAGTTCAACCCATGTACTCGGGCTTACGTTAGAACCGCCTGGCACAATATTTTTGCATTGCTTTCCCTTGCTGGTTTTTCCGGAGCAGTGAACAGAAAAATCTTCATTTGCCCAAGCCAAATATTCAGACTTCGAAACACCATAGTGCGCTGCAAAAACGACTGTAGGGTCTTCAATCAAAGCCAATAGCTCTTCTGGCTTCGCAATATGAGTTTCTTGCCCCCATTGGCTTGGCACGGAAACACAGAATGCGACACCAAGTTCTTGAAGTTTTTTCAGAAGCTCAAGATTCTCCATTTTTATTCCTTATGAGCTTCAATTGAAATTAAACGACTGCAGAACGCCCCGCAGAGGTCGGATAAACAGGCATTACACCGGCAAATCATAAGCGCTACATGTTGTTAGGCGAACCTAAAACATGACGGATGAAGCACCGGACATCCTAAAACTTCATGCTAAGCGTCTGCCAGACTTGTGACCAACTGATATTTGCCACTACCGCAAAAAGTCGACCGGCACCCTTGCCCAGCTGGCTCACCCTACAGTGACGGCGGCTGAGCCTGTCGAAACGCCGAATTCACCCCACCGGCGCGCCGCGCCACATCAAGGGCGCGGCGTTTTGATGAAGCTGGCGTAGGGAATAGTCCCGCCGCCGTTCGGTCAGGTTGGGGGCCTTCAGACATCCACATGTAGCGTGTGCCGTAGCCGGCGTGGCGGTCTCCGACACGGTAACGCGGCTTGGGCGCCCCCCTACACCCATTCGACTTCGCCTTCTGGGCGTTCCGTGGCTATCCAAGCGCAGGCCAGGGTGTGCGGCGGAGATGCGAGGCAGATGGCCGCCGCCATCGGGCCGCGCGCACGGTGTTGCCAGACAGAGGGAGCCCAGGTGGCGCTTCAGCGCGGTGGTCCCGCGCCGGCAGGAGCAGCCGCCGGGCATGCCAGCGGCCTGCCTGCCGTTCAGCCCGCCGTATGCCGCTGCGCCCATTCCCAGCCCAGCCGCGCCAGCGGCCCGGCCTTGCGCCCGGTTTCTTCGGCGTCGGCCGACGCCGCACTGCCATCGGCGGCGCGCTGTGCAATGCCGTAGAGGATGGCGGCCATGCGAAACAGGTTGTAGGCCATGTAGAACGACCACTGCCCCTGCGCATCGCGCCCCGTGGCCGCGCGATAGTCGGCCAGGTACTCGGCCTCCGTGGGAATGCCCAGCGCGGGCAGGTCCAGCCCGCCCATGCCGCGCCACAGCGCGGGCGGCACGTTCCAGGCCATGCAGTGGTAGGCCAGGTCGGCCAGCGGATGGCCCAGCGTGGACAGCTCCCAGTCGAGCACGCCGATCACGCGCGGCTCGGTGGGATGGAACACCAGGTTGTCGATGCGGTAGTCGCCGTGCACCAGCGTGGTCTCGTCGCCCGGCGGCACCTGCGCGGGCAGCCACTCCATCAGGCGGTGCATGGAATCGTCCAGCGGTACCGACAGCGCGCGGCACTGGCGCGACCAGCGGTCGATCTGGCGCTCCACATAACGGCCGGTGCGGCCGTAGTCGCCCAGGCCCACGGCCACATGGTCCACGCTGTGCAGCGCGGCCATCACGCGGCCCATCTCGCGGTACACGGCGCCGCGCTCGGCCGGCGTGCTGCCGGGCAGCGCCGGGTCCATGAACACGCGGCCCTGCAGGAAATCCATCACGTAGAACGGCGTGCCGACGATCGACGCGTCCTCGCAATAGGCCAGCATGCGCGGCACCGGCACATCGCTGTCCTGCAGCGCGCGCATGACGCGGTATTCGCGGTCAATGGCGTGGGCTGAAGGGGCCAGCTGGCCGGCCGGTTTCTTGCGCAGCACGTACTCGCGCGCGCCCGCCGCGATGCGGAAGGTGGGATTGGACTGCCCGCCCGACAGGGGCGCGACCTGGATGGCCTCGGCGCCCGCCAAGCCCTGCGCGCGCAGGTAGTCCTGCAGCGGCGCGAGCGGCAGGGTGGTGGCGGTGGCGGCGGTGCTCACAGCGAGCTCACCAGGTGCGCACCGTCTACCGCCACCGTGGCGCCCGACATCGCGGCGCCCGCGTCGGACGCCAGCAGCAGCAGCGGCCCGTCGAGGTCGGCCATTTCGCCAAAGCGCCGGCTCGGGATGCGGCTGCGCAGCTTCTCGCCCGCCTCGCTGGTGAGAAAGTCGCGGTTCAGGTCGGTCACCACATAGCCCGGCAGCAGCGCGTTCACGCGGATGCGGTGGCGCGCCAGCTCCAGCGCCATGGCCTTGGTGGCCTGCACCACGCCGGCCTTGGAGATCGCATAGGGCGCCACGCCGCCGGCCACGCGCTTGCCCAGGATCGAGGCGACATTGACGATGCTGCCACCCTGCCCCGCCGCCACCATGCGCCGCGCAGCCTCGGTGGCCACCAGCCAGCAGCCCTTGAGGTTGGTGTCCAGCACGTGGTCGAAATCTTCTTCGGTCTGCTCGAGCAACGGCCGCGTCACGGTGACGCCGGCGTTGTTGATGACCACATCGGGCGCGCCCCAGCTGGCGAGTTCGTCAAAGCAGGCGCGCACGCTGGCCGCGCTGGTCACGTCGAGCGACAGCGCCCGCGCCTGGCCGCCGCCTTGGGTGATGGCATCGACCACGGCCTGCAGTTTGTCCGCACGGCGCGCGGCTACGGCCACGCGCGCACCCGCATCTGCCAGCAGCTGCGCGAAATGCGTGCCCAGCCCGCTCGACGCCCCGGTGACCAGCACCACGCGCCCGTCGAGGCGGAAACGGTCGATGGCGGCGCTCATGCCGGCACCCGCGCCGCTGCGGCCTTTTCGGCTTGGTGGACCAGCTTGCGCGCCATGCTCCAGCGGTGCACTTCGCTCGGGCCGTCGTAGATGCGGAAGGCGCGCATGTCGGTGAAGATGCGCATCACCGGCGACTCGCCCGTGACACCCTGGCCGCCGAGCATCTGCACGCTGCGGTCGACCACGCGCCACTGCGCCTCCGAGCACACGACCTTGGCGCGGCTCGACTCGAAGTTGCACTTCTCGCCCTGGTCCAGCAGCCAGGCGGTGTGCCAGATGTGCAGGCGCGCGGTGTGCAGGTCCATGTCGTTGTCGGCCAGCATGAAGCCCACGCCCTCGTGCTCGGCCAGCGGCTTGCCGAAGGCGGTGCGCCGGCGCGTGTAGTCGAGCGCCGCATCGTGCGCGCGGCGCGCCTGGCCGAGCCAGCGCATGCAGTGCGTCAGGCGCGCGGGCGCCAGGCGCACCTGGGCGTAGCGGAAGCCCTTGCCGATCTCGCCGAGCACGTCGGCGGCGGGCACGCGCAGGTTGTCGAAGCGCAGCACGCCGTGGCCGCCCGTGAAGCAGGCGTCCATCGCGTCCATGTTGCGCTCGAGCACGATGCCGGGGCGGTCCATGTCCGAGAGGAACATGGTCGCCGAGCCGTCCTCCATGCGCGCCATCACGATGCAGTAGTCGGCCCCTTCGGCGCCGGTGATGAACCACTTGGTGCCGCTGATCACGTAGTCGCCGCCGTCGCGCACGGCGGTGGTGGCCAGCATGGACGGGTCGGCGCCCGCGCCGGGCGCGGGCTCGGTCATGGCAAAGCACGAGCGGATGTCGCCCGCCACCTGCGGCCGCAGCCAGCGTTCCTTCTGCGCGGGCGTGGCCACTTCTTCCATGAGGTGGATGTTGCCCTCATCGGGCGCGTGGATGTTGAGCGCCGTCGGGCCGAGCCACGAATAGCCGGCCTCCTCGAACACCACGGCCTTGGCGACGTGCGACAGGCCCAGGCCCCCCATCTCGCGCGAGGCGTGGGGCGTGAGCAGGCCTGCGGCCTTGGCGCGGGAGACCAGCTCGCGGCGCAGCGCCTCGCTCGGGCCGTGGGAAGACTGGCGTTCGTCGTTTTCGAGCGGGATCACCTGCTCGGCGATGAATTCACGGGTGCGGTCGCGCAACGCGCACAGCTCGGCGCTCAGTTCAAAATCCATCGGGGCGTCTCCTGAAACAGTGGTGCAAGGCTTTTCGTTCCACCAGATTGTAGGACAATTTTGTTTTGCAATGTGTCGCACATTCCTCGTTCACGGCATTGATGGAGCCCAGGCGCTGTGTACACTCGGCGCGCATGCCTTTTCACACCCCCGCGTGAGCCCCGTGACCAATCCCTCTTCCGACCGCGCTGCCGAAGGCGTTCCCGAGCCCGCGCAAGAGGCGGCGTTCAGCGCCTCCGATGCCGTGTTTTTCGGCATCGTGCATGGCCTGGAGCTGCAGCGCTTCGTGCCCGGCCAGCGGCTGGTGGAGGCCGATCTCGCGGCGCAGTTCGGCGTGGGGCGCAACTCCGTGCGCGAGGCCGTGCAGCGGCTCGCGGCCGACGGCATCGTCGATGTGTTCCGCCACAAGGGCGCGGTCATCAAGGCGCTCACGCCACAGGAAACCCTGCACGTGCTGGACGTGGCCGAGCGCATGACCGGGCTGCTGGCACGAACGGCCGCGCAGGGCGTGCGCAGCGGGCGTGCACCGCTGGCGCTCAAGAAAGCCCTGGCGTCGCTGCGGGCCGCCGACAAAGCCCAGGACGCCGAGGCCTTTGCCCGCGCCCGGCGCGAGTTCTACCGGGCGCTGCTGGAGCTCGCGGGCAGCCGCGAGCTGCGCCGGCTGTTCCCCTCGATCCACATGCCGGTGGTGTACGTGCAGCACAAGCTGCCGGCGCTGCAGAAGATCCGTGTGGCCGACTACCGCACCATCGCAAAGGCGGTGGCGGGTGGCGACGAAGCCGGGGCCGATGCCGCAGGCACCGCGCACGTGCGCAATGTGCGGGACGAGATCCTGCGCCGCCAAGCGGCCACCGGCGCCGAGGCAGGCTGACCCTGCCGGCGTGGCTGCGCGGGCGAGCGCTCTGCCGGCGCACAACGCCCGCCGCGGCCGGCGGCTTTGCTATCGAAAGAGAAGCTGGTAGCGCCTACCGCCATTGGGTTTCCACATTGAAACTCATCGAACCCAGCTACAGGCCAGCGCATGCAGCTCTATTTTTGAGAGCAAAGCGGCAGCATCCGCCTTTAGGCGACGCCAGCGCGCCGCTCGCGGCCCGCTCAGGCGCCGGCCCGCTCCACCAGCGCGTCCACCACGATGGCGCCCTCGCCGGCGGCCCCCACCAGCACGGGGTTGAGGTCCAGCGACGCAATCGAGCCGCGCGCGCCGGCGATCACCTGGCCGATGGTGACGGCCATGGCCGACAGCGCCGCAATGTCCAGCGGCGGGTCGCCACGCACCCCTTCCAGCAGCGGCGCGATGCGCAGCGTGCGCAGCGCCTGCGCCACCTCGTGTGCGCTGAAGGGCGGCAGCAGCACGGCGCAGTCCTTCATCGCCTCGACGTTCTTACCGCCGTCGCCCACCACCACCACCGGACCGAAGACCGGGTCCTGCCGCGCGCCGATCATGAACTCGTGCCGCCCGCGCCGCATGGCCGCCACGATCACGCCGTCGCGCGCCACGCCCATGTCGCCCATCTTCTGCCAAAAGCGCTCGAACAGCGCAGCGGCCTCGTCGGCGCTGGCCACGTTCAGTGCCACCAGCCCGTGTTCGGACTTGTGCGGCACCTCGGGCGAGCAGGCCTTGACCACCACCGGCGCGCCGATGGCATTGAACGCCGCGCGCGCCTCCTGGGCGCTGCGCACCAGCCGCAGCGGCACGGTGGGCACGCCCTGCTGCGCCAGCAGCGCCAGGCTGTCGACCTCGTTGAGGAAGCCGCCGCCTTGGCCCGGCGGCAATTGCACGTCCGGCAGGGCCGGCCAAGCAACGCGGGCGCGGCGCATCAGTTCCGTGTGTTTGGCCACCTGGGCCAACACACCGACTGCCTCGCCTTCGTTCGGGAAAGTGGCAATCCCCTGCGCGCGGAACGGCTCGGCCACGCTTTCCTGCCACGCGGCCACGGCCACGGGTTTGCCGGTGGCGGCCTCGAACGCCGCGGCATCGCGCGCAAAGGCCTGCACGTCGTAGCCCGCGCCCGCCACCGGGATGTTGAGGAAGAACAGGTCGGCCGCCGGGTCCTGCGCCACGGCGGGCAGCACCTTGCCGAACAGGCCACTGTCGCTCAGCAGCGCGGCGGTAATGTCGATGGGGTTGCTGGCCGTGGCAAACCCGGGCAGCTGGGCGGCCACGTTGCGCTGGGTTTCGGGCGACAGCTCGGCCAGCGGCAGGCCTTCGTCGTCCGCCGCGTCCGCCCCCATCACGCAGCTGGCGCCGGAATTGCTGATGACCACCAGCCGGCGGCCCTCGGGACGCCAGCCCTTGAGGTAGGCCTGCGCCGCACGTGCCTGCTCGTGCGGGTCGCGCACGCGCCAGATGCCGTGGTGGCGGAAGAACGCATCCACGGTGCGGTCCTCGTTGGCCAGCGAGCCGGTGTGCGACGACGCCGCCTTCTGCCCGCCGGCCGAACGCCCGGCCTTGATCGCAATGATGGGCAGGTCGCGTGCGCGCGCATGGGCGGCCGCGGCCGCCAGCATCTCGGGGTGGGCGATGCTTTCGAGGTACAGCAGCAGCAGCCGCACGTCGGGGTCGTGCGCCACGGCCAGCGCCAGCTCGCCCACGGTCACGTCGGCCTCGTTGCCCGTGGCATGCACATGGCGCACGCCCAGGCCCCGCCCGCGCAGCAGGCCGTAGGCCATGGCGCTCATGCCGCCGCTCTGGCTCACGATGCCGATGGGGCCGTCCATGGGCGGCACCTCGATGAACATGGTCGAAAACCCCGCGATGGCGCCGGTGCCGAAGTTGGCGAGGCCCTGGGTGTTGGGGCCGTAGAGCCGCATGCCCGCAGCGCGCGCCTTCGCCACCATGTGGCGCTGCTGCTCGAGGCCCTCGGGGCCGGTCTCGCCAAAGCCCGAGGCGATCACCACGGCCGACTTGACACCGCGCGCCGCGCATTCCTCGACGGCCGCCACCGTCTTGTCGCCGCCCACGACCACCAGCGCGAGGTCCGGCACCTCGGGCAGGGCCGCGAGCGAGGCGTAGCTCTTGTGGCCCTGGATCTCTTCTCGCGTGGGGTTGATCGGGTAGACGGCGCCCTGGTAGCCATGGCGCTGCATGTAGTAGATCGGGCGCCCGCCGATCTTGTGGATGTTGTCCGAGGCGCCAATGATGGCGACCGAGCGCGGATTGAGGGCGGAAGTAAGGAGGTCTAGCATGGCAGTTACGTCGGTTGAGTTGTCCATAGCGTGTGGCCTTCGAGCCTGGCGCGGCCCAGCCCAGGGCCGCCGTGCAAGGGCCGCCCCGCCGCACTGGCGGCGTCCCCCTTTCAGGGGGAAGGCGCGAAGCGCCTCAGGGGGTTAGTCAATTTTTGCGCCAGAGGTCTTCACCACCTTGGCCCACTTGTCCACTTCAGCCTGCAGGAAGCTGCCATAGGCGACCGGTGTGCTGTAGGCGGCCGCAAAGCCCTGCGCATCGAAACGCTGGCGGATGTCCGGGCTTTCCAGCACGGCCTTGAGTTCGGCACTCAGCTTTGCAATCACCTCCTTGGGCGTGCCCGCGGGCGCGAGCAGGCCGTTCCAGGCGATGGCCTCGTAGCCGGGCAGGCCGGACTCGGCCACCGTGGGCAGGTCCGGCGCCACGGGCGAGCGCTGGGCGCTCGTCACGGCCAGCGCCTTGAGCTTGCCGCCCTTCACGTGCGGCATCGACGACAGCATGGTGTCGAACATCAGGTCGACCTGCCCGGCCATCACGTCGGTCAGCGCGGGCGCGCTGCCCTTGTAGGGCACGTGGGACATCTTCACCCCGGCCATGGCGCTGAACAGCTCGGCCGAGAGGTGGGTGGACTGGCCATTGCCCGAGGATGCGAAGTTCAGCCCACCGGGGCGGGTCTTGGCCAGCGCGATGAGCTCGGCCACGTTGCTGGCAGGCAGCGCCGGGTTCGCAACGATCACCAGCGGGCCGCTCGTGAGCTGGGAGACGGGCGCGAAGTCCTTGAGCAGCGAATAGTTGAGCTTGGCGAACAGCGCGGGGTTGATCGCGTGCGCCGTCGTGGCCACCACCAGCGTGTAGCCGTCGGGCGCGCTGCGCGCCACCGCCTCGGCGCCCAGGTTGGCCCCGGCACCGGGTTTGTTGTCGATCACGAACGGCTGGCCCAGGCGCTCCTGCAGCTTTTGCGCAACGGCACGCGCCACGATGTCGGTGGGGCCGCCCGGCGGATAGGGCACGACGAGCTTCACGGGCTTGTTCGGATAGTCCTGCGCAAAGGCCAGCGGCGCAGCGGCGGCGCACAGCGCGGCGCAGGCCAGGCCGATCCAGTGGCGGCGGGAAGGAAGAAGGGAAAGGGCGGTCGTCATGGCTTGTCTCCTGGTAGGTGTAGTAGTAGTGCCGGCAAACGCGAGAAAAAATGGCGGCGTCGCTAGGACTCCGGCGCAAAGCGCACCAGCGTGCGCCCCTGGTGCTCGAAGAAGCCTGCGCGCACGCGCTCGCCGATGCGCACGCCCGGCGTGGCATGCGCCATGAGCCGCGGCCCCTCGTCGAGCTGCGCGATGACCAGCGTGTACGGCGCGAGCGCCCGGAACTCTTCGGACGGCGCGCGCGCAACCTCGGTGACCGCGCACACGGTGGCTGCGCCCGCCGCGTCGCGCCAGTGCAGCGCGCCCCGTTCACCGCAGTGCTGACAGGCATAGCGCGCGAGCGTCTGCGCGTGGCCGCAGGCGGTGCACTGCTGGTAGCGCAGCACGCCTGCGCGCAGGCCGTCGGTGAAAGGCGCGGCCAGGGGACGCGCGGGAGTGGGTTCGGTGGTTTGCATGGCTCAGTCCTCGCGCGACAACAACAGACTCACGTGGGACGACATCACACCGCCGTCCGCATGGATGAAGGCGCGGCGCGGCGGCGTGATCTGGCGCGCGCCGGCCTGGCCCGTCATCTGGCGCCAGGCCTCCACCGCATGCGCCAGGCCACCGGCCACGCCGCAGTGGCCAAATGACAACAGGCCGCCGTGCGTGTTGAGCGGCAGCGCCCCGGTGGGCGCGAAATCGCCCGTGCGGGCCCGCTGTGCAGCGCCCGCGCGTGGAGCGAAGCCGATCTCTTCGAGCAGCATCACCAGCGTGATCGTGAAAGAGTCGTAGATCCCCAGGTAGTCGACGTCGGCCAAGCCCAGCTCGGCCTCGTCAAACGCCCGCTGTGCGGCCTCGCCGGCGCCGCACTGCATCACGTCCGCCATGGCCGTGAGGTGCTGGTGGCGGTGCGCCTGGCCCGCGCCCACCATGGCCACGGCGCCCTGCGCGGCGGGCTCGGCCGAAACCACGAGCGCCATCGCGCCGTCCGAGATCGGGCAACAGTCCAGCAGCGACAGCGGCGTGGCAATCGGTTTGGAGGCCAGCACCTCCTGCCGCGTGATCGGGGTGCGCAGGTGCGCATCGGGGTGGGTGGCAGCGTGGGACCGCATGAGGACGGCGAACTCGGCCAGGTCTTCCGAGGTCACGCCCGTCTGCTGCATGTACTGCGAGGCCATGAGCGCGTAGTACGCCGGCACCGAGGCACCGTTGGGCACCTCGAAGTCGGCATCGCCCACCTGGGCCAGCGTCTGGATCGAGCTGTCGCGCGACTGGCCGCTGAGCCGGTTCTCGCCCGCGAGCACGAGCACGTTGCGGCAGCGGCCCGAGCGCACCAGCTCGCGTGCCGCCATCAGCATGGCCGCGCCCGAGGCACCGCCGAGCTGCAGCCCGTGCGCGTAGTGCGGCTTCAGCGCGAGGCGCTCGCAGACCAGCGTGGACAGCATCAGGTGCGGCAGCGTGGTCGCGTAGCCGCAGAGCACGCCGTCGATCTCGCGGCGCGCAAGGCCACTGCTGTTGATGGCCTGCGCGGCGGCCTCGTCCATCAGGTCGAGCGCGCTGCGCCCCTCATGGCGCCCGAACGGCGTGCCGCCAGCGCCGCGCAGGTAGGCGGGCCGCAATGCTGGTGTCATGTGCGTTTCTCCTTGTGCAGGGGGGTGGCACGGCGGTCGGTGCGCGTGGCCTCGGCCCAGCGCACCTGGCACACCGTGGCCTCGCGCAACAGCGCCTGCGCCAGCGCCGGCTCGCGCGTGAGGATGCGTTCGTTCAGCGCCGCAATGCTCAGCGCCGCCACGGGGCGGCCCTCGGGGTCGAGGATGGCGGCGCCGATCCCGCCCATGCGTTCGACCACCACGTCGAGCAGCACGGCGTAGCCGCGCTCCCGCGCTTCGGCGATGCGTTCGCGCAGCAGCGCGGGCGTGATGCGCGGGTAGCGCTCGAGTTGGCCCGAGAGCGTCTCCAGCGCGGCCTCGCGCTCGTCGTCGGGCATCCAGGCCAGCAGCGCGAGGCTGCCCGCGCCCACGCCCAGCGGCCTTCGGCTGCCCACGGTGAGGTAATTGGCGCGGATCGGGTACGTGCCCTCTTCCACGTCGATGCACAGCGACTCCACGCCGCTGCGGATCGAGAGCACCACGCTGTCCTGGAACACGCCCGTCAGGCGCATCAGGCTGGGCCGCGCCAGCGGGCGCGGGTCGAAACGGCGCAGCGCCGCAGCGCCGAGCACCGTGAGTTCCGGCCCCAGCGTGAACTGCTTGCTCTGCGCATCGCGCGCCACGAAGCCTTCGCGCGCCATCACATCGAGCAGGCGCAGCGCGGTGGCCTTGTCCAGGTCCGCGGCCGCGGCAATGTCGGTCAGGCGCACGCTGCCGCCCTCGGACATGACGCGCAGCACGCGCATGGCGCGCTCCACCGACGAGGTGCTGCCCCGCTCATGGGTGATGACCGCCTTGGGGCGTGCGAGGGTGGGCATGCGAGTTTCTTTCCATGAAACCTTTGGATAGCCAGCAATCTATGGGCTTGCAGTACAGCCGTCAAAACACACGCACCAAGTTTCACTGACCGAAACTTTTATCGCTCGCGAGGCGGTAGGCATGCGCGCATGGCAAAAGCGCCGCATGCTCACGTTTCGATAGCAGAAGTCGCGGCAGTGACAAGAACGCAGCAACCCTGAAAGCCACAATCCCGGCCATGGGAACCCTCTACCTCGTGCGCCATGGCCAGGCCTCGTTTGGCGCCGACGACTACGACCAGCTCAGCGCCCTCGGGCGCCAGCAGGCGGTGCGCCTGGGCGAGTACTGGCGCAGCAAGGCCGTGCCGTTCGATGCCGTGGTCACCGGCACGCTGCGCCGCCACACGCAAACCTTGGAGGGCATTGCCGAGGGCCTGCAGGGCGCGCCCGCGCCGCTGCAGCTGCCCGGGCTCAACGAGTACGACAGCCTCGCGCTGATCCGCGCCATCCACACCGAACCCCTGCCCCGGGCCGACACGCCCGCGCTGTACCGCCAGCACTTTCGCCTGCTGTGCGACGCGCTGGCGCAGTGGATGGCCGGCGTCATCAGCCCGCAGGGCATGCCAAGCTGGGACGATTTTGCGGGCGGCGTGCGCGCCACGCTCGACCAGGTGCGGCGCGACCACGCAGGCCAGAACGTGCTGCTGGTCTCCAGCGGCGGCCCGATTGCCGCGGCCGTGGGCGAGGTGCTGGGCACGGCGCCCGAGGTGACGATTGCGCTGAACATGCGCATCCGCAACAGCGCCGTGACCGAGTTCAGCGTCTCGCCCAAGCGGCTCATGCTGCAGACCTTCAACACGCTGCCACACCTCGATGCGCCCGAATATGCGGGCTGGATCACCCACGCCTGAGAAGGCAGCGCCCGCGCCGCTTACCGCGCCGCCGCGCGCAGCAGGTCCACCGCCTTCTCTGCCACCATGATGGTCGGCGCGTTGGTGTTGCCGCTGACGATGCGCGGCATGACCGATGCGTCCACCACGCGCAGGCCCTGCACGCCGTGCACGCGCAGTTGGGCGTCAACCACGTCCAGGGCGCCGGGACCCATGCGGCAGCTGCCGACGGGGTGGTAGATGGTGTCGGCGTACTGGCGGATGAACTGCTCGATCTGCCCGTCGCTTTGCGCGCTGGCCGACGCGGGGGACTCGCGCGCGCCGTGGCGCGCGAGCGCGGGCTGCGCCAGGATGGCGCGCATGCGGCGCACGCCGCGCACCAGGCGCGGCAGGTCCTCGGGGTCGCCAAAGAAGTTCGGGTCCACCATCGGCAGGTCGGCCGGGTCGCGGCTGGCGAGCGTGACGCTGCCGCGGCTTTTAGGCTGCAGCAGGCACACGTGGCATGAATAGCCGTGGCCCAGCACCGTCTTGCGGCCATGGTCGACCAGCTTGCCGACGACGAAATGCAGCTGCAGGTCGGGCGCGGGCGCGTTGGGGTGGCTCTTGATGAAGCCGCCGGCCTCGGCGAAGTTGGTCGTCAGCATGCCGCTGCGGCGGCGGTGCCACTCCACCATGCCGCGCACGGTGTTGAGCACACCGCGCGGTGAAATGCCGAACAAGTCGGTCAGGTCCGGCGCATCCATCACCTGCACCACATCGGGGTGGTCGTGCAGGTGCTGGCCCACGCCGGGCAGGTCGTGCACGGTGGCAATGCCGAGGCGCTGCAGCTGCGCGCCAGGGCCGATGCCCGAGAGCATGAGGAGCTGCGGCGAGAGCAGCGCGCCCGCGCTCAGCAGCACCTCGCGCGTGCCGCGCAGCTGGCGCAGCGTGCCGCCCTGGCGGTATTCGATGCCGATGGCGCGGCGCTCTTCCATCAGGATGCGCGTGGCGTGCGCGCCGGTGACGACCTGCAGATTGGGCCGGCCCAGGTGCGGCGTCAGGTACGCCTTGGCGGCGCTCAAGCGCTCGCCATTCTTTTGCGTGACCTGGTACAGGCCCACGCCCTCCTGGCTGGCGCCGTTGAAGTCGCGGTTGTGCGCGTGGCCGGCCTGCACGCCGGCCTCGACAAACGCCTGGGCGAAGCGGTTGGGCGAGCGCAGGTCCGCCACGTTGAGCGGGCCGCCCGTCCCATGCCAGGCACCCGCGCCGCGCTCGTTGTTTTCCGCACGCTTGAAATACGGCAAGACATCGTTCCAGCCCCAGCCGGGATTGCCCTGCGCGGCCCAGTGGTCGTAGTCGGCGGGCTGGCCGCGCGCGTAGACCATGGCGTTGACCGAGCTGGAGCCGCCCAGCACCTTGCCGCGCGGCTGGTAGCCGCGGCGCCCGTTCAGTCCGGTCTGCGGCGTGGTGTTCTGCCCCCAGCCGTTCAGCTCGAACCTGGCCATCACCGCCAGGCCCGCAGGGCAGTGGATGAGCACGCTGGTGTCGGGCGGCCCGGCTTCGAGCAGGCACACGCGCACTGCGGGGTCTTCGCTCAGGCGCCCGGCCAGCACGCAGCCGGCCGAGCCGCCGCCCACGACGAGGTAATCGAACTCCATGGACCTGTCTCCTGCGCGTCCGTCTGCGCGGCCGCTGGCTGGCACCTTAACCCGGCGCGCCGGCGATTGCCGATACCATCGTCGGGATTTTTTCGGCTGCTTTGTCTCATTGGAAAGAAAAGGATTTCTGCATATGGCTATCACAACGGTTGGCATCATTGGCGCGGGCACCATGGGCAACGGCATCGCGCAGGCCTGCGCGGTGTCGGGCGTCCAGGTGGTCATGGTCGACATCTCCGACGCTGCCGTGCAAAAAGGCCTGGCCACGGTGGCCGGCAGCCTGGACCGCCTGATCAAGAAGGAAAAGATCACCGAGGCCGACAAGGCCGCGGCGCTGGCGCGCATCCGGACCTCGACGCGCTACGACGACCTCAAGGCCGCGCAGATCGTGATCGAGGCCGCGACCGAGAACTACGAGCTCAAGCTCAAGATCCTCCAGCAGGTGGACGCGCTGGTGGCGCCCGAGGTCATCATCGCCTCGAACACCTCGTCGATCTCGATCACCAAGCTGGCCGCCGCCACCGGCCGCGCCGACCGCTTCATTGGCATGCATTTCTTCAACCCCGTGCCCATGATGGCGCTGGTGGAGATCATCCGCGGCCTGCAGACGTCCGATGCCACGCACGACGCCGTCAAGGCGCTGTCCGAGACGCTCGGCAAGTCGCCGATCACCGTGAAGAACGCGCCGGGCTTCGTCGTCAACCGCATCCTTGTGCCCATGATCAACGAGGCTTTCTTCGTGCTCGCCGAAGGCCTGGCCACGCCCGAGGACATCGACGCGGGCATGAAGCTCGGCTGCAACCAGCCGATCGGCCCGCTGGCCTTGGCCGACATGATCGGCCTCGACGTGTGCCTGGCCGTGATGGACGTGTACCTGACCGAGTTCGGCGACAGCAAGTACCGCCCCTGCCCGCTGCTCAAGGAAATGGTCGCCGCCGGCCGCCTGGGCCGCAAGACCGGCCGCGGCGTCTACCAATACTGAGCCGGACCAGACCACCCCGCACAGGCCGGACGGCACGCCGCCCGGCCTTTTTTTGCGCCCGTGCGCGTCCGGTGGCACCGCGCGCACGGTCCGGACGCCTTGGAGGGGCCAGGCAATTCAATTGCACAAAATTGAATTGCGACCAATAATGTGCCCATGCACCGCGATCCCCTTGCCCTGGACCCCAGCCCTCCGGCCCTGCAGCTCGACAACCAGGTCTGCTTTGCGCTGTACTCGGCCTCGCTGGCCATGACCAAGCTCTACAAGCCGCTGCTCGAGCAGATCGGCCTGACCTACCCACAGTACCTCGTCATGCTCGCGCTCTGGGAGCAGGACGGCACCACCGTCTCGGCGTTGGGCGAGCGCCTGTTCCTCGACTCGGGCACGCTCACGCCGCTGCTCAAGCGCCTGCAGGCCGCGCAGCTGCTCGAGCGCACGCGCGACGCGCAGGACGAGCGGCGCGTGCGCATCACGCTCACGCCGCAGGGCCGCGCGCTGCGCCAGGGCGCCGAGCGCATTCCCGCCTGCATGCGGCAGAGCACGCAGTGTGCGCTGCCCGAGCTGGTGGCGCTGACGGCGCAGCTGCACACCCTGCGCGACCGGCTGAGCGCGCGCTGACGCATTCCCGCATTCCCCCACCGTCCGCGCAGCGGACACCCACCGCAAAGGAAGCCACCATGACCCAGCTCGAAAAAGTCCTCTACACCGCCAAGGCCCACACCACGGGCGGGCGCGACGGCGCTTCGCGCACCGACGACGGGCGCCTGGACGTGAAACTGTCGTCCCCCGGCACCAGCGCCGCCGGCACCAACCCCGAGCAGCTGTTTGCGGCCGGCTACTCGGCCTGCTTCATCGGCGCCATCAAGGCCGTGGCCGCCAAGCAGAAACTGACCGTGCCGCAAGACGTGGCGGTGGACGCCGAAGTCGATCTGGGTCCCATTCCGAACGCCTACGGCATCGCCGTGCGCATGAAGGTGCACCTGCCCGGCATGGACCGCGCGGCGGCCCAGAAGCTGGTCGACGATGCCCACCAGGTCTGCCCCTACTCCAACGCCACACGCGGCAACATCGACGTGGCGCTGACGCTGGCCTGAGCGCCGCACCGCGAAATCAAAAAAGAGAGCTGCCAGCGCTTGCGTGGCAAGCGTTTGCGGCTCTTTTCATGCAAAACTGGCGCCACGGGCAGCGCACGCCGGCGGGGCTAGTGCCACAGCGCGTAGCGGCCCGGCCCGGTGATGGCCAGCAGCAGCAGGCCGCCCGTGATGCTGGCGTTCTTGTAGAAATTGAGCAGGTTGGCGTGCCGCTCGGGGCCCTGCAGCCTCCAGTAGCGGTGGCCGATCAGCGCCGTCCCCAGTGTGAACAGGGCCATCAGCAAGGCCAGTGGGCGCGTGAAGACGCCCAGCACCAGCGCGATGCCGACGCCAAACTCCATCACGATGGCCACCGCCGTGGACAGCGCCGGCGCGGGCGCGCCGGTCGAGGCCATGTACTCGGTGGTGCCCGCGAAGTCGGTCAGCTTTTCCCAGCCGGTGATCAGAAACAGCGCCATCAGAAGAATGCGCGCCAGCAGGATCACAAGGTCTGCATTCGCGGCAAGAGCGTGGGCCATCAAAAACCTCGCTTTCGGTCGTTTCACGCCTGCACACCCAGGCGGCGCGGGCGAAGTTTCAGTCTACGCCGCCCGCGCCTTGCGCGCTCCGGCCCCGTGCGGTGCCGCCGCCCGGCACAAAAATGAGGGCTGCCAGCGCTTGCCCCGCCAGCGTTTGCAGCTCTTTTGGCATGCAATTCGTGGTTTACCCCTAGGCCGCATGCAAGCCCGCGCTCAGCTTGCCGCGCCATCATGGCGTCTGCCGCCCGACGACCATGAAAATCGCCCTCCTCTCCGACATCCACGCCAACCGGCAGGCGTTCGACGCCTGCCTGGCGCACGCGCGGGCGCAAGGCGCGCAGCAGATCGCGCTGCTCGGCGACCTCGTGGGCTACGGCGCCGCGCCGCGCTATGTGGTGCAACAGGCCATGGCGCTGGCCGCCGAAGGCGCGCACCTGGTCGGCGGCAACCACGACGCGATGGCGGTGCGCCCGCCGGTGGCCGGCGAGCGCGGCGCCGGCTCGGTGGTGGCCCAGAGCGCCGACTGGACGTACGCGCAGCTCAGCGCCGAGGAGCACGCTTTTCTCGCGGCCCTGCCGCTCACCGCCGAGCTCGGCAGCGTGCTGCTGGTGCACGCCAGCGCCGACGCGCCCGAGCGCTGGCGCTATGTGGACAACCCCGTTGTCGCCGCCGACTGCCTGCATGCGGCGCTGCAGCGCCCCGGCATCGCCCATGTGTTCTGCGGCCACGTGCACCGGCAGATGCTGTACTACCGCGGCGCTGGCCACGGCCTGATGCGTTTCGTGCCCACGCCCGGCGTGGCCGTGCCGGTGCCGCCGCACCGGCCCTGGGTGGCCACCGTCGGCTCGGTGGGCCAGCCGCGCGATGGCGACCCGCGCGCCATGTATGCGCTGCTCGACACCGCCGCCTGGCGGTTGACCTTCGAGCGCGTGCCCTACGACCATGCGGGCGCGGCCGCCGCGATCCGCGCCACCGGCGCGCTGTCCGAATTCTTTGCCCAGCGCCTCGAGGTGGGACAGTGAAGCTGCTCGAACCCGGCACCGAGGTCGACGGCTTCACGGTGCTTGGCTGCGTGCATGCCGGCGGCATGGCGCACATCTACCGCGTCGAATACGCCGTGGGTCCGCCCAACCCGGGCTTTCCGCTGGCCATGAAGATCCCGCGCATGACGGCCGGCGACGGTGCCGAGACCATCGTCGGCTTCGAGGTCGAGCTGCAGATCCTGCGCACGCTCACGGGCCCGCATGTGCCGCGCTTCGTCGCGGCCGGCGACCTGGCGCGCCTGCCGTACCTGGTGATGGAGTATGTGGACGGCCCCACGCTGCAGCACTGGCTCGCTGCGCCCGCGCGGCCCAGCGTGGACACCATCGCCCGCCTGGGCGCGGCCATGGCGCACGCCGCACACAGCCTGCACCAGCAGGACGTCTGCCACCTCGACCTCAAACCCGGCAACGTGCTCTTCCCGCGCGAGGACCACGCCGTGCTGCTCGACTTCGGCCTGTCGTGCCACGCCCACTACCCCGATCTGCTGGCCGAGGAGCTGCGCCGCGCCGTGGGCTCGCCCGCGTGGATCGCGCCCGAGCAGGTGGTGGGCGTGCGCGGCGACCCGCGCAGCGACATCTTCGCGATCGGCGTGATGCTCTACGAGTTGGCCACGGGCGAGCTGCCGTTCGGCGCGCCGACCACGCAGGGCGGCCTGCGCCAGCGCCTGTGGATGTCGCCGGCGCCGCCGCGCCAGCACCGCCCCGAGCTGCCCGAGTGGCTGCAGGAAGTCATCCTGCGCTGCCTGGAGCCCGAGGCCGCGCAGCGCTACCCCTCTGCCGCGCTGCTGGCCTTCGACCTGGGTAACCCCGCGCAGGTCGCCCTCACCGAGCGCGGCCGGCGCACGCGCGGGCCGCGCCTGCGCACGCACCTGCGGCGCTGGCTCAAGGCTGCGGGCATGCACTACCAGGCGAGCCCCGTGCCGACGCGCCAGATCGAAGAGGTGCCCATCGTCATGGTCGCCGTGCCGCACGAGGACGTGAGCGACGCCACGCTGTATTCGCTGCGCCAGGCCGTCGCGCGCTCGCTGGGCATCCGCCCCGGGGCGCGGCTGGCCTGCGTGACCGTGATCTCGCCCGCGGCCAGCAGCGCCACCGACAGCGGGCGCAGCGAAACCGCCCTGCACCGCCAGCACCGCGCGCGCCTGCAGCGCTGGGCCGAGCCGCTGGGCCTGGCTGGCCACCATGTCAGCTACCACGTGCTCGAGGCGGGCGACGTGGCGCAGGCGCTGGTGCGCTACGCCGAGGGCAACCAGGTCAGCATGATGATCCTGGGCGCGGCCACGCACGGCCTGCAGATGCAGCGCTTCATCACCACCGTGCCGCTGCGCGTGGCGCGCGACGCCCCCTGCACCGTGATCCTGGTCAAGCAGCAGCTGCCGTTTGCGCAGCTGGCCCAGGCGCACTGAGGCCGCAGGCGCGGCACAGAAATCCATTTTTGATAGCACCCTGCGCTTTCCCAGCAAGCGTTGCAGGCCATTTTCAACCAGAAACACTGGCACCGGTGCGGCGCCAGCAGCGCCTGCGCAGGAGGGCGACAATGGCCCCATGCATTCCACCCCCGAAACCGCGGACCGGCACCCCTTTGCCAGCCTCACCCCCGACGCCGTGCTCGACGCGCTGGCCAGCGTCGGCCTCTATGGCGACGGCCGGCTGATGGCGCTGTCGTCCTACGAAAACCGCGTCTACCAGGTGTCGCTCGAGGACGGCGAGCGCGTCGTCGCCAAGTTCTACCGCCCCGGACGCTGGAGCGAGGCGCAGATTCTCGAAGAGCACGCCTTTTCCGCCGACCTGATGGCCGCCGAGGTGCCCGCCGTCGGGCCGCTGGTGCTGGGCGAGCGCACGCTGCACCCGCACGGCAGCTTCCAGTTCTCGGTCAGCCCCTGGCGCGGCGGGCGCCAGCCCGAGCTCGACGACTTCGAGGTGCTCGAATGGATCGGCCGCTTCCTCGCGCGCATCCACACCGTGGGCGCGGTGCGCCCCTTCGTCCACCGCCCGGCGCTCGACCTGCACAGCTTTGGCTCGGAGCCGCACGACTGGCTGCTGGCGCACGACCTGATTCCGCTGGACATGCAGTCGCGCTGGCGCAGCGCCTGCGAGCAGGCCCTGTCGCTGATCGGCGGCCACGCCCACCCCGAGCGCGGCGCGGGCCGCCTGCACCTCAAGGACGCCACCGTGCTGCGCCTGCACGGCGACTGCCACCCCGGCAACATCCTCTGGACGCCGCTCGACGAATGGGGGCGCGGCGGCCCGCACTTTGTCGACCTCGACGACGCGCGCATGGGCCCGGCGGTGCAGGACCTGTGGATGCTGCTGTCGGGCGACCGGCGCCAGCGCACACACCAGCTCGGCGCGCTGATCGAGGGCTATGAACAGTTCCGCCCGTTCGACCGGCGCGAGCTGGCGCTGATCGAGCCGCTGCGCACGCTGCGCTTGATCCACTACAGCGCCTGGCTGGCGCGGCGCTGGCAAGACCCGATCTTTCCGATCAACTTTCCGTGGTTCGGCAGCAGCGACTACTGGAAGGGCCAGGTCGACATGCTGCACGAACAGATCGAAGCGATGCAGGAAGAGCCGCTGATGGCCTGAGGCCGGCAGTCCGCCGACCCGGCCGTTTACTGCGGCGACCCAACATGGTCCGGCACCACCACGCCGGGCCGCGCCGCCACCGGCGCACGCCGCGGGTCGTAGAGCACGGCCCCCGTGCCGACTCCGACGCCCGCCCGCACGGGGCCACCGCCCACCGGAACGCTGGCCCCCACGCCCACGGCGCCGCTGACCTGGCCGCCCGGGTGGACGCCCACCCCCACACCGACCGGCCCCACGCCGGTGCCCAGGCCGACCGAAGGGCCGCCCGCGCCGGCGCCCACCCCGACGGTGAACGGCCCCACCGGAATGCCCACGCCGACCCGCGCCGCGCCGCAGGCGCTCAGCAGGCCCACGGCCACCAGGCACAGGGCGGCAGCCGGCCCGCGGGCAGGCCCCGGGCGGCGCCAGGAACGCGCAGAGAAGGGGAAAAACCATGGCATCTGCCCATCATAAGCAGGCCGCACAGCACCGGCGTGTTGCGATGCAACGGCCCTGGAGCGGCATGTTATATAATCACTCGTTCGATAAAGCCATGATTTCATAATGGCGCGCTATAAAACGACAGCCCAGTCCGCGCGCCGCCTCTTTGAATGGCCTTTGCGCCCCGCGCCGGTTTCTCTCACTGACCGGCCACCAAAAGTTTCGCGCTGGCACGTGCGACTTTTTTCAGGTGCTCTCCGGCCCCCCTGCGTCAGGGTGGAACCCCGGATCGATCCACCCGGCCCTTCCCACGGGCCATTTCTCTTGCCTTTTGATTGATGCCGCGCTATCGCCCGGCCCCCGTACCATGATGACCCACTCCCCCGCCAACACGACCGTTGGCAAATACCTCGTGTCCCCGCTGACCAAGCGGCTCGACGACGGCCGCTTTGCCGCCTCCGTCTCGATCCGCTCGGGCTCGGGCAGCGGCACGCACGACCGCGTGCTGCGCCTGGCGTCGGTGTTCGCCGATCCCGCCGCCGCAGCGCACTACGCCACCAGCGAAGGCCTGCGCTGGATCCAGCACCGCCACGCCCCGGCCAGCGCCTGCGCGGCCTGAGCGCCCGGCGCGGCGGCGCCGCTGACCACCAAAGCCCCGGCAGTGCGCGCACCGCCGGGGCTTTTCTTTTTTGATAGCTGCACGCGCTAGTGCCGCAAGGGTTAGAGGCGGATTTCACCTCCCATCCGCCACGGCTGAAGGCGCGGTTCCTGGGCAGCGCGCGGCACGGGGGCGCTGGTGGGCGCCGAGGGCCACGCTCTACCGCCGCTCAAATCTGCACCCGCGTGCCCAGTTCGATCACGCTGTTGTGCGGGAGGTTGAAAAACTCCACGGCACGCCCCGCATTGCGCGACATGGCCTCGAACAGGCGCCCGCGCCAGCGGCGGCATGGAACGGCGCAGTGCCTCGCCTTCGCGGGCGGCCTGCGGCGCGCCATGGCAGGAGCGTGGTGTCGCGTGGCACGACCGGAAGCGGGTCGGGCTCCCCATCGGGGCGCACGAACACCGCGCAGGGCATTCCGAGGTGCTCGGACAGCCAGTGCGCGGCGACCTGCGCCACGGCCTGCAGCCCCTGGCTTTCGGCCAGCTGCTCGCTGAGCGCATGCAGTTCGTGGGCCTGGCGCGCGCGCTGCTCGGCCTGCGCACGGCGCGCATGCAAGCTGGCGACCAGGGCGTTGATGCCCAGCGAGACCGCCAGCAAGATGGCCAGCAAGATGGCCAGCGCCAGCATGTATTCCGGGGTGGCGATCTCGAAACTGTGGCGGGGCGGCACGAAAAAATAATTCAGTGCCGAGACGCTGGCCACCGACGTGAGCACCGCAGCCCAGCGTGCGAGCAGGGCTGCGGTGGCCACCACGGCGATCAGGTACACCAGCGCCAGCGCCGCCACCGACATGCGCGTATCGAGCCAGGCACAAGCCAGCGTGGCCGCGGCCGCGGCGCAGCCGGCCAGCGCCATCTGCGCGGCGGCAGTGCGTGCGCCCGGGGGTGCGGGGACAGGACCGGGCTGGCGGGTGTCGTGGCGGGGTGCGGCAGACATCAGCGCATCGTATCGCCCGGCCCGCGCGCAGAACCCGTTCGCAGTTTCCTGGGCAGCCCTGCGTACCCCCCAAAAGAAACCCCGGCAGTGCAGGCACCCCGGGGTTTTGCTTGAGAACGATGGTTTTTATCGCTGCAAATGCTTATGCATCATGCGCTGGACGCCATTTTCAACCCACATCACACCAGCAGCGCGTTCACCCGCCGCACGTAGGCCGCCGGGTCCTCGGGCAGGCCGCCTTCGGCCAGCAGGGCCTGGTCGAACAGGATGTGGGCCAGGTCGTTGAAATGCACGCTGCCGTCGAGCTTCTTGACCAGCGCATGCTCGGGGTTCACCTCGAGCACGGGCTTGGACTCGGGCGCCTGCTGGCCGGCCTGCTTGAGCATGCGCGCGAGCTGCGTGCTCATGCCGTCTTCCTGCACCACCAGGCAGGCGGGCGAGTCGACCAAGCGCGAGGTCACGCGCACGTCTTCGGCCTTGTCCTTGAGCGCTTCCTTGAGCTTGGCGAGCAGCGGCTTGAAGGCTTCGGCGGCCTCTTCGGCAGCCTTCTTCTCGGCCTCGTCCTGCAGCTTGCCCAGGTCGACCGCGCCCTTGGCCACGGACTGCAGCGGCGTGCCGTCGAAGTCCTGCAGGTAGTTCAGCGCCCACTCGTCAACGCGGTCGGTCATCAGCAGCACCTCGATGCCCTTTTTCTTGAACACTTCGAGCTGCGGGCTGTTCTTGGCGGCCGCCAGGGTGTCGGCGGTGATGTAGTAGATGGCGTCCTGGCCGTCCTTCATGCGCGCCTTGTAATCGGCAAACGACACACTGGCCGTGTCGCTCATGGTGCTGGCAAAGCGCAGCAGCTTGGCCAGGCGCTCGCGGTTGGCAAAGTCCTCGCCCAGGCCTTCCTTGAGCACGGCGCCGAACTCGGCGTAGAACTGGCTGTACTTGCCTTCCTTGGCCTGGTCGTCGGCATCGACCACGTCGGTCACGGCGTCCGAGCCTTCCACGGGGGCCTCGTGCTTGTCGTGCTTGGCCAGGTCTTCCAGCATCGAGAGCACGCGCTTGGTCGAACCCTCGCGGATCGCCTTGACGTCGCGGCTTTCCTGCAGCAGCTCGCGGCTGACGTTGAGCGGCAGGTCGCTCGAATCGATCACGCCCTTGACGAAGCGCAGGTAGCTGGGCATCAGCGCCTCGGCGTCGTCCATGATGAAGACGCGCTTGACGTAGAGCTTGATGCCGGCCTTCTTGTCGCGGTTCCACAGGTCGAACGGCGCCTTGGCCGGGATGTAGAGCAGCTGCGTGTATTCGGTGTTGCCCTCGACGCGGTTGTGTGCCCAGGTCAGCGGGTTCTCGAAGTCGTGCGAGATGGTCCTGTAGAACTCCTGATACTGCTCGTCGCTGATGTCGCGCTTGGGCCGCGTCCACAGCGCGCTGGCCTTGTTCACCGGCTCCCACTCGCCGGTCTTGACCATCGCGCCGGGCTGGCGGCCGCCGGCCTCGTCCGACGGGTTGATGAGCTCGCCGTCCTTCCACTCTTCCTTCTCCATCAGGATGGGCAGGCTGATGTGGTCCGAGTACTTGGCGATGACGCTCTTGAGCTTCCAGGCGTTCAGGTACTCCTCGGCATCGGCGCGCAGGTGCAGGATCACGCTGGTGCCGCGCGCGGCGCGCGTGATGGTCTCGACCTCGAAGTCGCCCGTGCCACCGCTCGTCCAGCGCACGCCCTCTTCGGCCGGCAGGCCGGCGCGGCGCGACTCGACGGTGATCTTGTCGGCGACGATGAAGCCCGAGTAGAAGCCCACGCCGAATTGGCCGATCAGCTGCGCGTCCTGCTTCTGGTCGCCCGTGAGCTGGCCCATGAAATCCTTGGTGCCGCTCTTGGCGATCGTGCCCAGGTGGTCGATGGCCTCCTGCGTGCTCATGCCGATGCCGTTGTCGGTGATGGTCAGCGTTTTGGCACCCGGGTCGAACGACACCCGCACTTCGAGGTTGGGCGCGTCTTCGTACAGCTCGGGGCGGTTCAGCGCCTCAAAGCGCAGCTTGTCGCAGGCGTCCGAGGCGTTGGAGACCAGCTCGCGCAGGAAGATCTCGGGGTGGGAATACAGCGAGTGCGTGACCAGGTGCAGCAGCTGGGCCACTTCGGCCTGGAAGGAGAGCGTGGTCTTGGTCGTTGTCATGGATGGATAAACAAAGAAAGGGAATAAAAGGTGAGCGCACAAGGCGCACCGCAGGGGCAGATGGGGTGTCCGGCCAGCGCTTCAAGGTCCCGCGCTGCGCCCAGCGGCAATGACCGGTCCACGCACTGCCTTGTGCCGGGATCCAAACCTTACTACGATGGGCTTCCCACCACAGCGCTTCAGGAGCATTCAGCATGAATCTCTCACTCAAGGCATTGCTGGCCACGGCCAGCCTGTTCGGCGCACTGGGGGCCCAGGGCCAGCCCCTGCCGGCCGACGCACCGGCGGGCACCACGGTCCAGTGCAAGGACGGCAGTTATGCGTCGCCTGCCCAGAAGACCGGGGCTTGCAAGGGCCACAAGGGAATCCAGACCTGGTATGGCGCAGCCCCTGCCGCCGCCGCGGCCGGCAAGGCCGCAGCAGTCGAAACGCAATCGTCGGCGGTCAACAAGACCGGCGTGGCGCCCGCCACCGGCGCCCCCACCAAGGCCCCGGGCGCTCCCGACCGGCAGGACATGGCGGCCGCTCCCGGCGGCGGCCCGGGCAAGGTTTGGGTCAATAAAGACACCAAGGTCTACCACTGCCAGGGCGACCGCTACTACGGCAAGACCAAGCAGGGCGAGTACATGAGCGAGGCCGACGCCAAGGCCAAGGGCATGCACGCGGCGCGCAACAAGGCCTGCGCCGCCTAGGCACGCCCCCGCACGCCGAGCGGGTGCGGGACGCTCAGAACTGTTCGCCCGGGGCCAGGTAGCGCCACTGCCCGACGGGCAGGTTGCCCAGCACCACGCGGCCCATGCGGATGCGCTTGAGGCCCACCACCTTCAGGCCGACCTGCTCGCACATGCGGCGGATCTGGCGTTTCTTGCCCTCGACCAGCACGAAGCGCAGCTGCTCGGGGTTCTGCCACTCGACCTTGGCGGGCTTGAGCGGCTGGCCGTCCAGGCTCAGGCCGTGGCGCAGGCGCTCGAGCAGCGCGGGCGGAAACACCGCCTGCACGTTGGTGCTGACCGGGTCGCGCTCGTCGATTTCCTGCAGCGGTGCGCTGCGCTCGTCGGGGTGCCGCGCCTGCGCCTGGCCCGGCCCCTGGTAGACCACGCGCACCAGGTATTCCTTGTCCAGCGTCGAGTCCTCGCCGATCAGCTGGCGCGCCACGCGGCCGTCCTGCGTCAGCACCAGCAGGCCGACCGAGTCGATGTCGAGCCGCCCGGCCGGCGCCAGCCCGCGCAAGTGCGGCGGCGAAAAGCGCAGGCCGCTCGGATCGTCGCGCCAGTGCGTGCGCGGGTTGATCAGCGCGACGGCCGGCGTGTGGCCGTCCTCGGCCTGGCCGCTCACATAGCCCATCGGCTTGTTGAGCAGGATGGTGACCCGGTTGTCCTGGTGGCGCTGCGCTGCGCGCTCGACCGTGACCTTGTCCTGCGGCGTGACCTTGACGCCCATCTCGGCCACCTGGCCATTGACATAGACCCAGCCGTGCGCGATCCAGTCGTCGGCCTCGCGGCGCGAGCACAGGCCCAGCTCGGCCAGGCGCTTGTTCAGGCGCACCGCGCCGTCGGCGCTGGCGCTCGCGGGCGCCGCGCGTGGCGCGGGCGCGGTGGGCCGTGGGGCGGGC
>NZ_MWOK01000013.1:51015-106519 GCF_012932145.1 Acidovorax sp. SRB_14 | reverse complement strand
GGCCCCGGCGGCACGCTGCTGGTGCTGCGCGTGGACACGCTCGCACAGCCGCAGCAGGTGCTGATCGACGACCCGCAGGCCACGCAGTGGCGCCCGGGCCAGCGCGTGGTGCTGCAGTGGGCGCGCGGGCGCTACCAGGGCCTGTTCGTGACCGGCTGGCAGGCCCTGCCCACGCCGGTGCCGCCCCAGGCCCAGGCGTCGCCGGGAGCTTTGCTTTGATAATCGCGCCATGAAAATCGCCATTCTTGACCGCGACGGCACCATCAACGCGCTGGGGGACGAGCCTTTCATCGCCAGCCCCGACGACTGGACACCGGTGCCTGGCGCGCTCGCCGCCATTGCCCGGCTCAACCATGGCGGCTGGCGCGTGGTCATCGCCACCAACCAGCCGGGCCTGGGGCGCGGCCTGTTCGACGTGGCCGCGCTCAACGCCATCCATGGCGGCATGCACCGCCAGCTGGCGGCCATGGGCGGGCGCATCGACGCCGTGTTCTATTGCCCCCATGCGCCCGACGAAGCCTGCCACTGCCGCAAGCCCGCCACAGGCCTATTCGAGCAGATCTGCGAGCGCTACGGCGTGGATGCGCACGAGGTGTGCGTGGTGGGCAGCTGCATCGCCCACCTGCAGGCCGGTGCGGCATTCGGCGCCCCGCTGCACCTGGTGTGCACGGGCGCGGCCGCTGGGCTCGACCCCGCGGCGGCGCTGCCCCCCGAATGGCCCCCGGGCACGCGTGCGCACGCCAGCCTGGCGGCCTTTGCCGAAGAGTTGCTGGCGCACGACAGCGCCCTGCCTGCGCCGCCACCGCTGCCTTGAGGCGATAGACACAGCCGCTGCCAGCGCTTGCCCTGTCTGCGCTGGCGTTTGAAAAGACCCCCCTCCATGTCCTTGATCCAACTGGTGCTGGACTTGTTCGATCCGCCGGCGCAGGGCTTCACGCCAAAACAGCCTCCAGCCCATGCAGGGAAAGCGCTGAAAGCTCCTGAAAGCGTAGCAATCGAGCCTCCGCAAAAGTCCCCACCTCCGCCTCCGCCCCCGCTGTCGCTCGGCGAGCTGCTGGCCCCCGCGAGCTTTCGCCACCCGCAGGCCCGCCGCGAGCTGCGGCTGGGCGACGCCGTGGTGGCCTACGCGCTGCAGCGCGTGCGCCGGCGCAGCATTGGCTTCACGGTGAGCGCCGACGGCCTCTCGGTGCGCGCCCCCACCGGGGTCACGCTGGCCGCGGTGGACGATGCGCTGCGGCGCAAATCGGGCTGGATCCTGCGCAAGCTCGCCGAGGCGCGCGAGCGCCAGCAGCGCGAGGAGCACGCGCGCATCCGCTGGCAGGACGGCGCCGCGCTGCCCTACCTGGGCGCGCCGCTCACGGTGGTGCTCGACCCGGCCCAGGGCGTGGCCGGCGTGCTGCGCGCGGCAGCCGCAGGCGCGCCCGCCGAGCTGCGCATCGGCCTGCCCGCCAGCGCCGGCGCGGCGCAGGTCCGCGACGCGGTGCAGGCCTGGCTCATGCACCAGGCGCGCGCGCATTTCACCGAACGGCTCGACCACTTCGCGCCGCTGCTCGGTGTGCGCTGGAGCCGCCTGCGCCTGTCCAACGCGCAGACGCGCTGGGGCAGCGCCAAGACCGACGGCTCCATCCGCCTGAACTGGCGGCTGCTGCACTACCGCCCCGCCGTCATCGACTACGTCGTGGCGCACGAGCTGGCCCACCTGCGCGTGATGGACCACAGCCCGCGCTTCTGGAGCACCGTGGCCACCGTGGTGCCCGACCACGCCGCGCTGCGCCGCTGCCTGCGCGACGAGCCGGCGCCGCGCTGGGATTGATATGCTATTGAAAAAATAGCTGCTTGCGCAGTGTGAGTAAGCGTTTGAGGCTTATTTCGCCTAAAAATTCCGACCCGGTGCACGGCGCGTGCGCAGCCGCTTGACGCGGCGCCGGCGCGGTCCACAATGCATTTGCTGCGCACGGTGCCAGCGCCTTTGCCCTTTCTCCGAACCGGTCCGCCCCATGATTCCGCTGCAACTCTTCGACCCGGCCTCGAGCACGTACACCTACCTGCTGCACGACAGCGCCACGCGCGAGGCGCTGATCATCGACCCGGTCGATGCGCAGCTCGAGCGCGACCTGGCGGCGCTGCAGGCACGCGGCCTCACACTGCGCTGGGCCGTGGAAACCCACGCCCATGCCGACCACATCACCAGCGCCGGCCTGCTGGCCGAGCACACCGGCGCACGCACGGCCGCGCCCGCGGACTGCGGCATCGGCACGGCCGCCGTGCAGCTGCAGCACGGCGACACGCTCGACTTTGGCGGCGAGCAGCTGCGCGCACTGCACACGCCGGGGCACACGGCGGGCAGCATGTCCTATGTGTGGCGCAGCCACGTCTTCACGGGCGACACGCTGCTCATCAATGGCTGCGGCCGCACCGACTTCCAGTCCGGCGACGCGCACGCGCTCTACCGCAGCCTCACCGAGGTGCTGTTCGCGCTGCCGGGCGACACCACCGTCTGGCCCGGCCACGACTACCACGGCCGTAGCCATTCGAGCATTGCTGCCGAGAAGGCCGGCAACGCGCGCGTGGCCGGCCGCAGCGAGGCCGAGTTCGTTGCGCTGATGCAGGGACTGGACCTGCCGCGCCCCGGGCGCATCGACGAAGCCGTGCCCGCCAACCTGCGCTCGGGCCTGCGCCACGACGCCGAGGGTGCCGCGCTGCAGGCGCCGCGCGCGGCCGAGGGCTATGCGGGCGATGTTCCGCCGCCGCTGGCCTGGCAGTGGGTGCAGCGCGGTGAAGCCGTGCTGGTGGACGTGCGCACCGACGCCGAGCGCGAATGGGTCGGCCAAGTGCCCGGCGCCGCCGCCGTGGCCTGGAAGCAGTGGCCGGGCATGGCGCTCAACCCCGGCTTCGACGCGCAGCTGCGCGCCGCCGTGCCCGCGGGCGGCACGGCCGTGTTCCTGTGCCGCAGCGGCGTGCGCTCCATCGCGGCCGCGCGCCGCGCGACCGAACTGGGTCTGGTGGCCTACAACATCCTCGAGGGCTTTGAGGGCAACCCCGACGCCCAGGCCCAGCGCGGCAAGACGGGCGGGTGGCGCTGGCACGGCCTGCCGTGGCGCCAGGGATGAAGCCGCACAAAAAACGGACCCGCGGGTCCGTTTTTTGTGGGGAGGGGTTTTGTTTACGGCGGCGGAATGCGCAGCTTCTGGCCCGGGTAGATCTTGTCGGGGTGCGTCAGCATGGGCTGGTTGGCCTCGAAGATCTTCGGGTACTTGCTGGCGTCACCGTAGTACTTCTTGGCGATGGCCGAGAGCGTGTCGCCGCTGACCACGTCATGGTACTGCGCCTCGGGCTCGGCCTGGGCCACGCTCATCTGGTTGTCGACGCTGGTCACGCTGGCCACGTTGCCGCAGCACAGGGTGACTTTTTCCTTGGCCGCCTGCGTGGGGGCCTCGCCACGCACCGTCACCTTGCCCTGCAGGCCGTCAAAGGCCACCTGCACGTTCTGGGTGCCGAGGTTTTGCGCGGCGATGTAGGTCTCGATGGCGCGCGCGGCCGTGGCGTTGCGCTCGTCCTGCGACGGTGCGGCCGCCGTGGCCGTGGCCGCCTGCGCGTCCTTGCCACCGAACAGTTTCTCGCCCGCGTCCTTGATGAAACTGAGAAGGCCCATGTGCAAACTCCTTGAGTGGCAAAAGAAAGCCCACTGTAATGCCCACGCGCGGCGCGCCGGTGTCGGACAGCGCGCCGAAAGCACGGCCGGCCGCGAGCGTGCTGCGGCCTCTGGAGCCTGCCCTGCAGCCCAGGTACTAAAACTCGGGATAATCCGCCGCATGACATTTTTGGCCATCGACGTCGGCAACACCCGCCTCAAGTGGGCGCTGTACAGGGGCCCCCAGCCAGGGGCCGAACTGCTGGCGCAGGGGGCCGAGTTCCTTGACCACATCGACCGCCTGGCCGAAGGCGCGTGGGCCCGGCTGCCCGTGCCCACGCACATGCTGGGCTGCGTCGTGGCCGGCGACGCGATCAAGCGCCGCGTCGAAGAGCAGATGGAGCTATGGGATGTCTCCGCGCACTGGGTGGTGCCGTCCTCGCACGAGGCGGGCCTGGTCAACGGCTACGACCACCCCGCACGCCTGGGCTGTGACCGCTGGGTCGCGATGATTGGTGCGCGCCAGCGCATGCTCGCCCACGGCCCGGCGCGGCCGCTGATCGTGGTCATGGTGGGCACGGCGGTCACCGTCGAGGCCATCGACAGCGCGGGCATGTTTCTCGGTGGCCTCATCCTGCCGGGCCACGGCATCATGCTGCGCGCCCTCGAATCGGGCACGGCCGGCCTGCATGTGCCCACGGGCGAAGTGCGCCTGTTTCCGACCAACACCAGCGATGCGCTGACCAGCGGTGGCACTTATGCGATTGCGGGGGCGGTCGAGCGCATGGTGCAGCACCTCAAAGCGCACTGCGGCGCCGAGCCGGTCTGCATGATGACCGGTGGCGCGGGCTGGAAGATGGCGCCGAGCATGACGCGGCCGTTCGAGCTGGTCGACAACCTGATCTTTGACGGCCTGCTGGAGATTGCCGCACGACGTTTTGTCGCCGCCTAGGCCGGCGTGGACCGCGGCCTGTTCTAGTCTTGTAGCTCCGCCCGCGCCAGGTCCACGTCCAGGTGCTCGGCGGCGTCCCGCGGCTCCATCGCGGCGGCCTGCTCGTAGAGGGCTGTGGCTTCGTCCATCCGCTTGTCGCCCTCCAGCATCACCAGCGCATTGGCATATTCGATGCGCGCAATGGCCGAGCCAGGATTGAGCTTCAGGGCTTCCGCGAACAGCTGCAGGCCCTTCTCCTTCTTGGCGCCATAGGTCATGCCGCCGATCAGCGCACCCACCTTGTCGATCACTTCGGCGTGGAAGGCGCCCAGCGCAATGCGCGCGTCTGCGTGCCCCGGCGCGAGCGCAATGGTTTTTTCGAGCGCGCCTTTGACCTTGCTGCCCAGGCCCTGGGCCAGCGCCTTGGCGACGCTGATGCCTTGGCTGTAGCGTCCGAGCGCATAGGCCTGCAGGTACCACGCGTTGGCGTTGCCGGGCGCGGCAACGGCCTGCGCCTGCGCGCGCTCGGCGACCTGCAAAAACAGGTCGAGCCGCGCCTTCTCCCGTTTTTCGAGGTAGTTGGCGTAGAGGGCCGTGGCCCGGTTGGCCACCGTGAGGCCCGCGCCGCCGGCGCTCAGTCCGGCCTGGGCTGCTTCCTGGAAGTCCCCGTTGTGGAACAGCACCCAGGCCTGCAGCACTGCAGCGTCGTCGGGCAGCGGTTCGGCGTCGCCGCAGTGCAGCTGCGGCCACTGCTGCTTCAGCGTGGCACTATCGAAGCGGTAGGCGCCGGGGTGGGGAAAAGGGGTCCATTGGGCCATGGCTGTCTCCTGTAGTGCGGGGTGTGGGGTAGCCTGGCCGTCAGGCGGCGGCCTCCGGTGAGCGTGGGCCCGGTCGTTCAGGGGCACGCTGTGGTCCGTGGCGTCGGGCAGCGCAGCGCGTGCCTTGCGGACGCGCCCGATCGGCGCAGCGGATCGTGCTTGACCGGACAGGGGCAGCGGAAGAGGCGGGGATCGGGGTGCGGCCGGATCGGCAGCAGCGCGGTGAAGGCAGGGACTGCGTGCCCAGCCGGTGGCACAGCGCCCGGGTGATTTCAACGGGGTGTTTTGCCGTGCGAAGCGGCGCTCGTTTCACCATGTGTGCGGCTCCCCTCGCAGCGCTGGATTGGGCGTTTGCAGCTACTCTAACCGAGGCTGCGGTCCATTCAAATATTGCGCTGCAGCATGGGCGCCGAGCGGTGGCGCCAAGCTATGTGCCAGCCACCCAAACGGCTGGCCTCCATTGCGGTGCGGGGTGTTGGCGCGCCGGAGACTGTTGGAATTGTGAAGATGCATAGACGCTTTCTCTTTCTGTAACCGCTCAATAAAGTACATGCCAACTACAATGAATTTCCCTTATTCAGCAGAATGCCTCTCTCCATGGAACAGCCTTGCCTTGTCAGTGAAATCCCGCAACCAATACAGCAAGAAGATATCGGCCTGCTAGACATCCTGGTAACGCTGGCAGAAAACATCAAACTCTTGATCTTTGTTCCCATGTTGGTGGGTTTGTGCGCGCTGGGCCTTGCCTTCATCGTGCCGAAAACCTTTGAGAGCATCGCCGTACTGAAGGCAGAGCAGGGCACAGCCAGCCTGATGACCACCGCTGCGGTACTGGACCCGGTAGCCGCTGGCTTGGGGTTAACCACGGAGGAGTCGGGCGAAGAAGCGCGTCGGCTGCTGCGTGAGCAAATCAAGGTGGCGGTGGGGCGCAATGACAAACTGCTCACGCTCACAGTTTCCGCGCCCGCGCCGCAGCAGGCGCAGGCTATCGCCGAGGCAGTGCTCCAGCAAACGTATGTGCAAAGTCGGCCGAAGGCGAGTGAATTGGCGCGGCTTGAAGCCCAACTGAAGGACGCGCAGGTGCGCATCAAGAATGCCGAAGACGCCGCAGGCGCCCTGCTCAAACGTATGGAGTCGAGCGGCGCAGGCAGCAGCACCGAGTCGGCGCGCGGTTACGCCGAACTGCTCAGCGTCACAGCCGCCGCACAGAATCAAGTGGCCACGCTTCAGACCCAGCTGGAAGGCGTGACAGACGCCCAACTCATCCAGGCCCCGACCCTGCCGCAAAGGGCCAGTAAGCCCAAGAAAGCCCTGCTGGCCATTGGCGCCACCCTGGCCACTGGACTGGCGCTGCTGCTGTTTGTCTTTGTGCGGCAGGCTGCGCGCAGCACGGTAAAAGATGCGGACGCTGCTGGCAAGGTGGCGCGCATTCGGCGGGCATTGGGGCTGCGGTAGGCAAGCAAGCCATCAGTTGACGGGCCATCTGCACCGATGGCCTTCATTCTTTTTGATCAGTGGACTTATGACCATCCTCATCACCGGAGCCGCCGGCTTCATTGGCGCCAACTTCGTCCTCGACTGGCTCGCGCAGTCGCAGGAGCGTGTCATCAACCTCGACAAGCTGACCTACGCGGGCAACCTCGAAACCCTGGCCCCGGTGCAAGGCGATGCGCGCCACATCTTTGTGCACGGCGATATCGGCGACAGCGCCCTGGTGGCCGGCCTGCTGGCCGAGCACCAGCCGCGCGCTGTCATCAACTTTGCCGCCGAAAGCCATGTGGACCGCTCGATCCACAGCCCCGAAGACTTCATCCAGACCAACATCGTCGGCACCTTTCGACTACTCGAAGCCGTGCGCGCCTACTGGGGCAGCCTGCCGGCCGAGGACAAGACGGCTTTTCGCCTGCTGCATGTCTCGACCGACGAGGTCTATGGTTCGCTTGGCGCCGGCGATGCGGCTTTTACCGAAAACCACCGCTATGAGCCCAACAGCCCCTATTCGGCCAGCAAGGCCGCCAGCGACCACCTGGTGCGCGCTTACCACCACACCTACGGCCTGCCGGTGCTGACCACCAACTGCAGCAACAACTACGGCCCCTACCACTTTCCCGAAAAGCTCATCCCGCTGATGATCGTCAACGCCCTGGCCGGCAAAGCGCTGCCGGTGTACGGCGACGGCATGCAGATCCGCGACTGGCTTTACGTCAGGGACCACTGCAGCGCCATCCGCCGCGTGCTCGAAGCAGGCAAGCTGGGCGAGGTCTACAACATCGGTGGTTGGAACGAGAAACCCAACATCGAGATCGTCCAAACCGTCTGCGCCTTGCTCGACGAGTTGCGCCCCAGGGCGGACGGCAGCAGCTACCGCACGCAAATCAGCTACGTCAAAGACCGGCCCGGCCACGACCGGCGCTACGCCATCGACGCCAGCAAGATCGAGCGCGAATTGGGTTGGAAGCCCGCCGAAACCTTCGAGACCGGCATCCGCAAGACCGTGCAGTGGTACCTGGCCAACCCCGAGTGGGTGGCCAACGTGCAAAGCGGCGCCTACCGCGACTGGGTGCAGACCCAATACGCCACCGCATGAAGATCCTCCTGCTCGGCAAAAACGGCCAGGTGGGCTGGGAGCTGCAGCGCAGCCTGGCGCCGTTGGGCGAGGTAACCGCACTGGACCGGCACAGCACAGATTTCTGCGGCGACCTGAGCAACCTGCAAGGTCTGGCCGACACGGTGCAGCGCCTGCAGCCCGACGTCATCGTCAATGCAGCCGCCCACACCGCCGTGGACAAGGCCGAGAGCGAACCTGACCTGGCCCGCACCATCAACGCCGCCGCCCCCGGCGTGCTGGCGCAAGAGGCCCACAAACTGGGCGCCTGGCTGGTGCATTACTCCACCGACTACGTGTTTGACGGCAGCGGCACGCAGCCGTGGCTGGAAACCGACGCGCCCGCGCCGCTCAGCGTGTACGGCCAGACCAAACTTGAAGGCGAGCGCTTGATTGCCCAGCACTGCCAAAAGCACCTGATCTTCAGAACCAGCTGGGTCTATGCTGCGCGTGGCGGCAACTTTGCCAAGACCATGCTGCGCCTGGCGCGCGAACGCGAGCGCCTGACCGTGATCGATGATCAGTGGGGTGCGCCCACCGGCGCCGAACTGCTGGCCGATGTCACTGCGCACGCGATACGCCAGGTGCTGCAGCGTCCGTCCGAGCCGCACGGCGAAGCGGGAATCTACCACCTAGCCGCCAGCGGCGAAGCCAGCTGGAATTCTTATGCAAAACACGTGCTGGCCCAGGCAGCGCAAGCGCAACCAGCTATTGAGTTGGTAGCAAAAGAGGTGGCCCCCGTGCCCACCAGCGCTTTCCCCACGCCGGCCAGACGCCCGCACAACTCGCGCCTGAACACCGACAAGCTGCAAACCACCTTTGGCCTGCGCCTGCCGCCCTGGCAGCAGGGCGTAGACCGCATGCTGGCCGAAATCCTCTGAATTCAAAAAAACCATAAACATGACTGCACTCAGCACCTCCCGCAAGGGCCTCATCCTCGCCGGCGGGTCCGGCACCCGTTTACATCCGGCCACGCTGGCCATCAGCAAGCAGTTGCTGCCGGTGTACGACAAGCCCATGATTTACTACCCGCTCAGCACCCTTATGCTGGCGGGCATCCGCGATGTGCTCGTCATCAGCACCCCGCAGGATACGCCGCGCTTTGAGCAACTGTTGGGTGACGGCAGCCAGTGGGGCATGAACCTGCAGTACGCCGTGCAACCCAGCCCCGATGGCTTGGCCCAAGCATTCATCATTGGCGACAAGTTCGTTGGCAACCACCCCAGCGCGCTGGTGCTAGGCGACAACATCTTTCACGGCCATGACTTCACCCCCTTGCTGGCTGAGGCCGATGCCCAAACCAGCGGCGCCACCGTCTTTGCCTACCATGTGCAAGACCCCGAGCGCTACGGCGTGGTGGCGTTCGACGGCAGCGGCAAGGCCAGAAGCATCGAGGAAAAGCCCACGAAACCCAAGAGCAGCTATGCCGTCACCGGCCTGTACTTTTACGACAAGCAGGTGGTGGACATCGCCAAGGCCGTCAAACCCAGCGCCCGGGGCGAGCTCGAAATCACCGCCGTCAACCAAGCCTATCTTGACCTGGATCAGCTCAACGTGCAGATCATGAAGCGCGGCTATGCCTGGCTGGACACCGGCACGCACGAAAGCCTGCTCGAAGCCAGCCAGTTCATCGCCACGCTGGAGCACCGCCAGGGCCTGAAGATCGCCTGCCCCGAAGAGATTGCCTGGCGCAACGGCTTTATCAACGCCGAGCAGTTCGAAAAACTGGCCCAGCCTTTGGCCAAGAACGGCTATGGCCAGTACATGCTGGGCTTGCTCAAAGAGGGGCCGCAAGCATGAAAGTGACCCCCACCGCCATTGCAGAAGTCCTCGTCATCGAGCCCAAGGTGTTTGGCGACGCCCGTGGCTTCTTCTATGAAAGTTTCAACCAGAAAGCCTTCAACCAGGCCACCGGCCTGAACCTGAACTTTGTGCAAGACAACCACAGCCGCAGCGCCAAAGGCGTGCTGCGTGGTTTGCATTACCAAATTCAACAGTCCCAGGGCAAGCTGGTGCGCGTGGTGCGCGGGGCGGTGTTTGATGTGGCGGTGGATATCCGCAAGGGCTCCGCCACATTTGGCAAGTGGGTGGGCATGGAGTTGAGCGAAGACAACCACAAACAGCTCTGGATACCCGCAGGCTTTGCGCACGGCTTTGTGGTCACCAGCGAGTCGGCAGAGTTTTTGTATAAAACCACCGACTATTACGCGCCTGAGCATGAGCGCTGCATTGCGTGGAATGACCCCGCCATAGGCATTGATTGGCCTGTAACCACGCAGCCCAGCCTGTCCGCCAAAGACCAGCATGGGCGGGCGCTGCGCGAGGCCGAAACGTTTTGATGGCTGGCGTATCGCCATCCCATTTTCAGTCCAAGTCACGCGCGGTGGGTGACGTATAACCCGCCAGCCAAGAATGCCCAAAACCATCCTCGAGAATCCATTCACGCCCAGCGAAAGACTATCACTTAGCTATGACTCGACCATTTATTCATCCGTGTTCTGAAATTCAGCCCCTAGGCACTACAGACAAGCAGATATTGGTAAACCCAATGCTTGCCCGCCACAGGCAGAAGCGGCTGGAATCATAATTTTTTGAAAGGACACCATGACGCAATCGCGAGTATTGGAAGGTGAGTTTGTTAACCTACGACCGCTACAGGTTGCCGACGCCGAATTAACTTTTCGCTGGCGCCATGCGCAGCGTGCAAAGTTTCTTAATGCAGGCGCAGCCACGCTTGAGCAGCAGGCTGCGTGGATCGGCGGTCGCCCCGTGTCTGAATATAATTTCATCATTGAGTTGAAGAATGGACATCCGGTTGGGATGCTGTCTCTGACCAGTATCGATGCGACCAGTCGCCACGGCGAACCAGGACGGTTCTTGATCGGCGACGAGGAAGCAGCCAAAGGCGTGCCCGTGGCGGTCGAAGCGATGAAGCTGTTGTACGAACTAGCCTTCGATCAGCTCGGCTTGGTACGCGTCTTTGGGATCGTTGCGGCAAATAACCACCTGATGCTCAAATGGCATAAATATCTGGGCATGAAAGAGGAGGGTCGTCTGCGCAACCATCTATGTCTGGCTGGTCAATTTATGGACGGGATATTCGTCGGACTATTGGTTGATGAATACCGAAAAATAACTGTGCCTCGTATGAAAGCGCTGATTACATTAGCTCGACCGCCACTGGTCCAAATTAATTCAACAAGGAAATAGTATGTTAACCAAAGACGCTGTACAGGCCATCATCTTGAAGGCTCTGAAAAATATCAACGAAGAGTGCGGCCCAGATGAGCAAATCGACATCCATCTCGACACCCGCCTATTCGGCGCTGACGCGGTGCTCGATTCGCTGTCGCTGGTGTCCGTCATAGTCGATGTAGAAGCGGCCGTCTCGGATGCCAGCGCGCGGGATATTAGCCTGACTGACGACCGTGCCATGAGCCAGGCCGTCTCCCCGTTTACCGACGTCGAAGCGTTGAGCAACTACATAATTTTGTTGTTGTCAGAGGCGGCATGACCCAAGGCGCAAAAGTTTACTCGGGCAAGTTTGCTCTAGTTACCGGCAGTCGACGCGGCGTTGGTCGCTTGATTGCCGAGCATTTTTTGGCAAATGGCGCTCGCGTGGCCGGCTTCGCGCGTGGTCAGGCAACCATCGAGCATCCGGATTATTTTCATTTTCAGGTTGACGTCGGCGATTCACAAGCGGTGCAAAAGGCGTTTACAGCGCTCAAAAAAGTCAATGACTCAGTGCAAATCGTGGTTAATAATGCGGCCGTGTTGACTTCGCAATACGCGATGATCATGCCGCCCGCGGCAGCGCAGGCGATGCTGAACACCAATCTGATGGGCTCTTTCATGGTCTCACGAGAAGCATCCAAGATGATGCGCAAGGCGAAATGGGGCCGCATCATCAACATCGGTTCGATGGCCGCCAGCTTGGAGCCGGTAGGCGATTCGATCTATGCGGCATGCAAAGCGGGCCTGTCTTCGCTGGCCAATGTGATGGCGAGGGAACTGGCGCCGTTGAATGTCACCTGCAATACGCTGGCCGTGAGCGCCATCAAGACCGATATGCTGGACCAACTACCGCCGGACAAGATTGCCGCGGTAGTTGCCAGCCTGCCAATCCCGCGTTTCGCCGAGCCCGACGATATTCTCAACGTGCTGGACTTCCTTGCATCTGAGCGCAGTTCCTACATCACGGCGCAGACGATTTATTTGGGCGGAGTGCATTGATATGGCCACTGTGGTTGGCAACTGGGGCGGCGGCAAAGTGTGGTGTGTAACCAGTGGCATATTTCAGTCGAATGCCTATTTTTGTGAGGCACATGTGCCCGGCGGGGCGATATTGATTGATGCTGGACTCGACGGCCCGGCTATCGATGCGGAAATGGCCGAGCAGGGGTTGAGGCCGCACCAAGTGTTTTGCACGCATGGACATTTCGACCATGCCGGAAGCGCTGCTTATTTCCAGAAAAAATATGGCTGTCAGATTTTCATGCATAAAGCAGATGCACGCACCCTGAAATCGTCCAATTTCCTGCTAATGGTGCTAAAGATTCCGCACCGAATTGAACAGCCCGAGGTGACCTATATCGATGCCAGCATCAGCATCGACGTCGGTGGTAACGCGCTGCGCTATCTTTCTGCACCGGGTCATACCCCGGGCTCCTGCGTCATCGAATTTGGTACGACATGGTTCACCGGAGACACCATATACAGCCGCGGCGTGGGGTTATCGTCGATGCCGGGCGAAGATTCCCAACTGCTCCGACAAAGCATCCTCCACCTGTGGGACGGCATTAACGCCGGGCGCTTGATCTGCCCAGGCCATGGTGAATCTATGGACGGTGCTGCGGTACGGGGCGAGAACCTGGCCTTATTGACATTTTTAGGACTGGATTGAGATAACGCCATGCAGCAATTACCCGGTTCCTTAATTGATATCGAATATTATTTGCCCGAGCAAGTTGTTCACAACAGCTATTTTAGGGACAGATTCCCGGAGTGGAAAGTCGATCAGACCGCACTGCGGACCGGTGTGCTCGAGCGGCACATTGCATGTCAGGGCGAGACAGCCTATGACTTGGCATTGGTGGCTGCAAAAAAGCTATTAGACAAAAATCCCTCACTGAGCGAGAAGATTGACGGGATTATTTTTTGTACGCAGTCGCCCGATTACGTGATGCCGTCCAATGCCTTCTTGCTGCAGCGAGATCTCGGCCTCAAAAAAAATATACTGGCGTTCGACTACAACTTGGCCTGTTCCGGGTTTATTTATGGCTTGGTGATGGCCACTAGCTTTATTCGCTCCAGCGTTGCAAAAAATTTGCTATTGGTGACTGCAGACACATATTCCAAATATCTGGCGGAGGGCGACCGATCAACCAGAATGCTGTTCGGCGACGGCGCTGCCGTGTCTTGGATTGGCCAGATTGATGATTGTGGTACCGAGCCCTTGATCAGCTCGTTCGGCGATTTTTTGCTTTCATCCGACGGTAGCGGCTGGGACCAATTCGTGATCAGATCGGGCGCCAACCGACAGCCAAAATCCTGCCGAGAAGCACCAGATTACAACGACAAGATAGCGATGAACGGCCTTCGGGTGCTCAATTTCGTCAACGACCGCGTTATCAAGCAGCTATTCGAACTGCTTGCCAATAATTGCCTAGCAGCAGAGGATATTGATCAATTCTTTTTTCATCAGGCCAGCGGCTTGGCGCTGGAAAGCTTACGGAAAAAATTGAAAATCGGAGACGAACAGATGTTTTCTAACTTGTCGGCTATCGGAAATACTGTATCGGCTTCCGTTCCAATTCTCATCAAGGATTATTTTTCGCACAACAGACTGCCTAAAGGCAGCCGTTTATTGCTGAGTGGATTTGGAGTTGGTTATTCTTGGGGCAGCATGCTCGCGACCAAATAAGCCAGCAGGGAAAAAAACAGAAAGATAATCATGAACTGGTTGATTGAACGCTTCCAAAGCTCGCGTGATCATATCGCCTTCATTCACGAGGGCCGCGAGGTGACCTATGCTGAAGTACTTGCCACTATCACAGCCTTCCTTACCCGGATCGACGCTGCTGGAATTCAGAAAGGCGACGCCGTGGTGGTGGTGGGCGACTACTCGCCCGAAGTGTTTTGCCTGATGCTCGCGTTGGCGCAAAACGGCAGTATCGTGATTCCGCTGACAAAGAATTCCGTGATAGAAGAATCGGTCGCTCTCAGCGTTTCGGGCTGCGACTGGTATGTCGAATTCACTGCTGATGGCATCGATGCCACCATTACTCCACGCGTGATTGCCTCGGACAACGCGCTGCTGGCGAGTTTTCGTGAACGTGGCTCACCTGGGCTGGTACTGTTTTCATCCGGATCGACCGGCAAGCCCAAGGGCATCCTGCACGACTTCAACCTCGTCGTGGAAAAATTCCGCAGACAGCGACAAGCGGTGGTTGCCATTCCATTTTTGATGATCGACCATTTCGGCGGTATCAACACTATTCTGGCTATCACGTCCAGTCTTGGAACGGTAGTAACAGTGTCGGACCGTACGTTGGCGAAAATTTGCAGTGCAATCGAGCGTTATCGGGTTGAACTGCTGCCAGCTACGCCTTCCTTCCTGACTTTGCTAATGGCGTCGAAGTTGCATAGTGATTTTGATCTGTCTTCGTTAAATCGCATCACCTACGGAACTGAAGTGATGCCACAGTCAACTCTCGACCGCCTGATCAAGGCTTTCCCGGGTGTGAACCTGCAGCAGACCTATGGCCTGTCGGAAGTCGGCGTATTGCGTTCGCAGTCGCGCGACGACAGATCACTCTGGGTGCGCATTGGAGGCGAGGGTTTCCAAACCAAAACCGTGAATGACGTGTTGTGGATTAAATCCGAATACGCGATGGTAGGTTACCTGAACGCGCCGTCAGAATTTGATGCTGATGGTTGGTTCAACACGCAGGACCAGGTAGAAGTTGATGGCGAATACTTCCGCATCCTGGGCCGCGTAACTGATCTGATCAACGTTGGTGGTCAGAAAGTTTATCCATCCGAAGTTGAAAGCGTGATCCTCGATATGCCGAATGTGCGGGATGTCGCCGTGTTCGGCGAAACACATAACTTGCTCGGGCAGATCGTGGTCGCCAAGATTGTGCTGGTTCAGCCGGAGGCTGTGGAAAGCGTCAAAAAACGGGTGCGACAAGCATGTCTGGCCAAACTTTCTTCTTTCAAGGTGCCGGCCAAGGTAGTGTTGACTGAGGACGTATTACATAGCGCGCGGCAAAAGAAAATTCGGCGAGAATAATTGATCAGTCCTGCGATTTCTTTTCGAGAGTCGATGTGAATTCAACTTTTGGACCGTATTTCAGAAATTTAATTATGACCATTGATAACTGCAAAATAATCAACCTACCAAAAATTTCTGATCCTCGTGGAAACTTGACTGCTATTGAAGGCGATCACCATATACCGTTTGAAATTAAACGAGTATTCTATTTATACGATGTGCCGACTGGCGCCGATAGGGGGGCGCATGCGCATAAGAAACTACATCAGTTTCTTATCTGCTTGTCGGGAAGTTTTGATGTGTCTTTAGATGATGGCACTCAAAAAAAGATTTGTCATTTGAATCGGCCATGGCAGGGGTTACATATTCCTCCCATGATTTGGGCTGCAGAAATCAATTTTGACCCTGGTTCAATTTGTTTGGTGCTTGCGTCTGCGCATTTTGATGAAGAAGACTATTATCGCGACTACTCAGTATTCATGCAGGCGCTGGGGCAAGTATGAACATCCCTTTTCTTGACCTGGGCGCGGCGTACCGAGAACTGCAAACTGAAATTGACTCAGCGGTTGGACGATTGCTAGCTTCTGGTTGGTATATCGGTGGGCCGGAGGTAGATGCGTTTGAAGACGAATTTGCCGCCTACTGTGGCGCAACCCATGCGGTAGGCGTAGCCAACGGTCTGGATGCCCTGCAGCTGGCCCTGCGCGCCATGGATGTGGGGCCGGGTGACGAAGTCATCGTGCCCAGCAACACCTATATTGCCACCTGGCTGGCTGTGAGCCAGTGTGGTGCTACGCCGGTGCCGGTGGAGCCCGATGCACGAACCTTCAACATAGACCCAGCGCTGATCGAAGCGGCCATCACCCCGCGCACCAAGGTCATCCTGCCAGTGCACCTGTACGGCCAGCCAGCCGATATGGCCCCCATCCTGGCCATTGCCCGCAAGCACGGTCTGCGTGTGCTCGAAGATGGGGCGCAGGCGCACGGTGCGCGCTACAAAGGCCAGCGCTTGGGCGCGCATGGCGACGCCGTGGCCTGGAGCTTTTACCCAGGCAAAAACTTGGGCGCCATGGGCGACGGCGGCGCGGTCACGACCAACGACCCGCAAATTGCCGACCGCATTCGCGTGCTGCGCAACTACGGCTCGCGCGTGAAGTATGTCAACGAAGTGCAGGGCTACAACAGCCGGCTCGACCCGCTGCAAGCCGCCATCCTGTGCGTGAAGCTGGCACACCTGGACGAATGGAATGCCCGCCGCAGCGCCATCGCTGCGCGCTACCAGCAGGGCTTGGCGGGCTGCGGTTTGACGCTGCCCTACGTGCCCGACTGGGCCGAACCCGTTTGGCACCTGTATGTGGTCCAACACCCACAGCGCGACCCGTTGCACAAAGCGTTGGCCGATGCTGGTGTGGGTACGCTGATTCATTACCCGATTGCGCCGCATCTGCAGCAGGCGTATGGGTACTCCGGATGGGAGCAGGGCGCTTTCCCGCTGGCCGAACGTATGGCGGATCAGGTACTTAGCTTGCCGATGGGGCCACATTTGGAAACTGAGCAAGTTACGATGGTGATTGAGGCGGCAAAGAAGGCGGCCGTCACCGCATGAGCAAAGACGGGTCTTACCGTCAGATCCTTCGCTCGTCGTCCATCATCGGCGGCGCGTCGGTGATCAATATTGCCGTGGGGCTGTTGCGCATCAAGGTGGCTGCCGTGCTGCTGGGGCCCGCTGGTGTGGGACTGATCGGCTTGCTGACCAACCTGGCCGGCACGGCATCGGCTGTGGCTGGGCTGGGTGTCGGCAACGTGGGCACACGCCAGATAGCGGAGGCGGTCGGGCGAAACGATGCCGCTGCAATGGCAGCGGCGCGGCGCGCACTCTTTTTGGGTTCTCTGGTGCTGGCATTGCTGGGCGCAGCCGTATTTTGGGCACTACGCGGCGTGCTGGCTGCGCGGGTACTGGGAGAGGGTTCGTTGGCGGGTGAGGTGGGTTGGCTGGCTCTTGTCGTCGGGCTGACGGTGGCAGCCGCTTCCCAAACGGCGCTCTTGAATGGCATGCGCCAGATTGGCGATCTGGCCCGGGTCACGGTGCTTTCGGCGCTGCTCTCTACCTTGCTGGGCATTGGCGCCTTGATGCTTTGGGGGCGCAGTGGTTTGGTGGCCTTTCTCATTGCCGCGCCTTTGGCTAGTTTTTTGCTGGGCCATGTGTATGTGGCCCGCCTGCCCAAAGTGCAAGCGCCGCGCACACCACTGTCGGTGCTGGTAGGGCAGTGGCGTGTTCTGGCCAGGCTGGGCGCGGCCTTTATGGTGGCCGGCCTGGCGGTCACATTGGGGCAATTGCTGGCGCGCACGTTGGTGCAAAGGCAATTGGGCGCCGATGCACTGGGTTACTTTCAGGCGGCGGCAACCATCTCGATGACCTACATCGGCTTTGTATTGACAGCCATGGGGACTGACTACTACCCGCGCCTGACGGCCGCCATCCATGACCATGCCGCCGTGAATCGCATGGTGAACGAGCAGACGGAAGTCGCCCTCCTGCTGGCGGGTCCCGTCTTTCTGGCCATGATGGGTTTGGCACCGTGGGTGATCGACCTGCTTTACTCCCAAAGCTTTCACCCTGCCGCAGAGGTATTGCGGTGGCAGGTACTGGGAGACATCTTGAAGGTGGTCAGTTGGCCGTTGGGCTTCATCATTCTGGCGGCGGGCAATGGGCGCACCTTTATGCTGACCGAAACTCTGGCTGTAAGCGTGTTCGTGATCCTGACCTGGCTCGGGCTACCCTTAATGGGAGTAGCCGCGAGCGGTATGGCGTTTTTCGCAATGTATGCGGTCTATCTGCCGATGGTGTATTGGTTGGCACGACGTCGTACTGGTTTTCGATGGGCAAGAGGTGTGGTTGGTAATGCTATGAGCCTCTTGTTAGTTGGGGCATTGGTTTTGGGGGGCGCGCGGTGGTACCCAATATTGAGCGCGGTATTTGGAGTGGTGGCAGCGTGCGGATTTCTCTTGCATTCGCTGATTAAGCTCGCACACGTAACAAACCTTCCCGGTTCATTGGGGAAAATTGCAAATTTTTCTCGGCGGGTAGCTTCAAAGATGGCGTCACGATCGAACTAATACAACGCAAAAGCTGGCATTGGACACTTCTTTGTCCGATACCTAATGGGATATATATTGTTTTTTCGCTGACCACGTGCAAAAACTGATAGATATAAATATCGATCCTTTGAGACATCGCGTCGGGACTCAATAAGTCAATAGAAAATTGGAATCCAAAATTCCATAGTTGGCATTAGTAGGGCTTGGAATGTATCTATTCAAAGATGGTATTTTGGTAAATAAATAAGTAACTAAAGTTAAACGATGACGAAAAAAAATATAGTATCGGTCATTGAAGCCATTCTTTTAAAAATTGAGCTTGAGATAGACAATGCATCAACTCAAGAGAAAGCAATTCAATTCGCATCGTATTACGGTCTTTTTGCTGCGTGTAACTTCGCACCTATATATGATGGTGGTCATATAGAGGAAAAATTTCTTAGTCACTTTCGTAGCGATTTACCCTTGCCAAGGGCCACTCCCTCTAAAGAATGTATTCATGTAATATCTCGTTCATATCAAGCGGGAGGACATACTAGATTGATGGAAAGGTTGGCGGGCATGCATAAAAACTTGCCTGATTTACTAATTGCTTGCGAATCCAATGTTGATTATAATCAGAAAGGCGCCCCGCCGCTTTTCAATTCAATTTTCGATATATCTAAGGTTTCATCAAATGGGAGATTTCAAGCGTTACTTTCCATTTTTTCAGATTACAGAAAAATAATTCTTCATATACATTCAGATGATTTTATTACAGCAATTGCAGCACGACTTGTAAAAAAAAATGGAATTACAAAAATTTATTTTGTGAATCACGCGGATCATCTTTTTTCCTTTGGCAGAAGCGCAGCAGATTGTGTCCTTGAGGTAAGTGCATTCGGTGAAGCGCTTGGAAGGGCTCGATGTCCTGGGTTGAATTCTAGCTTTATAGGGATACCGCTTCCTGCTGATTGGGATAGCATAGATTTTCAATCACAGTCTTCTGTCAGAAAATCAATACTGACATCTGGCTCATTTTGGAAATTTAAGCCTAAACTTGGATTTTCGCTGCCAGCTATTATGAGAAATACGCTTGGGAGTTGCTCAGATATTGAATTGACGGTCTTGGGTGTCCGCCCTTTCAGAGACTATTGGTGGTGGACTCTTAAAATTCTATATCCTGCGCGGGTTGAATTACGCAGATCAGTTTCTTTTCTCGAATACAAAACTTTATTAAATGCCCATTCATTTGTACTGGATAGTTTTCCAATAATTGGTGGGACGGCATTTCCGGAAGCGATTATTAATGGTAAAATTGCACTTGGAATAAATAGTCCCGTGTCGGGATATTCTCCTGCTGACCAGCTTCGAGAGGTTGGGGGGCAGGCAATAAAAGTTGCTCTTTTTGATGAATCTGCGTACAAAGAAAGGCTGAGAAAAATACTAAAAGAAATGGAATTGGTTCATGGTGTCGAGTACGTGAAAGAAAGATACTTGTCTTCCTTGGCTGGGCATCGTAATAATAATTTATTGACTGCAACCTTCCAGGGTGATCCATTTTTCTTTGAAAAATGTGCTTCTGAGTTTGGTCGGGTGAGTCTCCCGTCGTCACTAAGGAGAAAATCAATTGCAGAGATGTCTCTCGAGTTGTCGATATTTCTTACCTTTGCGCGATATTTTTCCTTCGGTAGTTTACTTAAGGCGATTTTTAACATACTGCAATTGTGTTTTGCAATTTTCAAGAAACCAATGACTAGGGAGGAATTGAGGGTGTAGCAAGGCGTTAACTTAATTTTTGGCTTTATTCCGGTTAATTTAGATTGGTGGATCTGTAGGCAATTTGAAATTAAATGGGTGCGGTGAATAATGTCAGTAGACGATTGTTGCTATTGGTTGAGTCGGATTTGCAGCGATAAAAACTCTCAAAATTTGAATTAACCTGGCGAATTCTTCTTTAATCTGCTTTAGGCTGAATTATGCCGTGTTCCCTTAAGGCCTCTCATATCGTATGACTGTTATTCCCTCTTTTGACCCACGCCAAAAAGACTCGGCGGAGCCTACTGTTGAGGTGCGCGTGGAGCAGAGGACATCTTCTGTCTTTGATCGGTTGTTCTTTATTTTTCCTGGTGTTTTGCTAATCGCAGATCTTGCGCTAACTGGGTCCGGCCAATGGAGCGACGTGATGGGCTTCTCGGTTCGCAGGCTGCTTCTGTTGCTGCTGGCGAGCTACACCACCGTGATGTGGGCGGCCTTCGTCTTTTGGGCGCCGCGTGCGTTGGCGGGGGTGCTAGGAATGGCGCTCTTCCTGTTGACATGGAGTGTGGGGTTTCCATTGCTCTATGATGTACCATTAACTAATGCGTTGAATGACAGTCAGTTATTCTTAGGATTGCTGTTTGCTCCAGCATTTGCGCAAATGATAGTGCGTACTGGCTGTTGGCCGAGTGCTCTGCGCTTGATTGAGCGCTCGATTTGGTTGTTGGCATTGCTACACATAGCGATATATTGGGTCGAGAAGGTTTCTGATTCCGGCGCCGCAGTACTCGTTTTGGCCATGCGGTCTGTGCTAGAACCAAGCCGCGCTGATGTGGAGACCAATTTCATGATTGGGCATATTCCGGATGGTTTTCGAGTTTTCTGGGGAAGTTCAATTTTCCTGTTGATTGGACTGTATTTAGCCGTCCGGAATTTTGCGCAACGCCGGCTGTTCGTGAGCGTCGTCATACTGCTGACAATATCCTATGCCATTCAGCTCACTTTGACGCGGGCGATGGTTTTGGCTATCCCTTTGTTTCTGGTTTTGACTTGGCTGTTTGATCGACTACTGACTCGACTTCGCATGGGTACGGTGCTGTACTTATTCGTTGGAATCGCGCTACTGGCTTTGACCCTGCCGACCATGTTGTTAGCCGATCCGACCCTTCTCGCCGCTGTTGGCCTCGGGCGTGAAGTCAGCGACGACATCCGGTATGAGCAGGTTATGGCTCTCACCGATGCCATCATGAACAAGCCTTGGTTTGGCAGTGGAATGGGTGCTTATGTTGACCTCATCCGGTCGGAGGAATCGCCCTGGATGTATGAGCTCAGCATGTTGGCGCTTTATATGAAGGTTGGGCTTGTCGGTGCTGCTTGGCTGGTTGTAGTCTTTATGTTGTACGGGCGGGTTGAACAGGTTAATACACATAGCCATCAGCCTTTGCCTGCTAGCATTCGACGAGCCTTTTCTCGCATTGGAGCATTGCTTTTTTGCATCGTCTTCGCTAGCAATACTAATCCTTATCTATTTAGCATGCTGGGATGGGGGCTGCTGATGTTCACATACGTCGAATTTTGTGTGACCAAGCATAGGTGGCAAGTTGCGGGTGCGCCAGCGTAAGCTGCTGGCAATGTTCGACTTACCTTATGTCATCCCAATGAATATTAAAATGAATTACCCAATTGTTACTGTTGTTCTTGCAACCTATAACGGTGAATTTTTTTTGCCAGAGCAATTAGAGTCGCTGGCAGCGCAATCTCGACGACCGGACCGGTTAGTTTTGCGCGACGATGGCTCAACCGATCGTTCAGTCGAACTTGTTCAGGCTTGGGCCGATCGCAATGGCGTGGCCTTGCAACAGGTTAGGGGCCCAAGGCTGGGGCCGGCTCGCAGTTTTATGAAGGCGCTCCAGATGGCGGAGCCGGCCGATATTTTTCTCTTCTGTGACCAGGACGACGTCTGGCAACCCTACAAGATTGAGCGTGCGCTTAATCTTGTACCGTGGGGCGATGACGTGGCTCCTACGTTGTGTGCGACTCGGCTCGAAATAGTCGATGAACAACTCAATCCCTTGCGCTTGTCATTTCTGCCGACCGACTTGTCTTTTTCTAGTGCCGCTTGTGAAAGTCTGCTCACGGGTTGCACGATGGCATTCAATGCGGCTTTTCGTGAGCTTTTGGTGCATGCGTTACCGGAGCATGCCCCGATGCACGACTGGTGGTGCTATCTGCTCGCTACCAGTGCAAATGGTGCCGCGCTGCATTTCGATCCAACTCCAACGGTGCTTTACCGCCAGCATGGCGGCAATGCACTTGGTGCTGGGCCGGTTGGCTGGTCGGCACTACGCGCACGGGGACTGCGTTTCTTCGGGCGTAACAGCACCATGCGATCAAGGCAGCTGCAAGAATTCGCGAAACTTCATGGGTCTGCTCTCACGCCAGAGGCGGCAGCTATTCTGTGCCAATTGCTCGCGGCAAAGCGCGGTTTGATGCCGCGTTTGCGTGCCGCGTTCACAACGCCGATACGCCGGCAAACCTTCCTTGCTACATTGACCACTCGCTTGGCCTTGCTCACTAATCGCTTCTGATTTTTCATGACTGCTGCCCATCATTTCTTTTCCTACTTCCCTCAGTTCCATCCTGATCCTATTAACGACCGTGCCTGGGGTGAGGGCTTTACCGATTGGGATCTGATTCGGGCGCTGCCTGAGTCGGAGCGCGATGGATTCACTCCAAACTGTGGCTACTACGATCCAAGTGCTCCGGAATACCTGGGTAGGCTGTGCGAGCAGCTCAAGGCTTTGCCCTTGTCAAACGCGGGGCTGATGGTTTACCACTACCACTTTGATGGCGTCGCGGCGCTGTCGGGCTTCGAAACGCAACTGCTGGCGCAGCCTGACCTTGGCCCACCGTTCTTCCTGTGCTGGGCGAACGAAACCTGGACCAAGCGGTGGGTAGGCAAGCCTGGTGAGGTGCTCGTTGAGCAGCGCCACAGTGTCAACGCTGAATTGGTAAAGGCGCACGCGCGCTATCTGGTGCAGTTTTTTGATTTACCACATTACCACCGTGTGGATGGTCGTCCGCTGTTCTTGATTTACAACGCTCAAGCAAGCGTGACCTTGCCCCGCGTGTTGTCTATGTACCGCGAGGAGTTCGCTGCTCTTGGCCAAAATCCGCTAATTGGCGCATGCATCGCTTACCCCCAGCCATCGGATCAAATGCTTCCGTATGATTTCGGCTGTGAGTTTGAACCGCGTTTTTTCTTCAATAGCCGAGGTGCATCGGGACTGGCGCATTTCGCTGCGCGCCTGAAAATGCATTTCCCAAAGCTGTTTGAGTGGCTTGGTACACAGCGGGACCGAATGCGTCATCAGGAGGGTGGGGGTAGTTTTGCCTATCGTGATTATCTCGAAGCACTGACTAACGGCAGTATTGAAAAAGCGCTACGCATCAGCGCTGGTTCTTTGCCACTGATGCGTTCTGCGTTTCTTAGCTGGAATAATCAGCCGCGCTATCGCGATCGCAGCACATGGGTGAACCATGACGGAGTCGATGAAGACTCACTAATTGCGCTACGGTCGTTGCGCTCTGACGGAGACTTTCCGTTGCTGATCAACTCGTGGAATGAGTGGAGCGAAGGCGCTGCACTTGAGTCGGGCCAGAAGGAACACCCGCTACGCGAGAAATTCCTTCGAATGCTGCCAGCTTCTTCGCGTCAGTAATGGAATAACTATGACCGACCATGATCAGTATTTTTCCTACCTCATGCGCAGAAGTCGTCTTGGTGAGCTGTACCGAAAATATTGTCTTTACCCACGGCTTTCCAGGCGTTTAACTGGTGTTGCGCTAGATATCGGCTGTGGCATCGGGGACATGCTCGCCTTTCGGCCGGGTACCGTGGGTGTGGATGTGAATGCCCGAACGGTTGAGTACTGCCGCCAAAGAGGTCTTGATGCACACCACATGCAGCCTGATACGTTACCGTTTCAAACGAGCACAATTGATTCGGCTCTGCTTGACAATGTACTGGAGCACATCGCCGAACCGGAGCGCTTGTTAAGGGAGGTGCTCCGCGTTGTACGCCCCGGCGGTCGTCTTTTGGTTGGTGTGCCTGGCATTCTTGGGTGGCACAGCGACCTTGATCACAAAATTTTCTACGATGAAGAAAATATTCAAAGTTGTCTTGAGAAGCACGGCTTTATTCATGTTGAAACCTTTTACACTCCTTTTTTGAAATCTGAATGGCTTGCTCGGAGGTTGCGGCAATATTGCATCTACGGTGTTTTTCGGCGAGCTGATTGACTATGCCGCAGTTAAGCCGAATTTTCTCAGCTTGAAAAACTAATCAAAAGTAGACGCCGAAATATTGGCAATTTCGCTATAGGCGGTTATTAGAAAAAAACAACATGACACAGAAGTCGACTTGTCAGCCATCGGTTGCCGTTTGTCTCGCCGCGTATAACGGTGTCCGTTGGTTGCAGGAGCAGCTTGATTCAATTCTTACTCAGGCCAAGGTCGCCGTAACTGTGTTCGTCAGTGTGGATTGTTCGTCGGATGGTACTGAGAAGTGGATTGACGAGGTTGCAAGTAGGGATTCACGTATCTTTGTCCTTCCGCACGGGCAACGCTTTGGTGGTGCGGCACGGAATTTTTTTCGGTTGATCCGCGATGTGGACTTTGCGGATTTCGACTATGTGAGTTTTGCAGACCAAGATGATATTTGGCCTCCAGGGAAACTATCGCGTGCGCATGAGATGCTGTTAAGCACTGGATCAGATGCCTATTCAAGTAACGTCCTGGCATTTTGGCCGAATGGTCTTGAGGTTTTGATTGAGAAAGCTCAAGCGCCGGTTCAATGGGATTTCTTGTTTGAAGCTGCGGGGCCGGGTTGCACCTATGTCATGCGAAAAGAGTTGGCTCATGCCATTCAAGCTTTAGCAAAAGCCCATTGGGTCGATATCCAGAAAGTGGGTCTGCACGATTGGTTTGTCTATGCATTTGCCCGTGCTAATGGCTATCGCTGGGTGATTGATGACTACGCAGGAATGCTCTATAGGCAGCATGAAAAAAACCAGGTGGGCGTTAACTCTGGTGCCAGGGCTTTTGCTCAGCGTGCCAGCAAGGTGTTGAATGGGTGGGGCCTGACTCAGTCTGCTTTGATCGCTCAATTGGTTGGGTTGGGTGACGATCCGTTCGTCAAGCGGTGGTCAGGGGGAAGCAGAGCCGGCTTGCTATGGCTTGGCTTTCACGCCTGGCAATGTCGAAGGCGTGTGCGTGACAAAATAATATTTTCTTTGTCGTGCATTGCCTTGTGTTTAGTGGGAAGCCGCCACCAATGAATCAACAACAGCGGCTAGTAGTCACCGGCGCCAATGGTTTTGTGGGCCGGGCCTTGTGCGCTGGCGCGACAGCCCGTGGTCTTGTTGTTCGCGGCATTACCCGTGCCGCGTGCGATTTGCCAAGCGGCACCGAAAACGTCGTGGTTGCCAATCTTGAAGACGGTGCCGATTGGCGTAATGCACTTGTCGGTTCTCAAGTTGTCATCCATCTTGCTGCTCGCGTGCATGTCATGGCGGATACGGCTAAAAATCCACTGGACGAATTTCGCCGAGTCAATGTGCAAGGCACTTTGAATCTGGCCCGGCAGGCCGCAGCAGCCGGTGTACGGCGGTTTGTCTTCATCAGTTCCATCAAGGTCAATGGCGAAGCCACGGGGTTGGGGCTTCCTTTTTTTGCGGACGACATCCCCGCACCCCTTGATCCCTACGGCTTATCAAAAATGGAAGCTGAGCAAGGACTGCGCGGAATTGCTACAGAAACCGGCATGGAGGTCGTGATCATTCGTCCGCCGTTGGTATACGGCCCGGGGGTGAAGGCCAACTTTCAGACCATGATGCGCTGGTTGGCTCGTGGCGTGCCCTTGCCGCTGGGCGCCATTAACAACCGCCGTAGCATGGTGGCGCTGGACAACCTGGTTGATTTGATCCTGACTTCCATTGACCATCCAGCTGCCGCACACCAGACGTTTCTGGTCTCGGATGGGGAGGACTTGTCCACTACGCAATTACTGCAGCGCCTGGGGCGGGCTTTGGGCAAACCGGCGCGGTTGATTCCTGTACCCGCCATGTTGTTAAAAGCTGGGGCTGCATTGGTGGGAAAGCCTGCGATTGCTCAGCGCTTATGCGGGTCTTTGCAGGTTGACATATCGAAGACGCAGCAGTTGCTGGGGTGGGTGCCGCCCTTGTCTGTCGATGAGGGGTTGAAAAGAGCGGCGGAAGGATATTTGCGTGAAGCGTCTGTTTGATTTGCTACTCGCCTTGTGCGCAGCGGTAGTTTTGGCTTTCCCTGTAGCCGTGGTTGCTGTAGCGGTGCGCCTGACCTCTGCAGGGCCTGCCCTGTACTGGTCTGATCGGGTAGGGCGGGGCAACAAGATTTTCAAAATGCCCAAGTTCCGTAGCATGCGGGTAGGCACGCCCGCCGTGGCAACGCATCTGCTGGCGGATGCCAAGTCCCACCTGACGCCGATCGGCAGCTTTTTGCGCAAGAGCAGTCTGGACGAGTTGCCCCAGCTCTGGAGCATCCTGGTCGGAGACATGAGCTTTGTTGGCCCCCGGCCTGCGCTATTCAATCAGCATGACCTGATTGCCCTGCGCACCCAGCATGGCGTGCATGCGCTGGTGCCCGGCCTGACGGGCTGGGCGCAAGTCAATGGGCGCGATGAGTTGCCGATTCCTGACAAAGTGAAGCTGGATGTGGAATATCTGCAGCGGCAGTCGCTCTGGTTTGATATTCGGATTCTCTGGCTGACCTTTGTGAAGGTGTTGCGCCGCGATGGGGTTTCCCACTGATGAAACGCTTGCTGATTGTTGGGGCTGGCGGCCACGGCCGATCGGTGGCCGAGGCCGTGCTGGCTGCTGGAAAATACAAGCTGGTGGGTTTTGTGGATGATGCGGCCCCAGCGCTGCAGCAGGTTTGGGACTTGCCGGTATGTGGCGCAATTGCTGATCTGGCCAGATACCGTGACTATGCCGATGCGGTCATTGTTGCCATTGGCAACAACCGCTTGCGCGAGGCCTTGCAGTGCACGCTCTATGCTGCAGGCTTTGAAACGGCCACTGTTGTTCACCCGCAAGCCATGGTTTCGCCCCGGGCCGTCATCGGCGCGGGCGGCGCCATCATGGCAGGCGCCATAGTGCGCACCGAGGCTCAACTGGGTGAAGGCGTCATCGTCAATTGCGGTGCGGTAGTTGACCACGATTGCCGGGTGGACGACTTTGGCCATTTGGGCGTGAATGCGGCCATGGCGGGTGGCTCGGTGTTGGGGCGCAGCGCTTGGATGCAGGCGGGGTCTGTTCTGGGTTACGGGGCGATGGTGGAGGCCGGGGTGGGGTTGGGGCTCCCCGGTGAAGCAATCAATAAAACAAAAAGTCGAAATGGCATTCAATAAATCTGTCGTGGCCCCTCTGCTGGCACTGCCGAGGCCCGCCAAGCGGTTCGTGGTGGTTTCGCTCGATTTGGTTTTGGCACTGGTGTCTGTTTGGTGCGCCTTCTATTTGCGGATCGACCAAACGGGCCTGCCACTCCAGCAGCAGAAATATGTCTACCTGCTCGCGCCCTTGCTGGCATTCCCTTTGTTTGTGCGCTTCGGCTTGTATCGCGCTATTTTTCGCTACACCGGCTTGGCGGCCTTGGCAACCACAGCCAAGGCGGTGGGGGTTTACGCGCTGCTGTTCTTCTTGGCCCTGTTGTGGTTCAAATGGGAGGGTGTGCCCCGCAGTGTCGGACTGATCCAGCCCATTTTGTTTCTGTTGCTGGTCGGCACCAGCCGTGCGCTGGCTCGGTTCTGGCTGGCAGGCTGGTCTGGAAAGTCGGCCCATGCGGCTGGTCGAATGTTGATTTATGGGGCCGGCGAGGCCGGTGTGCAAACCGCTTCAGCCTTGGCGCTGGCACGCCAGTTTGTATTATTGGGATTCATTGACGACGACCCGAAAAAGGCTGGAAGAAGCATCAATGGCGTAAGCATCATGCACCCGGGCGAAGTGGCCGATGCCGTCGAGCGCATGGGCGTGACAGACATTTTGTTGGCCATACCAACGCTTGATCGTGCGCGCCGCAATGAAATCATCGCGAGTTTGCGGGGACTGCCAGTCCACGTTCGCACCTTGCCTGGCATGGGCGATTTGGCATCGGGACGGGTGACGGTCCAAGACTTCCAGGAGCTGGATGTGGAAGACCTTTTAGGGCGCCCGCCTGTGCCGCCCGATTCGACCTTGCTGGCGCGCAAGCTGGCCGACAAGGTTGTGCTGGTCACGGGGGCGGGCGGCAGTATTGGCAGTGAGCTGTGCCGCCAGATTGTTCTGGAGAGGCCTCGGCAGCTGGTGCTGCTGGAGCACAACGAATTTGGCCTCTACACCATCCACCGCGAGCTGGAAGGCCTGTGTGCCGAGCAGCAACTGCAGGTTGAAGTGGTTCCCTTGATCGCCAGTGTGGGCAACTTTGGACGCCTGCGCGAGGTTTGCAAGCTGTATCGGCCCGCCACGGTGTACCACGCCGCAGCCTACAAGCATGTGCCCCTGGTCGAGAGCAATCCTTCTGAGGGCGTGCTGAACAATGTCTTTGGCACCCTGAACATGGCCCGTGCCGCCATGGAAGGCGGCGCCGCGCACTTTGTGCTCGTGTCCACCGACAAGGCGGTTCGCCCTACCAATGTGATGGGCGCCACCAAGCGCATGGCCGAACTGGTGCTGCAGGCGCTGGCGGCCAGTCCGCAGTTGCGCTTTCATTTGCCGGACGGTACGCAGAGCCCTGAAATTACCAACAACACCCTGTTTGCCATGGTGCGCTTTGGCAATGTGCTGGGCAGCAGTGGCAGCGTGGTGCCGCTGTTTCGCAAGCAACTGCGCGATGGCGGGCCACTCACCGTGACGCACGAGGAAGTCACGCGCTATTTCATGACCATTCCCGAGGCAGCCCAGCTGGTGCTGCAGGCCGGTGCCATGGCGCACGGCGGCGATGTGTTTGTGCTGGACATGGGCCAACCCGTCAAGATCATGGACCTTGCCCGGCGCATGGCGCAGCTCTCTGGCTTGTCCGTGCGCGATGAGCACAATCCGGACGGCGATATCGAAATTAAGGTTGTCGGCCTGCGCCCCGGCGAGAAGCTCTATGAAGAGTTGCTGATTGGCGACAACCCAGAAGCCACCGCACACCCGCGCATCATGAAGGCCCACGAGGATTTCGTGGCCTGGTCGCAGCTTGCGCCGGTGCTGGTGGACATGCGATTGGCCGCCACGCAGAATGACGAAGCCGTGATGAAAAGAATCCTCACGCAACTGGTGCAGGGTTACGTTCCTCAATAAGGGACGCTTCGTCGCTACGCACATAACCGCTGCGCTTTGGCTGGGCCGGGTCGGGTAATGGCGGCAGACCTGTCCATGCGTTTCAACACCTTGCTGCCGCGCCCTGAACTGCTGCCCACCGTGCTGCTGGACTGGCTGCGCCGTCTGGTAGCGCATTGATACAAGCCGCTGCCCTGCCTTTCTTGGATGGGGCACAATTTGCCCCTCTTTTGTTTTCACCCGACGGCCTGTCTCCATGAACGACCCTTCCCCCGACCCCGACCTGTCCCACATCGGCCCCCGCGAAAAAGCCGAAATCCTGGCCCAGGCACTGCCCTACATCCGCAAATTCCATGGCAAGACCATGGTCATCAAATATGGCGGCAACGCCATGACCGATCCGGCCCTGCAGGCCGACTTTGCCGAGGACGTGGTGCTGCTCAAGCTGGTGGGCATGAACCCGGTGGTGGTGCACGGCGGTGGGCCGCAGATCGAGACGGCGCTGAACCGCCTGGGCAAGAAGGGCGAGTTCATCCAGGGCATGCGCGTGACCGATGCCGAGACCATGGAAGTGGTCGAGTGGGTGCTGGCCGGCGAGGTGCAGCAGGACATCGTGGGCCTGATCAACCAGGCCGGCGGCAAGGCCGTGGGCCTGACGGGGCGCGACGGTGGCCTGATCCGGGCGCAGAAACTCAAGATGCTCGACAACAAGGACCCGTCGATCGAGCACGACGTGGGCCAGGTGGGCGACATCGTCTCTATCGACCCGAGCGTCGTCAAGGCGCTGCAGGACGACGCCTTCATCCCCGTCATCAGCCCCATCGGATTTGGCGAAGAGAACGAGAGCTACAACATCAACGCCGACGTGGTGGCCAGCAAGCTCGCCACCGTGCTGCAGGCCGAAAAGCTGGTGCTGCTGACCAACACGCCGGGCGTGCTCGACAAGGCCGGCCAGCTGCTGACCGACCTGACCGCGCGCGAGATCGACGCGCTGTTCGCCGACGGCACCATCTCGGGCGGCATGCTGCCCAAAATCGCCGGCGCGCTGGACGCGGCGCGCGCGGGCGTGAACGCCGTGCACATCATCGATGGCCGCGTCCCGCACGCCATGCTGCTCGAGATCCTGACGGACCAGGCCTACGGCACGATGATCCGTTCGCACTGAAATGGCCCCCACCGCCGCCCGCTGCGCAGGGTTTCCTTCCTCTGAAGGGGGCCGCGTTTGGCCTTGGGGCGGTCCGGTGGCGGCACATGGTTTCCCTGGCACCACAAGACGGTAGGCAGACCATGCGCCTCTTATTGGTCGAGGACGACGTGATGGTGGCCAGCGGCATCAAGCTGGGCCTGTCCGACGCCGGCTACGCCGTCGACTGGGTCGGCAGCGGCGAGCGGGCCGAGGAGGTGCTGCAAAGCGAAGCGTTCGACATTGCCGTGGTCGACATCGGCCTGCCCGGCATCGACGGGCTGGAGCTCACGCGCCGACTGCGCCGCCCCGACATGGCCAGCCACGCCATGCCGGTGCTCATCCTGACCGCGCGCGACGCCCTGCACGACCGCGTGCAGGGGCTGGACCTGGGCGCGGACGACTACATGCTCAAGCCCTTCGAGCTGCCCGAGCTGCTGGCGCGCCTGCGCGCGCTGCTGCGCCGCTCGCAGGCCGCCACCACGGCGGTGCTCAGCTTCGGTCCGGTGGAGCTGGACACGGCCCACCGCTGTGCCTGGGTGCGCACCGGCGTGGGTGCCGACGCCGTGCGCCAGCCCCTGGAGCTCGGGCCGCGCGAATGGACCGTGCTCGAATACCTGCTGATCCATGCGCCCAAGCCTGCCAGCAAGGACAAGCTGCTGCAGGCGCTCACGGGCTGGGACAAGGAGATCACGCCCAACGCGGTCGAGGTCTACGTGTCGCGCCTGCGCGGCAAGCTCGAACCCCATGGCGTGGCGCTGCGCTCCATCCGGGGCTTTGGCTACCGGCTGGAGCTGCACCTGGCTCCTTAGCCACTGCCCGTCAGGGAGATGCCCGCCATGACCGCGAACCTGCGCAACCGGCTGCTGTTGCTGTTGTTGCTGCCGCTGTGCGCGCTGGCGCTGGTGGGCATGTGGGTGGATTACCGCTCGGCCGCCGAGGCGGCCACCCAGCACGACCAGCGCCTGCTGCGGCTCTTGCCGGTGCTGGCCGACTCGGTGCTGGCGCCGCCGCGCCAGGGCGATCCGCCGCTGTTGCTGCTGGCCCCGCCGGTGGCGGAGTTTCTGCGCCAGAAGTCGGCCTATGCGGGCTTCAGCGTGCGCGACGCCCAGGGCCGGTTGCTGCTGGGCGATGCCTGGGTGCGCGGCGCGCTGCCCAGCACGCACGCGCCCGAATTCCACAGCGAGGAGCTGGACGGCGTGACCTACCGCGTGGCCGTGCAGCGCGGCCCCACCGCGGCGGGCGAGCTGGTGGTGGCGCTGGCCGACGGCTCCGACCCGCGCCAGCAGTGGGCGCAGCAGCTGCTGGTGCGCGTGCTGCTGCCGAACCTGGTGCTGGTGGCGGCGGCGGCCCTGGCCATCCACTGGGCGGTGCGGCGCGCGTTCAAACCGCTGGTGGACCTGACCGAAGCCGTTGCGCGCCGCTCGCCGCGCGACCTCAGTGCCATCGACGAGGCTGCCTCGCCGGTCGAGGTGCGCCCCCTCGTGCACTCGCTCAACCAGCTGTTTGCCCTGGTCGAGGCGCAGGCCGAGGGCCAGCGCCGATTTGTTGCCGATGCGGCGCACCAGCTGCGCACGCCGCTGGCCGGCCTGCAGGCGCAGGTGGAGGCCTGGGCGCTGATGGCGCGCGCGGGCGCGCATCCGGACCTGGGTGGCAATGAGTTGGATAAAAAAGTGCCTCCAGCGCATGCCCATCAAGCGCATGCAGCTATTACTTTGAGAGCGAACGAAATCGAGAAGCTGCGCGATGCCACGCGCCGCACCTCCCAATTGGCGCACCAGTTGCTGGCCCTGTCGCGCGCCGATGCGCGCAGCCTCGAGGCGCAGGCGCCCCAGCGCGTGGACCTCAAGGACCTGTGCGAGTCCCTGCTCGAGATGTACCTCGACGCCGCCATGGGAAAGGGCCTGGACCTGGGGGTCGAGGTGCACCCCGCGCATGTCACGGGCCACGGCTGGCTGCTGCGCGAGCTGCTGTCCAACCTGGTCGACAACGCCATCCAGTACACGCCCGCCGGCGGCAGCGTGACCATCCGCTGCGGCCTGCAACCGGCCGGCGGTGGCGGTGGCGCGTGCGCCTTTCTGCAGGTCGAGGACAACGGCCCCGGCGTACCGCAGGCCGAGCGCGCGCGCGTCGTGCAGCGCTTCTACCGCGTGCCCGGCACCCAGGGGGAGGGGACGGGCCTGGGCCTCGCGATCGCCGATGAGATCGCGCGCGTGCACGGCGCCGCGCTCACGCTCGGCAGCGGCGCGCATGGGCAGGGCCTGCGCGTGACCCTGGTGTTTGCCGCCTGAGGCGCTGGAGGGCCGCGGCGGCCGAAGGGGCGCATGGCGTGTGCGAGAATCAATTGCACACATTTCTTGCCTATGTCCGAACTTGCTCCCCTCTCTGAAATCGACGCCATCGAAGCCTCTGCAGGCGAAACCCCCGCGGCGCGCAAGCGGCCCAAGCCCGGCGAGCGGCGCGAACAGATCCTGCAGGCCCTGGCCGCGATGCTCGAGCAGCCCGGTGCCGAGCGCATCACCACCGCCGCGCTGGCGGCCCGCCTCGCGGTGAGCGAGGCCGCGCTGTACCGGCACTTTGCCAGCAAGGCGCAGATGTTCGAAGGCCTGATCGACTTCATCGAGCAGACCGTGTTCACCCTGGTGGCGCAGATCGTCGGGCAGGGCGTGCCCGACCCCGCACAGCCGGCCAGCGAAGGGGCGCGCCAGGCGGCCCGCGTGGTGGCCCTGGTGCTGCAGTTCGGCGAGCGCAATCCCGGCATGGTGCGCGTGATGGTGGGCGACGCGCTGGTGTTCGAGCACGAGCGCCTGCAGCAGCGCATGAACCAGTTCTTCGACCGCATTGAGTCCACCCTGCGCCAGTGCCTGCGCCCCGCCGCCGGGGCCGCCGGCTCGGCCACGCCCAGCGTGGACGCGCAGGTGGCGGCCAGCGTGCTCACCGCCTTCGCCCTCGGCCGGCTGCAGCGCTTCGCGCGCTCGGGCTTTCGGCGCCAGCCCACCGAGCACCTCGAAGCCAGCCTTGCGCTGATGGTCTGAGAGCGCGGCTCCGACTCGCCGAGGACTACCGGTCTGTGACGCGCAGGCCCAGGGCGCGCCGTCCGCTGCATTCATCGTTTTCTGGATGGGCATGCCATCTATTGTCTGATGCAACACGCGCTGGAAAGGATTATTTGCCTTACATGTAGGCCAAGGCCGCGTGATATGGATGGTTGCGACTGTTTGCTTGTCGCAACGCCGTTTACTGGGCAGAATCATTCTGGCCAGTGACGGAGGACTCTATGAACGCATGGATCGCGCCTTTTAAGGTTTTCGGTTATGTAGTGGTATTGCTGATGATGGTCGCCATTGTCTACGCCGCCTATACGTCGCTCGCCTACTGGTCGGGCATTGGCGTATAGCAGGGAGCACACAATGAACAAGAGACAAACCCGTCTTTTTGCCATCGGTGCTTCTGCCCTTTCGGCGTTGGCATTTGTAGGCCTGACACTCGACAGCCACAGGCAATTCGACAAGCTCACCAATGCAGACAAGATCACTCCCGCGGTCACGCGCGGCAAGGATGTCTGGCACAACAACAACTGCATCAACTGCCACACCATTTTTGGTGAAGGCGCCTATTACGCGCCCGACCTGACGAAAATCACCAAGCACCGTGGCGAGGCCTATCTGAAGGCCTATATGCGCGATCCGTCGAAGTTCTACGACGAAACGCGGCACCGCCGCCTGATGCCGAAGCAAAACCTCAGCGAGACCGACATCACCGACCTGATCGCCTTTCTTGATTGGGTCAGCAATGTCGACAACCAGGGTTGGCCGCCGCGCCCCATTCTCGTCACCGGTGCCACGCTGCCCGGCACCGACATGTCCGCAAGCCAGCAGCAGGGCGCCGCCGCAGCCGGAGGCTCTGCCGCTGTGCCCCCGGGAGCGCGTCCGATGGCAGGCGACGAAAACCCGATGGCGCTGGGCGAACATGTGTTCCGCAGCGCGACGCCGGCCTGCACTGCCTGCCACTCGACAGCTCCGGGCGTGAACATGGCCGGCCCTTCGCTGGCGGGCCTGAAGGAGCGCACCGAAAAGTTGCTGGCCTCGGGCACCTACAAGGGCAAGGCCAAGGACCTTGCCGGTTATATCCACGAGTCGATCGTCGAGCCCAGTGCATACCTAGTGCCGGGGCCCATGTATTCGGCCGATGGCGTGTCGTTCATGCCGACCACCTATGCCAAGGACCTGACGCCGGCGCAGATCGATCAGCTGGCCGCCTACCTGTCCTCGCTCAAATAGCGAATGCGTCCCTGAGCCTCTGTGCCCATCGGTCGATTCGTCACGCCTTGCTTCCATCTCTCGGAGTCTTGCCATGAGATACAGATCCCAATCCGTTGCCTACTGGTATTTCGCTGTCGCGGTCGCGCTGTTCGGCCTGCAGCTGGTGTTTGGCCTGCTCTCGGCGGCTAAATACCTCGGTCCCGATCCGCTGCTGTACATCCTCCCGTTCGACGTCACCAAGGTCATTCACACCAATTTGCTGATTGTCTGGGTGCTCACGGGTTTTATGGGTGCCACCTACTGGATGGTGCCGGACGAATCGCGCACCGAGCTGCACAGCACCAAGCTGGCGTACGTGCAATTGGTCCTCTGGACCCTGATGGGCGTGGCGACGGTTGTGGGCTACCTGTTCCGCTATGGCACTGGCAACAAGCTGCTGGAGCAGCCGCTGCCTTCAAAAATCGTGATCGTGGTCGTGATGCTGATGTTCCTCTACAACATCGGCATGACCATCAAGAAATCGGGGCGCTTCACGACCACCGAAGGGGTGCTGATCGGCGGCCTGGGGCTCGCCGCCGTGCTCTACCTGCCCGCGCTGCTGCACTACGAAAACTACACGGTGTCGATTTTCTACCGCTGGTGGACGATCCACCTGTGGGTTGAAGGCGTGTGGGAGATGATCCAAGGCGGCTTCCTGGCCTACCTGCTGATCCGCCTCTCGGGTGCCGACCGCGAGGTGATGGAGAAGTGGCTCTATGTGATCGTCGGCCTGGTGTTCATTGCCGGCATCTTGGGCACGGCACACCATTACTACTGGGTGGGCGTGCCGGGCTACTGGCTGCCCATCGGCGGCTTCTTCAGCGCGCTCGAGCCGCTTGCGTTGATCGGCATGGCCATGTATGCCTACGGCGCTATCCGCCGCTCGGGCCTGGCGCATCCGAACAAACTCGCGCTGCACTGGACCGTGGGCAGTGCGGTGTTCACGCTGTTCGGCGCCGGGCTGCTGGGCTTTGCCCATACCTTTCCAAGCGTGAACAAATGGACGCACGGCACGCTGATCACGGCGATGCACGGGCATGCCGCTTTCTATGGCGCCTACGCCATGATCGTCATGGCCATGATCACTTATGCGCTGCCGTCGTTCACGCGCCGTGCCGAAGAAGGTACGGCCATGGGTTACACCGCGTTCTGGATGCAGATTGCAGGCATGTTCGGCATGACGCTGTCGTTTGCCACCGCTGGTATCGGGCAGGTCTATCTGGAGCGCATCATGGGCATGGGGTATCTGGATGCCCAGCTCAAGATCCAGGTGCACTTTGTCATGCTGATCATCACGGCCTCGATGTTTGCCATCGGTGTGGCGCTGTTCATCATCGATTTCTTCCGCCACGCGCCGCACTTCGAGATCGCGCGCGATCCAGAGCCCGCGTTCAAGCCGGTGGCGCGCGCCGTGCCCGGCGGCACAGCGGCGGCCTGAGCGGTGGACGCGCAAGTGCAGGCCGGAGTGCAGTTGCTCAGCGCCCCGGCAGTGGGCCCCGAAGCTCCGTACTACAGGGCGACAGGCGAAGAGGTCGCGATTTTTGAGCAATGCCACGCACGCAGCCTCGCGGTGATGCTCAAGGGCCCTACCGGCTGCGGCAAGACCCGTTTCATCGAGCACATGGCCTGGCGCCTGGGACGTCCGCTCATCACCATCTCATGCCACGACGACCTGAGCGCCAGCGACCTGATCGGGCGCTTCCTGATTCGCCACGACGGCACCGCCTGGCAGGACGGACCGCTCACGCGCGCGGTGCGCGAAGGCGCGATCTGCTACCTTGACGAAGTGGTGGAAGCGCGCCAGGACACCGTGGTGGTGCTGCACCCCTTGACCGACCACCGGCGCATGCTGCCGATCGACAAGACCGGCGAGACGGTGCCGGCGGCGCCCGGCTTTCAACTGGTGGTGTCGTACAACCCCGGCTACCAGCGCATGCTCAAGGACATGAAGCCGAGCACGCGCCAGCGCTTCGTGGCGCTCGACTTTGACTTTCCACCGCCCGAGCGCGAGGCCGAGATCGTGGCCCATGAAGGGGGTGTGGCGCCCGACGTCGCGCGCGCCCTCGTGGCCCTCGGCCAGCGCCTGCGCACGCTGCGCGACCGGGGTCTGGCCGAAGTGCCCAGCACGCGCGTGCTGATTGCGGCGGCACGCCTCATTGGCACCGGCATCGGCATAAAGCAGGCCTGCTATGCGGCCGTGGTATCGCCTCTGTCGGACGAGCCGTCGCTGACCGCTGCCATGCGCGATCTGGTCGACGCGACCTTTGTGTGAGCGCAGGGCCGCAGTGCCTGCAGCAATGCCGTGGCTGAAGCCGAAGACGTTCTGACCGATGCGGCGCGGCACGCCACGATTTACGCGCGCGCACTCTGGCGCCGCCACCGCCCACCGTCCCCGGGCCCGCAGCCGCTTTTGCTGGGCGACGTGGCCCAGCGCCTGGACTTGCTGGTCACCGCCGTGTTTGGGCGCAGCTTCGTGCTGCGCGTGGCGCAGGTGCCGGCGCCGCCATCGTGGCTGGCGCGTCTGCTGCTGCGCTATCCATTGCCGCCGCCGCAGGCGCTGCCCGTGCCCGCCACCGACGGCCAGAGCCTGTGGCTGCCGGCGGCGCTGGACACCGCGGGCGGCGCCGCTGCGGCGCTGCAGCGCTTTCGCGTGCTGGCGCTGCAGCAGGCGGTGCGCGCGGCGCGCGGCAGCGCACTGCATGCGCCCGTGGCGGCGCGTTGGCCGCTGCAGCATGCGCTCTACCACCTCTTCGAGGCCCACGCGGCCGACGATGCGCTGGTGCGCCTGCTGCCCGGCATGGCGCCTGCGCTGGCACAGCTGCGCCGCGATGCGCTGGGGCTGCGCCCGCGCACCACGGCCTTTGCCGCGCCGGTGCAGCCGTTCGAGCACCTGGTGCGTCTGCTGCTGCAGGCGGCGCCCGGCGAGACGCCCGGTAGCGGCCCGCCGCCGGCGGCGCACGCAGCGCCGGGCGCATTGCCGCCCCTGGCGCTGCCGGCCACGCCGGCGCAGGTACTGGCGCATGCGCAGGCGCTGTGCGCCGCATTCGAGACGCCTGAAACCGCGCGCGCGCGCGGCATGCAATGGCTCTGGTGCGACCCGTGGACCGGCGAACTGCGCCCTGCCATGGGCGCCGGCGCCGCCGCAGGCGGGGGCGCGCAGGAAGGCGAGGACGGCGCGGACGATGGCCCCACCCGGCCGCGCAGTGCGCGCTTGGCGCGCCGCCCCGAGGTGCGCCCCGAGGTGGATGGCGAGGACGATGCTGGCCCCGGCATCTGGATGGTGCAGACCGCCCAGCCGCACGAGCAGGCCGAGGACCCGATGGGCCTGCAGCGCCCCACCGACCGCGATGCGCAGACCGCGGCCGAGGACTTTGCCGATGCGCTGTCGGAGCTGCCCGAGGCGCGCCTGGTGAGTGCGCCGGGCAAGCCCAAGGAAGTGCTTCTGTCGGACGACCCGCCCGAGTCGCAGGCCCGCCAGGCGCCGGCGGCCAGCGCCGACGCTGGGGCTGCCGAGCGGCTGCACTACCCCGAGTGGGACTGGCGCAGCGCCGCCTACCGCCATCCCGGCGCCACGGTGCTGCTGCTGCCGGCCGCCCTGGGGCCGCAGCAGTGGGTGGACGACACCCTGGCGCAGCGCCGCAGCATGCTGCACGAGATCCGGCGGCGCTTCGAGCTGCTGCGCGCGCAGCGCACCCGCGTGCGCCGCCAGCTCGACGGCGACGAGATTGACCTGCAGGCCTACTTGGAGAGCCATGCCGACTTCTGCGCCGGCCTGCCGCGCGACCAGCGCCTCTACCAGAGCGAGCGGCGCAGCCGCCGCGACATGGCGATCACACTGCTGGTCGATGTCAGCGGCTCGACCGATGGCTGGATCGCGTACGACCGGCGCGTGATCGACGTCGAGCGCGAGGCGCTGCTGCTGGTGTGCATTGCGCTCGAGGGTATGGCCGAGCCCTACAGCGTGCTGGCCTTCTCGGGCGAAGGGCCGCAGGGCGTGGTGCTGCGCAGCATCAAGCGCTTCACGGAGCGCTACGACAACAGCGTGGCGCAGCGCATCGCAGGCCTGGAGCCCGAGCACTACACGCGCGCTGGCGCCGCGATCCGCCACGCCAGCAGCCTGCTGCTGCACCAGAGCGCTGAGCACCGCCTGCTGCTGCTGCTGTCGGATGGTAAGCCCAACGACGTCGACGATTACGAAGGCCGCTACGGTGTCGAGGACATGCGCCAGGCCATCACCGAAGCCAAGCTGCAGGGCATCTCGCCGTTCTGCCTGACCATCGACCGCCAGGGCGCCAGCTACCTGCCCGCAGTGTTTGGTCCGCAGCACTATGCGCTGTTGCCGCGGCCGGAATTGCTGCCCACAGTGCTGCTCGATTGGCTGCGCCGGCTGGTGGCGCACTGAGCTGCGCACCGGCAGCGCAGGGCGCGCCGGACTGCGGCCCCGCGGTCGTGCGATTTTTCATGCGGCTCCCGCACCAGCAGAAGGTTTTTGCTGCAGAATAGAACGATCGTTCGTTTTTTCTTGCGCAATGCCTTCCAACTTCGGTTCTTCCTCTCTTCAGCGCGTGCCACGCACGCGCAGCCAAGGCGGGCGGGCGCTGCAAAAGGGCCAGCAGACCAAGGCCGTGATCGTTGAAGCCGCCCTGGGCCTGGCCACGCACATTGGCCTCGAAGGCCTGTCGATCGGGGCCCTGGCCGACATCACGGGCATGAGCAAGTCGGGCGTGTTCGCCCACTTTGGCTCGCGCGAGGAGCTGCAGATCTCGGTGATCCACGAATACCACCAGCGTTTCGAGCAGGAGGTGTTCCAGCCGGCCCTGGCTGCGCCCCGTGGCGTGGCGCGCCTGCGCGCGATGTTCGACCACTGGATGAAGCGCACCTCGGTCGAGATCGACTCGGGCTGCATCTACATCAGCGGCGCGATCGAGTTCGACGAGCGCACCGGCCCGGTGCGCGACGCGCTGGCGCAGTCCGTGATGGCCTGGCATGGCGCCATGAAGCGCGCCATCGGGCAGTGCCAGGCGCTGGACCAGCTGCGCGCCGACGTGGACGCGGACCAGATGCTGTTCGAGATCCACGGCCTCATCCTGGCGTTGCACTATGAGGCCCGCTTTCTCAAGAAACCCGGCTCCATCGGCCGGGCTCTCGCCGGTTTTGACAACATCCTGGCGCGCTTTGGCAGCGTGGCGGGCCCGTCCCCTGTTTCCATCCCCACCCCCAAGGAGTAAATCCCATGCCCATCTACACGCCGCCGCTGCGCGACATGCAATTTGTCATGCACGAGGTCTTCCAGGTTGCCGACGAATTCAAGGCCTTGCCCAAGCACGCCGACGTGGACGTGGACACCATCAACGCGGTGCTCGAAGAGGCCGGCAAATTCGCCTCTGGCGTGGTGTTCCCGCTCAACATCAGCGGCGACGAAGAGGGCTGCACGCTTGACAAGGCCACGCACGAGGTGACCCCGCCCCAGGGCTTCAAGGAGGCCTACGCCCAGTTTGTCGAAGGCGGCTGGGCGGCGCTGTCGTGCGACCCCGGGTACGGCGGCCAGGGCCTGCCCTTCGTGCTCAACCAGTGCCTGTACGAAATGCTCAACAGCGCCAACCAGGCCTGGACCATGTACCCGGGCCTCTCGCACGGCGCCTATGAGGCGCTGCACGCGCACGGCACCGAAGAGCAAAAGCGCCTGTACCTGCCCAAACTGACCAGCGGCGAGTGGACCGGCACCATGTGCTTGACCGAGGCGCACTGCGGCACCGACCTGGGCCTGCTGCGTACCAAGGCCGAGCCCGTGCCCGGCGCGCCCGAGGGCACCTACGCGCTCACCGGCAACAAGATCTTCATCAGCGCCGGCGAGCACAACATGGCCAGCAACATCGTTCACCTGGTGCTGGCGCGCCTGCCCGATGCGCCGGCTGGCAGCAAAGGCATCAGCCTGTTCGCCGTGCCCAAGTTCAAGGTCAACGCCGATGGCTCGCTGGGCGAGCGCAACCCGATCTACTGCGGCGGCCTCGAGCACAAGATGGGCATCCACGGCAACGCCACCGCGCAGATCAACATCGACGGCGCCATCGGCACGCTGGTGGGCCAGCCGCACAAGGGCCTGGCCGCCATGTTCGTGATGATGAACGCCGCCCGCCTGGGCGTGGGCAACCAGTCGCTGGGCCTCACCGAGGTGGCCTACCAGAACGCGCTGGCCTACGCCAAGGACCGCATCCAGATGCGCAGCCTCTCGGGCACCAAGGACAAGAGCAAGCCGGCCGACCCGATCATCGTGCACCCCGACGTGCGCCGCATGCTGCTGACCGCCAAGGCCTACGCCGAGGGCGGCCGCGCGCTCGCGACCTACTGCGCCATCCTGATCGACAAGGAACTGCACCACCCCGACGAGAAGGTGCGCAAGGACTCGGCCGAACTGGTCGCGCTGCTCACGCCCATCGTCAAGGCCTTCCTGACCGACAACGGCTGGACCGCCACCACGCTGTGTCAGCAGGTCTTTGGCGGCCACGGCTACATCAAGGAATGGGGCATGGAGCAGTTCGTGCGCGACGCGCGCATCAACATGATCTACGAAGGCACGAACGGCATCCAGGCGCTCGATTTGCTCGGCCGCAAGATCCTGGGCAACAACGGCGCCTCGCTCAAGAAGTTCGGCAAGCTGGTGGCCGCGCTGGTGCAGGAAGAGGGCGTGAACGAGAAGATGGCCGAGTTCATCAACCCGCTCGCCGGCCTGGCCGACCAGATGACAAAGTTCACCACCGAGCTGGGCTTCAAGGGTCTGCAGAACCCCGACGAGGTGGGCGCTGCCGCGGTGGACTATTTGCGCGTCGCCGGCCACCTGGTGTTTGGCTACTTCTTCGCGCGCATGGCCCAGGTGGCGCTGCGCGAGGTGGCGGCCGCTGAATCACAGGGCAAGCCGGCCGACCCGTTCTACCAGGCCAAGCTGCAGACGGCGCGCTTCTACTTTGCCAAGCTGTTCCCCGAGACCGCCATGCTGATGCGCACCGCGCGCGCCGGTGCGGCCTCGCTGATGGACACGGACGCGGCACTCGCCTGAACCTCGCACCGCCATTTCAAGCTTTTTGCACTGGAGCCCTTATGTACAAAGCGTTAGCAGCTATTTTTTGTGTAGCACTCTCCGCCCCCGCATGGGCCCAGATGAGCCCCGTCGGCCATTGGCAGACCTTTGACGAGAAGACCCACGAGGTCAAGTCGCAGGTGCATATCAGCGAGTCCGGCGGCGTGCTGACCGGCAAGATCGAAAAGCTGCTGCGCAAGGACGCCAAGCAGGACGCCGTGTGCGACGAATGCAGCGACGACCGCAAGGGCAAGCCCATGCTGGGGCTCGAGATCATCCGGGGCGCCAAGAAGGCCGACGGCAAGGACGTGTGGGAAGGCGGCAAGATCCTCGACCCCGAAAACGGCAAGGCCTACACGCTGCGGATGACGCCCATCGAGGGCGGGCAGAAGCTCGAAGTGCGCGGCTCCATCGGCCCGTTCGGCCGCACCCAGACCTGGGTGCGCACGCAATAAACCAGGAAAGAACCGATGTCCCGTTTCAATGTGAAAAAAGTCGCCGTGCTCGGCGCCGGCGTTATGGGCGCGCAGATCGCCGCCCACCTCGTCAACTGCAAGGTGCCGGTGGTGCTGTTCGACCTGCCGGCCAAGGACGGCGCTAAGAACGGCATCGTCACCAAGGCCGTGGAAGGGCTCAACAAGCTCAAGCCCGCCCCGCTCGGTGTGCAGGAGGACGCCGCGCTGATCCAGCAGGCCAACTACGAAGAGCACCTGGAGCTGCTGCGCGGCTGCGACCTCGTCATCGAGGCGATTGCCGAGCGCATGGACTGGAAGCTCGACCTGTACCAGAAGATCGCGCCGTTCGTGGCGCCACACGCCATCGTCGCGAGCAACACCTCGGGCCTGTCGATCACGAAACTGAGCGAGGCGCTGCCCGCGGCGATCCAGCCGCGCTTTTGCGGCATTCACTTCTTCAATCCGCCGCGCTACATGCACCTGGTGGAGCTGATCGACACGCCCACCACCGCGCCCGACGTGCTCGACCAGCTCGAAGCCTTCGCCACGAGCGGCCTGGGCAAGGGCGTGGTGCGCGCGCACGACACGCCCAACTTCATCGCCAACCGCGTCGGCATCGCCGGCATGCTCTCGACCATGAAGGAGGCCGAGAACTTCGGCCTCACGTTCGACGTGGTCGACGACCTCACGGGCAAGAAGCTCGGCCGCGCGAGCAGCGGCACCTTCCGCACCGCCGACGTGGTGGGTCTGGACACCATGGCCCACGTCATCCAGACGCTGCAGGACAACCTGAGCCTGGACACCGATCCGTTCTACGGCAGCTACGGCACGCCCGCCGTGCTGCAGAAACTGCTCGACCTCAAGCAGCTGGGCCAGAAGACCCAAGCCGGTTTCTACAAGAAGGTCGGGCGCGACGTGCTGCGCTTCGACCTGGAGAGCGAAGACTATGTGCCCGGCGGCCAGAAGGCCGACGAGGTCTACGGCCGCATGCTCAAGCGCCCGGCCGCCGAGCGCCTGAAGCTGCTGCGCAACGCCGAAGGCGCGCAGGGCCAGTTCCTCTGGGCGATCCTGCGCAACAGCTTCCACTACGCCGCCGTGCACCTGGCCACGATCGCCGACAACGCGCGCGACGTGGACCAGGCGATGCGCTGGGGCTTTGGCCTGCAGCAGGGCCCGTTCGAGCTGTGGCAGGAGGCCGGCTGGCTCGAAGTCGCCCGGATGGTCCAGGAAGACATCGACGCCGGCAAGGCGTTGAGCACGGCGCCGTTGCCCGAGTGGGTGTTCCATGGCCCGGTGCCCGAGGCCGGCGGCGTGCACACGGCCGCGGGCTCGTGGAGCGCATCTGCCCAGAACTTCACAGCGCGCCGCGCTTTGCCGGCCTACGAAAGGCAGCATTTCCCTGAAAAACTGCGCGGCGAGGCGCTGCCCGACTTCCAGACCGCCGGCACCACGCTGCACGAGGACGACGCCATCCGCCTGTGGACGCTGGACGGCGCGGTCGTGATCGCCAGCATCAAGACCAAGATGCACGCCATCAGCCCCGACGTGGCCGAGGGCCTGGCCATGGCCGTGGACATTGCCGAGAAGGACTACCAGGCCGTGGTCGTGTGGTCGGGCGACGAGCCCTTTAGCGCCGGCGCCGACCTGCAGGCGATGCTGCCGGCCTTCATGGTGGCAGGCGTCAGCGCCATCGAGGGGGCCGAGGAAGAGCTGCAGCAGACCATGCTGCGCATCCGCTACGCCAACGTTCCCGTGGTCTCGGCCATCCGCGGCCTGGCGCTGGGCGGTGGCTGCGAGCTGGCCGTGCACTCGGCGCGCCGCGTCGCGCACATGGAGAGCTACATCGGCCTGGTCGAAGTGGGCGTGGGCTTGGTGCCTGGCGCGGGCGGCCTGACCTACATCGCGCGCCGCGCGGCCGAGAACGCCGCGGCATCGACCGGCAAGGACCTGCTGCCCTTCCTGACCGAAGGCTTCACGGCGGCTGCCATGGCCAAGGTGGGCATGAGCGCGCTCGATTCGCGCAAGCTCGGCTACCTGCTGCACAGCGACGTGATCGTGCCGCACAAGGACGAACTGCTGTTCGTCGCGCTCAACGAAGCCAAGGCGCTGGCAGCGGGCGGCTGGCGCGCGCCGGCCAGGCGCCTGTTCCCGGTGGCGGGGCGCAGCGGCATCGCCACGATCAAGGGTTCGCTCGTCAACATGCGCGACGGCGGCTTCATCAGCGCGCACGACTTCCACATCGCCGGCCTGATCGCCGAAGTGGTCTGCGGCGGCGACGTGGACGCGGGCACGCTGGTCAGCGAGGAATACCTGATGGCGCTGGAGCGAAAAGCCTTCTGCGGCCTCATCGTGCACCCCAAGACGCAGGAACGCATCCTGGGCATGCTGTCCACCGGAAAGCCGGTGCGCAATTGAAAGCGACTGCCTTGGAACGCGCCCCCAACAAGCTGCAGCGCTCGCTGATGCGCCTGGACGAAGCGCCCGCCTTCATGCGCGGCTTCGTGCAGAACATCATCCTGCGCCGTGCAGTTCCTTTCACGGGCACGGCGGGCATCCGCTTCGACGTGCTCACGCCCGAGCGCGTCGAAGTGCGCATCGCCAACGAGCACAAGGTGCACAACCACTTCGGCGGCGTGCATGCCTCGGCCATGAACCTGCTGGCCGAAACGGCCACGGGCATGGCCGTGGGCATGAACGTGCGCGACGACTGCACGCCACTGGCCAAGGAGATGAAGATGGCCTTTCGCAAGCGCGCCACCGGCGGCCTGCGCGCGGTGGCCACGCTCACGCCCGAGCAGTGCGCGGCCATGCAGGCCAGCGACAAGGGCGAGGTCACCGTGCAGGTCACCGTGACCGACGAAGCCGGCGTGGAGCCGGTCGAGTGCGAATTTACCTGGGCGTGGATTCCTGCCACCCCGCGCAAGAACTGAAGGAGTTTCACCATGGCCCAACAAGTCCAGGAAGCCTACATCGTCGCCGCCACGCGCACGCCCATCGGCCGCTCGCACCGCGGCTTCTTCCGCAACACCCGGCCCGACGACCTGCTGGCGACCACGCTCAAGGCGGCGCTGGCGGCCGCGCCCGGGCTCGACCCGGCGGCCATTGAAGACATCGTCTGCGGCTGCGCCATTCCCGAAGCGCAGCAGGGCCTGAACGTGGCGCGCATCGCCGCCGTGCTCGCCGGCCTGCCCACCAGCGTGAGCGGCATCACCGTGAACCGCTTTTGCGCCTCCGGCCTGTCGGCCGTGCAGATGGCGGCCGACCGCATCCGCGTGGGCGAGGCCGAGGTCATGGTCGCCGCCGGCGTCGAGAGCATGAGCATGGTGCCCATGATGGGCAATGCGCCCTCGCTGTCGCCGAGCATCTTCGAGCGCGAGCGCGAGGGCGACGTCGGCATCGCCTACGGCATGGGACTGACGGCCGAGAAGGTGGCGCAGCAGTGGAAGGTGTCGCGCGAGGCGCAAGACCAGTTCGCGCTGGCTTCGCACCAGAAGGCGCTCGCCGCGCAGCAGGCCGGCCATTTTGCCGACGAGATCACGCCCATCGAGGTCACCGACCGCAGCGCCGACCTGGACAGCGGCGAGGTGCTGGCGCAGACCCGCACCGTCAGTTTGGACGAGGGCGCGCGCCCCGACACCACGCTCGAAGGCCTGGCGAAGCTGCGCACCGTGTTCTCGGCGCGCGGCACCGTCACGGCCGGCAACAGCTCGCAGACCAGCGACGGCGCGGGCGCGCTGATCCTGGCGAGCGAATCGGCGGTGAAGCGCTTCGGCCTCACGCCGCTGGCGCGCTTCGTGAGCTTCGCCAGCAAGGGCGTGCCGCCGCAGATCATGGGCATCGGCCCGATCGAGGCGATCCCCGCTGCGCTGCGCTATGCGGGCCTCACGCAAAACGACATCGACTGGTTCGAGCTCAACGAAGCCTTTGCCGCGCAGTCGCTGGCGGTCATCAACACCCTGGGACTGGACCCGGCCAAGGTCAACCCGATGGGCGGCGCGATTGCGCTCGGCCACCCGCTGGGCGCAACGGGCGCGATCCGTGCGGCCACGGTGGTGCATGCGCTGCGCCGCAACAAGCTCAAGTACGGCATGGTCACGATGTGCGTGGGCATGGGACAAGGCGCCGCCGGCATCTTCGAGGCGGTGTAACTGGCTACCGAGCGGGCGTGATGCGTCGTTGCGGGGCCCGTCGGGAAATCCTCACGTACAGGGAGTACGTTCCGGTTTCCCGCCACCCGCGCCTAGCCTGACGCCCGCTCGCTACGCCCTTGAGGGCGGGGTGTAAAGGCAGGCGTAGAACTGCGTTGTGATTTTCAATCAAACCGGCGCAGACCGGTCTTGGTTCAAGGGGACAGACATGAACAAGCAAACTTTGCAGACCAACGACGCCGTGTCGTTGGCACTGCGCGTGTATGAGCCCGAGGGCGCGGCGCGTGCCAGTGTCGTCATTGGCGGTGCCATGGGCGTGCGGCAGTCGTTCTATGAGGCGTTTGCGCTGTGGATGGCGCAGCAGGGCTTTCGCGTCACCACGTTCGACTACCGGGGCCATGGCGACTCGCTGCAGGGGGCCATGCGCGATGTGCGGGCCGACCTGAGCGACTGGGCGCGGGACTACGAGGCCGTGGTTTCTGCCGCCAAGGCCGCGCTGCCGGCGCAGCCGCTGTTCCTGCTGGGCCACAGCCTGGGCGCGCAGCTGCCGGGCTTGATGCGCAACCCGGGGCAGGTGGACGGGTTGCTGGCCATTGCGGCCGGCAGCGGCTACTGGCGCGACAACGCGCCACGGCTCAGGCGCCTGGTGCCGTACTTCTGGTGGGTGCTGGTGCCGCTGGCCACGCGCATCTGCGGCTACTTTCCCGGGGCCGCGTTGCGCAAGGTGGGCGACCTGCCGGCCGGCGTGATCCTGCAGTGGCGGCGTTGGTGCCTGAACCCGCGCTACAGCGTGGGCGCCGAGGGCGCGGCGGCGGAGCAGAGCTATGGCGCCGTGCGCTTTCCGGTGCTGGCCTGGTCGATGCGCGACGACGAGCTCATGACCCTGCGCGGCACGCACCACCTGCTGGCGTTATATGCGAACGCGCCGCGCGAGGTCGAATCGCTCGCGCCGGCCGACGCGCAGGCGCGGCGCATCGGTCACTTCGGCTTCTTCCGCGACCAGTTCCGCGGCAGCCTGTGGCCGCGCGCGGCGCGGGCGATCGCGGGCCTGGAGGGCGGCAGCGCCGCAGTCTCCGGCACGACGGCGTGAGGTCAATTTTCGCGGCACACTGGACACCATGACCACACACCACCCTTTGGACAAGGCGCTCGCGCTCGCGTCCACCACCGCTGGGCAGTACCAGGGGCACACCAGCCCCGGCTACTGGAACATGGTTGGCCCGTTCGGGGGCATCACGGCCGCCGTCGCACTGCGGGCCGTGCTGGAGCACCCCGACCTGCTGGGCGAGCCCCTGTCGCTCACGGTCAACTACGCGGCCGCACAGGCGGCCGGAGAGTTCATGGTGGAGGCCGTGCCGGTGCGCACCAACCGCTCGACGCAGCACTGGACCATCACCCTGTCCCAGGCCGATGCGCAAGGCACGCCCCAGATCACGACCACGGCCACGGCCGTCACCGCCGTGCGCCGCGACACCTGGAGCCTGGGCGACATGCCCATGCCCGCCGTGCCGCAGCCCGCGGCGCTGCCGCGCATCACGCCGGCCATGGGCGTGGAGTGGCTGCGCCGCTACGAGATGCGCCCCGTCGTCGGCGAGTTGCCCGAGCGCTGGGAGGGCCAGGGCGACAGCAGCCTGAGCCAGCTGTGGATGCGCGACGAGCCGGCGCGCCCGCTCGACTTCTGCGCGCTGGCCGCGCTGGCCGACGTCTTCTTTCCGCGCGTGTGGCTGCGCCGCGCGGTGCGCGTGCCGGCGGGAACGGTGTCGATCACGGTGTATTTCCATGCCAACGCCGCAGAACTGGAGTCCACCGGCACCGGCTACCTGCTGGGCCAGGCGCGCGGACAGGAGTTTCGCAACGGCTTTTTCGACCAGACCGTGCAACTGTGGAACGAGGCCGGCGCCATGCTGGCCACCAGCCACCAGATCGTCTATTTCAAAGAGTGATGGCGGGCCTGCCCGCACCATCCACCCCCTTCTCAAGGAACCCCCGAGCATGAGCGCAACCCCGCAAGACATCCTGGTGCACACCGAAGCCGGCGTGACCACCGTCACCCTCAACCGTGTCGACAAGAAGAACTCCCTGACCCGCGCGATGTACGCCACGCTGGCCGACACGTTGGCACAGGCCGAGGCCGACGCCAGCGTGCGCGCCGTGCTGCTGCAGGGCGACATCACGGTGTTCAGCGCCGGCAACGACATCGGCGACTTCCTCGCGCAGCCGCCGGCCGAGCAGGACTCGCCGGTGTTCCGCTTCCTGCGCGCCATCGCCGCCTTCCCCAAGCCCCTGGTGGCCGCAGTCTGCGGCCCCGCCGTGGGCATCGGCACGACGATGCTGTTCCACTGCGACCTGGTCTATGCGGGCGACAACGCTGCGTTCTCCATGCCCTTCGTTAACCTGGGCCTGTGCCCCGAGGCCGCGTCCAGCCTGCTGGCCCCGCGCCTGCTGGGCTACCACCGTGCAGCCGAGGCCCTGCTGCTGGGCGAGCCCTTCATGGCCGAAGCCGCCATGGAGGTGGGCTTGGTCAACCGCGTGGTGCCGCCCACCGAGTGCAACGCCATTGCCCAGGCACAGGCGCGCAAGCTCGCCGCCAAACCGCTGTCGTCGCTCGTGGAGACCAAGCGCCTGATGAAGAAGGGCATGCTCGAACCTGTGCTGGAACGCATGGCCGAGGAGGGCGCCAGCTTCGGCCGCATGCTGCGCGAGCCTGCGGCGCGTGAAGCCTTCACGGCGTTCATGGAAAAGCGGCGTCCGGATTTCAGCACTCTCTGAAGACCGACCCCGAAGGGGGTGGGCGGCGTGCTGGCTGTAGGGTCGGCCCCAATAACTTTGTGATGGGCGTCGAATCCGACATGCCCGCCGACCCGGACCTGTTGCCCATCTTGCTCAAGCTGAACATCAAGGGCGCCCACTGGCAGGCCACTGTCATCGGCCGCAGAGAGATCTGGCGCGTGTACCAGCGCGTGGCCGAGCTGGGTGGACACCTGCGCACGGGCTGGAGGACATGTTCTCTCTGCCGGATGGGACGAAGGCGGATTCGAATGGGCCGTTGATTAAGCAGTTGGCGCGGTATGCGCGGAGTGCGGGGCGGGAGGTGGCTTCGCCGCAGGAGGCGCGGGGGAGTTTGGGGTTGAAAGATGCTGGTGTAGTCCCAGCGTAATTTGACCCTTTCTCATTCTCATGGTCGGATGAGATGCCTTGAGCGGTAAGCGTTGTCGAAGCCTTTTCTCCTGAAGTGTGCGAGCCCTGTCGAGGCGAGCTTGCAGTTGCTCGTTGAGGCGCGTCAAACGCTGTCATGTTGCATGCAGCCTTGGTGGTGTCTCACGAGTCTCCCGTATAGACTTGCTTAAAAGATTCAATAGCGGGAGGCAAATATGGCAACTGCAAAAACGCAGCAATCGAAGACACCAGCAACTGATCCTCGTAAAGAGTTGATCTCAGCGATAGATGCGGTCGCGAAGAGGGGAGGCATCTCTCGGGATAAGGCCATTACCGCGTGGTATGCCTCTACGCTACTTGGCATTGACGAAGATGAGGCAATTGATGCTGCGTCTGTTGATGGCCATGAAGATGCCGGATGCGATTTCATTTACGTAGATAACGACCAGGAGGCAATTTATGTGCTTCTGGGCTACGTATCTGATCGACCGGATAGAAGTGCTGGCATCAAAAAATGGAACTCGTTGATTGCCGCAGTTGCTACCGTTAGGGATCCCGTTTCTTTCAAGCACGCAGGACGACACGATATCTATGAAATCCTGACGGAGGTAGATGTATCTGCATACTCATTAGTTTTTGGTCTTGTTACGCTCGCGGCGAGATCAGATCAGATTGCGAGACAGCGGGAAACGACAGTTCGATCCCGCACATATGGCTCAGAAACTACATTTTTCTATGAGCATCAGGAATCCCTCTTCGATAAATTCGTCGTTGCTCGAGCCGCAGACCGGAATGTCTTGGAGGACACCCTTTCCTTCGCAGGACAAGTCGCAGAAGTGCGTGGTGACTTCGGCCAAGCAATTCTTGGTGCGGTGCCAGCTTCTGAACTAGCTAGGCTCCATGGTCAGTATGGCAATCAACTGTTTGAGGGAAACGTTCGGCTTTTCATCGGGGAAAGGAAGGGTGGAATCAACGAAAAGATCGTTGATACCGCGCAGTCGAGGCCAGGTGATTTTTGGGCACTCAACAATGGCATAACAATTGTTGCGGACAACTTTGAGCAGAAGTCCGGGACGAAATTCACCCTTCGTAGATTTTCGGTAGTCAATGGTTGCCAAACCACCGTTAGCCTCTCACGCGCAATCGAGCGAAGTACGGACGCAGGCAAAGCACAAGTGCTTGTTCGAGTCGTTGGCGCTAAAAAGGCACTGTTGACTGATATCGTGCGATACAACAACACGCAGAACCCGGTCAAGCTCTCTGCGGTGCGTTTGCTCGATCCAATCCAAGAGGCGTTGCGCGGTGCATTCGGTACCGTTGGCTACACGTATGCTCCCAAGCAGGAGGGCGCGAAGACCGCCAAAAGCCCAAAGCGTATTGAGTTAGATCGCGTCACCCAGTACCTAGCTGCGATGTCAGAGGAAACTGTTCTCGAAGGAGTGGCCAAGAAAGCAGAGCTGTTCGATCGCTCTTATAAGAGCATTTTTCCCCGAGGCCTGAAGCCTGAGAGAGTGATGCTGGCTTGGCTACTCGCTCAAGAGATCGAAACTGAAAGAACGACTCTCCTGGAGAACTGCGATGCAGCGGCGGATCCGGTGATGAAGGCCATACTTGGAATCCACGGGACTCCTTGGGGAATCTATGTTGCGAATCAATTAATTGAACACACGGGTTCGGACATGAGCAAGTTGAGCTTGAAGCGGATGGCAACCGAGGATTTTCGCGGAGCCCTATCCAAGTACGCCAAGAAAGCCATGGAGTTGTACTCGGAACTCGCTGTAAACATAGTAACCACGGAAGACTCTAGCCTCAACGTCCGCAACGTATTACGTGTGAAACCATTCTTGGATAAGTTAAAGCGCACCCTGGGTCTTCGAATGACAAAATCCGCGACGTGGAAATTGCCGAAGCTAAATGTGGTCGGCGCATGAATCACAGCGCAACAGCAGTTTATGCATCGGTGGATACCGAACTGCCATTGTTAGACCTTCGCGTTTAACTCACAAAAATTGGTTGATCGCAACCTGCATATGATGGGCCGAATAAGAAAAACACAGCGATAGCTAGTGGCGGACCTTGAAGCGCAGGCGCGTACGACGAGTCAAAGTAAACCGTTTTTTGAATCAGTAAACGGACGAAATTTTTTAATTGCTTCTCGCGCCTTCGCATCCAGTACAAACCCCGCCCCATTCTTCGCCGCTAGCTCATCCGCCCGCTGAAAGAAGGCGTCGACGCCAGTCCCATAGATAAACTGCATCGTCCCACCCGTCCAAGCTGGAAACCCAATCCCAAAAATCGACCCGATGTTCGCGTCGTGCACGCTGGTCAGCACACCCTCGGCCAGGCAGCGCGCGGTCTCGATGACCTGGCGGTAGAGCAAGCGGTCCTGGATCTCCTGCACGCTCCACGCCACATCGGGCTTTTCGAACAGGCCGCGCAGCTCCGGCCACAGGTGCTTCCTGGCGCCTGCGGGGTAGTCGTAGAAACCGCCGCCACCGGCGCGGCCGGGGCGCTTCAATTCCTTGACCATGCGCTCCACCAGCAACTCGCCGGGGGTGGCGGTGTAGGTCTTGCCCTCGGCCGCGTAGTCGGCGCGGGTCTGGTCGAGCACATGGACGCTCAGGGTGAGCGCGGTTTCGTCCAGCACGGCCAGGGGGCCCACGGGCAGGCCGGCCTGCATGGCGGCGTTTTCAATGGCGGCGGCGGGGATGCCTTCGCCCAGCATGGCGGCGCCTTCCATCACGAAGGTGCCGAAGGTGCGGCTGGTGTAGAAGCCGCGTGAGTCGTTCACCACGATGGGCACCTTGCCCAGGGCCTGCACGTAGTCGAACGCGCGGGCGACGGTCTCGTCGTCCGTCTGTTGGCCGCGAATGATCTCAACCAGCTTCATCTTGTCCACGGGGCTGAAGAAGTGGATGCCGATGAACTTCTCGGGCTTGCTGCTGGCCTGCGCCAGGCCGGTGATGGGCAGGGTGGAGGTGTTGCTGGCAAAGAAGCCGCCGGGCGCAAGCTGCGGCTCGGCCTCGCGCGTGACATTGGCCTTGAGGTCGCGGCTTTCAAACACGGCTTCGATGATGAGGTCGCAGCCCGCCAGCTCGGCCGCATCCGCTGTGGGTGTGATGCGCGCGAGCAGCGCCTGCTGCGCCTCGGCCGTCATGCGGCCCTGATCCACGCGGGCCTGGGTGAGCTTGGCGCTGTAGGCCTTGCCGGCCTCGGCCTTCTCTTGGCTCACGTCCTTGAGCACGGTGGCGATGCCCCGGCTGGCCTGGGCCCAGGCGATGCCGGCGCCCATCATGCCGGCGCCCAGGATGCCGACTCTCGTAGGCTTGTAGCGCGGGGAATTGCCGGGGCGCGACTTGCCGCTCTTGATCGCGTTCATGTCGAAGAAGAAGGTGTTGATCATGTTGCGCGCCACGGGGCCGGTCATCAGGCGGGCGAGGTAGCCACTTTCGATGCGCAGGGCGGTGTCGTAGTCCACCAGCGCGCCTTCGGCCATGGCGGCCAGGGCCGCCTCGGGCGCGGGGTAGCGGCCGCGCGTGGTCTTCTTGAGCATGGCGGGCGCCACCGTCAGGGCGCCGGCTATTTTTGGATTGGCTGGCGTGCCGCCGGGCATCTTGTAATTCTTGTCGTCCCACGGCTGCACCGCGTGCGGGTGGCTGGCGATGTGGGCCAGGGCGGCGGGCAGCAGTTGCTCGCGCGTAGCCACCAGCTCATGCACCAGCCGCAGCTCCAGCGCCTCGGCGGGGTTGAAGAGCTTGCCTTCCAGCACGTAAAGCTGTGCGCCCATCAGGCCCAGCAGGCGCGTCATCTTGGTCACGCCGGTGGCGCCGGGCATGAGGCCGAGCGTGACCTCGGGCAGACCGAACTGGATCTTGGGGTCGGCCACGGCAATGCGGTAGTGCGCGACCAGGGCCACCTCCCACCCGCCGCCCAGCGCCGTGCCGTTCAGGCAGGCCACCACGGGGATGCCCAGCGTTTCGAGCGTTCGGAAGTGTTTCTTCATGCGCTCGATCTCGCCGAACACGGCGGGCGCATCGGCGGGCGTGAGGCGCATGGTGGCCTTGAGGTCGGCACCCGCGAAGAAGCTGGTCTTGGCAGAGGCGAGCACGATGCCCTTGAGCCCTGCGCCCAGGCGCTCGCGGTCGCCCAGCACCTGGGCTGTGACCTGGCCAAGCTCTTCCTGCCACTGGCGGCACATGGTATTGACGGGGGAGTTGGCTTCGTCAAAGGTGATGACGGCGACCTGGCCTTCGGTGTCCTGGGCTTTGACCAGTTCGTAGCGGATGGTTTGCATGTTCTTGTCTCCTGGCGGTCAGACGCGTTCAACAATCGTCGCGATGCCCATGCCACCGCCAACGCAGAGGGTTGCGAGGCCGTAGCGCAGCTGGCGGCGGTGCAGCTCGTCGATCAGGGTGCCCAAAATCATGGCGCCCGTGGCGCCGAGCGGGTGGCCCATGGCGATGGCGCCGCCGTTCACGTTGACCTTGTCGTGCGGCACTTTCAACTCGAGCATGAAGCGCATGGGCACGGCGGCAAAGGCCTCGTTCACTTCGAACAGGTCGATCTGGTCGATGGTCATGCCGGCGCGCGCCAGCGCCTTCTGGGCGGCGGGCACGGGGCCTGTGAGCATGATGGTGGGGTCGGCGCCGCTCAAGGCCGTGGCCACGATGCGCGCTCGCGGCGTGAGGCCGTGGGACTGGGCGGCGGCCTCGTTCCCGATCAGCACGGCGGCCGCGCCATCGACGATGCCGGACGAATTGCCCGCGTGGTGCACGTGGTGGATGCGCTCGACCTGCGGGTAGCGCTGCAGCGCCACGGCGTCAAAGCCCATGGCGCCCAGTTGCTCGAACGACGCCTTGAGCGCACCCAGCCCTTCGAGCGTGGTGTGGGGCTTGATGAACTCGTCCTCTTCCAGAATCGTCTGGCCGAGGAAGTCGCGCACGGGCACGACCGATTGCTTGAAGTGGCCGGCCGCGCGCGCGGCGGTGGCGCGGCGTTGCGATTCGAGCGCGAAGGCGTCCACGTCGGCGCGGGTGTAGCCGTCCAACGTGGCGATCAGGTCGGCGCCGATGCCCTGGGGCACGAACAGGGTGGCGGAGTTGGTTTCGGGGTCCTGCGCCCAGGCGCCGCCGTCGGAGCCGATGGGCACGCGGCTCATGCTCTCCACGCCGCCGGCCACCACCAGGTCTTCCCAGCCGCTCTTCACCTTCTGCGCGGCCAGGTTCACGGCCTCCAGGCCCGAGGCGCAGAAGCGGTTGACCTGCACGCCCGCGCAGCGGAAGTCCCACCCCGCCCTGAGTGCGGCCACCTTCGGTAGCACAGAGCCCTGCTCGCCCACGGGCGAGACGATGCCCATGACGATGTCGTCGACCGCGGCGGTGTCGAACTGGTGGCGCGCCTGCAGTTCGGTGAGCAGGCCGGCCAGCAGGCTGATCGGCTTGACCTCGTGCAGGCTACCGTCCTTTTTGCCCTTGCCGCGCGGTGTGCGGATGGCGTCGAATACATAGGCTTCGGTCATGGCTAGTCTCCGGTATGTGCTGCGGCAGTATATGTTTGTGCGAAGCGTTTGCTTTGTGTAAATCTCGGTTCGCTGTTGCTCGGTTTTTGGACGGGTCCTGGGTTGTGGGTGCTGTGCGCGGTGCCTTGTGCTGAGGCTGCTGGCCGGGATGTGCTCCCGGCGGCGCAGTGACTTTCTTTCGCGTCGCCGAAAGAAAGTCACCAAAGAAAGGGCGACCCCACTGTCTGCGACCC
>NZ_MWOK01000013.1:0-50887 GCF_012932145.1 Acidovorax sp. SRB_14 | reverse complement strand
AGCGAAGCGCAGGGGTCGCAGACTTCGGGTCGCCTTTCTTTTGGTTACGTTTCTTTGGCGAAGTGTATGGACCGCAGACATAGCTGACGCATGTGCGAAGACATGGTTGACGGATTTTGCTGCACAGCTCAGTCCTCGCGCAGGTCTATTTGCCCCAGCCTGTGATGCAGGAAGTAGACGTCGTAGCGACCGTCTTGCTCGCTGAGCGCACGCACCGCCACCGGCAGGCCGCGCAGCGCACTCGAGAGCTTGTAGCGCTTGCCCTGGAACCTCATCTCTCCCAATGCCTTGACGGTCACCACCGTATCGTGCGGCCCGTACTCGATGTCGGGCAGCCGCTGGGGGTAGCTTCGCTCGCTCATGCGATAGCGGCTCGCTGGCGTGGCCATGCCCAGTGCCTGGTGCGGCCTCTGATGGTTGTAGACCTCTCGCCATCGATCGAATGCCGCCTGTGCCTGCCCCAAGTCTGTGAACGATCTGCCGTTGAGCACTTCCGCCTTGAGCGAGCGGTGGAACCGCTCGTCCTTGCCATTGGTCTGCGGGTGGTAGGGCCGGCTGAAACTCACCCGGATACCCAGCCGTATCAGCCACAAGGCCAGCTCGCTGACCTGCCCAGGCTGGGAGGGTGAGCCCCAGGGGGCGCCGTTGTCGGCGTTGATGCGCACCGGCAGGCCATAGGTGCGGAACACCTCGGTGAGTTGCACCCGCACGGTGACACTCTCCTGCCTTGCGCAGGCACGCAGGGCCATGTTGAACCGCGAATGGTCGTCCAGCAGGGTCAGAGGATGGCAGCGCCCTGCGGGCGTGTCCACATAGCCCTTGAAGTCGATCTGCCACAGGGCATTGGGGTGTTCGTGCTCGAAGCGCTGCCAGGGCTGTGCGGCCGTGGATGCCTCTGCGCCGATCAGGTCATGGCGGTGCAGGATGCAAGTGACGGTGCTGGGAGCCACACAGCCCTGCCCCAGATCCTGCAGGCGCCTGGCGATCTTGCGGCCACCCCAGGCGGGGTGCTCGCAGCGCAGGGCCAGCACGGCCTGCTGCAGTGCCTGGGCGGTGGCTGCAGGACTGTGGTGGGGACGTCGCGACGTGTCGGCCAGGCCGGCAACTCCTTGCAGCGCAAAGCGGGCCAACCACTTGTAGCCCGTCTGCGGGCTGATGCCAAAGCGGCGGCACAGCTCGCGCCGGTTGGCGCCCTCGTGGTTGGCAAGGGCAATGAATTCTTCGCGCAGGCTCATGGTGTCTCGGGTGCTCCAGGGCATGGTTGTTCTCCCCGCGGGCAGGGCGCCCGCAGGTGTCCACCATGTCCTCGCACACCTGTCCACCATGTCTGCGGTCCATACAGCGAAGCAAAGAAAAGTACCTCGCCCGCCGGGGCGAGACCCGGCCTCCACCCTCAGCAAAACGCACACCGCTAATCCACAAATCACCAACCAAAATAAGCGCCAAATCAGCCTCTAGTCCTTATCCACAAAGCGCAAGCAGCTATCAAAAAAAGCAAAGAACATGAAAAACCGCCCCGAAGGGCGGCGGCATGCACCGGGCCAGCGCGCGCCTCAGGGCTTCACGTAGTCCGAGACCACCTTCCAGCGCCCATCCTGGATCTGCGAGAGGCGGCTGAGGTTGTTGCCCAGGCGCTTTTGCGGGCCGAAGGTACCCTCGGCGCTGCCGAAGATGTCGGGCGGGATGACCATGGTGTCCATGGCCTTGATGAAGCTGTCGGTGTTCAGATTGGGGCCGGCCTTTTGCGCCGCGCGGATGAAGGCATCGATCAGCGTGTAGCCATAGACCGAGAACACCGTCGGGTCTTCATTGAATTTGGTCTGGTATTTGTTCGCCCAGAAACGGATCGGCTGAGAGGCCTCGTCCAGGTAGGGGTTCTGCACCGTCATGGTGGCGTAGAGGCCGTCCATGGGCTTGCCGCCGAGCTTGTGGATCAGGTCGGTGTAGGCCGCGCTCGAACCCAGGAAAGTGGGGTTGAAGCCGGTCTTGCGCGCCTCGCCGATGGTGCCGATGGTCTCGCGGATGATGGTGCCCAGGATCACGAAGTCGCAGCCGGCGGCCTTCATCTTGGCGACCTGCGACGAGAAGTCGGTGGCGCCGCGCTTGAACGAGGTCTTCTCGGCGTACTCCATGCCGAGCGTCTTGAGCGCCGCCTCGCCGCCGCGCAGCACCTCCAGGCCGAATTCGTCGTCCTGGTAGATGGTGCAGACCTTCTTGGCGTTCTTTTCCTTGATGAGGTGCGGCGCCGACAGGCGGATCTGGTCGTAGTAGGTGGCGGCAAACGAGTACTTGAGGCGGTTGAACGGCTCGTACATCTCGCGCGCGGCCGTGACCGGGAAGAAGTTGATGACGTTCTTGGAGAACTGCACCGGCATGGCGGCCATGTTCTGCGCCGTGCCCAGGTGGCCCACCATCATGAAGATCTTGTCCTGGTTGACCAACTTTTGCGCGGCCAGCACGGCGCGTTTGGGGTCGTAGCCCGAGTCTTCCACCAACAGCTTGATCTTGCGGCCGTTCACGCCGCCCTGTTCGTTGGCCTCGTCCACGCGCAGCGTCATGCCCAGACGGATCTGCTTGCCAAAACCCGCCAGCGGCCCCGACAGGTCCTGGATCGAGCCGAGCGTGATCGTGTCCTTGGTCACGCCCTGCGAGGTCTGGGCCTGGGCCGGGGCAGCGGTGGCCGCTGCGGCGGCGGCCAGCGCCAGGGCGGCAATGTGGTGGCGTTTCATGGCAATATCTCCTGCGGTTGAAGAATCGTTACAAGGCGCTGGCGCTCCCCGGCCCTGCGCGTTTTTGCGGAGGGGCGGCGCCGTCAGCGGTACATCGCATCCACCTGCTCGGCGTACTTTTGCTGCACCAGCCGGCGTTTGAGCTTCATGGTCGGCGTCAGCTCCTCGTCCTCGGCCGAGAGCTGGGTGTCGAGCAAGAAGAATTTCTTGATCTGCTCGACCCGCGCGAACTGGGCATTGACGCGGTCGATCTCGGCCTGGATCAGCGCCTGCACCTCGGGCGTGCGCGTGAGGCTGGCGTAGTTGGAAAACGGCACGTCGTGGTCCTGCGCGTACTTCTCGACGTTCTCGTGGTCGACCATGACGATGGCCGTGAGGTAGGGGCGCGCGTCGCCAATGACCACCGCGTCGGTGATGTAGGGGCTGAACTTGAGCGCGTTTTCGAGCTCGCTCGGCGTGATGTTCTTGCCGCCGGCCGTGATGATGATGTCCTTCATGCGGTCGACGATGCGGAAAAAGCCATCGGCGTCCTGCGTGCCCACGTCGCCCGTGTGCAGCCAGCCTTCCGGGTCGATGGTTTCGGCGGTTTTCTCGGGCAGGTTCAGGTAGCCCTTGAATACGTTCGGGCCGCGCACCAGGATCTCGCCCGTCTGCGGGTCCAGGCGCACCTCGTTGAAGCTGGCCGCCGGACCGATCGAGCCGGGCTTGATGCGGCTGACCGGCACGCCGGTGGCGGCGCCGCAGGTCTCGGTCATGCCCCAGACTTCGAGCATGGGCACGCCCAGCGCCAGGTACCACTGGACCAGCTCGGGCGAGATCGGGGCCGCGCCCGTCACCAGAAAGCGCGCGCGGTGGATGCCGATGAGCTTGCGCACGTTGTCGAGCACCAGCCGGCGCGCCAGCCAGAACTGCGCCTTCAGGCCCGCGCCCACGGCCTCGCCCGCCAGCACGTGCTCGGCAATGCGCGTGCCCACGCCCATCGCCCAGCGGTAGGCGGCCTGCTGCAGCGGGGTCGACTCCTTGAGCGCGATCATCACGCCGGAGTAGAACTTCTCCCACACGCGCGGCACGGCGGTGACGATGGTGGGCGCGATCTCGCGCACGTTCTCGGGCACGGTGTCGGGGTTCTCGACGAAGTTGAGCTTGCAGCCGGTGTAGAGCGAGAAATATTCGCCGCCCATGCGCTCGGCAATGTGGCACAGCGGCAGAAAGCACATGGCCTCGTCCTGGTCGCTGCGCGCGATCAGCGTGTTGTAGCCGCGCACGGTGTAGACCAGTCCGGCGTGCGTGTGCATCGCGCCCTTGGGCTTGCCCGTGGTGCCCGAGGTGTAGACGAGGATGGCCAGGTCGTGCGGCTGGCAGGCTTCGGAGCGGCGCATGAGCTCGCCCGGGTGCGCCTGATTCCAGTCGCGGCCCAGCGCGCGCAGCGCATCGAGCGACAGCACGCCGGGGTCGCCGAGGCTGTGCAGGCCCTTCATGTCGAACACGATGATCTTGCGCAGCAGCGGCAGCTGCGCGCGCACGGCCAGCGCCTTGTCGAGCTGCTCGTCGTTTTCGACCAGCAGCACGGTGGTGCGCGAGTCCGCGCACAGATAGTGCACCTGGCTGGCGGCGTCGGTGGGGTAGATGCCGTTGGAGACACCGCCGCAGGCCAGCACCGCCAGGTCGGCCAGCACCCATTCGATGACGGTGTTGGACTGAATGGACGCGCATTCGCCCGGCGCGAAGCCGAGCGCGCACAGGCCGCCGGCGATCTCGCGCACCGCCTCGGCCGTCTGGTCCCAGGTCCAGCTGCGCCAGATGCCGAGTTTCTTCTGCCGCATCCACACCTGCGGGCCGCGCTGCCGCACGCCGGCCCAGAACAGCGCCGGCAGGGTCTCGCCCGGCAGCACGCTCGCGTGCATCGGCTGGATGTGGGACAGGTCCCAGAGGTTAGACATGGGCCTCCTGGAGTGTGGGGGGTGGCGCGGCGCGGCGCTCGGGGTGCGGCATGGGGCTACCTCCAGTTCTTCTTTTTCTTCCAGCGCCGCTCGCCGCGCACGCCGGCGTCCTTCATGCCCAGGTAGAACTCCTTGATGTCGTCCTTCTCGCGCAGTACGTCGCAGGCGCCTTCCATCACCACGCGGCCGTTTTCGAGCACGTAGCCGTAGTCGGCGGCGTTGAGCGCCATGTTGGCGTTCTGCTCGACCAGCAGCATGGTCGTGCCGTGCTCGCGGTTGATGCGCACGACGATCTCGAAGATCTCCTTGGTGAGCTTGGGGGACAGGCCCAGGCTGGGCTCGTCGAGCAGGATCAGCCGCGGTGCGGCCATGAGCGCGCGCGAGATCGCCAGCATCTGCTGCTGCCCGCCCGAGAGCAGGCCGGCGTCCTGCGCGGCGCGCTCTTGGAGGATCGGGAAGTAGCCGTAGACGCGCTCGAGGTCGCGCGCCACGGCGTCGCGGTCGCTACGCGTGTAGGCGCCCATCAGCAGGTTCTCGCGCACCGAGAGCAGGGCAAACACCTCGCGCCCCTCGGGCACATGCACGAGGCCGCGGCGCACGATGGCGGCGGGGTCGTGCGCAGTGATGTCGGCGCCCTCGAATTCAATGTTGCCCTTGCGCGGGTCGATGATGCCGGAGATGGTTTTCAGGATGGTCGTCTTGCCCGCGCCGTTGCTGCCCAGCACGGCGGTGATCTCGCCCGGCTGCACCTGCAGGCTCACGCCGCGGATGGCCTTGATCGGGCCGTAGGCGCTCTCGACGTTCTGCAGCCGCAGCAGCGGCGACGCGGGCTGGCCTGGCACCGGCGCGGCGGCGCGGGCCAGGCGCACGGGGGGCAGCGCGGCGCGGTTCATGGCGCGCTCCGGAGGGGGGCCGTGCCGGGCGGGCGGCGCAGGCTGCTGACGTCGTCGATGCTGCCCAGGTAGGCCTCGGCCACGCGCGGGTGCGCCTGCACCTCTTGCGGCGTGCCCAGCGCCACCACCTCGCCTTGGTTCATGGCCAGCACGCGGTCGGAGACGCGCGAGACCAGGGCCATGTCGTGCTCGACCATCAGCACCGTGATGCCCAGGTCCTGGCGGATGTCCTGGATCCAGAACGCCATGTCGTCGGTCTCCTCGGTGTTCAGGCCCGACGAGGGCTCGTCGAGCAGCAGCAGCTCGGGCTCGGTGCACAGCGCGCGCGCCAGCTCGACCACCTTGCGCACGCCGTAGGGCAGGCCCGCCACCAGCGTGTCGCGGTGGTGCTGCAGATCGAGGAATTCGATCACCTCCTCGGCCTTGGTGCGCGCGCGGATTTCGGCGGCGCGCACGCGCGGCGTGAACAGCAGGTCGGACCAGAGGCCGGTTTCGCGGCGCCGGTGGCGGCCGATCAGCAGGTTGTGCAGCACGCTCGCGTGCTCGAACAGCTCGATGTTCTGGAAGGTGCGCGCAATGCCCAGGCCGGCGATGCGGTGCGGCGGCTGCTGGGTCAGCGCCACGGCGCCGCCCGCGCCGGCGTAGACCATGCTGCCGCTGGTGGGCGTGTAGAGGCGGCTGATAAGGTTGAACACCGTGGTCTTGCCGGCGCCGTTGGGGCCGATGAGCGTGAAGACCTCGCCGCGGCGCACGTCAAAGCTGACGTCGTTGACCGCCAGCACGCCGCCAAAGCGCACGCTGAGGCCTTGGGCGCTGAGCAGGATGTCGTCGGTCATGGTGGAAACGGTGCCGGCCATTTCAGTTGTCCATAGCGCTGCGCGCCGCCCACAGCCCATGAAACTGGAGCGGCCCCAGCCAGTGCCCCCGCGCAAGGGCCGCCCCGCCGCGCTGGGGGCGTCCCCCTCCCGCATCGCGCAGCGAGGCGAGAGAGGGGGAAGGCGCGAAGCGACTCAGGGGGGGCTTCATCTCAGTCTGTCCGATTTCTGGAACGACTTCTGGCGCTTGAACAGGCCCTGGCGGTAGAACGGGAACACCTGCAGCCAGGTGCGCACCTTGAGCCAGCGGCCATACAGCCCCATGGGCTCGAACAGCACAAAGGCCACGAGCACGGCGCCATAGACCACGCCCTGCAGGCCCGGCGCCTGACCCACGGCGGCGGGCAGCCAGTCCTTGCCGAGCGCAATCGCCTGCGGCATGGCGATCAGGAAAAGCGCGCCCAAAAAAGCCCCATGCACGGAGCCAAGCCCGCCGATCACGATCATCAGCAGCAGGTCGATGGACTGCAGGATGCTGAACTGGTCGGGCGAGATGAACTGCAGCTTGTGCGCATACAGCGCCCCGCCCAGGCCGGCCAGCGCGGCAGACAGGGCAAACGACAGCGTCTTGTAGCGTGCGAGGTGGATGCCCATGCTCTGCGCCGAGATCTCGGAGTCGCGGATCGCGACAAAAGCCCGCCCGGTGGGCGAGCGCAGCAGGTTCAGGATGCCGAGCGTGCAGGCGATGGCCAGCACCAGGCACAGCAGGTAGAACGAGGCGGTCGATTCGAGCGTCCAGCCCAGCAGCGCGGGCGGCGCCACGTGTATGCCGGCGTTGCCGCCGGTCACGCTCTCCCAGCGGGCAAAGCCTTCCTCGACGATGAAGCCGAACGCCAGCGTCGCCATGCCCAGGTAGATGCCCTTGACGCGCAGCGCCGGCAGCCCCACCACCACGCCCACGGCCGCCGACAGCCCCGCCGCGCAGGCCAGCGTCAGCACAAACGGCCAGCCCATGCCGGTCAGCACCGCCTGCGTGTACGCCCCGACGCCCAGAAAGGCCGCGTGCCCGAGCGAGAACTGCCCGGTGAACCCCGCCAGCAGCATCAGCCCGAGCCCGACGATGGCGTAGATGAGCACGAAGCTCAGCTGCGCAAGCCAGTACTCAGGCATCCAGAGCGGCGCGCTGGCGAGCAGCACGAGCAGCAGCCCATACCAGAAGGTGTAGCCGCTGTGCTTGGCCAGGCGCAGGTCCTGCGCATAGGTGGTCTTGAAGAGGAAGCGCATGTCAGCGGCCGTGCCCGGTGGGGAAGGGTGTCATGTCGTCAGACTTTCTTGCGCAGCGCGCCGCCGAACAGGCCGTTGGGCCGCACCATCAGCATGAGCAGCACGACGAGGTAGGCGGCGATGTCCTTGAAGCCATCGGGCAGGTAGAAGCCCGACAGCGATTCGACGGTGCCGATCACCAGGCCGCCGACGATGGCGCCCGGCAGGCTCGCGAAGCCGCCCACCACGGCGGCCGGAAAGGCCTTGAGCCCGATGAGCCCCATGTTGGCGTGCACGAAGGTGATGGGTGCCAGCAGCAGCCCCGCCACCGCCGCGACGGCCGCCGCCAGCGCCCAGACCAGGCCGTTCAGGCGCTGCACCGGAATGCCCATGTAGTAGGCCGCGAGCTGGTTTTGCGCCGCCGCCTGCATGGCCATGCCCAGCCGGCTGTAGCGGAACAGCGCAAACAGCAGCGCGCAGAGCACGGCCGTGGCGCCGATCACCACCAGCTGCTCGGCGCTCAGCACCAGCCCGGCCAGATTGAACGACTGGTCTTTGTAGGGCACGGGCAGCGCGTGCGTCTCGGTGCCGATGCCGGGGATCATGGTGACCAGGCCGCGCAGCACGTAGCCAATGCCAATCGTCAGCATGACAATGGAAAACGCCGGCTGGCCCAGGATGGGGCGCACGATGAAGCGCTCCAGCGCCGCACCAAACACCCCCATGGCGGCAATGCTGGCCAGCACCGCCACCCAGAACGGAAAGCCCATCAGCGTCATCAGTGCCAGGCCGCAGAAGGCGCCCAGCATCATGAGTTCGCCCTGCGCAAAGCTCACGGTTTCGGTGGCCTTGTAGATCAGCACGAAGCCCAATGCAATCAGTCCGTAGATGCATCCCTGGGAAATGCCGCTGACCAACAATTGCACGAGTTGCACGCAGAACTCCTAGAATTTACGAAGCGTCTGCTTCGCACAATTAATGATGGTGGCATGCCACGCCCGCCGCACTTGGTGCTAACCCTGGCCGCCGCAGGCGGGCTGTGACGGCCCCGGAAATTGAACCAAAACACGCGCTTTCGCTTGCGGGGTATGCGCAAGCAGCTATTTATTCAGGAGCAACCGGTTGCGCCGCAGACCGGCTTCGCCTCCGCCATGCAGGAACACCTCGATGCCCTTCACCCCCACTGCACCCCCCGCGTTCGAGGACGAATTCGTGGCGGGCCTGAAAAGCGTCTTTGAGGAAAAGATCCCGTTCAACCAGTTGATCGGCCTCCAGATCGGGGAGCTGTGCGCCCAGTACGTCACGGCGCGCATCGACATGCGGCCAGAGCTGGTGGGCCACTTCGTTCACCAGCGACTGCATGGCGGCGTGATCAGCGCTGGGCTCGACGCCATGGGCGGCCTGGCGGTGATGGCCGCCATCGGCGCGCGGCACATGGACGAGGCGCCCGCGCAGCGCCTGCAGCGCTTTGGCAAGCTGGGCACCATCGACCTGCGCGTCGACTATTTGCGCCCCGGCATCGGCAGCCATTTCGGGCTGCGCGCCGAGGTGCTGCGCCTGGGCTCGCGCGTGGCCAGCACGCGCATGGAGTTCATGGGGCCGGACGGCGTGCTCATGTCCACGGCGGCAGCGGCGTATATCGTCTCCTGAGCGCCGGCATTCTGTGCGCTTCTGCAAATCGTGCAAGCGCATGCAACCAACGAGCTATTTGGTTACCAATCTTTCCTAATACCGGTAAATTTTCTGCGGGGGTCTTCCTACCATCGTCCTTTTTCAAGGAGATCCGATGGCTGTGCAGAACCCCTTTTTTGGCAAGCGTGAACCCGAGCCCTTCCAGCCCCGCCACAGCACGGTCATGCCCAGCGGTCTGAGCAGTGCGGCGCCCAGCGCCGCTGCTGCAGCGGTGCCCGCCAGCGCCAAGGCGCCGGCCGAGAGCGGGGGCAGCAAGCTCACCGTGGGCCCCAACATCAAGCTCAAGGGTGTCGAGATCACCGATTGCGACACCCTGGTGGTCGAGGGCATGGTCGAGGCCACGATGGATTCGCGCGTCATCCAGATCGCCGAGCAGGGGGCCTTCCGCGGCTCCGCCGAGATCGACATCGCCGAGATTCATGGCGAATTCAACGGCACGCTCACCGTGCGCCAGAAGCTGGTGATCTTCAGCACCGGCCGGGTCAGCGGCAAGATCCGCTACGGCAAGCTGGTGGTCGAAGAGGGCGGCCAGCTCTCGGGCGAGATCGAGGTCGGTGTTGTGGGCAGCGGCAGCGCGAACGCCCGCCCCGCCAGCCCGCGTCCCGCCGATGTGGCGGCCGCCGTGGCCGCCTGAAGACGCTGCGAGGCGGCCACCGTCCTCTGCGCATCGGTTGCACGACGGACGGGATGCAGCCTTCCAGGCCGCACCCGCCACCGAGGCCCCAAGCATGGGGCCTTTTTTGATTTATAAAAAGCAATCGATTGCTTCAATGAATCGGCTCTGCTATCTTTTCGGCCATGCCGAAAAAAAGCCGAACTCTCCCATTGCCCCCGGCGGGTGCCGCCCCTGTTGCCGCGGCCGATGCCTCGCCCGTGCCCCGGACCCGGCCGGCCCGCGCGCCCCGCGCCGGCGCCCTGGCGGCACCCGAAGCCGCGCCCGCGCGCCCGCGGGGCCGCCCGCGCAAGACCGACTCCGACCTCGATGAAGGCAACCGCCGCCGCCTGGTGATCGAAGGCGCGGCGCGGCTGTTCCGCACCCAGGGGTTCGACGCCACCAGCACGCGTGACATTGCCGCCGCCGCCGGCATGCGCAGCGGCTCGCCCTTCTACCACTTCGAAAGCAAGAATGCGCTGCTCTGCGTGGTGATGCAGGAGGGCATGGCGCAGGCCACGCACAGCCAGCAGGCGGCCCTGCAACGCCTGCCGGCCGGTGCCTCGGCACGCGAGCGCTTGCGCGCGCTGGTGCGCAACCACTTCGAGGTGCTGCTGGGCCCGAACGCCGATTTCATCCCGGTGATGCTGTACGAGTGGCGCTCGCTCAACGACGGGCAGCGCCAGACCATCGCCCTGGTCAAGGACGCCTACGAGGACGAATGGATGCCGGTGCTGCAGGCGCTGCACGCCGAAGGCAGCCTCAAGGCGCAGCCGGCCACGGCGCGGCTGTTCATTTTTGGCGCGCTGAACTGGTCGGTGCAGTGGTTCAATGCGCGCGGTGCGCTGTCGATCAACGGCCTGACCGAGCAGGCCCTGGCGCTGTTCATCGGAGACGCATGATGGGCCACGGGGGTGTGGTGACGCGCTGCCCCCAGATGCGCAGGGCAACAAGGGGGAGCCATGACGCCTTTTGAGTCCCGCTGGAATCCCGAGGCACCGGTCGCGCAGCAGCGCCGGGCGGCCATGCTCGAGCGCTTGGACGCGCTGCGCGCGCTCGAGCGCCGCGCCGCCGACGCTTCGGCCCGGTCGCTGCCGGTGTTCGAGCGGCGCGGCCAGCTGCTGCCGCGCCAGCGCGTGGCCCTGCTGCTCGACGCGGGTGCGCCGTGGCTGCCGTTGGCGCCGCTGGCGGGCTACCTGCACGACGTGCCGGACCCCGAGACATCCGTGCCCGGCGGCGGCGTGGTCGCGGGCATTGGCTGGGTGTCGGGCGTGCGCTGCATGGTCGTGGCGAGCGACTCGGGCATCAAGGCCGGCGCGATCCAGCTGCTCGGGCTGGAGAAGATCCTGCGGCTGCAGGACATCGCGCTCGAGAACAAGCTGCCCTTCGTCCACCTGGTCGAGAGTGCCGGCGCCAACCTCATGCGCTACCGCGTCGAAGGCTTCGTGCACGGCGGCGCCCTGTTCCGCAACCTCGCGCGCCTGTCGGCGGCGGGCATTCCGGTCGTCACCGTCCAGCACGGCTCGGGCACGGCGGGCGGCGCCTACATGCCGGGCCTGTCGGACGTGGTGATCCTGGTGGCGGGCCGCTCGCGCGCCTTCCTGGCCGGCCCGCCGCTGCTCCAGGCCGCGACGGGCGAGATCGCCACCGAAGAAGAGCTGGGCGGCGCGCTGATGCACGCCACCATTTCGGGCCTGGGCGAATACCTGGCGCAGGACGACCGCGAGGCCATCGGCATGGCGCGTGGCGTGGTCGCGCGCCTGGGCTGGCGGCCCGCGCTACCTGCCGCGGAGAACGTTGCCGCGCCGACGCTCGCCGGCGACGACCTGCTGGGCCTGGTGTCCGACGACCTGCGCCAGCCCGTGGACATGCGCGAGGTGATGGCGCGTCTGGTCGATGGCTCGCAGCTGCTCGAATTCAAGGCCCTGTACGGCGCGGCCACCGTCTGCGCGCAGGGGGCCATCGGCGACCACGCGGTCGGCATGATCAGCAACAACGGCGCCATCGACGTGGCCGGCGCCAACAAGGCCACGCACTTCATCCAGTGGATGTGCCAGCGCGGCCAGCCGCTCGTCTACCTGCAGAACACCACGGGATACATGGTCGGCAAGGACAGCGAGCAGGGCGGCATGATCAAGCATGGCAGCAAGATGATCCAGGCCGTGACCTGCGCCACCGTGCCGCAGATCACGATCCAGTGCGGCGCGAGCTTCGGCGCCGGCAACTACGGCATGTGCGGGCGCGGCTATGCGCCGCGCTTCCTGTTCAGCTGGCCGAGCGCGCGCACTGCGGTCATGGGCGCCGAGCAGGCCGCGCGCACCATGCAGACCGTGGCCGAGGCGGCGCTGGCGCGCAAAGGCCTGGCGCCCGACCCTGAAAAATCCCGGGCGCAGTACGAGCGCATCGTGCAGATGTTCGAGGCCCAGGCAGACGTGGCCACCACCAGCGGCCTGCTGCTCGATGACGGCGTGATCGACCCGCGGGACACCCGCGACGTGCTGCGCCAGTGCCTGGACATGTGCGCCGACGCGGCCGCGCGCACGCTGCGGCCCGCGCAGTTCGGCGTGGCGCGCATGTAGCCGCTTCTCGCTTCTTCCACCCACGGAGGCCCACCATGCAGCTCACGCACGAACACCGCGAGATCCAGAACACCCTGCAGCGCTTCATCGCGCAGGAGATCAATCCCCATGTCGACGCATGGGAAGCGGCGGAGATCTTCCCGGCGCACGCGGTCTTCAAGCAGCTCGGCGACCTGGGGTTGCTGGGCCTGTGCAAGCCCGAGGAATATGGCGGCGCGGGGCTCGACTATTCGTACGGTCTGGCCATGGCCGAGGCGCTGGGCCACATCCACTGCGGCGGCGTGCCGATGGCGATCGGCGTCCAGACCGACATGTGCACGCCGGCGCTGGCGCGCTTTGGCAGCGACGAGCTGCGCCGCGAGTTCCTGGCGCCGGCGATCGCGGGCGATGCGGTGGGCTGCATCGGCGTCTCCGAGCCGGGCGCGGGCAGCGACGTGGCCGCGATCACCAGCCATGCGCGCAAGGACGGCGGCGACTACGTCATCAGCGGCCAGAAGATGTGGATCACCAACAGCCTGCAGGCCGACTGGATGTGCATGCTGGTCAACACCGGCGACGGCCCGGCACACAAGAACAAGAGCCTCGTGGTGGTACCCCTGCGCGACGGGCCGGGCGGCAAGCTGACCAAGGGCATTGAGATCGCACAGAAGATCCGCAAGATCGGCATGCACAGCAGCGACACCGGCCTGCTCTATTTCGATGAAGTGCGCGTGCCGCAGCGCAACCTGATCGGCCAGGAAGGCCAGGGCTTCGTCTACCAGATGCAGCAGTTCCAGGAGGAGCGCCTGTGGGCGGCAGTGAGCAGCCTGGTGGCGATGGAGCAGTGCATCCACGACACCATCGAATGGGCGCAGGGCCGCAAGATGTTCGGCGCCACGCTGGCCGACCAGCAATGGGTGCAGTTCAAGCTGGCCGAGCTGCAGACCGAGATCGAGGCGCTGCGCGCGCTGGCCTGGCATGCCTGCGAACTGTATCTGCAGGGCCAGGACGTGCTGCAGCTGGCCAGCATGGCCAAGCTCAAGGCCGGGCGCCTGAACCGCACCGTGGCCGACACCTGCCTGCAGTTCTGGGGCGGCATGGGTTTCACCTGGGAGAACCGCGTGGCGCGCCTGTTCCGCGACGGCCGCCTGGGCTCGATCGGCGGCGGCGGCGACGAGGTGATGATGGGCATCATCGCCAAGACCATGGGCATCGCCAAGCGGCGCGTCGTTTAGGGAACGGCGCATGCAAAGAATCCTCATCGCCAACCGCGGCGAGATCGCGCGCCGCGTCATCCGCACTGCGCACGCCATGGGCATAGCGACCGTGGCCGTCTACTCCGAACCCGACGCGCAGGCACTGCATGTGCGCGAGGCCACGCAGGCCTTTGCGCTCGGCGGCAGCAAGGCGGCCGAGAGCTACCTGCGCGCCGACCGCCTGCTCGAGGCCGCGCGCGCCACCGGCGCCGATGCCGTCCACCCCGGCTATGGCTTTTTGAGCGAAGACGCGGGCTTTGCCCAGGCCGTGCAGGGCGCCGGCCTGTGCTGGATCGGCCCGCCACCGGCCGCGATCCGCGCGCTCGGCAGCAAGGCCGCCGCCAAGGTGCTGGCCGCCGCGCAGGGCGTACCCTGCCTGCCCGGCTACGCAGGCGCGGACCAGAGCGAGGCGCGGTTCATCGACGATGCGGCGCGCATCGGCTACCCCGTCATGGTCAAGGCCGTGGCGGGCGGCGGCGGGCGCGGCATGCGGCTCGTCACCGAGGCGGCGCAGCTGCCGGTCGCGCTCGCCAGTGCGCGCTCCGAGGTATTGGCCGGTTTTGGCAATGGTGAGCTGCTGATCGAGCGCGCGCTGCTGCACCCGCGCCATGTCGAGGTGCAGGTGTTTGCCGATGCACACGGCCACGTGGTCCACCTGGGCGAGCGCGACTGCTCGGTGCAGCGGCGCCACCAGAAGCTCATCGAAGAGTCGCCGAGCCCGGCCGTGGATGCCGCGCTGCGCGAGCGCATGGGCCAATGTGCGGCGGCGCTGGCCCGGGGCGCCGGCTACGTCGGCGCGGGCACGGTGGAGTTCCTGCTGGAGGGAAACGATTTCTATCTGATGGAGATGAACACGCGGCTGCAGGTTGAGCACCCGGTGACCGAGGCGCTCACGGGCCTCGACCTGGTCGAGTGGCAGATCCGCGTGGCGCGCGGCGAGCCGCTGCCGCTGGCGCAGCACGAAATGCGGCTACAGGGCCACGCCATCGAGGTGCGCCTGTGCGCCGAGGACGACCACTTCGCGCCGCACACGGGCCGCGTGCAGCACTTCGCGGCGCCTGCCGCCAGTGCCTTTGCCGTGGCACCACTGCGCAGCGGCGGCCGGACCACGCTGCGCTTCGACCATGCCATCGAGCCCGGCCTCGAAGTCACGCCGCACTACGACGCGCTGCTGGGCAAGCTGATCGTGCACGCGGCCACGCGCGAAGCCGCCACCGAGGCGCTGGTGCAGGCGCTGGGGCAGCTGGAGCTGCTCGGCCTGCCCACCAACCGCGCGTTTCTGGCCGAGTGCCTGCAGCACCCGCAGTTCCGAGCCGGCCGGGCGCCGATTTCCTTTTTGGACAGCGAGGCCGGTGCGCTGCGCGATGTGCTATTGAAAAAAGAGCTGCTGGCGCACAGCCAGTATGGTCTGGCGGCGGTTTTGGCACCACACACTGCCGACCAGGGCCTGCCCTGTCCGTTTCCGCGCCCGGTGCGTCTGCGCCACCGCGCCACCACCACGGCGCTGGCGGTGCAGGCGCTGGGCGCGGGCCGCTGGCAGGTCCAGCCCGCGGGCAGCGGCACGCCAGCCGCGGCGCCGCTGCAGTTCACCGGGCTGACCGACGGCGCCGTGCAGTGCCAGCAGGGCGGCGTCGTGCAGCGCGTGCGCGTGGTCCCCATGGGCGGCGAGCGTTGGCACTTGCAGGCCGGCGCGGTGGACTGGTGGCTCGAAGACGCGTCGCTGCAACCCGCCGCGCGCGCCGGTGCCGCAGCGGGCGCCACCGAGCTGCGCGCGCCGTTCAATGGCCGCGTGGTGCAGGTGGCGGCCGTGGCCGGCCAGGCGCTCGCGGCGGGCGAGGCGGCCGTGGTGCTCGAGTCGATGAAGCTCGAGCACCGCCTGGCCGGCACGGCGGCCGCGACGGTGGCCGAGGTGCTGGTCCGCGCCGGCCAGCAGGTCGCGCCCGGCCAGCTGCTGGTGCGGTTTGCGGTGGCCCTGACGGCGCAGGCCCCCGCATGACGCCGCACCCGCCCGCGGTGGAAGCGGCACGGCAGCGCTGGCCATCCGCGCGCGGCGCGCGGATGGGGAATATGAGCGAAAAGTGGCTTGGGCGCTGATGAGTTCAGCGCATATAGCTATACAAACAGGAGCATCCACGTGTCCGACAAAGCCATCCTCACCTGCGCCATCACCGGCGTGCTGACCGACCCGGCGCAGCACCACGTGCCGGTCACGCCCGAACAGCTCGCGCACGAGGCGCGCCGCGCTGTGGACGCGGGCGCTGCGGTGGTGCATGTGCACTTCCGCCAGCAATCCGCCGGCCAGGGCCACCTGCCGAGCTGGGACCCGCAGGTGGCACTGGACTGCACGCAGGCCATGCGCGAGGCCTGCTCCGGCCTCATCGTCAACCAGAGCACCGGCGTGGTCGGGCCGCACACCCGGGGGCCGATCGACTGCCTGCGCGCCACGCGCCCCGAGATGGCGGCCTGCAACGCCGGCTCGCTCAACTACCTGAAGGTGCGCAGCAACGGCGCTTGGGCCTGGCCGCCGATGCTGTTCGACAACCCGCCGGCCAAGGTCCAGGACTTTCTGGACGCGATGGCCGAGACCGGCACCTTGCCCGAATTCGAGTGCTTCGACGTCGGCATCGTGCGCTGCGTCGAGATGTACGTGCAGACCGGCATGTACCGGGGCCTGCCCGCCTACAACTTCGTCATGGGCGTCGCGTCGGGCATGCCCGCCGACCCGGACCTGCTGCCGATCCTGCTCAAGCTCAAGATCCAGGACGCGCCGTGGCAGGCCACCGTGATCGGTCGGGCTGAAATCTGGCCCGTGCACCGCCGGGTGGCCGAGCTCGGCGGCCACCTGCGCAGCGGCCTCGAAGACACGTTCTACCTGCCCGACGGAACCCAGGTGCAGTCCAACGCGCCGCTGATCGCGCAGCTCGCCCAGTGCGCGCGCGAGGCCGGGCGCGCGGTCGCCACGCCGCAGGAGGCGCGGCAGATGCTGGGCCTGGCGCCCCAGCACACGGGCCAGGCAGGCGCCTGAGCCGTGCCGGCGCCTCAGGCCTGCAGGCGCTGGGGCAGCGGCCGTGGCCGGCCTTCGGTGTTGATCGCCACATAGGTCAGGCGCGCTTCGGTGACCTTGACGTACTCGCCGAGCGCGGCAAAGCGGCGCTCGGCGTAGACCTCGACTTCGACCGTGATGGAGGTGCGGCCGACGCGCGTGACATGGGAAAAGAACGACAGCAGATCGCCCACGCGCACCGGCTGCTTGAAGATGAATTCGTTCACCGCCACGGTCGCCATGCGGCCCTGGATGTAGCGCGCCGGCAGCACCGAGCCCGCCAGGTCCACCTGGGCCATCACCCAGCCGCCAAAGATGTCGCCATTGGCATTGCTGTCGCCGGGCATGGGAATCACCTTGAGTACCAACTCGTGTGGGCTGGGCAAGGCGGGCGCGGGAAGGGTCAGGAAATCGGGCATGGGCACAATCGAGGTCAAAGCAACCCTCGGAATTGTCCCTTATGCGCCACCACGGCGAGCTGTCCTCCGCCCCATCCCCTGAAAATTCCGCGTCCAAACGCTCCGACTGGGCGACGCTGTCGCGCCTGCTGCCCTACCTGTGGCAGTACAAGTGGCGCGTGGTCATCGCCATCGTCTTCATGGTCGGCGCCAAGCTCGCCAACGTGGGCGTGCCGGTGCTGCTCAAGAACCTGGTGGACGCCATGGCGCTCCAGCCCGGCGACCCGGCCGCCGTGCTGGTGGTGCCGGCGGGCCTGCTGCTGGCCTATGGGCTGTTGCGGCTGTCGACCTCGCTGTTCACCGAGCTGCGCGAGCTGGTGTTTTCTAAGGCCACGCAGGGCGCGGCGCGCTCGATCGCGCTGCAGACCTTCGAGCACCTGCACGCGCTCTCGCTGCGCTTTCACCTCGAGCGCCAGACCGGCGGCATGACGCGCGACATCGAGCGCGGCGTGCGCGGCATCGAGTCGCTGATCTCGTTCACGCTGTTCAACATCGGCGCCACGCTGATCGAAGTGTTCATGGTGCTGACCATCCTGGCCGTGCGCTTCGACGCCTGGTTCGCCTGGATCACGCTGGCCGCGCTGGCCTGCTACATCACTTTCACCGTGGTGCTGACCGAGTGGCGCACGCAGTTCCGCCGCCAGGCCAACGAGTTCGACTCGGCCGCGCACAGCAAGGCGGTCGATTCGCTGCTCAACTACGAGACCGTCAAGTACTTCAACAACGAAGCGTTCGAGGCCCGCCGCTACGACGAGAGCCTGCAGCGGCTGCGCACCGCGCGGCTGAAGGCGCAAACCTCGCTGTCGGCGCTCAACACCGGCCAGCAGCTGATCATCGGCGTCGGCCTGGTCGCCATGCTCTGGCGCGCCACGCAGGGCGTCGTCGACGGGCGCATGACGCTTGGCGACCTGGTCATGGTCAACGCCTTCATGATCCAGCTCTACATTCCGCTCAATTTCCTCGGCGTGATCTACCGCGAGATCAAGCAGAGCCTGACCGACCTCGACAAGATGTTCACGCTCATGGACCGCGAGCGCGAGGTGGCCGACGCGCCCGGCGCGCAGGCGCTCACGGGGCTCGCGCAGCCCACCGTGCGCTTCGAGGACGTGCACTTCGCCTACGATCCCGCGCGGCCGATCCTGCGCGGCATCAGCTTCGAGATCCCGGCCGGCAAGACCGTGGCCGTGGTCGGGCCGTCGGGCTCGGGCAAATCCACGCTGGCGCGGCTGCTTTTCCGCTTCTACGACATCCAGCAGGGCCGCATCACGATTGCCGGGCAGGAGATTCGCAGCGTGACGCAGGCCAGCGTGCGCCAGGCGATTGGCATCGTGCCGCAGGACACGGTGCTGTTCAACGACACCGTGGCCTACAACATCGCCTACGGCCGCCCGGGCGCAAGCCAGGCCGAGGTCGAGGCGGCCGCGCGCGCGGCGCGCATCCACGGCTTCATTGCCGCGACGCCGCTGGGCTACGCCACGCAGGTCGGCGAGCGCGGGCTCAAGCTCTCGGGCGGCGAGAAGCAGCGCGTGGCGATTGCGCGCACGCTGCTCAAGAACCCGCCGATCCTGATCTTCGACGAGGCCACCTCGGCCCTGGACAGCGCCAACGAGCGCGCCATCCAGGCCGAGCTGCAAAGCGCCGCGCACAACAAGACCACGCTGTTGATCGCGCACCGCCTGTCCACCGTGGTCGACGCGCACGAGATTCTGGTGATGGATGCCGGCCAGATCGTCGAGCGCGGCACGCACGCCCAGCTGCTGGCGCGCAACGGGCGCTATGCCAGCATGTGGGCGCTGCAGCAAAGCGGCGAGGCCGACGGCGGCAGCGCCGCGGGCGCTATGCCATTGATAGCTTCCGACGCTTGATGTCTAATGCTTTCAGGCATGAATGTGCCTGGAATGCTTTTGCGTTCAGCGCATGCAGCTATATAAAAAAGAGCGGCCGCTGTGGTACAAAAATCCTCCTTTCCTCTTCCCCAACGCACCGAGCACACACCTCCATGAGCACGCAGAAACCCCCCGTCGTCTACGGTACCGAAGACCTGTTGATCAGCCTGTGCAACTCGGTCACCCGCGTGCTCACGGTGGCCACCGAGAGCCATATCCACTATTCGGCCATGGTGCAGCGCATCACCAAGACCTGCCTGAAGCCCGACATTGGCTGTTTCGTGCTGTTTGACGGCGGCTTTTCGGGGCTGGTCATCATCAACTTCTCGGCCGCCGCGGCCATGGAGCTGTACGAGCGCTACATGCTCAGCATGGGCATGGCCAAGAGCGATCTGGCCAGCTCGTTCACCTCCGACGAGGTCGGCAACGTCATGGGCGAGCTGATGAACCAGGTGGTCGGCGACTTCACCGGCAAGGTGCGGCGCGAGCTGCAGACGCACATCACGCAGAACCAGCCCAAGATGCTGGCGCTGGGCAAGCAGGTGCAACTGAGCGTGGACGCCAACCTCGACCAGCCCGAGGCGCGGCGCGTGACCTTCTACACCGGCGCCAACCACATCTTCTACCTGGAGCTGGCGATCGACCGCACCGAGTTCATCAAGCTCTACGACTTCGAGCCGCAGGAAGTGCCCGACCCCGATGCGCTGATGGCGCAGGCGCACCGCGAGGCCGCCGCATCGCCTGCGCCCGCGCTGGCGGCGCCGCCCAGCGACACCGAAGAGCTGCTGCGCTCGCTGGGCATGTGAGGCGCCGGCGCGCAACCGGCATGCGCCAGGCGCGCGCATGAAAAAGCCCCGCGGCGCGGGGCTTCCAAGGCCGTCGTCGGACGCGCTCAGCGCTCAGCGCTTGCGCTCGGCGATCGACTTTTCTGCGAGGTTCACCAGGTCGGCGCCGATCGGGCCCTTCCACTTCTCGACCACGGGGCGCGTGGCCTTGACGAAGGCTTCGCGCTCGGCCGCGCTGAGCTGGGTCACGGTCACGCCGTGGCTGGCCACTTCCTTGAGCAGCGGCTTGTCGGCCTCGACCATGCCCTTGCGGGCAATCGCCACCTGCTCCTTGCCGGCGTCGATGGCGGCCTGTTTGACGATCTCGCGGTCGGCCGGGGTCCAGCTGTTCCAGATGTCCTTGTTGACGACGAAGACCAGCGGGTCGTTGATGTAGCCCCACATCGTCACGTGCTTTTGCGCCACGGTGTAGAGCTTGGCGGCCATGTAGACCGACATCGGGTTCTCCTGCCCGTCGACGGCGCTGCTGGCCATCGCGGGCTGCGCGTCGGCCCAGCTCATCTGCGTGGGGTTGGCGCCCAGCGCGGTGAAGGTGTCAAGGAACAGCGGCGAGCCGACGACGCGGATTTTCAGGCCCTTGAGGTCGGCCGGCGTCTTGATGGCGTGCTTGGAGTTGGAGATCTCGCGGTAGCCGTTCTCGCCCCAGGCGAGCGGCACCACGCCGGCCTTGTCCAGCGTCTGGAACAGGCTCTTGCCGACCGGGCCCTGCGTGAGCGCATCGGCGGCGGCGTAGTCGGGCATCAGGAAGGGCAGCGAGAACAGGTTGAGCTGCTTGACCTGGGGCGACCAGTTGATGGTCGAGCCGATCGCCATGTCGATCACGCCCTGGCGCAGCGCCGAGAATTCGCGCGTCTGGTCGCCCTGGATCAGCGAGACGCCGGGGTAGAGCTTGATGTTGATGCGGCCATTGGTGCGCTCGCGCACCTTGTTGGCCCAGAGTTCACCGCCCTTGCCCCAGGGGAAGGCGGTGCCCAGCACCAGCGACATGCGGTATTCGCTCTTGTAGGCGGTTTGTGCCAGGGCGGCAGGCGCGGTCAAGGCCAGTGCGGCCGCAGCGGCCACGGCGGTGGTGAGGAAGGTGCGCAGTTTCATGGGTTCTCCTTGCTATGAAAAAAGTAGCTTATGGCGCTTATCTGACGGGCTCTGCGGCCCGTTTTTATCAATAACCGAGTCGGGCGGGCAGCCACAGGGCCAGCGGCGGGAAGGCAATCACCAGCACCATGACGAGGAACATGGCGACCAGCATCCAGCCGACCCAGCGCACGGTGGACTCCATGCGCACGCCGGCGATGCGGCACGACACCATCAGGTTCACGGCCAGCGGCGGCGTGAACTGGCCCAGGGCCACCTTGAGCGTCAGGATCACGCCGAACCACACCGGGTCCCAGTGGTAGTGGTTCATGATCGGCAGCAGGAGCGGCACGAAGATCAGGAAGATCGAGATGCCGTCGAGGAACATGCCCACCGTGACCAGCAGCAGGATCAGCAGCGCGAGCACGCCGTATTCGCCCAGGCCCGAGTTCACGATGGCGTTGGCCACCGGGTCGATCACGCCGAGCGTGGACAGGGAATAGGCAAAGATGCCGGCCAGCGACACCACGATCAGGATCACGGCCGAGAGCTCGCCCGATTCGCGCAGGATGGGGAACAGGTCGCGCACGGCGATGGTGCGGTGGACCACCATGCCGACGAACAGGCCATAGAACACCGCGACCACGGCGGCCTCGGTCGGCGTGAACCAGCCCGCGCGCATGCCGCCCAGGATCAGCACCGGCGCGGCCAGGCCCCAGAGGGCTTCGCGCAGGCTTTTCCAGAACGGGGGGCGGGGCATGCTCGATTCGAGCGCGCCCATCTTGTGCTTGCGCGACATCCAGACGGCGGGAACGATCAGCGCAATGCCGGCCAGGATGCCCGGAATCATGCCGGCGGCAAACAGCGCGGGCACCGAAGCGCCCGGCACCAGCACCGAGTAGATGATGAAGGCGACCGACGGCGGGATCAGGATGTCGGTGGCCGCGGCGGCCCCCACCACGCTGGCCGAGAACGAGGGCGGGTAGCCGGCGCGCGACATGGCGGCGATCATCACGCCGCCCACGGCGGCCGCGTTCGCCGGGCCCGAACCCGAGATGCCGCCGAGGAACATGGCCACGGCAATCGCCACCAGCGGCAGCATGCCGGGACCGCGCCCGACGATGGCGACCGCGAAGTTCACCAGGCGCAGCGCCACGCCCGAGCGGTCGAAGATCGAGCCGACCAGCACGAACATCGGAATCGCCAGCAGCGGGTATTTGCCCAGGCCCGCATAGAAGTTCTGCGGCACGGCCAGCAGGCCGAACCACTGGCTGTCGGCATTGGCCAGCGCGATCGCGGCGGCGCCGGCCAGGCCGAGCGCGGCGCCAATCGGCACACCGACGAACATCATGGCCAGGAAGGCCACGAACAGCAGGGTGGCGATCATAGGGAGATGCTTTCGTGGTGCTCGGCGGGCGGGGCGCTGCGGCCACGGCGGATGAACAGGCCGATGGCGCGCCAGGTGATGAGCGCCGAGAGGACCGGCAGCCACACCGAATACCACCACTGCGGCACGCCGATGCCGGGCGAGGTCTCGCCAAAGCGGTAGTCGTCCCAGACCACGCGCACGCTCAGCACGGCGATCACGCCGAACAGCAGGGCCACCGTGAGGGCACCGAAGCGCGCCAGCAGTTTGCGGCGCGCGGCCGAGCCGCCTTCGGCGAAGTACTCGATGCGGATGTGCTGGTCGCGGGCCACGGCGGCGGAGCCGGCGACCAGGGCCAGGGCAATCATCAGGAAGACCGAGATTTCTTCGGTCCAGGCGAACGAGGTGTCGGTGAAGTAGCGCACCAGCACATTGGCGAACGTGATGAGGGCCAGGGCCGCCATGACGAGCACGGTGAGCCAGTCTTCGATGCGCAGCGAGCGCGGTTCGTCGCCGGACGGCGCGGCGGGGCCGGGGCGCTCAGCCTCGGGCCCGGGGTCTGCAGGAGAGGGCATGGGGACAGGAATCCAGGGAGTCAAACACGGCGGGTGGGTCGCGTTGCCCGTGGGTGTTGTGCACCGGGGGCCGGACGGTCGAGCTTGTGGCGCGGCGCCCATTATGCGGTGTGTATCCAGAGGTACGGCGGATGCGTGCGCCGCCGGGCGGCAGGTCGAACCCCGATAATGCGGCCATGGAAACCAAGTGGCTTGAAGACTTTGTGAGTTTGGCGGAAACGCGCAGCTTTAGCCGATCGGCGCAGCTGCGGCATGTGACGCAGCCGGCGTTCTCGCGCCGCATTCAGGCGCTCGAAGCCTGGGCCGGCACCGACTTGGTGGACCGCAGCTCGTACCCCACGCGCCTGACGCCCGCCGGGAAGACGCTTTACGACCAGTCGCTGGAGATGCTGCAGGCGCTGCAGAACACGCGCGCCACGCTGCGTGCCCACAGCACGTCCAGCCAGGACATGATCGAGTTCGCCGTGCCGCACACGCTGGCGTTCACTTTCTTTCCTGCATGGGTGTCGAGCCTGCGCGAGCAGTTCGGCCCGTTCAAGAGCCGGCTGATCGCGCTCAATGTGCACGACGCCGTGATGCGCCTGGTCGAGGGCAGCTGCGACCTGCTGATCACCTACCACCATGCCTCGCAGCCGTTCCAGCTCGACGCCAACCGCTATGAAATGGTCAGCCTGGGGCAGGAGGTGCTGGCGCCGTACGTCAAGGCCGACGCGCAGGGCCAGCCGCTCTACACGCTGCCCGGCCGCCCCGGCCAGCCGCTGCCCTACCTGGGCTATGCACCCGGCGCCTACCTGGGCCGCGTCACGGACCTGATCCTCAAGGAGTCGAGCACGCCCATCCACCTCGACCGCGTCTACGAGACCGACATGGCCGAGGGCCTCAAGGCCATGGCACTCGAAGGCCACGGCATCGCCTTCCTGCCGCACAGCGCGGTCAAGAAGGAGCTGCGTGCGCGCAAGCTGGTGCGCGCCGCGCCCCCCGGGTTGCAAGGGCTGGAGATGACCATGGACATCCGTGCCTGCCGCGAAAAACCCAGCGGTAAGGAGAGCGCCAAGAGCGCAGCCCAGGCGCTGTGGGCGTTCTTGCAGCAGCGCAATGCGCCGGCGCAGAACCTGCTGCACCCATGAAAAATGTGCGTGCCAGCGCGCGCCATGCGCATGGGAGCTGGCAGGCGCCGGCCCCTGCAGGCTGCCCGCAGCTAGGGGTGTGACCCGGGCCTTTTCTGGCGGGGCCGCTGGTATAAAGAGTGTCGATTGCCCGACCACCGCCACCGCACCACACCATGAACACACTGTATTGGAGACTTCTGCTGGCTCTAGCGATGGGCTCAGGTGCTGCCATGGCGTGCGCGCAAGGGGTGCTCGAGCGCGTGCAGGGCGGCGGCAAGATGGTGATCGCGCACCGCGAGTCGTCGGTGCCATTTTCCTACCTCGATCCGAAAAGCGCCAAACCCATCGGCTATGCCGTGGATCTGTGCCTGCACCTGGCCGAGACGGTGCGCCGGAAAACCGGCATGAAGGACATGGCGGTCGAGTTCGTGCAGGTCACGCCGGCGAACCGCGTCAGCGTGGTGGAGCAGGGCCAGGCCGATCTGGAGTGCGGCTCCACCACCAACAACGCCGAGCGCCGCCAGAAAGTGGCTTTCACGGTGCCGCATTTCATCACGGGCGCGCGCCTGCTCGTGCCTGCCGCCAGCAGCGCCACGCGCCTCGAAGACCTCGCGGGCAAGAAGATCGTGTCCACCAAGGGCACCACGCCGCTCAAGGCGGTGGACCAGGCCAACCGCGAACGCCTGATGGGGCTCACCATTCTGGAAGCCCCCGACCACGCACGCGCTGTGGAGATGGTGGAAAAGGGCGAGGCCGATGCCTTCGTCATGGACGACGTGCTGCTCTACGGACTGGCTGCGGGGCGGCCCGACCCGCAGGCACTCAAGGTGGTGGGTCGCTTCCTGACCACCGAGCCCTTGGCCATCATGCTGCCCAAGAACGACCCTGCGTTCAAGAAAGTGGTCGATGACGAGATGCGCCGCCTGGTCAACAGCCGCGAAATCTATGCCATGTATGACAAATGGTTTGCGCGACCGATTGCTCCCGCCAACCGCGCACTGAACCTGCCTGTGAGCTACCTGCTGCGGGACTTCTGGAAATACCCGACCGACCAGGTGCCGTTTTAAACTGCCTGGGCGCGTTGTGTGGGCCGTGCGCAGTGTTGGCAGGTTGTCAGCCTGTGCAGAGATGACTGCCTAGAATGATTCGTTTTGTTTCACTAATAAGTAAGGAGATACATATGAAGAAAAGTTTGCTCGCTTTCGCCGTGGTAGCCCTGGGCGCAGGCACTGCCTTTGCGCAGGCCAACGACACGCTGGCCAAGATCAAGTCCACTGGCAGCGTCACGCTCGGTGTGCGCGAGTCCTCGGGTCTCGGCTACACATTGGGCAATGGCAAGTACGTGGGCTTCCATACCGAAATGGGTGAGCGCGTTCTGGCCGATATCCAGAAGCAGTTGGGCCTGCCCAAGCTGGACATCAAGTACCAGCCCGTGACCTCGCAGAACCGCATTCCGCTAGTGCAAAACGGCACCGTGGACATCGAGTGCGGCTCCACCACCAACAACCTGGCACGCCAGAAGGACGTGGCCTTCGCCGTCACCACCTACGTCGAAGAGGTGCGCATTGCCGTGAACGCCAAGTCGGGCATCACCGGCATCAAGGACCTGAACGGCAAGACCATCGTCACGACCACGGGCACGACCTCGGTGCAGACCCTGCGCAAGAACAAGCGCGCCGATGGCCTGACCTTCAAGGAAGTCATGGGCAAGGACCACGCCGACAGCTTCCTGATGCTGGAAACCGGCCGGGCCGACGCCTTCATCATGGACGGCTCGATCCTGGCCGCCAACATCTCCAAGTCCAAGAATCCTTCGGACTACAAGATCGTCGGCGAAGTGCTGTCGGTCGAGCCGATCGCCTGCATGATCCGCAAGGACGACCCGGCTTTCAAGAAGGCCGTCGACGACTCCATCAAGCGCCAGATCGCCGATGGCAGCCTGGGCAAGCTTTATGACCGCTGGTTCATGCAGCCGATTCCTCCAGCCAACGTGAAGGTCGGCCTGCCGCTGTCCGAGGCCACCAAGGACGCATGGGCCCACCCGAACGACAAGCCGATGGAATCCTACGAAGTCAAGTAAGCCCCCGCGCTTCGTGCCGCCCCTTCTGCCAGCCGGTGGGAAGGGGCGTTTTTTGTTGCAGGGCAGGTGGGATATCGGCTCTGTCCTATGAACTGAAGAATAGAGGGGTGCTCCTATGAGTTGGGATTGGCAGGTGTTCTGCCAGGACACCATTACCCAAGAGGTGGAGAAAAGCTGCTTCGGCAAGAACGGCGAAATCACCTACCTCGACTGGATGCTGTCGGCCTGGGGCTGGACCGTGTCCGTGTCGCTGCTGTCGCTGGTGATCGCCCTGGTGATTGGCGCACTGGTCGGCACCTTGCGCACCCTGCCGGACCGGCCCTGGGTCGTGCGCCTGGGCAATGCCTGGGTGGAGTTGTTTCGCAACATTCCGCTGCTGGTGCATATTTTTGTCTGGTACCACGTGGTGCCCTCGATCTTTCCGGCGATGAAGTCGCTGCCGGGCTTTGTGCTCGTGGTACTGGCGCTGGGCTTTTTTACCTCGGCACGCATTGCCGAACAGGTGCGCGCAGGCATTCAGGCCCTGCCGCGCGGGCAGCGCTATGCGGGCATGGCGGTGGGTTTCACCACCTTCCAGTGCTACCGCTACGTGCTGCTGCCGATGGCGTTTCGCATCATCATTCCGCCGCTGACCAGCGAGACCATGAACATGTTCAAGAACTCGTCCGTGGCCTTTGCGGTCTCGGTCGCCGAGCTGACCATGTTTGCCATGCAGGCGCAGGAAGAGACATCGCGCGGCATCGAGGTGTACCTGGCCGTCACGGCCCTGTACGTGGTCTCGGCGTTTGCGATCAACCGCATCATGGCCTTCATCGAAAAGCGTGCGCGCGTGCCAGGCATGATTGCCGCCGGCGGGGCAGGGGGGCACTGACATGAACCTGAACCTTGACTGGTCCTTCTACAACTGGACCCTGATCAGCGATTTCGTGATCAAGGGGTTGTATTTCAGCGTCGTGTTGACGGTGATCGCCACCATCGGCGGCGTGCTGTTTGGCACTGTGCTGGCGCTGATGCGCCTGTCGGGCAAGAAGTGGCTGGACGTGCCAGCCGCCATCTATGTCAATGGCATGCGCTCGATTCCGCTGGTGATGGTGATCCTGTGGTTCTTCCTGTTGGTGCCGCTGGTGATCGGCCGGCCGATCGGCGCCGAGGTCTCGGCCATCGTCACCTTCGTGGCATTCGAGGCCGCGTACTTCAGTGAAATCATGCGCGCGGGCATCCAGTCCATTTCGCGCGGCCAGGTGTTTGCCGGTCAGGCCATGGGCATGACCTATGGCCAGAACATGCGCCTGGTGGTGCTGCCGCAGGCGTTTCGCAACATGCTGCCGGTGCTGCTGACGCAGACCATCATCCTGTTCCAGGACACCTCGCTGGTGTACGCCATCGGTGCCTACGACATGCTCAAGGGCTTCGAGATCGCGGGCAAGAACTTCGGCCGCCCGATCGAGGCCTATCTGGCCGCGGCCGTGACCTATTTCGTGCTGTGCTATTCGCTGTCGTGGATGGTCAAGCGCCTGCACAAGAAGATCGCCATCATCCGCTGATGCGCGTCGCTCGAAGATTTGAGGAATTGCAATGATTGAACTCAAGAACGTATCCAAGTGGTATGGCAGCTTTCAGGTGCTGACCGATTGCTCGACCAATATCCAAAAGGGTGAAGTGGTGGTGGTGTGCGGGCCTTCGGGCTCGGGCAAGTCCACGCTGATCAAGACCATCAATGCGCTCGAGCCCTTCCAGAAGGGCGAGATCTATGTGGACGGCGTGGCCGTGCACGATCCCAAGACCAACCTGCCCAAGCTGCGCAGCCGCGTGGGCATGGTGTTCCAGCACTTCGAGCTGTTTCCCCACCTGTCGGTGACCGAGAACCTCACCATCGCCCAGGTCAAGGTGCTCGGGCGCAGCGCCGACGACGCCCTGAAGCGCGGCCTCAAGATGCTCGACCGCGTGGGCCTGACGGCCCACAAGGACAAGTTTCCGGGCCAGCTCTCGGGCGGCCAGCAGCAACGCGTGGCGATTGCGCGCGCGCTGTCCATGGACCCCATCGTGATGCTGTTCGACGAGCCGACCTCGGCACTCGACCCCGAAATGGTCGGCGAGGTGCTCGATGTGATGGTGGGCCTGGCCAACGAAGGCATGACCATGATGTGCGTGACGCACGAAATGGGCTTTGCCCGCAAGGTGGCCAGCCGCGTGATCTTCATGGACGTGGGCGGCAAGATCCTCGAAGACTGCTCGCGCGACGATTTCTTCGGCAACCCCGACGCCCGCCAGCCGCGCACCAAGGACTTCCTCAACAAGATCCTGCAGCACTGACGCACCCGCTGCTTCCACGCCCCGAAGCAAGGGCAAGGCCGCTGTGACAGCGGCCTTTTTTTGCGCCTGCTGACGCGCCGTCACGCCAGGCGTCCCGCACCGCGCTGGAGCGCAGGCAGGATCGGCAGGGTCGGTGGTCGTGGGTCCGCATGGTGCGAGAATCCCGCGCATGAGCACCCTTGACACGCTGACCCTCACCCGACCCGACGACTGGCACCTGCACGTGCGCGACGATGATGCCCTGCACACCGTCGTGCCGCACACCGCCGCCCAGTTCGGCCGCGCCATCATCATGCCCAACCTGCGCCCGCCCGTGACCACGGCCGCGCAAGCGCTTGCGTACAAGGAGCGCATTCTGGCTGCCGTGCCCGCCGGCATGGCGTTCGAGCCTCTGATGACGCTGTACCTGACCGACAACCTGCCGCCCGAGGAGATCGCGCGGGCCAAGGATGCCGGCGTGGTCGCCGCCAAGCTCTACCCGGCCGGCGTCACCACCAACAGCGACGCCGGGGTGACCGACCTGCGCAAGACCTACCAAACACTCGAAGCCATGCAGCGCGCGGGCATGCTGCTGCTGGTGCATGGCGAAGTGACCAGCAGCGACATCGACCTGTTCGACCGCGAGGCCGTTTTCATCGAGCAGCAGCTGATTCCGCTGCGCCGCGATTTCCCCGAACTCAAGATCGTCTTCGAGCACATCACCACGAAGGACGCTGCCGACTACGTGCGCCAGGCCGACCCTTACACGGCCGCCACCATCACTGCGCACCATCTGCTCTACAACCGCAACGCGATCTTCACCGGCGGCATCCGCCCGCACTACTACTGCCTGCCCGTGCTCAAGCGCGAGACACACCGCCTCGCGCTGGTCGAGGCCGCCACCAGCGGCAGCAACAAGTTCTTCCTGGGCACCGACAGCGCCCCGCATCCGGCCCACCTGAAAGAGCACGCCAGCGGCTGCGCCGGCTGCTACACCGCGCACGCCGCCATCGAGATGTACGCCGAGGCCTTTGACAACGCCGGGGCGCTGCACCAGCTGGAGGGCTTCGCGAGCTTCCACGGCCCCGATTTCTACTCTCTGCCACGCAACACCGACACGATCACGCTGCGCCGCGAGAGCTGGACGCCGCCGGACAGCTTCGCGTTTGGCGAGGCCGAACTCAAGCCCCTGCGCGCCGGCGAGGCGCTGCCGTGGCGGCTGGTATGAACCGGCCCCTGGGGCGGCAGGGCGAGGCGCACATCGCATTGTTGATCGATGCCGACAACTCGCCAGCCGCGAAGATCGAAGTCATCCTGACCGAGTTGTCCACGTTCGGCGTTACCAACGTGCGGCGCGCCTACGGCAATTGGAAGAAGAACGAGCTCAAGGGGTGGGAAGAGAAATTGCATGAGCACGCCATCCGTCCCATGCAGCAGTTCGACTACTCCAAGGGCAAGAATGCCAGCGATATGGCCATGGTGATCGATGCGCTGGAGCTGCTCTACACCGACCGCCCCGATGCGTTTGGCATTGTCTCGTCCGATGCTGACTTCACGCCGCTGGTCATGCACCTGCGCGCCAAGGGCGCTGCGGTCTATGGGTTCGGCGCGCAGAAAACGCCCGAGCCGTTTGTCAATGCCTGCTCGCGCTTCCTCTACCTCGACAAATTGGGGGCCGAGGTGGCGGTCGATCTGGGTGATGCTCCCGAGGGTGGCGCGCCGGCAGTGCCCTTGCGCGTGCCGACGGCGCAGCTCAAGCAGGACACCAAGCTGGTCGGCCTGCTGCGCAACGCCGTGCAGGCGGCGGCCGACGAAAGCGGCTGGGCGCGGGTGGGGTCGGCCGGACAGCAGATTGCCAACCAGGCGTCGTTCGACTCGCGCAACTACGGTTACGCGACGCTGACCAAATTGCTGGCTGCCACGCAGCTGTTCGAGCTGGCGCACGAGGGCACGTCGCAGGTGGCGGTGCGCGACAAACGAGCGGGCAAGCCAGTCCGGCAAGGGTGACGTCGGCCCTGAAAAGCATCGACTGGGACGCGCCATGGTTTGAACCTTGGCGCGCGGCTGCGTTGCCGGTGGTCGAGCGCGTGCTGCAGGGCGTGGCAGTGCACCAGGCCCTGCGTTCGCCGGCGTCCGCGGCGGTGCGCTTCGTTCCGCAGGGCACATTGCCCGCGGGCAGCGCCTACGAGCAGTTCATTTTTGAAACCGGCGCCGTGCCCACGCGCGACAACCTGCACGACTTCTTCAACGGCCTGGTCTGGCTACGGTTTCCGCAGGCCAAGCGGCGGCTCAACCAGCTGCAGGCGCAGGCCATTGCCGCGCACGGGGTGGGGCCGGTGCGCGGCCCGCTGCGCGATGCGCTCACGCTGTTCGACGAGAACGGCGCCGTCTTGGACGCGCCCGCGCCGCTGTGGCAGGCGCTGGTGGCGCGCGACTGGCAGCGGCTGTTCATTGACCTGCGCCCGCTGTGGCGGCAGGCGCGGCTGGTGCTGTTTGGCCACGCCCTGCTTGAAAAACTGGTTTTTCCTCGAAAACCGGTCACAGCCCATGTGTACCTTGCGCCTCTAGCTATCGAATCAGAAGCGAGCCTCGACCCCTGGCTGGCCCGGGCGCTGCAGCCAGTGCATCTGGCGCGCAAGCCGTTTGCGCCGCTGCCGGTGCTCGGCATACCGGGCTGGTGGCCCGAGAACGAGCGCGTTTGCTTTTATGATGACCCGCTCGTGTTCCGCCGCCCGCGTGCCGTGCTGTGACCGAGACCGGTTGCATGCAACCACTTTGTATTGGGGCACTTTCGACGCCTGTGCTTGAAAGCCGGCCCCGCCACCCCATTTGCCACCCCGAGGGGCTGTGACCCCATCCCTGTGGAGAACCCATGAAAAGAATTGCCTTGTTTTTGTTGACCAATATCGCCGTGGTGGTGGTGCTGGGCATCGTCGCCAGCCTTCTGGGCGTCAACCGCTTCCTGACCGCCAACGGCCTGAACCTGGGGGCGCTGCTGGGTTTTGCCTTCATCATGGGCTTTGGTGGCGCCATCATCTCGCTGCTGATCAGCAAGCCGGTGGCCAAGTGGAGCGCCGGCGTGCAGGTCATCGAGCAGCCGCGCAATGCCGACGAAGCCTGGATCGTCGAGACCGTGCGCAAGCTGGCCGACAAGGCCGGCATCGGCATGCCCGAGGTGGGTATTTTCGAGGGCGATCCGAACGCCTTTGCCACGGGTGCGTTCAAGAACTCCGCGCTGGTGGCCGTGTCCACCGGCCTGCTGCACAGCATGACGCACGAAGAGATCGAGGCCGTGATCGGCCACGAGGTGGCGCACATCGCCAACGGCGACATGGTCACCATGACGCTGATCCAGGGCGTGATGAACACCTTCGTGGTGTTCCTCTCGCGCGTGATTGGCTACGCCGTGGACAGCTTCCTGCGCAAGGGCGACGACCGCAGCAGCGGCCCGGGCATTGGCTATTACGTCAGCACCGTCGTGCTCGACATCGTGCTGGGTTTTGCCGCGGCCATCGTCGTGGCCTGGTTCTCGCGCCAGCGCGAATTCCGCGCCGACGCAGGCGCGGTGCAGCTGATGGGCCGGCGCCAACCGATGATCAACGCCCTGGCGCGCCTGGGCGGTCTGCACCCGGCGGAGCTGCCCAAGAGCATGGAAGCGATGGGCATCACCGGCAACATCGGCAAGCTGTTTTCCACGCACCCGCCCATGGAAGAGCGCATTGCCGCGCTGCAGGCCCGCAACTGACCTGCGCCGACGCTGAAAAAACCCGCTGCAAGGCCCCTTGCAGCGGGTTTTTCTTTGGCTTTGGCTTCTGCTGCGCACCGGCTGGCCCGGCAGGGCTCAGCCTCAGACGGGCGCTTGCGTTGCCGCCGCGGCGCGGCCGATCAGCAGGCGAAACGGCAGCAGCATCAGCACACCCACGCCGAGCTTGACGGCCAGATCGCCGGCGGCCCAGCTGAGCCACGGCAGATCGGCCACGCCGGCGAAGGCAATGCTCCAGAAGACGGCGGTGTCCAGCACGGCGGCGGCCACCGTGGCAACGAGCGGCGCACGCCACCAGGTGTGGCGCCGCAAGCGGTGGAACACGCCGATGTCGAGCCACTGCGAGAGCAGAAACGCCATTCCCGAGGCCAGCGCGATGCGCGCCGGCGCAAGCGCGAGCGACGCCGCGACGGCGACCGCGAAGCCGACCCAGGCGACGCGGCGCGCCATGCGGGGTCCGTGGCGGCGGTTGGCCAGGTCACTGACCAGAAACGCGACCGGGTAGGTGAAGGCGCCCCAGGTGAGCCAGTCGTTCAGCGGGTACTGCACCAGGACGTTGGAGGCCAGTACCACGAGGCCCATGGCCAGCGTGGTGGCGGCAAACTGGGCCGGTGTGGCGCGTGGGAAGCTCATCCGGAATGCCTTGTGCTCTCGGGCACAGCGGGCACGGTCTCTCGGCTGGCGGCGGTCGCCAGCAGCATCTGCCGGGCCAGCGCTTCGGCCATCTTGATGCCGTCCACGCCGGCCGAGAGAATGCCGCCGGCGTAGCCCGCGCCTTCGCCGGCCGGGTACAGCCCGGCGGTGTTCAGGCTCTGGCCGTCGGCGCCGCGCGTGATCTGCAGCGGTGCCGAGGTGCGCGTTTCGACGCCCGTCAGCACCGCGTCGGGCATGTCGAAGCCCCGGATCTTGCGGCCGAAGTGCGGCAGGGCCTCCTGCATGGCGGTGGTGGCGTAGTGCGGCAGGGCGCCGCGCAGGTCGGTGGGGCGCACGCCCGGCCGGTACGAGGGCTCGACGCTGGCAAAGGCGGTCGATGCGCGCCCGGCCAGGAAGTCGCCCACCAGTTGGCCCGGCGCCTCGTAGTTGCTGCCGCCCAGCACATAGGCGCCCGATTCGAGCTGGCGCTGCAGCACGATGCCGGCGAGCGGGTGGAAGCTGCGCCCAGCGGGCGGCGCCGTGTCGGCAAAGTCCTCGCCCAGCGCAGCGGCAAACGCCGCGCTGTCGCTGGGATAGTCGCTCGGGTCGATGCCGACCACGATGCCGGCGTTGGCGTTGCGCTCGTTGCGCGAATACTGGCTCATGCCGTTGGTGACGACGCGGCCCGGCTCGCTCGTGGCGGCCACCACGGTGCCGCCGGGGCACATGCAGAAGCTGTAGACCGCGCGGCCGTTTTGCGCATGGTGCACCAGCTTGTAGTCGGCCGCGCCCAGCAGCGGGTGGCCGGCGTGGCGGCCCCAGCGCGCGCGGTCGATCACGCTTTGCGGGTGCTCGATGCGAAAGCCGATCGAAAACGGCTTGGCCTCCATCCACACGCCGCGCCGGTAGAGCATGCCAAAGGTGTCGCGCGCGCTGTGCCCCAGCGCCATCACGACCTGGTCGGTGCGCAGTTCGGTGGTCTCGCCGGTGGCCAGGTCTTGCACCCGCAGGCCGCGCACGCGGCGCCCGTGCGCGTCTTCTTCGATGTGCACGTCGGTCACGCGCTGGCTGAAACGCACCTCGCCGCCCAGCGCAACGATGCGCGCGCGCAGGTTCTCGACCACCTTGACCAGCTTGAAGGTGCCGATGTGCGGGTGGGCCGCGTAGAGGATTTCCTCGGGCGCGCCGGCCTGCACGAACTCGCGCATGACCTTGCGGCCCAGGTGGCGCGGGTCCTTGATCTGGCTGTAGAGCTTGCCGTCGGAGAACGTGCCGGCGCCGCCTTCGCCAAACTGCACGTTGGACTCGGCGTGCAGCACGCGCTTGCGCCACAGCTCCCAGGTGTCCTTCGTGCGCTCGCGCACCGCCTTGCCGCGTTCGAGCACGACGGGCCTGAAGCCCATTTGCGCCAGCGCCAGCGCGGCGAAGATGCCGCAGGGGCCAAAGCCGACCACCACCGGGCGCACCGGCACATCGGCGCTCGCCTGGTGCGGCGGGTGCCAAGCCATGTCGGGCGTGGGCTGGATGTGCGGGTGGCCAGCGTGCTGCGCCAGCAGGTCCGCTTCCTGTGCGGGCTCGGCCAATGCCACATCGGCGATATAGACGGCCTGCAGGTTGGCCTTGCGCGCATCGAAGCTGCGCTTGAACACGTGCAGGTCGGCGATGGTGCGGTCGTCGGCCAAACCCAGCGCCTGCGCGGCCAGGCGGCGCAGGGCCGCGACGGGGTGCGGTGGCGGGGCGCGGTCGGCGTCCGTTTCGGCGCCAGTGTGGGCCGCGCGCAGGGTTTCGACGGGCAGCGCCGACAGCGGCAGTTTCAGTTCAGACAGGCGGATCATGGGAGTGCGGGCCCGTGGTGATCGGGCAAGGCAATGGAGGGGACGGGGATTTTACCGACCGCGCCCTGGCGCGCCGGGCCCGCCCCCTTGCGCCGTTGCCATGCCCGCCATGGGCCGCCCCTCACCGATACACCAGCACCGGAATCTTGGAGTGCGCCAGCACTTTCTGCGTTTCGCTGCCCAGCAGCAGCGCGCTGACACCCGAGCGGCCATGGGAGGCCATGAAGATCAGGTCGCAGCCGTGGGCGTCGGCCGCCGCAATGATGAGCTCATACGGCTTGTCGCCCACCAGCACCACGCTTTGGCAGGGGGTGCCGGCGTCACGCACCAGCGCTTGCGCTGCAGCGAGGATTTCCTTGGCGGCCTCGTCGAGACGGGTCTGGATTTCCTGGGCCAGGTGGGGGTTGCTGAGCGCACCCAGCCCGGCATAGGCGGACGGCGGATCGGGCTGGGCATAGAACAGCGTGATGCGGGCGCCGCTGTCTTTGGCATAGGACGCGGCCCGCGCGACGCTGCTCAGCGACAGCGCGGAGCCATCGGTGGGAACCAGGATGTGCTTGAACATGGGATGTATCTTTCTACAAATAGCAGTAATCGATTGCGCTGGGTACCATCCGCGGCCTATGAAACTTGCGCAGCACAGGCCAGCGGCCGTCGCGCAAGGGCCGCCCCGCCGCGCTGGCGGCGTCCCCCTTCCGCATCGCGCAGCGATGCCAGAGAAGGGGGAGGGCGCGCAGCGCCACAGGGGGGTGTCGCTCAATGCCCACCGGCGCCGGGCTCGATCGTGCGCGTGGGCTTGGGGGCGATCCAGATGATGGCGGCGGCGATGAAGAACATCACGGCGATGCCGGTCATGACCTGGTTGGTGGACAACATGCCGCTTTGCGACACGATCAGGTAGTCCAGCACCTGGGTAGCGGCCTCGGGTGGCGTGCCGGACTGGGTCAACATGGCGTGCACGCTGCCATCGCGGTCGGCCAGGCCCACCAGTTCGGCGTGGTTGCGCGTGGTCTGGTTGGCCCACACGGTCGTCACCACCGAGGTGGCGAAGGCGCCTGAGAGCGTGCGCAGGAAGTTCATCAGGCCGGCGGCCGAGTCCATCTCGCGCTCCTCCACGCTGCCCAGGGCGATGCCCGTGGTCGGGATGAAGAAGAACGGCAGCGCAAAGCCCATCACGGCCAGCGGGATCGCAATGTCCCAGAACGCCATGTCGCTGTTGGCCACCGTGCGCCACAGCGTCACCAAGCCCATCCAGAGCACACCAAAGAACACCAGCGCCCGCGGGTCGCGCTTGCTCGACGCCACGATGGGCGCGACGATCAGCGCCGTCACGCCCGTCCAGGCGGTGGCCAGGCCCGCGTCGGTGGCGGTGTAGCCCATGAAGCTCTGCAGCCACAGCGGCGTGAGCACACTGACGCCGAAGAAGGCGGCGTAGGCGACGCTGACGGTGATCACGGCGGCGTTGAAGCCGCGGTGGCGGAACACGCGCAGGTCCACCACCGGGTGTTTTTCGTGCAGCTCCCAGATCAGGAAGGCGGCAAAACCCACCACGGCAACGATGCTCAGCGCCACGATCTGGTTGGAGGCGAACCAGTCGAGGTTCTTGCCCTCGTCCAGCACCAGTTGCAGCGCCACCACCCAGACGACCAGCAGGCCCAGCCCGACCTTGTCGAACGGGTTGCGCACGGGGGCATCCTGGTAGTGCTTGAGCAGCTTCCAGGCGCCCAGGCCAAAACCGATGGCAATCGGCGCATTGATCAGGAACACCCAGTTCCAGGTGTAGTCATCGACCAGCCAGCCGCCCAGAATCGGGCCCACCACCGGCGCCACCAGCGTCGTCATCGACCAGATGCCGATGGCGGCCCCGGCCTTGTCCTTGGGGAAGATGCGCAGCATCAGCGTCTGCGACAGTGGCATCAATGGGCCACCGCTCAGACCCTGGAACACGCGCGCCACCACCAGCATGCCGATCGAAGTGGAGAGCCCGCACAGGATGGAGAAGATGCCAAACAGGATCATCGACACCACGAACACGCGCACCGCGCCGAAGCGCGCCGCAAACCAGCCGGTCAGCGGCACGGTGATGGCCTCGCCGACGGCGAACGAGGTGATGACCCAGGTGCCCTGGCTGGCGGCTGCGCCCAAGGCGCCGGCAATGTTGGGCACCGCCACGTTGGCGATGGTCATGTTGAGGACCGCGATGAAGTTGGCGGCAGCCAGCATCAGGGCGGCCACTGCCAGCATCGGGCCTTTCAGGGGCGCCGCACCGTCGTGGGCAAGGGGGACCGGCGCGCCGGGCGCCGTCGTCGCTTGACTCATGGTTGCGGTCCCGCTCAGTTCGCTGCGGTGCGCTGGGCTTCAGCGGCGGCAGTGGCCTGCTTGTCGCCAGTGCGGGTGTCGATTTCCGCGCTCATGGACAAACCGACCTTGAGCGGGTTCGCCTGCAGTTCTGCCGGGTCGAGCTTCACGCGCACGGGCAGGCGCTGCACCACCTTGATCCAGTTGCCCGTGGCGTTCTGCGCCGGAATGGTCGAGAAGGCCGAGCCCGAACCGCCCGAGAAGCCTTCGACCACGCCCTGGTAAGTCACGCCCTGGCCGTAGAGGTCGGCGTGCAGCGTGACGCTCTGGCCCACGCGCACTTTTTCGAGCTGCACTTCCTTGAAGTTGGCGTCCACGTAGATCTCATACACGGGCACCACTGCCATCAGCGGCATGCCGGGCTGCACGCGCTGGCCCAGCTGCACCCTGCGCTGGGCCACCACGCCGTCGAGCGGCGCGCGGATCACGGTGCGCGCCAGATCCACCTTGGCCTGGTCCAGGCGCGCGCGCGCGGCGGCCACTTCGGGGTTGGTGTCCACGCTGCTGTGGCTGATCAGGGCGGCGTTGGCCTCCTTGGCAGCCACCGCCGAGCGCTGGTTGGCCGTGACCTGGGCGGCGGCGGCCTTGGCGGCGGCCAGCTGCGCGGTGGCGGCGTCAAAGGCATTCTTGGCGCGCGTGAGTTCGTCGCCCGACACCGAGCCCGAGGCCACCAGCGCCTGGCGGCGCTGCAGGTCCACCTTGGCGCGTTCGAAGTCGGCCTGCGCGGCCGCCAGCTGGGCGCTGGCGCGCTGGGCGTCGGCCTCGCGCGCACTGATCTGCGCTGTCAGGTTGGTGTCGTTGGCCATGTAGCTTTTGACGCGGCGCGTGGCGCGGTCGAGTTCCGCCGTGGCCTGGGCCACGGCCAGCTGGGCGTCGGTGGGGTCGATGACCAGCAGCACATCGCCCCGCTGCACCGTTTCGGTGTCGCTGACGTTCACTTCGAGCACGGTGCCGCCCACGGACGGCGTGATCTGCGCCACTTCGGCCGCCGCGTAGGCGTTGTCGGTGGAGACGAAATGCGAGGCGTGCAGCTTCCAGTAGGCGGTGGAGCCCGCAGCGGCCAGCACGACCACGCCGCCCAGCATGGCCAGGCGGGTGTTGCGGCGCTTTTTCATGAGGGCATCGGCGGCAGAGCTGGTGGTGTTTTCAGACATTGAAATTCCTTGATCGATGTAGAGGCCCAGAGCGGGCGGAGTTTTGAGCGCTTACTGCGGCACGCCGGCGGGGGCGCTGGCCTGGGTGCTGGCGGGGGCGGCGCGATAGCCGCCGCCCAGCGCCCGCTGCAGGCCGATGTCGAGCGTGAACGATGCGGAGCGCAGGTTGGTCTGGGCGCTGAGGGCGCCGAGCAGGCTGTCTTCGGCCGTCAGCACTTCGAGGTAGGTCGCCAGCCCGCCTTCGTAGCGGTTGCTGGCCACGCGGTGCGCCTCGGCAGCGGCTTCCACGGCCTCTTGCGCCTTGACGAGGCGCTGGCCCAGGGCTTTCTGGCTGACCGCGTTATCGGCCACGTCCTGCAGCGCGCGCGCCACGGTGGCGTTGTACTGGGCCACCGCCTCGGCATAACCGGCATGCGCGCCGCGCAGCTCGCCCTGCAGGCGCCCGCCGCTGAAGATCGGCAGTGAAATCGCCGGGCCCACGCTGGCAATGCCCGAGCCGCCCTTGGCCAGCATGTCCAGCCCCAGCGACTGCACACCCACCAGCGCCGACAGGTTGACGTTGGGGTAGAACTCGGCCTTCTTCTGCTCGATGCGGCGTGCCTGCGCCTCGGCGCGCAGGCGCGTGGCCACCACGTCGGGGCGGCGGCCCAGCAGGTCGGCTGACAGCTCGGCAGGCAGGCCGAAGGCGCGGTCCAGCTTCAGGGTCGGCGCCGCAATCGACAGGCCCCGGTCCGGGCCGGCGCCCAGCAGCGCGGCCAGGCGGTGGCGCTGCAGCGCGATCTGCTCGTCAATGGCCAGCAGCTCGCCTTCGGTCACGGCGCGGCGCGCGTCGGCATTGCGCAGGCCGCCGCGCGTTTCCAACCCGTTGTCAAAGCGCTGGGCAAACAGGCTGGCCGTCTTGCGGCGAATCTCCACCGCCTTGGCGGCGGTGTCGCGGTTGGCATACAGGCGGCTCAGTTCGGCGTAATTGGCGGCCACACCCGCGGCCAGCCACAGCCGCGCCTGCGCCAGCTCGGCGCGGCTGGCTTCGACGTCCGACGTGGCCGCGGCCAGCGCGGCGCGGTTCTTGCCCCAGAAGTCCAGCTCCCAGCGCACATCGAGCGTAGCGCGGCCATAGTCGTTCATGCCCTCGGTGGCGGGCGAGCGCGGGATCAGGTGGTTGTAGCTGAGCTTGTCGCCGGTGACGGAGGCATTGGCGCTGAACTGCGGCTTATTGGCCGAGCCCGCGATCTGTACGACGGCGCCCGCCCGCTGCAGCCGCGCTGCAGCGGCGGCCAAGTCGGGCGCATCGGCCAGCGCTTCATCGATGAGCGCGTTCAGCTGGGCATCGCCATAGACCGACCACCACTGGTCGGTGGGCCACAGGGCGCTCGGCGCGGTCAGGGAGACCGTGGACTGGAAGGCGTTGGCAGCCTTGGGCTGGGGCGTGGCGCCCAGGTCGGGCAACTGGGCGCATCCGGCCAGAAACAGGGCGGCGCCCAGGGCCGTGAGGGGCCAGGTCAGCCGACGCGGGGTGGGCGCGGGCTGCGTGCTGTGGTGAAGCATCCATACTCCGTTAAATGAACTGAGCGGTTTAGTTTACTCTTGCGTTTCCTGGCAATCAAGATAAACTGAACCCATTGGTTCAAAAATAAAGGGGTTGACGTGCGCGCAAAAAGCGAGACAAGACGCCAGGCCATCCTGGAGGCTGCCGCCGAGGTTTTTCAGGAAACGGGGTTCGAGAGGACCACGATGTCGGCCATCTGCGATCACCTGGGCTACTCCAAGGCCACGCTGTACAACTACTTCGCGTCAAAGGAAGAGCTGTTCTCGGCCGTGGTGTTCGACGCCACCGAGGCGGAGTTCCAGGCCAGCCTCGAAGCGCTCGACGCCTCCGTCGAGGACATGACCGAGGCACTGGAAAAATTCGGCCGCGGGCTGCTCACGCTGCTGTATTCACCGCAGGTGCAGGCTATGCGCCGCCTGATCGTCGCGGAGGCCGGGCGCTCGGAACTGGGGAAGAAATGCTACCAACTCGGCCCCGTGCGCAACGAGGCGGTCGTTTCGGCCTACCTGCAGCAGGCGATGGACGCAGATAAGCTGCGGCCCGCAGATGCGCGGATCGCGGCCCTGCACCTGCGCGGCCTGCTGGAAGCGGAATGGCTGGACCGCTTTCTGTTCCAGACCCTTGAGCCGCTCTCTGCCGAAGAAATGAACGCCACAGTGGAGCGTGCGATCGCTGCGTTCATGGCGGCCTATGGGCCGGTACACGGCTGAGGCACCGCGCCCCACCGCCCGCCAACGCACGCGCACCGGGGCAGCGCAGAAACGCTGCAGCGGTGCGGACTCTCCGCTGGACCCGCCACAAAAAAGCCCTGCGGGGCGCATGGCATGGCAGGGCGAACAGGGGCCAATTTGCTCCTGAATTAAGAGCTGCCAGCGCTTTCTGCACAAGCGTCAGAGGCTGTTTTGGCTTCAACCCGGCAGAAAGCCTTCGACCGACAGGTAGCGTTCGCCCGTGTCGTAGTTGAAACCCAGCACGCGGCTGCCGGCCGGCAGTTCGGGGAGCTTCTGCGCAATGGCGGCCAGCGTGGCGCCCGACGAGATGCCGACCAGCATGCCTTCCTCGCGCGCACAGCGGCGGGCGTATTCGCGCGCCGGCTCGGCATCGACCTGGATCACGCCGTCGAGCACGCTGGTGTCGAGGTTCTTCGGGATGAAGCCGGCACCGATGCCCTGGATCGGGTGGGGCGCGGGCTGGCCGCCCGAGATCACGGGCGAGGCCGTCGGCTCGACCGCGAACACTTGGAGCTGCGGAAACTTCGCCTTGAGCACGCGCGCCACGCCCGTGATGTGGCCGCCCGTGCCCACGCCGGTGATGAGGGCGTCGAAGCCGTCGGGGAAGTCGGCCAGGATCTCCTGCGCCGTGGCGCGCACATGCACCTCGATGTTGGCCGGGTTCTCGAACTGCTGCGGCACCCAGGCGCCGGGCGTCTGCGCGCGCAGCTCCTCGGCGCGGGCGATGGCGCCCTTCATGCCTTTCTCGCGCGGCGTCAGGTCAAACTGCGCGCCATAGGCCAGCATCAGGCGGCGCCGCTCGATGCTCATGCTGTCGGGCATGACCAGGACCAGCTTGTAGCCCTTGACGGCCGCGACCAGCGCCAGGCCGATGCCGGTGTTGCCCGAGGTCGGCTCGATGATGGTGCCGCCGGGCTGCAGCGCGCCGGATTTTTCCGCGTCCTCGACCATGGACAGCGCAATGCGGTCTTTGATGGAGCCGCCCGGGTTGCTGCGCTCGGACTTGACCCAGACGTTGGCACCGGCGCCGAACAGGCGGTTGATGCGCACGTGCGGGGTGTTGCCGATGGTTTGCAGGATGTTGTCAGCTTTCATGGGGACTCCTGAAAAAAAAGGGGGGTGCTGCGCATTCTGGCCCAGTCGATCTGCCGCAATCCCATATGGATATGCCGCCATGCGGTGATAATCGCATCCGTGAAGCGCGCCAGACCGCCGCTGGTGCAATCTGGGAAACCAGGCACTGGAGGAACGTCCGGACTGCACAGGACAGCGTAGCAGCTAACGGCTGCCCACCGTGAGGTGAGGATCAGAGCAACAGAGACGAGCCGATTGAGTTCGGGTGAAACGGGCAATCTCTACGCGCAGCAATACCAAGTAGGCCAGCGTTGATGTGGTTCCGCAGAGCTGGCGGGTAGGTAGCACCGAGCCGTGGTGGCGACACCCGGCCCAGAGTAATGGCGGTCACGCCCGGGCAACCGGGTGCACAGAATCCGGCTTATCGGCGCGCTTCACACTTTTTCAGGGCGGCTGGCATTCACGCAAGCCGTCCACTCCGCACTCAAAACTTCTCCCACGCCTGCAGATAGCGCCACTGCCCCTCGGGCACCTTGGCCAGCGGCACGCGGCCGATGCGGATGCGCTTGAGGGCCACCACGCGCAGGCCCACGGCCTCGCACATGGCCGGCACCTGGCCGGGGCGTATTCCCTTGAGCGCAAAGCGCAGGCGCGTTTCGTTCTGCCAGCTCACCTTGATCGGCGGCAGCGGCCGGCCGTTGAAGCTCAGCCCGTGGCACAGGCGCTGCAGGCCGTGGTCGGAGATCTGGCCGGCCACTTCGACGATGCACTCCTGCTCCAGCGTCTCGATGTCTTCGGCCAGCTTGCGCGCGATGCGCGGGTCCTGCGTGAAGACGACGAGCCCGCTGGCCTCGGTGGGCAGCGGCGTGAAGCATTCGAGCTGCTTGAAATGGCGCAGCAGCACGCGGGTCTCGGCCGCGTCGCCGGCCATGTGCGAGGCCGCGCTCAAGAGCGTGAGCGCGGCGCGCGCGCCCTGGCTGCGGCTGCCGTGCGCGGCCGCTCCCGCGGCCATGCCCAGCCCGGCCTCGAAGCCTGGCGGCTTGTGCAGCAGCAGGGTGACGGGCACGAGGTCGAACAGGCTCGCGCCCGGCGCCAGCACCACGCTCTGGTGCGGCGCCACGCGCGCGCCGGGCACTTCGATGGTCTTGCCGTCCACCGTGACCCAGCCGCCTTCGATGTACTGCTCGGCCGTGCTGCGCGAGAGGCCGTGCTCGGCCGCCAGGCGCTTGGCCAGGCGCACGGTGTCGTTGCGGGCTTCAGTCATTGCCGGGCCCCAGGGCGCGGATGCGCTCGACGTGGGCGATCAGCGAGCGCTGCGCGACCGGCCACATGCGCGGCGGCACATCGGCGTAGGCATGCGCGACCCAGTCCTCCACGCTGCCGTCCGGCAGGGCCTGCATGGCGGCGATGACCTTGGCCTCGCGCGCCAGGCGGTGGGCCTTCAGGTGCGCTATTGAGCCCCGCGCGTCGCCCAGCACATAGCCGTGCGCGGGCAGGATGAATTCGGCACCGTGCTCGGCGCACAGGGCGTCCAGCCGATCGAGCGAATCGAGGTAGTCGGCCATGTTGCCGTCGGGCGGGTCGATGACGGTGGTGCTGCCGTTCAGGACATGGTCGCCCGAAAACAGCAGGCCGTCTTCGCGCAGCAGCAGGCACAGGTGGTTGGCCGCGTGGCCGGGCGTGTGCACGACTTGCAGCGTATGCATGATTTTGCCCTCTAGGCCTTGTCCCGTCAGCGTGAGAAGCTCATTGTTTTGTAGCGCACGCTCGGGCGTGAACTGGCTTGCGGCGCGCGCCGTGGGCTGCGACGGCAGGCCCAGGATGCGCGGCGCGGCGCGGCCCGCCTGCACGCACAGCGCCTGCAGCGGCGCGGCGCCCGGCGAGTGGTCGGGGTGCGAGTGCGTGCAGACGATCATGCGGATGTCGCCCCCCGCCGCGCGCCAGAGTGTGTCGAGGTGCCCCGGGTCGGCCGGGCCGGGGTCGATGGCGATGTAGCCCGTGGTCGGGTCGCCGACCAGGTAGCTGTTGGTGCCGGGGCCGGTCATCACGCCGGGGTTGGGCGCGGTCAGGCGCTGCACGTTCTTGAGCAGCGGCACCGGGCGCTCGGTCTGCCAGTCGAGCGGGTGCACGATCTGCCCGTCGGGGCAGACCAGCGCCAACTCGCCAAACGGCGGCTCGTGCTCCATGTAGCGCGCTTCCTTGCCGGCCAGCAGGCCGGCGCGCGGGCAGCTGGTCCACAGCGGCTGTTCGTGGGCGACGGCCGCGAGCACGGCGTCGGCGCGGGCGAACTGCGCCAGGCGTTCGAGCGTGCGGATGGTCGGGTAGATCATGAAGAAGCTGCCGGCCGCGTGGCGCTCGAGCGCGTCCTGCGGGCGCACCCAGACGGGCTCGAACTGTTCGGCCTCGTCGGCCACCGGCGTCTGGCCGGCGGGCATGCGCGCAACCAGGAAGGGCACGTCAAAGCGCCGTGCCAGGTCGCGGTCGGCCGTCCAGTGCGCGAGCAGGTAGACGCTGTCGGCCGCCAGCTGCAGGCCGCGCGCCTGGCACTGCGCGGCAAACGGCGCGTGGCGGTCGAGGGCGGCGATGTCGTCGGCACCGGCCGTGCGGCCGTCGGCATGGCGCGCCAGCAGCACGCCCAGCTCTTCGAAGCTCTCGCGGATGGCGGCCATGGCCTGCGTCAGGTGCGCATCGCTTTGGGTCGGGCGGCGGGCGGCGGCGGCGTGCGTGGCCGGGTCGGCGTCGAGCGCGTCGATGCCGCCGCCCGGAAACACATAGGCGCCCGGGGCGAAGCTGGCCGTGGCCGAGCGCCGCGTCATCAGCACTTCGAGGGCGCCGTCGCCGGGGGCGTCGCGCAGCAGCAGCACGGTGGCTGCGGCCAGGGTGGGCACCGGTTCGCGGTGCGGGTGGAGTTGTTGGTTCAGGCGGGGCATCGCCGCATTATCCGCAGGCGCTTGCCGGCCCGCCCGCCCCAGGTGACAGAACTATCAAAAAAAGAGCTGCCAGCGCTTGACAGGCAAGGGCTGGAGACCAAAAACACCCCAAATCCTCCTCCGCCCCCTTGGCGCGGCGCAACCGGGCGGTTCAGCGGCTGGCCGGCACCGGCGCGCGGCTGTGCGCCGCCCGGGCGCTGCGGCGGTCGAGTCGGCCGCTGCAGTGCGTGAGCGCCAGCGCCACCAGCACCACCACGGCGCCGATCCACGGCATGTGCATGAGGCCCAGGTGCGCCACGATTCCGCCGCCGGCCCAGGCCGCCCCGGCGATGCCGAGGTTGAAGGCGGCGATGTTCAGGCCCGAGGCCACGTCCACCGCCTGCGGCGCAAAGCGCTCGGCCTGCTTGACCACATAGACCTGCAGGCCGGGCACATTGCCGAACGCCACCGCGCCCCACAGCAGCACGGTCGCCAAGGCCAGCCAGGGATAGGGCGCCGTGAACTGCAGCAGCAGCAACACGGCGGCCAGCAGCGCAAAAATGGTTTTGAGTGCCGCAATCGGGCCCCTGCGGTCGGCCAGCCGGCCGCCCCAAATATTGCCCACGGCCACCGACACGCCGTACACCAGCATCACCCAGCCCACGGCGCCGGCGCTGAAGCCCGACACCTCGGTGAGCAGCGGCGCGAGGAAGGTGAACGGAATGAACGTGCCGCCGTAGCCGATCGCCGTCTTGGCGAAGACCAGCAGCAGGCGCGGCTCGGCCAGCACCCGGGCCTGCTGCAGCAGCGAGGCGGGCGCGCGGTGGGCGACGTGGCGCGGCACGAAGACGGCGCTGCCGATGAAGGCGAGCACGCCGAGCAGGGAGACGGCCAGGAAGGTCTCGCGCCAGCCGAAATGCTGGCCGATGAAGGTGCCCAGCGGCACGCCGGTGACCAGCGCCACGGTGAGGCCCGTGAACATGATTGCGATGGCGCTGGCCGCCTTCTCGCGCGGCACGAGGCCCGTGGCGATGGTCGAGCCGATCGAGAAGAACACGCCGTGCGCGAGGCCCGTGAGGATGCGCGCCGCGACCAGCGATCCGTAGCCGGGCGCCTGCCAGGCCAGCAGGTTGCCGGCGGTGAACAGCGCCATCAGGCCCAGCAGCAGCGCCTTGCGCGGCAGTTTGCCGGTGAGGGCGGTGAGCACCGGCGCGCCGACGGCGACGCCGAGCGCATACAGGCTGACCAGCAGGCCGGCCGAGGGCAGGCCGATGGCCAGGTCCGCCGCCACGGTGGGCAGCAGGCCGACGATCACGAACTCGGTCGTGCCGATGGCGAAGGCGCTGAGCGTCAGCGCGAGCAAGGCAATGGGCATGGAAACACTCCTCGATTTGAAGGGGCGAGTGTGGGTGTCCATGCCTTGCAGAAAAAGACGGTTACGCTCCATTGATTCTTGATTTGGAAGCAACAATCAAAAAGGGGCCCGCGCCATGAAGACCACGCTCGAGGAACTGCAGGCCTTTGCCGCCGTGGTGGACGGCGGCTCCATCACCGCCGCCGCCGAGCAGCTCGGGCAGACCGTTTCGGGCATCAGCCGCGCGCTCGGCCGGCTCGAGAAAAAGCTCGACACCACCTTGCTGCGCCGCACCACGCGCCGCATCGAATTGACCGAGGAGGGCCAGGCGTTTCTGCAGCGCACGCGCGCCATCCTCGCGGCCATCGACGACGCCGAGGAGCACATGGCCGCGCGCCACCAGCAGCCCGCCGGCCGGTTGCGCGTGAACGCCGCCACGCCCTTCATGCTGCACGCCGTCGTGCCGCTGGTGCCCGCGTTCCGCCGCGCCTACCCGCAGATCGCGCTCGAGCTCGACACCGACGAACTCAACATCGACCTGCTGGCGCGCCGCACCGACGTGGCCATCCGCATCGGCGCGCTGCAGGACTCGACGCTGCACGCGCGGGCGCTGTGCACCAGCCGCATCCGCGTGCTCGCCAGCCCGGCCTACCTGGCCGCGCAGGGCCGACCCAAATGCGTGGCCGACCTGGCGCAGCACCAACTGCTGGGCTTCACCCAGCCCAGCGCGCTCAACCGCTGGCCGCTGCGCGGCGCGCATGGCGACGAGTGGCCGGTGCTGCCGACCATCACGGCGTCGAGCGGCGAAACCCTGCGCCAGCTGGCGTTGCAGGGCGCGGGGATCGCCTGCCTGTCGGACTTCATGACCACCGCCGACCGCGCGCGCGGCGACCTGGTGCAGGTGCTGGCCAGGGACACGGTCGACGTGCGCCAGCCGATCAGCGCCGTGTACTACCGCAACACGCAGCTGGCGGCGCGCATCGCGTGCTTCCTCGACTTTCTGGCGCAGCGCCTGGGGGCCGAGGGGCTTTGAGCGTCAGCCCTTGCCGCTGCGGGAGGTCATCGCCACCACCAGGGCACTGACGAGGAACAGGGCCTGCAGTTCCAGTGCCCAGCCGCCCGTCGAGCCCAGCGACAGAAGCTGGCCGGTGTGCACCAGCAGCACCGCCACCACCATGTTGATGGCGACCACCAGCGCCGCCGGCACCACCCACACGCCAGCCAGCAGCAGCAGCGGTGCCACGACCTCGCCCAGGTACACGGCGTAGGCCAGGTACGGCGGCAGCCCGGCTTTCGCCACCATGGTCTCGATGCCGCCGATGCCGCCCCGGACCTTGGCCCAGCCGTGCAGCAGCATCAGCAGGGCCAGGGTGGTGCGCAGCAGCACCACGCCTGCGCGAGGGTGGTGGAAGAGGGTCGCGAGTGTCATAAAGCAAAGTCCTGGCAGTGAAAAACCATGAAATCCCCGGCACGTGCGTGCAGAGGGGGTGAAAACCGGGCGCAGTGGCGGCCCGTACGCCGCGCGCGATCAGCCGCGCTGCGGAATCGCCAGGCCCCGGGCCACGGCCGGTCGCGCGACGAAGGCGGCGAGCACGCGATGAACCTCGGGATATTCGGCGATGCCCACCAGGTCGCCCGCTTCGTAAAAGCCGACCAGGTTGCGCACCCACGGGAAGATGGCGATGTCGGCGATGCTGTAGGCGTCGCCCATGACCCAGGCGCGGCCCGCGAGGCGCCGGTTCAGCACGCCCAGCAGGCGCTTGGATTCGGCCACGTAGCGGTCCCGCGGACGCTTGTCCTCGTAGTCCTTGCCGGCAAACCTGTGGAAGAAGCCGAGCTGGCCAAACATCGGCCCCACGCCGCCCATCTGCCACATCAGCCACTGGATGGTTTCGTAGCGCGCGGCCGCGTCCTGCGCGATCAGCTGGCCGGTCTTGTCGGCCAGGTAGAGCAGGATGGCACCCGACTCGAACAGCGCCAGCGGCCGGCCACCCGGGCCGTTCGGGTCGAGGATGGCGGGGATCTTGTTGTTCGGGTTGAGCGACAGGAAAGCCGGCGACATCTGGTCGTGGGTCTCGAAACTCACCAGGTGGGGCTCGTAGGGCAGGCCCATTTCTTCGAGCGCAATCGACACCTTCACGCCGTTGGGCGTGGGCAGCGAATACAGCTGAAGGCGCTCGGGGTGCTGCGCGGGCCATTGGCGGGTGATGGGAAAGGCAGAGAGATCGGTCATGGACATCCTAGAAAGGGGGCGATGGCGAGGCGGTGGGACCAGCCCGGGCCGCCGCAGAACTGCCAACCCACGAACGATAATCGGATCCATGCAAATCCGCTTCACCAAGATGCAGGGCGCGGGCAACGACTTCGTCGTGCTCGACGAGACGCAGGGCCGCCTGGGCCTGGCGCCCGCCCAGTACCGCTTTCTGGCCGACCGCCACTTTGGCGTGGGCGCCGACCAGATCCTCAGCGTGCGGCCCTCGCCCGTCGCGGGCATCGACTTCGAATACGCGATCCACAACGCCGACGGCGGCGAGGTCGAGCAGTGCGGCAATGGCGCGCGCTGCTTTGCGCGCTTCGTGCGCGACAAGGGGCTGACCGCCAAGGACACCATCCGTGTGCAGACGCTCGCCGGCGTGATCGCGCCGCAGCTCACGCCCGACGGCCGCGTGACGGTGGACATGGGCCAACCCCGGTTCGACCCGGCACAGCTGCCCTTCGACACCCACGGGCTGCAGCCTGTGGCGCAAGGTTTGGCGCAAAAATGGCCTCTGGCCCTTGCTGGACAAGCGCAGTCAGCTCCTGTTTTAATAGTGGCCGTGTCCATGGGCAACCCGCATGCGGTGCAGCTGGTGGCGGACGTGGACAGCGCCCCCGTGCTGCAGACCGGCCCGCTGATCGAAAGCCACGCGCGCTTTGCGCAGCGCGTGAACGCCGGCTACCTGCAGATCGTCGACCGCGGCCATGTGCGCCTGCGCGTCTACGAGCGCGGCGTGGGCGAGACGCTGGCCTGCGGCACCGGCGCCTGCGCGGCGGTGGCAGCGGGCATGCGCCTGGGGCTGCTCGATGCGTGCGTGCAGGTCGACACGCGCGGCGGGCGCCTGACCATCGCCTGGGCGGGCTCCGACTCCGACCCGGTCTACATGACCGGCCCGGCCACCACGGTTTTTGAAGGCCAGATCGATATTCCCGACACACCATGAACAGTTCCCAGCTCCCCCCGATCACCGAAGAAGACATCGTCGAGTTCCTGGCCCACACGCCGGGATTTTTTGAGCGCCACGCCGAGGTGCTGGCCAGCGTGCAGTTCACCAGCCCGCACAGCCACCGCGCCGTGAGCCTGCAGGAGCGCCAGGCCGAGATGCTGCGCGAGAAGATCAAGGCGCTCGAGCAGCGGGTCATGGAGATGGTGCGCAACAGCAACGAGAACGCCGCCATCGCCCAGAAGGTCCACGAGTGGAGCTGCGCGCTGCAGCGCGTGACCGCGCCCGCCGACCTGCCCGACGCGGTGGTGCAGGGCATGCTCCAGCAGTTCGATGTGCCGCAGGCGGCGATCCGCGTCTGGGACGTCGCCGCCCCCTATGCCCATGCCGCATTCGCCCAGGGCGTGGGCGGCGATGTGCGCGCCTTTGCCACTTCGCTGACCATGCCGTTCTGTGGCCCCAACCTGGGCTTCGAGCCGGCAGGGTGGCTGCCGGGCGGCGGACTCGCGCATGCCGACGGCAGCGGCGCGCAGTCGCTGGCCCTGCTGCCGCTGCGCGAGGGCCCGGCCAACAGCGCGACGCCGGCCTTTGGCCTGCTGGTGCTGGCGTCGCACGACCCGCAGCGCTTTGACGCCACCATGGGCACCGACTTCCTCTCGCGCATGGCCGAGCTGGCCAGCGCGGCCCTGGCACGCCTGCGCTGAAAGCACGCCGGGCCGCCCACGCCGAGCCACCGTCCATGGCCGCCGCGCTGCCCCCGGACCGCACCGCGGCCCCCGATCCCGCGGTGCTGCGCTACCTGGAACATGCGCGCGTCGAAAAGCGCCTGGCCGCGCGCACGCTCACGCTCTATGCACTGGACCTGGACAAGCTCGCGCAGGCCGCCGCGCAGGCGGGCGTGCCGCTGCTGCAACTGCAAAACGCGCACATCCGCCGCTTCGTCGCGCAGATGCACAGCAGCGGGCGCAGCGGGCGCGGCATTGCGCTCATCCTCTCGGGCTGGCGCGGCTTCTTCGGCTGGGCCGGTCACCAGGGCCTGGTGGCAAGCAACCCGGTACAGGGCGTGCGCGCGCCGCGCGCGCCCCAGCCGCTGCCCAAGGCGCTCGCGGTGGACGATGCCGTGCGCCTGGCCGAGTTTGCGCAGCCGCAGGCCGATCCGTGGCTGGAGGCGCGCGACGCCGCCCTGGTCGAGCTGCTCTATGGCTGTGGCCTGCGCGTGGGAGAACTCGCCGGGCTGGATGCCGTGCCCGGCCCCGACACCCAGCGCCTGGGCCGGGGCTGGATCGACCTGCAGGCGGGCGAAGCCCATGTGCTGGGCAAGGGCAGCAAGCGCCGCAGCCTGCCCGTGGGCGCGGCGGCGCTGCAGGCGCTGCAGGCCTGGCTGGCGCTGCGCGCCACGCCTTTCGCGCCGGGCACGCTCGATGCAGCGCTGTTCGTGGGCCGGCGCGGTGCGCGCCTGACCGCGCAGTCGATCTGGCTGCGCCTGCGCCAGCGCAGCCAGCAGGCGGGCCTGACCACGCCGGTGCACCCGCACATGCTGCGCCACTCGTTCGCCAGCCACCTGCTGCAATCGAGCGGCGACCTGCGCGCGGTGCAGGAGCTGCTGGGCCACGCCAGCATCACCACCACGCAGGTCTATACGCGGCTCGATTTCCAGCACCTGGCGCAGGTGTACGACGCCGCCCACCCGCGCGCCGGCCGGGTCAAGCCGGCCGATCCGTCTTAAAAATTCTCCCAGTCGTCGGCGCCTGCGGCCACCACGGCGCGGGCGGCCGCGGGCCGGGGTGCGGGCATGGCGGCGCGCGGC
>NZ_MWOK01000009.1 GCF_012932145.1 Acidovorax sp. SRB_14 | reverse complement strand
CGACCGCCGCAGGCACGGCGGAGGCGGGCACGGCGGAGGCGGGCGCGCCGTGCCCCGACCGCGTTATGCGCAAAACTATGGACTTTATGCAGGCGCGCCGCGATAATGCATGCACACGCCCTGTGCCATGGGCTTGCGCTGCAGACCCATGGCACAGGGCGTTGCCACGCGTGCGGCCGGCCCACAAGGCTGCGCACCGCACCTGCTGGCCCGACCTCCCAACGCCGCCTGTGACCGGGCGGCGTTTGTCCTTGTATTGCGGTTTTCCGTCCACGAAAGCAGATCCATGCGCCAAGAAAGCGACTTCATCGGAGTCAAGACCATCCCCCCCGCGGCCTACTGGGGGGTCCACACCGCCCGCGCGGTGGAGAATTTTCCGATCACCGGCCACACAGTGGCCCAGATGCCCGAACTCATTCGCGCCTTTGCCTTTGTCAAGAAAGCCGCAGCCCACGCCAACCTGCAGCTCGGCGCCATCAACGCCACCCAGGCCAGTGCCATCGCCCAGGCCTGCGACGACCTGATTGCCGGCCAGTTGCACGACCAGTTTGTCGTCGACGTCATCCAGGGGGGCGCCGGCACCTCCACGAACATGAATGCCAATGAGGTGATCGCCAACCGTGCCCTCGAGCACCTGGGACTGCCCAAAGGCCGCTACGACGTGCTCCACCCGAACGACCACGTCAACGCCTCGCAAAGCACCAACGATGCCTACCCCACAGCGCTCAAGCTCGCGACCTGGTTCGGCATCCAGGAATTGCTCCAGGCCCTGGCGGGCCTGCGCGGCGCCTTCGAGGGCAAGGCGCGCGAATTCGCCGCCACCCTGAAGATCGGCCGCACGCAGCTGCAAGACGCCGTGCCGATGACGCTGGGCCAGGAATTCGCAGCGTTTGCCAGCATGGTGGCCGACGACGAAAAGCGCCTGCGCGCATCGGCCTATTTGATGACCGAGGTGAACCTCGGCGGCACGGCGATCGGCACCGGCATCAACGCGCCCGTGGGCTACGTGGACGCCGTGATCCCCAAGCTCGCCGAACTCTCGGGCGTGCCCGTCACCGCGGCGGCCGACATGATCGCGGCCACGTCCGACACCGGCGCCTTCGTCGACATCTCGGGCATCCTGAAGCGCATCGCCAGCAAGCTCTCGAAGATCAGCAACGACCTGCGCCTGCTCTCGTCGGGCCCGCAGGCCGGCGTGGGCGACATCCGCCTGCCCGCGCGCCAAGCCGGCTCGTCGATCATGCCGGGCAAGGTCAACCCGGTGATTCCGGAAGTGATGAACCAGGTGTGCTTCGAGGTGATCGGCAACGACGTCGCCATCACCATGGCGTCCGAAGCCGGCCAGCTGCAGCTCAACGCGTTCGAGCCGCTGATGGGCTGGGCGCTGCACAAGAGCCTCACGCACCTGGCGAGCGCCTGCCGCACGCTGCAGGTCAACTGCGTCGAGGGCATCGAGGCCAACCACGCGCTGCTGGACCTGCGCATCGCCGAGTCGATCACGCTGGTGACGGCGCTGAACCCGATCATCGGCTACGAAAAAGCCGCCTCCATCGCCAAGGCCGCCATGGCCAGCGGCAAGACCATCGCGGTCACCGCCGAAGAACTCGGCATCATGGGCCAGGCCGAGATGCGCCAGCTGCTCGTGGCCGAGAAGCTCACCCAGGCCGGCGCGCTCAGCGCCGCCTGATCGGCCACAGCGTCCGCCCCGGGGCGCTGCCCTGCGTTTCAGTAATGCGGCGGCAGTTCGTCGCGCAGGTTGCGCGGCGCGGCGCTGCCGCCCTCGGGCATCTGGTGGCGCAGGCGCTGCACTTCCTGCAGCAGCGCGTCGATCTGCTGTTGCTGGCGGTACACCAGCAGGTTCAACTGCTCCAGCAGGTCGTCGCTGTAGCTGGCCTTGATCTCGAGCTCGGTCAGGCGCTGGTCGGTGTCGTGTGTGGGGTCCATCGCGCGATTGGACCGCAACGGGGCGCAGGTTGCGGCGCCGCCCATCAAATACCTGCAAAAAGAGCCGCGAACGCTTGACGGTCAAGCGCTGGCAGCTCTCGATGCATGAGCATGCGCGCGCCGGCGCGGCGCTCACTCCTCCTGCGTGCGGATGGTCTCGCGGGCGTTCTTGTCCTTGGCGCGGCCCAGGTCGGTGTCGAGCGCGCGCACCAGCTTGTCGACCGCGCCCGTGAAGGCGTCGGCCACCTTGTCGGCATCGGCCGTCACGGTGACGGGCTGGCGCCCGGCGGGCCGCGCCTCAATGCGGCAGCGCTTGTCGTTGGCGCCGGTCTTGCCGGCGGCCACGTCGGTCAGAAAGACCTCGGCGCGCGTGACGTGGTCGCGAAAGCGGGTCAGGCGCGCCGTGGTCTCTTCCTGGATCCAGCGGGCCAGCGACTCGCCGCCCTGGATGTTGTCGTCGGTGTGCACCTGTACTTGCATGTTGGCTCCTTTGCATGGTCCGGCCCGCAGGCCGGGGGTGAAATCATGGACCCGCGGTCCATGCCATCATGCCTGCACCGTACCCGCAGCGCTTGACGCGCGTCAAATGCGGCGGCGGTGCCCCGCACGGGTGCGCGTGAATGCGCGCCGCCTTCCTACAGCCGGGGCGCGCCAGCGGTGCTACAAAGGCGCATGCCCGCTTCCCGTCGCCTCAAGATTGGCCTGTCGGCCTGCTTCCAGCACGCCGATCCCTCCCGCTCCCTGTTCACCGGCAAGACGCTGCAGTACGTCGAGCAGTCCGTCGCGCACTGGATCATGTCGGCCGGCGCCCTGGTCGTGATGGTGCCCTGCCCGACGGGCGAGACGGCGCGCGGCGACGTCACGCTGGCGCACTACGCCGACTGGCTCGACGGCGTCGTCATGCACGGCGGCGCCGATGTCTGGCCCGGCAGCTATGGCGAGGCGCCGCTGCGCGCGGCCTGGGAGGGCGACCGCGTGCGCGACCTCTACGACCTGGCCGTGGTCGAGGCCTTTGCCCAGGCCGGCAAGCCGATCTTCGGCATCTGCCGCGGGCTGCAGCTGATCAACGTGGCCTTTGGCGGCTCGCTCTACCAGGACATCGAGACGCAGCGCCCCGGCGCGCTGCAGCACCGCAACGCCAGCACCTACGACCAGAATTTCCACGATGTGGAGTTCGTTCCCGGCTCGCGCCTGGCACAGCTCTACCCGGGGGTGCGGCGCGCACGCGTCAACAGCATCCACCACCAGGGCATCAAGCGGCTGGCGCCGGATTTCGAGATCGAGGCCTTCAGCCACCCCGACGTCGTGCCCGAGGCCATCCGCCGCCGCGCCGCCCCGGGGCGCGGCTACATCGCCGCCACCCAGTGGCACCCCGAGTTCCACCGGCTCGGCGCCGACACGCTCGACGACACTGCGATCCTCAACGACTTCCTGGCCGCCTGCAGCGCCGCCAAGGTGCGCCCGCCTCCGCCCGGCCGGAGTCCGCTGCACATCCGCGACCGCGCCACGCGCCTGCTGCGCCAGGCGCTGCTGCGGCGCCACTGAGCGGCTCGGAGTTTTGTGTCTTTTTGGCCTCCAGCCCTTACTGGAAAAGCGCCAGAAGCTATTGAAACGGGAGCACACGACAGCGGTCGGCCCGGCACCGGGCCGGGCTACGCGCCCGCCAGGGGCTCGGCGTCGCCGAAATGCTGCTGCACCAGCGTGCGCAGCAGCTGGCTGGCGTAGCGGCTGAGCTGCGTGCCGGGGCGCGCCTTTGGCACCGCGAGCACCAGGCGGTTGCGGATCGCCGGCGCCACCATCGCGGCCACGTGCAGCGTCTGCGGGTAGATCCAGGCGCGCGTGGCGCTCAGCGGCAGCACCGTGTCGGCCACGCCGCGCGCCACCAGCGACAGCACGGTCTGCACCGAATCGACCTCGGCCACCATCTTCAGCTGCATGCCGCGCGGGCGCGTGTAGCTCTCGAGCAGCTGGCGCAGCGCATGCGGGCCGCGCGGCATGACCAGGCTGCGCTGCGCCACCGCGGCCAGGCGCACCTTGGGCGGCAGCGGCTCGGTGCTGATCAGCACCATCGGCTCGCGCACCAGGGTTTCGGTCTGCAGCTGGGGCGAATGCGGCGGGTCGAACAGCACCGCCAGGTCCACGCGCCCGGCCACCAGCCATTCGCGCAGGCGCAGGCTCAGGTTCTCCTCGACCGTGATCGCGGCGTCGGGGAACTGCTGCAGGAAGCCCTGCACCAGGTCGGCCGTGAGCACGTGCGCCACGCGCGGCGGCAGGCCGATGGTCAGGCGCCCGCGCGGGCTGCGCTGGCGCTCGGCCATGTCGGCGCGGGCCTGCGCGGTCAGCTCGAAAATGGCGCGCGCGTGGACCAGCAGGGCCTCTCCCGAGTCAGTGGGCGTGGCGCCGCGCCCCGTGCGCTCGAGCAGCCGCTGGCCCAGTTCCTCTTCGAGCAGCAGCACCTGGCGGCTCAGCGCGGGCTGCGACAGGTGCAGCGCGGCCGCGGCGCGGCTGAAGCTGCCGGCCTCGGCCACGGCGACGAAATACTGCAAGCGCGTCAGGTCCATCGAAGCTCCAGGAAGGTGCATGGCCATGCATTTTACGGATAGCTGGTATAGACCGACGGCAGAACGCGGAACGCCGATCGCGGCCCACAATCGGCCATCGATTTTCTGCCGCCCGCGATGACACCCGACACCCAGCCCCCCGTTCTGACCTACCTGCCGCAGCCGAGCACACCGACGCTGGCCTTGCCGGCGGGCGCCTGCGACAGTCACGTGCATGTGTTCGGCCCCGCCGCCGAGTTCCCTTACGCCGCATCGCGCGGCTTCACGCCGGCCGACGCCGGCAAGCAGACGCTGTTCGCGCTGCACCGCCAGATGGGCATTGCGCGCTGCGTGATCGTGCAGTCGGCCGTCCACGGCTTCGACAACCGCGTGGTCGAAGACGCCATCGCCGCCGGTGGCGGCCACTACCTGGGCGTGGCCCTGGTGCCCGCGGCCGTGAGCGACGCCGAGCTGCTGCGCCTGGCCGAGGCCGGGTTTCGCGGCGTCCGCTTCAACTTCATGAAGCACCTGGCCGCGTCGGCCAGCGTGGAAAACATCGTCGCCCTCACGCCGCGCCTGGCCGCCGTGGGCATGCACCTACAGGTGCACTTCGAGAGCAGCCTGGTGCACAGCCTGGGCCCCGCGCTCCAGCGCAGCGCCGTGCCGGTGGTGATCGACCACATGGGCCGCGTCGACGCCACGCAGGGCGCGGAGCACCCCGACTTCGCGGCGCTCGAGCAGCTGCTGCTCGGCGACGCGCGCTTCTACGTCAAGGTCAGCGGCATCGACCGCATCGACCCGGCCCCGCCCTATGCCCAAGGCATCGCGCTGGCGCGCCGCCTCGTCGCGGCAGCCCCCGAGCGCTGCCTGTGGGGCTCCGACTGGCCGCACCCCAACCACACCCACGTGCCCGACGACGGCCAGTTGGTCGACAGCCTGGCGGCCATCGCGCCCACGCCCGCCGCGCTGCAGGCGCTGCTGGTCGACAACCCGCAAAAACTCTACCGCTTCGGCGCCCTGGGCGCCGCCGCTCCTATCCTTTGATGCACTGCCGAGACCTGCCATGACCTTCGATGCCTCCACCCCCGTCAACCCCCAGGGCCGCCTGGCCGGCAAATCGGTCTTCGTGACCGGCGCCGGCTCGGTCGGCGCCGGCTGGGGCAATGGCCGCGCCATTGCCGTGCGCTTTGCGCAAGAGGGCGCGCACGTGTTCGGCGTCGACCGCGACGCCGACCGCCTGGGCGAAACCGCTGCGCTGATCGCGCAGGCTGGCGGCCGCTTCACCGCGGGCGCCTGCGACGTGACGAGCAGCGCGTCCATCGCTGCCGCCATCGCCGCCTGCGTGGCCGAGTTCGGCCGCCTCGACGTGCTGGTGAACAACGTCGGCGGCTCGGCCAAGGGCGGCCCGGTCGAGATGAGCGAGGAGGTGTGGGACGCGCAGATCGACCACAACCTCAAGAGCGTGTTCCTGACCTGCAAGCACGCGCTGCCGCACATGCTGGCGCAGGGCAGCGGCAACGTCATCAACATCTCGTCGACCTCGGGCCTGCGCTGGACCGGCGCGGCGCAGATCGCCTATGCCGCGACCAAGGCCGGCGTGATCCAGTTCTCGCGCGTGCTCGCCGTGCAGTACGCGCAGCAGGGCATCCGCGCCAACACCGTGGTGCCGGGCCAGCTGCACACGCCCATGGTCGAGGTGCGCCTGGCCGGCCAGCGCGCGGGCGGCGACGTCGAGGCGCTGCTGCGCGAGCGCCAGGCGCGCATTCCGCTGCCCTTCATGGGCGACGGGCGCGACACCGCGAACGCCGCGCTGTACCTGGCCTGCGACGAATCGCGCTTTGTCACCGGCACCGAGATCGTGGTCGACGGCGGCATGTCCGTGCGCTGCGGCTGAACGCTTTTTTCTTCCCCTCACCCCCATAGGAGACACCCATGACTTCCATGCACCTTGCGCGCCGCGCCATGACCCTGGGCCTGGCGGCCGCCGCGCTGGCCGTCTCGGGCGCCGCGCTGGCCCAGCCCAAGACGACGCGCATCATCGTCGCCTTCCCGCCCGGCGGCCCGGTGGACTTCGTGGCGCGCACGCTCTCCGAGCAGCTGGGCAAGGAACTGGGCCACACCGTGATCGTCGAGAACAAGGCCGGCGCCAATGGCGCCATCGCGGCCGACTTCGTCTCGCGCGCGGCGCCTGACGCGCAGACCCTGTGGCTCACCAGCGTGGGCGCCGTGGCCATCAACCCGGCCCTGTACCCCAAGCTGTCGTACAAGCCGGCCACCGACCTCACGCCCGTGTCGCTGGTGGTCAACAACGTCGAGGTGCTGGTGGTCAACGCCAAGGCGCCCTACCCCAGCGGCGCCGAGTTCGTCGAGGCCGCCCGCCGCGCCACGGCCCCGCTGACCATGGCCTCGTCGGGCACCGGCAGCGTGCCGCACCTGGCGATGGAGCTGCTCAACGAGCACGCCCAGATCAAGCTCATGCACGTCCCCTACAAAGGCGCGGCACCGGCCATCACCGACGTGATCGCGGGCCACGTCGACGGCTTCTTCGGCGACATCCCGGGCCTCGTCGGCCACATCGCGGCCGGCAAGCTCAAGCCCATCGGCCTGGCCGCCGCCAAGCGCCACCCGCGCTTTCCCGACGTGAAGACCTTTGCCGAGATGGGCATCCCCGGCGTGGACTCGGACAACTGGTACGCGCTGTTTGCCGCCAAGGGCACGCCCGCGGCCGACGCCGAGCGCGTCAGCCAGGCCGTGCGCCGCGCGCTCGCCACGCCCGCCATCAAGGCCAAGCTCGAAGCCTCGGGCGCCGAAGTGGCGGGCTCGACCCCGGCCGAACTCGCCAAGGTGCTGGCCAGCGACAGCGACAAATGGGCCCGCGTCGTGCGCGCCAACAATGTGACCCCCGACTGACCGAGAAACCCCTGATGAGAATCGACCCCATCCTGCCGGGCACGCGCCCGGAACTGGCTGCGCAAGAGGCGCAGATCCTGGCCGAACGCGGCCGCATCTCGGTGCTGTACCAGGCGCTGCTCAACAGCCCGCCGATCGCCCACGGCTGGGAGCAGATGCTCTCGGCCGTGCGCAACCGCAGCAGCCTCGACGCGGGCCTGCGCGAGCTGGTGATCCTGCGCGTGGCGGTGCTCAACCGCGCGCCCTACGAGTTCGATGCGCATGTGCCGCACGCGCTCAAGGCCGGCACGTCGCAGGCGGCCATCGACGCCACGCGCAGCCCCGCGCTGCCGGCCGATGCGCCCTGGACGCCGGCCGAGCGCGTGGCGCTGCAGCTGACCGACGCCATGACGCGCGACATCGACGTGCCCGACGCCCTGTTCGAGCAGGTGCGCGCGCACTTTGATGCGCAGGGCCAAGTGGACCTGTGCGCCACCATCGGCGCCTACAACATGGTGTCGCGTTTTCTCGTCGCCTTGCAGATCGGACATTGATGCAGCCCCACGCCCACCCCACCGACTTTCTGCTGCTGCAGATCGGCTGGCCCGAAACCAGCGCGGCCGATGCCGCCCAGGCCGAACAGGCGACCGGCACCGTCCAGGCGGCGCTGGCGCACAGCCCGCTGGGCCTGCGCGTGCAGCGCAGTGCCTGGTCGCCTGCGCTGCGCAGTGCCTACCTGTACTGCGCGCTGGCGCAGCGCACCGCGCTCGCCGCCGCCGACCTGGCGCCGCTGCAGGCCACGCTCGAAAGCGCCCTGCCCGGTGCGTGCGAGGTCCTGCTGTCGCGGCTGGAGCTGGTGTTCGAGCGCGCCGGCCATTCGAGCGGCGCGGTGCCGACGGCGCACTATGTCGTAGAGATGGACCCCGAGGACGGCTGGATGCCCGAGATTGCGCGCTGGTACGACGGCGAGCACATGCCCGGCCTGGCTGCCGTGCCCGGCTGCATCCACGCGCGACGCCTGCTCAACCACGATCACGGCCCGCTGTCGCTGGCCTGTTACGACCTGGTCACCGCAGAAGCCCTGGGCTCGCCCGCCTGGCTGGCGGTGCGCGCCACGGCCTGGAGCGACACCACGCGCCCGCATTTCACCAACACCCAACGCACCATGTTCCGGGCCCTGGCAGCGCCCTGAGCCCGCCGGCCGCACCCGCCGCGCCGCACGCGGCAGTGGTGCCGGCGCCGCAAAGAAGGCAAACTCTCCCCGCCCCACCGCCACATCCGGGGCCCAAGGAGAACGCCATGTACCAACGGATCCTGGTGCCGATCGACGGCAGCCCCACCTCCCTGCAGGGCCTGGCAGAGGCCATACGCCTGGCACGCCTCACGGGCGGCCAGCTGCGCCTGCTGCACATGGTGGACGCACTGTCGCTGACCCTGGGCATGGGCGCCTATGGCGCCTTCAGCGGCGACGTCTATGACGCGCTGCAGAAAGAGGGCCAGAAAATCCTGCAGGACGGCCACCAGCAGGCGCTGGCGGAAGGGATCGCGGCGGACACGGCCATGGAGGAAGGCGTGCGCAGCCGCTTGGCCGACCTGGTGCTGGAGCAGGTGAAAAAGTGGCCGGCAGACCTGGTGGTGCTGGGCACGCACGGGCGGCGCGGCGTGGGCCGCATGCTGCTGGGCAGCGATGCCGAGCAGGTGGTGCGCACCTGCCCCGTGCCGGTGCTGCTGGTGCGCGGCTCGGACGCCGTGGCGCCGGACTGAAGCCCCTCGGCCGCCGCGCCCGCGGCTTCAGTGGTGGTGGCCGTGCTCGCCGTGCACGTGGCGGTGGGTGACCTCTTCGGCCGAGGCGGCGCGCACCGCCACCACCTTGCAGGCAAAGCGCAGCGCCTGCCCGGCCAGCGGGTGGTTGCCGTCCAGGTGCACCTCGGGGCCCTTGATCTTGACGACGTGGAAGACCTGCGGCTGCCCGTCTTCGCCCACGCCTTGCAGCTGGCCGCCGACCTTCACGCCGGGCGGGAACTCACTCTTGGGGATGGTGCGCACGAGCGCCTCGTCGCGCGCACCAAAGGCGTCCTCGGCCGACAGGTCGAGCGTGGTGGCAAAGCCTGCGGCCTGGCCTTCGAGCGCGGCCTCGACCTTGGGGAAGATGTTCTCGTAGCCGCCGTGCAGGTAGGCCAGCTTGCCCGCGTCGAGCGGCTTGCCCTGCGGGCTGGTGACGGTGTAGGCCAGGGTGACGGCGGTGTCTTTGGTGATGTTCATGCAGCGTGATCTCTGTCGGAACCGGGCCCCGCGCGGGCCCGGAAAATGGCAGCCGGTATTGTCGCTCAGGCGCCCGGCACCTCGTCCTCGGTCTGCCCGGGGTAGCGCGCAAAGCGCCGCGGCGCGCTGCCGTGCACCGGGTCGGCCTGCGGCCAGGGCCAGCCGCCGAACTGGGTGCGGCGGTAGTCCTGCAGCGCCTGGGCAATCTCCTGCTGCGTGTTCATGACGAAGGGGCCGTACTGCACCACCGGCTCGCCAATCGGGCGGCCCTGCAGCAGCAGGCATTCCACCGGCGTCCCGCCGGTGTTGACCAGCGGCAGGTCCTGCCCGGCCGCAAGCTCCAGCGCGGCGTGCGCATGCACCGCTTCGCTGCCGATGCGCAGGCCTTCGCCGGCAAAGAAGTACAGCATGCGGCGCGTGCCCTGGCCCTGCGCGGCCGGCAGCGGCCACTGCGCGCCCGGCGCCAGGTGCAGCGTCCAGATCGCCACATCGGAGCCGGGGTGCGCGGCCCACGACTCGGGCGGCGGCGCCAGCGGCGGCGGGGCGCCGGGCAGCGCGCCGGCCACCACCGTGACGGTCGTGGCGCGGCCCTGCGCGTCGTGGTGCACCAGGCGCGGAATGCGCTCGTTCCACAGCATGGTGAAGTGCGGCTCCACCAACTTCTGGCGCGCCGGCAGGTTCAGCCAGACCTGGAACAGCTCGAGCGGGTTGGGCGCGGCATCGTTGAGCAGCGGGAACATTTCCGAGTGCTGGATGCCCTTGCCCGCCGTGACCCACTGCACATCGCCGCCGCCAAAGCGCGCGGCCGCGCCGAGCGAGTCGGAGTGGTCGATCAGGCCGCGCCGCACCAGCGTGACGGTTTCAAAGCCCCGGTGCGGGTGGCCCGGGAAGCCGGGCACGGTGTCGCCGTGGTACATGCTCCAGCCGTCCTTGCGGCTGAAGTCGCTGCCGATGGCGCGGCCTTCCAGCGCCACCGCCGGCGCCATGGCGCCGTTGCCCGCGGGGTAGGCGTCGTCGTGGTGGGCACAAAACAGAAACGGATCGAGCGTGGGCCACAGCGGGCCGAGCGGCTCGGCGTGCAGGATGGGAGAGGTCATGGCAAGGCTCCTGGGAGTGAAATCGCCGCCGCGCAGGTGCGGCGGCCAAGCGGCGGGTACAGCCCCAGATGGGCGCCGGGGGCACAAAAGAAAAGGGCCGGCACTGGAACAGTGTGTTGCAGCCGCGCCTGCGCGGCGCCCCGCTCCGGGCGCCTTGTTTTTATGCCAAAAGCGGCGAAAACGCAGGCCCAGTCAGCGCTGGCAGCTCTCTTTTTTGATAGCGCAGCCGCATGGCCCTGCGCCCCGCCGCGGCCGGCGCGGGGCGCGGCCGTCTCAGTGCGCTGGCAGCGCATCGCGGCCCGTGGCCGGCGCGCGTTGTTGGTAGGCCAGCACGTGGCGGATCTTGCGGGCCAGCGCGTCCTGCGTGTAGGGCTTGCCCAGCAGATCGACGCCCGCGTCGAGCCGCCCGCCGTGCACGATGGCGTCCTGCGCGTAGCCCGAGGTGAACAGCACGGCCAGGTGCGGCAGGCGTTCGCGCGCGCGGCGCGCGAGCTCGGGGCTGCGCAGGCTGCCGGGCATGACGACATCGGTGAACAGCAGGTCGATCGGCACGCCCGAGTCGACGATGGCCAGCGCAGAGGCCGCATCGCGCGCCTGCAGCACCTGGTAGCCCAGCTGCTGCAGCAGCTCGACCACGGTGGCGCGCACGCCCTCGTCGTCCTCGGCCACCAGGATGGTCTCGCTGCCGCCGGCCCCTTCCTGCGCCGGCGCCGCCAGCGCGGGGGCCTCGTCGTCGAGGCTGCGCGGCAGGAACAGCTTGACGGTCGTGCCCTGGCCGAGTTCGCTCAGCACCTTGACATGCCCGCCCGACTGCTTGGCGAAGCCGTAGACCATCGACAGCCCCAGGCCCGTGCCCTTGCCTTCGGACTTGGTCGAGAAGAACGGCTCGAAGGCCTTGAGCAGCACCTCGGGCGCCATGCCGCTGCCGGTGTCGGTGACGGCCAGCAGCACGTACTGCCCCGCCGCCAGGTCGGGATGCTCGTGCACATCGGCCTCGTCGAGCACGGCATTGCTCGCCTCGATGGTCAGCCGCCCGCTGCCGTTCATCGCGTCGCGCGCATTGAAGGCCAGGTTCAAGAGCGCGTTTTCCACCTGCGTCGGGTCGACCAGCGAATTCCACAGCCCCTCGGCCACCAGGGTCTCGATCGCGATGTTCTCGCCCAGCGTGCGGCGCAGCAGCTCCTCGAGGCCGGTGACAAAGCGCCCGAGGTTGACGGTCGTGGGCGCGAGCGGCTGGCGGCGCGAGAACGCCAGCAGCTGGTCGGCCAGCTTGGCGGCGCGGCGCACGGCGGCGAGCGCGCTTTTCACATAGCCCTGGGGCTTCTCCTGCCCGGCCACCGCGCGCCCGAGCAGCTGCAGGTTGCCCGAGATGACCTGCAGCAGGTTGTTGAAGTCGTGCGCCACGCCGCCCGTGAGCTGGCCGATGCTCTCCATCTTCTGCGCCTGGTGCAGCGCCGCCTCGGTGCGCTTGAGCGCCTGCGCGGCCTCGCGGTCCGCGGTCACGTCGCGCCCGACGGCGTGGACGAAGCCCACTTCGGGCACCGCCGTCCACACCAGCAGACGGTAGTTGCCGTCCTGGCACCGGTAGCGGGTTTCAAAGCGGAAAGTGGTGATGCCCTGCGCCAGCTTGGCCATTTCCGCGTGGGTGGCTTGCAGGTCGTCGGGGTGCACGAACTCGAGGAAGTTGCGCCCCACCAGATCGGCCTGCGGCCAGCCCAGCAGCGTCGTCCAGGCCGGGTTGACCGAGACCATGCTGCCCTCCAGGTCGCACACCAGCATGACGTCGGTCGAGAGGCGCCACATGCGGTCGCGGTCGGCGGTGCGCGCGGCAATCTGCTGCTCAAGGTGGTCGTTGAGGTGCGCCAGCGCCCGGGTAGTGCGCTTTTGCTCGTCAATGTCGGTGTTGGTGCCCACCCAGCGCGTGATGCGCCCCGCGGCATCCCGGATGGCCTGCGCGCGCGCGATGTGCCAGCGGTAGGCGCCATCGGCGCGGCGCAGGCGGAACTCGACCTCGTAGGGCGTGCCGGCGCGCACCGCGCCGCTCCAGTGGCGCAGCGCCGCGGGCAGGTCGTCGGGGTGCACCAGGGTCTTCCAACCGCCTTCCTGCAGCGCGGGCAAGGGCAGGCCGCTGTACTGCGTGACGATGCCGTTGAACCAGTCGAGCGCGCCGTCGGGCCCGGCGGCCCAGACGTGGTTGGGCATGGCCTGGGCAAATTCGCGCAGTTGCCGCTCGTTGGCACGCACCGCGGCCTCGGCCTGCACGCGCGCAGTCACGTCGGCGCCTTCGACAAAGATGCCGATCACCTGGTCGTTCTCGCCGCGCACCGGCTGGTAGACGAGGTCGACATAGCGCTGCTCGGGCGCGGCATTCGGGATGCGCTGCAGCAGCGCTGGCATGGACTGCGCAAAAAAGGCCTCGCCGCTGGCAAAGACCTGGTCGAGCCGCTCGAAAAACCCCTGGCCTTCGACGTCGGGCACCGCCGTGCGCACCGGTTTGCCCATCACATCGCGGTGGCCGATGAGCTGCATGAAAGCCGGGTTGGCCATGTCAAACACATGCTCGGGCCCGTGCAGCATGGCCATGAAGCCCGGGGCCTGGGCAAACATGCGGTGCAGGCGTTCGCGCTCGCTGCTCACGCGGCGCTGGGCGCGCACTTTGGCGGTGGTCTCGATGACGATGGCCAGCACGCCGGCGGGGACGCCCCGGGCGTCCAGAATGGGCGAGTAGTCAAGGTCGGTCCATAGCTGCTCGCTCTGGCCGGTGCGGTGCAGCCAGAACTCCCGGTCCTTGTACGACAGCGTCTCGCCCGCGAGGCATTTCTCCAGCACCTGGTGGTTGAAGTCGCTGACCTCGGGCCAGGCCTGGCGCACCGGCTGGCCCAGGATCGCGGGGTGGCGGTCGCCCGAGAACGCCGCGTAGCCGTCGTTGTAGATCAGCACGCCTGCGGGGCCCCAGAGCATCACCATCGGCACCTTCGAGCGCAGCATCAGCGCGATCGGCGCGGTCATGTCCACGGGCCAGTCCTGCAATGGCCCCAGGGCCGTGGCGCTCCAGTCGAAGGCCACCACCAGTGCGGCCATGCGCCCGCCCGCCACGAGAAAAGGCGGCACGGAACCGCTACCGTGGAAATTGCTGGATTTTGTAACGTCGTGCATACGCACCTTTATAGCCCCTACCCGCCCACCGCGTGCGGCCGGGCGAAGTGGGCGCGTGCCCAACGCATGAATTCGGGGCCGCGCTGCGGGTGCTGCGGGCGCCGCCGCGGGCCTGGTGCGCGGGAGCGGCCTTCAGCGGCCCACCACCGACCAGCCCGCCTGCTGGTTGGTCTTGTCGTTCTCGTACTCCCAGGCCGTGCCGCAGCGGTCGCACACGTAGCGCGTGATGGTGACCTCGCCGTGGTCGCGTTCTTCCTTGCGGTTGCCGCGCTGCACCAGCTCGGCATGGCCGGGCGCACGGCGCCAGTTGCGCTGGATGCCGGCGCACGCGTCGCACAGCTCCATCTTCTTGAGTTCGCTCTGTCGAGCCAGGTCCTTGGTCATGGTGGGATGTGGAGGGTGAGGGATGGAAGGGTGCGCGCCCGGCGCTGCCAGGCGTGGCGCGGGGGGCTACTGTAACGAAGCCGGCGGCCCCGCGCCGGTCTCAGGGCCAACCTCGGCTGCCGGCCCGCTCAGGGCTGCTTGCTGACCAGCTCGACCACCAGGCCGCGCTCCGTCACCGTCATGCGCCCGGGCTGCAGGCCCAGGCTGTCGGCGAGCGCCAGGTCCTTGGGCTGGAACTGGTGCAGCACCACCTCGCGCAGCGCCTGCTGTGCCAGCTGCGGCGCCAGGCCGCTGAGCAGCTGCGCGGCCTGCGCGGGCAGGCCGTCGAACTGCAGCGCATGCACCTGCAGCTCGTAGGCGCGCACCGTGTGGTCGCTTGGCTCGTAGCGCAGCGCAAAGTCCAGGTCCAGCGTGCCGTCGTAGGTGCGGCGCAGCGCCGCGCCCTGGGCCTGCAGCGCGACCACGGCGTTGATGCGGTTGCGCTCGGGCCGCAGCGCCAGGCGCGGCGCCTGCAGGTTCAGCTCGACCAGGCCAGCCACGGGATAGCTGCGCGGAAAGCGCTGCGCGAGCTTGTCCTGCAGCGTCTCGAGCGACAGCGTGACGCTGCGCGGCAGCGCCGGCCCCGTGCACGCGGTGGCGGCCAGCGCCAGGCCCAGCGCCGCGCTGGCGAGCCAGTGGCGGCGTGGCAGGGCGCTGCGGGACGGGAAAGAGGGGGCGGACCAGTGCATGGCGCCGATTGTGCGGCAGGCGCCTGTGACGGGCTGTAAGGCCCGCGCACGGCGGCGCCGCACCGGTTCCGGCCTGCTATGCCTTTGTCTGATATCTGGTATCCGCCGACAGGGCTCACCGCTTGCGCGGCGCCATCCGAGAATGCGGGCTTTGGGCGCACCCGGCCCTGCCACCGCCGCCGAGCAGCTCCGTCCCTTCCCTTTCCTGAACCCCGCCATGCCCCTGCACTTCCCGACTTCCTTGCGCCTTGCCTCCCTCGGTGGCGGCCTGCTGGCCGCCCTGGCCTGCGACACCGCTGCGGCACAGACACCGGCCGCCGGCGCCGACTACCCCACGCGGCCCATCAAGCTCATCGTGACCTTCGTGCCCGGGGGCGGGGCCGACATCGTGGGCCGCTACATCGCCCAGGGCCTGACCAACGCGCTGGGCCAGCCCGTGGTGGTGGAAAACAAGGCCGGCGCGGGCGGCCTGATTGGCGTGGAGGCGGGCCTGGCCGCGCCGGCCGACGGCTACACCTTCACGCTGATCTCGGCGAGCTACACCGTCAACCCCAGCCTCTACAAGCTCAAGTTCGACCCGGTGAACGACATCACGCCGGTGGCCCAGATTTCGGCGGGCCCGCTGCTCGTGGTCACGCACCCCGACTCGGGCTTCCACAGCATGAAGGACATCGCGCAGGCGGCCAGGGAGCGCAAGGGCCACCTGACCTATGCCTCGTCGGGCAAGGGCAGCGCGCTGCACCTGGCCGCCGCCGAATTCGCCAACCGCGCCGACGTGCAGATGAACCACATCCCCTACAAGGGCGGCGGCGCGGCACTCAACGACATGCTGGGCAAACAGGTGGACGTGTACTTCGCCGCCACGGCCAGCGCGCTGCCGCACGTCAGCGCGGGCAAGCTGCGGGCGCTCGCCGTCACCACGCCCAAGCGCCTGAGCGCGCTGCCCCAGGTGCCGACGATTGCCGAGTCGGGCTACCCCGGCTACGACGTCACGCTGTGGTACGGCCTGATCGGGCCCAAAGGCCTGCCGGCGCACATCGTCCAGCGCATCAACACCGAAGTGAACAAGGTGCTGGCCCTGCCCGCCACGCCGAAGAAATTCCAGGCCGACGGCGCCGAACCCGCGGGCGGCAGCCCGGCGGAATTCAAGGCGCTGATCGCCCAGGAAATCGCCACCTGGACCCAGGTGGTGAAACAGCTGGACGTCAAACCCGACTGACCCGCGCAGCACCCCGTCCGGGGTGCGCATCCCCCAACCACAAATAACCACAAATCACAGGAGTCCTGATGACCGAACCCCTTTACCTCACGCGCCGCACGCTGCTGGCCGCCGGCGCGGCCGCGGCCCTGCCCGCGACCGTCGTGCACGCCCAGAATGCGGCCTGGCCCTCCAAGGGCCGCACCGTGCGCTTCATCGTGCCGTTCGTGCCCGGCGGCACCTCGGACATCGTCGGCCGTGCGGTCACCCATGAACTCACGCGCATCCTCGGCACCACCGTCATGGTGGACAACAAGGCCGGCGGCGGCGGCATCCCCGCGATGCTCGAGACCGCGCGCGCACCGGCCGATGGCTACACGCTCATCCAGGGCCACGTGGGCTCGCTGGCGGTGAACCCGTTCATCTACAACAACCCCGGCTACGACGTGAACAAGGACTTCGTTCCCGTCACGCTGTTCGTCAAGGTGCCGAGCCTGTTCGTGGCCCACCCCAGCGTGCCCGCGAAGAACCTGCAAGAGCTGGTCGAGTACAGCAAGAAAAACCCGACCGAACTCAACTACGCCTCGGCCGGCAACGCCAGCGCCGGGCACCTGGCGATGGAATACCTCAAGCTCACCACGGGCTTGAAGGCCACGCACATTCCCTACCGCGGCACCGGCCCGGCGCTCAACGACCTGATGGCCGGGCGCATCCAGCTGTTCTCGGCGGGCACCCCGGCGCTGGGCACGCACATCAAGAAGGGCACGCTGCGCGGCATCGCCACCGGCACCAAGGCGCGCCTGCCGTCACTGCCCCAGATGCCCACCGTGGCCGAGTCCGGCTACCCGGGCTTCGAGTCGGTGCAGTGGTACGGCATGCTGGCCCCCGCGGGCACGCCGCCCGACGTGGTCAAGCGCCTGCAGCTGGCCTGCGCCGCCGCGCTCAAGTCGCCCGCCGTCGCAGAGCGCTTTGCGCACGAAGACGCGGTGCCCGGTGGCGAAACGCCAGAGCAGTTCGCCGCGTTCATCGCCAGCGAGCAAAAGCGCTGGAAGGACATCGTCGCCAAGGCGGGCATCCGCGCGGACTGATCTCCGCGCACCCGGTGGCGCCGGGCGGCGCGCCGTGAAGCGCCGCACAATGGCCCTTCGCGCCGACCGGCGCCAACCCGGAGACCTGCCGCCATGCCCACCCCGCCGTCCCTGCCCCCGAAGTCCGCCGCCGATCCGCGCATCGCCGATGTGCTGGCGTTCTGGCTCGGCGCCGAGGTGCCCACCGACGCCAGCGCGCTCACGCGGCAAAGCCTGTGGTTCACGAAGTCGGACGCGGGCGATGCCGACATCGCCCGGCGCTTTGGCGCGCTGGTCGACGAGGCGCTGGCCGGGCGCCTCGACACCTGGGCGCGCGGCCCCTGGGGCAGCCTGGCACTCGCCATCGTGCTCGACCAGTTCACGCGCAACGTGCACCGCGGCACGCCCCGCAGCTTCGCCGGCGACGCGCAGGCGCTGGCCCTCGCGCTGCAGGCCATCGCCGAAGGCCACGACCGCGCCCTGCCCACCGTGGCGCGCACCTTTCTGTACCTTCCGCTCGAGCACGCCGAAGACCCAGCGCTGCAGGCACGCAGCGTGCAGGCCTTCACCGAACTGGCCGCCGAGGCCACGCCGCACACCCAGGCGCTGCTGGCCAGCGCGCTCGACTACGCGCGCCAGCACCAGAACGTGATCGCGCGCTTCGGCCGCTTTCCGCACCGCAACGCGATCCTCGGGCGCGAGAGCACGGCCGAAGAGCGCGCCTATCTGGCGCAGCCCGGTGCGGGCTTCTGAAAATACCGTGAAATCAGCCGCAAACGCTGATGTACAGAGCGCTGACAGCTATTAAATTTGATGATGCCGCGGCGCCACCAGGCGCGTTTGGCACGCCTTATGCGGCGCGGTCCAACGCCTGCAGCCCACCGCCCGGCCCGCTCAAACCGAGCAGGCGCGCATGCGCCGCATCGCTCCAGTCCACCGGCTGCTGGTTTTTGGCCTGCAGGTAGTGGTCGGTGAACACGTCGAGGTAGGCCTCCAGCGTCTGCGCCGCGTGGGTCTCGCCGGCGAGCTCCAGGCACAGCGCCGCCACCTCGGACGTGCACAGGTGCTCGGCGCAGCGCGAGCGGCGCAGGCGGTAGCGCGAGAGCTGCTCGGGCCGCAGGCTGAGCACCGGCAGCCGGTCGAGGTACGGGCTCTTGCGGAACATCTTGCGCGCCTCGGGCCAGGTCGCGTCGAGCAGCACGAACAGCGGGCGCCGGCCTTCGGGCACCGCCGGGCCGCTCGGGGCGGTGCACGCTGGCACCTCGGTCACCACGCGCGGCGGCGCTACGAACTCGCCCGGAAACACCAGCACCGGCTGCCACTGCGGGTCGGCCAGCAGGGCCAGCAAGGCCGGATCGACCTCGGTGCGCGCCCAGCCAAACGCAAAGGTGTCGGCCACCACGTCGGCAATCAGCCAGCCCGTGTTGCTGGGCTTGAGCGGCTCGATGTCGGCCATCAGCAAACACACGCCGGCGCGCGTCGGCACGGGCGGGCGCAGCGCGCACAGGCAGTGGCTCGCGGCCACGCGGCACCCCGCGCAGCGCTCGACGCGCGAGCCGCCGCGCGCCAGGAAGGGCTTGGCGCTGCGCGCCAGCCGTTCGGTGCGCAGGCGCGACACCGCGTGGCCCACGGCGGCGCTGGGGGTGGCGGCGTCGGCCACGCTCACCGGCCGCCCGCGCATTCGAGCTCGAACAGCGGCACCTCGGCCTGGCGGCTCAGCCACATACCGCCGCCCAGCTCGATGAAGCCGTTCGAGAGGCCGCGCCGGTACAGCTGCGCACGGTGCCGGAACAGGCGCGGGTCGGTCAGCGTCTCGTCGAGGATGTCGCGCTCCCAGTCCTCGCGCGAGACCGCCTCGACGTAGAGCGCGCCCCGGCACAGCGGCGCCAGGTTGCGCAGCGCCCGCTGCAGGTCGGCCGCGCTCAGGTAGGGCAGCACGCCCTGGCAGATGACGAAGTCGAACGGCTCGGCCGATTGGTAATCGACCACCGAGCCGCGCTCCCAGCCAAAGCGCTCGCACAGGTATGCGCTGTATTCGACGCCATGGAACGACGCCAGCGGAAAATGCCGCGCGACCACGTCGCGCCACAGCCCGATGCCGCAGCCCACGTCGAGCACGCGGCGCACCGGCACGCGCAAATACTTGAGGTAGCTGCAGACGAAGGCGCCCAGCCGCTCGACGTGCTCGGGGTCGACCACGCTGGTCTTCTTGTCGAAGTAGTAGCGCTGGTAGTACGCCTCGTCGAACCACTGGTCACTCGCAGATTGCACGCATGCTCCTTGTCGGCCGGCCCCGGAATGGGGCCGCAGGCCGGCAAGTATGGCCCAGCCGGCGCCGCCATGGGGTGCTGCGGTATTTGCGGTGTTTTTGGGCGCCAGCCCAGGTGCTGCATACGCTGACAGCTATCAATTTTGCTGTCACTGCCGCGGCGTCGGCCCCGGCGCGGGCCACCTGCGGGCCCTGCCAGGGGGTCTTGGCTGAGCGCTCAGAAGCGCAGGCAGATCTTGCCGAAGTGCCTGCCGGCCTTCTGGTGGGCGAAGGCCTCGGCCATCTGCTCGAGCGGGTAGCTGCTGTCGATCACGGGGCGCCAGCTCCATTGCTCCAGCGCGCGCACCATGTCCTGCTGCTGCTCGCGGTTGCCGACGATCAGGCCTTTGAGGGTTTGCTGCTTGCGCATCAGCTCCGCCGTGGGCACGGCGCCGGCAAAGCCGGTGAGCACGCCGATCAGCGCGATGTGGCCGCCCGGCGCACAAGCGCGGATGGACTGGGGCAGCGTGGCCGGACCGCCGACCTCCACCACCAGGTCGACACCGCGCCCGCCGGTGGCGGCCAGGACCACATCGCCCCACTCGGGCTGCTCCAGGTAGTTGATGACGGTGTCGGCGCCCAGCTGCAGCAGGCGCTGCTTCTTGGCTTCGCTCGACGTGGTGGCAACCACGCGCGCACCCATGGCCTTGGCCATCTGCAGCGCAAAAATGGAAACACCGCCCGTGCCCAGCACCAGCACGGTGTCGCCGGGCTGCACGCGGGCGTCCACGACCAGGGCGCGCCAGGCCGTGAGGCCGGCCGTGGTCAGCGTGCCCGCTTCCTCGTGGCTGTAGCCCTGGGGCGCATGGGTGAAGGCGTTGACCGGCATGTTGACCTGCTCACGCGCAAAGCCGTCCAGGCCGTCGCCGGGCACGGTGGCAAAGGTGGAGGGCACGTTGCGGCCCGACTGCCAGTGCGGAAAGAAGCAGGACACCACGGCATCGCCCACGGTGAACTCGGTCACACCCGCGCCCACGGCGGTCACCACCCCGGCGCCATCGGCCATGGGAATGCGGCCATCGGCGGCACGGGCGTTGCCCGCCACCACCCCCAGGTCGTGATAATTGAGCGAGCTGGCATGGATGCGCACCTGGATTTCGCCCGCCAAGGGCGCGCCGGGTGCGGGCAGGTCGACCAAGTGCAGGCGATCGAGGCCGCCAGGGTGCTGGAGCTGGATGGATTTCATGGCTGTCCTTCAATCGGTCGCAGAAGAAAAACGGATGCCGGTACTGCCTGTGGCTGGCCCCTGTGGTTGTGACAAGGGCCAGTGACCCAACCCGGCCTGGCCTGCGACCCGCGCCAGGCGGCGCAGGCCACTTCGAGCCTGCTTCAGGCCGCCTTGGGCGGCCGGTGCAGCGCGCAGATCTTGTTGCCGTCCGGGTCGCGCAGGTATGCCAAATACAGCGTGCCGCCCGGGCCTTCGCGAAAGCCCGGCGGGTCTTCGCAGGGGGTACCGCCATTGGCAATGCCTGCGGCGTGCCAGGCGTCCGCCTGCTCGATGGACTGCGCGGTGAAACCGAGCGTGCTGCCATTGCCGTGGCATGCCGAATCGCCATTGATGGGCGTTGTGATGGCAAAGGTGTTGCCCCCGCTGCGGTAGAAATAGCGGTTCTTGTTGGCAAACCCTGGGGCGATGCCCAGCGTGCCCAGAAGCGCGTCGTAAAACGCCTTCGACTTTTCCAGATCGTTCACACCCACCATCACATGACTGAACATCGATTTCTCCTTGGTTGACCCGATACGGGCGAAATGCAAGCGCAGGCGATGTTACGGGCGCAGCGCTGTCTTTGCATGGACGCACGCGACAGCACCCAGCACATGCCCAGGGCGGGCGTGCCGTTGGGGTGCTGGACCGGCGGAAAGGAGGTGGGCGGAATGCGGGCTACCGGCGGGTGGGGTGGCGAGGACGAAGCTTGGCCCCTGGCCTGAACGCCCGGCACGTCCTTACTGGGTGGTGGAATCCATCATGGGCTTCGGCATCGGCATGGGCTGCTGCGCGGAGTCCGCATTGTCATAGCGCATCGTGTGGGCCCTGCCGCCCAGCGGGGCCGGCACGTTGTACCACTCGCCATCGCGCGGCATCTGTGTGGGCGCGGCCTGGCGCGATGCGATCAGATCGGCGATGACGGCTTCTCTGGTGAGGGGGGTATTGGCGTTTTGCGCTGTGTTGGCGCTTTCGGTGTCTGGCGGCGCTGCGATGGCGCCGGAGGCAGCGGCCAGCACAACACTGGCGACCGCGAATGTGCAGTACGTGTTCATGGCATTTCCTTGTAGTTGATTGAGCTGCAATGCGCCCACACCCAAGCCAAATGCCCAGCGCTAGGCGCTTTTTCGACGAAGTGTTGTTGCCATTGGCCTTCGTCGAACCTAGCAAGCTACTCTGCCCGCTGTCTCTGGATACACCGTCCTGTGCAACACATACTTCCGCGAAGTAAATATTGGCGCGAAGACGCATGCTCTGTGCGGGCCGGCGGTCGGCATCCGGCTCCCAACCCATATTCACCGCACAAAGCGCGGCGAATAAACCCATAATCGCCGCATGTGGACCGACAAACCGCCCCGCCGCCGCACCTACCTCTGGCAGCGACCCGACTGGCCCCGGTGGCGCTGGGATGCCGCGGCCCTGGCCGCGCCGCTGGCCCAGGTGCACCGCGCACAAGGCCATCTGGCGGGCCGCATGGCAGAGCTGGGGCTGGCGCAGCGCGACCAAGCCACCCTGCAGGTGCTGACACAAGAAGTCATCACCACCAGTGCCATTGAGGGCGAGCGGCTGGACCTGGACGCCGTTCGCTCCTCCGTGGCCCGCAAGCTGGGCCTCGACATAGGAGCCCTGGCCCCCAGCGACCGGCATGTGGACGGCGTGGTGGACGTGGTGCTGGACGCCACCCGCAACTTTGACCAGCCCCTGACACCCGAGCGCCTGTTTGGCTGGCATGCGGCGCTGTTCCCCACCGGCTACAGCGGGCGCACGCGCATCACCGTGGCCGCATGGCGCACCGACGCCAGCGGCCCCATGCAAGTGGTGTCCGGCCCCGTGGGGCGTGAGAAGGTGCACTTTGAAGCCCCGCCCGCCGCCACCCTGCCCGCGCAAACCCAGGCCTTTTTTGACTGGTTTGAGGCCGTCCCGGCGGGCGACGCCCTCATCAAGGCCGGTTTGGCCCACCTGTGGCTGGTCACCCTGCACCCTTTTGACGACGGCAACGGCCGCCTGAGCCGCGCCGTGGGCGACATGGCGCTGGCCCGCGCCGAGGGAACACATCAACGTTTCTACAGCTTCAGCGCCCAGATACAGCGCGAGCGCAAAGACTATTACGACCAGCTGGAAGCCACCCAAAAAGGCCCCTTGGACGTCACCCCGTGGCTGCATTGGTTTCTGGGCTGCCTGCTGCGCGCCGTGCAAGGTGCAGACGCCACGCTGGCGGGCGTGCTGGACAAAGCCCAGTTCTGGCAGCGCTGGGCAGGCACGCCCATGAATGCGCGGCAAACGCTGGTGCTGAACCGCGTGCTGGACGGCATGGAGGGCAAGCTGACCAACGCCAAGTGGGCCACGATTGCCAAATGTTCATCGGATACGGCGCTGCGGGATATCAGCGACCTGCTGGAGCGCGGCGTGCTGCGCAGGCTGGAAGGTGGGGGGCGGAGTATTGGGTACGAGCTGTGTGCAAAATAGGCCGCAATCCGCTGTGAGATAAGCGCAAGCAGCTAGCAATACATGAGCAACACGGCACACCACACCTTCGAAACGCCCGAGTAGCTCCACGCATGGCTGCAGGCCAACCACGCCAGCGAGACTGATCTATGGGTGCGCATCTTCAAGAGAAGCCACCGGCCGGCCCAGCGTGACAGGGGAGGACTGCTTGGTGGCTGCCATCGCCGGGGGCTGGATCGACGGATACGCAAGTCTATGGAGCGCACCTCGCTGCTGCACCGATTTACGCCGCTCGCGCTCTCAATTGGGCGCAGAAAAAAGATGCCGCATGTCTAACAGCTGATAGAGCAAGGGCGCTCGCAATCGGCCTGCCGAGTACATACAAAAGCCCACGCAGCGAGGAGGGCAGGGTTTCCCAAATTAACCCTTGATAGTTTGTCTTATAGCAGCCACCCACTTGGGCTCTAAAGCTTTATCGGGATCACACTCAATATAGGCTTGGGCAAATTTGACTTTGTTATTGCCTACATCAAAAAAATCGTCCATCAATTGCTTTTTCTGTTTTGGACCAAGATTCAAATAGTCATACAAATTATTTGACCCTTTTGTTACGGATGCCGCTTTAACAATTTCTTGTAGAACTGAGAAGTTTTCCATCTCCTTGTGGTGCTCAGGGGATGAAAGTAGCACTTTGAGGACTTCCTCGCGCAAAGCAAATTCAATTTCGGTTGGAAAGCTATGCTGGCTATCCGCATCAAGAGCCAATACTTCCAATTTGCTCTCGTCACGCACCAAGCGTTTGAAGAAAAGATTTTTTGAGTCTTTCTTAAGTTCCACATGTTCCTTCTGGGCATCCGTATCTACGATACATAGAGCTTTGCCCTTAAAGCCTGCTTCTTTATCGCTTAATGGCGCTGACAGATAGTCGTAAACGCGGCGAACCTGTTTAAAACCACCGAGAGGAACAATCCGCAAATTATTGCTCTCTACTAGGGCGGACAAATAGTGGGTCAGGTAAATTTTGTCAGACAAGCCCTCACAGAATATCCAGTTATATGGTTTGTCGCGAAGCATGCTAACAACCACTGACTGAATCATGTCTTGATAGCTTTTTAGCTCAACCTCTTTCGGGTACTTTCCGTGGGATTTTGTATAATTTTGATTAATGTATTCTCTAAAATTCTCCAGGTTAAATGAGAAAAATTCAATTGAGCTTGCACCTCGGGATAAGGAGTGCGCCACCCCCGATCGAATTACCGGGAGAAAACCATACCAGTGAGTATTAATTAGCACTTGGGGCGCAGGGGTGCACAGAGTTGGTATTCTGGCTATTTTTTCGAACTGGTCATGGCAAGCGGCAACGTGCATTGATGCATCAGGCTCGTCGATTGCCAAAATGACTTGATATTCCTTTAGCTTTGATCGAGAAATCAATGCGTAAGAAAGGTCGATCAAGGCCTGCCTCTTTTCCCCAGAGCTCAGATCCTTTATGGTTGTCTCCTTTCCTCCGTTCTTCTTGTGTAAGACCTTTATCCCAAAATAAGCAGAAAAAATCCTCTCGATGAGATCGTTTGCCGTTAGCTGATCTTTACGCTTTCCTTTGTAAACATATTGATCGAGTGTTTGGTTTATTTGATCTATAAATTCTTTGAGCTTCCTATTAATTTCGTCAATGCTATTTTTGCTAATGGATTCTTGGATTTTCTTTTTAATATCCTCATCCAGCAACTTCCTGATGTACATTGACTCCATTCTACTAAAGTTCAACGAATCAGCCTCGGCTGGAAGATATATATAGCGGTAATGAGACTTCACCTTTTTTAGAAGCTCTGGAAGTTCTTCGTACTCAATATCCGCGTGCCCCTCAAAAACCCTCTTAATATCATTCCCGAAGAATGGAATTTCTATTTCGTTCGTTTGGTGAGTGTTTCCAAGCAGGAATAAATAGTGCGATTCTTTGTCGTAGCCTAACGCGGTTGCTGCGGCTATGCTTTCGATCACAGATTTAACAAACGGGTTGTAAGGAGTGCCAGAAAAATCCCAAAAAAATGCACTAATTAAACCGGCTAGTCTTTTTTCTTTCTTTGTCAAAGAAATGTCACCCACTGGGACCAAAAACAAAGGCGAAACAAACGCCGAATCATCGGAGCCCTTCTTTGATTCGTTGTTGGCTATCCATTCACCACCATTAAAAAATCGATCTAACGCTTCGAAAATGGAGGTCTTCCCAATTCCGTTGGGCCCAAGATAAGCGGTGAAACTAGCGCCTGAAGAAATAGGTATAAATTGGACATTCTTATAAACCTTGTAGTTCTTCAAACCCATACCGAGGAGCATATATTTTCCTTAAATATCTTCTGCGTTAGCTAAATTGTTTTGCAAAAACCCCATCACCACTAATTCCCAAAAACAATTGCTGTGTCGCCCTAGTAGCCGCCACATAAAACACCCGCGCCGCTTCCTTCTCATCCTCTCCAGGCCCAGGCATATGCCCCACGCCGGGTAGTGCCACCACGGGAAACTCCAGCCCTTTACTGACCTTCATGGTCATCACCTGAATAGCGTCTGCGCCGGGCCGGTATTCACCACTCTTCTTGCGCACGCGGTGCGGCAGCTTGCGCTGGGCCAGGGCGCTGGCGCACAGGTCCATGGTTTTCCAGTCCGCGCACAGCACGGCCATGTCGCCCCAGGCAAAGCCTTCCTTGTGGGCGCTGGCCAGGTGGTCGGCAATGGCAAAGGCTTCGTCGCGCATGGTGGGCAGTTTGATGATGACGGGGGCTTGCCCCTCGCGCCCGCAGCTCACGGGTTTGAGCAGCGGAATGCCGTCGTCGTCTTTGTCGTCTGCCGTCAGCAGGTCTGCGGCGACCAGGCTGGCGGTGTGAAGAATCTGCCGCGTGTTGCGGTAGTTGATCTTGAGGATGGTGGTGCGCCCCTGCGCCTGGATGCCCACGCTTTTGAAGCTGAACTGTTTGCTGCGTGCGCGTTCGTAAATGCTTTGCGCGTCGTCATACAGCACCAGCAGGCTGTTGGTGGCGGGATCCACCATTTGGGTGAGGAGCTTGAGCCATTCGGGCGCGAAGTCGTGGCCCTCGTCGATCATCACCGCCTGGTATTGGCCGCCGGGGATTTGGCTGCGCTCCACGGCGCGGATGACGTTGCCGACCAAGCCTTCGTAAAAGCCGCCGCCTTGGGGTGGCAGGGCCTGCCCGTAGGTGGTGAGCTGGCGGTGGCACCAGCTGTGAAAGTGCCGCACATGCACGCGGTCGCTCAGGCCCTTGGCGTCCATCACACTGGCCAATTTCACGCCCAGGGGCTCGTTAAAGCAGAGGATGAGGATGGGTTTGCTGGCCGGCGTCTGCGCCTTGGCCAGGTATTCGGCGCGGTAGCCAAGAATCATCGTCTTGCCCGAGCCCGCCACGCCGTGGATGACGCGGTGCCCGTCGCCAAGGCTGCGCGCCAGCTGCTCTTGCTGGAGGTCCATCACGCGCATGATGCTGGGCAGTTCGGCGGCGTTTTCGCCGTCGGCCCGTGCATCGGTGGCGTCGCCAAACAGCGCGCCCTGCACGGCCACGCGCACCTCGGGGAACAGGTTCCAGCGCACGCGGTCGAGCTGGGGCAGGGACAGCGCGCCGCCAAAGGCGTGGGGGAACATGGCCCACAGCCGCTCCTGAAAGGCTTCGGCGTCCGCGTCTTCGTACATCTCGTCCTGGCAGATGGCGCGGTGCGGCTCGATCGCCTCGCCCAGCCCCGCTGCGTCGAATTGTTTGCGCGTGATGCGCGTGAACACCACGCCGTGGCCCCAGGGAAAGGCGAGCTTGCCTTGGTGCCGGCCTTCGGCCTGCACCAGTTGCGGGTCGCGCTCAAGCGCGTTGACGACTTCGATGGCGCAGTGGCGGGCCTGCGCCAGCGGGTTCATCACCGTCTTGGGTTGGCCGTCCGGCGCAATTTCAAAGTACTGGCGCGTGGCCCTGCGGATGGTGTCGAGCCGCCAGTCCTTAGTTTCCAGGATCAGCGCACCGCGCCGCGGGTGCAGCACGACGAAGTCGGGATGGGTCTGCTTGGGGCCGACGGGCACGTCGTACCACAGCAGGTAGTCGCCTTCGAGTTTTTGCTCCAGCCGCTCGGCCAGCCGGCGCTCGCCAGCGGTCATGCGCCCCGCGCAGCTGCCGAGCGCGGGTATCAACGTTGCCATGTCTCCGCCACCCTCCGCTTGTATCAATCTGTGTCGCCCTTATAGCCCATGGGGCTGAAGCGAAGCTGACCCGTGCGGGACGCGCGGGCGCGCAGGGGGCGCGCGGGGGGCGGGGCGCGGCGGAAAAGGGGCGCGCGCTCAGTGCGTTGGCGGCACGGCCTGCAGGTCGGGGAAGCCGGCCACGACCTCTTGCACGTCGGCGGGGAAGTCTTCCATTTCCTGCACGCGGCGCACCTCGATGACTTCGTTGCCCGAGGCGGGGCAGCGCCGAGCCCAGGCGATGGCTTCGTCCTGCGAGGCCACGTCGATCATCCAGAAGCCGCCCAGCGCCTCGCGGGTTTCGGGGAAGGGGCCGTGGCGCACCTGGGCCTGGCCGCCGGCAAACGACACGCGCGCGCCGGTGGCGGGCGGGTGCAGGCCTTCTAGCGAGAGCAGCACGCCGGCTTTCTGCAGCTCGGCGTTGTAGGCCATCATGGCCGCGACGTGCTCGGCGCTGGGCATCTGGCCCGGCGCGGCGGACTCGTAGCCGCCCGGAATCATCAGCATCATGAAGCGCATGGGGTGCCTCCGGTGGTGCGATACGGCTCAGGCTTTCTCAGGCAGCGGCACGATGACCATCCACGGCACGCCGAAGCGGTCGGTCATCATGCCGAACGAAGAGGCGAAGAACGTGCCGCCAAACGGCATCTGCACAGAGCCGCCCTCGGTCAGGGCCTTGAACAGGCGCTCGGCCTCGACGTCGGTGGCCGGAGAGAGCGAGAGCGCAAAGCCCTTGAATGCGCCTTCGCCCGGCGCCACGCCGTCAGAGGCCATGATCTGCACCTCGCCGATCTGCAGGTTGGCGTGCATGATTTTGTCGCCGGGCGGGGGCGTGCAGCCGGGGGCCGACGCGTTGGCGGGCGCGTCCTTGAAGCGCATCAGCGTAGTGACTTTGGCGCCCAGGGCGCTGCGGTAGAAGTTGAGCGCCTCTTCGCAGCGGCCGTCAAAAAACAGGTAGGGCTGGATTTGCATGGCGGGTCTCCGGTGGTGGATGGGACAAGGCACCAGGCGCGCGCAGCGCGCCGGGGTGCGGGCGAAGAAGCCACGGTGGAACGCCATGGCGGACGCCGTAGGAAACCATAGCCAAGAAATCGCGTCTGTCCAGCCCCAGAACGCCTGGATACCTGCGACACGGCGAAGAAGGGCGTTTTCCCACGCGCGTCTGGCGCCCGTCCGCACGCCCCGGGGCCGCTGCCGAGGCCGCAGGCCACGCAGATCGGGCGGCGCCAGAATATAAGGAAAAAAGGCCCCTAGCCCTTACCAGGAAAGCGCTGAAAGCTATCAAGTTTGATGTTGCGCGCCGGCTCAGCCCTTGACCAGCCCGCCGTCCACGATCAGGTTCTGCCCGGTCACGGCGCGCGCCCAGGGCGAGAGGAAGAACAGCACGGCGTCGGCGAACTCGGCCGGTGTCGTCACGCGTCGCAGCGGGGTCAGGCTGGCGATGAGGTCGAACACCGCCTCGGGCGTGGCGGCGCTGGCATCGGTGGTGCGCAGCAGGCCGCCCGAGACCATGTTGACCGTGATGCCGTCGGGGCCCAGGTCGTTGGCCGCCGTGCGCGTGAGCGACAGGAGCGCGGCCTTGGCGGCGGTGTAGTCGTGGTAAGGCACGACGGGGTTCTGGAACAGGTTGGTGCCCACGTTCACGATGCGGCCAAAGCCCTGCGCGCGCATCGCGGGCAGCGCGGCCTGCAGGGTGTTGAGCGCGCCCTTCACGGCGCCTTCGATCTGCTGGTGGAAGCGCTGCCACGCGATGTCGCCGATCTGCGGGCGCGCGTCGCCGTCGAACTGAAAACCGATCAGCGCGTTGTTCACCACACTGCTGATGGGCTGGCCGGCGCGCTCGTGCGCGGCGGCAAACAGCCGTTGCACGGCGGCGGTGTCGGTCACGTCGGCCTGCAGCGCGATGGCGCGCGGGCCCAGCTCTTCGGCCAGGGCCCCGGCCGCTTTGTCGCTGCGGTGGTAGTTGATGACCACGCCGGCACCTTCGCGCGCCAGGGCGCGCGTGATGGCCTGGCCCAGGCCGCGTGCGCCGCCGGTCACGAGCACCCATTGTTCGGATAACAGCATTGCATTGCCCTCCTGTAGAAATTGCTGGACTGCCAGCTGGTGACACGAAATGCGCACCGCCCCGGAAGCGTTGTGCCACACCAGGGCGGCGCCAGAAAAGCCTCAGTCCACCGAGGCGCCCGACGCCTTCACGGCGGCGCCCCATTGGCGCACTTCGCTGGCGATGAAGCGGTCGAACTCGGGGCCGGTGGTGGGCGCCGGCTCCGAACCCCGTTCGCGAATGAAGCGCGCCAGCGGCTCGCTGCGCAGCAGCTCCACCACCTCGCGGTTCAGGCGCTGGGTGATCTCGGGCGGCGTGCCTTTGGGCGCCATCAGGCCCAGCCAGCCGACCGCCTCGAAGTCCTTGAGGGCCGGGATGCCGCTTTCGCGCATGGTGGGCACATCGGGCAGCTGCGAGGAACGCTGCGCCGACGTGACGGCCAGCGGGATCGCGCGCTTGGACTGGATGTGGGGCATCGCCGCGGTGACCGAGTCCACCATCAGTGGCACCTGCCCGCCCAGGAAGTCGGCCTGCGCGGGGCCGCTGCCGCGGTACGGAATGTGCGTGATGAACACGCCCGCGCGCGCCTTCATCATCTCGCCCGACAGGTGCTGCGTGCCGCCGATGCCCGCACTGGCGTAGTTGAGCTGCCCGGGCGCGGCCTTGGCCTGGGCCACCAGTTCCTTCATGGTGGTGATGCCCGAGCCGGGCGTGGCCAGGAAAATGAGCGGCACCTTGGCGATCAGCGAGATGCCGACGAGGTCCTTGGTGGGGTCGAACCCGACCTTCTTGTACAGCGTCTGGTTCACGGCCATCGCGCTGCCGGCGACGAGCAGCGTGTAGCCGTCGGGCGTGGCGCGCACGACGAACTCGCTGCCGATGTTGCTGCCGGCGCCGGCCTTGTTTTCGACCACCACGGGCTGGCCCAGGCGCTGGCCCAGCTGGTCGGCGAGCGCGCGCGCAAAGATGTCGGTGGCCTGGCCCGCCGGGAAGGGCACGATGAGCTTGATCGGTTTGTCGGGCCACGCCGCGTGGGCGGTCGTGGCCACGCCCAGGGCCAGGCAGACGGCGGTGGTCAGCAGGAGGCGGCGAGGGTGCATGGTGTGGATTCTCCAGAAAAGGTCATGAAAAAAGGGGGCGGTCGCAGCGCCCGGCAGGCCGGGCCGTGGCGGCGCCGCCCGGGCGCACAGCGGTGTGTGGCGGCCGCTATGCTAAGCGCTGGGGCGGGCAGATTTCTGCAGCGCCCCCAAGTGGGTCATCCGCACCTCACGCAGCGGCCGGCCGGGGCTCCAGGTACAGCGCCGCCAGGCGCTGCTGCGCGGCGGCGTTGACGCCCAGCACGCGCTCCAGATAGGGCTGGATGCCGCCGTGCTCGGCTTCGACGCCGTGCAGCGCGGCCTCCAGAAAGTCTTCCTGCACGCGCCAGAGCACCTGCAGCACGTCGTCGGGTGCGGCGCTGGCCACGCCCGCGGGCCGGCGGTAGAGCGCGTTGGTGAGCAGGTAGTCCTGCATGACCACGGCGCGCGGCACGCCCAGCGCCAGCAGGATGAGCGCGGCGGCAAAGCCGGTGCGGTCCTTGCCCGCGGTGCAGTGGAAGACCAGCGGCGCGTCGCTGTCGAGCAGCAGTTCGAACAGCTGCGCAAAGCGCGGCGCGTTGTCGTGCACGAAGCCGCGGTAGGTGTCCTGCATCAGGCCCACCGCGTCCTGCGCGGTGAGCTGGTGGCCCGACTTCAGCAGCTGCTGCGTGCGCTGCACCACGGTGGGCTCGATGGTGAGGTGGTGCTGCGCGACGCCGGGCAGCGCGTAGGCAAAGGCGCTGCGCTCGGACTCGCCGCGAAAGTCGGCGGTGCGGGCAATGCCGAGTTCGCGCAGCACCTGCAGATCGGCCGGGCTGAGCGCGGCCAAATGGTCGGCGCGGAACAACCGGCGCCACCTGAGCGTGCGCCCGCCATGCCCGGCGTAGCCGCCGAGGTCGCGGAAATTACTGGCGCCGGCCAGGGCGATGGAGCGCGCCGGCACAGGGGTGGTGGAAGGAGAAACGGCACGGGGGTGCAGGGACATGGCAACAACCTCGGTCAACGGTCAGGGGATCACGCAGAGGGTAGCGCGCCCGCAGCGCTCCGCCCTGCCGGTTGCGGGCCCGGGCTGCGGCGGCCCGCAGAGGCAGCCGGCGCCCCGGGCCGGGTCTCAGGGCTTGGGCTGGGCCGCCCAGGCATTGCGCGCCGCCACCGCCAGGTCGGGGTAGTTGGCGAACATGCCGTCCATGCCCATGGCCAGGTAACTCTGGAACTCGGCCGCGGCAAGTGCGGCATCGGGCTTGTTGAAGGTCCAGCCGTGCACCCGCATTCCGGCAGCATGCGCCTGGTCGATAAAGGCCTGGGTGACCGGGTAGGCCTTGTTGCCGACGGAGACACCCACGCCCGCGCTGAAGGTGGCCACCTCGGGCAGCGTCAGAAGCCTCCACCCGTCGGGGCCCCGCACGCGCATGCGCACCCCGCCGTCTTCGGCCACGGCGGCGTAGCCCAACTGCACCAGCGGGTAGGCCAGGCCCTGCGCCTGCTGCTTGGCGCGCAGGCTGCGCAGCGTGGCGTCGCTGAACGACTGGATGAACAGCTTGCTGCCGGCGCGGTAGCCATTGGCCTGCAGTGCCTGAAGGATGCCGTCCTCCATGTCCGGGTCGGCCTGCTTGGCCTCGGGGTAGATGCCCACCTCGCGCCCGGTGGCCGCACTTTGCGCCCTGGCCAGATCGATGACCTCCTGGAACGTGGGCACCGCCAGCGGTTGCGCGGCCGTGGGCACAAACCCCGCGTGCGCCGTCCCGGCCGTGGGGCCGAAGGGCTGTACGGTGAGCCTCTTGATCTCGGCGAGCGTGAAGTCGGCCACCTTGTAGGCGCCGCCGCGCTGCGCGAAAACGCTGGCGACGTTGGTGGTGCGCTGCAAGCTGTCGTCGTGCATGGCGACCAGTTGACCGTCGCGGGTGAGCTGCAGGTCGGGCTCGATGAAATCGCTGCCCATGCGCACCGCCAGCTCGTAGCCGGCCAGCGTGTGCTCGGGCAGGTAGCCGCTGGCGCCGCGGTGCGCTATCACCTGCGGCTTCGCGGCGCTGCCGGCTGGGCCGGTGCCAAGGCTGCTGCAGCCCACGGTGACCAGGGTGCACACGCACAGCGCCGCGAGCAGGGAGGGTTTGAACATCGCAGAGGGCCTTTCATGAAGACGGACAAGGACGCTGCCACAGCATGGCAGTGAGACACACCGAGCGCGCAGCGTGGCAACTGTAGGAGGCCCGTGTGACAGCAGGGATGCCCAACTGCCCGCGGCGCTGTGGCCACGCCTTCAATCCGGCGCCGCAGCTGCGGCAGATGCAGCCATGGCATAGCCCAGCTGCGCCACGAAGCTGCTGGGCCGCGCGGCGTGCGCCAGCAGCGTGAGCTGGCGGCGCGCGCGCGTCATGCCGACGTACAGCGTGTTGCGCTCTTCTTCGGCGCTGGCGTGCGGCACCGGAAAGATGCCGCGCTCCAGGTACGGGATCACCACCTGCTCGAACTCCAGCCCCTTGACGTGCGCGATGCTGGCCAGCACCAGGCTGGCCGCGCTGCGCAGCGCGCCCTGGCGCTGCTCGGTCTGGTTCAGGTGCAGGAAGTAGTCGCGCGCCGAGGCAAAGGCGCGCGCGGCCGCGCACAGGCCGGCGAGGTTGTCCTGCGCCTCCTGGCGGCGCTGGCGCGAGACCAGGGCGCCGTGGATGAGCGCGTCGATCTCGAGCGCACCGAGCACGCGCTGCAGCATGTCGGGCGCAGACGGCTCCTGGGCCACGGCCACGGCGGCGCACAGGCGCCGGCGCGTGGCGGGCTCGACGTTGGGCAGGATCTGGTTCTGGAAGAAGTGCTGCAGGAACAGTGGGTTGTCGGTGACGCTGCGGATCGCATCGGCCAGCAGGTCCTGCTGCGACTCGTGCTCGCGCCCGGCCACCGTGATGCGCGCGCCGCAGAAGAACACCAGCGCGTGCATCAGCGCCTCGCGCGTGCGCGGCTCGGCCACGCTCTCGAAGTTGTCGGTGGCCACGGCCAGCAGGCCGCGCACCAGCAGCACCTCGGGGCGCAGCAGGTAGCTGCCCATGCCGCTGAGCGTGTAGGGCACGCCCGCCGCGATCAGCGCGTTCTCGATGCCCACCGACTGGTGCGCGTGGCGCAGCAGCACGGCGCACTGGTCCATGCGCGCGCGCGGCGTGGCGCGCCAGCGGGCTACTTCGGCCAGCACCAGGTCCACGCACTGCGCGCCGTCGCCGTAGGACAGCAGCGCCACGCCGGTGTCGTGCGCGGCGGCGCTGTCGTAGGCCTTGTCGGCCAGGCGCGCGACCTTGGCGGCCAAGCGCTTGCCAAAGCGGTGGCTGGGCGTGAGCGGCAGACGCACTACGGGGCGGCCGGTGGCCTCGGTGATGGCGCCGGCCATGAAGATGGCGTCGGCACCGCCGGCGCTGTGGATGACCTGGTCGCGGTCGCCGACGCCGCAGAACAGGCTGAAGGTGGAGTTGAGCAGCGCCGCCAGCACGGTGAAGGCGGCCTGGTTCATGTCGTGCATTTCGTCCACGCACAGGGCGCGCACGCCGAGCGGCCAGTGCCGGTAATCGGCGGGCGCGGCGCCGTGGTGCAGCGCGCGCGCCAGGTCGTAGGTGGCGTCGTGCGTGCCGCGGAACAGCGCCCCGTCGCCCCATTCGTTCTGGCGCAGGCGCTCGTAGGCGAGGAACACCTTGAGCAGTGTGTAGTCCACGCCCAGCGCGTCGGCGTAGTCGGGCGAGACGGACTGCTCTTCGCGCGCGCGCTCGTCGCCCAGCGTGCCCTTAAGCCGGTCGGCCACGGCCAGGAATTCCTCGACAAAACCGCTGTCGCCCTGCGCGGGCAGTTGCAGGGCATCGCGCCAGCGCTCGTCCTCGGCCTGCTCCACGTGCTGCACGGCCTGCCAGACATGGGGGCGCAGCTGCTCGGGCGTGGCGAGCACGGGCACGGGGCGCGCGCTGGCGTCGGCCAGCAGGGCGGTGCAAAACTGCTCGAAGGTGGCGATGCGCATGCGCTGGCGCACCGCGGGCGGCACGCCGATCTTGTGCAGCGCGTCGCGCAGCGCCTGGCAGGCGGTATCGGTGTGCATGAGGACGAGGAACGCGTCGGGCGCGGTGCCACGCTGCCAGCTCTCGGCCATGCGCAGCGCCAGCGTGGTGGTCTTGGCGGCCCCCGCATTGGCCTCGATCACCAGCGTGCGCGCAGCGGCCGTCTGCACGGCGCGCTGCTCGGGCGTGGGCACGAAGGCCCGGGTCTGGAACAAAGGCTCGGTGCTCACACATCCACTCCCACAAGGCCCGCGGCGGGCGGGCTCCGCCAGGCCATCACCCCAGGTGCTGGCCCAGGATGCCCGCCAGCTCGAACATGCCGGCCTGGTCCTTGCCGAACACGGCGCGCAGCTTGTCGTCGGCCACGATGGTGCGCTTGTCCTTGGGATCCTGCAGGTTGTGGGCCTTGATGTACGCCCAGATCTTCTTGACCGCCTCGGGCCGCGCCACGGGCTCGGCACCGATCACGGCGGCGAGCTGCGGGCTCGGCGCCTTGCCAGCGGCGGGCTTGCGCGGGGCCTTGGCGGTGGCGGCCTTGGGCGTTTTGGCGGCGGCTTTCTTCGCGGCCGCAGGTTTTGCGGCTTTTTTGGCTGCAGCGCTTACAGGGCGTGCGCTGGCAGCTCCTGTTTTTGCAGCGGCAGCGGGCGTCTTGCGCGGCGGGAACTTGCTCGGTGCGAACTCGAAGTTGACCTTGCCGGCCTCCTTGTCCCAGGCCAGGTGCGCCTTGAACGCGCGGCGCGTGCGCATGCTCACGAACTTATCGAGCAGGTCGGTCTTGCCGGTCTCGAGCAGCTTGGCCATCTGCGCGCGCTCCACGGGCTGCTGCAGGATGACCTTGCCGGTCTTGAACGTGCAGCTGGGCGTGGGCTGCGCGGCCGTGGGCACGGCCTTGCTGCAGACGTAGTTGCTGCCGTGCTCGTGCACGGGCGCGCCGCAGACCGGGCAGGGGCCGAGGCTTTCGTCGGCAAACTCGACCAGCTCGCCCGACTCTTCGGCCTTCTTGTCGTCGCCGAAGTCGAATTCGAGCTTGTAGTTGTGCGCCTCGTCGTCGTACTTGAGCACGATCTCGGATGTGAACGGCCAGCCGGCCTTGGAGCGGAAGCCCTCGAGCGGCCCGATCTTGCGCGTGGCCAGCAGCTGCTCGGCCTCCTGCGGCTCGAAGGTGCGCCCGGCCGGCGACTTGCCGAACGAGAAGCCGCAGCCCTCGGCGCCCGGCTTGCCCACGCAGGCGTAGCGGCGGTAGTTTTCCTTGACCACGCCGCCGCAGTTCGGGCACGGGGCCGAGAGCTGGGCGTAGTCGCCGGGGATGGTGTCGCGGTCGTATTCCTTGGCCTGCCGGACCATGCGCTCGGTCATCGCGGCGATCTCGGCCATGAAGGTGGCGCGGCTGAGCTGCCCCTTTTCCATCTGCGCGAGCTTGTATTCCCACTCGCCGGTCAGGTCGGCGCGCGAGAGCTCCTTCACGCCGAGGCCGCGCAGCAGCGTCATGAGCTGGAAGGCCTTGGCCGTCGGGATGATTTCGCGGCCTTCGCGCAGCATGTACTTTTCGGCCAGCAGGCCTTCGATGGTGGCGGCGCGCGTGGCGGGCGTGCCCAAGCCCTTTTCCTGCATGGCCTCGCGCATGCTTTCGTCTTCGACCTGCTTGCCGGCGCTCTCCATGGCGCCCAGCAGCGTGGCTTCGGAGTAGCGCGCGGGCGGCTTGGTCTTGAGCGCCTTGGGGTCGACTTGGCTTGCCAGCGGCTTCTCGCCCGGCTGCACCGGCACCAGGTTCTGGCCCTTGTCGCCTTCCTTGGCGTCAGGCACCTCGGCGGCAGCCTCCTTGCCGTAGATCGCCAGCCAGCCCGGCTTGACCAGCACCTTGCCTTCGGTCTTGAAGTGGTGCGCTTTGCCGGCCTGCTCGACCTTGCTGATCCGGGTGGTGACCAGGTACTCGGCGCTTGGGAAAAACACCGCCATGAAGCGGCGCACCACCAGGTCGTAGAGCTTCTGCTCGGCCTCGGACAGGCCACTGGGCGCCTGCAGCGTCGGGATGATGGCAAAGTGGTCGCTGACCTTGGCGTTGTCGAAGATGCGTTTGCTCGGGCGCACGTAGCCGCCCTCGAGCGCCGTGCGCGCGTGCGGCGCCAGGTGCGCCATGCCGCTGGTGGCGAGCATCTCGAAGGTCTGCCGCGCCACGGGCACGTAGTCTTCGGGCAGGGCGCGCGAGTCGGTCCGCGGGTAGGTCAGGGCCTTGTGGCGCTCGTAGAGGCTTTGCGCCAGCGCCAGCGTGGTCTTGGCCGAGAAGCCGAACTTGCCGTTGGCCTCGCGCTGCAGGCTGGTCAGGTCGAACAGCTGGCCGGGCGCCTGGGTGGTGGGCCGGCTTTCCTCGGTCACGCTGGCGGGCTGGCCGCGCGCGGCGTCGGCGATGGCCTGCGCTTCATGGGCGGCCCAGACGCGGTCGGCGCGCAGCTCGGCATCGTCGCTGTTCTTCTTCCACTGCGGGTCGAACCACTTGGCCGGGTAGCTGCCAGCCTGGGCGGCAAAACTGGCGTGGATTTCCCAGTAGTCGCGGCTCACGAACTTGCGGATCTTCTCCTCGCGCTCGACCACCAGCGACAGCGTGGGCGTCTGCACCCGGCCGACGGTGGTCAGAAAGAAGCCGCCGCCCTGCGAGTTGAAAGCCGTCATGGCGCGCGTGCCGTTGATGCCGACCAGCCAGTCGGCCTCGGAGCGGCTGCGCGCGGCGTCGGCGAGGCCCGCCATCTGCTCGTTGCTGCGCAGCTTCTCGAAGCCCTCGCGGATGGCCTGCGGCGTCATCGACTGCAGCCACAGGCGCTGCACCGGCTTGCCCAGCGGCTTGGCGCCGCCGGCGTACTGCTCGATCAACCGGAAGATCAGCTCGCCCTCGCGCCCCGCGTCGCAGGCGTTGATGAGTGCCGTCACGTCCTTGCGCTTGGCCTGCTTGACCACGGCGTTGAGGCGCGTCTTGGTCTTGTCGACGGGCTTGAGGTCGAAGTGCGGCGGGATCACCGGCAGGTGGGCAAAGCTCCACTTGCCGCGTTTCACGTCGAATTCCTCGGGCGCCTGGATCTCGACGAGGTGGCCGACGGCGCTGGTGACGACGTAGTGCTCGTTCTCGAAATGGTCGTCGTGCTTGTCGAACTTGCCCGCGACGGGCGTGAGGGCGCGCACGATGTCTTGCGCGACCGAGGGTTTTTCTGCAATTACCAGTGTCTTGGTCATGTTGGGTCTCGCCATGCTGGCCGTGTCCCGGAGAGACGCTCCGGGCGCTTCTACAATCTGGACTCCACGCGCGTGCACGCGCACGCACCTGTGTGCTCATTTAAGTTAACAGAGTTTTGCCATGCCCCGCACCGCCCTCCCCGCCTTCGCAGGCCGCCGCATCCAGACCCGCCGTTCGGGCGTGCATGGCAAGGGCGTGTTCGCGGTGCAGGATATCGCCGAGGGCGAGGTGCTGATCGAATACACCGGCGAGGTCATCGGCTGGCAGGAGGCGCAGGACCGCCACCCGCACGACCCGCTCAACCCCAACCACACGTTCTACTTCCATGTCGATGAAGACCGCGTGATCGACGCCAACGTGGGCGGCAACTCCTCGCGCTGGATCAACCACTCGTGCGACCCGAACTGCTTTGCCGACGAGCGGGACGGCCGCATCTTCATCACCGCGCTGCGCAACATTGCGGCCGGCGAAGAACTGAACTACGACTACGGCCTGATCCTCGAGGAGCGCTACACCGCGAAGCTCAAGGCCGAGTACCCGTGCTGGTGCGGCAGCCAGAACTGCCGTGGCACCTTGCTCGCGCCCAAGCGCGGCCCGGCCGCGCCGGCCCCGCTGGGCAAGGCCAAGAAAGCAAAGCGCACCGCATGACCACGCCGATGCGCTGGCCCGCCGAGGCCATCTGGGAGGCCGTGGCACCGCGGCTGCCGGGTTTCACCGTCGAGGTGCTGCCCTGCATCGACTCGACCAACAGCGAACTCATGCGCCGCGCGCGCGCCGGCCGCTGCGAGCCCGTGCTGCTGGTGGCCGAGCAGCAGACGGCCGGGCGCGGGCGCCTGGGCCGGGCCTGGCACACGGCGCCGGGCGATGCGCTGACGTTTTCGCTGGGCCTGCCGCTGGCGCCGGCGGACTGGTCGGGCCTGTCGCTGGCCGTGGGCGTGAGCGTGGCCGAGAGCCTGCAGCCTGCGCTGCCGCCGGCGGGCAGCGCCACGCCGCGCATCGCGCTGAAGTGGCCCAACGACCTGTGGCTGGGCGGCGCCGGCGGCGACCGCAAGCTCGGCGGCATCCTGGTGGAAACCGCCAGCTTCGTGGCGCCGCAGGAGGCGCCCGGCGGCCGCGCCACCGTCAGTGCGGCCCTGCGCTATGTCGTCGTGGGCGTGGGGCTGAACCTGCTGCCGCGCGAGGGCGCCGGCATGTCGCTGCCGCCGGGCTGCCTGCAGGAGGTCGATGCGCAGATCGATGCGCCCGCCGCCCTGCTGCGCGTGGTGGCGCCGCTGGTGGCGATGCTGCAGTCGTTCGAGGCGTACGGCTTTGCCCCCGTGCAGGCGCGTTTTGCCCAGCGCGACGCGCTGCTGGGCCGCGCCGTGGTGCTCAGCGACGGCAGCCGGGGCATGGCCCACGGCGTGGCCGAAGACGGCGCCCTGCTGGTGCACAGCGCGCTGGGCATGCAGGCCGTGACCAGCGGCGACATCAGCGTGCGGCCGGCCAGCGCCGCGCACACCCTGCCGGGCTGACGCATGCTGCGCGCCCTGGTGCTTATCCTGCTGCTGGCCAATGCCGGCTACTTCGCCTGGGCGCAGGGCCTGATGGGCGCCTGGGGCTGGGCGCCGGCGCAGACGTCCGAGCCGCAGCGCTTGGCGCAGCAGATCGCCCCCGAGGCGCTGCGCATCGTGCCCCCCAAGGCCGACGCGCCGGCCCCGGCGCCAGCGTCCGATCCGGCGGGCGAGGCACCGCTGGCGTCTGCCGCGCCGGCCGAGCGCGGCGCGTGCCTGCAGGCCGGGGGGCTCGACGCGGCCGAGGCGCAGGCTTGGCGCAGCGCCGCGGCGGCCCTGCCGCCCGACAGCTGGAACCTCGAGCGCAGCACCACCGCCGGGCGCTGGATGGTCTACATGGGCCGTTTTGCCGATGCCGAGGCGCTGGCCAAGAAGCGCACCGAACTGCGCGCCCGCGGCGTGGCGTTCGACCGGCCCGGCAACGCGGCGCTGGAGCCCGGCCTGTCGCTGGGGCGCTTCGCGTCCGAAGATGCCGCGCAGCGCGCCCTGGCCACGCTGGCGGCCCAGGGGGTGCGCAGCGCGCGCGTGGTGGTCGAACGCGCGGAGGCCGAGAGCTTCACGCTGCGCCTGCCGCTGGTCGATGCCGCCCTGCGCGCGCAGCTCGAGGCGCTGCGCCCGGCGCTGGCGGACAAGCCGCTGCGCCCCTGCTTCTGAACGCGGCGGCGCTCTAGGCGTCGGCGTTGGCCGGCAGGCGCACCGTGAAGCGGGCGCCCGGCGGGTGGTGGTCCGGGTGGGCCGCCTCCACCATCACCTCGGCGCCGTGCTGACGCGCGATTTCCAGCACGATGGGCAGGCCCAGGCCCGAGCCGTCGGCCTCGCTGCCGAGCGCGCGGTAGAACGGCTGGAAGATCAGTTCGCGCTCGGCCTCGGGCACGCCGGGGCCCGAGTCCTCCACCTGCAGCAGCAGCACATGGCCAAACGGGTCGGCCAGCACGCGCGCCGTGACCACGCCGGGCTTGTCGGCGGCCGAGGGCGTGTAGTTGATCGCGTTGTCGAGCAGGTTGCGCACCAGCTCCTTGAGCAGCGTGGGGTTGCCGTCCACCCACACGCCGGGGTCGCCGGGCTGGGCGCCGTCATAGCCCAGGTCGATGTGCTTTTCGAGCGCGCGCGGCACCGAGTCGCGCACCACGTCCATGGTCAGGCGCGCCAGGTCGCAGGGGAGGCGCGCCTTCTGCGTGTTGCTGCCCTCGGCGCGCGCCAGCGCCAGCAGCTGGTTGACGGTGTGCGTGGCGCGGATGCTGGCGCGCCCGATCTGCTGCAGCGAGCGCTTGAGCTCCTCGGTGCTCGTGCCCTCGCGCTGCGCCAGGTCGGCCTGCATGCGCAGGCCCGCCAGCGGGGTCTTGAGCTGGTGCGCGGCGTCGGCCAGGAAGCGCTTTTGCGTCGCCATCGAGTCGCTCAGCCGCGTCAGCAGGTCGTTCACCGAGGCCACGAGCGGCGCCACTTCGAGCGGCACGGTCTTGTTGTCGAGCGGGCTCAGGTCGTCGGGGCTGCGTGCGCGGATGCGCGCTTCGAGCTGGTTGAGCGGCTGGATGCCGCGCGCCAGCGCCAGCCACACCAGCAGCACGGCCAGCGGCAGGATGACGAACTGCGGCACCATCACGCCCTTGATGATCTCGGTGGCCAGCACGCTGCGCTTCTCGCGCGTCTCGGCCACCTGCACCAGCCCCAACGGCTGCCCCTTGCCGGGCAGGCGCACCCAGATGTAGGCCATGCGGATGGCGATGCCGCGCAGCTCGGCATCGCGCAGCCGCACCTCGCCGACCACGGGCGTTTCATCCTCCGCCGGGCCGGGCAGCTCGCGCTCGCCCGAGAGCAGCCGCCCGCCCGGCCCCTTGACCTGGTAGTAGACGGTGTCGGAGTCGTCGGCGCGCAGGATCTCGCTGGCCGGCTGGGGCAGGTTGAAGCGCGCCTCGTCGCCCTGCACGGTGATGAGCTGGGCCAGGGCATGGGCGTTGTATTCGAGCGCGCGGTCGAAGGGCTTGTTGGCGATGCCCTGCGCCACCAGCCAGGTCAGCGCCAGGCTCACCGGCCATAGCAGCAGCAGCGGGGTCAGCATCCAGTCGAGGATCTCGCCGAACAGGGAGCGCTGCTCGCGCTGGAAGATCTTCAAGGTCGCCTTAGGGGTAAAAAGTGCCTCAAACGCTTTCTGGATAAGCGCCAATAGCTATTGAATAAATAGCATGGCGCGGACCTAGCCGGAAATCTTTTCCAGGCAATAGCCCAGGCCGCGCACCGTGGCGATGCGGATCGGCCCTTTCTCGATCTTCTTGCGCAGGCGGTGAATGTAGACCTCGATGGCGTTGTTGCTGACCTCCTCGCCCCACTCGCACAGGCGCTCGACCAGCTGGTCCTTGCTGACCAGGCGGCCGGCGCGCTGCAGCAGCACCTCGAGCAGGCCCAGCTCGCGCGCCGACAGCTCGACCATCTTGCCGTCGATGGTGGCCACGCGCCCGGCCTGGTCGTAGACCAGCGGGCCGTGCTTGATGGTGGCGCTGGTCACGCCCATGCCGCGGCGCGTGAGCGCGCGCACGCGCGCTTCGAGCTCCTGCAGCGAGAACGGCTTGGCCATGTAGTCGTCGGCGCCGAAGTCCAGGCCCTTGACGCGCTCGTCCACGCTGTCGGCCGCGGTGAGAATCAGCACCGGCAGGGCCGAGCCGCGGCTGCGCAGCTTTTTGAGCACTTCGAGCCCGTGCATCTTGGGCAGGCCCAGGTCGAGGATCAGCAGGTCGAACTCGTTGTTCGTCATCAGCGCGGCGTCGGCTTCGCTGCCGTTGGCCACGTGGTCCACCACGGCGCCCGAGCTGCGCAGGGTGCGCAGCAGTCCGTCGGCCAGCACCTGGTCGTCTTCGGCGATGAGGATGCGCATTCGGGTGTCTCCTGTGGTCCGGCCGCGGCATGGCGCCGCAGCGGTTTTCCACGGATTCTAGGCGGCAGCGCGCGCCGCGCCCGCGCTTTCAGCGCGGGTCGTGCGCCAGGAGCTTGTGGACCAGCGCCTGCAGGTCGGTGCGCAGGCGGTCAAAGCCCTCGGGGTGGAGTTCGAGCGTCTGCTCGTCCATGTAGAGCTTGCGGTTGATCTCGATCTGGACGCTGTGGCGGTGGCGCGCCGGGTCGCCATAGCGCCGCACCAGCTCCACGCCCTTGTAGGGGTAGTTGTATTCAACGCTGTAGCCGCAGTCGCGCAGGTGCGCGCAGATCAGCTGCGACAGCGCCGGGTCGGCGGTGCTGCCCTCGCGGTCGCCAACCACGAAGTCGGCGTGCACCAGGCCCGGGTGCAGCGTGGCGTGGCTGGCGGCCACGGCGGGCATCGAGTGGCAGTTGATGTGGATGCTGTAGCCGTGGCGCGCGTGCGCGGCCTCGATCGCCTGCTGCACGGCGGCATGGTAGGGCTGCCAGCAGCGCGCGATGCGCGCACGCACCTCGTCCACCGAGAGCAGGCGGTCGTAGATGGGCACGCCCTCGTCGGTGAACTTCCAGATCAGGCCCTTGCCTAGGCGCACCTTTTGCAGCACCAGCTCGTCGGTGGTGACGGGATCGGTCCATGCGCCGTCGAACATGCCGGTGTCCACCTCGGTGGTGTCGCGGTTGGCGTCGAGGTAGATGCGCGGGAAATGCGCCTCGATCCAGTCCACGCCCAGCGCGGGCGCAAACGCATAGATCTTTTCGACGTGCGTGTCCTCGGCGCGGCGCAGCGTGGCCAGGTCGCAGGCGGCGCCAAAGTCGCTCGGGTAATGGGTGCCGCTATGCGGCGAGTCCAGCACCAGCGGCGTGCTGCCAGCGATGCGCGTCACCATGGGCGGGGGCCGGCAGGCCGCGCCGGCCTCTCCGGACGCGCCCGGCTGGGCGTTCTGGAAACGGTGGTTCATCAACTTCAGTGCTGCGTGCATAGGGGTCTTCAGGTGGCAGGGGAAATGCTCCCACGTCTGCGCGGTCTGCGCCAGCCCCGGCCGGCCCCTGCGGGACGCGGCCGGCGCCAGGGCATGCTGCCCGCGCCAGGGGGAGCGGGGTGGGGCTTAGTCCATCTTCACGTGGGCGAAGGCAGCCACGCGTTTCATCTTTTCTATTTCGCGCACGATCTGCGCGCTGAACTCCTTGGGCGTGGAGCCCGAGGGGTACAGGCCCTGGCCCGCCAGGCGCTGGCGCACCGCGGGCTCCTTGAGCGCCTGGGCCACAGCCTGCTGCATGCGCTCGACCAAGGCGGCGGGCGTGCCGGCCGGGGCCACCATGCCGAACCACGACGGGTCGTTGTTGACCGCATAGCCGAGCTCGCCATAGGTGGGCACCGCGGGCAGAACGTCCAGGCGCTCGTGCCAGGACACGGCCAGCGCCTTGAGCTTGCCGGCCTGGATGTGCGGCAGCGACGAAGCCACCTGGTCAAAGTACACCGGCACCTGGCCGCCAAGCACGTCGTTGATGGCCGGGCCGGCGCCGCGGTAGGGGATGTGGACCATCGAGGTGCCCGTGCTGCTCTTGAACAGCTCGCCCCACATGTGGCCGATGGTGCCGTTGCCCGGCGTGGCGTACGACACCTTGCCGGGGTTGGCCTTGAGGTACTTGACCAGCTCGGCAAAGCTGTTGACCGGCAAGACGTTGGGGTTGACGACGATCACGCCGGGTGCCTTGACGATTTCCGTCACGCCGACAAAGTCCTTGACCGGGTCGTAGGGCAGCTTGGCATAGACCGCGGGGTTGACGCCGTGCGTGGACAGCGTCGCAATGCCGAAAGTGAGGCCGTCGGGCGTGGCGCGGGCCACTTCCGTGGTGCCGATCGAGCCGCCGGCGCCGGCGCGGTTTTCCAGCACCACCGGCTGCTTGAGGATGCGCGCGAGCGCCTCTTGCAGGCTGCGCGCCGTGATGTCGGTTGCGCCCCCCGGCGGAAACGGAATGACGATGCGCAGGGGTTTGCCTTCCTGGGCAAAAGACATTCCAGGAATGAAAGATGCGGCGGCGAGCGAGGCCAACAATTGACGGCGTTGCATGGATGGATCTCCTTTGATTCCAACAAAGAGTAGCGCAACAGCGGCAGAATCCAAAGCAACGCCTGCGCCTGATAACATTCCGTTTGAGAATGTTGAAAGAGGTTTCTACCATGTCCCTGCGCCGCCTGGCCCCGCCGCTGCACCTGCTGCGTTCGTTCTCCACCGTGGCGCGCTTTGGCGGCGTCACGCGCGCGGCCGAGGCCTTGCACCTGACGCAAAGCGCCGTCAGCAAGCAGGTCAAGGAGCTCGAGAGTTGGGTGGGCGTGCCGCTGTTCGAGCGCAGCCGCAAGCGCCTGGCGCTCACGCCCGCCGGCGCGCAGTACGAAAAGGCCGTGCGCGCCGTGCTCGCGCAGCTCGAGGCCGCCACGCTCGACCTCATCACCAGCGACGACGGCGGCGGCGCCCTGCACCTGTCGAGCCTGCCGACCTTCGGCGCCAAGTGGCTGATCCCGCGCCTGCCGCAGTTCCAGCTGCAGCACCCACAGATCACACTGCATTTCGTGCCGTATGTGCACGGCTACGACTTCGAACGCCCCGAGCTCGACTGCTCCATCCTGTTCGGCGACGGCCATTGGCCCGGCGCCCATGCCCACTATCTGGCCGGCAATGACGTGGCGCTGATCGCGCCGCGCACGCGCGTGGCCGACTGGCCGATCGCCGAGCCACAGGACGTGGCCGGCTACCCGCTGCTGCGCCATGTCACGGTGCCCGACGCCTGGCTGCGCTGGGGCGACACGCACGGCATGGACGGGCTGCAGCCCTGGGCCGGCACGCAATTCGACCAGTTCCAGACCATGATCCGCGCCGTGATGGCGGGCATGGGCCTGGCCCTGGTGCCGCGCTGCCTGGTGCAGGACGAAATCAGCGCCGGCCTGGTGCGCGAGCCGCTGCCCGGCGGCGGCTACCGCAGCCGCCTGGGCTACTGGTTCTGCTACCCCGAGGGGCGCAACCGACTGCACACGCTCGACAGCTTCCGCACCTGGCTGCTGGCCAATGCCGAGCCGGCCGAGCCGGCCCCCGCCGATCAGGGCGGCGCGCCGCCGGCATAGGCCTCCAGCCCGATCGCGACCACGGCGGCCACCTCGTCGCCCACTTCGGCGCGGAACTCGGCCTCGGCCTGCGCCACCGCACTGCGGAAGGCCTGCAGCCAGGCCAGGCCCGTGGGCGTGAAGCACACGCGGCGCGCGCGCGCGTCGTAGGGGTCGACCGTGCGCGTGACCAGGCCCCAGGCGATGCATTGGTCCACCAGCGCGGCCATGGCCTGCTTGGTCATGCCGGCGCGCTGCGCCAGGTCGGTCAGGCGGTCGCCCGCGAGCGAGAGGTGGCGCGTGATGTGCACATGGGCGGCGCTGACCTGATCGCGCGCGGCGAGGTTCGACAGCGCCAGCGGTACCTCGACGTCGTGCGCCATCAGCTGCAGCACGCGCGCATCGAAGCGGCGCAGCGCGTCGCCCATCAGGCGCCCCAGGTGGGTCAGCCGCCAGCCCTCTTCAGGGGCGGAAAAAACGGGCATCGAGATCCTCCATGCAGCGCCGAAAAAGACAGTCAAACTGACTAAATTATGGGTTTGAAGTTTTTGACAACGCCCATAAACTACTGTTCAAGCATCCAGTCAGGCATCCAAGGCAGCTGGGTTCTCTGTTTTTACCCTGTTGATTTTCAAGGAGTTTTTCATGAACGCACCCATCAGCCGCAGCATGCCCGCCGACGGTGAAAAAACCAAGGCCCTGGCGGCCGCGCTCGCGCAAATCGAAAAGCAGTTTGGCAAGGGCACCATCATGCGCCTGGGCGAAGGCGAGGTGATCGAGGACATCCAGGTGGTCTCGACCGGCTCGCTCGGCCTTGACGTGGCGCTCGGCGTTGGCGGCCTGCCGCGCGGCCGCGTCGTGGAAATCTACGGCCCGGAATCGTCGGGCAAGACCACGCTGACGCTGCAGGTCATCGCCGAAATGCAGAAACAGGGCGGCCAGTGCGCCTTCGTCGACGCCGAGCACGCGCTCGACATCCAGTACGCGCAAAAGCTCGGCGTGAACCTGCAGGACCTGCTGATCTCGCAGCCCGACACCGGCGAGCAGGCGCTCGAGATCGTCGACAGCCTGGTGCGCTCGGGCGCCGTGGACCTGATCGTCATCGACTCGGTCGCGGCACTCACGCCCAAGGCCGAAATCGAGGGCGACATGGGCGACAGCCTGCCCGGCCTGCAGGCGCGCCTGATGAGCCAGGCGCTGCGCAAGCTGACCTCGACCATCAAGAAGACCAACTGCATGGTCATCTTCATCAACCAGATCCGCATGAAGATCGGCGTGATGTTCGGCTCGCCCGAAACCACCACCGGCGGCAATGCGCTCAAGTTCTACGCCTCGGTGCGCCTCGATATCCGCCGCATCGGCTCGATCAAGAAGGGCGAGGAAGTGGTGGGCAACGAGACGCGCGTCAAGGTGGTCAAGAACAAGGTCTCGCCGCCGTTCAAGACGGCCGAGTTCGACATCCTGTTCGGCGAGGGCATCTCGCGCGAGGGCGAGATCATCGACATGGGCGTGGTCGCACGCATCGTCGAGAAGTCGGGCGCCTGGTACGCCTACAACGGCGAGAAGATCGGCCAGGGCCGCGACAACGCGCGCGAGTTCCTGCGCGAGAACCCGCAGCTGGCGCACGAGATCGAGAACAAGGTGCGCGAAGGCCTGGGCATTGCGCTCCTGCCGGCCGCGCTGCCGGTGGCCGCCGCCCCCGAAGCGGTGATCGACAGCGACAGCGACGCGGCCGATGGCGTGGTGGCAGCGCCCGCACCGCGCGCCCGAAAATCCGAGCAGAAAGTCGACTAAACGTAGACAGGGCAATCGTCTATAGCTATATTAAAAATAGCAACCAGGCGCTTACCCCACCGCATGCGGTCGCCCCCTTCTCCCCCCTCCCTCAAGGGCCGCGCGCTGCGCTACCTGGCAGCGCGCGAGCATTCGCGCGCCGAGCTCGGCCGCAAGCTGGCGCGCCACGAAGAAGAACCCGGCCAGATCGAGCGCGTGCTCGACGACCTGCAGGCCAAGGGTTTCATCAGCGAGGCGCGCGTGGTCGCGTCCGTCGTGAACCGCCGCGCCGCCAGCCTGGGCGCGGCGCGGGTGCGCCAGGAACTGCAGGCCAAGGGCATCGACCCGGCGCTGGTGCGCGAGGCCGTGGCACAGCTCAAGGACTCGGAGCTCGAGCGCGCGCGCAGCGTCTGGGACAAGCGTTTTGGCGCTGCGCCGGCCGACGCCAAGGCGTGGGCGCGCCAGGTGCGCTTTCTGACCGCCCGCGGTTTTGCCGCCGACGTCGTGCGGCGCGTGGTGCCTGTGGCACCGCGCTGACGCGCCGGCCCGGGCCGCGCGCCCATGCGGCGGCCCCATCAACCGTGCAGGCACCCGGCAGGCTGGCCGACGCGTTTGGCCCTGCCCCGGCTTGCCCGATCAGCGGTCACAGCCCCAGAGTGGGAGCCCGCAGTGGCGCCGGCTTCAGGCAAACCGAATTGGTGCAGTGATCGCAACGAAATGCATGGCCCGACCAAGCCGGGCGCAGGGCCCCGGCACCCAAAGAAACCGACTCAGCGCGCCGGAGTCTGTGGACCGTTGGAGCCTTCAGGGGCGTGGCCCGCATCGGCCGGCCCCACCGGCGCGCCCGCGCTGGTGCTTGCCGGGGCGGCGCCAGCGCCCGCCGCGCCGGTCGCCGTGGCGTCGGAAGCCGGTGTGCCGCCGCCGGACCCCGCTGCGGCCTCCGTACGGGCACCGGCCGCGGCATCGGAGGCCGCGGGTGCAGGCGTCATGCCGGCAGGGGCGCTGGTGCTCGGGGCGCTCGGGGTGGGCGCGGCAGGGGCCGCGCTGCGCTGCGCGTCCGCAAAGCCGCTGCGCAGCTCGTGCGACACCACCAGGTTGAAGCCGATGGCCGTCAGCAGGCACAGCGTGACCGCGCCGGCCGCCAGCAGCACCAGCCCGCGCGTTTCACGCCGCGCCGTGCCGGGCGGCGCCCCGGCGTGGCTGCCGGGGTGCGGGACAGCTCGGTCCGCACCGGGGGCCGGCGCGGCAGGTCGGGAAGGGAGCGGCGTGCTCATGACTCATTGCCTTGCGTAGCCGCAGCGCTGGCCCACCGCAGCGTGGCTTTGAAGAAGAGCCGGCGGCTGTGCGCCACAGGGCGCCTGCCCAGAAGCCCCCAGAAGGAGGAAAAGAAGTGCATACCCGCCTCCGCGAGGAGAACCGAATGCCTGCATCGTAGGCACTCCCCAGGTCGCCGCGCTGTCGGACGGCACCGCATATGGCGGGCCTGGCCGCAAGGGTGCACCGCGACGCGCCGCTCCGGCTTTCGGCCGGCGCGTTACCGCCTTACAGCCCCAACATCAACTGCAGGTTCTGCACCGCGGCGCCGCTGGCGCCCTTGCCCAGGTTGTCCAGCCGCGCGATCAGCACGGCCTGGCGGTGCTCCTCGTTCGCAAACACGCGCAACTCCAGCTGGTTGGTATTGGCCAAGGTGTCGGCGGCCAGCTTCAGGTCGTCCGTGGGAGGCAGCACCCTGACCCATTGCGCGGGCGTGTTGGTGCGCGCGTAATGCGCGGCCAGAGCGTCGTGCAGGTCGGTGGCGGTCGGAGCGCCGGGCAGCACGTCCAGGTGCAGCGGCAGTTGCACCAGCATGCCTTGCGCGAAGTTGCCCACGGCGGGAATGAAGATGGGGCGCCGCACCATGCCCGTGTAGTGCAGGATTTCAGGGATGTGCTTGTGCGCCAGGCCCAGCGCGTAGGCCTCGTAAGGCGGTGCCTTGCCAGCCTCGTAGGCTTCGATCATCGGGCGCCCACCGCCCGAATAGCCGCTCACCGAGGGCAGCGCGACCGGAAAGTCGCGCGGCACCAGCCCCGCATCGACCAGCGGGCGCAGCAGCGCGATCGCACCCGTGGCATAGCAGCCGGGGTTGGCGACGCGGCGGGCGCTGCGAACGGCGTCGGCCTGGCCGGCGCACAGTTCAGGAAAGCCAAACACCCAGCCCGGCGCCGTGCGATGCGCGGTGCTGGCGTCGATCACCTTGATCTGGCGGCCGCTGGTTTGTTCGATCTCATCGACCAGGGCCACGGTCTCGCGCGCGGCATCGTCGTGCAGGCACAGCACGACCAGGTCCACGCCGGCGATCAGGGCGCGCTTGGCGGCGGGGTCTTTGCGCTGTTCGGGGGCGATGCTGACCAGCTCGACGGCGGGCATGGCCTGCAGGCGCTCACGGATCTGCAGGCCCGTGGTACCGGCTTCGCCGTCGATGAAAACTGTGGACATGGAATGCTCCTGCAAGAAAAGTGTGGCGGCCTGGTCGGTGCGGCTTAAGCAATGGTGCGTCGCAGCATGATACATTTGCGGGCTGCCATGTCCCACGCCCGCCGCCAGACATCCCTGCATGGTAGCCGGGTGAAATCCCTTTCCTGAGAGAGACCTCATGAAGATTCACGAATACCAAGGCAAGGAAATCTTGCGCAATTTTGGTGTGCCCGTTCCGCGCGGCATTCCCGCATTCACCGTCCAAGAAGCGGTGGAAGCAGCCCAGAAGCTCGGCGGCCCGGTCTGGGTCGTCAAGGCCCAGATCCACGCGGGTGGCCGCGGCAAAGGCGGCGGCGTCAAGGTCGCCAAGACCATTGAAGACGTCAAGCGCATCGCCGGCGACATCCTGGGCATGCAGCTCAAGACGCACCAGACCGGCCCCGAAGGCCAGAAGGTGCGCCGCCTCTACATCGAAGACGGCGCCGACATCCAGAAGGAATACTACGTCTCGATCGTGACCGACCGCGCCACGCAGAAGATCGCGTTCATCGCATCGAGCGAAGGCGGCATGGACATCGAGGAAGTGGCCCATGCCACGCCCGAGAAGATCATCACCGAGTTCATCGACCCGCTGACCGGCCTCGGCGACGAGCAAGCCAAGAAGATCGCCAACGGCATCGGCCTGCCCGCAGAGTCCACCGCCCAGGCCGTCGACATCTTCCAGAAGCTCTACCAGTGCTACATGGACACCGACGCCTCGCTGGTCGAGATCAACCCGCTCAACCGCAACAGCAAGAACGAACTGATGGCGCTGGACGCCAAGTTCAACTTTGACGCCAACGCGCTGTTCCGCCACCCCGAGATCGTGGCCCTGCGCGACCTGGACGAAGAAGACCCCGCTGAAGTGGAAGCCTCCAAGTTCGACCTGGCCTACATCAGCCTGGACGGCAACATCGGCTGCCTGGTCAACGGCGCAGGTCTCGCCATGGCCACCATGGACACCATCAAGCTGTTCGGCGGCGAGCCGGCCAACTTCCTCGACGTGGGCGGTGGCGCCACCGCCGAGAAGGTGACCGAAGCCTTCAAGATCATGCTCAAGAACAAGAACGTCAAGGGCATCCTGGTCAACATCTTCGGCGGCATCATGAAGTGCGACACCATCGCCACGGGCGTCATCACCGCCTGCAAGGCCGTGAACCTGTCGGTGCCGCTGGTCGTGCGCATGAAGGGCACGAACGAAGAGCTGGGCAAGAAGCTGCTGGCCGAGTCCGGCCTGCCGATCATCGCCGCCGACACGATGGCCGAAGCCGCGACGAAGATCGTCGCTGCCGTCAAGTAATGACCTGGGGGACGGAGCTGTTGCTCTGTCCCCGACTGACTAGAACGCTAGGACAAGAAACATGTCGATCTACATCAACAAAGACACCAAGGTCATCACCCAGGGCATCACGGGCAAGACCGGCCAGTTCCACACGGAAAAGTGCCAGGAATACGCGAACGGCAAGAACGCCTTCGTCGCCGGTGTGAACCCGAAGAAGGCCGGCGAGTCGATCTTCAACATCCCGATCTACGCCTCCGTCAAGGAAGCCGCCCACCAGACCGGCGCGACCGTGTCGGTGATCTATGTGCCGCCCGCAGGCGCGGCCGCCGCAATCTGGGAAGCCGTCGAGGCCGACCTGGACATGGCGATCTGCATCACCGAAGGCATCCCGGTGCGCGACATGCTCGAAGTGCGCAACAAGATGAAGGCCAAGGAAGCCGCCGGCGGCAAGAAGACGCTGCTGCTGGGCCCCAACTGCCCCGGCATCATCACGCCCGACGAGATCAAGATCGGCATCATGCCCGGCCACATCCACCGCAAGGGCCGCATCGGCGTGGTGAGCCGCTCGGGCACGCTGACCTATGAAGCCGTCGCCATGCTGACCGAAGTGGGCCTCGGCCAGTCCACCGCCGTGGGCATTGGTGGCGACCCGATCAATGGCTTGAAGCACATCGATGTGATGAAGGCCTTCAACGACGACCCCGACACCGACGCCGTCATCATGATCGGCGAGATCGGCGGCCCCGACGAAGCCGAGGCCGCGCTCTGGTGCAAGGCCAACATGAAGAAACCGATCGTGGGCTTCATCGCTGGCGTCACCGCCCCTCCGGGCAAACGCATGGGCCACGCCGGTGCGCTGATCTCGGGCGGTGCCGACACGGCCGATGCCAAGCTCGCCGTCATGGAAGAGTCGGGCTTCATCATCACGCGCAACCCGTCCGAACTGGGCCAGCTGCTCAAGGCCCAGCTGAAGTAATCTGTACGCAGAATTACGGATGAGGAGGGGCACCAGAGCCCGATAAACTGCCGTCTCCCAAACAAGAAAAGCGCCTGAAACCCCGTTTCCGGCGCTTTTTTTGTGTTCACAACACTGGAGAAAATGCATGGAGTTTCTGCAAAGCGCCGATTTCTGGATTGGCTTGGTCAAGATCGTCTGGATCAACATCATCTTGTCGGGCGACAACGCGGTGGTCATCGCGCTGGCCGCGCGCTCCCTGCCGCCGCAGCAGCAAAAGAAAGCCATCTTCTGGGGCTCGGGTGCCGCCGTGGTGCTGCGCATTGTGCTCACGGTGGTCGCAGCCAAGTTGCTGGAGCTGTCCTACCTGCAGATCATTGGCGGCTGCCTGCTGCTGTGGATCGGCCTGCAATTGCTCAGCGGGAACGACGAAGACGAAGGCGGCGAAAAGTCGCATGGCAACCTGATGACCGCGGTGCGCACCATCCTGATCGCCGACCTGGTGATGAGCCTGGACAACGTGATTGCCGTGGCCGCCGCCGCGCAGGGCAGCATGCTGCTGCTGATTTTGGGGCTGGCCATCAGCATTCCGCTGGTGATCTTCGGCAGCACGCTGATGATCAAGCTCATGGAGCGCTTCCCCGTCATCGTCGTTCTGGGTGCTGGCCTGATCGGCTGGGTGGGCGGTGAAACCATCATGAACGACACCGCTTTGAAGGACGTGCTGGTGGTGCATCCCATGCTGCATTACGTGGCTGCGGCGATTGGAGCGGTTTTTGTGGTCGGGGCGGGCAAGCTGCTCCAGGCCCGAGCCAATCAGCCTGTCACAACGCATTGATGCCCTGCGGCAGGCTGCGGCCTGCCCAGCGCCTACGGCCTGCCGCAGACCATGTGCCAATGGCGGCGATGGCAGGCACAGGCCTGCGGCGGCGCCCCAAACCCTGACACGAACGGCAAGCCCTCCAGGGCCACTGCGGCGGGCCAACATGCTGCACGCAGGCACGCGCTGCCGGATGCTTCACCACCAACGCACCGGCGTCCCCGTGCTTCTGTAAAATATTACAGTCAGTTACCAAAGGTGCCGTGGGTGAAAAGAACAAACAGAGGGCCAGGATCTGCGCTACACAGAGCGCATGACGAGGCCGTGCGACCGGCGCCCACCAGCACCCGCCAAAGCCTCGTCTATGATGCAGGCCACGTCTCTGGAGAGCACCACCCCATGGCGGATTTGCAAGACACCGTGATGAATGCGGCTGCCCCCGCCTGTGCTCGCCCGGGGGCTGGCCGGACCCCATGAAATACGAGTTCTGTGCCCGCACCGACTGCGGCCGGGTGCGCGCCAACAACGAAGACGCCGTGGCCATGGACGCACACGCCCAGGTGGCCGTGCTGGCCGATGGCATGGGCGGGTACAACGCCGGCGAAGTGGCCGCCGCCATGGCCACCTCCTCCGTCTGCGCCGAAATGGGCCGCTGGCTCGCGCAGGCCAGCTCTCCGGTGCCCGCCCGCGCGCTGCGCCGCGCCCTCGAAACCTGCGTGGACAGCGCCAACCGGGCCATCTTCGACGCTGCCCAGTCCAACCCCGTGTACGCCGGCATGGGCACCACACTGGTGGCCGCCGTGTTCAGCGGCCACCGGCTGCTGCTCGGCCATGTGGGCGATTCGCGCGGCTACCGCCTGCGCGCAGGCCAGCTCACGCAGCTCACGCGCGACCACTCGTGGCTGCAGGAACAGGTCGACGCCGGCCTGCTCACGCCGCGGCAGGCGGCGCTGTCGTTGGGCCGCAACCTCGTCACGCGGGCGCTGGGGGTCGACTCCCAGGTGCAGCTCGAAACCACCGAATTCCCGGTCGAATCCGGCGACCTGTTTCTCCTATGCTCCGACGGCCTGAGTGAAATGGTCGACCACGCCGAACTGACCGCCCTCATGGCCGCCCATGTGCCGCTCGAAGACAAGGCCAGCCGCCTCATCGCCGCCGCCAACGCCCATGGCGGGCGCGACAACATCAGCGTGCTGCTGGCCCAGGCCGGCACGGCGCAGCCGCGGTGCAGCTTCATGTCGCGCTGGCTCAAGGCCGCCTGACCCAGCCGCACGCCCTTATGTACCCCACCACCAGGAGTTGGCCATGCCCAAACTGATCCTCTCGATCGATGGAGTCGCCATCAAGGAAATCGAGCTGACCAAAGAGCGCACCACGCTCGGGCGCAGGCCCTACAACGACATCGTCATCGACCACCTGGCCGTCAGCGGCGAGCACGCCGTGCTGCACATGCTGGAAGCGCAGGCTGTCGAAATCGAAGACCTGAACAGCACCAACGGCACCTATGTGAACGGCAAAGCCATCGGGCGACAGCTGCTGCGCCATGGCGACACCATCGAACTGAGCAAGTACAAGATCCGCTTCCTCGACGAGGCCGAAGCCGAGGGCTTCGAAACGACCGTGGTCGTCAAGCACCGCATGGCGAGCGCCCCCCGGCCCCTGGCGCGCACGGTGCCCGCCGACGCGGCCGCCAGCCCGGCCGTGATTCGCGTGCTCACGGGCCCCGCCGCCGGGCGCGAAGTGGCGCTGACCAAGGTCGTCACCACCATCGGCAAACCCGGCGTCGCCGTGGCCTCCATCACGCGCCGCCACCAGGGCTTCGTGCTCGCGCACGTCGAAGGGCCGGAGCTGCCGCGGCTCAACGGCGCAGCGGTGGCCGGCAGCGCCACGCCGCTGCAAAGCGGCGACCGTGTGGAGCTGGCGGGCACGCAGATGCAGTTTGTGCAGGGGGTGACGGGGGCAGTGCTCTGAGTGTGCTACCCGCCATGGCGGCGGCCGCAGACAGGCGAGGCGCGATTAGCGCTCCTTGTTTAATAGCTCCTAACGCTTACTGCATAAGCGTCAGGAACTGATTCATTAGAAATCAGAACACGGTCCCTTATTTTCCAGCGTCTAGGTCAGTTTGCCCGCCAACGCCAGCGAGGCCCGCAGGGCATCGTTGATGCGCGTTTGCCAGCCATCGCCGCTGGCGCGCAGCGCGGCCAGCACGTCGGCATTGAGCCGCAACTTCACGGCCTCTTTGATGGTCGCGGCCCGGGGCCAGCCGCGGGGCTTGAGTGTGGCGCCATCGTACTGGTCCGCCGTCTGAAAGAACGCTTCGCTCAACTCTGGCGCATCGTCTGGGTCAGTCCAGGTGGCGGGCGTAGAAGGTTTTTTCGCGGTCATTGGCTTTCCTCATGCTGATGATGCGGCGCACCCCGCCGCGCGGCGTCAAGACCAAGACCACCAAGCGGACATCCAGCTGGCCCGCGGTGATGAAGCGGTCTTCTTCATGGTCTTGCCAGGGGTCCTGCCCGTGAAGTGAAGGCCCACAAATACCTCGGCAGCGCGGGCAAAGTCCAGGCCGCAATGGGCCAGGGTCTTCTCCCGTTTGGTGCTGTCGAGCTCGATTTTCATTTTATTTATTGTGCCCCCAATAAATAAGCAAATTCCAATCCTTGAAGGGACGCCATGTTCTTGTTCAGCAGTCATGGGCCTTTGCAGCAATGGACACCGCAGGCGGCTCGTCTTCTGCCGGCTGATCCATGAATTTGCGCAAATGATTGATTCGATCGCTGCAGAAAGAAATGGGTTTTTTATTCCCGCCAGGTAGAGCTGGCTGGCACGCAGATGGAAGTGTGCAGGTTTGAGGGGGGATGGGAGCTGTGCGACCTGCCGGCCGTGCGATGGCTGGCGACGGAAATCCCCGAGATGCAGGCGGAGCACCATCGGAGATCCTGTTTTGATAGTTGCTAGCGCTTTCTGCACAAGGGCTAGAGGCCAATTTCACCTGAATTTGAAGAATGCCGTCGCGGTGTGAAAGGTGGTGCCTGCACAGGCCAGCGCGGCCTGACTCACTGTAGGCCGCACGCATTTGATTTGTAAGACAAAGATGCACCTTGTGACATCTTCGGAGCGACAAAATTGTCAGATGCGCGCACGCGGAAGCGAGACGCGACACCGCCGTGAGAGATGCTGAGGAATTTCGCAAAAATTGACACGTCTTGTTGCATTCGACGCCTGGCACGGAACCTGCTGTTGTTGTTACGAGCCTGGGGAATTCTTCCGCAGGTTTTCCATTGCAATTGATTTTGAGGAGAGATTTATGAAGCGCTCTATGCAAATGACCCAGAAGGGTTTCACGCTGATCGAGTTGATGATCGTTGTGGCGATTATTGGTATTTTGGCGGCTGTGGCTTTGCCGGCTTATCGTGATTACACGGTCCGCGCCAAGGTCAGCGAGCTGATCCTTGCTGCGTCTGCCGGTAAAACGGACGTGTCTGAATTTGTGAATACAAACGGAGCTATGCCCAGCACAGCATCGCTCCCCCTCACTGCACAACTGTCAAAATATGTCGCATCTGTGTCTTACACTGGGACAGATGCATCCAAGGGCTACATTCTCGTAACTGCGACCGCAGCAGAGCCCGCTATCGACGCCGCTCAAATTGCACTCAATGGTGTTGCAACGAACGGCCAAGTTGTCTGGACCTGCAATACAGCCAACACAACCAAGGCAATTGAGGCTAAGTATCTGCCTGCCAGCTGCAAGTGATCGTCCTTCGATAAAGGACATCTTGTGTTGCGCAAAAAGGCCCCTTCATAGGGGCCTTTTTTATATTTTCAATTTATCAATCAATGCATATCGGGTCGCTGTTACTTGGCCTCGAAATCGGCGGTTTCAAAACAGTGATTCCAATGCTGTTATGAATCAGGTGGGTACATTTATAGCAATATTGTGGTGAGTGAAAGGTTTTAATGAACATTGCACAAAAACCAGCATGGTTTCACCTTTCGGTAACCCAGCCATTGGCGCTGCCGTTCAACCCTTGGTGGTTGCTGTGGGTAATGGGGATTGCCGGTGCGTGGCTGTTGCCCACCCACTTCATCCCGTGGGGGGGATTTCACGCCGATCTGCTGATGACCCTGGCACTCCTCCCAGCAGCCTTCTGGATCGTGCTTCGGACAAGCCGCCCACTGCCATTGAACGCGAGCGTAATCGTCGCACTATGTACCGCCTGCGTGCCGCTGCTGCAGTTCAGTACGGGGATCATTCATTTTGCAGGAGATGCCTGGATCCCTGGCCTCTACCTGTTTGGCTTTGCCTTGGCGCTTCTGGTTGGTGCGCGCTTCGAACAGGCAGCGGCCGGTCAGCTGATAAATGCCTTGTTTGCGGCTATCGGCGCTGCCGCTTTGTTGTCCACGGGCATCATCCTTTACCAATGGCTAGGGCTTTCTGGGTTAGGGCTCCTTACGCTGCACCTTCCGGCAGGCTATCGACCGTTTGGCAACTTGGGGCAGCCGAATAATTTAGCGACTCTCCTCGCGTGGGGTTTGGTCGCACTTTGGTGGGCTTATCTCTCTGCGAGAGTACGCGGCTGGATTGCGGTGGGAGCGGCGGCCTGTTTGCTTTTTGGAATTGTTGCAACTCAATCGCGAACCGCGTGGCTCGAAATTGCCGCGCTCGGCGTTGCAGCTGCCGTTTATCGCAAACAATTGGTCGTTCACAGTTACGCAAATGTACTGTTAGCTCTAGGCACCTTGTTCATACTGCTGGTGCTTGGATGGGGGGATATAAATCACGCGCTACATCTGCAGGCTGCGCGAGAACTGTCTGGTGAGATGTCGTCCCCGGGATTGCGGCCAATGGCATGGAGGCTATTTTTTGATGCACTGACCCAGCACCCATGGATGGGGTGGGGCTGGAATCAATTGTCAGTTGCCCAATCCGCAGTAGCGAGCGATCATCCAAAATTGGGCAACACCTTTCAGAGTGCCCATAACTTGGTCATTGACCTGCTTGTGCAGAACGGCGTGTTGCTCGGTACGGCGCTGGTCCTTCTGTTGGGCATCTGGTTCACGGCGAAGGCGCTGCGAGTCCATACGGCCCAAGGGTGTTTGCTATTGATTGCCATAGGCGTTTTGCTCGTGCATTCGATGCTCGAATTTCCTCACGAGTACCTTTATTTTTTGCTGCCAGCCGGGTTGATGATGGGGTCGTTGGATACGTTGTACCCTAGCCGTGGGGTGATTGCATTGCCACGCTGGGTTGGCATCATTTTTCTGTGTTTGGGCGCTGCCACGACAACTTGGGTTACCGTCGAATACAACATGGCCGAACGAAGCTTGGAGCGCTTACGTTTCGAGCGCAATCAAGTCGGACCATCGCGTAACAGTAAAGCCCCAGATCTGCTCTTACTGACGCAACTGCGCGAGTTCTTGCGCTATTTGCGCATGCCACTCGGGGTAGAGGTTACTCCCCAGCAACTCAACAATATGCGCATGGTGACAGAGCGGTTTCCCTCCGAAGGAAATCATTTGGTTTTTGCCGTTGCAGCAGGGCTCAGCGGACGCCCGGAATTGGCTCGTGATGCCCTGCTACGCATGTGTCACATGGTGCCTAATGAGACATGTCGTACTACGCTCATTACATGGAAGTCGCTTGCAGCTGCATCACCGGAACTATCAGCCGTCGAGGTGCCTCCTCCGCTGCAGAATATTATCGACTAGCAAACAATATTAATGGCGGATTCAAAAGTGAAGTGCAATACCTGCCAACCTGTAAGGTCCGCAGATTCCAAGCACCGCCTCGCACGGATAAACTAAGGGACGGATAAACTAAGGGACACCCACTTAGTTCGACAAAACTCGCCCCCTCGTTTACCCTGCGCCCACCCCCCGCGCTCTGAAATCCCGCCATGACCCGTCCCCGCTCTGCCTGGGTCAGCCTGCCAGATACCGCTTGTACCACTGCCGCCGCGCCTTTCTGTGCGGGCACAACCACCACAGTGGCCAGAGCTTCGAGCACCGCCGGGGCTGGATTGCCATGCGCATCAAGGAACTCGCGCACATCTTTGCCATCGACGTGGCTGTCTATGCGGTGATGAGCAACCATTACCACGTGGTTGTCCACGTCGACAGCACGCGGGCGCAGCAGTGGAGCACCGAAGAGGTGCTGCAGCGCTGGACGCAGCTGTTTACCGGTCCGCTGCTGGTGCAGCGCTACTTGTCGCAGGCGCGCGCTGCCATGGGCGATAGCGAGCTGGAAAAAGTCCACGAACTGGCCGAAACCTTCCGCGCGCGGCTGTTTGACCTGTCTTGGTATATGCGCGTGCTCAACGAGTCGCCGGCGCGCCAGGCCAATGCCGAGGACGATTGCACGGGACGGTTTTGCGAGGGACGCTTTAAAAGCCAGGCGCTGCTGGACGAGCAGGCGCTGCTGGCGGTTCTTGCGCGGTATGCACGCGGCGAGCAAAGCGTTTAGGTGAGATACGGTCCATCTTCTTTAAAGAAGGCATGGAATGCGTTCTTTGCCAATACAAACTGACGTGCGTGCATGCAGGTGAACATCGAAGAAGCGAGGCTGGTGATGAGCCTGATGGATCGGCGCACACTATGCGGTTTCGCTGGCGTGGTACCCGCCCTTGGCCAAGAAGCATGCCAGCCCACGCCCATAAGAAACCGGTGTGGCACCGGTTTCTTATGGGGAACTGGCCCCCGCTGCATGGCCTAGGCGGCAGCGCCGCCCTGGCCTGCTTCAGCGCGTGATCTTGGTGATCTTCGACCCCTGCAGCGACACGCCCGCTTCCAGCCCGGTATTGGTCATCACATAGCTGGTGACCGGAGCCTGCACGGTCGTGGTGTCGATGCTGCCGTTGGCGCCGATGTGGCCTGCCGCCACGGTGGCATCGACGCCGCCCGACCAGCCGTTGCCGTTGACGAACTTGTCGAGCGCGTCCTGGGTGTTGAAGACATAGATCACGGCCTTGGACTGGCCGCCGGCCTGCCAGCCAATCGAGGCACCGGTGGTGGTGTAGTAGCTGTGCGTTTTGTTGGCCACGCGCAGCACGCCTTCGCCGTGCTGCACGCCGATCACGAAACTGCCGCCGATCACGGCCGGGAACACCAGCACGCCCCGGGCGCGTGCGATCAATTCGCGCGAGCCGGGCGCCGTTTCATAGAGGCGCGACAGCGTGGCGTTGGCCTGCGATTCGAGCGAGGCGCGGTCCGAGCGCGGGGAGGCCTGGGCACTCTCTTTGGTGGTGGTGCAACCGACCATGGCGACCCCGGCGGTGCCGACCACGGCGGCGACCAATAAGGAGCGGAGAGAAAGTGTTTTCATGGAAGACCTCCTGGGTGAAAGGTGGAACAACTTCAACCGCGCCCGGGGCCCTGCCAAAGACAGCGCTGGCGCAAGTCTGGCCTTTATGGTAGTGGGCTTGCGCGCCACTTGAGTCAACGCAGCGCCAAGTCGGCCTGTGCGCCTACACGCCGCGGTGCCTGCCCTGAGCGCCGTGGGTCGCGCTCACGCTTTACCGGCGCCGCGCCGCCGCATACAGGCCTTGCACCTTGGGCACGTTCTCCTCGAGCTCGCGGATGCGCTGCGGGCCGCTGGGGTGGGTGGAGAGGAACGCGGGGCCGCCCTGTCCGCCCGTGGCCTGGCCCATCTTGCGCCACAGCGTCACGGCCGCCTCGGGGTTGTAGCCGGCGCGCGCGGCCATCTCCAGGCCGACGAGGTCGGCGTCGCTCTCGTCGCCGCGGCTGAACTTGAGCGTGAGCAGCTGGCCACCCAGGTTGGCGGCGAGGTTGCCCATGTCGCCCAGGCCCAGCAATTGCGCGCCCAGGCGCAGGCCGAGGTTGGTGGCCTCGCTCTTGGCCATGCGCGCCCGAGCGTGCTCGCGCAGCGCATGCGCCATCTCGTGGCCCATGACCATCGCGGCCTCGTCGTCGCTGAGCTTGAGCTGGTCGAGGATGCCGGTATAGAACGCGATCTTGCCGCCGGGCATGCAGAAGGCATTGATCTGCTTGCTGCCGATCAGGTTGACCTCCCAGCGCCAGTCGCGCGCGCGCGGGTTCCACTGCGCGGCAAACGGCACCAGGCGCTGCCCGATGGCGCGCAGGCGCTGCAGCTGCGGGTGGCTGTCGGGTGCCAGGGCTTTTTGCGCGCGCGCCTGGGCCAGCAGCTGGCTGTATTGCTGCGTGGCCGCGTTCTCGAGCGTGTCGGCCGGCACCAGGTTGCGCAGGCCGGACGACGAACCCACATCGACCTGCGCCAGCGCGGGCGGCGCGGCGGCCACCGCGGCGGCGGCGCTGAGCAGGAAGGCGCGGCGCGCCGACCAGGGGCCGTGCGGGGCAGGGGTGGCGGGGTCAAACGGGGGGCAGAACAGGCACATGCGCCAATAATAGGCACAAAGGACACCTCTTCCATGTCAGACCACTTCGCCGGCACGGCGCCCGCCGCCCTTTCCGGCCCGGGCGCGGCGGCCGCGCCAGCCCCCCGCGGCGCCGAGCCCGCCGCCGATACTGCCGCCCGGCGCCCGCCGCGCATGCCCTGGCGCCAGACGCTGCGCGTGTACCGGGAGCCCGCGAGCCTGCGCATGCTGACGCTCGGCTTTTCTGCCGGGCTGCCGCTGTTGCTGGTGCTGGGCACGCTGTCGTTCTGGCTGCGCGAGGCCGGCATCGACCGCACGACCATCGGGTACCTCAGCTGGGTCGGGCTGGCCTATGCGTTCAAGTGGGTCTGGTCGCCGCTGGTGGACCGCATGCCGCTGCCGCTGCTCACGCGCTGGCTGGGCCGGCGGCGCAGCTGGCTGCTGCTGGCGCAGGCCATGGTGATGGCGGGGCTGGTCGGCATGGCGTTCAACGACCCGCAGCAGGCGCTGACGCCCGTCGTGTGGTGCGCGCTGGCGGTGGCGTTCGGCTCGGCCACGCAGGACATTGCGCTCGACGCGTTTCGCATCGAGTCGGCCGATGCCGACCGCCAGGCGGCGCTGGCCGCGACCTACCAGACCGGCTACCGCCTGGCGATGATCTGGGCCGGCGCGGGCGTGCTGTGGCTGGCGGCGCGCGCCGAGATGGCCGGCGGCGCGCTCTACCAGCCGGGTGCATGGAAGCTGGCCTACCTCGCCATGGCCGCGTCGATGCTAGTCGGCGTGGCAACGGTGCTGCTCTCGCGCGAGCCGGCGCCGCGCGCGCTGGCGCCCGCCAGGAATGCGGCCGAGTGGCTGCGCGGCGCGCTGGTCGATCCGTTTGCCGACTTCATCGCACGCTACCGCTGGCAGGCGGTGCTGATCCTCGCGCTGATCGCCGTCTACCGCATCAGCGATGTGGTGATGGGCATCATGGCCAACCCGTTCTATGTCGACATGGGCTACACCAAGGACGAGGTGGCGGCCGTGACCAAAGTGTTCGGCGTGGTCATGACGCTGCTGGGCGCGTTCATCGGCGGTGTGCTGTCGATGCGCCTGGGGGTGCTGCGCGTGCTGATGCTCGGCGCGGTGCTGAGCGCCGCCAGCAACCTGCTGTTTGCGTGGCTGGGCACGCGCGGGCACGACCTCGGCGGCCTGGTCTTCGTGGTCTCGGCCGACAACCTGGCCGGCGGCATCGCGTCGGCGGCGTTCATCGCCTACCTGTCGAGCCTGACCAACGTGCAGTATTCGGCCACGCAGTACGCGCTGTTCAGCTCGATGATGCTGCTGGCGCCGAAGTGGATCGCCGGCTTCTCGGGCCGCTTCGTCGACGCGCACGGCTACACCGAGTTCTTCACCGGCACCGCGCTGCTGGGCCTGCCGGTGCTGATCCTGGTGGCGCTGGTGTCACGCATGAAAACGCGCTCCAGCGCTTGACAGACAAGCGCTGTAAGCTATATTTTCAATAGCAACCGCAGCGCCGCGCGCCGCGGCGGTTTACCCCAGCTTTACGGCCGCTTCAACGCCGCGAGATGCGCGGCGGCGACCATGGCCCCTCCACCCTTACCGCAGCATGCCCATGACCTCGCACCTGTTGATGATTGAAGACGACACCCGCCTGGCGCAGATGGTGGGCGAGTACCTGGGCCAGTCGGGCATGCGGGTCACGCACCAGGCCGACGGCGCCAGCGGCCTCGCGCAGCTGCAGGGCCCGGGCGCCGAGCCGCTGCCCGATCTGGTGATCCTCGACCTGATGCTGCCCGACATGGACGGCCTCGACGTGTGCCGGCGCATCCGCGCGCTGCCCGGCCCGGCCGCGCAGGTGCCGGTGCTGATGCTCACCGCCAAGGGCGACCCGATGGACCGCATCATCGGCCTCGAACTCGGCGCCGACGACTACCTGCCCAAGCCATTCGAGCCGCGCGAGCTGCTGGCGCGCATCCGCGCCATCCTGCGCCGGCGCACCGATGCGAGCGCGCCGGCCGCGCAGGTGCTGCGCTTTGGCACGCTCGAGATCGACCGCGACGCGCGCAGCGTCACGGTGGCGGGCCAGCCGTGCGACCTGACCTCGTACCAGTTCGACCTGCTCGTCGCGCTGGCCGAGCGCGCCGGCCGCGTGCTCACGCGCGACCAGATCATGGAGGCCGTGCGCGGGCGCGAGCTCGAAGCCTTCGACCGCTCGATCGACGTGCACATGGGCCGCATCCGCGCCGCGATCGAGCAGGACGCCAAGAACCCGCGCCGCATCCTCACGGTGCGCGGCGTGGGCTACGTCTTTGCCAAGCAGCAAGATTAAGCCGCCATGCCGCTGATCCACCTGTTCTCGCGCCGGCTGTACCTGCGCATCTGGCTCGCCGTGGTCGGCGGCGTGGCGGTGCTCACGCTGCTGGTGGGCTGGGCCTGGCGCGTGGCGGCCGAGCAGAACGCGCAGCAGCAGGCGGCGCCACCCGCGCGCGAGCTGGTGCTGCGCGACGGCCTGGGCAACACGCTCGTGGCGGGCCTGGCGACGCGCGTGCCGGGGCCGCCCGGCGAGGGGCTGGAGCTGCGCATCGAGAGCGAGGACGGCCGCGCCTACAGCCTGCAACTGGCGCCGCGCGCCAACCGCGGCGAGCGCGGCGGCAGGGGCCGGTCCGAGGCGGCCTTCTGGACGCGGGCGCCGTTCGGCTTTGTCTGGATGCTGGGCCTGGTGGGCCTGGCGGTGGCCGTGGGCGTGTTCCCCATCATCCGCCGGCTGTTCAAGCGGCTGGATGTGCTGCAGCACGGCGTGCAGCGCTTTGGCGAGGGCGATCTGTCGGTGCGCGTGCCGGTGCACGGCCACGACGAGGTGGCCGACCTGTCGCGCCAGTTCAACGCCGCGGCCGGGCGCATCGAGACACTGGTGCAGTCGCACAAGTCGCTGCTGGCCAACGCCTCGCACGAGCTGCGCTCGCCGCTCACGCGCATCCGCATGGGGATCGAACTGATGGGCGGCAGCCAGCCTTCGCCCGCCTTCCGCGACGAAATCCTGCGCAACATCGCCGAGCTCGACCAGCTGGTCGACGAAATTCTGCTGGCCAGCCGCCTGGACGCGCGCGAGGCCGATGTCGGCACCGTCGAGCTGGTCGACCTGGTGGGCCTGGTCGCCGAGGAATGCGCGCGCGTCGACGCCGACCTGGACGCCAGCGCCGACACGCTCGAGGTGTCCGGTGTCGCCAAGCTCTTGCGCCGCGCCGTGCGCAACCTGCTCGAGAACGCGCGCCGCTACAGCCAGGGCGAGATCACCGTGAGCCTGCGGCGCAGCGCCGGCATGGCCGAGGTGCGCGTCTGCGACCACGGCCCCGGGGTGCCCGAGGCGCTGCGCGAGCGCATCTTCGAGCCGTTCTACCGCCTGCCCGGCGCCAGCGAACGCGCCGGCGGCGTGGGCCTGGGCCTGGCGCTGGTGCGCTCGATCGCTGGGCGCCACCACGGCAGCGCGCACTGCGAAGACCGTGCCGGCGGCGGCGCCTGCTTTGTGCTGCGCCTGCCACTGCAGGCCCCGGCGCAGGCCTGAATTACTCCCATAAAGTGAGCAGCTTGCGCACGCATCCATTGAGATTCAGCCGCTTTATCCGTTGAAACCCAAACCAGCCAAGCGCCAATAGCTATTTTTTATATAGCACAGGCGCATTCGGCGGTGCCGCGGCAGCGCCGCCCCGGTTGCGCGGCAGGCCCCGCGCGCCGGACAATGTCCGCATGACGCTTCCCATACCCTCCCGCTTCAGCGCCCGTTTCGGCCTCTCCACCCCCATCGCGCTCGCGCCCATGGCCCTGGCCTCGGGCGGCGCCCTGGCCGCCGCCTGCGCGCGCGCCGGCGCGCTCGGCCTGGTGGGCGGCGGCTATGGCGACCTGGCCTGGACGCAGCGCGAATACACCTTGGCCCTGCAGGCCGCGGACACCGGCCGCATCGGCTGCGGTTTCATCACCTGGAAGATGGACGAGGACGCGTCCGCGCTCGATTGGGTGCTGGACCACGGCGGGGCCGAACGCCCCCGGGCCGTGATGCTGTCGTTTGGCGACCCGCGGCCCTACGCCGCGCGCATTGCCGCCAGCGGCGCCGCGCTGATCTGCCAGGTGCAGCGCATGGACCAGGTGCCCCAGGCCATCGAGGCCGGCGCCGCCGTCGTCGTGGCGCAGGGGGCCGAGGCCGGCGGCCACGGCATGAACGCCTTGAACGGCCGCGCCACGCTGACCTTCGTGCCCGAGCTGGCCGACTGGCTGGCCGCCCACGCGCCGCAGACCCTGCTGCTGGCCGCGGGCGGCATTGCCGATGGCCGCACGCTCGCGGCCGCCCGCGTGCTGGGCGCCGACGGCGCACTGGTCGGCTCGCGCCTGTGGGCCACGGCCGAAAGCCTGGCGCCCCAAGGCGCCAAGGAACTGGCCCTGGCCACCGACGGCGACGGCACGGCGCGCAGCGCCGTGTTCGACATCCTGCGGCGCAAGCACTGGCCCGCGCCCTACGACTTCCGCGCCCTCCGCAACGCGTTGCACCGGCACTGGGAGGACCGCATCGACGCCCTGCGCGCCGCACCCGAGGAGGCGCGTGCGGCCTATGACGCCGGCGTGCAGGCGGGCGACTTCACAGCGGCGCACGCCACCGTGGGCGAGGCCGTGGGGTTGGTGCGCGACCTGCCGGGGGCGGGCGAACTGATCGCACGCATGGAAGCACAAGCGCTTACCTTGCTGTGCGGCGCGGCAGGCAGCGCGCACCAGCTCTGAACCTACAATCGGCGTCGTTGCACGCCCCTCCTCCCATGGCCTGCAGAATCCGCGGCGCATCGCAAGCGATGCCTGTCCCCCCTCCCGCCGCCATGCTGCACATCATTGCCAACCCGTTCACCCTCACGCATTTCCTGCTCGAAAGCCTGCCGCGCGAGCGCCAGGGCCACATCCACCAGCACCCCGCACGCCGCAGGGGCGTGGTCTACACCGTGCGCAAGGCCATCGATGCGGCGCTGCCCTTCCGGCTGGCGGGTCTGCGCTCGTTTTCCCGTGAATACCTGCAGGGGCTGCTGGACATTGCGCCCCATGCGCCGGTGCTGATCTTCGGCATCGAGAACATCAAGGACCTGAGGATTATCCGCAAGCACCTGCGCACGCGCCGTGTGTCCGTGTTCACCTGGAACCCGGTGATAGACCACAACCAGAACCACCGTGCGCGGCGCCTGCACATCCGCCTGCTCAAGGGGCTGGGGTTTCGGGTGGTCACTTTCGACCCGGCAGATGCCGCGCAGTACGGACTGGACCTGGTCCCGCAGGTGTACCGTCGGGTGGACGCCTACCGCCAGTGCGCTGCCGCCGACGTCGATGTGTACTTCCTGGGCAAGGACAAGGGGCGTTTTGACGCGCTGCACCGGCTAGGCATGCAATTGCAGGCGCTGGGACTGCGCACCGACCTGCTCGTGGTGCCGGAACGCGGGCGCGAATACCCCGTGCAGACCGCGGTCGGTCTCTGCCGGCAAGAGCTGAGCTACCGCCAGAACATCGAGCGCATCCAGCGCGCGCGCTGCTTGCTGGAGTGGGTCCAGGCCAACCAGACCGGACTCACCATCCGCACCCTGGAAGCGCTGTTTTTTGACAAGAAGCTAATCACCAACAACCCCAGGGTGAAGCAGCAGCCCTTCTACCACCCGGCGCGGATTTTTGTGCTGGGCCACGACGACCTGGGTCAGATCGCCGATTTTCTGGCGGCGCCCATGCCGCCCATCGCAGACGCCACACTCGCAGCCCACGACTTTCCGCTCTGGATCCGGCAATTCGAAAGCTTCGGCACGGCCTGAAAGCATACGGCAACGCCGCCGCACCCGTCCTTCTTCACGCATGCATCGCGCACGCCACACACGTATCCATGACACCGACCCACGCCAAACTCCCCAGCCTATTTGATCGTTGGTCACAAAGGCTGCTGGTAGGCGCATTTTTGACGTTCCCGGTCGCGCTGGCGCTGGGCAACGCGCTCGCGGCGCTGTGCCTTGTGGCCACCCTGCTGTCGGGCAACCTGCGGACGCAGTGGCGCAAGGTCTTCCTGCTGCCGAGCGCCTGGGCCATGCTGCTGCTGTTCTTGCTGGTTCTGATGGGCACCAGCTACAGCAGCGGGCCCGGCAGCACGGCCCTGGTGCACCTGTCCAAATATGCCAAGCTGCTGGCCGGGCTGTTTTTCGTGACGGTGCTGTTCGATGCCAAAACGCGCCGCCAATGCCTGTACGCCTTCATGGCGGCGATGGGCTTCATCCTGGCCTCGGCCTATGCCGGCATCTTTGTTGCGCTCCCCTGGTCGGCCACACAGCAGACCGGCTGGGGCGTGGACCACACGGTGGTGGGCGACTACATCACGCAAAGCGTGATGATGAGTTTCTTCGTGCTGGCCTGCCTGGCCCTGGTGTGGAAATGCACAACCCCCTGGACGCGCGCTGGCTGCGTCCTTTTGGCGCTGCTGGGGGCGGTGAGCATCACGCACATGTCATGGGGACGCACGGGGGTCTTTCTGTTGGGCAGCTGCCTGGTGGTTGCCGGCGTGGCGGCAGCGCATGGCAAAAAGAAGCTTTGGGTGCTGGGCGCCACCGTCGTCCTTCTGGGCTTGGTCGCAGCGAGTTCGCCGCTGTTGATGGGCAAGATCAGGCAGGGCTGGCACGAGGTGCAAAACCATGAGAGCAACAAATACAGCTCTCTAGGACGTCGTTTGTACAATTACCAGTCCGTCGTCGCACTGATCCAGCAGCACCCGCTGGCGGGCACGGGCACGGGCTCTTTCGATACGGAAGCCTGTCGCTTGAACACCCGGCCCGAGGACTGCCAGGAATTTGGCTGGCATCCACACAACCAGTACCTGTTCTTCATGGTCGAAAATGGCGCGCTCGGCGGCTTGCTGTTCGTGGCGCTGGTCGCCAGCCTGTTCTATGCCGCGCGCAGGCGCAGCACGCCCGATCAATTCCTGCTGCTGGGATTTGCCACGGCGTTGGCGGCCGACAGCCTGGTCAATTCGCCCCTGTTCAGCGCACGCGAAAGCCACTTCTTCATTTTCATGATGGCCTTGTTGATTGCCGGCCCGGTGATCGAGCAGCAGACTGAACTACCGAAAGCCACGCCATGACGCCCACGATGCCGCCGGTCTATTCCCTGCACTGGGACAACATTTCCCCCGCCATTCTGCAGGGGCAGGCCGCCGTTTTTTCCAAGCTCGGGCTGGACCTGCGCCAGGAGCGCCACCACCACAAGGCGCATGGCGTCTGGATGAACGAGGTCATCGAGCGCCACCAGCCCGGCGACGTGATCGTGTTCTGCGACATCGATGCGTTCCCGCTGCACACCCAGGCGTACCGCGAAGCGGTGCAGAGCGCCGAGCGCGGCGCCGTGTTCGGCCTGTCGCAGTTTTCCAACCACAAGAAAAACACCGAGGTGTATGCCGGCCCGATGTTCATGGCCTTCACGAAGGCGACCTGGCAGGCGCTGGGCAGCCCGAGCCTCAAGTCCAGCGAGCGCTTTGACGCCGCCGAGGTGCTGTCGGCCCGTGCGCGCGCGCAGCAGGTGCCACTGGCGCTCAAGCCCCCCACCAGCTGCATCGTCTCGAAATGGGCGCTGGGCCATGAAGGGGTGTTCGGCATTGGCACGTTCTATGGCAGGAACGAGTTCTTTCACCTCTTCGAATCGCGTTTTCCAGCCTACGAACGCCTGTTCTCGATGGTCGTCGGCGATGTGCTGGCCGAGCGGCCGTTGAACTTTCGCGGCTACCTCGAAACCGCGCAGCATGCCGAAGCTGACAACACCGGCGCACCGCGCCGCAAGAGCCATCGCCTGGTGCCCAAGTTCCTGCGCAAATACTTCTCGCACTGATTGCCCGCTGCCGCCATGTCGCTTCCCATTTTCTACATCAACCTGGCGCGTGACACCGAGCGCCGCGCGAAGCTCGAAGCCGAGCTGGCGCGCCAGGGCCTGCACGGCACGCGCTTCGAGGCGGTGTGGTGGGCCGACCTGGACGCTGCCGAGCAACAGCGGCTGTATTCGGCCGAACTCAACGCGCGCCAATACCACGCCACGCTGGTGAATGGCGAAAAAGGCTGCTACGCCAGCCACCTGCGGTTGTGGCAGCAGCTGCTCGCCAGCGGGGCGCCCGCCATGGTCGTGCTGGAAGACGACGTGGGCTTGAAAGACGGCTTCGCCGCGCTGCTCGAGGCGATCGGCCAGCGCGCGCAGCCCTGGGACATGGTCAAGCTGATAGGCCGGGAGCGCGATACCTTCCGCGGCCGCTGCCTGTTGGACCGGGGCGTGGAGCTGGTCGATTACAAGCGGGTGCCCAGCATGACGGCCGGCTATGCCATCAGCCGCGCGGGGGCGCAAAAGCTGTGCCAGTCGCGCCTGCCGTTTGGCCGGCCGATCGACGTCGATCTGCGCTATTGGTGGGAGAACGACCTGGCGGTGCTGGGCGTCTCGCCGGCCGCACTGGTGCTCGACGAGACCAGCTTCACCAGCAGCATCGGCAGCAAGGCCACGGCCGTGCGGCTGGGGCAGCGCTGGCGCAAATTCAGGCGCCAGTGTGCCTACAGCGCCCTGAGCGCCTGGCACAACGCCCGTCGCGGCCCGCTGCTGAAATAAGTCAGTGGCCTGCGTCGGGCCGCCGCGGCAGGCCCAGCAGCAGCTGGGCGTAGCGTGCGTGCATCAGGTGGCGGTCAAAGCGGGCTTCGGCCGCCTGGCGGGCGGCCAGCCCCAGCCGCGCCGCTTCGGCCGGATGGGTCAGCAGGCGCTCGAGCACGGCGGCCAGCGCGGCGGCGTCGGCTTCCGGCACCAGTTCGCCGGTCTGGCCGGGCTCGATCACGCCGCGCACCCCCACCACATCGCTGGCCACGCAGGCGCAGCCGGCAGCCATGGCCTCGACCAAGGCCAGCGGCATGCCTTCGTAGTGGGTGGAGAGCACGAACAGCGGGCTGCGCATGAGCCGCTGCGGCAGATCGGACACCTGCCCCCAAAAATGCACCTGGGACTCCAATCCGTGCGCGCGCACGCGGGCCTGCGCCTGCTGGAGCAGGGCCTTCTTGCCCAAGCCCGCGAAATACAAGGGCGGACGCAGCCCCTTTTGGGCCAGCAGGGCCACGGCATCGATCAGCGTGGCCTGGTCCTTTTGGCGCGCAAAGCGCGAGGCCATCACCAGGGCGGGCAGGCGCTCGGCCATGGGCAGCAGCTCGGCAGCCGGGAAGCGTTCCAGGTCCACGCCATTGGGAATGGCCAGGCAACGCTCGGCCGGAAAGCCCAGTTCGATCAGCCGGTCACGCACCCCGTCGGAGACGCCCACCAGGGCCGCGCTGCGGCGCGCCAGCCAGCGCGACTGCGCCAGTCGCCAGCGTGTGTAGCGCTCGCGCGAATTGTGCTCGACCTGGACCAGCTGCGGCACGCCTGCCCACAGGCCCGCATAACGGCCCCAGAGGTGTTCGCTGAAGCCGTGCGCCACCAGCACATCGGGCCGGTGCTGCACCGCCAAGTTGCGCAGCGCCACAATGGTCGCCGCGTGCGACCACCCCGGCACCACCCCCACGCGCAGCCCCTGGGCCCGCAGTGCCTCGACCCGGGCTGCGTCGGTGTTGCGCTTGCGGCGCAGCACCAACATCGCCTCCATGGCGTCGCTGCCACGCGCGGCCAGGCACAAGTCGACCGCCACCTGGGTGGCGCCAGAAAACCCACCCGTGACGAAGTGCATGACCCGCAGCGGCCGAGAGCCCCCGGGTTGGGACGGAGCCTCCACGGCGGCGCCGGACTCAATGATGGGAGGCTGCCGACTCACCCGCCTTGAGGCGGTACACCGTACCGCAGTAGGGGCACTTGGCCGCTCCGGTGTGTGCCACATCCAGGTACACCCGGGGGTGGTTATTCCAGAGCTTCATGCCTGCTTTGGGGTTGGGGCAAAACACCCCGCCCTGGTCGTTCAGGTCTTTGGCCAGCAGTTCAACAACGTTTTGGGACATGGTTCAGACCTTGGTGAGCCAGTGTGCGTACTTGGGATTGCGGCCATTGACGATGTCGAAGAAAGCGCTCTGGATCTTCTCGGTGACGGGGCCGCGGCTGCCGCTGCCGATCTCGATGCGGTCGAGTTCGCGGATCGGCGTCACCTCGGCGGCCGTGCCGGTGAAGAAGGCTTCGTCGGCGATATAGACCTCGTCGCGCGTGATGCGCTTTTGCACCACTTCCAGGCCCAGGTCCTTGGCGATGTGGAAGACCGTGTTGCGCGTGATGCCGTTGAGGGCACCGGCTGACAGGTCGGGCGTGTAGACGACGCCGTTCTTGACGACGAAGATGTTCTCGCCCGCCCCTTCGGAGACAAAGCCCGAGGCATCGAGCAGCAGCGCTTCGTCGTAGCCGTCGTCCAGGGCTTCCATGTTCGCCAGGATGGAGTTGCTGTAATTGCTGACCGCCTTGGCCTGCGTCATGGTGATGTTGACGTGGTGCCGCGTATAGCTGCTGGTCTTGACGCGGATGCCGCGCGCCATACCCTCTTCGCCCAAATACGCGCCCCAGGCCCAGGCGGCGACCATCAGGTGGATCTGGTTGCCCTTGGGCGAAACGCCGAGCTTTTCCGACCCGATCCAGGTCAATGGGCGCAAATAGCAAGATTCGAGCTGGTTCGCGCGCACCACGGCCTTCTGCGCCTCGTTCACTTCCTGGGGGGTGAACGGGATCTTCATGCGCAGGATCTTGGCGCTGTTGAACAGGCGTTCGGTGTGCTCTTCCAGACGGAAGATGGCCGTGCCGTCGGCGGTGTGGTATGCGCGCACGCCTTCGAAGGCACCACAGCCGTAGTGCAGGGTGTGGGTCAGCACATGGATCTTGGCATCGCGCCAATCCACCATCTGGCCGTCCATCCAGATCTTGCCGTCACGGTCGGCCATCGAGGGAACTACGGGGCTCATGGGTTTCCTTTGGGTTGCTGTCGGTCGCAAAAAAGGGATTTTACGGGGCTGGCGTGCCTTCGGAGCGCGGCGCGGGAGCGCTGGCGCCGCCATCGTCCTGGGCCGGGCGCGAAAGCTCCCACTTCACCAGGCGGCCGTGCAGGAACTCGCAGGTCACATACGATTTCGAGCCGTCGCTCCAGCGGTAGACCTCGGGCTGCGCATCCTTGGGCGAGACCGGCTCGCCCAGCGCGCGCGTCATGGCCACCACGTGCATCAGGGTCACGCCCGGGCGCAGCCTGGCATTGAGCATCACGGCGCTGCCGACGTAGCCGATCGGCCGGCCCGAGGCCTTGCGGATGATCGACATGAAGCGCGTGAAATGCAGCAGCAGCCACATGACGATCCCGCCACCCACGGCGGCCACGCCCGACCAGCCATACGAACGGTATGCAGCCGCCATCAGCAGCACCAGCCCCACGGGCACCAAAATATTGCGCAAATTCATGGGCCGTATTGTCTTATGGACTGCCAAGGCGGCGGCTGTGGGGAGTGCGTATAGGGTCTTTGGCCGGGCGTCGGTGCCGCGGCGCGCCTTGCGCCCTGGCTGGGCCGGCCCGTGCGGCCGGTGGGCTCCCGCAATCGAGCTATCAAAAAAGGAGCTGCCAGCGCACGCCTTATCAAGGATTCGCCCACAATCCATGCTGAAACCATTGCAGTACGGGCGCAAAACGCTCTTGTTTTGATAGTGCGCGCGGCGCCTCAGTCGAGACCGCGCACGACCGCCATGGCCTCTTCCACGCGCTCCACGGGGTGGATGGTCAGGCCTTCGATCGGCTTCTTGGGCGCGTTGGCCCGCGGCACCACGGCGACGCGAAAGCCCAGCTTGGCCGCTTCCTTGAGGCGCTCCTGGCCGCGCGGCGCGGGGCGCACCTCGCCGGCCAGGCCCACTTCGCCGAACGCAATGAAGCCCTGGGGCAGGGCCCGGCCGCGCAGGCTCGACGTGATCGCCAGCATCACCGCCAGATCGGCGGCAGGCTCGCTGATGCGCACGCCGCCGACCGCGTTGACGAACACATCCTGGTCGGCGCAGGCCACACCGGCATGGCGGTGCAGCACCGCCAGCAGCATGGCCAGGCGATCGCGCTCCAGCCCCACCGAAAGGCGGCGCGGATTGGGCCCGCCGCCATCGACCAGGGCCTGGATCTCGACCAGCAGGGGGCGCGTGCCCTCCAGCGTGACCAGCACGCAACTGCCGGGCACCGGCTCGCTGTGCTGGCTCAGGAAAATGGCGCTGGGGTTGGTCACCCCTTTGAGGCCCTTCTCGGTCATAGCAAAGACGCCGATTTCGTTGACTGCGCCAAAGCGGTTCTTGATGGCGCGCACCAGTCGAAACTGGCTGTGGGTGTCGCCTTCGAAGTACAGCACCGTATCGACCATGTGTTCGAGCACGCGCGGGCCGGCCAGCGCGCCCTCCTTGGTCACATGGCCCACGAGCACGATGGCGACGCCCGAACTTTTGGCGGCGCGCGTGAGGTGCGCAGCGCACTCGCGCACCTGCGCGACCGACCCCGGTGCCGAGGTGAGCTGGTCGGAATACACGGTCTGGATCGAGTCGATCACCGCCACAGCCGGTTGCGTGGCCTCGATGGTGGCCAGGATTTTTTCGAGCTGGATCTCTGCCAGCACGTTGACCTGGCTGTGGTCGAGCCCGAGCCTGCGCGAGCGCAACGCTACCTGGGCGCCGCTCTCCTCGCCCGTGACGTAGAGCGTCGGCAGGCCGGCGCGCTGCAGCGCGTCCAATGCCTGCAGCAGCAGCGTGGATTTGCCAATGCCGGGGTCGCCGCCGATGAGCACCACACCACCCTCCACGATGCCACCGCCGAGCACGCGGTCGAGCTCCTCGATGCCACTGGCCGTGCGTGCCACTTCGGTGGCCTCGATGGCCGACAACGGCGCCACGGCCTGCGCCAAGGCCAGGCCGGCGTACTGCGTGCCGCTGTAGCGGTGCTTGATCCCCGCGGTTTCCGTGACCGACTCCACCAGGGTGTTCCAGGCGCCGCACTGCGGGCACTTGCCCAACCACTTGGGGCTGGTGCCACCGCATTCGGAACAGATGTAGATGGATTTTTCTTTGGGCATAGGCGCACAGGGAAAGGGCTGACCACTATAGCGAGCGGTGCAGTTCTGCTGCGTTGACGAGGCCGCCCAGGGCCTGGCCAGATGCGCGAAACCCGCCCCAGAGGCGGGTTTCGCAGTTTCGCAGGCGCGGTGCGCCGCGGCCAGGACGGCAACGCACCTCAGGCAGCCGCGAGCCAATAGCCCGAGTTGAAGGGGCTGCTCATCCGCAGCGCCAGAGGGGTCACATCCACGAGCTTGTCGGTGGGCATTTTCTCGGCGGCGTCCGCCGCGATGGCAATGCCTTGCACCACGCCCGCTGCCTGGTTAGCCTCGCTCGCCCGTTCTGCCTGGCCGTAGGATGCAGAACGGGCTACAGAAAAGAATAGAAACAGCGGAACGGGATCTTGCGGTCGCTCCAGAAGTCTGCCGCGTCGCGGAACACATCAAGCAGCTGCTCGCGTGCTTCCTTGTCGAATTTGACCGTCGTTGGAATCTGTTCGAGCACCACGATGAAGCCCGGCTGCGGACCCGACTTGTGCAGCGGATCGGTCAGGCAGTCGGACAACGCATCGAAGTTTTTGCCGAAATGCGCCGGAAAAGTGAACTGCTGGGCAATCAGATCCAGCACGTCCTGCTTGGTCTGGGCATGGGCGAGGTTGGCGTAAAGGAAGTGGTGCCCCAGCGCAGCGGCCGCACTCTGCAGGTCCGGCACGCGATGGGCGCGAATGGACTGCACAATGTTGGCGCGCGTGCCGCGCAGCGGGGAATCCGGGTCTTTACGAAGTGGCGTATCCATCTCCGCGTCTCTTTCTTTTGAAGTCCAAAAATTCGCCCCTGCGCGTGCGCCTGGCTGCGCCAGCGCGCCGGGCAGGGTGTCAAACGGGGCCGGCGTCCATCCCCGTACCAAGGAGAGCGGGCTGTGCGTTGCAGTAAGGGTCATTCGATAATTTCGCGAAAACTGGCGTAATGGTCGGCGGTGTAGTAACAGGCATCGGGGGTGCGGGGCTGCCCTCCGCATACAATACGGCGCGCTCCCCGGTTGCGTGCCCCCGGGGTTCCCACGGTGTACTCACGGTAGTACCCTCGTTTCTGCGCAGGCAAAAGGCGTTCACGGTTGCCAAACACCGTCCCGTCCTTGTCGTGCGGAAAAGGACCCCCTTCTCGGATCAGCGCATAAGTGGCGCGGCCCTGGGAAGGCAGTTGCGCAACGGCGATGGGGGAAGAACTGTCAAGGAGCGCAGGCTTCTTGGCATGCCCCATGGCCGGCGCCAACGCGAGCGCAGCACCCAAAACACACGCAAAACCTGCCTGGTACGCCCGGGTGGCAAAGGCCTTCAGCATCAATCTACACCTTTCAGAAACTACGGGTTAACCCGAAATTTCAAGGCGCTAGTGTGACGGAATCCCTCTGAAAATGCAAGGGCCTGCCCAATCATTGGGCAGGCCCTTGCAAAGATTGCGCCAATTTTAAGTTAGCGCCCGCTATCGCACCAGTCTTTATCGCGGCACGTTGGCGTCTGCCACGGTCAGGGCGGTGATGTTGACGATACGCCGCACCGTGGCGCTGGGTGTCAGGATGTGCACCGGCTGCGCAGCGCCCAGCAGCACCGGGCCGATCGCGATGTTGCCGCCCGCCGCAGTTTTGAGCAGGTTGTACGAGATGTTGGCCGCGTCGATGTTGGGCAGCACCAGCAGGTTGGCGTTGCCCGTCAGCGTGCTGCGCGGCATGAGGGTCGCACGCGCCTTGCCGTCCAGCGCCACGTCGCCGTGCATCTCGCCGTCCACCTCGAGCCAGGGCGCCTGCGCGCGCAGCAGCTCCAGCGTTGCGCGCATTTTCACGGCGCTGGGCTGGTGGCTGCTGCCGAAGTTGGAGTGCGAGAGCAGCGCGGCCTTGGGCTTGAAGCCCAGGCGCAGCATTTCCTCGGCCGCCATGATGGTGATCTCGGCCAATTGCTCGGCCGTGGGGTCGTAGTTGACGTGGGTGTCGACCAGGAACACCTGCCGGTCGGGCAGCAGCAGGCCGTTCATGCAGGCGTAGGTGGCAACGCCCGCGCGCTTGCCAATGACCTGGTCGATGTAGTTGAGGTGCAGCGCCGTGCTGCCCCAGGTGCCCACGACCAGACCGTCGACCTCGCCCTTGTGCAGCAGCATGCTGCCGATGAGCGTCAGGCGCCGGCGCATCTCGATCTTGGCGATCGGCGCGGTGATGCCCTTGCGCTCGGTCATCTGGTGGTAGGTCTGCCAGAAGTCGCGGTAGCGGTGGTCCTGCTCGACGTTGACCACGTCGTAGTCGACGCCTTCGGCCAGCCGCAGGCCGAACTTCTCGATGCGCTGCGCAATGATGGCGGGGCGGCCGATCAGCGTCGGGCGCGCCAGGTGCTCGTCGACCACGATCTGCGCGGCGCGCAGCACGCGCTCCTCTTCGCCCTCGGCGTAGGCCACACGCTTTTTCGCGGCCGCCTTGGCCACCGAGAAGATCGGCTTCATGGTGGTGCCCGAGGCATAGACGAAGGTCTGCAGGTGGTCGCGGTAGGCCTCCATGTCCGTGATCGGGCGCTCTGCCACGCCGCTGTCGGCGGCGGCCTGCGCCACGGCCGGCGCGATCTTCATCATCAGGCGCGGGTCAAACGGCTTGGGGATCAGGTACTCGGGGCCGAACGCCAGGGCTTCGCCCACATAGGCGGCGGCCACCACTTCGCTTTGCTCGGCCTCTGCCAAGTCGGCAATGGCGTGCACGGCGGCAATTTCCATCTCGACCGTGATGGTGGTGGCTCCGCAGTCGAGCGCGCCGCGGAAGATGTACGGGAAGCACAGGACGTTGTTGACCTGGTTGGGGTAGTCGGAGCGCCCCGTGGCCATGATGGCGTCGCTGCGCACTGCCTTGACGTCTTCGGGCTGGATTTCGGGGTTGGGGTTGGCGAGCGCAAAGATCAGCGGGCTGGCCGCCATCTTGCGCACCATGTCCTGCTTGAGCACGCCGCCGGCCGACAGGCCCAGGAACACGTCCGCGCCCTCGATCGCTTCGTTCAGGGTGCGCTGCTCGGTGGGCTGGGCAAACCGGGCCTTGTCCTCGTCCATCAGCTCGGTGCGGCCGGTGTAGACCAGGCCGGCAATGTCCGTCACCCAGATGTTCTCGCGCGGCAGGCCCAGCTTGACCAGCAGGCCGAGGCAGGCCAACGCCGCGGCGCCCGCGCCCGAAGCGACCAGCTTGACCTGCCGGATGTCCTTGCCCGCCACCTTCAGGCCGTTGAGGATGGCTGCGCCGACCACAATGGCGGTGCCATGCTGGTCGTCGTGGAAGACCGGGATCTTCATGCGCCGGCGCAGTTCGCGTTCGACATAGAAGCAGTCGGGCGCCTTGATGTCTTCGAGGTTGATGGCGCCAAACGTGGGCTCGAGCGCGGCAATGATGTCGACCAGCTTGGCCGGATCCTTCTCGTTGATCTCGATGTCGAACACGTCGATGCCCGAGAACTTCTTGAACAGCACGCCCTTGCCTTCCATGACCGGCTTGCTGGCCAGCGCGCCGATGTCGCCCAGGCCGAGCACGGCGGTGCCGTTGGTCACCACGCCGACGAGGTTGCCACGGCTGGTGTACTTGAAGACGGTGCTCGGGTCCTTGACGATCTCTTCGCAGGGGGCGGCCACGCCGGGCGAATAGGCCAGTGCCAGGTCGCGCTGGTTGACCATCTGCTTGGTCGCCGCGATGGCGATCTTGCCGGGCTTGGGAAATTCGTGGTATTCCAGCGCCGCGCGGCGCAGCTCGGCGCGTTTTTCGGGGGTGTTGTTCGCCGTCATGTTCTCTGGCATCAAGCGTCTCCAGCTCAGGTAAGTGCCAGGCCGCGCCACCGCAGGTGCTCCGGGCGGGCCGTCAGCTTTGGTTAAGCCGCGATTGTAGGCCGCGGCCCAGGGAAACCCAGGGCTGCAAACCCCCTGGCGCAGTGGAAACAGCTGTGACTGGCGCGGCCCCATTGCGGCCCTGGGGTGGTTGGCGCATCGCACCCGCTTGCGCCGCATGCTGGCGCTGCTATGCTGCCCCGCCCAACGGCACAACAACCACTCCACAGAGACATGTACGACTCCATCCCTGCCTCCCTTCATCCCCTTCCCTCCCGCAGCCGCGCGCTGCTCACTGGCCTGGCGCTGGCCGCCACGCTGGCAGCCCCTGGCGCCCAGGCCCAGCCCGCCGCGGGCGCCTACCCGAGCAAGACCATCCGCCTCGTCGTGCCCTACTCGGCGGGCGGCTCCACCGACATCCTGGGCCGCCTGCTGGCGCAGAAGATGGGCGAGAACATGAACGCCACCGTGGTGGTGGACAACAAGCCCGGCGCCAATGGCACGCTCGGCTGCGACCAGGTCGCCAAGGCCCCGGCCGACGGCTACACCATCGTGCTCGGCGACGTGGGCTGCCTGGCCATGGCGCCGGGCCTCTACACCAAGCTGCCCTACGACCCGCTCAAGGACTTCACGCCCGTGAGCCTGGTCGCGCGCAGCCCGCTTGTGCTGACCGTGGGGGCGCAAAGCCCGTTCAAGTCGATGGCCGACCTGACGGCCGCGGCCAAGGCCCAGCCGGACAAGCTCAACTACCCCTCGTCGGGCACGGGCGGCCCGAACCACCTGGGTGCCGAGCTGTACGCGATGCAGGCCAAGGTGAAGATCAGCCACATCCCCTACAAGGGCAGTGCGCCGTCGGTGGTGTCGCTCGTCGCGGGTGAAACCGACTTCGGCTTCCTGACGGCCGTGACCATCGACTCCCAGCTCAAGGCCGGCAAGCTGCGCGCCCTCGCCGTGGCGCACAACGAGCGCCTGGCCTCGCTGCCCGAGGTGCCAACCATGGACGAGCAAGGCCTCAAGGGCTTCCAGGCCGACGCCTGGTTCCTCGCCGCCGTGCCCGCCGGCACGCCCCAGCCCATCGTCGAGCGCCTGTACCAAGAGATCGCCAAGGCGCTGCCCGATGCGCATGTCAAGGCCAAGCTCGACGCCATGGGCGTGCTGCCCTCGGCCCTCAAGCCGGCCGCCTCGGCCGACTTCCTGAAGGTGGAAGTGGCCAAGTGGCGTCAGGTGATCAAGACCGCGGGCATCACGCTGGACTGAGCGCACCCCGTAGCACGCAAAAGCCCCTGCCGCGCAGACCGCGGCAGGAGATTTCTGTATTGGAGCGCTACAAAATCAGGAGCAATTAGCGCTCTATTCCATTGGCTTTAATGCAAAAATACCTTGGAATTCAATATAAATAAGCGCCAACGGCTCTTATTTTTGAAGCATTGCGCGCGCCAGGCGCTCACACCCTTCAAAGCGCGTCCAGGGGAAACACCGGGCGCTGGACCTGGGAAAACGGAAACAGGGCGTAGTTCGAGCTGGTCACGCCAGTGGGGCTGTCGCACTCCACCAGCGCCTGGGCCAGCGGCACGAACACGGGCCGGCAATACATGCGCGACTTCAGCAGCACGAAGCGAAACGCCGTCGGGTCCACGCCCACGCAGCTGAACACACCCAGATCCCAGGGTTCGTGCGGACGCTCGGTGACCACGATCTGCGCGCGGCCGATGTCCAGCAGCACGGTGCGCCCCATACCGCAGCGCTGGCCGGTATAGATCGGGCCGGTGACGGTGTACTCGCCATCGCTGATGGCCAGCACCCGGCCCGTGACTTGCAGCGGCTGCTTGCTGATGCCCAGCTGCGTGAGCGGCACCTTGTTGCCCAGTTCCAGCTCCACCTGCGCGCCCACGCCGGCCTGCACCAGCGCCTGCACCGCCTGCGGATCGCACAGCGGCCCCATGGCGATGTTGTCCAGCCCCTGGGCGAGCGCGGCCTGCAGCACATCCATGGCGTCGCAGGTACCGCCCGACATGCAGTTGTCGCTGTGGTCCAGCAACAGCACGGGGCGGCTGGCGCCCTGCGCCAGCGCCTGTGCCCGGGCCAGCGAATCTTGCAGCTGCTCACTGTCGTACACGAACTGGGCCCGCTCGTCCCAGATCTGGCGTGCAATGCGGTCGGCCACGGCCTGCGCGGCCTGCGGGTCGCTGGCATGGCCCGTGACCACCACGCTCATGCAGGGCGCAGCAATGTCGGCCAGCGAGAAGCCCGCGAACACCGTCACCGCCGGCATGCCAGCCTGCTCCGCCGCACGGGCCGCGTCCACGGCGCGCAGCATGGCGCCTTCCAGCGTGGTGCTGCGCAGCGTGTGGCCCATCAGCGGTAAGGGGTGCCAGTGCATGCTGTGGCGCGCGCGGCCCTGCAGCATGTCCCGCAGCAAGCGGCCGGCGTGCGCACCGGTCTCGTACATGTCAATGTGCGGGTAGGTCTTGAAGCCGACCAGCACATCGGCATGGTCGATCATCTTCTGCGTGATGTTGCCGTGCAGGTCCAGCGCCACGCCAATCGGCACGCCGGGCGCGGCGGCGCGCACGCGCGCCAGCAGGTCGCCTTCGCCGTCCGCGCTGTTCTCGGCCACCATGGCGCCATGCAGGTCGAGCAGGATGGCGTCGCAGCCGGGCGCCGCGCTGACGATGCGCTCGGTCAGCGCGTCGTAGGCCGCGGCATGCACCTTGCCGCTGGGGTTGGCCGTGGCCGACACCGGCGTGACCAGCGTGGCGCCCAGGCCTTCGGCCAGGTCGATGAAGGCCGCCATGGCGGTGCGCATGCCCTTGTTGTCGCGGTAGGCGGCCTCGCCATAGGTGGGGGCGAACGCCGCGAGCGGCGTGGGAACAGGCGAGAAGGTATTGGTTTCGTGGTTCAGCCGCGCGATCAGGATCTTCATGCCACCACCCCGGCGCAGCGCAGCATGGCCTGCAGCAGCACGTTGCAGCCGGCTTCGAGGTGTTCGGGCTGCGCGTCTTCGATCTCGTTGTGGCTGATGCCGTTCTCACACGGCACGAAGACCATGGCGGTGGGCGCCAGCCGCGCCAGATAGACGGCATCGTGGCCCGCGCCGCTGACCACATCCATGGCGCTGTAGCCCAGTTTCTCTGCGCCGCTGCGGATGCCTTCCACGAGGTCCGGCGTGAAGGGCTGGGGCGGAAAATACACCACCTGCTGCACGTCGATGACCAGGCCGCGCTCGCGTGCGATGCGCGCGCAGGTGCGGCGCAGGTCGGCGTCCATGTCCAGCAGCACGGTGTCGTCGCCCGCGCGCAGGTCCACGCTCATGCCGACCTTGCCCGGAATGACGTTGCGCGAGTTCGGGAACACCTCCATCGCACCCACCGTTCCGCGCGCGTGCGGCGCGCGCTCCAGCGCCATGCGGTTGACCTCGCCCACCAGCTCGCTGGCGGCCAGCAGCGCATCGCGGCGCAGCGCCATGGGCGTGGGGCCGGCGTGCGCCTCCATGCCCTGGACCGCCACGTCGTACCAGCGCTGGCCCAGCGCCCCCTGCACCACGCCGATCACGCGGTCGTGGGCCTCCAGCACCGGGCCCTGCTCGATATGCGCCTCGAAATAGGCGCCCACGGCGGGCGTGGCGCCTCGCGGCCCGGCATAGCCAATGGCCGTCAGGGCCTCGCCGACGCTGATGCCCTGGGCATCGCGCTGGGCCAGCGCGTGTTCGAGGGTGAAGGCCCCGGCGAAGACGCCCGAACCCATCATCACGGGCACGAAGCGCGAGCCCTCCTCGTTGGTCCACACCACCACTTCAATCGGGGCCTCGGTCTGCACGCCGGAATCGTTGAGGCTGCGCACCACTTCCAGGCCCGCCAGCACGCCGTAGTTGCCATCGAACTTGCCGCCCGTGGGCTGGGTGTCGATGTGGCTGCCGGTCATGATGGGCGGCCGGCTGTCGTCGCGGCCGCTGCGGCGCGCAAAGATGTTGCCGATGGCGTCGACGCGGATGGTGCAGCCGGCCTCGCGCGCCCATTGCACGAACAGATCCCGGCCCTGGCCGTCGAGTGCGGTGAGGGCGAGGCGGCAGACACCGCCCTTGGGCGTGGCGCCGATGCGCGCCAGGTCCATCAGCGACTGCCACAGGCGTGCGCCATTCACCTTGGTCTCGGTGGCCACAGGAAAAGAAGTCAGGGTGTTCATGGTGGGGTGCTCGTCAGAATTTCAAACCAGGCCAACGCCCAGGTAACGGTCCTTGACCGCGTCGTCGGCCAGGAAGGTGGCGTTGTCCGCCGCGTGCACGATGGCGCCCTGCTCGATGATGTAGTGCCGGTCGGCCAGCTGGGTGCAGACCTCCAGGTTTTGCTCGACCAGCAAGATGGCGACACCCGCAGCCTTGATGGTCTTGAGCTGGGCCACGATCTCTTCGACGATCACGGGCGCCAGACCTTCGACGGGCTCGTCGAGCATCAGCAGCTTGGGCGCGTTCATCAGCGCGCGGCCGATCGCCAGCATCTGCTGCTCGCCGCCCGACAGCTGGCCGCCGCCGTTGGTGCGCCGCTCCTTGAGGCGCGGGAAGATGCGGTAGACATCGCCGAGCTGCCAGGGCGAGTGCTTGCGCTGGCCCAGCAGCAGGTTTTCTTCGACTGTGAGCAGCTTGAAGACGCCGCGGTGCTCGGGCACCAGGCACACGCCGCGCTGGGCGATGGCGTGGGCCGGCAGGCCCTGCACTTCCTGCCCGGCAAAACGAATGCGCCCCTGGCTGGGCCTGACCACGCCGCAAAGGCTCTTGAGCGTCGTGGTCTTGCCCGCGCCATTGCGCCCCAGCAGCGTGACCAGTTCGCCATCGCCAACGTGCAGCGACACGCCCTGCAGCACATGGCTCTTGCCATAGTGGGCATGCAAATTTTCGATGTCGAGGATCATGCTTTCCCTCCGGTGATCATGTTGCCGAGGTAGGCGCTGCGCACCCGGTCGTCGCTGCGGATGTCGTGCGGCAGGCCTTCGGCCAGCACGCGGCCCTGCTGCATCACGGTCACGGTGTCGGAGATGTCCATCACGATGTTCATGTTGTGTTCGATCAGCACCACGGTGTGCTCGTCCTTGAGGCCCTGGATCAGGCGCTTCATCTCGTCCAGGTCGTCGATGCCCATCCCCGACGTAGGCTCGTCCAGAAAGATTGCCTTGGGCCGAGCGGCCAGCGCCATGCCCACCTCCAGGCGGCGCTGCTGCCCGTGCGAGAGGTTGCCCACGGCCGTGTCGGCATGGCGCTCCAGACCGAGCCGTGCCAGCACGCTGGCCACTGCGTCGGCGCAGGCGCGTGCACCCAGCGGCGCATGCCAGCAATTGAGGGCGCGCGTCGGTGCCGTGCCCTGCGCTGCCAGGCGCAGGTTTTCACGCACCGGCAAGGTCAGGAACAGGCTGGTGACCTGAAACGAGCGTGCCATGCCGCGTTGCACGCGCCGGTGGTCGGGCTCGCGGGTCACATCGTGTCCGTCAAACAGGATGCGCCCACCGCTGACGGTCTTGGTGCCGGTGAGCATGTGGAACAGCGTGGTCTTGCCAGCGCCGTTGGGTCCGATCACGGAGTGCACGGTGTTGGCCCGCACCTTCAGGTCCACCCCGGCCAGGGCGGCAAACTTGTCGTAGCGCTTTTCAACGCCCACGGCTTCCAGCAAGATGGGCGCGCTCATGCTTTTTCTCCTTGCGCGGCGGGCACGCCGGGCTGTGGGGCCTTGCGGCGCACCAAGCCCCACAGCGTCTCGCCCACGCCCCACAGACCGCGCTGCATCCCCAGACTGACCACCATCAGCACCACCCCCAGCAGCAGCAGCCAGCGCGGCCACAAGGTGGACAGCCAGTCGCCCAGCAGCACATAGAAAGCGGAGCCCAGCAGCGAGGCCAGCAGGTTGCCGGTGCCGCCAATCACGGTCATGACCAGGATCATTTCACTGGTGTGGTACTCGGCATTCGACAGGGGGGCAATGCCGGTCATCATGGCGTGCAGCGCCCCCGCCAGGCCGGTGACGGCGCCGGAGATCACGAAGGCCTGCAGCTTGAGCAAGCGCAGGTTGTAGCCAATGGCGCCGGCGCGCTCCTCGTTGTCGCGCACGGCCAAAAGGGTGCGGCCAAACACCGAGCCGGAGACCTTTTGCAGCAGCCAGAAGGCGCCCAGGAACACGACGGCCACGAAGCCGTAGTACTGCCAGGGCGACGCCAGGGGCCAGAGCGTCAGGCCCGCCACCGCCAGCGCGGGGCGCGGGATGTCCATCAGGCCGTTGTCGCCGCCGGTCAGGCCGGAGAACGAGTAGGCGAGGAAATAGAACATCTGCGCAAACGCCAGCGTCAGCATGACGAAGTAGGTGCCGCGCTGGCGGATGGCGATCCACCCCACCAGGGCCGCGCCCAGCGCGCCCATGGCCACGGCCAGCGCCAATGCCAGCGGCATGGGCAGTGGCCAGCGCGTGAGCGTCAGGGCAATCGTGTAGCTGCCCAGCCCAAAGAAGATGCCCTGGCCGAACGACAGCAAGCCGGTGTGGCCTAGCAGCAGGTTGCAGCCCATGGCGGCGAGGCCGAAGATCAGCACCTCGCTCGCCAGCGATCCCGACTGCATGGTGAGCGGCATGGCCAGCACGACGGCCAGGGCCAGCAGCATGTGGAAATGTTTTTTCATGGTGTTCATCCTTTGCGGCCCAGCAGGCCGTGCGGGCGCAGCAGCAGCACGGCGGCCATGGCGACATAAACCATCAGGCGCGCCCCTTCCGGCCACAGGGTGCTCATCACGCTTTGCACGATGCCAATCAGCAAGCCCCCCACCAGCGCCCCGCCAAAGCTGCCCATGCCCCCGACGACGACGACCACGAAAGCCACCCCCAGGGCCTCGATGCCCATGAAGGGCTCGGCCCCGCGGATCGGCGCGGCCAGCACCCCGGCCAGGGCGGCCGTCGCAGCGCCCAGGGCGAACACCAGGCTGAAGATGCGAAACACATTGATGCCCAGCAGTGACACCATCTCGGTCGACTCACTGCCGGCGCGCACCGCACTGCCCAGGCGCGTGCCCTCCAGCACGTACCACAGCCCCACCGCGAGCACGGCGGTGAAACCGATCACGAACAACCGGTACTTGGGGTACACAAAGCTGCCCCACATCACCACCCCCTGCAACAGATCGGGCACGGCCACGCTGTCCCCCAGCGGGCCCCACTGGACGATGACCAGTTCCTGGATCGCCAGGGCCAGCCCCACCGTCACCAGGATGTGGAATTCATGCGGCTTGGCATACACATGGCGCAGCAGGACCTTTTCGGTCAACCAGCCCAGCGCCCCCACGGCCAGCGGCACCGCCGCCAGCGCCAGCCAGAAGCTCATGCCCCAGCGCGTCATCTGGTAGCAGAAATACGCCCCCAGCAGATAGAAGGCCCCGTGCGCAAAGTTCACGAAGCGCAGCAGGCCGAACACAATGGACAGGCCCACGGCCAACAGGAAGTACAGCATGCCAATGCCGATTCCGTTGATGACCTGCAGCAGGTAGATGCTCATGAGAGTCTTGAAAAAAGGGGCCCCGGCAAGGCCCGAAGGCCCCGCCGATGGCAAGCGGATTGAAAGAGTGAAGGAAGAAAGGGCGCGACCCACCACGGGGCCGCGCGGCCTGCCTGGCTTGGCGCTCAGGCCAGCTTGCAGCCCGTCTGGTCGACGGGCAGGAACGACTTGCCGGAGCTCACCACGTCCACGAAGTCGTCCTTATTGGCCATCTTGGCCTTGGCCTTGCCCTTGAGCAGGTAGTAGTTCTTCAGCACCTGGTGGTCGGCCTTGCGGATTTCTTCCTCACCCGTCAGGCCTTGGTACTTCATGCCTTCGAGCGCGGCAATCACGGCCTTCTGGTCCACCGTTCCGGCCTTGAGGATGCCGTCGATCAGCAGCTTGGTGCAGATGTACGACCCGGCCAGGCTGTAGTTGGGGTTGGCCTTGAACTTGTCGGTCGCGCGCTTGACCAGGTCGAGGTTGAGCGGCGTGTTGGCGGTGTGCCAGTACTGCGCGCCGAAATACACGCCATCGCACAGATCCGCCCCCAGGGACTCGAACTGCTCCAGGCCGGACGCCCAGGCGATCAGGATGGTCATGTTCTTGTTCATGCCAAAGCTCACCGCCTGGCGCAGCGCGTCGGAAGACTGCGAGCCGAAGTTCAGCAGCAGCAGCACGTCGGGCTTGGCGGCCATGGCATTGGTGAGGTAGCCGCTGAACTCCTTTTCGTTGAGCGAGTGGTAGCTGTTGCCCACATGCTCCAGACCCTTTTCCTTGAAGATGTTCTTGGCCGCGGACAGCAGGCCGTCGCCGAACACGTATTGCGGCGTGATGGTGTACCAGCGCTTGGCCTTCGGGTTGGCCTCGATCAGGGGCCGCACCGTCTGCTCGATAGCACCAAACGTGGGCACGGACCAACGGAAGGTGGCGTTGTTGCAGTCCTTGCCGGTGATCTCATCGGCGCCGGCCGTGGTGATGAAGATGCCCCCGGCCTTCTCGGCCTCCTTGCCCATGGCGAGCGACTCGGACGACAGGATGCCGCCCGCGAAGAAGCGCGTCCCCAGCTGCTGGGACGACTCTTGCACCTTGCGCACTGCTGTAGCGGGTTTGCCCTCGGTGTCGAGCACGGTGTAGGCCAGCTGGCGCTTCAGGGCCGTGCCGTACTGTTCGATGGCCAGCTTCATGCCCAGGTCGGCAAACTTCCCGTTGGCGGCGAAGGCGCCGGACATGGGCACCGGGCAGCCGAACTGGATGGCCCCCGATGCCTGGGCCCGGGCGCTGCCCGCCAGACCGAGCGAAGCGGGCAGGGCGCCCAGGGCGGAGAGTTGAAGAAGTTGACGACGCTGCATGGATAGGTCTCCTGGGGTGGGAAATGGCCAGATATGGCCGGTTGCTGGTGCCTGGTGTAAAGCACTATGCGTGCCAACACCGGCCGTGCCAGACCCCAACCTGGGCACCTGGCATGCGGACGTTTCACGTCCATCTCTTTGTTCGTATTTATAGTGATAAATAGAACAAATAAGACGCGTGCAAACCCTAGGAAACGTTCCCATGCACGCTGGCGGTGCATACACTGCACTATCCGGGCGACTGCCGCGGGCAGCGCCGCGCACCATCTCCGCCGCACAGAGAAAATATTTTCAAAATGGCCAGCAAACCGTCGGCTCAACGCCCCATCAAGCAGCTCAAGCGGCCCGATCTCGTGGCGCAAGAGATCAAACGGCTGATCACCGAAAAAAACCTCAGCCCTGGCGACCGCCTGCCGCGCGAGGTCGAGCTGCAGGCCCAGTTCGAAGTGAGCAAGGGCACCATCCGCGAGGCGCTCAAGTCGCTCGAAGTGCAAGGCCTGGTGACCATCTCGACCGGCCCATCGGGCGGCGGCACCATCGCCGAGGTGCCGCTGGACCGCACCCTGCAGTTCATGCAGAACTACCTGTTCTTCCAGGCCGTGACGATCGACGACATCTACACCGTGCGCCAACTGCTCGAGCCCGAACTGGCGGCCGGCGCTGTGCCCCACCTCACGGAGTCCGACTTCGAGGCGCTGGAGCGCAGCATCGCCTGCTGTGACCCTACGTCCAGCACCGAAGACCTGGTCAGCCAGCGCCGCGAAGACGTGAATTTCCACGACATCCTGGCCGCCGCCAACCCCAATCCATTCCTGCGCTTCACCTGCGAACTGATCAACGAAATGATCCGCCAGCTCATCGTCTTCGGCAACCGCACGCCCAAGACCGAGCACCGCCGCTTTGGCGAGGCCAATGCCAACTTCCACCGCGAGATCACGCAGGCGGCGCGTGCGCGCGATGCGGACCGGGTGCGCGCGCTGATGCAGCGCCACATGCAGGATGCGGCCAGCAACGTCAAGCGCATGAAGGGGCGCATCCAGGGGCGCCTGATCCTCGATGCCGAGAACCTGCGCAGCCCCCGCACCGCGCACGTGCGCACGCGATAGGCCGCGGCCTGGCCCCTGCCAACACAGCGGCCATGCAAAACGGCCCCGCAGGGCCGTTTCTTGCAAGAGCAGCGTGGGGCCGGTTACCGGCTGCTTGGGAAGCTGAACACCGCGCCTTCGCGCACGCCGGCCGAGGGCCAGCGCTGCGTGATGGTCTTGCGCTTGGTATAGAAGCGCACCGCGTCCGGGCCGTAGGCGTGCAGGTCGCCAAACAGGCTGCGCTTCCAGCCGCCGAACGAGTGGTAGGCCACGGGCACCGGCAGCGGCACGTTCACGCCCACCATGCCGACCTGGATGTGGTCGGTGAAGTAGCGGGCGGCCTCGCCGTCGCGGGTGAAGATGCAGGTGCCGTTGCCGTACTCGTGCGCGTCGATCAGGTCCACGGCCTGCTGCAGCGTCTGCACGCGCACCACGCCGAGCACCGGGCCGAAAATCTCTTCCTGGTAGATCGTCATGCCGGGCTTGACATGGTCGAACAGACAGGCGCCGAGGAAGTAGCCGCCCTCATGGCCTGCGGCCACCTGCACGCCACGGCCGTCCACCACCAGCGTGGCGCCTTCGGCCACGCCTTGGTCCACATAGCCTTTCACCTTCTCGAAGTGCTGCTTGGTGACCAGCGGGCCCATGTCGTTGCGGTTGTCGGTGCCGGGGCCCACCTTCATCTTGGCGATCTCGGTCTTCAGGCCCGCCACCACGGCATCGCCCACTGCGTCGCCCACGGCCACCAGCAGCGGGATGGCCATGCAGCGCTCGCCGCACGAGCCGTAGGCCGCGCCCATCAAGGCGCTCACGGCGTTGCCCACATCGGCGTCGGGCATCAGCACGGCGTGGTTCTTGGCGCCGCCCAGGGCCTGCACGCGTTTGCCGTGCTTGCAGCCTTCGGCGTAGATGTATTCGGCGATGGGGGTAGAGCCCACAAAGCTCACCGCCTTGACGCGCGGGTCGCGCAGCAGGGTGTCCACGGCCACCTTGTCGCCGTTGACGACGTTGAGCACACCGGGGGGCAGGCCGGCTTCCAGCGCCAGCTGGGCGATGAACAGCGTGGACGACGGGTCGCGCTCCGACGGCTTGAGCACAAACGTGTTGCCGCAGGCCACGGCCATGGGCCACATCCACAGCGGCACCATGGCCGGGAAGTTGAACGGCGTGATGCCGGCCGTGACGCCCAGTGCCTGGAACTCGCTCCACGAGTCGATGGACGGACCCACATTGCGGCTGTGCTCGCCCTTGAGCAGCTCGGTGGCGTAGCTGGCGTATTCGACGTTCTCGATGCCGCGCTGCAGTTCGCCGTGCGCATCGGCCAGCACCTTGCCATGTTCGGCGGTGATCAGGGCGGCGATCTTGTCGGCGTTTTCTTCGAGCAGCACCTTGAGCTTGCCCATGACGCGGGCGCGCTTCAATGGCGGCGTGTTGCGCCAGGCCGGGAAGGCGGCCTCGGCGGAGGCAATGGCGGCCTCGACCGTGGCCTGGCTCGCCAGCGCCACGCTGGTGGTGGACTGGCCGGTGGCGGGGTTGAACACGGGCTGGGTGCGTTCGGTGTCGGCAACGATCTGGCCGTCGATCAGGTGGCCGACGGTGGTGGTGACGTTCTTGTCGTGGTGCATGGCGAAAATTTGAATGGAAGTGCCGCCAGCGCTTATCTATTAAGTGCTGGCAGCTATCAATATGAGATTCTTTGGGTATGCGCAGGATCAGGCGGTCTCAGCCAGGGCATCGCCGAGTGCGTTGATCAGGCGGTCGATCTCGGCCTTCTCGCTGATGAACGGCGGGGCCAGCTGGATGGTGTCGCCGCCGTAGCGCACATAAAAGCCCTTCTTCCAGCAGTTCATCGCGATCTCGTAGGGCCGGCGGGCTGGCTCGCCGGGCAGCGGCGCAATCGTGAAGCCGGCGGCCAGGCCGTAGTTGCGGATGTCCAGCACGTGTTTGGCGCCTTTCAGGCTGTGCACCGCCTGCTCGAAGTACGGCGCCAGCGCCTGCACGCGCCCGACCATGCCTTCGTTCTGCAGGATGTCGAGCGCCGCGAGGCCGGCCGCGCATGCCACGGGGTGGGCCGAGTAGGTGTAGCCGTGCGGGAATTCGAGCAGGTACTCGGGGCCGCCGGCGTTCATGAAGGTGTCGTAGATGTCCTTCCTGGCGACCACGGCGCCCAGCGGCTGCGCGCCGTTGGTGACCTGCTTGGCGATGTTCAGGATGTCGGGCGTGACGCCGAACGCCTCGGCGCCGGTCATCGCCCCGGCGCGGCCAAAGCCCGTGATGACTTCGTCAAAAATCAGCAGGATGTGGTGCTGCGTGCAGATCTCGCGCAGGCGCTCGAGGTAGCCCACGGGCGGAATCACCACGCCGGCCGAGCCCGAGAAGGGCTCGACGATGACGGCGGCGATGTTGCTCGCATCGTGCAGCGCGATCACGTCGAGCAGCTTGTCGGCCAGTTCCTTGCCGGTGGGCGGCATGCCCTGGTGGAACGAGCCCGCCGGCGGCTGGGTGTGCGGGAGGTGGTCGGCTTCGACGCCCTGGCCGAACAGTTTGCGGTTGGCGCCGATGCCGCCGACCGAGATGCCGCCAAAGTTCACGCCGTGGTAGCCCTTTTCGCGGCCGATCAGCCGCGTCTTGCTGGCCTGCCCCTTCGTGCGCCAGTAGGCGCGCGCCATCTTGAGCGAGGTGTCTGCGGCCTCCGAACCCGAGCCGGTGAAGAACACGTAGTCGAGGCCCGCGGGCGTCAGGTCCTTGATGCGGTTGGCCAGCTCGAACGAGAGCGGGTGGCCGAACTGGAACGCGGGCGCGTAGTCGAGCTTGGCGGCCTGCCGGCCGATCGCCTCGGCGATCTCGCGGCGGCCGTGGCCCAGGCCCGAGCACCACAGGCCCGAGAGGCCGTCGAAGATCTTGCGGCCGTCGGAGTCGGTGAAATAGGCGCCGCTGGCCTCCACGATCATGCGCGGGTGGGCCTTGAAGTTGCGGTTGGCCGTGTAGGGCATCCAGTGGGCGTCGAGCCAGGCGGCATCCATGCGCGGGGCGTTGCCGGCGGCGGGAAGGTCGATGTTGACGAAGCTCATGGGGTTCTCCGATGCACAAATACAGCCCTGCGGAGCAGGGGCACTGGTGGGCCATTGTTGCCCCCCGCTGTTAATCTCTCCAAGAGCGCAATGTCAATGTTTACTTAGCACTTCATGCACGTAACAACGCCCCCTCACCGCCCCGCTTCCTCCCACAGCGCCGCGGCACCGCGCCAGCGCGCGCTGCTCGGCCAGATCAGCGACATGGACCTGCGCCTGCTGCAGGTGTTCAAGAGCGTGGCCGAGTGCGGCGGCATGGCCGCGGCCGAGCTGGAGCTCAACATCGGCGCCAGCACCGTGAGCCGCCACATGAAGGACCTGGAAACGCGCCTGGGCCTGACGCTGTGCCGGCGCGGGCGCGCGGGCTTTGCGCTCACGGCCGAGGGCCAGCGCGTGTACGACGAAACCCTGCGCCTGCTCAGCGCGGTGGACGCGTTTCGCAGCAGCATCGACGACATCCACCAGCGCATGGGCGGGCGGCTCGACGTGGCGGTGTTCGACAAGACCGCCAGCAACCCGGCCGCGCGCATTGGCGCGGCCATTGCGCTGTTTACCGGGCAGGCGCCGGACGTGGCCCTGCAGATGCATGTGGCGTCCATCAACGTCATCGAGCGCGGGCTGATCGACGGGCGCTTCCAGGTCGGCATCATCCCGGCGCACCGCCATTCGCAAAGCCTGGTCTACACCGACCTGTTCACCGAGAACATGCTGCTGTACTGCGGCCGGCAGCACCCGCTGTTCGGCCAGGACCACAGCCCACTCACCTGGCAGGCCCTGCGCGCCTGGCAGTTTGCCGGCCTGGGCTACCACTCGCCCAACATGGAGCTGAGCCACAGCGCGCGCCTGCCGCGCAAGGCCACGGGTTTCGACCAAGAGTCGATCGCCACGCTGGTGCTGTCGGGCCGCTACCTGGGTTTTCTGCCCGACCACTACGCCGAGGCCTTCGAGCGCAGCGGCCAAATGCAGACGGTGCAGCCGGCGCAGTTCTTCTACCGCTGCCAGTTCGTCGGCGTGCTGCGCAAGTCGCCCCAGCCGCCGCGTGCGGCGCAGGCGTTTGCGCAGTGCCTGGTGGCCGCGCACGCGGCGCACCCGGTCAGACCTGCGTCTGCGCCCCGGCCACCCAGCGCAGGCCCTTGCCCAGGCTGAGGTAGTAGTCCCCTTGCGGACTGATGACGACGGCGCGGCAGGCCTGGGGGTCCGAAAAGTACTGCCACCCGTAGGCGCGCTCTTGGGGGGCGGCGTGGTGGGGGACGGCCTGCATGCCGCGGTCCAAGCCGTCGGCACAGCGAGCGGCGGCGGCTTGCTCAGGCGCGTGCTTGCGATCGCGGCGATGGTCCCCGGCGAGCGCGGGGGCGCTGAGGGCGGTCGCCAGCAGGGCCATCGCGGTGAGAAGTACGGTCGTGCGCATGGTGATCTCCTTGGCCAGTGATTGCAGTCGGGAGTGACTGTGCCTGCAGTCTGCGCGGGGGGCCGTGAACCGGTTCTGAACGCCGGGTTCATCGGCCGTTCATGTGCCGCCCGGCGGCGTGGCAGCTGCACCGAAGCGCCCCAGCCCCAGCTCCACCAGCGCACCACCCCGGCGCAGCAGCCACAGCGCCTCCAACCCCAGGCGCTGCGCCAGCGCCAGGCCCTCGCCGGGGCCTGCCACCAGCAACGCCGTAGCCCAGGCGTCGGCGTCCATGCAGGTGGGCGCCAGCACGGTGACGGAGGCGACACCGTTGTGCACCGGCCCGCCACGGCGGCTGTCCATGCTGTGCGCCAGGCGCGCGTCGCCCACCTGCACGAAGCGCCGGTAGTCGCCCGAGGTGGCCACGGCGAGATCCTGCAGCTCGATCACGCCCTGCGCGGCGCGGCGGCCCGCCTGGGGGCTCTCCAGCGCCACGGCCCAGGGGGTGCCATCCCCCTGGGGGCCGAGGGCGCGCAGTTCGCCGTCGAGCGCCGCCAGCGCATGCTGCACGCCGTGCTGCTGCAGCACGGTGCACATGCGGTCGACCGCGTAGCCCTTGGCAATGCCGCACAGGTCGAGCTGCAGGGGCGCGCTTCTGCGCGCGCGGCCTGCGTCCCGGTCCAGTTCCAGTTCCAGTTCCAGGGCATGGTGCGTGGGGCGGCGTGGCGCGGCACGGGCGGCGCGAATCGCCTGCGCATCGGGCGCATCGCGCACCGAGCCAAAGCCCCAGGCGTCGACCAGTGCCCCGACCGCGGGGTCGAAGGCGCCGCCGCTCAGGCGACAGACCTCGAGCGCGCGGGCGAGCACCTGCAGCATCTCGGCGGGCAGGTCCACCCAGGCGCCCAGGGGCGCGTGGTTCAGGCGCACGAGATCGCTGTCCGGCTTCCACGGGGACATCTGCGCGTCCACCTGCGCCACCGCGGCCTGCAGGGCGGCATGCAGCACCTGGCGGTCGGTCCCCGCCGGCGCGTCGCAGGTGACCGCCCAGCGCGTGCCCATGGTCGGGCCGTGCAGTTGCAGGCGCGTGGCATCGCCCCCTGCCGCCGCTGGAGGGAAGCGGAGAGGGAGGCTGCGGGCACCGTGCATGGCCGGCGCCGCTGGCGCCCTCCCTGGCCCGCCGGCGGCGGAGGGAGGCACCCCGAGGTCAGAACAGGTCTTCGGCATAGCGCCCCTTCGCCTTGAGCTGTTGCACGCTCAGGCCCAGCGTGGCGGCGATGCCGTCGAGCACCTCGGCCACGGCACGCGCCATGGGACGGCTGCCGCACACACGCACGATGGCGCCACTGGCCAGCAGCGCACGCAGGCTCTCGGCGTCGCGGCGCAGGGCGTCTTGCACATAGCCGCCGCCCCCGGGCACGCGCGAGAAGGCCGTCCGCACGCTCGCCAGGCGCTGCTCGGCGAGCCAGTGCTGGATGTCGGGCCCGAAGTAATAGTCCCGTGCCGGGTCGCGCGCGCCGAAGTACAGGTGCATGGGCGTGCGCCGGTCGTTGCGCCGGATGAAGCCCGCCAGCGGCGCCACGCCCGTGCCCGCGCCGATCAAGAGCACGGGCTGGCGCTGGCCCCCCTCCAGCGCAAAGCCAGGGTTGGGCCGGATGAAGGCCTGGGCCTGATCCCCCGGCTGCAGGCCGTAGAGGTGGGTGGAGCACAGGCCGCCGGGCAGCTGGCGCACGCAGATTTCGAGGAATCCGTCCTCGGTGCCCGAGGCCAGCGAGTAGTAGCGTGGCACGCTCGAGCCCGGCGCCACGATGCCCACCAGGTCGCCCGCCGCAAAGCGCGCCAGGCCGCGCCCGCGCAGGCGCTCCGGCCAAGGCGTGTGCGGCCAGGCAAAGCGCAGGATGGCCGTGGGCCGGTCGGTCTGGCCCGGGTAGTCGCGCCGCGATTCCAGCGTGAGCGCGGTGGTGGGCGGCAGGCGCGGCACGTAATCCAGCGTCAGACTCTCGCCCAGCGCCTGCGCCAGCGCCTCGCCCCAGCGGGCGAACTGCTGGCCGGACTGCTGGTGTATGCATTCCAGCGGCAGCAGCGCAGGCCAGCCCTGGGCGCGCAGCGCCTGCTCCAGCGCCTGGGCAAAGGCGCAGAAGGCCGGGTACTGCCGGTCGCCAAAGCCCAGCACCGTCACCGGCACGCTGCCGGCGGCCTGGCCCCTGATGCGCTCCAGGGCGTGGCGCGCGTGGGCCGGGGCCTGGCCCTCGCCATAGGTGGCCGCCAGGATGAACACCTGCCGGGTGGCGGCGCTGGTCTGGAAATGCTCCAGCCCCGTGGTGTGGACGCGGTGCCCGGCCTGGGCCAGCGCGCCGTGCAGCGCCTGGGCAAAGCCCCAGGTGCTGCCGCCTTCGCTGGCGACGAAGACCAGCACATCGGCCTGCGCCAGCGCGCTGTTGCCCGTGATGCGCACCGCGCCCCGCCGCGCCTGCCACCAGATCAGCACGCCGGTCACCCAGAACAGCAGCACGCTCGCGCCCGCCAGCCCCAGCACCACGGCCCAGGGCCAGGCGCTCTGGCCTGTGTGCAGCACCCGCGCCCAGTCGTCGATCTGCTGCGCCAGCGTGGCGTCGTGCCATTCCAGGGTCTGGCCGCTGTAGCGGTCGATCCAGCCCTGGCCCTGGTGCGTGGTGACCCGCCAGGTGTCGGTGGGGTCGGCGGCATCGGGCAGATTGAGTTTGCGCAGGTCCTGTAGGCGCAGCGCTTGCAGCAGGGGGATGCGCGCGGGCCCCAGAGCGGCGCCGCTGCCCGCACGGGGCGCCAGCTCGGGTTCGGGCCGGGCGTCGGGTGCCACCAGCCCCAGCGTGGTGGCGCTCATGAGCGGGGCGGTCACCGAGGACAGGCACAGCACCGCCAGCACCACCCGGCCCACCAGCACATGCAGGCGCTGCGCCAGCGTGCCGCGCACCCGGCCCGCCAGTTGCCGCCAGCCGCCCATGCGGCGCAGCAGCAGCGCCAGGCCGGAGACGCTGAGCACCGCCATGGCCAGCGCCACGCCCGCCGCACCCCAGCGCCCGGCGTCACCCAGCAGCAGGGCGCGGTGCAGGTTCTTCACCCAGCGCGGCAGAACCGAGGGACGGTACACCGCCAGCAGCCGGCCGTCGGCCGGATCGACATAGCGCGCCTGCGCCTGCTCGCCGTCAAAGCCGAAGGCGGCGATGGCGCCGGACGGCAGGCGGCGGATTTCCTCCACGCCCGGCATGGCGCGCTGCACCTGCTGCGCCAGCGCGGCCACGCTCAGGCCCGGCGCGGCCTGGGGCGCCTGCCAGGCCTGCTGCACCGGGTCGATGGCCAGCAGCGCGCCCGACAGGCCCAGGACCCAAGCCAAGGTGCCGAGGCTCAGGCCCAGCCAGCGGTGGACGACCTTCCAGCCCATGTGCGCCTCCTTACTGCAGTTGATAGGTCAGCGACTGGATGTACTGCTTGCCCGCCTGGGGCTTGCCGGCGTTTTGCGTGGTCAGGGGCACGCGCACTTCGCCGGGGCTGTCGCGCATGTCTTCCGCGGCGGCATCGATGCGGATCTCGTAGCCCGCGTCGATCAGCGCATCGGCCAGGTCGGCCGTGACCTTGAGCGTGCGCCCCGCGCCCACGCTGGCGCCGGTGACGCCGTTGAGGCGCTTGGCGTCACCGGCGGACAGGCGGCTCCAGTCGGCCAGGTGCTTGTAGTACTTGGCCTTGCCGCCGGCCACCCACAGCGTGCGGGCGTAGGCACCCTTGGCGTCCGTCAGGTAGACGGCCAGGTAGGCACCGTCGCCGCCGTAGTTCTTGAGCTGGGTGGTCAGGGTCACCTGGCGGCTGTGCGCCAGGGCGGGCAGGGCCAGAACGCAGGCAGCGGCGATGGTGGTCACAAGGGGTTTGGACATGGTGGTTCTCCTCAAATTTGATAGCTTCTGGCGCTTACCTGATAAGGTCTTGAACTGGTTTTGATGATAAAAAAGGCATTCATTCCACCTGGCCGCGCGGCGCGCCGCCCGGGGTGAACGGGGCCGCGGGGGCGGGGCGCGCATCCTGGGGAGCGTGTTCGCGTTCACGCTCCCGGGTGCGCTCCCTGCGCTTGATCTTGAGCACCTGCAGGGTCTCGGGGTCAATCGTGGCCTTGAAGGCGCGGCCCTGGGCGTCCTGGCCACGGACCTCATAGCAGCCGTCGTCGATCTTCAGGCGCTGCACCTGCCAGCCCTGCTGCGCGGCCATCTGGCGCACGGCGTCGCGCGATTGCCACCGGTGCACGGGCACGTCGCAGTCGTCGCCCGCCAGCGCCGGGGCGGCGGCCAGGGCCAGGCACAGGGCCGCCAGGGAAGAGGGGGTTTTCATGGTCGGATCTCCTGGTCGCATGGGGTTCACGCCATTCCACGGCATACATCCCTCGCCCTCACTGACATCGCGCAAGCCGCCGCCGAAAAGCGCCACATCCCCGCCCGGATGGTCCATCCGCCCAGGCCCTTCGTCCAGGGGCTCGATTCGTTGTCGCCCCGGCGCCCGGCGGCAGCAAGGGCCGTTTCGATGCGCATGGTTCGCTCCTTCCTGACCGGAGCCTGCGGCGCTGCGGGCACTTGTGCCCGGGCGACACGCGAGGCCACGGCGGCGCCTGCCGAACAGGCGGTGGGGAAGCGACGGGCGGTCTGGTGGTTCTTGTGCATGGCGGCAACTCCTGGCTTGGTGGCCCGGCATCGCGCCCGGCCTGGAGGGAATTTTCAAAAAACCACCATGAACCTGTGCTGAAGGCGGCGTTCATCTGCGGTTCATTGCCGCGCGCTTATAAAACCACCATGAGCATCCCCCGCCGCTTCGCCGTCCTGCCGGTTCTCGTCCTGTGCGCCCTGGGTGCAGGCAGCGCATTGCATGCCGACGAACCCCGCCGCAGCGACCATGAGCTGGCGCGCCAGGCGCTCGAGCAGGGCCAAGTGCTGCCGCTGCGCACCGTGCTCGACAAGGTCGAGCACGGGTACCAGGGGCAGGTGCTGAAGATCGAGTTCGAGCGCGACGACGGCCGCTACATTTACGAAATCCGCCTGCTGCAAAACGACGGCCGCATGGCACAGCTCAAGGTGGACGCCGTCAATGGCCAAGTGCTGAAAATCAAACGCAAGGGAGACCACTGATGCGCATCCTCGTCGTGGAAGACGAGCCCACGCTCAGCGCCCAGCTGGTGCAGGCCATCGCTGGCGCCGGCCACACGGTGGAGGCCGCGGGCGACGGTGGCCAGGCGCATTACCTGGGCGACGTGGAAGATTTCGACGCCGTGGTGCTGGACCTGGGCCTGCCCGTGCTCGACGGCCTGTCGGTGCTGCGCCGCTGGCGCGCCAGCGGGCGCAACATGCCGGTGCTCATCCTCACGGCGCGCAGCAGCTGGCAGGAAAAGGTGGCAGGCATGGACGCCGGCGCCGACGACTACCTGGCCAAGCCCTTCCACATGGAGGAGCTGCTCGCGCGCCTGCGCGCGCTCTTGCGCCGCGTGAGCGAGCACGCCAGCGCCCAGTGGCAATGCGGCCCCGTCTGGCTCGACACGCGCCAGGCGCGCGTGCTGGTCGACGGCCAGGCGCTCACCCTGACCAGCCACGAATTCAAGCTGCTGTCGCTGCTGATGCAGCGCAAGGGCGAGGTGCTCTCGCGCACCGAACTGGCCGAACACATCTACCCGCAGGACAGCGAACGCGACTCCAACACCATCGAGGTCTTCGTCGGCCGCCTGCGCAAGAAGCTGCCGGAGGGCTGCATCGAGACCGTGCGCGGCCTGGGCTACCGGCTGGTGGAGGCGGGCGGCGCGCGATGAGGGCGGCATGAACGGCGGCTCGCTGCGCCTGCGCCTGCTGGCCGGTACGCTGGCCTGGATGCTGCTCACCATCGCGCTGGCCGGCTGGGGGCTGCGCGCGCTGTTTCTGGACCACATCACGCAGCAGCTGCAGGCGCAGCTGGTGATGCAGCTCGACCACCTGAGCGCCGCCGTGGACTGGGGGCCGGGTGGGCGCGTGGCGGTGGCGCCCATGGGGGCGGACGCGCGGCTGGAGCAACCGCTGTCGGGCCTGTACTGGCAGGTGGATCAGCTGGGAGGCCAGCCCCGGGCCGCCGTGGCCCGCTCGCGCTCGCTGTGGGACCAGGTGCTGACCCTGCCCCCGCCGCCGGCGCAATACCCCGCTGCCGGATACCGCGTGCTGCAGCTGCACGATGCCCAGGGCCACGAACTGCTGGCCGTGGCGCGCCCCCTGCAACTGCCCGAGGACGCCGCGCCGCCGCTGCACCTGGTGGTGGCGGGCGACAAGGCATTGCTGGCCGAGCCGCTGCAGCGCTTTACCCACCTGCTGCTGATTGCGCTAACCATGCTGGCGCTGGGACTGGCCGTGGCCGTGGCGCTGCAGCTGCAGCTGGCCCTGCGGCCCCTGAAGCTGCTGCGCGAACGCCTGGCGGCCGTGCGCAGCGGCCATGCCGCGACGCTGCAAGGGCAATTTCCGCTGGAGCTGCAGCCCCTGGTGGCCGAGTTCAACCATGTGCTGACCGAGAACGCCGACATGGTGCAGCGCGCGCGCACCCAGGCCGGCAACCTGGCGCACGCGGTGCACACCCCGCTGTCCGTCCTGGCCAATGCCGCTGCGCAGGAAGGCAGCCCGCTGGCGCAGCTGGTGCGCGAGCAGGTGGCCAGCGCCCGCCGCCAGGTCGACTACCACCTGGCGCGCGCCCGCGCCGCCGCCGCCGTGCGCGCCACCGGCATGGCCACGCCGGTGCTGGAGCCAGTGCGGGCGCTGCTGCGCACCATGGCGCGCCTGCACACCGGACGCCAGGTGGACTTTGCGCTGGCAGAGCCGGCGCATGCCGAGGGCCTGGTCTTTCGCGGCGAGGAGCAGGACCTGTACGAGCTGCTGGGCAACTTGATCGACAACGCCGGCAAGTCGGCGCGCACCCGGGTGCGCGTGGCGGTGCGGCGCGAGGGCGGCCAGCTGTGTTTCACCATCGACGACGATGGCCCCGGCATCCCAACCGAACAGCGCCCGCGCATGTTCGAACGCGGCGTGCAGCTTGACGAGCACCGCCCTGGCGCAGGCCTGGGCCTGGACATCGTGCGCACCCTGACCGAGACCTACGGGGGCAGCGTGGAGGCACTGGATTCCCCGCTGGGCGGCGCGCGGTTTCTGCTCCAGTTGCCGGCGGCCGGTTGAAGGCCCGGTTGCGGCGCCCCAGAGACGGCTTGTTCTGCGGGCTTTTTTGGATGGTGGGTGGCGCGCGTGCCTGGCGCCTCAGCGCGCCAGCGGCAGCGCCACGCCCATGGCCGCAAACGCAGCGCCGCAGACGCGGTTGAAGCGCTTGCCAAAGCGCTCGAGCGCCGGGCGGATGCGGTGCGCGAGCCGCGCCAGCAGGTATTCGACCACGCACTCGATCACGGCAAAAGTGCCAGCCATGACCGCGAACTGCAGCCACAGGCTGCGTGCCGGGTCCAGAAACTGGGGCAGGAAGGCGCCATAGAACAGCAGCGCCTTGGGATTGGACACCGCCGCGAACAGGCCCTGGCGGAACAGCTGGCTGCGGCGCGGGAACGGCGCGCCGGGCGCGGCCTGCAGGTTCAGCGGCGGCGCGCGCCACAGCTGCACACCCAGCCACACCAGGTAGGCGCCGCCCACCCACTTGAGCACCCACAGTGCGCTGGCCGAGGCCTGCAGCAGCGCGCCGATGCCGAGCATGGACAGCGCAATGACGGCCACGAAGCCGAGCGCGCCGCCGGCCACGGTGTACAGCGTGCGACGGTGCCCGTGCAGCGCGCCGTGCGTGAGCGCCAGCAGGCTGTTGGGGCCAGGCGTGAGCGATAGGCCGAGGGCGGCCACGAGATAGATCAACCAGGTGTGCAAGGCCATGGGGCGTTCCTTCACTGGGGGCCAACCGGGCGCGCCAGTATAGGAGGGCGCCCGGGCGCAGGGCTGCGCCGAAGGAACTGCGCGCCTGGGCCCGGCGCGGCGCGGCAGCGGTGCCCGGGTGGCAAAATTACCAGGCTTGCCGCCCGTGCGGCACCGCAACGCGCCCGTCCCCGCCCATCCACCCGTTTTTTGATCGGAAAGCCGCGCCATGTTCACAGGCATCGTCCAGGCCACGGCCACCATTGCCGCCATCCACGACCGCAGCGGCCTGCGGACTTTCACGCTCGATTTTCCGCCGGGCTTTTGCCAGGACCTGGCCATTGGCGCGAGCGTGTCCACCGATGGCGTGTGCCTCACGGTGACGGAAATCCTCTCGCCCACGCAGGCTGCATTCGACGTGATGCTGCAAAGCCTCAACGTGACCACGCTGGGCCGCTACCACCAGGGTGACCGCGTGAACGTGGAGCGCGCGGCCAAGGACGGCGCCGAGATAGGCGGCCACCCGCTGTCGGGCCATGTCGATTTCACCGGCACCCTCATCGAGCGCCGCGAGTTCGACAACAACCTGGTCTGGCGCGTGGCGGTGCCGGAGCCGTTTCGCAAATACATCTTTGCCAAGGGCTACATCGCCATCCACGGCGCGAGCCTGACGGTGTCCGAGGTGAACCGCGCCGAGGGCTGGTTCGAGGTCTGGCTGATCCCCGAGACGCGCCGCGCCACGGTGTTTGAAGCCAAAAAGGTGGGCGACGCGCTCAACATCGAGATCGAGCGCAGCACGCAGGTGCTGGTGGACACGGTGCGCGAGGCCGTGCACGAGAGCCTGGGCGCGCTGCAGCCCGTGCTCGAAGCGATCCTGCAGGAAAAGGGCCTGTCGCTCGACGACTTCCTGCGCCCGCAGGTGCAGACGCCACAGTGAGCGCGCGCGTGTGCGCGCTCGCGCCCCAGCACCTGCCCGGCCTGCTGGCCGTGCAGCAGGCCTGCTATGGCGCGGCGCTGGTCGAAGGGGCGCAGGTCTTTGCGCGCCGCCTGGCCAGCCCGGCCAACTGCTCGCTGGTGCTCGAACACGCCGGACAGGTCGTGGCCTACCTGGCGGCCTACCACTCGGTGCGCCACAAAGTGACGCCGCTGCAGGGCGACTTTGAGGCCGTGGCCGCACCAGGCATCCCCGACACGCTCTACCTGCACGACATGGCCGTGCTGCCGCAGTTCGCCGGGCGCGGCCTCGCGCGTGCGCTGCTGGCGCGGCTGTGGGCGGGGGCCACTGCCCGCGGCCTGCGCCATTCGGCGCTGGTGTCGGTGCAGGGCTCGCGGGCGTACTGGGAGCGGCAGGGGTATGCGGTGCAGGCGCTGGACCAGGCGGCGCAGCGCGCGCGGCTGGCCAGCTACGGCCCCGGTGCGGTCTACATGCTGCGGCGCCTGGACGGCGGCGCGCCCTGAGCATGCGCCGCACCGCGCAGCCAAGCCCCGTCATCGGGCTGTAGGGTTGCTTGGCGATAATGCGCTCCATGCCAAATCGCTGGAAACCCAACGTCACCGTGGCGGCCATCATTGAACAGGGTGGCCGCTTTTTGCTGGTGGAAGAGCAAACCCGCGACGGTCTCAAGCTCAACAACCCGGCGGGCCACCTCGACCCCGGCGAAGCTCCGGCCGACGCCTGCGCACGCGAGGTGCTGGAAGAGACCGCGCACGAATTCGCGCCGAGCGCGCTGGTGGGCGTGTACCTGAACCGCTTCACCAAGACGCGCACCGGCGACGACCTCACCTACCTGCGTTTTGCCTTTGCCGGCACGCTGGGCGCGCACCACGGCTGGCGCACGCTCGACGCGGGCATCGTGCGCACCGTATGGATGACGGCCGACGAGATCCGCGCCTGCCCCGGGCGCCACCGCAGCCCGCTGCTTCTGCGCAGCCTCGAAGACTACCTGGCGGGCCAGCGCTTTCCGCTGTCGCTGGTGCACACCGACGCGAGCGTGCTGCAGCCGGCGGGCTGACCCCGCCGCGCAGGTGACAGCGGCGGGCCGCGCCCTCAGTCCGCTCAATCCGCCGTGAGCTTGCGCTCCTTGATGATCGCGGCCCACTGGGTCGATTCCTTCTTCATGAAGGCGGTGAGTTCGGCGCGCGTGGTCGGCTGGGGCGTGAGGCCGTGCTTGAGCAACGCTTCCTTTACACCGGGGTCGTTCAGCACCTTGACGATCTCCTTGTTCCAGCGCTCGAGCAGCGGCGTCGGCGTCTTGCCCGGCGCCACGAAGGCGTACCAGTTGAGCGCTTCGAACCCTGGGAAGCCCGACTCGGCCACGGTGGGAATGTTGGGCAGGTAGGCGGGCCGGGTCAGGCCGGTGGTCGCCAGCGGAATCAGCCTGCCCGTTTCCACGTGCGGCATGGCGGTGGGCGGCGCGGCAAAGTACGAGGTGATGCGTTCGCCCAGCAGGTCTTGCAGCGCGGGCGCGCCGCCCTTGTAGGGCACGTGCACCATGTCGACGCCGGCGCGCTGGTTGAACAACTCGCCCGCCAGGTGCGAGGCCGAGCCCGCGCCCGTGGAGGCGAAGTCCACGCTGCCGGGCTTCTTCTTGGACAGCGCGATGAACTCGGCCAGGTTCTTGGCCCCGGCGCCCTTGTGCACCACCAGCACGTTGGGGAAGTTCACGCCGCCCGAGACTGCTGCGAGGTCCTTGAACGGGTCGTAGGACAGCTTCATCAGGTGCGGGGCAATGGTCAGCGGGCCGACCGAACCGAACAGCAGCACCGACCCATCGGCCGCCGCGTTGGCGACGAACTGGTGTGCGATGTTGCCCCCCGCGCCGCCCTTGTTGTCCACCACCACCGACTGGCCGATGTTTTCGCCGAGCTTCTTGGCGATCAGGCGCGCGGCCGCGTCGGCGGCGCCGCCCGGGGCGAAGCCGACCACCAGGGTGACGGGCTTCTGGGGTGGAAAGTCCTGGGCGGCGGCCACGGTGGCGCCGAGCAGTGCCGCTGCGGCCACAAGGCGCGCGCTGCGATGGACAAGGTGTTGAAGTTTCATCATGGTTTCTCCTGGTTATTTCTCAGATGCGGTTGCGCAAGCCGGTCCCTGCCAGCCAGCGTTGGAAGTTGTCGACGAAGGCCTCATCGACGCGCGCGGCATTGGCATCGGAAAAGCCCGCGCTGTGCGGTGTCGCAATGACGTTGGGCAGATCCCACAGCGGCGAATCCCGCGCCAGCGGTTCGTGGGCGAACACATCGAGGTGGGCGCCGGCCAGCCGCCCGGTGCGCAGCGCCTCCACCAGCGCCGGCTCGTCGACCACGTCCCCGCGCGCCACGTTGATCAGGTGCGCGCCCGACGGCAGGCGCGAGAGCGCCCGCGCACCGATCAGCTGGCGCGTGCGCTCGGTCAGCGGGCAGGCGAGGATGAGCCAGTCGGCGCGCGGCAAGACGGCGTCGAGCTCGTCGTACGACACGGTCTCCAGACCGCCGTGCGGTGGCGCGGACTGGCGCCGCACGGCCACCACATGCAGGCCCAGCGCCTGCAGCATCGTCCCCAGGTACTGGCCAATGCCGCCCCAGCCGACGACCACGGCAGTCTGGCCGCGCAGGTCGCGCGGCAGGCCCGTCTGGATCAGCGGCGCCCACTGGTGCGCGCGCTGCGCCGCCTGCAGCTGCGGAAACCGCCGCGCCAGCGCCAGCAGGCCGGCCAGCGCCGTTTGCGCGACCACATCGGCATTGGCACCCGCCGACGTGGTGAGCGCAACGCCGCGGCCGTGCAGCTCCAGGTACACCGGACGGTCTGCGCCCGCCGAATGCACATGCACCCACTGGAGCGCAGACGCTGCGCGCAGCGCGTCGTAAAAAGCCTGCGTCTCGGGCGTCACGCGGTGCTTGGTGGACAGGCCGGTCACGTCGCGCGAGACAAAGGCCAGGTCGGCCTCGCCTTCGCCCGGCTGCACGAAGTGCAGCGGCCTGCTGCCGGCCGCTTGCACCAGGGCCGGCGCCAGCCGCAGCCGGGCCGCCTCCGACAGGAGGATTCGAACGGCGGCTCCCGTGTTCATTCCGCCGTGGCCCCGGACTGCTGCACGATGAGCTTCCATTTGGCGTACTCGCGGCGCGTGAACTGGCCGAACTGCTCCGGTGTGCCGCCAATCGGATCGGCCCCTTCGCGCACCATTTGCTCCTCGAGCGAAGGCAGCACCTCGTTGACGGCCTTGTTCAGCACCGCCACCACGGCGTCGGGCGTGCCCTTGGGTGCAAAGAAGCCGAACCAGGAACCTGCGGCGAAGCCGGGGAAGCCCTTTTCAGCCACGGTGGGAACATTGGGCAGCGAGCGCGAAGGCACGGGGCTCGACACCGCCAATGCGCGCAGCTTGCCGGCCTTGATGTGCTGGATCACCGAAGGGATGGTGGCAAACATGAACTCCAGGCGGCCTGCGAGCAGGTCGTTCAGCGCATGGGCGCCCTTGTAGGGAATGTGCAAGGTGTCGCTGCCGATGCGCTGCGTCAGCATGTAGCTCGACAGGTGCGACGAGGTCCCGATGCCGGTCGAGCCATAGCTCAGCTTGCCTGGCTGGGACTTCACGTACGCCACGAACTCTTCGAAGGTTTGCGCCGGAACGGAGGGGTGCACGACCAGAACGTTCGGCACATCGGCGATCTGCACCACGGGCACGAGGTCCGTGAGCGGGTCGTAGGACATCTTCTTGTAGAGCGACTGGTTGATCGAAATCGGGCCCACCGAATTGACGATCAGGGTATGGCCATCGGGCGCGGCGCGCACCACTTCGGCCGTCCCGATGTTGCCACCGCCACCGGGCTTGTTGTCCACCATGAACGACTGGCCCAGCTTCTCGTTGAGCTTCTGCGCGACGGCGCGCGCGAGGATGTCGGTGGTGCCGCCCGCGGTGAATGCGACGACGACCTTGACGGGCTTGGCGGGCCAGCTGCGCTGCTGGGCGTGGGAGCCCATGGGCAGCAGACTCGCCAACAGGGCGACCGAGACGAGGCGGCGCGGAAGCCGGGCGAGGGGGGTCAAAGAATCGGGCATGTTTGTCTCCGGTGGTTCTTGTGTGAAATGCAAGGCCTGGCCGCTCAGCGCGGCAGGGCCTTGCCGGGTTTTCGACCCCGACGTGGCAACGCCAGCCCCTGGGGCGGTGGCCAGTGCGGCAGTCGGAGCCGCGTCCCGTGGGGGGACCGGTGCGGCGGGTCAAAAGCGTGGGCACCGGGCCGTGTGCGGCCCGGTGCGATGTCGGTGGTCTGGGCGGGGCCGGGCGGCCGGGCATGCGCCGCGGCGCCGCGTGCGGCGCGGGCGCGGCGGCCCAGCGGATGCGGGGGTGGGCGCACAGCCGGTACGGGGTGGCGCTCAGGTGCGAAAGCTGGGATCCAGGCGGTCCAGCATGCGCAGCAGGGCCGGCCACTCCATCACCCCATAGGGACGCCGGGTGCCGGGCTGGTAGTTGTTCCAGGTCTCGTGCAACACCGCCTGCGGCACCTGGACCAAGGGGGTGTTGCAGGCCATGGCCGCCAGCTGCGAGCGGCAGGCGAGTTCGAGCCGGTGCATCCAGTTGAACGCCTCGCCCACGGTGCGGCCGACGGTCAACGCGCCGTGGTTGCGCAGGATCAGCGCCTCGCCCTGGCCCAGGTCTTTAATCAGGGATTCCTGCTCGGCGGTGTCGAGCACCACGCCCTGGTAGTCGTGATAGCCGATCTTCAGAAAGCGCATGGCGGTCTGAGTGATGGGCAGCAGCCCACACTCAAGCGACGACACGGCCATCGAGGCCCAGCTGTGTGTGTGGATCACGCAATCGACTTCGGGGCGCGCATCGTGCACGGCGCTGTGGATCACGTAGCCGGCCTTGTTGACGCCATAGTCCAGCGCGCCAAAGTCGGGCTTGGCGAGAACGGTGCCGTCATGGCTGACCTTGATCAGGCTGGACGCCGTGATCTCGCCGTACATCATGCCGTAGGCATTGATCAGGAAGGCGTCGTCCTCCCCCGGCACGCGGCTGGAGATGTGGTTGGCCATCATGTCCGCCATGCCGAAATGCTCCACCAGCCGATAGCACGCCGCCAGGTCGACGCGCGCTTTCCACTCGGCCTCCGAGCATTGGTTCTTCATCGAGGAAATCTGGAGCTTCGGGATATCGTCGTACGCCATATGCAGTCTCTTTCTTGGTTTTGCAAAGCCATCGGTGCCTCGACGGCGGAGTCGTCGGGGGGTTCGGTCAGTCGGCGCCCAGGCCGATCGGGTGGGGCTGGCGCTTTTCCACCGCATGGCGCAACAGCGAGGCGGTGCGGAAAATGCCGTGGGCGAACTTGCCGTAGGGCAGCGTGGCGAACAGCGCCATCACCGCGCCCAGGTGCAGGCACAGCAGCAGCGCCAGCGCCGGCGTGCCGCGGCCCAGCCAGAGCAGCAGGCCGCTGGCGCTGGTGAGGAACAGCAGCGCGATGAAGCCGCGGTCCATGGGCTTTTGCGCTGCGTCGCCGTGCAGCGCATGGCGCTGCAGGTTCAGGCGCCACAGGCCAGCCGTGCCGATCATCAGACTCACGCCGCCGGCCACGCCCAGCAGCTTGGGCAGGCTGGGCAGTTCGTAGGGGGCCACCCAGCCGAGCAGGTAGTGGTAGAGCGTGGCCACACTGGTGGCGGCAAAGCACAGCAGGAAGCCGTAGAACGTGAAGTGGTGGAAGCGCCGGCGCGACAGGGTGTAGGCGTCGTCTTCGTTGTGGCAGCCATCGCCGTGGCCGCCGTCCAGGTATTTCAGGCGCAGCACCGCGTCGGCCGCCTCGGCCGTGGCCGGGGGCGACAGCGGCGCGCCGCTGGTGGCCGGCGCCACGTCGCGCCAGAAGCGGCGCACGCCCAGGGACAGCGCCAGCGTGGCGAACAGGAACACCGGCGCGAACAGGCCGACCAGCAGGTTGTGCGGGAAGATGCCGTAGAAGCCGCCCTGCGGCGTGCCCCACAGCGCAGCCAGGCCCTGGCCGTGGAGCACCACGGCCAGCACCAGGAACAGCGCGAGCCCCGCGGCCAGTGCCAGCGACAGCGTGAGCCCCTGGCGCTGGTAGAGCTGGCCCAGCGCGGGCGGCCAAGCATAGTCGGCATAGGTCTGGCCGCGCACCTGGGCCATGGCCTGGGGCACGTTCACCGCAAATTCATGCGGCGGCGCGTACTGGCAGGCGTGCAGGCAGGCGCCGCAGTTGTGGCACAGGTTGGCGAGGAAGTGGATGTCGGCCTTGCCGAATTCGAGCCGGCGCGTCATGGCCGGAAACACGGCGCAGAAGCCCTCGCAGTAGCGGCAGGCGTTGCAGATCTGCATCTGGCGCGCCACCTCGGTCTCGGCGGCGGACAGCACGACATCGCCGTTCGCCAGCGCCCGGGCGTCGCGCGTCAGGGCTTCAAGCGACTGCATTGTTTACTCCTTGTTTTGTAGCTGCTGGCGCTTTCTGTACAAGCGCTGCAGGCCTTTTTGATGCCAAGGCCGCGTGGGTGCCGGCGATGCGGCCGAACGCCGTGCCGATGCTCATGCCCACGCCGGCCGTGTAGCCCTTGCCCAGCACGTTGCCGGCCATCATTTCGCCGGCGACGAACAGGTTGTCGCTCGGCTGGTTGTTGAAGCGCACGGCCGCCGTGTCGTCGGTGTGCAGGCCGAGGTAGGTGAAGGTCACGCCCGGCTTGAGCGCGTAGCCGTAATAGGGCGCCGTGTCGAGGGGGCGGGCCCAGTGCGTCTTCGCGGGCGTGATGCCTTCGGTATGGCAATCGTCGAGGGCGGTGTGGTCGAACGTGCCCACGCGGCAGGCGGCGTTGTAGGCATCGAGCGTACGCATGAAGGTGTCCACGGGCAGGCCGAGCTTTTGCGCGAGCTCGGGCAAGCTGTCGGCCTTCACGCCGGGGAACACGGGCGGCATGAAGCGGCCGATGGCCTTGCTGTCGATGATCGAGTAGCCGATCTGCCCCGGCTGCTGCGCCACCAGGCGCCCCCAGATCGCATAGCGCTTGGGCCAGAAGTCCTCGCCCTCGTCGTAGAAGCGCTCGGCCTCGCGGTTGACCACCACACCGAGCGAGACGCAGTCGATGCGCGTGCAGATGCCGCCGTCGTACAGCGGCGCGCGCGCGTCGATGGCCACCATGTGGGCCTGGGTCGGGTCGCCGATGCGGTCGGCGCCGTGGTCCTCGAGCAGGTGGCGCAGCAGCACGCCCTGGTTGTAGGCCGTGCCGCGGATCAGGAAGTTGTCGGAGGGCCACTCGCCGCGCGCGTTCTGGCCCCAGGCTTCGCGCAGCCAGTCGCGGTTCGATTCGAAGCCGCCCGCAGCCAGCACGCAGCTTTTGGCCGTGATGCGCTCGCCCTTGCAATGGGCAGCGACGAAGCGGCCGTTTTCTATCTCGATGCGGTCCACGGGCGCTTCGTAGCGCACCTGCACGCCGAGCTTTTCGGCGCTGCGGAAATACGCATTCACCAGCGCCTTGCCGCCGCCCATGAAGAAGGCGTTGGTGCGCGCCACGTGCAGCGCGCCCGACAGCGGTGGCTGGAAGTGCACGCCGTGGCTGCGCATCCAGTCGCGGCAGGTCGAGGAGGCACGGATCACCAGGCGCGCCAGGTGCTCGTTGGTCAGGCCACCGGTCACCTTGAGCAGGTCCTGCCAGTACTCATCTTCGGGGTAGGCCTCGACCAGCACGTCCTGCGGCGCATCGTGCATGCAGCGCAGGTTGCGCGTGTGGGCCGAGTTGCCGCCGCGCCATTCCCGTGGGGCCGATTCGAGCAGCAGCACACTGGCGCCGGCCTCGCGCGCCATCAGCGCGGCGCACAGGGCGGCGTTGCCGCCGCCGATCACCAGGACGTCGGGGCTCATGCCGCCACTCCCAGGCGGAGTGGAGGCTGTTCACGCACCCGGGTGGGTGCGGCGACGGTGCGGTGCGCAGGCAAGGCAAGGGCGGACACGGTGGATCTTCCATTCATCGGGGAGGGCCGACTGTAGGAAGAACACCGCCGCCTGCGCAGGGGGCGTGCGGGCATGGCCCCATCACGAATCGTGATGACTCGGTGGCGGCAAGCCCCGAGGGGGCCAGGCGGCCGGTCAGAGCGTGTGGGGGGCGGCGGGCGCTACCAGCGCCGCGCCGATCCACTGGCCCGACTGCACCAGTTCGCGCACGCAGTCGGCCAGCACGACGCGCGCCGCCAGCGCCGCGGGCGAGAGCTCGTCGTCCGAGAGGCTGCACAGCGCGGCGGGCCGGAAGGCCGGGCCGTCCTCGATCTCGGCCAGTTCGAAGCGCTGCGCCGCGTCGCTGTAGCGGCCCACGGCGGCCCAGGGCTGGATGGTGCTGCCCAGGCCCATGTCCACGGCGTCCATCAGCAGCTCGAGAGAGTCGATTTCCATGGCCATGCACGGCGCCACGCGCGCCTGGGCAAACGCCGTGTCGAGCCGGCTGCGCAGGCCGTGCGGGCCGGTGGGCAGGATCAGCGGCTCGGCCTCCAGCGCGGCCAGGGACACCTGGCGCGGCAGCGGCGCCTGGTCCGGCGCGCGGTGGCGGATCGAGCGGATCAAAAACAGGCGCTCTTCGAGCAGCGGCAGCACGCTCCAGCGGCGCGCCGGCTGGGTGTCGAACAGCACGGCCAGGTCGAGCTGGCGCGCGTTGAGCATGTTGGAGAGGTGGCCGGAGAGGCTGCCCACCATGTGCAGGCGCACGTCGGGGTAGCGCTCGTGCATGGCGCGCATCAGCGGCACGCCGAGCACCGAGGCCGTGGTCGGCGACAGGCCCACGCTCACGGTGCCCGTCAGGCGCGCCTGCTGCGCCGCGCGCGCGGCCTGGTCGGCGTGGCGCAACGCCAGTTGCGCCTCGCGGAAGAAGGCCAGCCCGGCCTCGGTGGGCACGGCGCCCTTGGCCGTGCGCTGCAGCAGCCGGGTGCACAGCTCGCCTTCGAGGCGGCTGATCTGCTGGCTCAGCGCCGACTGCACCACGTCGAGGTCGATCGCAGCCCGGCCCATGGAGCCGAGTTCGACGATGCGCACGAAGTAGCGCAATTGCCGCAATTCCATTGGAGTTTCCTTGTCCCTGTCACACATCACACTGCGTGATGGCTGGGATAATCGCACACCTATGAACAAGCAGCGCGTCGTGGTCGGCCTGTCTGGCGGGGTGGACTCCGCCGTCACGGCCCACCTTCTCAAACAGCAGGGCCACGAGGTGGTCGGCATCTTCATGAAGAACTGGGAAGACGATGACGACAGCGAATACTGCTCGTCCAACGTCGACTTCGTCGACGCCGCCGCCGTGGCCGACGTGATCGGCATCGAGATCGAGCATGTCAACTTCGCCGCCGAGTACAAGGACCGCGTGTTCGCCGAGTTTCTGCGCGAATACCAGGCCGGGCGCACGCCGAACCCCGATGTGCTGTGCAACGCCGAGATCAAGTTCAAGGCCTTCCTCGACCACGCGATGCGCCTGGGCGCCGAGAAGATTGCCACCGGGCACTATGCGCGCGTGCGCCAGAACCCGCAGTCCGGCCTGTTCGAGCTGCTCAAGGGGCTCGATCCGTCCAAGGACCAGAGCTATTTCCTGCACCGGCTGACACAGGCGCAGCTGGCCAAAACGCTGTTCCCGGTGGGCGAGCTGCACAAGACCGAGGTGCGCCGCATCGCCGCCGAGATCGGCCTGCCCAACGCCAAGAAGAAGGACTCCACGGGAATCTGCTTCATCGGCGAGCGGCCGTTCCGCGAGTTTTTGAACCGCTACATCGCGCATGCTCCCGGGCCCATCCTGGACGAGCGCGGGCGCAAGCTCGGCCGCCATGTGGGCCTGTCCTTCTACACGCTGGGCCAGCGCCAGGGCTTAGGGATAGGCGGCGTCAAGGATAAGGGCGCGCAGCGCGGCGGCGGCGAGCATGCGCCGTGGTTCGTGGCGCGCAAGGAACTCGGCACCAACGTGCTGCGCGTGGTGCAGGGCCACGATCACCCCTGGCTGCTCTCGCACCGCCTGGACGCCCAGGACGCGAGCTGGACCGCGGGCCACGCGCCGGCCCCCGGCGCCTATGCGGCCAAGACGCGCTACCGCCAGCAGGATGCGGCCTGCACGCTCGCGGGCGCGGACACGGCCGGCTTTGGCCTGCAGTTTCCCGAGGCGCAGTGGGCCGTCACGCCCGGGCAGAGTGCCGTGCTCTACGACGGCGAGGTGTGCCTGGGCGGCGGCGTGATCGCGGCGGTGGACCGGGTCTAGGTTTCGCGGGGCGGTTCAAGGGGAAGGTGCAACCGTCTTATCAAAACATGCAGAATGTTTACATGATCAAAGGCTGTTGACCTTTGAGCGCCGAAGAGCGAGGCGCGCCTTCTCGGCGCTAAAGAAGCTTCAAGCGCGCAGCGAGCGGTTGGCCGCTACTCACGCGCGCCCAAACCCATTGCCCGGGATTGGCGCCGCAATCGCTTGGTCGGCCAGCGGCCGAGGTGCACGGGTTTTCGCATGAGCGCGCTCTAGCCGTGGATTGAATCGACTGTGGATCCGTGCAGCACAGCGTGGCCCATCAACAAGGGCGATACATGCCGCCCATGCCAGCGTCCGAGATAGGACAGCCAGCAGCTGGCTTAAACGCGATGCATTCTCTTCCTTACCCGGACCCATCGCGATGTGTGTCGCGCTCACACTTCTCTCGCACTACTTCACTTCAGGCTGCCATCCTACAAACAATTACTTAAATTTATCAAATTCACTGATTCAATAGCCATAAGGCAAAAAGTCGAATAAGTCACAAGATGACACAGGATTTTTTCGAGACTTGCCCCTCCTTAGCCGCGCCCTGAACTGCGTTCGCTCCGAATCAAACGTCAGTCATGCCAAGGGCAGCTTGTGTTAAAAAATAAATTCCTTCCGTTTGCGCTCTTGTCCCTGAGCCAGGCCGTGTTCGCCCAGCAGCCCCCCAGCGCCGGCATCCAGATCCAGCAGATCCCTCCGTCTCCCAGCCCGCAAAAGGCCGCACCCGTTATCCGCATCGAGGCGCCCAGCAGTGCGCCAGCGACTGCCGCGCCAGACGCCGTAAAAATCATCGTCAACCGCCTGCAGGTGACGGGCATGCAGATCTATCCCGAAGCCGAACTGGTGGCGTTGACAGGCTTCAAGCCCGGCAGCGAACTGACCCTGGCCGATCTGCGCGCCATGGCTTTGAAAATCACCGATCGTTACCGCAGCAGTGGCTATTTCGTGGCCCAGGCCTATCTGCCCGCCCAGGAGATCACGGACGGCGCGGTCACCATTGCCGTCATCGAGGGCCAGTACGGCAAGGTGGTCGTGCGCAACAAGAGCGCGCTGTCCGATGGGCTGATCCAAAGCCAGCTTGAGGGACTCCACAGCGGCGACATGGTCGCCATCGCGCCGCTGGAAAGCCGCCTGTTGATGCTGTCGGACATTCCTGGCGTGAAAGTCACCTCCACCCTGGCGCCGGGCGCATCCGTCGGCGCGTCCGATCTGATCGTCGACGTCCTTCCAGGTCAGCGCGTCACCGGCAGCATCGATGCCGACAATGCCGGCAACCGCTACACCGGCGAGTACCGTCTCGGAGCGACGGTGAACCTGAACAATGCGGCCGGGCATGGCGACGTCGCTTCCCTGCGCGTGCTGACCTCGGGCACGGGTCTGAACTATGCCCGGGCGTCCTACCAGATGCAGTTTGGCAAGGCAACGGCCGGCGTGGCTTACAGCTGGCTGGGCTACGAACTGGGCCGGGAATTCACATACGCGCAGGCCACCGGGACGGCCAAGATTGCGAGCGTGTACGGCAGCTACCCTTTGGTCCGTTCACGCAATACCAATCTGTACGCCGGTCTTGCGTTTGACGCCAAGACGTTTCAAGACAAGCGACCGCTGAACTTGGATACACCAAGGGAAGACAAGAAAGCCCAGGTGCTGATGGCGAGCCTGCGCGGTGACCACCGGGACGATCTGGGGCGCGGCGGTTTGACGGCTTATTCGGTCACCTGGTCCGTTGGCAACATCGACATCGCAACGCCAGCGATCAAGGCCCTGGACGCGAGAAGTGCGCAAAGCCAGGGCCACTTCAGCAAGCTGGGTTTCAGTGCCATGCGGCTGCAAAACGTGACGGACACGGTCTCGCTGTATGCCGGCATCAATGGCCAGGTGGCTTCGAAAAACCTCGATGTGTCGGAAAAAATGGAACTCGGCGGCATGTACGGCGTGCGCGCCTATCCCGAAGGCGAAGCCTATGGGGACCAAGGCTATGTCCTGGCACTGGAAGCCCGGATGCGGCTCCCCACGCCTTACCAGCTCCCCGGCCAGGTACAGCTGATTGGCTTCATTGACGCTGGCAGCGTGACGATCAACAAGAACCCGTGGAGCACTGGCGACAACCGCAGAACCCTGAGCGGCGCGGGCGTCGGCGTGAACTGGTCGGACACCAACAACTTTCTGGTGAGGGCGTTTTACGCCCGCAAGCTGGGCCACGACGCGGCAACTTCAGCACCCGACAAGTCGGGCCGGTTCTGGGTTCAGGCCGTCAAATATTTCTGACCCCGTCCAGCGCAGGCTGCGCCTGCGCCAACGCCGGACCGACCCCGAACTTTGAAGAACACGCGAAAGAATTCCATGAACCTCATTCACCGCTCCATCTGGAACGACCAGACCGGCACCTTCGTGGCCGTTTCTGAAAACACCCGCAGCGCCGGCAAGAAAATCTCGTCCTGCACGGCCGCGGCGGGCGCCGGCGGCAGCTTCCGGCTGAAAATCCTGGCCGTTTCCTTGATGATGGCCTGCGGGGCCAGTGCCTATGCCCAGCCGGCGGGCGGCGTGGTGTCGGCCGGCAGCGCCACCATTGGCGGCACGGCGGGCAACATGACGATCACCCAGACCACGCCCAACGTGGCGATCAACTGGCAGAGCTTTGGCATCAATGCCGGCGAGTCGGTTCGGTTCGATCAGCCGAGCAGCAGCTCGGTGGCGCTGAACCGCGTCGTCGGATCGGATCCATCGCACATCCTGGGCAGCCTGACGGCCAATGGCAAGGTGTTCCTGGTCAACCCCAACGGCATCCTGTTCGGCAACGGCGCGTCGGTGAACGTGGGCGGGCTGGTGGCTTCGACGCTGGCGATCTCGGATGCCAACTTCATGGCGAACAACTACAAGTTCTCGGGCGCCGGCACCGGCTCGGTGGAGAACCAGGGCGCGATCAAGGCGGCCGATGGCGGCTATGTTGCGCTGCTGGGTGCGAACGTCAGCAACCAGGGGGTCATTGCTGCCCGGCTGGGCATGGTCGCGCTGGCGGCCGGCAATGCCGTCACGCTGGACATGGCGGGCGACAAGCTGCTCAACATCACGGTGGACCAGGGTGCGATCAATGCCCTGGTGGCCAACGGCGGCATGGTCCAGGCCGACGGCGGCCAGGTATTGCTGACCACGCAGGCGGCGGGCAGCCTGCTGGCCAGTGCCGTCAACAACACCGGCACGATCCAGGCGCAGACGCTGGTCGCCGGCGAAAACGGCACGATCAAACTGCTCGGCGGCATGGAAAACGGCACGATGAACGTGGCTGGCACATTGGACGCTTCTGCACCCGCCGGCGGCAATGGCGGTTTCATCGAAACCTCTGCGGCCGATGTAAAAATTGCCAGCGGTGTGAAAGTCACTTCGACTGCGGCCCCACAGGACACTACGGGCACCTGGCGGATCAACACACGGGAATTCACCGTTGGGAGCCTGTCCACGGACAACATCTCTGGCACAACGTTGTCAGCCCAGCTGGTGACCAATAGCGTGACCATCAGCACGGCGAAGACCGGCAGCGGCGACATTCACGTCAACGATGCCATTGCATGGTCAGCGAGTTCGAGTCCGACGACGCTGTCGTTGCTGGCCGACGGAAACGTCAACATCAACCAGTCCATCACTGCCACCAATGGAAACCTGGCGGTTTGCTGTGGGCGCGATGTGAATGTGAAATTGGGCGCAGACATCACGACGACCAACGGAAGCGTTTTGCTCAGCGCCGGGAATGACGTCAACCTGGAAGGCGCTTTGTCGACGACCAACGGCAATGTCAGCATCTGCGCGGCCAACGATGTCAACATCGCGGGAAAGATCACACTGACCCACACCACCACCATCGTTCCCGGCCAGAGCCTGGGCCTGCCGCTGGGCCTGGTACTGAGCGCCGGGTATGGCGCCGGTGCCCCAGGCGTTGGCGGTGGCACGGTGGTTTTTGATCCGCTGGCGCCTGCTACCGTCACGAATGCGCCCACGACCATCAATTACAACCCGGTCGCGTACGCCACGCCCACGGATTATTCCGTCAACATCATTGGTGCCGCACCCATCCAGCACATGCTGGTGTTTGCGCAGGGCCAAGACAAAGACGCCGACGGGACCACCACGGCAACGGTCTCTTCACTGAAGGGAAGTCCGGCCGGTGTGACACTGGCTGCAGGCCCCGGCAGCACGGCCAAATTCGATACCCCGGACGTGGGGACGAACAAGACCATCACCTTGACCGGCTACAGCCTGGGCGGCGCAGACGCCAATCAATACGCGTTGGCTACTCCTTGTTGCGGTCCTGCTGTCTCCACCACCACCGCGAGTATCACAGCGGCGGCGGTGCCACCACCCGTGGTTGTGCCACTGCCCGTCGTCGTGGAACCACCGCCCGCCGTGATCCCGCCGGTCGTTGCTCCGCCCGTCACGGTTCGCCCTGAAGGGAACGCGCCATTGCCTCCCGTGTGGACGCCGCCCGCACCACCTGCCGCCACGCCTCCCGGGTATGTTTTGACGGTGCTTGCGCCTGCGCCTGCGCCGGCTTCCGTCCTGGTCGTTGAAGCGCCACCGGCTCCACAGGTCGTTGTGCCTGCGGCGGCGCCCGTCGCAGCGCCGCCCGAAAAATACCAGGCGCCCGTCCGCAAGCCCAAACCGGAACGCAACTAAAAGGCTGCCATGGGAAACCCTGAAAAAATATCGGCACTCCTGATCCGACAGATTTTCCAGGGCTTGCTGGCCGCAGGACTGGTCTGCACCCCGGCGCATGCATCCCATGGTGCTGCGCACTTGCCAGGGCCTGGGCTGGCAGAGGCTGTGCTGGATGCCGGCACCAGTCCGGCGGTCACGCAAACGCAAGCCCCATTGGCGGGAAGAGGCTCAAAACGCGCCCACTTCGAACAGGCCCAGGCCTCCGCAGAAGCACGGCATGTGGCCCATTGGGTGGTGGATTCAGGCGACAACCTGGGCAGGCCGTTTGTCATCATCGACAAGCGGGACGCCAAGGTCTTCGTGTTCGATGCCCAGGGCCAGCTGCGCGGAGACTCTCCCGCGCTGCTCGGCCTGGCCGTCGGCGATCACTCGGTGCCTGGCATCGGCACCAAAAAGCTGTCCGCCATCCGCCCCGAGGAGCGCACCACGCCGGCCGGCCGTTTCGTGGCCAACCTGGACAAAAGCCTGAAGGGCGAGGAAATTCTCTGGGTCGACTACGACACCGCCATTTCCATGCACCGTGTCGTCACCAGCAACGCCAGGGAGCGCCGCGCCGCGAGGCTAGCGAGTTCGTCGCCGTCAGAGCGCCGAATCTCTTATGGCTGCATCAATATTCCCGCCAGGTTTTACGAAAACGTGGTGAGTCCTGCTTTCACCGGAACGGACGGCATTGTGTATGTACTGCCCGAAATCCGCTCCGCCCGGGACGTTTTCGGGTCCTACGACGTCGGCGAAGAGGCCAGCCCGCAGGCCGCACGGGTGCCGGCCCAACCCTTGAAGGCCGGCGTGGTTCGCTGGGCATCTCCGGCGCGGGCCCTGGACAAGGAATAGCGCCTCGCGTCGGTGCACCGCACCCAGGATCCGAAATTCAAGAAAAAAGGCCTCCAGCGCTTACGGGAAAATCGCTGATAGCTATGAATTCAGTAGTGAATGAGGGTCCCCCACCGGGCCAGCGCTCAGTCTGCCGCGGCCACTCCGTTGCGCCCGGCGTTCTTGGCCTGGTAGAGCGCAGCGTCGGCGCGGCGCAGCAGGCTCTGGTAGTCGGGGTGGCCGTTGAAAGCCGCTACGCCGATGCTGACGGTCACCTGCAGGGTTTGATCGCGCGGCAGCTGAAAGGCTTCGGCCGCCACCTGCTGGCACAGCTTCTGCGCCGCCCGCTGTGCCCCGGCCAGCGGCGTGTCCACCAGCAGCAGCAAGAACTCTTCGCCACCCAGGCGAAACAGGTAGTCGCCGCCGCGCGTGTGGTGGCTGAGCACCGCGGCCATCTGCTGCAGCACCATGTCGCCGGCCTCGTGGCCATGCCCGTCGTTGATGCGCTTGAAATGGTCGATGTCGATCGCCAGCACGGCAAAGCTGCTGCCGCTGTCGCGCGCGTAGTTCACCTCCTTGCCCAGCACCACCGGCAGGAACTTGCGGTTGAGCAGGCGCGTGAGCACGTCGCGCCCGGCCTCGAGCTCGCTGTTCTGCTCGAACAGGGCGTCGAGCTGGAAGGCGATGCGCTTGCTGTGCTCGCGCAGTTCGCGCAGCCGGGCGATGCGCTCGTCGGCACCGTCGCCGGCCTGGGCGAAGGCGGGCAGCAGCGCCTCGTCGATGTGCTGCATAGTGCGCAGGATGGCCTCGGTCTCTTGGGTGCCCTGGAACACATGCGTGCCCTTGTGGCGAAACCACAGGCCAAACTCAGAGGCCGCGAGGCGCGGCAGCTGCACCGACTGCAGGCCGACGGCATGGTCGAACATGAGCTGGTTTTCCCAGTCGAGCAGGGCGGCGCGCCGGCGCTCGCGCTCGGTCGAGACGTTCTGCGCCACAGCGAACAGGCGGTAGGCCTCCTTGGCGCGCGAGTTGCGGTCGCGCGAGCTGGAGTACGCCTGGCTCATGATCTCCATGGTCAGGTCCACGACCTGCGCGACCAGTTGCATGGCTTCGACACGCGCTGCGCCATCGGGCGCTGGCCCATCCTGCAACAGCGCGTGCATTTTTTCCTTCAGGCTGCGGGCGCCGCGCAGCACCAGGTGCACCGGCACATCGATGCGTGCATGGATCTCGCCAATCTTGTTCTGCTGCGCGACCACGGGCACCAGGTCGTCCTCGGGCTCCAGGGCGAACACGCCCACCACCCAGGCCTGCATGCACGCGTGCAGGCGGCTGTGCACCTGCTCGTGCGAGAGGAACGCGGACGCCGCCGTATCCCCCATCATCTGGGCATAAAAGTGGCTCGCGAGCGCCTGGCGGTGCGCTGCCGCCAGGGCGCGCACCTGCTGGCGCACCGGCTCGCCGTGGCGATGCAGCAGTTGGCGCCATTCGGCAGCGTGTTGTTCGTCGGTGTGTGAGGACATCTATCTACAAGGCGGCGCGGGGCGCGCAGTCGGGTGAAAAAAGGCACGGCACCAAGGCCGCAGCAGACCAAAAAAGCAAAAAGGCCCGCAGCGCTGCAAGCTGCGAGCCCGGGCGGGCACCGGCCGGAAGGCCAGTCAAAAACCCCGGTTAGAAAGGTTATGCCTACTAAAAATTGTTGATAGACCGTTCGATGCGAGTGAGTGAAGCGCACCTGCAGTATAAAAAATGTTGGTAGCGGGCTGGGAAATGCCATTTTTCGTCGAGAGGGGACGCTTTTGGCCAAAAGTGTGGGTAGAGCCTACCATGTCGAAACGCGCCATGACGACCAGCGGTCCATCGAAATGGAGCCCCCCTCGGAACGCCACGAATTCCGATGAATTGCGCCAGCTGAAGCCGAAGAGCCTATCCAGTGCAGGCGCTGGACATCGTTGACCGCCATACCGATTGCAGGCGACCAGGATGCTGGCGCTGGCCACGGACAGCAAACGACCCGTTGCAGTCCTTCACGGTGCGCTGGCCAGCGGCAGGTCTGCAGCGGTTCCAGTCAGCCACGGCCGTACCATGAACTCACGTTTTCCTACTCGGGAGCGGTCATTGGGAGGTTCCACTTGAGCCAGCTTTGCTATCGGGTTGGGATTGAAACGACGACGATTGGCACATCTGTGATTCGCACAGACAAACACTGTTCAATCTCACTGGAGTTGTCATGCCGAAATCGAAACCTGTCTATTTGGCCTGGAATGCTGGCAAGGATGCCTACGCCGGAAATCGCTTGATTGCCGAGCATGGTCCTATGCAGGCAGTCAACATGATGTCCAACACTCTTGCTAGCCACAACTCGAACCTGAGCACGTTTGAGGCCATTGGTATGGCTACCCATCTGCTTCAGTACCACACGATGCTGGCTCAAGGGATCATGCCTTGCCATGAGACACGTAAACGCACCAAGGTACCCAGCACCAGCAACGTCTTCTCGCTCATGCCCATTCGCAAACCCAACGGCAACTGAGTTTCTGCAACGAGCTGCGACCTTTCGATCCCTAGTTATGACTAAAGAATGTGAATCCGTAGACCTGCGCACTACTCTCAAGACCGTCAAGTCCATCTTGAGTTGGACCGATGCGGAATGGGCCAGCTACGTGTCTGAGCTTAAGCCCAATGAAAAGCGCGAGCTCAACGAAGAGCTGGACTTGTTTAGCCTTGTGTTGAGTACCATGAAGCAACGCTATTACAACTGGACCAAGGCATGCTTAGTTTGTGTACCTCATGAGTACCTGAACTTGCTTAAATCAGACTGGATGACACAGCCCAACACGTCGCCAGAGCACGAAAAGGCCATGCGCCATTTCAGTCAATACTGCTCGCATAAGAATCTGCTGGAATTTTTCACGGACTTGGAATTGGAACCATCCAAAGAAACCGAGTCCGATGCCAAGACTGCAGAGCACAGTGAGATCCGTGCTGAATTCATCAAACTGCTTTATCAAAATCTGGCTCGTGTTTTTAACGACCGTGGGCTTGCAGGCAAAGCGATCACCGACAACCTGTTTATCAAATCTACAGGAGAAATCTCACCGCGGATTTACCAAAGTGGTGAGTGGGAGCAGATCCGCCAGAATCTAGGACCATATGCCTATCTTCTGCTTGATGCTGATTCCGCCCTTGCCAGGGATCCAGTCAGCAACAGAGTGGCGACTTTCATTCGAAGGACTTCCATTGAGAATAATGCTGCCTGCGTTCAATCGTGGAACGCCAATGCTCAAGTGCTCCATGCAATCCCAGATGAATTCAAGCCCAAGGTAAAAGCCGCCAAATGTATACGCACGCCCTTGTTCGCACTGCTCTTACACCATCTGGGGTTGAATCGTGCCTTCCTTGAGTACAGCGCGCACTACCTCGATCTGCATGAATATGCACCGACACTCATTGAGTCCATTGCCTACTATTACAACCGCGGGATCCACGTTGAGAACGCGTACATAGACTCCTGCGAACAATCCACGGGCCAGAAGCAGTACGACAATCTTGAACTCCTGATGGAGTTGGTCAAGGACGTGCTGAAAATGCAAGCCGATGAGGTCAAGCCATTGCCGCGTGGAATCTCGAATGAGCAATGTGAGCGGATATTAGATATCGCGCTCGGAATTATCCGTGAGGATGAGCGCATCCCTGGCTACCTGCGTCGTATCGAGTACAGCCAAGGTGAAAACGCGGCCAATGGCATCTTCAGTACCATCTTGAACACCAGTGCGTTCTGCTTTATCTGGCTTCACCTGCACAGCACGCAGGTGTTACCCCGCGTGCATGGCCGCGCTCACGCCAAGCACGCGCTCTTGAATGAGAGCTTGAGTGGCGGGGAGATGCCGACGGTTACGAAGAATCTACTCAAGCACATAGTGATGGCAGTACATCGCAGCGAGCAGCACATAGCTATCAATGATGAAGCGATGGAGCAGTACTTACTTGCCAGATACTTCAATTTTGTTTCTCTGACCGAGAAGTTGCGCACACTTAAAGCACTAAGCTTGCATGACTTCGATCTTTGGGCTCAGGAAAGTCAGTTTGCAGAATCACTGGCGCTGGCCGAGGGTGAAATTCTGATGTACCGCATACCGGCTGACCAAATAAGCATCTCATTGGCGCATCCCATTCCAGATGGATTTTGGCCGACGGCAGCATCAATATGAGTATCTGATATGTTGAGTGCGTAGGGCGAAAATTCGGGTAAGGATGCCTTGCAATTGCTGCTCTGGGTATGCGCCTTCATTGGCGGGTAGAACCGGATCGCGGCAAGCAGCCTGAACCAGCCCTACACCCCTAGGGCTGGTTTGTAGCCATAGCTGCCTGCCACGCTCGCATCACGACTGACTAGTCTCGGCTACTTCTAGGTCATTCGAGAGAAGTAATTTTTTAATGCTCCGCCCCATTAAAAACTGTCTAATTCGCAGTGAACTCAAGGCTTATACCGAATCCCAGTCACTGGGTTCGCGCACTTCCGGGCTACCCCCGAGGGGGAGCAAGACGGAGTGAAATTTGATACGAAGATGTCATCTCGGACTCCGCTTGAGCCAGCTTTTCTAGCAGCTTAGGCTTGAAAGAGCGACCATTTGTTGCCTGTGCCAAACACAGACAACAAATGTTCAAACTAACGGGCTTCACTACTTGAAGTCATAACGGAGAAAATATGGCCGAAAAAATTGAAACTATTGATGAGCTGGCATTCCAGTTGAGCGACGACCCATCCGACTTCCACACTGTTGGCGACTTAGTTGATGCTTTGGTGAATCTTGGCAATACAGACAAGGTATATGTCTGTCACGATGATCACCTTGGCCTTAAGATGGATCTGAGCAGCACATTTCTTTCTACCGCTATCGATGAGACGGTCGATCTCCAGTTTGAAGAAGAGGTCAGTCGCGTGCTTGAGCAAGCCAATATCATCATTCCTTTGTCTGAACGCCCATTGAATCAAGATGACTTGGATGAGATCGCAGAAGATCGCGCTCGGCTCGGCCTAAGCGACTAATAGCCAGTCACCTTGAAAAGAATGCCGATCGAAACTTTGGTCGGCTTTTTTATGCACTCTATCTCTGATGACGTTCTGGCAAACAGGTGTTGAGACGTCGCCCCCACTGAGCTAGACCCCCTGATTTAAACGACCAGCTTTTCCTAAACAGTTTCAAGCCCTGAGTAGGCTTTTACCCAAGCCCCTGCTGAATGACTGCTCCGGGCATCAGCAGTCATTTGTATTTAAAGGTTGAACGACTGCAGTCAGCCTAAACCGGTCCACCGTTGCGGTGACTTCATCAGCCGTTTTGGGCCGACTGTAGCCTCAGCTTGCCTGGGACTACCGCCGCTTCTTGGATAATTTGACAACGCGCTTTTCAGCCATTCCCAGTGCAGCACGAGCGAGTGCATCGGCTTCTCTGTTGCGATGGCGCGGTATCCACACCAGGGTTGCCTGATCGAACGAATGGAGCAGTGCCCGCGCCTCATCGAACAAGGAAGCCAGCCGGGCAATCGGCTTTGCTGTGCCGCTGCCGACCTGTGCAACGACCACACTGCTGTCGCAGTGGATGCGCAGCGCACCCGCCCCACGCAATTTCAGTTCCTCAAGCGCCGCCAGCAGAGCTCTTAGCTCCGCCTCGTTGTTGCAGCCGCTCTCCTGCGCCGCTTGCGAAAGAGTGTGGCGCGTTCCATCGGGCTCGGTCAACACAGCGCCAAGGCCGATGCGGCCGGGGTTCGGCACGGCGCTGCCGTCACAGTAAACAAGCCAGGGTTCCTGTGCCATGTCCGCAGATCGCGGCCGAGGTTCGGTCCCGGGTGCTGAAACGGTCATGCTCGCTCGAGTGACCATGCGGCCGTCACCCTCGCCGGGCCAGCAGCGCACGAAAGGCTCTCGCATTGAGCTGCGCCTTGTCTTCCATGCAGTTGTTGAACACGGCGTGCGCGTACTTGACCGACCGCGCCATCGGCTCAAAGCGCTGGGCCAGGGCCTGCAATTCGCCCGCCGTGTACGCATAGTCGAACCGCTCGGCTGCTGTCCTGGCCGGCGTTGCGTAGGCCTGCGCATTGCGACCGTGCAGGCGCAGCAGCGTGTGCTGCGGATGTGTGGTCTCCCAGATGCCCGGCACGCTGTGCGCTGAGCCCTGCGGTCCGTCGACAATCGTGTGCACCACGGCAAGCGCGCGCAGCATCGCCAGGGTCTCTGCGGTGGCCTCTGCGTTCTCCCACCAGCTGGGGTGGCGGAACTCGACGCTCAGCGTGTGGCCCGGCAGGCGCTCGAGGCAATGCTCTATGTGCGCGACGGCCGCTGGGTGTCTCGACACCTTCGGCGAGAACTGGAAGTGCACGAGGCCGAGCTTGCCGTCGGCCTGCAGCGGCGCGAGGCATGCCGCGAACCGCTGCCACAGCTCTGCCCGCAGCTCCTCGGCCAGGTCCTTGTAGACCAGCCTGCGGCCCGCGCCGAGCGCCTGCCTGATGTCCTTGGGCAGCACGTCCGTGCTGGTCCACTGCCCGGTGAAGAGGCTGAACGCTTTCACATTGAACACAAACCCCTCGGGCGTGCGCTCGGCCCAGTGCTGGGCCGTTGCGACGGAGGGAATCGCGTAGTAGCTGGTGTCGACCTCGACGAGGTTGAACTGCGAGGCATAAAAGCGCAGCCGCGCCTCGGGCGACTTGGCGCTTGCGGGGTAGAACCTGCCGCACTCGAGCAGCGTCTTGTCTGTCCAGGATGCCGTTCCGACCAGCAACGCCATGGCTGCCTCCTTGCGTGCATCGTAGCTGCGGGCCTCTCTAAAAGACTGTATATTTATACAGCACGCATTGCAGGAGAAGCACCATGCAAACCGTCGAATGCACCTACACCGTCACCTTGCGTGACTATCCGGAACAGCTCCCCGCCACCGAGCGCATCGCCGCCGAGGGACGCTACGCCCAGGAACTCGAGAGGCAACTGGGCGGCCCCGAGCAGGTGGCGGCCGCCCTGGACACGATGACAAGCCTCGAGGAAGCCCCGCCCCAGATGCTCTCGCCGGGCGACCTCACGCTGCTCAAGGCCTGGGGCAAGGCCAGCGTCGCAGCCAGGCAGGCCGGGTTCCGTGGCCTCGCCGAAGCGCGCAGTGCGTACTTTGACGTGTGGCTGCCATGAAGGTCGAGATTCACTACCGCTGGCGCGTCCAATCCCCGGCGGGCCGGTGGCGCGCGACACGCTACAGCGCGTCCGAAGAGGCGATCCGCAAAGAGTTTCCCGAGGCGACGCCCGTGCAGGGCACGCGCACCGAGCGAATCATCCTGGACCAGCCTGCGGAACTGGTGTGCGCGAGTTTTCACAGCCCACATGCCAAGCTATCGGTGCTGATCTGGCCGTGCACCATTCCTGGCCGGGACGGCCGCATTCCGCTGGGCGGGCACGTGAGCGACTACACCGTCACGCAGGACGGCGCGGACTGGGTCGTGGTGCTCCACGGCACGACTGATGCACCGCGGCCCGGGCCCGTGCGTGTCGAGGCCGCGCCATGACGGCACCTTGGGACTATCCGACCTTGCTCTGCACGCCTGGCCGCACGGGTGGGACCGCGTTTCCGCGAGAGACCGTGCTGCCGCTTGAGCCTCAGGCCTATGCGATGGCGCAGGACGGCAAGGCCTGGCGCGTCACGGTCAGGCACACGGGCGAAGTGATCTATGCGGGGCCGGGGCCGGTGCAGCTGGTCGCGTCACCGGCGCCGTTCTGAACGCCAAAGACCGGGGGCCCCGCTCTCGGGTCGCAGAACCTTGGATGCTGCGGCCGTTGACGCATTCGTGCCCGTGCGTGCCACGCGCTGCAGGCCCGGGCTTGGGCTCAGTGCTGCGGCGAAACCTTGGGCAAGAACTCGACGCCCGTTCGCTTGACCAGCTCGGCGTAGCTGATGGGCCGGCCCACCATCTGTCCCTCGCGGTTCTCCTGCCAGTGAGCCCAGGCCCGCTGGGTGGTCGCGTCATAGACGAGCTTGTACAGGTAGGTCGGGACCTTCACGCCATTGGCCCCGATGCGGGATCCGTTGTCGGTGAATACGGGTCCCGTGATCACATAGACATCTCCTGCGGCCCGGCGCACGTAGCGCCGGGTGTCCTGCTCGATCTTGCTCCAGGCACCACCGTTGTGCTGGGCATTCTGCGGAACCATGTTGGCGAGGCTGAAGCTCTGGGCCATCGCGGTCGGCGTGGGCATGTCGCCGGCTGGGGCCATGTGCCCGCGGCTGTAGCCCGAGTGCTTGTAGTCGTCGAGCTCGGCGCGCTCGCCGCTCGGAAGGCGTGCATCGGCAAAGAACTTCTTGGCCCGCTTTTCGTCGGCATCCTCGATGCTCTGGCGGTTGAGGCGCTGGGCCACATAGAGCGGCGTCTTGCTCGCGCCGCTGTGCAGCACCGCAAAGGCCTCGTAGCAAAGCTCGCGAAGCTGCGGCTGGCGCGTGATCGCAGGCGGCTTGCCGTTGGCAAAGAACTGCGGGCACTGGGCAAAGCTCGCCGGATGCGGCGCGCCGAGGGCGGAACTGTCGAACTGCGGTGCGCGTGCAAGAGAGAGGCTGGAGAGGCCGGCGCCGGCCAGAGACACGACGAGTGCGGCGGCCAGACGCCAGCGGCGGGGCCAGGAAAAAATCGGATTCACAGCAATCGGTGGAGATGGAAGAGCGGCCGATTGGAGCATTTTTTAGCCCAGCTACAAGGCCCAGAACCCGGAACCGGCTGGGATTCAAAACTGCCCGCAAGGCTTGTGTCTTCACGGACATGTCGAGCATCAGGCGCAGTGGGCGGACTTGCTCGCGATGACGGTGACGCCGTGTCTCGAAGACACCGACGCCGGTGCGGTGCTCGCATCGCTCGGCAAGCGCTGAGTTTGCCTTCGCGATCGGAAGCCGAGCGCGCTGTCTTTGGAGCGCCGAGGCCGCGCTGCCCCGGTTGTGCCGAAGGGGGACTGTGCGGAGCGGACCTGAGTGGCTGGCGACAACACCACTGCTGCTTGCCGCGAGCGGCGTCGTTATTGGCGGTTCGTTTTGGTGTCAGGGCCGTTCTGCAAAGGTCTGGGTGCGGCTGTTCGAGCCCATATCTCTCGGGCTCGCAGGTCGGGGTCACCCGGATAGAACGCGTCCAGCACGTCAGTAAAAACACGCTCGTCGGGTGCCGCCAAAGCAAAAAGCGTCATACAGGACCGCAGCTTCATGTCGTCGGGCGAGCCGAAGATGTCATGCGCGGTTTTGTGCCTGTGCTCCAACACGATCTGGGCGCACTGCTTCAAGCGCATGCCCAGAATGGGGTGCCGCGCATATTCTTGGGCCTCCGCGTTCGATGCGATGCCATACAACTGGGCTGTGGCACTGCGGCCCAGTTCCTTGAGCTGCGGGAAGATGAACCACATCCAATGGCTGGTTTTCTTGCCCGCATGCAGTTCTGCCAAGACCTGTGCGTAAACAGGCTCCTGCGCTTTGAGAAAACGCTGCAGCGGCATCATGGCCTCCTGGGCAAGGGCTCCCGGTCAGAAGGAGCGGCTTTGCGTGGCGTTCCTTCGTCGAAGCATGCAAAGCCATGCCCCCTGCTCAGATAGCGAACTGCGCGCGGTCTTGGCCCGCGATCCACCGCGGCGGCTTGCCGCGCCCTGTCCAGGTGGCGCCAGTGGCCGGGTCGCGGTATTTCGGCGCCACGGTGCCGGTGGGCTTGCCTGCACGGCCTGCCTTCTTGGAAAACACGTCGCCCTCGTTCAAGCCGTATTGGGCGATCAGTTCACGCGCCTTGGCAATTGCGGCAGAAATTTCGATGTCACGGGCTTCCGCAATCTTCTTGTCGAGGGCTTCGCGTTGAGCGAGCAGTTCTTTGTAAGAGGTCATTTGGTGTCTCTAAAAAAGATAGCACTTTTAGCATACCTTCTGCCGATCAAATCGGCTGTGAGCTATACCTGTACCTGTTGAGGATCGGCCTTTGACCGAATGGATGAGTGGCCCGGCGAAGCTCCCATTTGGCTTATGGCTTTGCGCTAACCTTGGCGGGTCGGAGTTGCCAGCCGCCTTTTTGGGGCTGATCCGCACCAGGACTACCGGGTGTCTGTGCCAGTAGGCGGGAGTACCTGGACCGCATCCACTGTGTCCCGCTCAGGCATTTGCCTGGCTAAGTTCGACTTGGGCATCTTCCACGATGGCCGCGTACACCGGCCTGCACGGTTCGGGTGTGGGCGACGCGGATGCCTCTACAAAACTGACGCAGGCAAAGAATGGACCGGCCATGTCGCATCGACCGGTTGAATCCGCCACCCAGAGCAGCCATTCACTCGGGCGGTTCCGATGGTTGCTATGCAGCGGTTGCTGCCGCTCGGAACTGCAGAGTGAACTCACGGTCTCTGCAATGAAGCAGTCATACGGAGTGTTGGCCTTGAATGCGTCGCTGTGAACGCGACGCCGCCAGCGTGCGCCGGTCTGCTGATCGGGGATAGTGCTCACGTGTCCACCAAGAGTTGAGGTGGGCACAAGGCTCCTATGCCACGAGCGGGCTTTCAAGATGGTCAGACTGGACGCTCACCATACGGAAGCCCCTTAGCCGATCGACAACCGCTTTCAGTAGACTGCAAGAGCACAAGCACGGAGGTCAGTCACGCAAGTCAGGTGCTGGCGCATACCAAGTAGCCATTGTCCCCAAAATATTGCAGACCACGACCTACGATTAGTTTCGGCCTTTGAAGCCCGCAGGCGCAGTCTTCTTTTCCTTCGGTGCAGGCACCTTTGCTGCGCTCTTGAACGTTGTGAGGTCAACTTCGAACAGGCTCACTGCCGCTTGGTTGTTTCCGTGTACATGGGCGATGTGTCGTTCGTGGTGTTCCTTGAATGGGGCTTGAGCCGTCGATCCACCATACTGCCCCGTGTTCGCCAACATAACAGGTTGGTACATGTGGAACTGAAGGGCGCTTGCCATGGTGTCAAACGTGTTGATGTCTTTGTTGAGTGCTGCGATCACGAAGCCATCACTGACGTCACGCATGTCCGCAGACAGCTTGAGATCGGTGGCGTCATAACAAATGGCACCGGTTAGGTTGGCCGATGTGCCCTGCTTGTCCGAAAACTGAACAACGACCTGATAGGGCCTGTGCCCAACCACGCCATTGCTCACCTCCCATGGGATGCCGTTCTGCTTGCCCTGGTAGACCGTCGCAATGCTCCGACCAGCTTTGGTTGTTTGGCGAAGCAACCAGAAGGCACGATTGATGGGCTTCTTGAGATAGGGGTGTTGGACAAAGGTCTGCCCGGCGAAGATAACGGCCCCGGTGCTGTCGGACAGGCGTTTCAGCAGCCACATATCATCTGGATGAATGGCCAATTCAGGAAACACGATCAAATCAAGGCGTCTTGCCTGATCGACGTCGGTCCTCTTGGCTGCAAACCGACCCGCAGCCAACTGCTGAGTGATCAATCGACACATAGATGCCAAATGGGCGCGATGGCGCGCGCGGTACTCAGGCATCCACAGTAACGGATCGGTTGAGGAAAAATCAGCATCCTTCGGCATCAAGGTTTGAACCAGAGCCACTTTAAAGCTACGCAGATCCATGGACGCACTGCCGTCTACCGGGAGCAGATATGCGGGCAGTTGAGACAGTTTTCCGTAGCAGCCATGCTGAATCTGTTGACGCTTCGTAATGAGCCTGAGAAGGTCTGCAGGGTGTCTGACAATACTGAACTCTGCAATCCCATCCCTTTGCAATTCCAGACCTGGCCATTGCAGCAGGCGCATGATCAGCTCGTTGAGCCAAGGTGAGATCGGTGTTGGCTCAGCCCCCAGGCCTGCGGTCAGTGGCATCAAGCCCATCCGGCGCTTGTACCAGCTGCTTTGAAGACCGCGGTAGCGATCAAAGGCGCTTTCGCGCAGCGGATAGTGGCGAGAGGTGTAGTCGCTCTCACCTACGATGGCCGCACGCAAGAGCCTTCCCAAGCGATAGGCCCAACGCATATCAGCTTGAACCCACGGCGGCGTTTCAGTCCACGGGGGCGCATAGATCACACCATCGATGATGGAGATCTCGATGGACGTTTCAGGATTTTGGATCGTTGGCCATTTACGGCATTCAACATCGATCTTGTGAATGCAAATCCGGTCGTCTTCTAGTGCTTGAGCACCGTTATTCAACAAGGCCGACGCCAGCTTCAGCAGCGCATTTTCCTGAACGAATGGATTCTCCGGATGTGCTGTGATTCGGGCCAGCGACCTCTTGCCGGGGCGCCAATCCGCCAACGGTTCAGAGTGATCCAGCGACGCAGTCCATGGCACGTGCAAACGAACTCGTTCCAGCCATGCCTTCCTGGAAGTGGCGCTATGCGCGCGCAGAACATCGGTTAGGACCGCAGGTTCAATCATGGCGACTTGGTCAATCAGCTTCATGGCTTGAGATTTGGTCAACTTGTCCAGCCAATGGCCGAGCCAGATCACGAACTTGGCTCGCTCCCCCGTGATACGCAGAACCAGCAGCCCTGCGGTCAAATAGTCAGTATCCGGCTGCTTTGGAACCTCATAGCGAAGTGCTGAGTGAAGCTTTGAGTACTGGGTCAGCTCCCTCTGCTTACGAGGCAGATCTATCGGGAACTGCATCACTGCCATGAAAAGCGCAATCTGCTGGTGTAGGTACCAAGGCAGCTTTGGCTTGGAAAGCAGACCCAGTGCAAGCTGAATGAGTTCCGCCCTGTACGCATGGATGTCTGAATCCGCAGGGTAGCTTTCTGGCCGATGAAGTCCGGTCTCAACAGCAGCAGCTTTGAACAAATCGGCCAGCACATAGAGAGCAACGAGAGTCTCCTTGTTGAGCTTCGCCAGCTTTGACAACAGCGCTTCAGTCACCGGCCGCAGAAGTTCCACGGACGGGAAAATGTCCACTCCGCAGCGAAGCACAGTAGTCAGAGCGGGGTTCCTTGACCAGCAAGCCACCAGCTTGCGAGCGACGGCCTCCATCTCGTGGTCCAGCGCGCGCAGTTCACTGACCTCGGTACTCGACATGGCGTCGAGACCCGGTAACTCCGGATCGGCCATACTGCGCCGAAGTCTCAGGACCTGACGAAGGCGATTTGCCGCGAACCTGCGGATCGTGTCATCTCTAACGTCCACCTTGGGCAGGGCAATTCTTGACAGTGCAAGTAAATTGCCGTCCACGTGGATGTCGTCATTGAGTGCATCAGCGAGCCACAACAAGTGATCAAGACTACCGGTGGCTTGGAGCAGCGTGGTGGGATCAGGTGCAGTGCTGATTTGTCCTTGCACTCCTCTCATGAACTGCGAAGTGCTGCCTTGCACCGCAAAGTCTTCCCAGGCCACAGCTTCAGACTTTTCGGGATTGGTACTCAAGCGGGAACCGTCACCCTCGTAAGCTTCAAGCGCTTGATTGATCCATGCGCTGATACCGGAAGCCAAATGCTCCAGCGGGAGGTTTTCCGCCTCATTCAAGGGCAAAGCAACCACCAGCCGCATGTCATCCACATAGCGGCAATAGTCGAGCAGCTTCACGGTGGCAAGACCTGTATCGGTCAAACTTTTGCTGATGTGCGACACATCGATTTCTGTGTCAATTTTGGCAGCCACCTGCCTGTCAAAGTCGTGCATGTAGGCATTAGCCAAGAAGCCGCTGGCAATTAGCCCCTGGGGCAGGCCCATGGTCAAACTACCGACTTTCTTGCTGTCTTCAGCATGCCAGAACCATTGCAGTACACGCTCGGCAGCTAACCAGAATGCGTTCTGATCGGCTTCACCTGTCACGGCTTGAGGGGCTCCAAACTCCTGGGCGTAGGCCGCCCACATTCCCTTCAGGCGAGCCAGCGCGCGAGATTGATCGACGCAGTCGTAGAACTTTGCTAAGTCGAGCTTGACCACGTACAGACGTTTGCCTTGCAGGGAGGGCAGCAATTCTCTGCAGACGCTGGCTGGGCGCTCCAGAAAGCGCTCATAGTCCTTGAAGAACTGCGAGTATGTGGTTACGTTGCCCCATCGAAAGCGGGCCTGCTGTCTGCCCGTTGGCCCGGATGACCAATCACAGAACAAGCGGTTGCCATAACTGAGAACATGCTTGCGTGCGGCGCTGGCGCTGGGGCAACGAGATGAGTCGGTATTGCCCTGCAGGCTCTCAACTGCATCAGCCACGCACATCATGACTGCTGTGGCCATGACCTGATCACGAATGGTCAGGTGGGCCAGTGGGCGCAGATCTGGTTGCTTGACTTCCTTTCCCTTGGCGTCAACCTGCGGCTTGAAGTGCCACCCGCCTGTTTTCTCCTCTGGGAAATACCACTTTGCGTTTTTCGGTGCTTGGACGACTCTGGCAGGTGTTGTCTTGTGCAGATCCGGTCCAAGATTCAACTCTGACGCCCATTCATGGAGCTTCTGAGGCAGCAGGAGAGACGTCTGTTCCAGTTCAAGAGTATCGGCGTACCAGTTGTGACGCCTAACATCTGAGTCGGTCTTTTTCCAGGCCTGGGCCAACACAGCTTCGTCGGTCAGCAAAGCCAGGCTGGGGCCAAGCCTCTGGTACTTTGGGTCAAGGATACTCACAAGATTTCCTGTTCTATCTGAGCTCGGGCTGAATTGTCATGTTGTGCGTCGATCCTCTCGGTCGACCGACTCTCGCTTCAATGCTCAGTCTGCAGCTCCGCGACAAGCTCCTTCTTTGATACCGCACTATAGTCATCGCGCTTGAGCTTGAGGTTGTCGAGCATGAAGCCGTTGGTCAGCTCGAATCCATCAAGTAGCGAGTACCAGTTCAAGACGTATAGCTTCATGCGCGGGTCATCGGCGACCAGGCCGGGCTCTCCACGCGCGATAAGATTGTTGAGGCGGCTAGGTATTTGCGTGTCTGCGGATGAAATCTGTCTTCCCAGCAGGATTAGCTCAAAGTGCATCTTCTCCGACTTGAACTCTGGATAGCGCTTGATGATGTCCGCGTAGTCTTCGAGCTGCCGAAGGTGCTTTTTATTCAGCGAAATTGCCGGGCGCTTAATTTCCACGACGATGCACTTGAAGACCTTCTGCCCCGACGAATCGAAGGTCGGAAACTTTCGCGCCAAGAAGAGGTCGGATTGCCGGTTTGCACCAGCTAGATCCTCCTCGTCGGCCACATCTTCCTCGTCCACTTTCGAGCGCGCCATAACGTCCTCTCGCAAGCGTCTGGCGATTTTGGTGAAGCTATCCTCCTCCGCGCCGATGGTCTCGTAGCGAGGACCGAAAAGCCACGTGTTGCTCTCGATGATTTTCTGCAGGTCAGGCGTCTCTAGCACTTCACGGTAGTGCTCGTTCATGATGTATCGGAGTTGCTGAACCGCTGCGGTTCGGCGCTGCAGGATTTCGATGCTTGCGACAATGTTCTCAAGGCTCGAACGACGCAGTTGGTTCGCGAGTTTCTCCATGGACGCTGCGTCTAGGTCGAGCGCGTCATTGAGCACATCAAGTAGCGCATCGTTCTCGTTCGACACAGCCAGCCTGTCCAACAGCCGAATGATTATTTTGGCCTGCTTCTTGTTAGCGTTGTGGAAGACGCGCGGGTCAGCAATGTAGATTTGCCTCACCATCTCTCTCGCGTGCTGGTGCCTCCAAGCCTTCTCGGGCTCATCCAACCCGGCGTAAGTGGGGAAGTAGCCATCCTTCTCATAACCCTGCACCACCTCTTCTGCCCGCCGGCGGAGGAACTCGTCATAGACGGACTGGTTGAGCTGGTCGAGCTGGGCTTGAAATTTCCGCCAGGTGCGAGACGTCGGCGTGTGCGCGTCTGGCTTCAGCAGGTCCCTCTCTTTAGAGAAGGTGTCGGCCCAGGCGGAAGTGACACAGACGCTGGTGAAGAAATTTGGTTTTTGATTCAGCGAGCTATGGACCTTGTAGACGAGCTCACCGCTCGAATTCATCAGGTACAGAAACGACTTCTCCGATGTGGGGCGGCGCTCCCATCGAATCACTTGTGCCTCGAAGACCGCATCGTTAACTTCGATGGTCTTCCTGACAGCCTCATGCGCCGGGACAGCTACGGGGATGCCATTTAGCAGCAGCTTTCTTTCAGAGTGCACCGCCAGGTACCAACCGAACTCCACGGACAATTTCTCGCGAAGGTCCGCCATCGCTGGCAGACTGCTGGTGAAGTGGGTCAACTCAACCAGGGTGCCACGGCCTTGCGCGATCAGTTCCTCTCGCTGCTGCTGTGTCTCAAGTGGACGGCCGACAAACTCTTTGATGCTTGCTGCGTCGACATCGATGACCGCATCTACGCTGCTCGACCGGGTGAACCAGGATGCATTGCGACAGAGTAGATGGAACGCGAGCCGTCCGCGCCCGTGCGCGCCCTTTAATGCGAGGTTTGCCTTCTTCGCGGAATCGTTGAAGCTCCCGAAGGTGTCGTTCAGTGTGTCGAAGTCGATACCGTGACCATCATCTTTTACGATGACTCGCTCGATGCCGTGCATGCTGTTCTCGACCAAGTCGACCGACACACTGGTTGCGGCTGCATCAAAGCCGTTCCAGGCGAGTTCAAACAGCGGCTGCCAAATCTCCGCAGTCTTGAAGTGCTTCTTGATACCCTCGTTGCCAATGGCGGCAACTCCCTTGATGACAGAATTCTTCGTCATGTGCGCCCCATCTTCTTCTCGGAGATTGTGGCATGCGGGGCCGCACCTTCCTGGCCTACGAAGCGGGAGGACAGCGGCCGCCCGTGCAGTTTCTCTCCGGCCGAGGTGTGCTGGTTCCAGCACAGCTGCTGGCAGTAGACGCGCAACATGGTCTCGACGGGCAACGGCGGCGCAAAGGCGCAAGACGCGCCTTACGTCGAACGTTGAGCCTCAGCTTTCCGGGGGTCCGCCTCACCCAGGCCGGATTCCGTAATGGGTCGGGCGCACCAATTGGTAGTTCGTTAGAGCTTCCCCCGACCCGGGCGGGACGTCGGACCGTGGCTACCCTGCCCAGGCCTGTGCTGAACGGCCGGTCCTGGAGGTGCAGCGGTCCGCCGTCCCGCGAACTGTTCAACGACTGGTACTGGTAGTAGCTGTCCTTGAGGCGCCGAAACTGAGCGACAGCACCCAGCCTGCAGCGGTCGGTCGTCCCGCCGCATGGAAAGTCAGCTCCGGGCCACATGGGAATTGCGATAAAACACATGTTCATCGAAAGTGCACCGCACGCTGCCTGCGGCACGCCCAAACGCCTCGGGGCGATGCCGCGCAGCGAAGGCGGCGGCCCCACTGCCCGGTCAGAGCGTCGCGTCCTTGAGTTTCTTCAATGCGCGCGTCTTGATCTTCACCGATGCCGGCTTGGCCGGGAACCAGCGCTCTTCGCCCGTGAACGGATCCTTGCCAAAACGCTTCTTCTTGGCAGGCATCTGTTGCAAGCCGATCTTCATGAGACCCGGCAGCGTGAACTCTCCCGATCCCTTCTTGTGCACGGAGCCCAGAATCGCAGCCTCCAGCGCGGCGAGCACGGCCTTGGCGGCCTTGGGCTCGACACCCGAGCGCTCGACCAGGTGGGCAATCAGGGTGGTCTTGTTGAATACCGTCTTGATGGGTTTGATGGGGGCCGCTGCCGGTTTAGCGGCTGCAGGAGCCGCTTTCTGGACGACGGGTGCCGCCTTGGTGGTCTTCTTGGCGGGAGTGGGTGTCTTCTTTGCAGTTGCCATGGGAATCTTGTGGGGTTGTAGGTTGAAATTCACTGGCCGATGTATTCAGACAGGCGATTCGATTCTAGGAGCAGCGCGCAAAGGCACCGCACACCCCTGCGCCCTCCCATAAACTTAGGATCTTTCACGCAACAGCATCGCGCGGCATGCCCGGCCGAGATGCCTTTGAAGGAGCCCCATGCCCATTTCTCCATCGACCCTGTTGGCCCTGCAAAAGGCCGGGGAGAACCTGCACACCGCCCAACAGGCGTTTGCGCGCGAAGTCCAGTCGAACGCCGCCCGTGTGGTGGGCATCGTCGCCAGCGAGCCTTTCAGTAACGAGGCCGACCGCGCCTACGCCCAACTGCGCGCCATCGCGCGCATGGCGCATGAGCTGCAGGGCATCGAAGAGCAGCTCAAGACCTTGTACGGGGCAGCGGCGGAAATGATGCAGCCCGAGACGCCCGTCATCGTCGCTTTGGCGGGCCATGGAGCACGCGCGCAGACTCGTCCAGGCACGCGAAGCCTTGAAGCGGCGCAAGACGCTGTCGTCAAGGCGGCGCCGCAACGCCCGCCGTCCAAAGCCAAACCGGTGCGAAAGACGGCGAAGGACCCGGCCAGCCCGCCCCAACGCTTGAGTGCGAACGATGAAAAGGTCCTGGCGCACCTCAAAACGGTGTTGGACCGGCGCAGCTGGACTGCTTTGAGCCAGGCGGCCATTGCGCAAGGGGCCGGGATTCCCACAGGGTCTGTGGGCTTGGCGATTCGCAGAGTGGTGGCCGCGGGGGCGGTGCGCGAGAAGGGCAAGGGGACCTATCGCCTGGCTTAGCCCAAGCTGCCATTCCTGCTGTATTGCCGATGTAGCTCTCACTTGCGAGAGCTGCCGCGCTGACTTCTCTGGCGCGACCGGCTGAAAGCCTGTTCAGCTGCTCGAGTTGTCGCCCCAGGAGGCGGCGCCTGAGTCGGGAGGCGTAGACTGCGCACAATGCACAGGTCCCTCCTGTCGAAGATCGCCATCGCGCTCGCTGCGCTCATCGCCGCAGCACTTGCCGTCGCGATTGCGTTTGGCGGTCCCAAGCCGATGCCGCCGATGGAAAGCATCAACAGCCCATTTGAGGCCGTTGACTTCTCGGACTTGCCGCCTCTGTTGCGCTACAAGGGTGAGGGAGGCACCGTGCTGGCCTATCGCCGCTACGCCACTGCAGGAGAACCCCAGGGAAGTGTCGTTCTCGTTCACGGCTCGTCAGCGAGCAGCAACAGCATGCATGTGCTGGCCAAGGCGTTTGCCAAGGCCGGTTACGAGGCTTATGCGCTGGACATGCGAGGACACGGCGCCTCGGGCGCAAAGGGCACGATTGACTACATCGGCCAACTGGAAGACGACCTCGCAGCGTTCGTGCAGATGGTGTCGTTGGCAAAACCGTCAACACTTGCTGGGTTTTCTTCTGGCGGCGGCTTTGTGCTGCGTTTCGCCGGCAGCGAGCGACAAGACGCGTTCCAGAGTTACCTGCTGCTGTCGCCGTATCTCAGCCATGAGGCTGCGAACTTTCGGCCCGGCAGTGGCGGGTGGGTCAGCGTTGGCATCCCGCGAGTCGTCGGCCTGGCTGTCTTGAGCCGGCTCGGCATCCGCAGGTTCAACGCTCTGCCAGTAACCAACTTCGCGCTCAGTGAGGAGGCGAAGACATTTCTGACGCCGACGTACTCCTTTTCCTTGGCCGCCAACTTTCAGCCGCAAAGAGACTACGAGGCGAACATCAGGGCGGTGCACCAGCCGGTGGCGGTAGTGGCAGGAGCAAGCGATGAGGTCTTCAAGACAGACACGCTTGAGGCAATCTTTCGCGCGCAAGGCAAAGACTGGCCGGTGACGCTGCTGCCGGGCATCGGGCATATCGCGCTCACGCTCGATTCTCGCGCTGTCAATGCGGCTGTTCAAGCGGTGGAAGCGATGCCAAAGCGAGGGGTCTAACCCCATTGCCCATTGGCTACCGACATGTCTTGGCTGTCGTCCCCACCTCATGCATCCGGCCAATAGCTGCTACTGCTTACTATCGATACCGGATGTCCAACATTTGACAGGAGTAGCGACCTCCAGAAAGTGTCGTCATTCTCCCGCGCAGCAACCGCAAGGAGCCGCGCAACTACGACCAGCACCTGTATAAGGCGCGCCACGTCATTGAGAACTTCTTCGCTCGGCTCAAGCAGTACCACTCTATTGCCACGCGCTACGACAAGACGGCTCGTAACTTCCTCGGGGCGCTCCACCTTGCCGTTGCTATGGTTTGACTGTCACGACAGCGCTATTCGGCCGCGTAGCGCACTCGGAGCTTGACTGATGACACGCCCTAGACGGACACGGTCAATTTTTGGTCGGCGACAACCCCATGGACTTCGCGTTGGAGGAACGCCAGTACTTGTCGCGCACCGTTTCAATATGGGTGCGCATGGAAGCTTCCACTTCTTCTGGAGTTCCGTTCTTGAACACGCTCAGCATTTCTTCGAGTTCAAGCACGTTCGGCTTGTCCTGTGAAGGCGATCCGGAAGGCTGGTACCACATGCTCATGGACCGATCAAGCAGACTGAGCGCAAAGGTGGTCAGGATGGCATTACCTGCTGCCGCATAGATGGTCTGATGAAAAAGCCGATCCGCCGTCATGCTGCCGCGCCGATCATCTGCGTTGTGGCATTCCCAAGCCCGGGCAACGATGCTGTCGAGCTCCTCGAGAAGAGGGGCATCAGCGTGAATCGATGCCATGCGTGCCAGATACGGCTCCACAAGCAATCGGGCAGACAGCAGTTCGTGAAAACTCTCCAGCGTTTCAGCCCGGACGAAAATCCCTTTTCGGGGCACTATTTCCAGCAGACCTTCCGCGGCCAACCGGTGAATGGCCATGTGCAGCGGTGTTCGCCCTATGCTGAGCTGTTCGCTCAGCTCAATGATGTTGAGCTGGTCACCAGCGCGCAACTCATGCTGTAGCACCAGTTGTTTGAGCGTGACATAGGCCTGCTCGGCCAACGAAGGTTGTATGGCGCGCGATTTCTTGGCGGGAGAGGGCTCTGCACTGGTGTCGTGAGAAGGAGATGTCATTCAGTGCAAAGCCCTATAGCAAAACTCAATCGGCTTGAATTTTAGCTTCGCGGATCACGGTCTGAAACTTCAAGCCTTCGTCCTTGAGAAAACTGGAGATGGCGCTGGGTGCCATGTTAAGGGGCTCCATGCCTTGTGCAGCAAGCGCCTTTTTGACCTCCGCATCTTTGAGGGATTCTCCCAAGATCTCGGTGAGACGCGCCAGTTGGGCAGGTGGTGTGCCATTGCGGGCCACCATGACAAACCAGCTTTGGGAAGTAATACCGGGCACGCCTGCTTCGCCGAAAGTAGGCACATCGGGCAGTGCTGGCGAGCGCTTGGGGCCGACGACGCCCAAGGCCCGGAGTTTTCCGGCCGCGATGTGCGGCGCAGCTGTTCCGACATCGGCAAACGTGGCATTGACCTCACCACTTAGCACCGCCATGAGCGCTGGGGCGCCGCCCTTGTAGGGAGCATGCGAAGGGGTGATCCCGGTCTTCCTCTTGAAGAGTTCGAAGCCCAGGTGACCAGAGGATCCGTTGCCGAAGGACGAGTAGAAACTCGCATCCTTCCTCTCCTTGGCGAATGCCAGGTATTCCTGCACTGTTTTGGCAGGAACCGATGGATTGACGACCAGTACATGCGGATTTTCCGCAACCCCGGACACCGGCGCGAAGTCCCGGGCAACGTCGTAGGGTGCCTTGCCGAGCAGGTAGGGGTTGATGACGGTGCTGGAACCCATCATGAACACGGTGTGGCCGTCGGCAGGTTTGCTGAGCAAGCTTTGGGCGCCGATATAAGTTCCCCCGCCTGGCTTGTTGTCCACAACCACCGGTATGTTGTGCTGGCGCGTGATCGCCTGTCCCATGGCGCGTACGATGGAGTCGGAAGAGCCCCCAGCGGTGTAGGGAACGATCATCGTGAGCGTGGGCTGACCAGTCTGCGCAAAACTGGCGGGTGACGCTACGGTGAGGGCCGTCATGGCAAGGCAGGCAAGAATGCTTTTCATACAAAATCTTTCGAAATAGACTGGACGTTTTCAGCCCTGGTGACGTCCCGGTTGTGCGTCGCGCAGTTGTGCTTTGAACGTATTGCGTAGTCGCCCGATACCTTGAACTTCACATTCAATGGTGTCGCCGTCACGAATGAATACGGGTGGAGTGCGGGCTGCGCCAATTCCTTCCGGCGTCCCGGTCAGGATGACGTCGCCGGGCAGCAACGTCAGGCCCGCCGAAATTTCAGCAATGACGCGAGCCACCGAGAAGATCTGGCGACTGGTGTGCCCCGACTGAACTACTTCTCCGTTGAGGTAGCAGGCAATTGCCAAATCCTGCGGATTGGTGATTTCATCGGCCGTCACAAGCACGGGCCCCATGGGACAGGTGCAGTCGAGGCTCTTGCCTTTGAACCACTGCGCGCCATGCGCCCGCTGCAGGTCCCGTGCACTGATGTCATTGGCAACGGTGTAGCCAAATACGTGCGACAAGGCGTCGTGCTCACTGATGTCTCGCCCGCCGGTGCCAATGATTACCGCCAGCTCCACTTCCCAGTCGAGCTTGTCGGTGTAGGACTGCTGAAGCGGAAGTGCGTCATAGGGGCCCGCGACGGTGGTAGGCAGCTTGGTGAACAAGGTGGGACGGTCGGGCAGTGGAACGTCCTGGCCTTCGCGTTTGCCCAGGCTTTCGTCGAAATGCTTGAGATAGTTCCAACCGACACACAGGATGTTGCGCGGTGGGTCGATAGGCGACACCAGCGTGAGCGTGTCCAAAGAAAGCAGAGGGCTGTCGCCTGCGACAGTGACCTCACGGAGGTGACTACGAAGCTCCTCAAAACTCGTGATCCCAGGCAAGGGCATCACCAGATTGTCGGGCTTGAGCACACCGTAGCAAGGCGCGCCCGCTTGAAGGAAACGAAGTATCCGCATCGCTTATGCAGGCAGACGTGCTTCGGCCTGGATCTCGACCAGGATTTCGGGCTTTGCGAGGCCAGAGACCTGAACCAATGCGCAGGCAGGAAAGTCGCCGGTAAAGAACTCCCTGCGGGCCTTCCACACACCTTGGTTGTGCTTCATGTCTGTCACGAAAATGGTCATGGACACGATGTCATCCATCTTGCCGTTGGCCGCTTCCATAAGGTGCTTCATTTTCTGGAAGATCACCTTGCCTTGCTCATAGCCGTCATTGCCTTGGATCGTCTGCCCGTCGTTCGCGCGTGACGTCAGGCCAGACAGGTAGACCGCGTCGCCAAAGCGCAAGCAGTTCGACCAAAGACCTTCGGCGGCTTCGGCAACGTGGGGAGAAGTGATACGGATTTTGATGGACACCAGGGGCTCCTTGAATGAAATGTTGTTGATGTGTTAGTAATATATCAGTGATATGTTTGTTTTAAATGCGGGTTTACGCTAGGTTTCAGCGAGATGCCTTTGTTGGTCACGTTCAGAAGGGTTAGCGGGTGCAGTCGCGAGGCTGTTTGCTCACGTGCCGCCCCACCATTTGTTGGCTCAGAGGCCGAGATTCCGAGAACATCTGGTCAGCGAGGAAGCCAGAAAACTGATTTGGTCGCTATGGCGCAGCGCAGTGCGGCGTTGGCGTAAACGCATTTATGCAATCTGGGCGTTGAGGCGCAGGTGCAATCGGGATAAGGTCACGGCCCAGTTGTTTGGATGGGCTAAAGCTGCTGGCGCTTTTGCGGTACGTCAGCTCAGCGTCCGTTGCGGCTGGTGACATGGGACAGTTGTGGACCCGTTTAGAACTTTCAGCCAGCATCCCCAGTGAGTGCTTTGCAGCGATTGCAGTCATCCGCTCCATACCGTCGAACGCGTACTATCGGCCAGGAGCAGTCGGTGGCAGTTGGAGATAGCAGGTGCTCAACGCCCAAGGTAAGCGGCGCCGTAGCCCGAGGGCGGAGGGCACCAACACAGGCCATGAGAATGCCGAAGGCATGGCCTGTGTTGGTGTTCGGTCGACCGACCAGTTAGGCATCACGTACATCAAGGTGATTCACTCGCTTGTTGAAAACCGAGATCCAAGCCTCGTGTTCTCGCTGCAAGCCCGCCACTAAAGCCTCAACGAGCTTATCGTCTATTGCTTCGGGCTGCCCGTGCGCGAACTGATTTCTGCATTTGTGCACCCTCTGCAGGAGTTCAGCTGTATCTGAAAAGCCTTGAGCTTTCAAATCGTTCCAGTAGTTGGTGCCGAAAAACACTCGATACGCTCGATCCACGCGAACCCCGATGCTTGAATGACGAAGCATGAAGTCCTCAACAACCCTTTCCGGAAGTTGCCGGCCTGCCGTACGATACAGTCTGTCGACTTTCGTCTCGAAGTAGGTCCAGAACGTCAGAACAACAATTGCACGAGCTGACGGACGGTGCTGCTCAACGATTCCGAGAAATCGATCCTCATCGCTCAGGGGACGAAGCCATTCCCGTTCAAGCATTCGGAGATAAACGTAGTCTTCGTATCGGCCTTCGCCTCCGGGGACAGCGTGCGCGATAGGGAACTGCCGGCCATTGGGGCCCTGGACGAACATTTCCGCGGGTGGGCTGAGCGGTTCATTGCAGGCACCGCAGACACTCCCGTTGTTTCGAATCCCCCCGCAACCACAGCGGGTGTATCCATACCAAAGCGAGTCCCATGACCAGCCACTCGGGAGCGATTCGTACCACATGGTTGATGGATATGCCCAAGTTAGAAATGACCGGCGGACAGTAGGCTGGCGAAAGCTGGCCAATAGGACGTCCACGTAGATTGCCAAGTGAGGGCTCGGCGCGACGCCCTTCCTCAAGTTTGAATCGTGGGCACTCACCATGGAAAGTTGGTCCCGTCGGGATTCATCAATCGGACGGCCTCGCCCTCAATGAGGCCGAAGGTTTGGGGAACATAGATCCGTGGGGCCGGGAAAATGTACGGCCGCTCCGCGCTGTAATACACAAGGAGCAGCACCAATAGAGCTGCGCAAGCATTCAGCACATTCTTCAGGTTTGCTTCCTTGAAGTGATTGGCCCGATGGTGCTTGACCTTATTGTTCCCGGACCACCAGTCTGGGGGTTCCGTGCAGTCTGCCAGTTGGACCATGGCTGGAAGGTCATACCGAAGCGCGGCATGGCAACTGACGACGCAACGATTATCGGCGCCACTTCGCACAGTAGGTCCTGATACTTGTGTATTGAATCAGCGTTCGCACCTGGACGAATGCGAGCGCAGACGGCCTTCGCTACCACGTCCGCTTCGGCAGCGGCGTTCATCAGCAACCTTGCCAGCTCAATCGAGTACGTCGCCTCATTCGCTTGCGAGAATTCAATCCATCGCGAAAGCGCATGCACATCCTCCTCGAGAGCTAGAAAGTAGTTTCAGTGTGCGGGGATCGCTCCGTGTTGGATCGTCACAGTCTGCCTCCCGAGCTCAAACGTAATATAGACCGCACCAGCCCGCAGGCCATATCTGGCGCTTGCGGTCGAAATTGGCGCGCAGAAAGCGCATCAAGGGGCTTGTAGCCTAGCTCTGCGGCATGTTGGTGCATATCAACACAGTACTAAATTCAGCCATGAAACCCGCCGCTCCTCCTGCGCTACACGCCACACGTTGCTGGTTCAGGTCCGTGGGGAAGTCGTTTCAAACACTATAGCTTGCGCACGCAATTAAGCCGTACATGGTCCGCTCCTCATCAGACCGCTTTGCGTGTCGTTCCTGAGAGACAGCTCATGAGATCGTTGCGTCCTTTGGACTCGGGCCTATTCGGAAGAAGCCATTGGCAAACGCAATGCCCTCGCTCACGGCGTACGTATGCTTTAGGTTCTCCATCAGTACAAAGGCGAAGATCAGTCGGCATTCGGTAGGCAATGCCTCTCGTTCGGCCTGAAGCAGGTAGTCGATGACCGCACGGCGCTATGAATCACAGCCCACTTGGTAGCTTCGCTGAATCGCGATGCCGGCAGCCTTCGTGTGTCAAAAGCTGTCTTCATCGCCTATTGCCAAGACTAAGCTGAGGGTATCGGCCCCCCTTGCCCCCTTGGAAGATCTTCTTCCAAGGGGAGTGCATGTTGTTGACTAAGAGCCGATGCCCACCCACTGCAGCAGTTTTCGCCACCAGCTTGGAAGCTTCGCATTGCGACTCTTCACATAGGCATGCAACTTTCTTTGGTCCCGAGCTCGGCCCGCAGCAATCTGGGAGTCGCTCCACCGACCTGCCCATACGACCTCGCCTTCCTGAATCAGGTAGTGAGACTTACAGGGGACTTGCCAACTTCCAATCGAAGGATGCATCGTCACCCCTTGCGGGGTTTCGAACACCTGCCACTCCGCTGGACTCAAGGGCGTACGGACTTTGTGTCCGCATCCACATGCGCAAAGATGATGCGCCGTCTCAAACTCTCGCGAGACGTACAAGACGCCAGGTGCGAGGGTTTGAGGCATAGCCACTACGTTCTGTACTTCAAATCTCATGGTCAGTTTGCCCCACGATCTTCAAGTCCGCCAGGTCGAACAGGAGATGGCTAAGTGATTCAGCCTCAGTGTAGAACCCGCGCAGTTGCTTAAAGCGCATCACCGCTAACGCAGCGTTGAAAGCATTCAGCTCCGCGATTTGCACGTTGGTCCGGTATAGATTTTCCGGACCATCATGCATTTCTGCCAAACCCTTCTCACGCATCGACTGAGCCTTTTCCGGAGGGAAGTATGTTGCGCGCAGCATGCCGCTCAACGGTCCTCCTGCCCTTTTAAGGCCCATTCCAACATCGATGAATGGAATGCCAAGACCAATCAACAGGTCAAAGATTCCGGAGCGCGAGGACCCTTTGTCGACGCAAACGAAGGCGAAGGTCACCCCCTCAAATGCGCTTGCCGAGTCGGCATCAACGTACTGCGAAACTAGCCGCACACCATCTCGAAAGCTCTCGTATCTACCCTGGTAGACGGCAGCTTTTCGGAGTCCCAACTCCTTTTCGTCAAGCTGGCCCGGGGAGCGATAGGCATTGTGGACATGAAAGTCGTCGCCATCGAATCCACGTATTTCACGCACCGGCGTCTTGACCATGTAGTCCAAGGTGTAAGCACCGGTTCCCCCCAAGCCGATGATGGCAATGATGTCACCCTGCAGCTTGTTAGAGAGATCGGAGATTTCCGCCTTGGAGGTCAGGCTGTCTTGGTAGCGAAACACGGAGGGCTCTGGCGCGTCCTCCACGGACCTGAACGTCAAAGGCTTTGCCCTATCGGGATAAACCTCCATCGCCGGTCCAGCAATGATCCCCGCGTAGCTTTCGATCTTGTCAAAGAAATTGGCAAACCCCTGGTGAACACCTCCCACAATCGGTTTGTTGGAAAAACGGCGTTGGACTACGACATCCGCGCATGCGCTGGAGAGCTGTAGTTCGTGCTTTCCAGCGTCTATCGCTGGAATCGTCAGACCATCCAACCCACAGGGGTGGGCCCCTGCGAACAGAATGGTGTGGTCTTCCTGGGTCACCAGGCCGGCGCCGTCAACGGGCACCAGCTTGGTGGCAATTGCGCCCCAGTGCAGCTCGCGATGCTGGTCGAGATATGGGATGTCCCGCAGGATCATCCAGCCACTATCGAAAGTGACTGCATAACCCGTCTCGACCAGCTTGGCGATGTCCTGGTTACGACTGACCAGTTTCCGAAACTGTGAAACGGATGCCATCTTTCACCTTCACGGAAGCGCCAGGGACCAGAATGCCCTCGGGTTTGTCGCCGTTGCCCCTGGTCCATTTCACCGAGTAGGTGATGTTCGACTGGGGGGTGTAGCTTGGAACTTCAAGCTGCACAACTTGGACAAACGAGATCGGCTCGTTTTTCGGCCAGCGGTGAGGCTTCGTTTCAACGTAGATGGTGACGAGCTTGTCGTCTTTGTCCTTGCCGCCTTTGTCATGGTCGCGGCCGTGTTCGTTCAAATTTTCGTTACTCATGGTGGATTCCACAGTTGAGCATTGGGATGTGCCTTGGCGCCGAGTAGGCATGCCTCAGCTTCTACCGGCTGACCTGGCCGGTACCAATAACGCTTGACTGGGAGTAACGGGCTATGGACAATCGCAGACGCCAATCCGGCGAGTCACAAGCTCGTCACCCCGCGGCCGAGTGCTTAGGCATTCGGTTGTTCTTATTTATGGTTGATCATTCGGCCCTCCTGTCGTTGATTGAAATCGGTTTCCGCATTCATTGCGTTACTCCGAAAAGCATGCCTTCACAGAGCCTGCCTCGCTGATCAGGCTGCTGAGCAGGCGCCAGTTTCCGGTTTCATGCCGCACGCGCCCCGCCACGATTGCCGGATGCACTCCCGCTTGCCTGGCCAACGCTCGCGCATCCTCTGCATCGTGGGTGTCACGCACCACCGCTGTGGCCCAGAGCTCTGGCGGGATCAGTGCGTCGCGCGCCCCAGCATCGGCCTCGTCCTCCTGCGCCTGCCCAATGCGTCCTTTGTCATCTAGGTTGTCAGCGATGAAGCGGCAATCGACTGTCAAGTGCCTTTGCACGTGGACCACTTCGTGTAACAACGCGAACCAGAAATTGTCGATTCGGTCGTGGCGAAGGGTCAGCCCCACAATCGGGCGGTCTCCGTCGAGCATCGCGCAGCCATCAAGGTAGGTCTTCTTGAAGGGTGCTTCGATCACCAAGCAGATGCCGTGCTGGCTCAGGTACTCCTGAGCTAACTGAGGCCCTCGATCAAAGCATGAGAGCTTCGCTAAGTCGCGCAGCCAAGTCGTTGTGATTGAGCCCTTTCTGTAGATTCCCAATGGCGGGTTGCGATGCGCCTTGTCGACGACCACAGCACGCCAGATCAGGAGCGCGTACGTGTCCATGATGCGTGCGCCGCTTTGGTGGAGTGGCGCACGCAACAATGCGGGTTCAACATCCAACTGAGCGATGCGCTGGAGAAAAGCGCGCACTTGGTCACGTGCTTTGTCGCTCTCATCGCTATCCAACAGACCTCGCTGACGCATCTCTTTCAGCGGAAACTTCTCATAAGCGTAGGTTTCCTCATCCGCCACATCGACTTCAGCTTCGTCAGCTGAGACGAGCAGCGCCTTGGCCGGGATGCCGAGTCCTTTGTGAAGTTGACGGATCATCTGCAGACTCAGAGGGCGTTTGCCAGCGAGCACTTCAGAAACCTTGGATTGGGAGCCAATGAACTGTTCGAGGTCCTTGCGGCTCAGTCCCTGCTGCTCCATCCGGAACTCGATGGCTTGCAAAGGGGTCACCGTTGGGCTGCTAAAGCGCTTGGATTCATAGCTGTCGATGACCAGTTTCAGCAGATCAAATTCAGCCTCTTCGTCAGAGCCTGGCTGAAACTCCTGGTCCATCAACTCGCCCAAACGGCTGAGCGCATTCTCAAGATCTTGCTCGCTCTTCAGTACACGAACTGTTTGAATCATGCTTTGCTCCTGATGGCGGCAGTACGGCTGACACGTCCCGCCGGTTTGGGTGTGGCGATCGCCCACACCTTGTCAATCAACAGCACCCCTTGGTTAAATTTGGCTTTCACGTGAATCTTGTACAGGCTCTTGATGTCGAAAATGACGCGGTCTGGCTGGACGACGGCGTTGGCATACCTTGCCTGGACCTCTTCGGGGCAGCTCCACTGAGCCTCCTCAGCTTCCAGCTGCCACGCGCCCAAGGGAACACGCGAGTCTTCGTGCTCTTGCGCAAAACTTTCAAGTCTGGATTTGCCGAAGATCTGCATCATTAATCCCTAGTTGGGATGCATCTTACACATCCCAACTAGGGATGCAAGCAGATTATTTGCACAGCATTTCTTTACGCCGACGAATTTGCCCGGCTGTTCGTGCTGTCGAGAAGTTTGGGTGCTGTGATTTCATCCAGTCATGCGCAATCGCTACATGGAACTCGACCAATTCGCCATCGCCCTGTTCGGCGCCCTCGCAGCCTAGCTGTCCCAGGCGCGCAGCGAGAAGCTGCGGCGCTGGGCCTGCATCTTCGGCATGCTGGGCCAGCTCGCCTGGTTTTACGCCGCATGGAAGGAGACCAATGGGGCACTTTCATTGTGAGCGTGATCTACCTGGGCGCTTGGATGCGCGGTGTCTGGAGCCACTGGATCGCCCCCCACAGGTGAGGCTGCCGCCAGGTCCGGCCATGGGCAATCAAGAGGAGCTTCTCGCGTGAAATTCGTTCACACCGCAGACCTGCACCTGGACAGCCCCATGCGTGGCCTGTCCTCCTATCCCGATGCCCCGCCGAGCGGCAGCGCACCGCGACACGCGATGCCTTTGTCTTCTGGACACATCCCGGCAAGACTGTTTAATCTGCAACACTCCTGCCGCCTATGCGGTGGTTAGTGTGTTGCATCGACCGGTTGAATCCGCCGCCTGAAGCCGACACTCGGCTCTCTGCCTCACGGGAAGGCTCCTGGTCGGAAGCAGCCCCAGATCTGGGTTTGCTCGAAAATTCCAGGTCAGATGGGTCCCGCGATGAACTCACCGCAGCTTACGCGCCTCGCCCCTCGAGGGTGAGTCCGACCTTTACTGTTACCTGCCAGTGGGCGACCGTGCCCTCGTGGATATGGCCGCGCGTTTCCACCACCTCGAACCACTGCATATTGCGCACGATCTCGCTGGCTCTGGCAATGGCCGTGTTGACGGCATCTTCTATGCCCGAAGGCGAGGAGTCCGTGAGCTCCAGGACCTTGTACACGTGCTTGGACATGGCACCTCCTGACAGTGGGCCTATTGGGCAGCCCGACCTTGGAACGAGGACGAACGGCAAACACAGTATGGTCGCATTCGACCCATTGCAGTCGCTCGCGTGTCGGGGTGCCAATCACTTGAAAGCTGCTAAGCTGGCTCGCCCAGCAACTGTCAGCATGCCATGCGTCACGAAGTTCCTCAGGAAGTCCTTGCGGTCGTAGACCAGTACTTTATCAACTATGGCAAGCGGAACATCTACGACGTGCTAGAAAAGCTTGGCGTCAGTGACGCCAGGAACAAGCTCTTCGAGTACGTTTGGGAAGTCCCAACCGGCGCGCCGATTTTCACGATCTGGGCCGAGGATGTCGGCGTTCATCCATTGAATGGCCGAATGTTCTCTGTGGAGGGGCTGGAAGAGCGGAGCACACTGATTGGCGGGGCGCTGATGAGTGCAGCACAGCTTCAACGGACCAACGACCGCCGACGTCTCATGAGCAAGATACTCACTGGACAACCCTTCATCGCGGTACTGCAGACAAATGAGCGGTCGATCGATGAACTGAAGCGCAACGAGATCTCAAAGCCTGCCCAGCGGATCAAAGACTCACCATGGCACGTCGCACGCTGGGATGAAGCACGGGAGCGGGCCATCCTCGTCAGAGGCGAGCCCGGCTGGGCTCCTAGCGACGCCGAGATCGAGCAATACCTTACGCACCGCAAGATCGTCGACCCGGACAAGCCACAGGATCTTATTACGCAACCACGCAGCGGCGAAGGCTCAGAAGAGCTGCTGTTCAGGTTTCCGGATCAGGACCATCGCGACCTAGTCGAAGCCAAATCGATGGAGAAAATGATGGACCTTTTCGTCAAAGAGGGTTTGAACCCACAAGACGTCAGCAAGTTCAACCTTGGCTACGACATCGATGTGCTAGCCGACGATGGATCAAGTGTCCTCCACGTAGAGGTTAAAGGCACAGCATCTGACCTGCCAGGGTTCTTCCTAACCCGCAACGAATGGCTCAAGGCTGGTACAGATCCCTTGTGGGAACTCGCCGTCGTTACGAACGCACTGGGCGAGTGCCAGGTCGAACGCTATGTTCGCTGGGAGGTTGAGAAGTACTTTGGCTTCGAGCCGCTGGTGTGGCGTTGTGACCTGAGGGGCGCTGACCGTTAACGCCTAACTGCTATCTGGTGAGTCGGGCCGAGCTCGCGAATTAGATACACCTGCGCGCGGCCCACGCCGTCGCCCAGAACTGGTTTGTGGCGCGGGTGCTGTCAAGAACAGCGAGACCGGTCCGCAGTTCCGCTCATAGGAGCCCGGTTTGCGCTCTGCGGTCTTGGCCACATGGTTGGCCAGCTTGGCCAAGGTCTTTGTCGGGGCGATGCCCACCCCGCAGGGAATCCCCACCCACTGCAACACCGGGCGCGAATGACGTGTGCCCGCTCGGTCACCGGTGCGTGGACCCTATTTCAAACTGCTCCACCGTGTTTGACGGCAACGAGGATTTCCTTCACGCACTCGGCACCGAAGGGGCTCTTGACCGCCACTAGCGGGGGTATGCCTTTTAGCATTGGGTGAGGCCTGCATAGCCACCGTGCAACCTCAACGGTTGACTCGAAGGTTTCGCTAGCCAACTCAATGAGTTCAAGAATCCGAAGCAGATGTTCATGCGTTTGGATGGGCATCCTAAACCTCTGTTGACCACCGTCAGGGAAGAAGTCGCCAAGGCAGCGCTCATTGAGCGTCAGTAGCGGAGGGGCTGTAAATCCCGCTCAGTGGAATTTCCACGACAAGCTTTCGATCAACGAAATTTTCCGCAACCTCGACGCGAAAACCTGCAACAAAGTCAGCGCCCGCTAGGTCGCGAAACAACAACGTGCGGGCTCCAAGCTCTGGATCTCGTGCACGCCAAATCGAACTAACCTCGCGACATGACCACCGTCCAGTGCAAGAACTCCACGGAGGTACGACACAGAGCAAACCAATCAGCCTTTCATCCGTAACATGCTCCACCCGATCTACCAGCTCAATATCAGAGGACATGCACCATGCCTCATGAAGTTCATCTTCCCCTGCATTTGTTTTGAAATTGGCGATGAACCAGGGGTGAGGGAAGGTCAAGTGGAAGGCACGCCAGTACTGCGCTCCACGCACTCCTAGAGCGGTGGGATACGGGATGGAAAGCTGGGGCAAAGTCACAAACATTGGTTCATTGGTTCCGAAAATCCGCTGAGCAAGCGCGGTTTCAGTTTGAGTTATATAAAACGCACGAATTCTGATTCAACCTTGACCTGGCTGCCTGGATTTTCGTGATGGCCATACCCCCTGTCAGTGGATAGATTCCTTTTCGGAATACGCGGCAAATTGAACTACGGTTTCAGTTCAAGGTAGCCCATGCTCAAGTCTCTACACAGTCGACAGAATGATGTTTTCCTAGGCTTGCTACGCAGCAAGCGTGAAGCACAGCGGCTCCGGCAATTGGACTTGGCGATCCGCCTCGGCCGAGGTCAAGCAACAGTCAGCAAGGTCGAACGCGGTACTCGACGTCTAGATGTCGTCGAACTCTGGTCGTGGCTAAACGCCCTGGAAATCGATTTCGTTACGTTTACAAGGGAACTTGATCAAAATCTGAAGGGCAGTCCGGTCCCGGATCCGAGGTTTCGCGCGACGAGATGCAAGGACCCGACTGACAAGCGCAGAACACGAAAAGATGCAGAGGGGAGATAGTTCTGTCGCTCTCTTCGGTCTGAGATAGCCCCGTGAATCCCCGGCCCCGTCCTGTCGCTTATCTTTGAGATAGGAGTAGGACTATGAATACGACTAGGCATACGGAATCGGTGGAGGTGATTTTGAAAGACCAGCGCCGCAGGCGCTGGTCCCTGCCCGAGAAAGCGGCGCTCGTGCGGCGTACTTATGAACCGGGTATGAGCGTGTCCCTTGTGGCGCGTCAGGAAGGCGTCGCCGCCAGCTTGCTTTTTCAGTGGCGCAAGCTTGAACGTCAAGGCGCCTTGACCGCAGTCTCCGCTGGCGAAGCTGTGGTCCCGGCGTCCGAGTTGGCGGCGGCCCGCGCCGAAATCGCCAAGCTCCAGCGCGTGCTGGGCAAGAAGACCTTGGAGAACGAAATCCTCAAGGAAGCGGTGGAGTACGCTGCCGAAAAAAAGTGGCTTGCGCGCTCGCCCTTGTTGCCCGGGGAAGACCTGTGAAGACGGTCTGCCGGACGCTGGGGTTGGCGCGCTCGCATGTGCGTGACCTGCTCGGGCGTGGTGATGACTGGACAGACGGCCGCAGCCATCGCACGCCCCGTGACGATGCCGAGTTGCTGGTCGAACTGCACCAGGAGATTGCCGAGTTACCCAGCTACGGCTACCGGCGCGCCTGTGCCTTGGTGAACCGCCAGCGAACCGCCAAGGCGCCGCCCGCGTCAATGCCAAACGCGTGTACCGCGTCATGGCTGGGGCGGGCCTGCTGTTGCCCAAGGCACCGCGCCGGCGCCAGTCCACACGCACACACGAAGGCCGCGTCGCCGTAGCGCGCAGCGACCTGCGCTGGTGCTCCGACGGCCTGGAAATCAAGTGTGACTCGGGCCAGACGGTGACGGCTACCTTCGCCAAGGACTGCTGCGACCGCGAGGTGATGGCCTGGCGTGCCTGGGAGGGCAAAGGGCTGCCGGGCGAGCCGGTGCGCGAGATGCTCATCGAAGCTGTGGAGCGGCGCTTTGGGGCGGTGGAGGCGGTCCCTGTAGGCCACGAGTTGGAGTTCCTGAGCGACAACGGGGGTGCCTACATCGCAGCAGAAACGCGGGCATTGGCACGCTCGCTGGGCCTCAAGCCCATCAACACACCCGTCTGCAGCCCGCAGAGCAACGGCATGGCCGAGAGCTTCGTGAATACCTTCAAGCGCGACTACGTGGCACGCATGGACCTGCGTGACGCGCGGACTGTGCTGGCGCAGTTGCCAGCGGCCTTCGAGCACTTCAACGAGCGGCATCCGCACTCTTCGTTGAAAATGCGCTCGCCTCGGGAGTTCAGGAGGCAGCAGGCCGCGGTGACTGACCAGGCGCTTTATTGCGAATAAGGCGGGGCCGGGAATACGGGGGCAACATCAGGTCGACTTAACTCTCATTCCGTTGCGTTTTAAATAACGTGGCTTTAAAGAGACGGCTGGGCGACGCTCTGCCGGATGCTCCCACGCGCCAAGCCTTCCCCCGCTCGCGGCCGCCCTCGCGGTGCCACGAGTTTCGACGCTGATGTTGCCGCGGCCTTTGGATCAATCGTAAGAGAGGGTCGCTTAGCTGCCGGAATATCCCAGGAGGCATTGGCGCACATGGCAAATGTCGAACGTTCGTACTACGGCCGCATTGAACGCGGCGAGAGCCAGCCGACATTGTTCGTCGTATTGAAGATCTGTTCAGCTCTTGGCACTGATAGCTGCACCATCGTAGGCTTAGTCGAAGACGCCCTTCGACGAGCAAATCGAAAAACTTCTCTGCGACGGAACTAAGCGATCTAGGCGCAGGTGTGGTGTTTTTTTCGCCAGAACCGGCTCCATGGTGTGTCCTGTTGACCGTTTGCGATTCACTTCACCCCTTTAGACCGGTCACGCTCAGGCTTGGGCAACTGAGCGTTCAACATATCCAAAGTCACGCCCTTGCGTTCGGCATTGATCGCCCAGGTCACAAATTGCTCTGTCAGGAGCCTATTCTCGGCCTCCAGCCGATCGGCCCTGGCAGTTGCACGCTCGGCCTGGGCGAGCGCTGCACGCACGCGTTCGTCACGCGGCTCGCCACGTGAGCGCGGCAAGGCGCCGCGTAATGCGTCCTTCTTCAGCGAGAAGGCATTGGCAATCTCAGGATAGTCAGCAAAGGTAAACCGCGAATAGCGATAGCCCGTCGAAGCCTCCACGGCGTCCAGCAAGAGTTCCCAAGTGAGCTTTACCTTCCATGTGTCGAGCGTCTCGAGCACGGTGGCAATACGTTCACTGGTAAGGTCCGGTGCTCTGCCCTTCTTCATGCCTGCGCCCTTCTCCGAGTGTTCTTGACGAACTTTATGGGATGAATATTGCCGGTCGTGATGAGCGGAGCGTTGGCCACGTCCAACCTGATCCGTGCCCCTACGGGCACTGCTGGATCCTCCAGAATCGACAGAAGGGCACCTACTCGCTCCAAGGTGCCGGACTGGTGCTTGACCCAGCTATCGGCGCCGTACTCCTCTTCGCTTAGAGCTGTCTTCGCCTGCTTCAACAGGTACTCCGTTTCGCTCTTGAGCAACCGAAGGTTCTTCTCCTTTTGCTCCTGTCCCTTAACGCACTCTTGCTCTTCGCAATTGATGCAGTCGCGGTACATTTGGCAGGGCTCGGCTGCAAAGTCGTGGACACACCAGCCGTACTCCGTCGTATGCGCAGCCGTAAGCCCCAGTCCCTTGAACTCGCCTCGCGCAACGAGGTTGCGCCCGACGCTCAATACGGGCTCCAGCTCGGATGTGAAGCCATCCTTCAGGGCTTGGTTTATAGGCGTTTGCACCTCTGCCGAGGTCATGTGGTCGTAAGCGCGGTTTTGCCTAACGTCTTTCCGACCTGAGAAGATGGCAATTTCGGCACTGCTCAGACCGCCGGTCTGCGCCAGCATATTCAGGTAATGGCGCAAGCTATGACTGCGCAGTTCGATAGGAGAGCCATCGTCCTCTGTGTAGTCAAATCGCTCAAAAATAGAGGCGCGATCGTCGCGAGTTCCGAAGGCGTTGGTGATCACGCCATGATCAACGCAGCTAAACATGCACAAGTACGTCGCTCTCGCTGAATGCATCTCGTTCGTGCGTATGAGCGCAATCGAGTCTCGGCACAGGAGATCCGGAGCACCGGGCACGTATGGGAACGTCTCAGGCAGCATCGCAATAACAGCGCGCTCGACGTCTGAGAATAGGAAGCCAAAGGCGCGCCCGCCAAGCGGCTGCTTGGGCAGTTTGTTGGTTATCAGCGCCCACGTGTTGGCAGCGCTCTTTGCCGTTTCATCGCCCCAAAGGACAAGGCCGATTTCTTGCTTCGTCAGGACCTGCTTGTCCCGGAGATGCGCTGCCCCTTCATGGAGGTACAACTTATTCGAATTCGCCGTGTACCAAGCAGCCAACTTTTGGGCGGGCGCCGACATGTCGATCATGTTTGCGACGGCCTTGCGGGCGATGGGGGCCATTTCCGTAGGGATCCATTTCGTCGTGTTGTCGAAGCCCTTCGACCCAGACCAGCGAAGCCCGAGCTTTCCCCGAAACTCGCCGTCCCCGTCCACAATGCAGTTGCGCCGCAGCCGAAGCACCTCGTTAATGCGCTCCGGCGCGCATAGCATCAAGGCAGTGTTGCTCGACAACATAACGTCAGCGGGCTCGATGGCTTCGTAGAAGATTTCACCGAGAGCACGGAGGGTCGCAGCGGACGGCAACTTGTCGTGGCGGGCCTGTAGTGCCTCCTTCGAGATGCGCGAACCTGCCTCTTGCGGTTTCTTGAGTCCATGGGTCCAGCGCTGCCGGAGCGTGATGAAATCTTTCGAGCGCATGAAATCAGCGATGTACTCGAGTTGCCCTGCGATTCGATATGCCGCGCTTGGACCCGCCTGCTTCCGAGCAAGCGCCACTGCACTTTCCAGTACCGTCTCATCTACAGCCGTGGGCCTCGAGCCCTTAGTGCCTTCACGCAACGCCGCTTCCAAGCATCGAAGTGCCGAGATGCGCACAGCTTGTGAAACCACTGGCCGCTTGTCGTGGAGGTACACGAGGGTGGCCTTAGCGAAGTCCAGAAACGGCGACGGAAGACTGGGCTCAGGTTCGTTTCGTCCGGAGGCTTCCAGCGTGCTGAAGATCGCCCGCACGACCTTGTTCTGCCCTTTCTGATACCCCACCTCCCAGACGTCCTTGTCGAACTGCGCCGCAGCGTTCAGGACAGACGAGCTCTTGCACAGTTCGACGAAAACCGCGACGTTGGCAATAGGCTCCAGTTCGACCCGAGGCGTGAAATTGAGAACGGCGGCGCTCATGACGTGGCCTCAACGCTCGCTCCGGCGCGCTGTTGCCAAATTTGTGCACAGAGGGCGACAACTTCTACGACCGCCTGAATCGGCTCATCATTCACCGCCGCCATGCGCTCGTCGGCTGACCATTTTTCGCGCTCGGATTGCAGGCGTTGAAGCACCTTCTCATGAGGAGCGTCAAGCCAAGGTTCGAACCGGAAGCAGGTATAGCAGGCCACCGGCTTGTTGAATGCGCAGCCGCCGCCTTTGCCCGCGCAACTGCCCACGGGCGCAGATGACACGCGGAAGTCGATGATGCGGCTGCCGGGTGCACCCTTGTGGGTGCTGTGCTCTTCATCCTCGACCACTCGCCCTTGAAACGCTTGGGCGAGCGGCGCGAGCATCGTCCCCATTGCCCTGTCGATGTTCTCCACGACCTTAGGCGAGGCTGCAACATACACCTCGACGTGCTGTAGGTCAGAATGGCCAAGACGGTTCGCTATCAGCACTCTGCTTGCTCCTTCCTCGGCCATTCGCGTTCCGAACGTGTATCGGAACCGTTTGGGCGCAACAGGTAACGGTGCGAAGTCGAGCCTAGCCGTCGGAGGAGCAACTTCAGCCACGAGCTGGACAAACCAGCTCGAAAGTTGTCTTGGAAGACAGTGCCCATAGAACAAGTCGTCGACCGATCGAATGTTCTTTCGAGGCCCGACAGGCATGATCAAGGAGGCAGGAAATAACGGCGACTGGTCATCATGGTCCATTTCACGCAGCGAGACGATGTAGTCGGACATGAGACGAGCAGTTTGAGGGCTGATGTCGAACGCAAGGAAGCTTGTCCGCATGTGCTGCTCACGAGTTTTCGCTTGCGGCAGGTTGAGGACGGCTGAGGCGCTATCAAAATCGCAGATCTTCAGAGAAGCATACTGGGAGATGCGACCGCCAGAGGCGAGGAGAAGCCTTGTTAGCAGGAGTGTCCACAAGGGGAGCTCTCCGCGCCCGTACGCGGCGTTCACGGCCGAGTGGAGGGCGGTGTACTCGTCCTCGCTGAGAGGTCCTCTAACAGGGTCACGCGTTCTAACGGGCTCCCCCCTCTTGCCGCCAGGTATGCGACGTTCCAGCAAGTACGTCTCACACTTCGCGTCAACTCCCGGGAGGCCAAGCTGCAGCCACTTTCGAAGCAGCACGCTGAGCGTGCTCACTCGCCACCTCCTATCAACAGGCAGGTGAGCCAAATAGTTAGAAATGTGTTGGGGAGTGATCACTCCCTCAAGTCCCCTTCCAGTCATGATCGCGAAACTACAGAACCCGTTGTTTAGACACAAGAGATATCCGGAGGAATGTCTCTTCAAGAATGGAACCAGCGTTTGCTTCAGGAAAGGAACGAGGGTTCTGAATCCACTGTCATACCGTCCGAAGTCAATTCGCGCGTGGAACGGGCCGTCGGTCCATTCCCAGACATCATTCCTCGGGTCAATGCTTGAGCCCGTACGAGTGAAGACGCACTCCGGTAGCGTGACGGCAAGTGCGGTTGATGAGCAAGGCTCAGTTGCTAGGGCCATCGAGTTGCTCTTGTAGTTTCAGAGCGATTGCACGACCTTTTCGGCTCGTGTGACGTCGCGTGTAATCTGCGCCGGACTTTGAGTCATCGGTCCAGCCCTGTTGTTCATTCCGGGCCCTTTCTTCGACGACTTCAGCCAGCCCCATTTTTTCGGCTTGCTCGGAGAATCGCTCGTTCCATGTGTGCCGCATTACGTGGCTCGTGAGCGTGACCGGCAAACCTGGGCAAGCCTCGCGAATCTGCGCAAACATTTTGTCGACGCTCTTCGCGGACAAGGGCTGTCCGTCATCCGCGACGATGAGCTGCGGATACTTGCGGGCGGCTTTGATCTTGTTTCTGTTGTTCCTGATGTAGCTCCAGACAGCCCTCATGATGGTCGGTCGCAGCTCCAGTATTCGGTCGTTTGTCTTGGTGTTGGCCTGGATGAGACGAGGGTCTTCGGCTGCATCGGCTCGTCGAAGAATGCGCAACTGAGGCAGCCTGTGATCGAGGTCACCGATCTGCAGGCCGAGCAGTTCGCCACGACGCATGCCGGTGGCGAGCAGGAGCACGACTATCAACCAGTTCCGCAGTCGGACGAACCCTCGCTCCCACGGGTTGTCTGGGGAATCTGGGTGAACGATTGCAAGTAGCTTTTCTTGGTCTTCCTTCGACAGCCCTTCCCGCGCGCCAATCTTGGCTCTCTTGGAAACTTTAGGAATTTGGGCTTGGAACGCCTTGAGCACCTGAGCACTTTCAGCCGCAAGTTCTTTTCGCTGAGGCGACGGCAGCGTGGCGCCATAGTAGTCTGAGAGGAACCCAAAGTAGTCTGCCATGTACCGGATACGAGACGCCTGGTTGGCCGCATCAACCCCCTTGACTTCATCGCCAACACTCTTGCGGCGCATGCGTATTTTCTTGATGTCAACTACGTTGGGTCGACTGGGCGAATCGACATCCTCGTAGGACAGGTCCGCCGCTCGATACTGCGCAGCATCTGCCAAGCGATTGACTTCCGGCACCGTCAGAAATTGACCATGCCTCAAACGTTCGAGCAGCGGGATGCCGGCCTTGTCCAGCTCCCGATAGAGCAACGCCATGGTCGTGCACACAGCGTGAATGGTGTTGGCCGCTCGCCCACGCTTGCGGAACCTTGCCAAGTACAGAGTCACTTCGTGAACCGGTAACCCTCCAGGTCGACTCAAAACGGAGAAACGCTCCCCGTTCCGAAACCGTACGCGCCTTGCTACAAACTTGGCCATTTACCCACCATTTTCATTAAGTAGTAGTTGAGCTTAAGCACAACAAGACCACAAAATCAAAGTGTGGGCAAGAAAAAAGCCCGTCTCCTCTCGGAGAACGGGCTCGGTATCAACAAGAACGCAATGAAGTTCGTTTTAGAACGGGATGTCGTCGTCCATGTCGTCAAACCCCGACGCCGCGCGCGGGGGCGGGGCCATGGGCGCGGGGGCGGGACGGGATGCGGGCGCGGCGGCGGGGCGCGCGGCGGGCGC
>NZ_MWOK01000039.1 GCF_012932145.1 Acidovorax sp. SRB_14 | reverse complement strand
TGATGGGCACCATGGGCGCAGCCGCCGTGGGCGCCGTCGCGGGCTCGATGGCCGGCAATGCCCTGGCCGGCGGCACCGCCAGCGACAAGGATGCCAAAGCCAAGCAAGCCGAAGCGGCCGAAAAGGAAGCCAAGGAGCTGCAGCGCAAGGCCGACGAAGCCAAGGCCAAGGCCGAGGCGGCGCGCGCAGCCGCCAAATAAAGGGCAGGCCCGGGGCGCCGGGCCAGATTTACTCCTGCGCGCGCGGCCCCAGCCCCGCGGCCGCGCGCAGGGGCTCGAGCAGTTCCGACAGGCCGTTATGGTCGATCTCGTGCATCAGCGCCAATAGGCGCCCGATGTCGCCGCGCGGGAAGCCGGTCCGCGCAAACCAGTTCAGATAGTTGCCGGGCAGATCGGCAATAATCCGGCCCTGGTATTTGCCATAGGGCATGGTCACCGTCACCAGGCGCTGCAGCTGGTCCGGATCCATCAGCCGCCCGCGCGCTTGACCCGGTGGCCAAGCTTCTTCAGGGCCTCAAGGACGCGCTCCACATGGTCGCCCTGCACTTCGATCACCCCGTCCTTGACGGTGCCGCCGCTGCCGCACGCGGCCTTGAGCTGCTTGCCCAGCTGCACCAGCCCGGCTTCATCGAGCGGCACCCCCTTGACCAGCGTGACCGCCTTGCCGCCGCGCCCCTTGGTTTCGCGCGAGACGCGCACGGTGCCGTCGCCCGCAGGCACCGGCTTGGCCGCCTTGCACAGGCACTGCGCCACGGGCTGGCGGCAGGCCGGGCACATGCGCCCCGCTTCGGTGGAATAGACGAGCCCGCCGAGGTCACTCAAACGCATGGCCGCCTTTCACTTCTTCAGCATGTGGAAATTCAAGAGGCGAGTCGCCAGTACGGTCTCGACCATGAAGCACAGCAGCGCCAGCACGAACGACACCACGCCGGCCAGAAAGCCCGTCACCGCCAGGCGCACGGCCTCCAGGCCCATGGTTTCGCCCAGGAACAGCAGGATGATGGTCAGCCCGATGAGCACCGCGCACAACGTCAGCAGGCCGATGCTGCCGTTGGCAATGCGCCCGCGCAGGCGCAGCTGCCCCAGCTCGGTGTAGGCGCGCTGCACGAAGTCCTCGTCTTTCGAGACGCGGGCACGCTCTTCGACCGTGCGCGCGCGGTCGATGATGCGCGCCAGGCGCCCGGCCACTGCGCCGATCATGCCGGCCACGGCGGTGAGCAAGAACACGGGCGCCACGGCCAGCTGAATGCCGTGGGTGATGTTGGTCGAGTCGAAGGCAAAGTTCATGGCGTAGGTGCAGGAGGGCTGGGGGCGAGCGCAATGGGGAGCGATTATCGGGCAGCACTGCGCCGTGGCGCACAATCCCGGCTTAGCGACCGCAGGCCCCGCGCCTCCGGTCTGAACCCTTTTTGCGCCACATTCCATGCCTTTTGCTTCCCTCGGCCTTTCCCCGGCCCTCGCCCGCGCTGCCAGCGACCTGGGCTTTGCCGCGCCCACGCCCATCCAGGCGCAGGCCATTCCGGCCATCCTGCGCGGCGCCGATGTCTGGGCCTCGGCACAGACCGGCTCGGGCAAGACCGCCGCCTTTGCCCTGCCCGCGCTGCAACAGCACCAGGATGTGCTGCTGGCCCAGCCGCGCTCCGGGGGCGCACGCCGCGTCCACACCCTGGTCGTCGTGCCCACGCGCGAACTGGCCGCGCAGGTCGGCGAAGTGCTGCGCAGCCTGGGCCAGCACCTGGCGCAGCCGCCCAAGGTGGCGGTGGTGTTCGGGGGCGTATCGATCAACCCGCAGATGATGGCGCTGCGCGGCGGCGCCGACATGGTGGTGGCCACGCCCGGGCGCCTGCTCGATCTGGTCGAGCACAACGCGCTCAAGCTCGCCAGCGTGCAGCTGTTGGTGCTCGACGAGGCCGACCGCCTGCTCGACCTGGGCTTTGCCGACGAATTGAACCGCGTGCTGGCCCTGCTGCCGGCACGGCGGCAGACCCTGTTCTTCTCGGCCACGTTTCCCGACAGCGTGCAGGCGCTGGCCGGCAGCCTGCTGCGCGACCCGGTGCGCGTGGAAGTGGCCACACTCGAGGCCGGCGCGGACGGCGGCGCCACCATCCTGCAACGCGCCATTGCCGTGGACAGCAGCCGGCGCACGCAGCTGCTGCTGCAATTGATCAAGCAAGAGGGTTGGGAGCGTGTGCTGGTGTTCGTCGCTACCAAATACACCGCCGAGCATGTGGCCGAGAAGCTCTACCGTGCGAAGGTTTTTGCCACGCCTTTCCATGGCGACCTGGGCCAGGGGGCGCGCCAGCAGGTGCTCGACGAATTCAAGGCCGACCGCTGGCAGGTGGTCGTGACCACCGACCTGGCCGCGCGCGGCATCGACATCGCGCAACTGCCCGTGGTGGTGAACTACGACCTGCCGCGCTCGGCGGTCGACTACCTCCACCGCATCGGCCGCACCGGGCGCGCGGGCGAAAGCGGCCTGGCGGTGAGCTTTGTCATGCCCGCCAGCGAGGCGCATTGGCATTTGATTGAAAAGCGCCAGGGCCTGAGCCTGCCGCTGGAGCAGATCGCAGGCTTCGAGCCCACCGAGGTGGCGCCGCCGCCCGCCAGCGGCGCTGGCGGCGTGAAAGGCCTGCGCCCCAGCAAGAAGGACAAGCTGCGTGCTGCCCAGGCGGCCGCCGCAGCCGGCAATCCCGGCGAGTCCCCAGCCAACGACTGAACGCTGGCGGGCGCCGCCCGCCTCAATCGCCCATGAAGGGTGCGGCCGTGGGAGGCTCTGCGACCGCGCCGTCTGCGGGCGGCGGCGCCTTGCGGTGGCCGTGGCAGGCCAGAATCTCCATGTAGAACTGCGTGCCCCCGTCTTTGGCCAGAGCATCGACCAGGCCGATCAGCTCGCCCACGCGCGCCGGCACCGCCGCCTCCTGGGTGGGGCCGAATTTGCAATCAAAGTCCCAGTAGTCAACGCTCTCGGGCAGCGCACGGCTGCGTTCGCGCTTGAGGTATTTGCGGATTTCGTGCTTGGTGGCATCGAGCACGCGGTCGGGGTTTTTGCCTTCGGGGCGGAGCTGGAATGTTTTGCGCATGGAAAGTGTCCTTCAGTGCAGAGAAATCGCCCTGGGTGGACGCGGTAGGGGCGTGATGATACGGCGCTCCGCTTGCCCCCAGGCCGCGCGCGTTATCCTGGGGCAGAACTTGGACCTTTATGCACACCACCCACCCCACCCCCAGCAAGGAGCAGATCGCGCTGCTCGCCCCGTTCGAGCGCCTGGGCCTTGACCGCATCGACCTGGTGGCCACGCCCGGGCAGGCCGAAAAAGCCTGCGCCACACTGCGGGCTGCGCCGGTGTGGGGCTTTGACACCGAATCCAAGCCAACCTTCGTGAAAGACCAGGCCTCCGACGGCCCGCACATCGTGCAGCTCGCCACGCTGGAGCGCGCTTGGGTGTTCCAGCTGCACGACCCCGACTGCCGTGCGCTGGTGGCCGGCTTGCTGGTGCAGCCCGGCGTGACCAAGGCCGGCTTTGGCCTCGGGGACGACCGCCGGCGCATCAGCGCCAAACTGGGCGTGGAACCGGCCGACGTGCTGGAGCTCAACACGGTGTTCCGCCAGCGCGGCTACCGCAAGGACATGGGCGTCAAGGGCGCGGTGGCGGTGCTGTTCCAGCAGCGCTTCCTGAAGTCGAAAAAGGCCGCCACCTCGAACTGGGCCAACCCGCGCCTGACCGAATCACAATTGCTGTATGCCGCCAACGACGCATGGGCAGCAGCGCGCGTGTTCGAGGCGCTGGGGCTCTCGGGCCAGCGTGGGGCCACCGTCGCCGGCCCCCAAGCGCACAACGGCGCTCGCCCTGCGCCCGCATCCGTGCCGTCCTAGGGCGCGGTCTTGCCCTCATCGTCCACCGCCAAGCCCAATTCCTGGATCTTGCGCGTGATGGTGTTGCGCCCGATGCCCAGGCGCTGCGCGGCCTCCATCCGCCGACCCTGTGTGGCCGCCAGCGCGCTGCGGATCAGGCAAGACTCGAAACGGCGCGCCAGCACATCCCACACCGCGCCGGGCGCGCTGTCCAGCAGCGCCTGCGCTTCGCTGGTGAGGGCCTCCTCCCAGCCCCCCTCACTGGCGGGCAGCACCTGCGGCGCGGCCTGCGGGGGCTCGGCGGGGCGCTCGGGCGGCTCCGCCGCAGCGACCGGCACGGCCGCACTCTGCCCAGGCAGCGCGGGGACGGCCGCCAACACCTCGGGCGGCAGGTCCTGCTCGGAGACCACCTGGGCGGGCGCCATCACCGTGAGCCAGTGGCAGATGTTTTCCAGCTGGCGCACATTGCCCGGGTAGCCGAACTGCGCGAGCCGCGCCAGCGCCGCTTCGGTCATGCGCTTGGGCTCCACGCCGAGCTGGCGGGCACTTTGCTGCAGGAAGTGGCGCGTGAGCATGGGCACGTCTTCGTGGCGCTCGCGCAGCGCCGGCAGGCGCAGGCGAATGACGTTGAGACGGTGGTACAGGTCTTCCCGGAACGCCCCGTCCTGAACGCGCTGCTCAAGGTCCTGGTGGGTGGCGGCAATCACGCGCACATGGGCCTTGACGGCGCTGTGCCCGCCGACGCGGTAGAAGTGCCCATCGGAGAGCACGCGCAGCAGGCGCGTCTGCAGGTCGAACGGCATGTCGCCGATTTCGTCCAGAAATAGCGTGCCGCCCTCGGCTTGCTCGAAGCGCCCGCGGCGCTGGGTCTGGGCTCCGGTGAAGGCGCCGCGCTCATGGCCGAACAGCTCGGACTCGAGCAGATCCTTCGGGATGGCGGCGGTGTTGATTGCCACGAACGGGCCCCCCGCCACCGGAGAATGCTTGTGCAGTGCCCGCGCCACCAGCTCCTTGCCCGAACCCGACTCCCCCGTGATCAGCACCGTGACCTGGCTCTGGCTCAGGCGCCCGATGGCGCGGAACACATCCTGCATGGCGCTTGCCTGGCCGAGCATTTCGGGAGCCGCCTCCTGGCTGTCCTGGGCCACGTCCTCGCGCTGGCTTTCCTGCACGGCGCGGCGGATCAGCTCCACCGCCTTGGGCACGTCAAAAGGCTTGGGCAGGTATTCAAAGGCGCCGCGCTGGAAGGCCGACACGGCGCTGTCCAGATCGGAATACGCGGTCATGATGATGACCGGCAGGCCCGGCTGCAACGCATGGACCTTTTCAAGCAGCTGCAGGCCCGAGCCGCCGGGCATGCGGATGTCGCTCACCAACACCTGCGGGCCCGGCGGGGCACTCTCGCCGGCGCCCACCTCGGCCAAGGCGTCGAGCACCTCGCGGGGGTGGCTGAAGCTTCGCGTGGGCAGGTTTTCGCGCGCCAGCGCCTTCTCGAGCACGAAGCGGATTGAGGGGTCGTCATCGGCTATCCAGATCGGCTTCATGGCGGAGTTTCTCGCGGGTGGCTACTAGGCCGGTCTCAGGGCAAGGGGATCAGGATGCGAAAGTCGGTGCGCCCGGGCGTGCTGTCGCATTCGATCATTCCGTGGTGGCGCTGCACAAAGGTTTGCGCCAGCGTCAGCCCCAGGCCCGAGCCTCCGTCCCGGCCCGAGACCAGGGGGTAAAAAATGCGCTCCCGGAGGGCTTCGGGCACGCCGGGTCCGTTGTCGATGACATGCAATTCCAATGCCAGCCTGTGGCGCTCGCGCCCCAGCGTGATCTGCCGGGCCACGCGCGTGCGCAGCGTGATGCAGGCATCGCCCTGCGCCATGCGCTGCGCCAGTGCCTGGGCCGCGTTCTGCACCACATTGAGCAGCGCCTGGATGAGCTGCGCGCGGTCGCCGCGAAACTCGGGGATGGAAATGTCGTAGTCCTGCTCTATGCGCAGGCCTTGCGGGTGCTCGGCCAGGACCAGCGAACGCACGCGCTCGCACACCTCATGGATGTTGACGTCGCCCACCTCGTGCGGGTGCCGGTGCGGCGCCAGCAGCCGGTCGACCAGGCTTTGCAGGCGGTCGGCCTCGTGGATGATGACCTGGGTGTATTCGGCGAGGTCGGGACTCGCCAGCTCCATCTCCAGCAGCTGCGCCGCGCCGCGGATGCCGCCCAGCGGGTTCTTGATTTCGTGGGCCAGGTTGCGGATCAGCTCCTTGTGCGCCTGCGCCTGCTCGCGCAGGCGCTCCTCGCGGTCCTGGCGCGCCTGCTGCTCCAGTGGCCACAGCTCCACCAGCACTTCGCCGGGCAGCTCGGCCTCCGCCACGCTCACATGCACGGGCACGGCCTCGTGGTGCAGGCGTTTGAGGCTCCCTTCAAAACGCAGCGCGGCGAAATCGTGGCTGCGGGCGCCTTCCAGCGCCGTCTGCAGGAGAGCAGGGTCGGTGAAGAATTGGGCGAAGTCCACGCCTTCGAGCGTGCGCCGCGACAGGCCGAGCACATTCTCCAGCGCCGCGTTGGCAAACAGCACGGCCCCGTCGGAATGCAATACCGCCACCAGCAAGGACAGCAGGTCCAGCGGCTGAAAGCGGCTGGACGCCGCGGGGTGTTCTGCGCCGGCTTTCACCCGCTTGTTCGCTTATCTGCTGGCCGGACCCAGGCGGCCCAGTTCGCGCCGGATGCCGGCAATGTCGCTCTCGGTCCGGGCCAGGTTGGCCTTGATCTCGGCCGTGCGCTCCATGTAGCGCTGGGGATTGCGCAGGTCCAGCGCATTGCGCTCGGGCTCGCCGTTGTTGTATTCCCTCCTCAGCTCGGCCAGCCGGGTTTCCGCCTTGCGCAGCTCGGACTCCAGGATCACCCGTGCATCGGCATCGCGAGCGCGCTGGTCGCTGTTGTCGACGCGCGGTGCGCTGGGGGGAGACGCCGAGGCCGCTGCGCCGGGCGCCTGTGCGGCGGGCGCATTCGGGCGCGCACCTTGCAGCACGGTCACATTGCCGCCTTCGACCAGTTTGCAGCCGCGCTCCTTGGCCTGGCTGGCGTTGTTGGTGTATTCGTTGCCGCAGCGGTAGATGCGGTCTTGCGCCCAGGCGGACGGCACCAGAACGGCAACCGCCAGCCAGGGCAACAGCAATGTAGAAAAGGGACGTTTCATCAGGGTTCCTCGCATCGGACGTGCAGGCTTGTCTCTGAGTATCCCCCAAACCTCCCACCCAAACCCAGCGCGGGCGCGGGTGGCCCCACTCCGCCTGACCTGAGCCAGAGGGAGGTGGCGGCGCCGCACGGGTTCCCGAGGCCAGCACCATAGAAAAAGGCGGTGCAAGCACCGCCTTGGCTCAGTCCGGGGCCTCTGGGGGCCCATCGCTCAGAGCGAGTAGTACATGTCGTACTCGACCGGGTGCACCGCCTGGCGGAAGCGCGACACCTCACCCATCTTCAGCTCGATGTAGGCATCGATCATGTTCTCGGAGAACACACCTCCCTTGGTCAGGAAGGCGCGGTCTGCGTCGAGGGCGTCGAGTGCCTGGTCGAGGCTGTGGCAGACGGTGGGCACCAGCTTGTCTTCTTCGGGCGGCAGGTGGTAGAGGTCCTTGGTGGCGGCTTCGCCCGGATGGATCTTGTTTTCCACACCGTCGAGGCCAGCCATCAGCAGCGCGGCAAAACCCAGATAGGGGTTCATCAGCGGATCGGGGAAACGTGCCTCCACGCGGCGGCCCTTGGGGTTCGACACATAGGGAATGCGGATCGACGCCGAGCGGTTCTTGGCCGAGTAGGCCAGTTTCACCGGGGCCTCGAAATGCGGCACCAGGCGCTTGTAGCTGTTGGTGCCGGGGTTGGTGATGGCGTTGAGTGCGCGCGCGTGCTTGATGATGCCGCCGATGTAGTACAGCGCATAATCCGACAGACCGGCATAGCCGTCACCCGCGAACAGGTTCTTGCCATCCTTCCAGACCGACTGGTGCACGTGCATGCCCGAACCGTTGTCGCCCGCATAGGGCTTGGGCATGAAGGTGGCGGTCTTGCCATAGGTGTTGGCCACGTTGTGGATCACGTATTTCTGCAACATGGTCCAGTCGGCGCGCTGCACCAGGGTGCTAAAGCGCGTGCCGATTTCGTTCTGGCCGGCGCCCGCCACTTCATGGTGGAACACCTCGACTGGGATCCCCAGGGATTCGAGGACCAACGCCATTTCGGCACGCAGGTTGTGCGTGCTGTCGACCGGTGGCACGGGGAAGTAGCCACCCTTGACGGTGGGGCGGTGGCCGCGGTTGCCGCCTTCGAGGTCGCGGCCCGAGTTCCAGGGGGCCTCGTATTCTTCGATCTCGTACATCACCTTGCCGGGCTCGTTGCTCCAGCGCACGCCGTCGAAGATGAAGAATTCGGGCTCCGGTCCAAAGTAGGCGGTGTCGCCCAGGCCCGAGGCCTTGAGGTAGGCTTCAGCGCGCTTGGCGATGGAGCGCGGATCGCGGTCGTAGGCCTTGCCGTCGCTGGGCTCAATGACGTCGCAGCTCAGGATCAGCGTGGGCTCTTCATAGAACGGGTCGATATTGGCCGTGTTCGGGTCGGGAATGAGCTGCATGTCCGATGCTTCGATACCCTTCCAGCCGGCAATCGACGAGCCATCAAACGCATGGCCGGACGAGAACTTGTCTTCGTCGAAATGCGACACCGGCACCGTAGTGTGGTGCTGTTTGCCAAGGGTGTCGGTGAAACGGAAATCGACGAACTTGACTTCGTTCTCCTTCACCATCTTCATGACGTCTGCAACGGTCTGGGCCATCGGGTTCTCCTGGAAAAAACGTTGGTTGTTTAGGGGTATATCGACAATATGCAAAGTGCATGCCAACTCTGCGCCGCACGGACGTAATTGTCAGCACGTCTTTCCAGCCTCACTTGCCGCACCACTGTGGTGCGCAACGGAGGCCCGGCAGAACCTCACAGTTTGCGCACCAATTCGGGGCCACAGTTTGCACCGATTTGGTGCAGACTTGCCCGCAAGTCGGTCCATGCCGCGGGAACCAGCTCTGCAGGCCCCTTGACGCCCAGCTCGATGTGGCGGCCGTGCACAGGGTGATCGACGCTCGGCAGGCTGAAGACACGCACTGGCGCGTGGTCGCGTTCGATGCGTTCCATCAAGGGCGTGAGGGCCGCTTCCATGGCGCCGAACACCAGCACCGAGTGCTCCACCTGCGGCGCACGGTGGAACAGGTGGGCGCAATGCTGGTCCAACACCCATTCGATCATCGGCCACGCCATCACAGGAAACCCGGGCACAAAATGCACGCTGGCGCCACTGGGTGCGCTGCAGCTGAAGCCCGGAATCTTGTTGTAGGGGTTGGGAATGACGCGCGCCCCCGCAGGAAACACGCCCATGTTGAGCCGGTGGACATTGTCCGCGCTGTCTGGATCGTACGGGTGGCCCTGCTCGCGCGCCACGTCCTGCATGCGCTCGCGGATCAGCGCCTCGGCCTGCGGGTGCAGCGCCAGCTCTACCCCGAGCGCGCGGGCAGCGCACTGGCGCGTATGGTCGTCCGGCGTTGCGCCTATGCCCCCGGTGCTGAAGACCACATCGCTGGAAGCGAAGGCCCGCTCCAGGGTGACCGTGATGCGGGCAGGGTCGTCTCCGACATAGTCGGCATACGCCAGTGCCAAGCCGCGCGCGGCCAGCAGCTCGATGACCTTGGGCAAATGCTTGTCCGCCCGCTTGCCCGACAGGATCTCGTCGCCCACGACGATGAGGCCAAATGCAGAGGTCATGGTGCAGGGGATTCCGGTGAAGCCAAAGGAGGGATGGGTGCCGAGCTGCCCGCGCCGGGCAACGGCAGCCCCGTGGAGGAGATTTGCGGCGCGCCAGGGGGTACGGGCAGCGACTGCGCACGCAGTTGCTCCAGCGCTGCAAGGCCGAAGTGCGCGAACCACAGCGACGAAAACGCAAACACCAGCGTATAAATCCAGATCGCCAGGGGTATCAGGATAAAAAAGGCGGCCGCAAACACCACACCCGAGGCCCAGACGACGGCTGGAGCCGCGCCGAGGTAACCGCAGAGCACGCCCATGGCCAGCAAGGGCACACGGTGGCGCTGGAACAGCTCCTTGCGCTCGGCTTTGCTCGCATGCTCGGCCAACGCGTCAAACGCCATGACCCGGTAGGTCAACCAGCCCCAGATCAACGGCGGCAACACCAGCACCAGCGGAGGAATCAGCCACAGCGGCAGGGATACGGCAAGGGCCACCAAGGCCAGTAGCGTGGCGCCAAGCGACCATCCCAGGCTCGCCAGCAGCGAGCCTCCTTTCTTGCGCTCCAGCCCGGCAAAGCGCCGCTGCGCGACCAAGGCCACCAGCGCAGGGGCCATGAGCAGGGCCACGGCGAGCACGGAGACCACCACGATCACCGGGGTGACGGCGGCGACCACGATCAGCGGCGCCACGAACGCCGTGGCGTTGTCCAGGCCCCAGCGCTGCAGCCAGCCCCAGATGGTGCCCAGCCAGCCGGGCGCCTCCAGCAGCGCGCGCACGCCCTGCACTGCGGGATCCCAGTAGAAATACCCCAGTCCCAGCGCCAGCGCGCCCATGAGCAGCAGCGGCAGCAGCGACAGCGCGATCACACGCGGGTGCATGCAATACGCCACCGCGCGCCAAAAGGAGTCGAGCAACAGGGCCATGGATGGAAATCGGCTTCGCATCACCTGAAAGCGCCCAAGCATACCTGCGTCGCAGGCTGCGCGCATCGAGGCGCTACGCTCGCCCCGCCAACCGCAGCAGGCCGCGCCACTGCTGCGCCCAGAACCCCTGGCCATAGTCGCGCACGCGGCCGTCCGGGCCCGGCTCGACCTGGTCGCGCAAGCCGGTGGGGCCAAAGCGCCGCTCAAAATTGGCCGTGCCGAACAGCATGTCCCAGCACGGCAAAAGCACGCCAAAGTTGCTCCCGCGTGCGCTGCGGTGGCTCTGCGCCTGGGCGATGGCATGGTGCATGCGGTGAAAGCGCGGGCTGATCCACAGGCGCTCGCCCACGCGGCCAAACCACAGCCGCAGGTTGGCGTGCTGGAAGCTCTCGCTCAACTGAGTGATCGCCACAATGGCCACGAATTGCCCAGGCGCCACGCCAATGAGCTGCGCCGCGACGACGATGAGGCTGTCGCGCAGCACGTCGTCGAGCAGGTGGTTGCGGTTGTCGCTCCACATCGTCATCTGGCGCTGCGAATGGTGCAGTGCGTGCAAACGCCACCACCATTCAAACCGGTGCTGACCGCGGTGGATCCAGTAATCGAGCAGATCGAACGCCACCAAATACAGCAGCAGACTGGCCCAGGGACCATCGGTCACACCGGGCCAGACGCTGTCGAGCTGGAACGTGTGCATCCCGCCTACGCGCAAGCGCCCGAACACGCTGTCCCACAAGGGATCGATCGCAAAGAACAGGCACAGCCTGAACAGCCCCAAGCGGTGCAGCAGGGTGTAGACGATGTCGGTGCGCACTGCGGCACGGTCGGCCAGTGGCTCCACGGGCCGCCAGCGTTGCAGCGGCGCGAACAGACAAACGATCACCAGCAATTGCAGAATGCCGACCAGCAGCCACCCTGTGGCGCGGTATCCATCCTCCAGGAAGCTGGCCAGGCCGGCAGCGAACATCAGCGGCTGCACCACGGCTTCAAACAGCCATTGCTGCACGGTATCAAATGAGGTCGTCCACCATTCCATGGCTGTCTTGTCCTTGGTTTGAGTGCCGTGTCGTCAGGGCTTCGGTGCCGTCCAGATGGGGTAGTCCGGGTGCTCGCGCAAGGTGCGGAAACAAAAACCCCGCTCCTTCAGCCCCACGATGAGCGGCTCCAACACGGCCGGCGCCCATGGATCTTTGCGCGACCAGATGCCCAGATGGGCCAGCAAGATATCGCCACTGCGGATGTTCTTGAGTGCCTGCTGCAGCAGCATCTGGTTGCTGTAGCGCTCGCTGGGCAGTTCGTCCCCCAGGAAACCGTCCGCAGACCAGCCCACATGGGCATAACCGCACGAGCGCGCTGCCGCCAACAAGCGCGCCGACGTCTTTCCACCGGGCGCGCGAAACAGCGGCAGGGCCAGTTGACCGGTCACCGCCTGCAGGCGGCGCGCTGCCTGTGCAATGTCGTCGCAGTACTGCGCCGCGGTCACGGTGAACTCCTGTCCGGCGCGGCTCCCGGCCGATGGGCGCACCCGAAACGCCGGCGCAGCATCCGTGCCGGCGTCCGCCCGCCAATAAGTATGGTTCCAGGTGTGGGAGGCAAACGCGTGGCCCTCTGCTGCGCGGGCTCGCCACCAAGGTGCCCAGTGCTCTCCCAGGCTGCCGTCGCCTTGCTTGCTGGGCTCGTTTGCGGCAAAAAAAGTCACGCGCACATGCTGGCGCTGCAGCACCTCGGCCACCAGCGGCGCCACCTCCATATGCCCGGTGTCAAAGGTGAGGTACAGCGGCTTTTTGCAGTCAATTTGGCCCATAACGCCCATGGGGTAAGCGCCTGCAGCTATCAATAATGAAGCAACAATGCAGCTCCGCCGCTGCCGGGTCCGCTCAGCGTGGCGCGTGCGCAAGTGTCCAGACACCATGGGGAGACTTCCCGACCTTGACCTGGCGCACCACCTGGCGCGCCTCGGTGTCGATGACCGTCAGCTTGCGCGCCCAGCGGGAGCTGACGTAAATCCAGCGGCCGTCGGCCGAAACATCCATGCAGTCGGGACCGCCAGGCGCCGGGTAGCTGGCCACCACCTCGCCGTTCAGCATGTTGATCTTGCTGATGGTGTTGGCCACGCGGTTGCTCACGTACAGATGGCGCTGGTCTCCGGCCGCACGGAAAGCATGCGCGCCGTTCCCGGTCTTGATGACCCTGAGGCTGCGCGGTTCGCGCCCTGAAATATCAAAAACCTCCACGCCATCGCCGCCCGTGAGACCAACGAAGAGCTGCCGACCGTCCGGGCTGCCGTACACATCGGCCGGCATCGGGCCCGTGCGGGTACGCGACAAAATGGTTTGGCTGGCGATGTCGATCACCACCAGTTCGTCGCTGTCCTGCATCGAAGCGTAGACCCGCCGGCTGGTAGCATCAATCCACAAATGGCTTGGGGTTCGTCCGGTGGACACGCGCTGCACCAGGCTCAGTTCTTTGCCATCCCAGCGGTAGAAATCCACATGGTCGAGCCGGTTGCCTGCAGTAATGAGCCACTTCATGTCGGGTGTGAACCGCAAGTGGTATGGGTCGACAATGCCACGCACCGTGCGCTGAACCTGCGCAGTGCGCGGGTCGATGAAGGTCAGCGAATCCCCCAGCGCATTGGCGATGATGAGCGACTTCTCATCGGGCGTAAGGTAGAGGTGGTGCGGCTCCTTGCCCGTCGGAATGCGCGATGTCTCTTGCCATGTCTGCGGGTCGATCACGCTGACGCTCGCATCCAGGGAATTGAGCACGAAAAGGGGCGGTGGGGCCGCATAAGCCAGTCCGGCCGACCCCATCAGTAGCACCGCAGCGATTCGGCGAAATGCGCGCATAAATATCTTCACAGAAGCTTTCAAAGCAGCAGGGAGTGTAGCTGCGCGCCTCCGGTGCGGCGCGCGTAGAATGGGATTCTGGCGTCGTCGTTATGCAACGGCCTGCAGCTTCTGCAAATCTTCCTGGTCAAGCCAGCGCCACTGGCCCGGCTCCAAATTCGCAGGAAGCTCCAGCGCGCCGATGCGCGAACGGTGCAGCGCTTCCACACGGTTGCCGACAGCAGCCATCATGCGCTTGACCTGGTGGTATTTGCCCGCCGTCAGTGTCAGGTCGAGCCGATGCTCACCGACCAAGGCACATGCTGCCGCGCAAACGGGCTTAGGGTCATCGTCCAAGACCACGCCGGCCAGAAGACGATCTATCTGCTCCGGCCCAACAGGGTGCTTGGTGGTGATCTGATAAACCTTGGGCACATGCTTCTTCGGGGAACTCATGCGATGGATGAACTGGCCATCGTCGCTGAGCAGCAACAAGCCCGTCGTATCCTGGTCGAGGCGCCCGACCGCCTGCACGCCCTGTACCGCGCTCTTGCTGGGCCGCAAACGCAAGGGCGATGGCAGCAGCGTGTAAATGCTGGGATAGGTGGAGGGTTTTTGCGAGCACTCAGTTCCAGCTGGCTTGTGCAGCAACACATAGGCTTTGGCGTGATAGTCCCAATCCACGCCTTGTACGCGAAGCCGCAAGCCTTCCACGGGGAACTCGGCCGCAGCATCGGTACACAGGGCAGGCGCCTGCCCTGAAGGCTGTCCATACACTTCCACCCACCCCTGCTGTACAAGACCCGCACACACACGGCGGGTCCCAAACCCCTGGGAATAGAGAATATCCTGCAGTTGCATAGCCAGTCCGAATGAAAAGAGTCAGCACAAAACGCAGAAACGCCCCCCTCATTGCTGAGGGGGGCGCGACTGGGCTGTAAGAGCCTGACGATGACCTACTTTCACACGGGAACCCGCACTATCATCGGCGCGAAGTCGTTTCACTGTCCTGTTCGGGATGGGAAGGAGTGGGACCGACTTGCTATGGTCATCAGGCATAACTGGGTGCCTGGCTGATCTTTGGATCAACCGGGCGAATTCATAGAGTTTGGAATCAGCTTGTTTTATTTGACTGCGTCAACTTGGCATAACGACCTTGATCGATTTGATCAAAGTTATAGGGTCAAGCCGCACGAGCAATTAGTACTGGTTAGCTTAATGCATTGCTGCACTTCCACACCCAGCCTATCAACGTCCTGGTCTTGAACGACTCTTTAGGGGGGTCAAGCCCCCGGCAGATCTCATCTTGAAACGAGTTTCCCGCTTAGATGCTTTCAGCGGTTATCTCTTCCACACTTAGCTACTCGGCAATGCCACTGGCGTGACAACCGATACACCAGAGGTGTGTCCACTCCGGTCCTCTCGTACTAGGAGCAGGCTTCCTCAAATCTGCAGCGCCCACGGAAGATAGGGACCAAACTGTCTCACGACGTTTTAAACCCAGCTCACGTACCTCTTTAAATGGCGAACAGCCATACCCTTGGGACCGGCTACAGCCCCAGGATGAGATGAGCCGACATCGAGGTGCCAAACACCGCCGTCGATATGAACTCTTGGGCGGTATCAGCCTGTTATCCCCAGAGTACCTTTTATCCGTTGAGCGATGGCCCTTCCATACAGAACCACCGGATCACTATGTCCTGCTTTCGCATCTGCTCGACTTGTCAGTCTCGCAGTTAAGCACGCTTATGCCATTGCACTATCGTCACGATGTCCGACCGTAACTAGCGTACCTTCGAACTCCTCCGTTACGCTTTGGGAGGAGACCGCCCCAGTCAAACTGCCTACCATGCACTGTCCCCGATCCCGATAAGGGACCTGGGTTAGAACCTCAAACACACCAGGGTGGTATTTCAACGTTGGCTCCATGTGATCTAGCGACCACACTTCAAAGCCTCCCACCTATCCTACACAGATCTGTTCAAAGTCCAATACAAAGCTACAGTAAAGGTTCATGGGGTCTTTCCGTCTTTCCGCGGGGAGATTGCATCATCACAAACATTTCAACTTCGCTGAGTCTCTGGAGGAGACAGTGTGGCCATCGTTACGCCATTCGTGCAGGTCGGAACTTACCCGACAAGGAATTTCGCTACCTTAGGACCGTTATAGTTACGGCCGCCGTTTACTGGGACTTCAATCAAGAGCTTGCACCCCATCATTTAATCTTCCAGCACCGGGCAGGCGTCACACCCTATACGTCCACTTTCGTGTTTGCAGAGTGCTGTGTTTTTATTAAACAGTCGCAGCCACCGATTTTTTGCAACCCCTTTGGGCTCCCTTTGTTCAAGTTCACCTACTTGGGGCATACCTTCTCCCGAAGTTACGGTATCAATTTGCCGAGTTCCTTCTCCAGAGTTCTCTCAAGCGCCTTAGAATACTCATCTCGCGCACCAGTGTCGGTTTGCGGTACGGTCGTCAATAGCTGAAGCTTAGTGGCTTTTCCTGGAAGCAGGGTATCACTCACTTCGTCTGCAAGCAGACTCGTTATCACCCCTCATCTTAGCCCGGCGGATTTGCCTACCGGGCACGACTACAGGCTTGAACCAACATATCCAACAGTTGGCTGAGCTAACCTTCTCCGTCCCCACATCGCACTATTGATCGGTACAGGAATATTGACCTGTTTCCCATCAGCTACGCATCTCTGCCTCGCCTTAGGGGCCGACTCACTCTACGCCGATGAACGTTGCGTAGAAAACCTTGCGCTTACGGCGAGGGGGCTTTTCACCCCCTTTAACGCTACTCATGTCAGCATTCGCACTTCTGATACCTCCAGCATCCATTACCAGACACCTTCACAGGCCTACAGAACGCTCTCCTACCACGTGCAATAAATTGCACATCCGCAGCTTCGGTAACTGGCTTAGCCCCGTTACATCTTCCGCGCAGGACGACTCGATCAGTGAGCTATTACGCTTTCTTTAAATGATGGCTGCTTCTAAGCCAACATCCTGACTGTTTTAGCCTTCCCACTTCGTTTCCCACTTAGCCAATTTTAGGGACCTTAGCTGGCGGTCTGGGTTGTTTCCCTCTTGAGTCCGGACGTTAGCACCCGGTGCTCTGTCTCCCAAGCTGTACTCGTCGGTATTCGGAGTTTGCATAGGTTTGGTAAGTCGCCATGACCCCCTAGCCTAAACAGTGCTCTACCCCCGACGGTAATACTTGAGGCACTACCTAAATAGTTTTCGGAGAGAACCAGCTATTTCCAAGTTTGTTTAGCCTTTCGCCCCTATCCACAGCTCATCCCCTAGTTTTGCAACACTAGTGGGTTCGGACCTCCAGTACCTGTTACGGCACCTTCATCCTGGCCATGGATAGATCACTTGGTTTCGGGTCTACACCCAGCGACTATGTTCGCCCTATTCGGACTCGATTTCTCTACGGCTTCCCTATTCGGTTAACCTTGCCACTGAATGTAAGTCGCTGACCCATTATACAAAAGGTACGCAGTCACCCCTTGCGAGGCTCCTACTTTTTGTAAGCATGCGGTTTCAGGATCTATTTCACTCCCCTCCCGGGGTTCTTTTCGCCTTTCCCTCACGGTACTGGTTCACTATCGGTCGATGATGAGTATTTAGCCTTGGAGGATGGTCCCCCCATATTCAGACAGGATTTCTCGTGTCCCGCCCTACTTGTCTGCAGCCTAGTACCACATGTCGGTTTTCGCATACAGGGCTATCACCTGCTATGGCCGGGCTTTCCATCCCATTTTGCTAACCGTCGTGCTATCACTGCAAGGCTTGTCCGATTTCGCTCGCCACTACTTTCGGAATCTCGGTTGATGTCTTTTCCTCGAGCTACTGAGATGTTTCAGTTCACCCGGTTCGCCTCGCAACCCTATGTATTCAGGTTGCGATACCCCGAAGGGTGGGTTTCCCCATTCAGAAATCTCCGGATCAAAGCTTATTTGCCAGCTCCCCGAAGCTTATCGCAGGCTATCACGTCTTTCGTCGCCTATCATCGCCAAGGCATCCACCACATGCTCTTAGTCACTTGACCCTATAACTTTGACGTCTCTTAACGAAACATCTCCATTTTCTTTCAAGGACTTGCCAGGTCTTTCACCCGGCGCGTTATGCCGTAATCAACTACGGCTCTTTCGAGCCTTCATCGTATTACTTTTGAATTTCAAAGCTAGTTTGAATATTCGTTTTGACGCAATCAAAAATTCTTGTTGCTGATGGCACGGTCTGCACTAAACCTTTACGAATGTGCAGTTTCCATCAGCAACGCTGATTCGACTCTATGAATTTTTAAAGAACAGCCGATTGATCGATTGATATCGATCAACATCAAAGCAGCCTTTTGCAAAGCTGCTTTGGTGTTGATTCACCGCCCTTGCGGGCGCATCGTGTTGGTTGGTGGAGGATGACGGGATCGAACCGACGACCCCCTGCTTGCAAAGCAGGTGCTCTCCCAGCTGAGCTAATCCCCCAGGAATCGCATTGTCGTGTCGCCCCTGGACTGCAGCACTTGGTGGGTCTGGGTGGTCTCGAACCACCGACCCCCGCCTTATCAAGACGGTGCTCTAACCAACTGAGCTACAGACCCAAGCCGGCCACTGCCGTCGACAGGCACTTATCGCACCCGCCGCTTTGCAGCGACTTCTTCCAACAACCGATAAGTGTGGGCGTTCAAATTGAATTGCAGTTTTCCAGAAAGGAGGTGATCCAGCCGCACCTTCCGATACGGCTACCTTGTTACGACTTCACCCCAGTCACGAACCCTGCCGTGGTAATCGCCCTCCTTGCGGTTAGGCTAACTACTTCTGGCAGAACCCGCTCCCATGGTGTGACGGGCGGTGTGTACAAGACCCGGGAACGTATTCACCGTGACATTCTGATCCACGATTACTAGCGATTCCGACTTCACGCAGTCGAGTTGCAGACTGCGATCCGGACTACGACTGGCTTTATGGGATTAGCTCCCCCTCGCGGGTTGGCAACCCTTTGTACCAGCCATTGTATGACGTGTGTAGCCCCACCTATAAGGGCCATGAGGACTTGACGTCATCCCCACCTTCCTCCGGTTTGTCACCGGCAGTCCCATTAGAGTGCCCAACTGAATGTAGCAACTAATGGCAAGGGTTGCGCTCGTTGCGGGACTTAACCCAACATCTCACGACACGAGCTGACGACAGCCATGCAGCACCTGTGTTATGGCTCTCTTTCGAGCACAATCGCGTCTCTGCGATCTTCCATACATGTCAAAGGTGGGTAAGGTTTTTCGCGTTGCATCGAATTAAACCACATCATCCACCGCTTGTGCGGGTCCCCGTCAATTCCTTTGAGTTTTAACCTTGCGGCCGTACTCCCCAGGCGGTCAACTTCACGCGTTAGCTTCGTTACTGAGAAAGTGAATTCCCAACAACCAGTTGACATCGTTTAGGGCGTGGACTACCAGGGTATCTAATCCTGTTTGCTCCCCACGCTTTCGTGCATGAGCGTCAGTGCAGGCCCAGGGGATTGCCTTCGCCATCGGTGTTCCTCCGCATATCTACGCATTTCACTGCTACACGCGGAATTCCATCCCCCTCTGCCGCACTCCAGCTATGCAGTCACTAATGCAGTTCCCAGGTTGAGCCCGGGGATTTCACATCTGTCTTACATAACCGCCTGCGCACGCTTTACGCCCAGTAATTCCGATTAACGCTTGCACCCTACGTATTACCGCGGCTGCTGGCACGTAGTTAGCCGGTGCTTATTCTTACGGTACCGTCATGGGCCCTCTTTATTAGAGAAGACCTTTTCGTTCCGTACAAAAGCAGTTTACAACCCGAAGGCCTTCATCCTGCACGCGGCATGGCTGGATCAGGCTTTCGCCCATTGTCCAAAATTCCCCACTGCTGCCTCCCGTAGGAGTCTGGGCCGTGTCTCAGTCCCAGTGTGGCTGGTCGTCCTCTCAGACCAGCTACAGATCGTCGGCTTGGTAAGCTTTTATCCCACCAACTACCTAATCTGCCATCGGCCGCTCCGTCCGCGCAAGGCCCTTGCGGGTCCCCTGCTTTCATCCGTAGATCGTATGCGGTATTAGCACAGCTTTCGCTGCGTTATCCCCCACGATCGGGCACGTTCCGATGTATTACTCACCCGTTCGCCACTCGTCAGCATCCGAAGACCTGTTACCGTTCGACTTGCATGTGTAAGGCATGCCGCCAGCGTTCAATCTGAGCCAGGATCAAACTCTACAGTTCGATCTTGTGTTTTTTGCCCCTTGCGGGGCCACTCAAAAAATCAAGAATTGAAGTGAACTTCACTTCTTTACTCTCATGAGCGTTTAAAGTCTTGCGACTTGAGTTCCAAAGAACTTGGCAATCGCCTTCAAACGCCCACGCTTATCGGCTGTATATTTTTAAGGTTCCTGGCAGA
>NZ_MWOK01000030.1 GCF_012932145.1 Acidovorax sp. SRB_14 | reverse complement strand
GGCTGCGGGGACGGCGCTGGGCACGACCGGGCGCGCCGGGGAGGGCTCTGGCTCTGGCGCCGGCGCACGGGCGGCCCGCTCGGCAGGGGCCGCGGCCGGGCTGGGCAGCCAGACCTGCACCCCCATTTCCTGCAGCATGGCGCGCTGGCGCGCATCGAGGGACAGGCTCATAGCGGGCGGCTCATGACAATGGCGTCCTCGCGCCCGCCGTCGGCGCAGGGGTAGTAGCGCTTGCGCTCGCCCACGCGGCGAAACCCATGGGCTTCATAGACCTGGCGCGCGCGTTCGTTGCCGGCGCGCACTTCGAGCCACAGCCACTGTGCGCCCAGGCCGCGCGCCCACAGCGCCAGCGCGTCCAGCAGCACGCGGGCCCAGCCCTGGCGCTGGAAGGCAGGCGCCACGGTGAGGTTCAGCAGGTGGGCCTCGTCCACGCCCTGCATCGCGACGAAGTAGCCCAGCAGCTGCTCGCCGCCCATCAGCAGCTGCACCTGGTAACCGTTGGCCAGCGAGTCGATGAAGTTGCCGCGCGACCAAGGGTGGGAATAGGCCTGCTGCTCGACCGCCAAAAGCGCGTCCAGCCGGTCCAGCGTCAGCGGCTCCAGGCGCACCTCGGGGGTGCCGAACGGGGTGGGCAGGGCGCTCATGGCAGGGCAGGGAGGGGGGCAGCAGCCTGCGCGGCGCGCTCGGCCATGCGCTCGGCGGTGGTCTTGGCGACTTTGTCGCGGATGTAGCGCGGCAGGGCCTGGTCGGCGCTCAGGCCGCCACCCGCCGCTAGCAGGCCCGGTGCCAGGCGCAGCAGGGCCGTGGCGGTGGGCAGTGCGTGCACGTGGGGCGCGAACGGCGCCAGGCGCTCGCCATAGGCGGCCAGGGCATTGCCGGCCACGGTCCAGCCAGCGGGGACCTGCACGGCCTCGGGTGCGCACAGGCCGAAGTCGCCGTCGCCCCGCCAGGCACCGGCCCGCCACTGGTAGCGCGCCACATAGACCTCGTCCATGCGCGCGTCCAGCACGGCCACCACCTGGGTGCAGCCGTGCTGCTGGCGCGCCTCCTCGGCCACGGCGGCCAGGGTGTCGACGGGCAGCACCGCCGTACCGCGCCCGCCGCCGGCGCCAAAAGCCAGGCCCTGGGCCACCGCGCAGGCCGTGCGCAGCCCGGTGAACGAGCCCGGGCCGCGCCCGAAGGCGATGGCGTCGAGCGCGGCAAAGTCCAGGCCCGCCTCGGCCAGCAGGCGGCGCAACGCCGGGATCAGCGTGGCCGAGGCCTGGGCGCCGCCGGGCCCGCTGTGCTGCCACAGCGCGGCGCCGCGCGCCACGGCGACGGACAGGGTGTCGGTGCTGGTGTCGAAGGCAAGCAGGTTCATGGTGCGAAAGAGTCGGAGGCGGGCGGGACCGGTGCCATGGCGCGGTGCGCCCAGCCCCGATTATCGGCGCTGGCCCAGGCGGCCGTGGCAGGCCCCGTAAACTGGCGCCATGTTGCCGCGTCTGTCCGTTTTCTGTGCACTGGCCGTGTCCTGGTGCGTGGCCGCTGCCGCGCCAGCGCCCTTGCCGCCCGGGGTCGACGCCGCGCTGGCGCGCGCCCAGGTGCCGCGCGACGCCATCTCGGTGCTCGTCGCCCCGGCCGAGGGCGGCGCCGCACCGCGCCTGGCGCACCGCGCGCAGGTGCCCATGAACCCGGCCTCGGTCATGAAGCTGGTCACCACCTTTGCCGGGCTGGACCTGCTGGGGCCGGCCTATGTGTGGAACACGCCGGTCTATGTGGACGGCGTGGCGCAGGGCGGCCGCCTGCGCGGCAACGTCTATCTCCGGGGCCAGGGCGACCCCAAGCTGGTCATGGAGCGCCTGTGGCTGCTGCTGCGGCGCTTGCAGGGCCAGGGCATCCAGGCCATCGAGGGCGACATCGTGCTCGACCGCTCGGCCTTCGCGGTGCCGGTGCACGCTCCGGCGCAGTTCGACGGCGAGCCGCTGCGGCCCTACAACGCCGCGCCCGATGCGCTATTGATCAATTACAAGTCGGTGGTGATGGGGTTCGTGCCCGATGCGCTCGCCGGCCAGGCGCGCGTGCAGTTCGATCCGCCGCTGGCCGGCGTGCAGCTGCAGGCCGCGCTGCCGCTGGCGGCGGCGGGCGCGGCCTGTGGCGACTGGCGCGCCGGCCTGCGCGCCGAACTGTCCGACCCCGCGCGCATGGGCTTTGCCGGCGTCTATCCGGCGGCCTGTGGCGAGCGCAGCTGGGCCGTGGCCTATGCCGACCCGCGTGCCCATGCGGCGCGTGCCGTGGAGGGCCTGTGGCGCGAACTCGGCGGCCAGCTCACCGGCACGGTGCGCGAGGGCCCGGTGCCGGCGGGCCTGCAGCCCGCCTTCAGCGCCACCTCGCCGGCGCTTGCCGAGGTGGTGCGCGACATCAACAAATACAGCAACAACGTCATGGCGCAGCAGCTGTTCCTGACGCTGGCCCTGCATAAGAATGGCGTGGCGACCCCCGAGGGGGCGCGCGATGCGCTGCGCCAGTGGTGGCGCGGCCGCTTTGGCGACGCCGACCCGCCCGTGGTCGACAACGGCGCCGGCCTGAGCCGGGAGGCGCGCATCAGCGCCCAGGCCCTGGCGCGCATGCTGCAGGCCGCCTGGGCCGCGCCGGTGATGCCTGAGCTGCTGTCCTCCCTGCCCATCGCGGGCATGGACGGCACGCTGCGCCGCAGCCAGAGCCGCGCGGTGGGCAGCGCCCACCTCAAGACCGGCAGCCTGCGCGACGTGGCCGCCGTGGCCGGCTATGTGCATGCCGCTAGCGGCCGCCGCTATGTGCTCGTGGCCATGGTCAACCACGCCAACGCAGCGGCGGCGCGCGCCGGGTTCGATGCGCTGATCGACTGGACGGCGCGCGATGGCCTGACAGACAGCGGTTCCAACTGAGGCGCCAGACTGGTAGTTTCCCGCCCCTAAGCGAGGCTTGTGCGGTCGTAACATCGTTTTGGCTCAAGAACGATCGTTCGATCTGGGACTGGAGGCAGCGGATGACCAAATGGACACTGTGGACCCTGACCAGCGCCGCAGCATTGCTGACGGCATGTGGCGGAGGCTCCGATCCGGGCGGCAGCACGTCCACCGACCTGAGCGGTGCGCGCGGCTCCCTCATGTTCAATCCCCCGCTGCGCGTCACGGCGCTGAGCGCTGGCGAGTTCAAGGACCGGCTTGCCGCCAGCCCGAGCGGCCAGAGCCTGCTGGCAGTGGCCGGTGCGCCCAAATGCGGCGTGAATGTGCACTACATCGAGTACGGCACCGTCGGTGGTGCCAGCGAGGCCACGAATGCTTCGGGCGCTCTGATGGTGCCTTCGGGCACCGATCCGCAGTGCAGCGGCGCGCGCCCCGTGGTGCTGTACGCGCACGGCACCACGACCGACAAGGCCTACAACATCGCTGACATCACCGAGGCCAGCCGCCCCGGTGCCTCGGAAGGCTCGCTGCTGGCAGCGATGTACGCGGCTCAGGGCTTCATCGTGGTGGCGCCCAACTACGCGGGCTACGACGTGTCCAAGCTCGGCTACCACCCCTATCTGAACGCCGACCAGCAGTCCAAGGAAATGATCGACGCGCTCACGGCTGCGCGCAAGGCCCTGCCAAACATCGGCGGCCAGGACGCCGGCAAGCTGCTGATCACGGGCTATTCGCAAGGCGGCCACGTCGCCATGGCCACGCACCGCGCGCTGCAGGCCGCGGGCCTGCCGGTGACGGCCTCCGCGCCCATGTCCGGCCCGTACGCCCTGGGCGCCTTCGGCGACGCCGTCTACTACGGCAATGTGAATCTGGGCGCAACGGTGTTCACGCCTCTGCTGGCCACGAGCTACCAGAAGGCCTACGGCAACATCTACAGCCAGCCTTCCGACATTTATGAGGCAGCCTACGCCACCGGCATCGAGACGCTGCTGCCCTCGTTGACCCCGGTGGCCACGCTGTTCAGCCAGGGCAAGCTGCCGCAGACCGCGCTGTTCAGCAGCACACCGCCCGCGCCGATCTTCGCCGGCATCACGCCACCGACCACGCCGCCCGAGCTGGCGCCGCTGTTCGCGCTGGGCTTTGGCACCAACAACCTGATCAACAACGCCTCGCGCCTGTCCTATCTGCAGGACGCGATCGTCAACCCCGATGGCGCCGTGCCGAGTCTGACCACGGGCGGCCAGGCCGCCACGCCCGCACACCCCATGCGCAAGGCCTTCAAGGCCAACGACCTGCGCAATTGGGCGCCCCTGCGGCCCGTCATGCTGTGCGGCGGCAAAGCCGACCCCACGGTGTTCTATGACCTCAACACCAAGCTCATGCAGGGCCTGTGGTCCGCACCCTCGCCGCTGGCGCTGCCGGCCGGTCTGCTGACGGTGCTGGACGTGGATTCGCCTGCGGGTGGCGCCGCCGATCCGTTCGCAGCCGCCAAGGCGGGCTTTGCCCAGGCCAAGGCCAATGTGGCCGGGCAGGGCGGCGCCAACGCGGTGGTGCAGGCCTACCACGGCACGCTGGTGCCGCCGTTCTGCAATGCCGCAGCCCGCGCATTCTTCCAGCAGGTACTGGCGTCGGGTGGTTGAAAGCCGCCGCAAGGAGCATCTCCATGACCCGATTCGTATTCCGCGCCCTGACCGGCGCCGCGCTGCTCGCGCTGTGCGGCACGGCCTCCGCTCAAATCACCCTGCGCGTCGGCGCGACCCATATCGCGCCCCATTCTTCGGCCAGCGATGCGGTGGGCCCCCTGCTGCCCGGCCCGCCTTCGGGCATCAGCCTGGAGGTGGAGAACCAGTCCACGCTGTTCCTGTCGCTCGCGTATGCGCTCCACCCCAACATGGAGCTCGAATTGGCGCTGGGCTACCCGCCCACGCACGACATCAATGCCAAGATCGCCTCCGGGCTGCCGCCGAACGTCGCGGCCTTCAACGGCCAGAAGGTCGCCGAGGTGCGCCAGGTTGCACCGACGCTGTTCTTCAACTACAAGTTCGGCGATGCGAGCAGTGCGTGGCGGCCCTTCGTCGGCCTGGGGATCAACTACACCAAGTTCGACAAGCGCACCTCCACGGCTGCGGGCAACGCGCTCAACGGCGGTCCCACCGACATCCGCCTGAGCGATTCCTGGGGCCTGGCGGGGCAGGTGGGCGTGAGCTACCAAGTCAACGAGCGCTGGTCCATCACGGGCGCGCTCGCGACCGCGCGCGTCAAAACAAAGCTCACGACTACCACCGGCGGCGTGTCGCGCAACGTTGACATCCGCTTCCGTCCAGCGGTGCTTACGATCGCGGCGGGTTATACGTTCTGACGGCAGTGCCCGCAAAAAAGCCGACCCGCGGGTCGGCTTTTTTGCGGGCACTGCCGGCTTACCAACGCGCGTGCAGCCGGTCGTAAGCGTAGTTGCCCAGCTGACGTTGGGCTGCGGGGGTCAGGTAAACCGGGTCAGAAAACACATACTTCTCCGGGTTGGCGCGTAAGGTGCCGGTAGTGCACAGCGCCGAACTGACTTGGCCGGTGCCGATGCCGATGCTATTGCTGTTGTCGGCATCTTTCGAGGTGCAAACCGGGGTCGTGGCGTTGTCAAACCCGTAGGAGCCAGGAGAGCTTATGAGCAAGTTGACGAAGTAGGCGGAATCCACATACAGCACATTAGCACCCAGATCGACCATGTTCACCAGCAAGCCTTCATTGAAGGCGCTGCTGGCGTCGTGCAGTAGGGTTACCTCATCGATGTCCGTGGCCCAGGGCGTCTTGCCCAAGTCGTAAGTGCCTGTCACCACCACATGCTTGGCCCCTGCATTGACGAGGCGGCGCACCTGCATCGCCAAGTCTTGTCCGGCCTTGCGTGCCACAGCCACCATCTCGGGTCGGGTGAGCTTTTCGGCGTGGACGGCCGCCATGCCCGCGATCAAGTCGCTGATCCCGGCGCTGATGAACACCAAGTTGTCGGCGCCCAAACTGCCGGCTGGAATTTGGTTGATCTGCTCTTCAAGAGTTAAGGTGCTCGCATTTCCGACAGCATCAGGTTTAGCAGTAATGCGTGCGTTTCCAGGCGCGACGCTCTGGCTGCCCAACGCCACGGGCGGGATCGCATTGTCGTAGCGTGAGGCGAGCTGCTGCGCCCAGTTGTTGGGGTTGCTTGAGCCCTGTTTCCCCAGGTCGTTGAGGGCACCGCCCAAGGCAACGAAACGGTCGGGCGTGAGCGCCGATTCGATGGTGCTCGAACCGCAGGCCGCGAGCAACGCTGCCGACGCACATGCGGCGACCAGAACGGTGCGGCGCATCCAATTTGCTGCCATGTATTTCTCCAGAAAAGTGGGGGCTAGTTTAACGACGCAAAATCAGCGCATGTAAAACAGGCATCAGGCGGCCGCGGCGCGCTGCAGCCGGTCGCGCACGCCTTCCCAGTCGGGCGACGCGGGCGGGGTCTCGATCCAGACCAGGCGCGCACCCTGGTCGTCAAAGCCGCGCAGCACGGCGAACAGCTGCTGCGCGGCGGCCTCGGCGTCGCCCGGCATGCGCCGCAGCAGCACGCCGCTCGCGGCCGTGCGCAGCGGCGTGCGCGCGTACACCGCCAGGTGGGCGGCGTCGGCGCCGAGCACGTCGAGCCCGGCCTGCAGGGCCTGGGCGTCCATCAGCCGCACCTTGGCGTTCGGCGCGTAATGCGCCAAAAGCGTGCCAGAGGCCCGCGGGGTCTGCGCAGGCAGCTCCTCTTTCGAGAGCGGGCGCAGGCCGCAGGCGCCCTCAATCTGGTCGCGCGTGATGGCGCCGGGGCGCAGCAGCACCGGCACGCCGCGCGTGCAGTCGACGATCGTGCTTTCGATGCCCACGGTGCAGGCGCCGCCGTCGAGCACCAGCAGGTCGCTGCCGAGTTCGTCCTCCACATGCGCGGCCGTGGTCGGGCTGACGCGGCCGAAGCGGTTGGCGCTGGGCGCGGCCACGCCCCAGACGGGCGCGCCGCCCAGGGCCGGGTCGTCGGCCGCGCAGGCGCGCAGCACGGCCTGGGCCACCGGGTGCGAGGGGCAGCGCAGTCCCACACTGTCCTGCCCGCCCGTGGCGGCCGTGGCCACGCCGGGGCGGCGCGGCAGGATGAGGGTCAGCGGGCCGGGCCAGAAGGCGTCGACCAGAGCCTGGGCGAAGGCCGGCAGCTCGCTGGCGAAGTGGGCGATGCCCGCCGCGTCGGCCACGTGCACGATCAGCGGGTGGTCGCTGGGCCGGCCCTTGGCGGCAAAGATCTGCGCGACGGCCGCGTCGCTGCCGGCGTCGGCGGCCAGCCCGTAGACGGTTTCGGTCGGCAGGCCGAGCAGCGCGCCGCGGCGCAGCGTGCGCGCCGCAGCGGCAATGGAAGCAGGAAGCTGGCCGTCCAGAATCATCGGGGGACCTTTCAGAACGCCGGCAGGCCGAGCAGCTCTGCGGCCTGCAGCGCCGTGGCGCGTGCTGCGGCGGCCGTCGGTGCGGTGATGTTCAGGTGGCCCATCTTGCGGCCGCGCTTGGCGTCGTGCTTGCCATACAGGTGCAGGTGCGTGCCGGGCAGCGCCAGGATCTGGTCCCACGGCGGCGTGCGCGCCGCCGCGCCGTGGGCAAACCACAGGTCGCCGAGCAGGTTCAGCATGACGGCGGCGCTGTGCTGGCGCGGCTGCGTCAGCGGCAGGCCGGCCAGGGTGCGCACCTGCAGCTCGAACTGCGAGACATCGCAGGCGTTCTGGCTGTAGTGGCCGCTGTTGTGCGGGCGCGGCGCGATCTCATTGACCACCAGGCGGCCGTCCTCCAGCACGAAGAACTCCACGCACAGCACGCCCACGTACTGCAGGCCGTTTGCTATCGATACCGCAGCTTCTACCGCTTGTGCCGCAAGCGTTTGGGGCAGATTTGACTCATACACCTCGGTCACGGCCAGGATGCCGTCGCGGTGCAGGTTGCGCTGCACCGGCAGGTGCACCACCATGCCGTCGGCACCGCGCGCCACGATCACCGAGCATTCGAGCGCCAGCGGCAGCATTTTTTCGAGCACGCAGGGCACGCGGTCGACCGCCTCCCAGGCAGCGGCCAGCTCGGCGGCCGTGGCCACGCGCGCCTGGCCTTTGCCGTCGTAGCCCATGCGCGCAGTTTTCAGAATGCCCGGCAGCAGATCGGCCGGCACGGCCGCCAGTTGCGCGGCGGTTTCGATCACGGCATAGGGCGCGCACGGCACGCCGCAGCGCACGAAGTGGGCCTTTTCCTGCGCGCGGTCCTGCGCCACGGCCACGGCGCTGGCGGCCGGGGCCACCGGGCGCTGCGCCGCCAGGGCGGCCAGTGCGGCGGCCGGCACGTTCTCGAATTCGGTGGTGATGGCGTCGCTCAGGCGCGCGAGCTCGGCCAGGCCGGCGGCATCTTCATAGCCGGCCTGGATGTGGTGGTGGCTCACCAGGCCGGCCGGGCTGGCGGGGTCGGCGTCGAGCACGGCCGTGAAATAGCCCATGGCCTGCGCCGCGTGCACGAACATGCGCCCGAGCTGGCCGCCGCCGAGCACGCCCAGCGTGGCGCCGGGCAGAAGAGGACGTGGCGCCGGCGTCATGGCGCGGCGGGCGGCAGGGCCATGCCGCGTGCGATCTCGGTCTGCGCAGCGCGGAAAGCGTTCAGGCGCTGGCGCAGCTCGGGGTCTTCATTGGCCAGCAGCGCCACGGCGAACAGCGCCGCGTTGGCCGCGCCGGCGCTGCCGATGGCGAACGTGGCCACCGGCACGCCCTTGGGCATCTGCACGATGCTGTAGAGCGAGTCCAGGCCCTGCAGGTGGCGGCTGGCCACCGGCACGCCGAGCACCGGGACCGGGGTCTTGGCGGCGATCATGCCCGGCAGGTGGGCGGCGCCGCCCGCGCCGGCGATGATGGCCTTGAGGCCGCGCGCGGCCGCGCCTTCGGCGTAGGCGAACATGTCGTCGGGCATGCGGTGCGCCGAAACCACCCGCGCCTCGTGCGGAATGCCAAAGTGCTGGAGAATCTCTACTGCGTGCTGCATGGTGTCCCAGTCGCTGCTGGAACCCATGACCACACCGATCTGGATGGGTGTCATAGTGTGTGGAGTGCGGTGCGCCGTGCTGGCCGCTCCCGCAGAGTGTGAACCCGCGATTTTACTTTTAGCCATCCACCCTTCCACTGCCAGGAAATTTGAGCCCCATGATTGATGTCACCGTAGAGAATTTTGAAGCCGAGGTGATTGCCGCCTCCATGGAGGTGCCCGTGTTGGTGGACTTCTGGGCGCCCTGGTGCGGCCCGTGCAAGTCGCTCGGTCCCATCCTCGAAAAGCTCGAAACCGAATACGCGGGCCGCTTCAAACTCGCCAAGATCGATTCGGACCAGGAGCAGCAGCTCGCCGGCATGTTCGGCATCCGCAGCATTCCGACCTGCGTGCTGCTGATGGGCGGCCAGCCCGTGGACGGCTTCACCGGCGCGCAAACCGAGGGCCAGGTGCGCGCCTTCCTCGACAAGCATGTGCCCAGCGCCGAGGAGGCCCTGGCCGAAGTCGAGGAAGACCTGGCGCAGGACGCCCTGGCCGAGGGCGACACCGACACCGCCCTCGAAAAACTGCAGCACGCCGTCGCCACCGACCCGGCCAACGACGATGCGCGCTTCGACTACGTCAAGCTGCTGCTGCAGCTGGGCCGCGAGGACGACGCCAAGGTGGCGTTCGCCCCCGTCATCGCCAAGGCCGCCACTTCGCGCCGCCTGGGCGCGCTCAAGGCCTGGATGGATGCTCTTGATTTTGTAGCTGTCAGCGCAAGCGGGGCGGGCGCTGAGGCCGAATTCGATGCAAAGATTGCCGCGAACAAGCGCGATTTCGATGCGCGCTTCGGCCGCGCCCGCTGGCTCATGGCGCAGCAGCGCTGGACCGACGCGATGGACGAGCTGCTCGACATCCTGATGCGCGACAAGGCCTGGAGCGACGAACTGGCGCGCAAGACCTATGTGGCCATCCTCGAAATCATCGAGCCGCCCAAGGTCAAGGTGGCCGACGGCCAGATCCCGCCCGAAGACCCGGTCGTGGCCAGCTACCGCCGCCGGCTCAGCTCCGTCGTGCTGAGCTGAAGACCGGCCGGCCCGGCCACTGGTCCCCCATTGAAAAAGGCCCGTGCGGGCCTTTTCTTTTGGGGGCCGCCGGCCAGGGCCGCAGCGGCCCGGCCACCGCAGCGCGTGGCTCAGGCCGTCAGGCGCTCCAGCGCTTCGCGGTATTTGGCGGCGGTCTTGTCGACCACGTCGCTGGGCAGGCGGGGCGCGGGCGCCGTCTTGTTCCAGGGCTTGCCGCCCACCTGCGCCTGCTCGAGCCAGTCGCGCACGAACTGCTTGTCGTAGCTGGGCGGGTTCTCGCCCTTGGCCAGTGCCTCGGCATAGCCTTCCACGGGCCAGTAGCGCGAGCTGTCGGGCGTGAGCACCTCGTCCATCAGTACCAGCGTGCCGTCGGGCGCGAGGCCGAACTCGAACTTGGTGTCGGCAATGATCATGCCCTTGGTGAGGGCGATCTGGGCCGCCGCTTCGTAGATGGCGATGCTCAGGTCGCGGATGCGCGTGGCGAGTGGGAGCCCGATCATTTCCACCGTGCGCTCGAAGGTGATGTTCTCGTCGTGCTCGCCCGCCGCGGCCTTGGCGGCCGGCGTGTAGATGGGGTGGGGCAGCTGGGCGGCATTGCTCAGGCCGGCGGGCAGCGGCACGCCGCAGACCGATTGCGATGCCTGGTATTCCTGCCAGCCGCTGCCGGCCAGGTAGCCGCGCACCACGGCCTCGACCGGAATGGGCTGCAGGCGCTGCACCAGCATCGAGCGGCCGCGCACCTGCGCCACCTCTTCGGGGCCCACGACGCTCTCGGGGGCGTCGCCGGTCAGGTGGTTCGGGCAGAGGTGGCCGAGCTTGTCGAACCAGAACAGCGCCATCTGCGTGAGCAGCTCGCCCTTGCCGGGGATCGGCTCGCCCATGATCACGTCGAACGCCGAGAGGCGGTCGCTGGCCACCATCAGGATGCGGTCGTTGCCCACGGCGTAGTTGTCGCGCACCTTGCCGCGTGCCAGCAGCGGCAGCGAAGTCAGGGTCGAGGTGTGCAGGGCAGGGGGGCTGGACTGGGTCATGGTGTGGTGAAACGTTGCAATCGGGGCGCACTGCGCTGTGGGCGGCGGGTGGGGGCCGGAATCCGGCGGCCCGTGCCAATCGGCCATTTTAAGCCGCCGGGCGCCGTGCCCTGCCGGCCAGATGCCCTGTGTTCCTCGTGGGCGGGTGGCGCGGCGAGAAAGGGGAGCTTGATCCAGTTGGTGCGTGAAATCGGGCTCCAGCGCTTATGGGGTAAGCGCTTGTAGCTATGGATTTCGGAGCGTTCGGCGGCGCCGGGTGCGGCGCCGCCGCGCCTGGGCGATCAATCGGGATGGATCTTCGCGCGGGCAATCACCTTTTTCCAGCGCGCCTGCTCGGCGGCAATGAAGGCGCCGTACTGGGCGGGCGAGTCGCCCACGGGCTGGGCGGTGTCGCCGCGCAGGCGCTCGGTGGCCAGCGGGTTGCGCATAGCCTTGCCACAGGCCTCGGCGATCTTGTCGATGGCCGCTTGCGACATGCTGGCGGGCGCGTTCAGGCCGTACCACTGCGTCATTTCAAAGCCGGGGAAGCCGCTTTCGGCCACCGTGGGCACGTCGGGCAGTTGCGGCAGGCGCTCCTTGGTGCCGGTGGCGATGCAGCGCAGCTTGCCCGACTTGATGTGCGCCAGGATCGCGGGTGCGCCCACGGCGGCGGCGTCCAGGCGGCCGGCCAGCAGATCGGTCAGCTGCGGGCCGGTGCCGCGGTAGGGCACGTGCAGCACAAAGGTGTTGGTCGCCATCTTCAGGTACTCGAACGCCAGGTGGCCGGCGCTGCCGTTGCCGGCCGAGCCGTAGTTGAGCTGGCCCGGCTTGGCCCGCGCCAGCGCGATGAACTCCTGGAGGTTCTTGGCCGGCACGTTGGCGTTCACCACATACAGGCTGGGCACCTTGGCCAGCAGCGAGATCGGCTGGAAGTCGCGGTTGGTGTCAAACGGCAGCTTGTCGTAGATGAACGGGTTCACCGCCATGGTGCCGATGTGGCCCAGGATGAGGGTGTGGCCGTCGGTGCTGGCGGCGCATTCCTGCATGGCGATGTTGCCGCCCGCGCCAGGCTTGTTGTCGACAAACACGCTCTGGCCCAGCGTCTTGGTCAGCTCGGAAGCTGCCGAGCGCGCCACGATCTCCGAACTGCCCCCCGGTGCAAACGGCACGATCAGGCGCACCGATTTGGTGGGCCATGCGCTTTGCGCATGCGCGTTGCCGAGCAGCAAGCTGGGAAAGGCCGATGCGGCGGCGAGCGCACCACCGGCTTGGAGGGCGCGGCGGCGGTTCGGGGGGAAGGTCATGGAGCAGCTCCGGAAAGTCAAAGATGCGCATGCTAAAGCAGTGGACTGCTTCCGCCACAGAGGGTTTCCATGTGGGCGTGCGCCGTGCGGGCGCCCGCTTGCACGGAACCCAGGTCGCAAAGGCCGGTGGGGCCTGGGGCCTGGCAGAGATGCCGCCGAGGGCAACCGGTTGATTTTGCCCCCTTTCAAGAGACGGCGGCATACCCTACTGCGTGACAGCGGTATGACATTGCTTTCGGGCAGGGGCGGGGGCATAGTGAATCCACGACAACGGGTGCAGCCCAGTTCTCGCAAGGCCGCTTTTTGGAAGCCCAGGCGGCGTCTCTCTTACCGTGAGCCAAGGAGATTTATCTTATGAATCTGACGATCAGCGGACACCATCTCGAAGTCACCCCTGCCCTGCGCACCTATGTCATCAGCAAGCTCGACCGCATCACCCGGCACTTTGACCAGCTGGTCGACATCAAGGTGCTGCTGACGGTCCAAAAGCAGAAGCAGAAGGAAAAGCGCCAGCGCGCTGAATGCAATGTCCGCGTCAAAGGCAGCGATCTGTTTGCGCAGAGCTGCCATGCCGACCTCTACGCCGCCGTCGATGAGCTGGTCGACAAGATCGACCGCAAGGTGGTGCGGCACAAGGAGTGCCTGCAGGACCACCACTTCGAGGCCCGGCGGCGTGAGCAACCCCAACCCGCCGTCTGATCCCTCTGTCCAGACCGCCCGCAGCCGCCCTCAGGGCGGTTTTTTCATGGGCTGGCGCCCCCTCAGGGTTTTCGCTAGGCGGTGCATAATCCGCGCTTATTGCCATGAACCGCCTCTCCTCCATCCTGCCCGCCGCCCAAGTGCTCGTGAGCGTCGACGCCACCAGCAAGAAGCGCGCTTTCGAAGAAGCCGGGCTGCTGTTTGAAAGCCTGCACGGCCTGTCCCGCGCGCTGATCACCGACAGCCTGTTTGCGCGCGAGCGCCTGGGCTCGACCGGCCTGGGCCACGGCGTGGCCATTCCGCACGGGCGCATCAAGGGGCTCAAGTCGCCCATGGCGGCCGTGTTCCAGCTCGAGCGCCCGATCGGTTTCGATGCCCCCGACGAGCAGCCCGTGGGCCTGCTGATCTTTTTGCTGGTGCCCGAGGCGGCCACGCAAAAGCACCTGGAGATCCTTTCCGAGATCGCCGAGCTGCTCAGCGACACCATGCTGCGCGAAAAAATCAAGGCCAGCACCGACGCGACCGAACTGCACGGCATGATTGCCAACTGGCAGTCCACGCAGGCGGTCTGAGCGCCCCCGCTGCCGCCCTCGCGCCGTGAAACCCAATGTCGTCAGCGCCGATGTCCTGTTCGAGGAATTCCGCACGCACCTGAAATGGGAGTGGCTGGCCGGCCTGGGCGCTTCCGAGCGCCGCTTTGACGAGGTGGTCGTGCGCGCGGCGCGCTCCGGCGCCGACCTCGTCGGCTACCTCAACTACATCCATCCGTACCGCGTGCAGATCCTGGGTGAGCGCGAAATCGCTTACCTCACCAACGCCACGGCAGAAGACTGCCAGCGCCGCATCGCCCGCATCGTCACGCTCGAGCCGCCGGTGTTGATCCTCGCCGACAGCCAGGCGGCGCCCGAGGCGCTGCTGCAGATGTGCGAGCGCGCGCAGATTCCCATGTTCGCCACGCACGAATCGTCGGCCTTCGTGATCGACGTGCTGCGCGCCTACCTGTCCAAGCATTTCGCCGACCGCACCACCATGCACGGCGTGTTCATGGACATCCTGGGTCTGGGGGTGTTGATCACCGGCGAATCGGGCCTGGGCAAGAGCGAGCTGGGGCTGGAGCTGATCTCGCGCGGCCAGGGGCTGGTGGCCGACGACGCGGTCGACCTGTACCGCATCAACCAGGCCACCATCGAGGGCAAATGCCCCGACCTGCTGCAAAACCTGCTCGAAGTGCGCGGCATCGGCCTGCTCGACATCCGCGCCATTTTTGGCGAGACAGCGGTGCGCCGCAAGATGCGCCTCAAGCTCATCGTGCACCTGGTGCGCAAGGAGACGCTGGAGCGCGACTACGAGCGTCTGCCCTACGAGCCGCTGACCCAGGACGTGCTGGGCGTGCCCGTGCTCAAGGTGGTCATCCAGGTGGTGGCCGGGCGCAACATCGCCGTGCTGGTCGAGGCGGCGGTGCGCAACACCATCTTGCAGCTGCGCGGCATCGATACCTACCAGGAGTTTGTCGAGCGCCACCGGCGCGCCATGGAGCAGGGCTCCTAGCGGCTGCAGCGGCCGTGCCGGGCGCCCGGCCTGCGCATGCTTACTTCGGATTGCGCGCGCAGTCGGCGCACATGCCGTACAGCGCCATCGAGTGGTCGTGCACGTGCCAGCCCTTGGCCTTGGCGACGATCAGCTGGCGTTTTTCGATCTCTGGGTCGAAGAACTCCTCGACCTTGCCGCAGGTGGTGCAGACAAAATGGTCATGGTGCTGGCCTTCGTCGAGTTCGTAGATGGACTTGCCGCCCTCGAAATTGCTGCGGATCAGGATGCCGGCCTGCTCGAACTGCGTGAGCACCCGGTACACCGTGGCCAGGCCGATGTCGGAGCGCTCTTCGAGCAGCACGCGGAACACGTCTTCGGCCGTCATGTGGCGTTGTGCCCCGGTCTGGAAAATCTCCAGAATCTTCAGGCGTGGCAACGTGGCCTTGAGCCCCGTGCTTTTGAGTTCGTCGATGTTTTTCATGACAAGGTCTTCCGTGCGCCGCTGGCGCGCTAAGGCCTGTGGGCCAACCGCTACAATGGTTCGATCATAGCCCTCTGCCCATTTTCCATGTCTGCCAAAGCCTATCGCAGCGCCCGTCTGGGGCTGACCCTGTTGATTGGCGCCACTGTGGCCGCCTGCAGCAGTTTTGACAGTGCCACGAACCGCCTGGTCGGTGCGGTCACTCCCTACAAGATCGCCGTGGTACAGGGCAACTTTGTCTCGCGCGAGCAGGTGCAGGCCCTGCAGCCTGGCATGGGGCGCCAGCAGGTGCGCGACATCCTGGGCACGCCACTGGTCACGAGCGTATTCCATGCCGACCGCTGGGAGTACGTGTTCACGCTCAAGCGCCCGGGTGTCGAGGTCCAGACGCGCAAGCTCACCGTGTACTTCCAGGGCGATACGTTCGAGCGCGCCGAAGGCGACGAGATGCCGTCCGAGAGCGAATTTGTCGCCACGCTGGACACGCGCAAATCCAAGCGCGCCGTGCCCGTGCTCGAAGCCACCGAGGCGCAGCTGGCGCGCTTCCCCGCGCGCCCCCCGGAGCCGCCGCCAGCCGCTGCGGCGCCCGCGCCGCGCAGCTACCCGCCGCTGGAATCTCCGGCCCGCTGACCGCTGCGCGCCACCCGCTGGCGCACACCCGCAACAAGGAAAGATATGACAGGCACTTCTTTGCCCGCTGCCCGCACCGCGCCCTGCCGCGTGGCCGTGGCGGGCGCTTCCGGCCGCATGGGCCGCATGCTGATCGAGGCCCTCCGCGCCAGCGACGACTGCGTGCTCGCCGGCGCGCTCGACGTGGCGGCGAGCCCCGGCATCGGCTCCGATGCCACGGCCTTCCTGGGACACGCCAGCGGCGTGCCCATCACGGCGGACCTGCATGCCGGGCTGAAAAACGCCGACGTGCTGATCGACTTCACCCGCCCCGAGGGCACGCTGGCGCATTTGCGGGTGTGCAGCGAACTGGGCGTGAAGGCGGTGGTCGGCACCACAGGGTTCAGCGACGCGCAAAAGGCGGAGATCGCCGCCTTCGCGCAGCGCACGGCCATCGTCATGGCGCCCAACATGAGCGTGGGCGTCAACGTCACGCTCAAGCTGCTGCAGATGGCGGCCAAGGCGCTGGCCACGGGCTACGACATCGAGATCATCGAAGCGCACCACCGCCACAAGGTCGATGCGCCGTCGGGCACCGCGCTGAAGATGGGCGAGGTCATCGCCGACGCGCTCGGGCGCGACCTCAAAGACTGCGCGGTCTACGCGCGCGAAGGCGTCACCGGCGAGCGCGAGCCGTCGTCGATCGGCTTTGCCACCATCCGCGGCGGCGACATCGTGGGCGACCACACCGTGCTCTTCGCCGGCACGGGCGAACGCATCGAGGTCACGCACAAATCGTCCAGCCGCGCCACCTATGCCCAGGGCAGCCTGCGCGCCGTGCGCTTTCTGCGTGCACAAAAGACCGGCATGTTCGACATGTTCGACGTGCTCGGCCTGAACTGACGGCCCCCGCGCCATGGGTGCGCTGCAATGGTGGGAGCAAGGCGATGCGGTGACGCAGGCCACGGCGCTGCTGCTGCTCGCCATGTCGGTGGCCAGCTGGGTGGTCATCGCCTGGAAGGCGCTGCTGCTGCGCCGGGCCCGCCACGACGTGGCGCGCTGCACGGCGGCCTTCTGGCAGGCGCCGAACTTGGACGCCGCCCACCAGCACATCGCGTCTTTTGACCGTGAAACGCTGGTCCTGCCTTTGGTGGATGCTGCAAAATCCATAGCGAATCCACCGGGGCACAGCGCCCCTTCCGGGACCCTGGCCCGGGCGGGCAGCGCCGCGCAGCAGCTCACGCGCGTGCTGCGCGACGCGCTGCACGCGGTGCTGGGCAAGCTGCAGTGGGGCCAGGTGCTGTTGGCCACCGTGGGCTCCACGGCGCCGTTCGTGGGGCTGCTGGGCACCGTGTGGGGCATCTACCATGCGCTCGCGGCCATGGCCCGCGCGGGCCAGATCAGCATCGACCAGGTGGCCGGCCCGGTGGGCGAGGCCCTCGTCATGACCGCCGCCGGCCTGGCTGTGGCCATTCCCGCCGTGCTGGCCTACAACGTGTTCGGCCGCCTGCTCGGGCGCATCGAGGCCGATCTCGAAGGCTTCGCCCGCGACCTGCGCGAGCTGGTGCTCGACGCGGCCCCCGCCCCACCCGCGCGCAGCGACTGACGCCCATGGCCTTCGGTCGTCTGGAGCGCACCGCGGCGCCGCAGCCCATGAGCGACATCAACATGACGCCGCTGGTCGATGTGATGCTGGTGCTCGTCGTCATCTTCATCCTCACGGCGCCGCTGCTGGCCAGCGCCATCCGGCTCGACCTGCCGCGCAGCGCGGGTGCCGTCCCGGGCGCGGCGCCGCAGTCCGTCACCGTGGTGCTCGACCAGGCCGGCCAAGCGTTCGTGAACGACCAGCCGCTGGCCCTGGCCGCCCTGGCGCAGCGCCTCGCGGCGATCGCGGCCGAGCACCCGGACACCGAGGTGCAGCTGCGCGCCGATGCCGCCGTGCCCTACGGCCGCGTGGTCGACGTCATGGGCGCGGCGCACCAGGCCGGGCTCACGCGCATCGGTTTCGTCGCCGAGCCTGCCGCCGCCGCCGCAGCGCTTTCGCCCTGAGCGCGCGCTCCGGCCCGGCCTGCCGGTGCCAGCGCCTAAAATCCCCGCAGCGCAGCGGTTTGCGGCTGCATCTCACCTTTTCCGGGCTCCCATGCAAGACAAATACCAACACACCGAGGTCGAGCGCGCCGCGCAGGCCCACTGGACGGCGCACGACGCCTACCGCGTGACCGAAGACGCCGGCAAGAAGAAGTTCTATGCCTGCTCGATGCTGCCCTACCCCAGCGGCAAGCTGCACATGGGCCATGTGCGCAACTACACCATCAACGACATGCTCACGCGCCACCTGCGCATGAACGGCTACAACGTGCTCATGCCCATGGGCTGGGACGCCTTCGGCCTGCCCGCCGAGAACGCCGCCATGAAGAACGGCGTGCCGCCTGCGCAGTGGACCTACGACAACATCGCCTACATGAAGAAGCAGATGCAGGCGATGGGGCTGGCCATCGACTGGAGCCGCGAGGTCGCCACCTGCGACCCCGACTACTACCACTGGAACCAGTGGCTGTTCCTGAAGATGCTCGAAAAGGGCATTGCCTACCGCAAGACCCAGGTCGTCAACTGGGACCCGGTGGACCAGACCGTGCTGGCCAACGAGCAGGTCATCGACGGCAAGGGCTGGCGCACCGGCGCCACCGTGGAAAAGCGCGAGATCCCGGGCTACTACCTCAAGATCACCGACTACGCGCAGGAGCTGCTGGATTCGGTCACGGGCGACAAGCTGCCGGGCTGGCCCGAGCGCGTCAAGCTGATGCAGGAGAACTGGATCGGCAAGAGCGAGGGCGTGCGCTTTGCGTTCCCGCACGACATCCGCGGCGACGATGGCGCGCTGATCGGCGGCGGCAGGATGTACGTGTTCACCACGCGCGCCGACACCATCATGGGCGTGACCTTCTGCGCGGTGGCGCCCGAGCACCCGCTGGCCCAGCACGCCGCGCGCAGCAACGCGCAGCTGGCCGCCTTCATCGAGGAATGCAAGAGCGGCGGCACGACCGAGGCCGAACTGGCCACGCAAGAGAAGAAGGGCATGGCCACGGGCCTGACGGTCACGCACCCGCTGACCGGCGAGCCGGTCGACCTGTGGGTGGGCAACTACGTGCTCATCGGCTATGGCGACGGCGCCGTGATGGGCGTGCCCGCGCACGACGAGCGCGACTTTGCCTTTGCACTCAAATACGGCATCGAGATCAAGCAGGTGGTGCTGGTCGACGGCGAGCATTTCGATTACCAGCAGTGGAACGACTGGTATGGCGACAAGGGTGCCGGCGTCACCATCAACTCCGACAGCTTCAGCGGCCTGCCCTACCAGGAGGCCGTCAACGCCGTGGCCCACGCGCTCGCGCAAAAGGGCCTGGGCGAGAAAAAGACCACCTGGCGCCTGCGCGACTGGGGCGTGAGCCGCCAGCGCTACTGGGGCACGCCGATCCCGATCATCCACTGCGACGAGCACGGCGCCGTGCCCGTGCCGGAAAAGGATCTGCCGGTGGTGCTGCCCACCGACTGCGTGCCCGACGGCTCGGGCAACCCGCTGCACCACCACGAAGGCTTCCATGCCGGCGTGGTCTGCCCGGTCTGCGGCAAGGCCGCGCGGCGCGAGACCGACACCATGGACACCTTCGTCGACAGCTCGTGGTACTTCATGCGCTACTGCGACCCGAAGAACACCGAGGCCATGGTGGCCGAAGGCGCCGACTACTGGATGCCGATGGACCAGTACATCGGCGGTATTGAGCATGCCATCCTGCACCTGCTGTACGCGCGCTTCTGGACCAAGGTCATGCGCGACCTGGGCTTGGTCAAGGTCGACGAGCCCTTCACCAAGCTGCTCACGCAGGGCATGGTGCTCAACCACATCTACTCGCGCCGCACCGACAAGGGCGGCAAGGAGTATTTCTGGCCGCACGATGTCGAGCACGTGTTGGGCGATGACGGCAAGGTCATCGGCGCCCGGCTCATCCACGCCGTGGGCGACCTGCCCGTGGGCACGGCCATCGACTACGAGGGCGTGGGCACCATGTCCAAGTCCAAGAACAACGGCGTCGACCCGCAGGACCTGATCGAGAAGTACGGCGCCGACACCGCGCGCCTCTACACCATGTTCGCTTCGCCGCCCGAGGCCACGCTCGAATGGAACGACTCTGCCGTCGAAGGCAGCTACCGCTTCCTGCGCCGCGTATGGAACTTCGGCATCAAGCTCTCTGCTATCGATCAAGGAGCTGCAAGCGCAAGCGTGGCGGGCGCTAACAGCCTGAAAGACGTGGAGTTTGGCAAGGAGGCCAAAGCCCTGCGCCTGGAGATCCACACCGTGCTCAAGCAGGTGGACTACGACTACCAGCGCATGCAGTACAACACCGTGGTCTCGGGCACGATGAAGATGATCAACGCGCTCGAAGACTTCAAGGCCATGGACTCGGCCGGCGCGCAGGTGGCGCTGATCGAGGGCTTCGGCATCCTGCTGCGCTGCCTCTACCCGGCCACGCCGCACGTGGCGCACAGCCTGTGGAGCACGCTGGGCTACGACCGGGCGCTCGGCGAGCTGCTCGACGCACCCTGGCCGCAGGTCGACCCCGCGGCGCTGGTGCAGGACGAGATCGAGCTCATGCTGCAGGTCAACGGCAAGCTGCGCGGCTCCATCCACGTCGGCGCCCAGGCCGACCGCGCCGAGATCGAGCGCGTGGCCCTGGCCAGCGAGGCGTTTGCCAGGCAGGCGGGCGGCGCGGCGCCGAAAAAGGTCGTGATCGTGCCCGGCCGCCTCGTCAACGTGGTGGTCTGAACATGGCCGCCCGTCCCACCGCCCTGGCTTCTGCGGCCCGCACCGGCGGTGCGCTGCCCCGGCGCACGCTGCTGGCGCTGTGGCCGGTGCCGCTGTTGGCCGCCTGTGGCTTTCGGCTGCGCGGCGTGCCCGAGTTCACGTTCCGCTCGCTCTACATCGCCGCCCCTCCGGGCTCGCCGCTGGCGCGCGAGCTGAGGCGCACGCTCGCAGGCGCGGGGGGCGCGCTCAAGGTCATCACCGAACCGGCCAGAATGCCGGAGGCCGAGGCCATCATGGACCTGCTCTCCGAGCAGCAAGAGCGCTCGGTCGTGGGCCTGAATGCGTCGGGCCAGGTGCGCGAACTGCAGCTGCGCCTGCGCATCCGCTTCAAGCTGCGCACACCGGCCGGCGCCGAGCTGATCCCCGACACCGAGCTGCTGCAGCAGCGCGACGTGAGCTACAACGAAACCATCGCGCTGGCCAAGGAGGCCGAAGAGGCGCTGCTCTACCGCAACATGCAGACCGACCTGGTGCAGCAGCTGCTGCGCCGGCTCGCGGCCGTGCGAGCGCAGTGAGCGGTATTGGCTGCTGCATGCTATTGAAAAAAGAGCTTTCAACGCTTGCTGGTAAAGCGTCTAAGCCTGATTTGATCCCTATTCGGTAGCGCCATGCACATCGCCCTGAACCAGCTCGCCGCGCACTTGCACAAAGGCCTGCGCCCGCTCTACACCCTGCACGGCGACGAGCCGCTGCTGCAGCAGGAGGCGGCCGACGCCATCCGCGCGCAGGCGCGCGCCCAGGGCTACACCGAGCGCAGCAGCTTTGCCGTGGCCGGCGCGCATTTCGACTGGAGTGCGGTGCTGGCGGCCGGTGGCAGCCTGAGCCTGTTCGCCGACCGGCAGATCATCGAGATCCGCATCCCCTCGGGCAAACCGGGCAAGGACGGCAGCGCCGCGCTGCAGCAGATCGCGCAGGCCGCGGCCGGCAACGACAGCACGCTCACGCTGGTGCTGCTGCCGCGCCTGGACAAGGCGACCAAGACGGGTGCCTGGTTCTCGGCGCTCGAGAACAACGGCGCGACCGTGCAGATCGACCCGATCGATCGCGCCGCGCTGCCGCAGTGGATCGCCCAGCGCCTGGCCGCGCAGGGCCAGCGCGTGGCGGCGGGCGAGGAGGGCCAGCGCACGCTCACGTTCTTTGCCGACCGCGTCGAAGGCAACCTGCTGGCCGCGCACCAGGAGATCCAGAAGCTCGCGCTGCTGCACCCGCCGGGCGAACTCGGCTGGGCGCAGGTCGAAGCGGCCGTGCTCAACGTGGCGCGCTACGACGTGTTCAAGCTGTCCGAGGCCGTGCTCGCCGGCCAGCTGCTGCGCGTGCAGCGCATGCTCGACGGCCTGCAGGCCGAGGGCGAGGCCGCCGTGCTCGTGCACTGGGCGCTGGCCGAAGACATCCGGGGCCTCAAGCGCGTGAAGGACGCAATGAACGCCGGCCGCCCGTTGCCGATGGCGCTGCGCGAAAACCGCGTCTGGGGCGCGAAGGAGCGCCTGTACGAGCGGGTGCTCACGCACCTGACGGACGCCAGCGCGGCGCGCCTGCTGCAGTCCGCGCACCTGGTCGATGGCATCGTCAAGGGGCTCAAGGTGCCCGACTGGCCGCAGGACCCCTGGCAGGCCCTGCAGCGGCTGGCGCTGCAGCTGGGCCGCGCCAGCGCCGGGGCGGCCCGGCGCGGGTAAGGCACACGCGCCGGTGGGGGCGCGGGGCGCGGCGGCTATTTGCCGTCGTCGAGCACAAAGGTGACCTGCATGTTCACCCGGTACTTGGTGATGCGGCCGCCTTCGATCGACACCTTCTGTTCCTTGATCCACGCCCCGCGCACATTGGAGATGGTGTCGCAGGCCCGGGAGATGCCCTGGTTGATGGCATCCTCGAAACTGGTGGTGCTGGTGGCACTGACCTCAATGACTTTGGCGACACTCATGGCGGGCTCCGGAAAGTGGGGGAGCCCTCATGCTAGGAGCGGTGCGGCCGCGTCCCTGTCGGACAAGCGCGCCTTGTGCCGTAGCCGGCGGGGCCGCCTTTCGCCCGCCATCGCCGGGGCGCTTTGGCGAGGGGCAGGGCACGGCGCGGCAGCCACGGGGTATCTGCGGCAAAATCACGCCATGAACGCCCTCCACGTCAGCGAATACACCCAGACCCTTGGTTTACAGGCAAAAGCGGCTTCAGCCCTGATGGCCAAAGCGCCTGCAGCTATCAAAAACAAAGCATTGAAGGCGTTGGCCCGGCTGCTGCGCGCACAGACCGGGGCGCTTCAGGCCGACAATGCGCGCGACCTCGAGCGCGCCCGCGCCGCCGGCCTGGCCGAGCCCCTGGTGGACCGGCTCAAGCTCACGCCGCAGGTGCTGGAGACCTGCGCCCAGGGCTGCGAACAACTGGCCGCCATGCCCGACATCATTGGCGAGGTGCTGGGCATGAAGCAGCAGCCCAGCGGCATCCGCGTGGGCCAGATGCGCGTGCCGATCGGCGTCTTCGGCATGATCTACGAGAGCCGGCCCAACGTGACCATCGAGGCGGCTTCGCTCTCGATCAAGAGCGGCAACGCCTGCATCCTGCGCGGTGGCTCCGAGGCGATCGATTCGAACAAGGCGCTCGCCCAGCTGGTGCAGCAGGCGCTGGCCGAGGCCGGCCTGCCGCAGGACGCGGTGCAGCTGGTGCAGACCACCGACCGCGAGGCCGTCGGCCAGCTCATCGCCATGCCGCAGTACGTCGACGTGATCATCCCGCGCGGCGGCAAGGGCCTGATCGAGCGCATCAGCCGCGAGGCCAAGGTGCCCGTGATCAAGCACCTGGACGGCAACTGCCACACCTACGTCGACGACCCCTGCGATCTCGCCATGGCCGTGGCCGTGGCCGACAACGCCAAGACCAGCAAATACAGCCCCTGCAATGCCAGCGAGGGCCTGCTGGTGGCCGCGGGCGTGGCGGCCGAGTTCCTGCCGCGCATCGGCGCGGTCTACGCTGAAAAAGGCGTTGAAATGCGCGTGTGCCCCGCCAGCCGGGCGCTGTTGGCGGCGGTTTCAGGAGCGAAGCTGGTCGACGCCACCGAGCAGGACTGGTCCGAGGAGTACCTCGCGCCCATCATCTCGATCCGCGTGGTGGCGGGGCTGGACGAGGCCATCGCGCACATCAACCGCTATTCGAGCCACCACACCGACGCCATCCTCACGCGCGACCACATGCACGCCCAGCGCTTCCTGCGCGAGGTCGATTCGGCCAGCGTCATGGTCAACGCCAGCACGCGCTTTGCCGACGGCTTTGAATACGGCCTGGGCGCCGAGATCGGCATCAGCACCGACAAGTTCCATGCGCGCGGCCCGGTCGGCATCGAAGGGCTGACCTCGCTCAAGTGGGTGGTGCTGGGCGAGGGCGAAGTGCGGGCCTGAGGGGCCGACGCACCCGCGCACCGCCCCAGCTTCCGACACCAAGCCGTGAAAATCATCATCCTGGGGGCCGGCCGCGTGGGCCAGAGCGTCGCCGAGAGCCTGGTCTCCGAGCGCAACGACATCACCGTCATCGACACCGACGCCGCGCGCGTGCGCGAACTCGAAGCGCACCTGGACTTGCGCGCCGTGGTCGGCAACGGCATCGACCCGGCGGTGCTGGCCGAGGCCGGGGCCAACGACACCGACCTGCTCATCGCCTGCGCCGCGCAGGACGAGACCAACCTGGTGTGCTGCAAGGTCGCGCAGCTGCTGTTCAACGTTCCGGCGCGCATTGCGCGCGTGCGCTCCTCGGGGTTCGACCCCGGCGGGCCGCTGGCCGGGCCGGACGGCTTTGCCGTCAGCGTGATCTGCCCCGAGGCGTCGCTCACGCGCTATATCGCCAAGCTCATCGAGTACCCCGAGGCCATGCAGGTGCGCGAATTTGCCGGTGGGCGTGCCTGCCTGGTGGCCACGCGCGCACGTGCCGGCGCGCCGATGGTCGGCCTCACCATCGCCCAGGTGCGCGCGGCCACGCCCCACGTGGCCATGCGCGTGGTGGCCATCTACCGGCGCTTTCCCGAAGAGCCCGACCGCTTCGTCGCCTGCAGCGGCGCCACGCGCATCGAGCCCGGCGACGAGGTCTTCGTGCTGGCGGCGCGCGAGCACCTGCCGTTCGTGCTCGCTTCGCTGCACCGGCGCGAAGGCCAGCCGGCGCGCGCCGTGCGCCGCATCATGGTCGCCGGCGGCGGTGACGTCGGCCTGCGCCTGGCGCTGCAGCTGGGCGCCGAGCCGGGGCGTTTCCATGTCAAGCTGATCGAATCCGACCCGCCGCGCTGCATCGCGCTGGCGTCGGCGCTGCCCTCGCAGGTGCTGGTGCTGCAGGGCGATGCCACCGACGAAAAGCTGCTCGAAAGCGAGAACATCGAGGAGGTGGACCTGTTCCTGGCGCTCACCGACGACGACGAGAACAACATCATGTCGAGCCTGCTGGCCAAGCGCATGGGCGCGCGGCGCGTGCTCGCGCTGATCCACCGGCGCAGCTATGCCGACCTGATGCATGGCACGCAGATCGACATCGCCCTCTCGCCCGCGCAGGCCATGCTGGGTGAGCTGCTGGCCCACGTGCGCCGCGGCGACGTGCAGGCCGTGCACAGCCTGCGCCGCGGCGTGGCCGAGGCGCTGGAGATCGTGGCGCGCGGCGACCGCAAGAGCTCTCGCGTGGTCGGGCGCAAGGTGAGCGAGCTGCGCCTGCCCGGTGACGTGCACATGGGCCTGATCGTGCGCGGCCTGCCCGAGCCGGGCGCCGCGCCGCTGCCGGGAGCGCCGGCCGCGCCGCCCCAGGTCATCATTCCGCGCAGCCATACCCAGATCGAGAGCAACGACCATGTGGTCTTCTTCCTGCCGCACAAACGCCTGGTGCGCGATGTCGAGCAGCTGTTCCGCGTGAGCGCCACGTTCTTCTGACACGCTCGCCGACGGCGCCCGGCCATGATCGACCTTCTTCCCGTCCTGCGCGTGCTGGGCATGCTCACGATGCTGTTTGCGCTCTCCATGGGCGTGCCGCTGGCGGTGTCCTGGTTTGCGCAGGACGGCGTCTGGCAGGTGTACCCCGTGGCCATGGGGGTCACGCTGCTGGTGGGCGCCAGCCTGGTGGTGGGGCTGCGCCGCTACAAGCGCGAGCTGCAGCCGCGCCATGGGGTCATGCTGGTGTCGCTGGTGTGGGCGCTGCTGCCGCTGTTTGCCATGCTGCCGCTGATGCTGGCCTGCCACCAGGTGGGGCGGCCGCTGTCGTTCACCCACGCCTACTTCGAGGCGGTGTCGGGCCTGACCACCACGGGCGCGACCGTGCTCTCGCAGCTCGACACGCTGCCGGTCTCGGTGAACGTGTGGCGCACCTTCATGCAGTGGATCGGCGGCATGGGCATCCTGATTTTGGCCGTGGCGGTGCTGCCGCTGCTGGGCGTGGGCGGCGCGCAGCTGTTCAAGGCCGAGGCCGCGGGCCCGGTCAAGGACACCAAGCTGACGCCGCGCATGACCGAGACGGCCAAGGGCCTGTGGGGCGTGTACGCGCTGTTTTCCGTGCTCTGCGCGCTGGCCTACTGGGCCGGTGGCATGGCGCCGCTGGACGCACTGATGCACATGTTTTCCACGGTGAGCCTGGGCGGGTTGTCGTCGCACGACGCGAGCTTTGCCTTCTTCCAGTCGCCGCTGCTCGAAGGCATTGCACTGGTGTTCATGCTGCTGGCCAGCTGCAACTTCGCGCTCTACTTTGTCGCGCTGCGCAAGGGCCACTGGCGCGGCTTCTGGCGCGACCCGGAAATGCGCGCTACCTGTGTGGCGCTGCTCGGCGGCGGGCTGCTGGTGGCCGTGCTGCTCTGGGCCAAGGGCGTGTATGGCCCGCTCGACGCGCTGCGCTACGGCGTGTTCCATGTGGTCTCGGTGGCCACGACCACGGGTTTTTCCACGGTGGACTACCTGGCCTGGCCGGTGTTTGCGCCGGTCTTCATGCTGATGCTCTCGGGCGTGGCGACCAGCGCCGGCTCCACGGGCGGCGGCATCAAGATGGTGCGCATGCTGATCCTGCTCAAGCAGGCGCGGCGCGAGCTCACGCGCCTAGTGCACCCGAACGCGGTGCAGCCGGTGCGCCTGGGCGGCGCGGTGGTCGAGTCGCGCATGATCTTCTCGGTCATGGCCTTCATGCTGGTCTATGGCGGCACGGTCGTCGTGCTCAGCATGGCGCTGATGCTGACCGACCTCGACCCACTGACCGCCTTCAGTGCCGTGCTGGCCAGCGTCAACTGCACCGGGCCAGGCCTGGGAAGCATCGGCCCCGCGTCGAACTACGCGCTGCTCACCGACTTCCAGACCTGGGTGTGCACGCTGGGCATGCTGCTCGGACGCCTGGAAATCCTGAGCTTCATGGCCTTGCTGACGCCCGCATTCTGGCGCCGCTGAGCGGCGCGCGCCGCCCGCTGGCGGCCCTGCCGGGAACGCCAGCGGGCAGGGCGACTCCCTACAATCGCTGCTAACGTCTTAGAAGGCCTTCCCATGGTTCCGCACCTCATCACGGCCCTCACCGGGCCCATCAACGAGCTAGAGCAGCGCATCATCGACTCCATGCCGGCCACCGAGCGCTGGTTCCGGCTCGAGTGGATGGAGCACACGCCGCCGTTCTATACCTCGGTGGACATCCGCAACGCCGGCTTCAAGCTCGCGCCTGTGGACACCAACCTGTTTCCGGGCGGCTGGAACAACCTCACCCAGGAGATGCTGCCGCTGGCCGTGCAGGCCGCGATGGCGGCCATCGAGAAGATCTGCCCCGAGGCGCGCAACCTGCTGATCATTCCCGAAAACCACACGCGCAACAGCTTCTACCTGAGCAACGTGGTGCAGCTGCAGCGCATCTTCAACATGGCTGGGCTCAATGTGCGCGTGGGCTCGATCAGCCCCGAGGTCAAGAAAACCACCGTCATCGAGCTGCCCACGGGCGAGAGCGTGACGCTCGAGCCGGTGCAGCGCAATAGGGGCCGCCTGGGGCTGAAGAACTTCGACCCCTGCACCATCTTGCTCAACAACGACCTGTCGGCCGGGCCGCCCGGCATCCTCGAAGACCTGCACGAACAGTACCTGCTGCCGCCGCTGCACGCGGGCTGGAGCGTGCGCCGCAAGAGCAACCATTTCCGCAGCTACGAAGAGGTGGCCAAGCGCTTTGGCAAGCTGCTGGGCATCGACCCCTGGCTCATCAACCCCCTGTTTGGCAAGTGCGGCGAGATCGATTTCACCGAGGACACGGGGCTGGAGAACCTGCAGACCCAGGTCGACGCGCTGCTGTCCAAGGTGCGGCGCAAGTACAAGGAATACGGCATCAACGAAAAGCCGTTCGCCATCGTCAAGGCCGACAACGGCACCTATGGCATGGGCATCATGACGGTGCACGACGCCAAGGAACTGCAGACGCTCAACCGCAAGTCGAAGAACAAGATGGCCGTCATCAAGGACGGCCAGCCCGTGCACGACCTCATCATCCAGGAGGGCGTGCTGACACGCGAGCGCGTGCACGAAGCCGTGGCCGAGCCCGTGGTCTACATGATGGACCGCTACGTCGTCGGCGGCTTCTACCGCATGCATGCCGACCGCGGCGTGGACGAAAACCTCAACGCACCGGGCGCGAGCTTTGTGCCGCTGGCCTTTGACCACAGCACCCACATGCCGCAGCTGGGCGCGCGCCCTGGCGCCAGCGCGCCCAACCGCTTCTATATGTATGGCGTGATCGCGCGCCTGGCCATGCTGGCCGCCAGCTACGAGCTCGAAGCCACCGACCCCGACGCCGAGGTCTACGACTGAAGCGGGCGGCGCCGGCGTCCGGCGCACCGCCAGTTGTTGCGCTGCAACATTGTGAAAAGGCCCGCGCCCGTGCGTCCGGGCCAACGGGCACAATGGCAACCCCCAATAACAGAGCCCCGCCAGCGCCCAGACCGGTCGGTGCGCAGCGGAAATGGCAGTGGAAAACTCTAAATCCTCCCTGGGTGTGCTGATGCTGGGCGCCATCGGTGTCGTCTACGGCGACATCGGCACCAGCGTGCTGTACTCCGTCAAGGAGGTGTTTGGCTCGGGCCATGTGCCGTTCACGTCCGACAACGTGCACGGAATCTTGTCCATCTTCTTCTGGACGCTCACCGTCATCGTCTCGCTCAAGTACGTGGTGCTGGTGCTGCGCGCCGACAACCATGGCGAGGGCGGCCTGGTGGCGATGCTGGCGCTGGCATCGCAGACCGTCAAACACCAGCCGCGGCTGCGCAAATGGCTGCTGCTGGTGGGCATCTTCGGCACCTGCCTGTTCTATGGCGATGGTGTCATCACCCCGGCCATCACGGTGCTCGGGGCGGTCGAGGGGCTGGAGGTCATCTCGCCCACGTTCAAGCAATACGTGGTCCCGCTCACCCTGGTCATTCTGCTGTTGCTGTTCATGGTGCAAAAGCGCGGCAGCGCGAGCATCGGGCGCTTTTTCGGGCCGGTGATGGTGCTGTGGTTCGTCGCCATCTCCGCGCTCGGCCTGTACAACATTGCCGACAACCCGCGCATCCTGTGGGCCATCAGCCCGCACTATGCGCTGCGCTTCATCTACGAGCACCCGGGCATCACCTTCATTATTCTGGGCGCCGTGGTGCTGTGCGTGACCGGCGCCGAGGCGCTGTATGCCGACATGGGACACTTCGGGCGGCGCCCGATCCGTGTGACCTGGTTTGCCGTCGTCATGCCGGCACTCACGCTGAATTACTTCGGCCAGGGTGCGCTGCTGCTCAAGCGTCCCGAGGCCGTCAAGAACCCGTTTTTCATGATGGCCCCCGAGTGGGCCCTGGTGCCCATGGTGCTGCTGGCCACCGTGGCTGCCGTGATCGCTTCGCAGGCGCTGATCTCGGGCGCTTTCAGCGTGACCAAGCAGGTCATCCAGCTGGGCTACCTGCCGCGCTTGCGCGTGCTGCACACCAGCGTCAAGGAGGCCGGCCAGATTTATCTGCCCTTCGTCAACTGGGCCCTGTTCGCCATGATCGCGATGGCGGTCGTCATGTTCAAGTCGTCGAGCGCGCTGGCCTCGGCCTACGGCATCGCCGTGACGACCGACATGCTGATCACCACCATCCTCACCTTCTTCGTCATCCGCAACGCCTGGCGCCTGCCCCTGGCGTTGAGCCTGGGTGCCACGGCTTTCTTCTTTGTCGTGGACTTCGCGTTCTGGGCTTCGAATCTGCTCAAGCTGTTCGAGGGCGGCTGGTTCCCGCTGGTCATCGCCAGCGCCATCTTCATTCTGATGAAAACCTGGGAGGACGGGCGCCGCCTGATGCGCGCCGCCTTCGCCAGCGATGCCCTGGGCCTGTCCGAGTTTTTGGAGTCGGTGTTCGTCAGCCCGCCGGTGCGCGTGGACGGCACCGCCGTGTTCCTGACCGCCGAGCGGGGCACCGTACCCAACGCGCTGCTGCACAACCTCAAGCACAACAAGGTGCTGCATGCGCAAAACCTGTTCGTCACGGTGCACAACCACGAGGTGCCCTGGGTCGAGGGCGATGCGCGCGTGCAGCTACAGGCGCTGGGCCACAACTGCTGGCAGGTGGTCGTCCACTATGGCTTCATGGACGACCCCGACCTGCCGCGCGCGCTGGCCCTGTTGCGCGGGCGCGGCTGTGAGCTCGAGCCCATGGGCACCAGCTACTTCCTCTCGCGCGACACGGTCATTCCCACCGTGGGCACGGGCATGGCGCCGTGGCGCGAGAAGCTGTTTGCCCAAATGCACCACAACGCCAGCGGCGCGGCCGACTTTCTGCACCTGCCCAACAACGCCGTGGTGGAACTGGGCTCCAAGATCGAGATCTGATGCCCGGACAGCGCAGATTTTGGGTGTTTTCCGCCGCCAGCCCTTATAGATAAAGCGCCTGCAGCTATGGATTGCATAGTGAAAAAGCGGCGGCGGTCGGGGTGTGCCGGGCGGTGCCAGAATCGGCCACCATGCATTTTTTCAAAGACTTGAGCCTTTCGGCCTTCACGGCCGGCTTTGTGGCCGTGCTGGTGGGCTTCACCAGTTCGGTGGCCATCGTGTTCCAGGCGGCGCAGGCGTTCCACGCCACGCCGGCGCAAATCACTTCGTGGATGTGGGCGCTGGGCCTGGGCATGGGCCTGTGCTCGCTCGTGCCCTCGCTGTGGCTGCGCAAGCCGGTCATGGTGGCCTGGTCCACGCCCGGCGCCGCGGTGCTGGCCACGGCGGGACTCGCCGGAGGCTTCAGCATGGCCGAGGCCGTCGGTGCCTTCATGGTGTGCGCCGCCCTGATCACCGCGGCCGGCGCCACAGGCTGGTTCGAGCGCGTGATGAACCGCATCCCCATGGAGATCGCTGCCGCTCTGCTGGCAGGCGTGCTGGCGCGCTTTGGCCTGCAGGCCTTCGCGGCCGCCCAGACGGCCCTGCCGCTGGTGCTGCTGATGCTGGGCACTTACCTGGTCGCGCGCCGCCTGTGGCCGCGCTACGCCGTGGTGCTCACGCTGGCCGTGGCCATCGCCTATGCCGCCTTGCGCGGGCAGATGGCTTGGTCGGCCGTGTCGCTGGAACTGGCCATGCCGCAGTTCACGGCCCCCGAATTCAGCTGGAGCGCCCTGGTCAGCCTGGCGCTGCCGCTGTTCGTGGTCACCATGGCCTCGCAGAACCTGCCCGGTGTTGCCGTCATCCGGGCGTCGGGTTACACGCTGCCGATCTCCCGGCTCATCACGCTCACGGGCGTGGCCACGCTGGTGCTGGCGCCGTTCGGCGCCTTCGCGCTCAACTTCAGCGCCATCACCGCCGCCATCTGCATGGGCCCGGAGGCGCACGAAGACCGCAGCAAGCGCTACACGGCGGCCGCGTCCTGCGGCGCTCTCTATATAGTGGTCGGCATCTTTGGCGCGGTCATCACGGGGCTGCTCACCGCCTTCCCGAACGAGCTGGTCGTGGCCATCGCGGGCCTGGCGCTGCTGGGCACCATCGGCAACGGCCTGTCCGTCGCCCTGCGCGACGAGCCGCACCGCGAGGCCGCGCTGATCACGTTCCTGGTCACGCTCAGCGGCGTGGCCATCGCCGGTGTCGGTTCGGCCTTCTGGGGTGTGGCGGCCGGCAGCCTTGCGCTGTTTGTGCAACAGTACGCGCGTCGGCCGGCTCCGCGCTAGCGCGAAAGCGCCGCACGGGCCCTGCAACTGCCCCCGGTCAGCGCACCAGGGCTTCCCTTCGATCCATTTTTTGCCCATCCATGAAACTGTTGTTCATCGCCGATCCGCTGGAAGCCTTCCAGATCTACAAAGACACCACCTTTTCCATGATGCGCGAGGCGCAGCGCCGCGGCCACCGCATTGCCGCTTGCCAGCCGCAGGACGTGATGTGGGAGCGCGGCGGCCTGGTGCAGGCCCATGTGCGCGACGTCACGCTGACCGGAGACGAAGAGGCCTGGTTCACCGTAGAACAAGAGCGCGCCGCTGCACTGGCGTCGTTCGACGCGGTGCTGATGCGCAAGGACCCCCCGTTTGATAGCGAGTATTTCTATGCCACGCACCTGCTCGAACAAGCCGAGCGCGACGGTGCACGGGTCTTCAACCGGCCGCGCGCCCTGCGCGACCACCCGGAAAAGCTCGCCATCATGGAGTTCCCGCAGTTCATTGGCCCCACGCTGGTCACACGCGACGCGCGCGACATCCAGCGTTTTCATGCCGAGCACCGCGACATCATCCTGAAACCACTCGATGGCATGGGCGGCATGGGCATCTTTCGCGTGGGGCCCGATGGCCTGAACCTCGGCAGCATCACCGAAACACTCAACCGGGGCGGTACGCAAAGCCTGATGGTGCAGAAATTCCTGCCGGAGATCGTGGACGGTGACAAGCGCGTCCTGGTCATTGGCGGCAAGCCAGTCCCCTATTGCTTGGCGCGCATTCCCCAGGGCAGCGAAGTGCGCGGCAACCTGGCGGCGGGCGGCAAGGGGGTGGCGCGGCCCCTGTCGGCACGTGACATGGAGATCGCCAACGCCCTCGGCCCTGTCCTCCAAGAGCGCGGCTTGCTGCTGGCGGGGGTGGATGTGATTGGCGACTGCGTCACCGAGATCAACGTCACCAGCCCCACCTGCTTCCAGGAGATCCAGCAGCAGACCGGATGCGATGTGCCTGCGTTGTTCATGGATGCGCTCGAAGCGGCAGTGGGCACAAAAAACCTCGAAAATCTTGCCCGCTCCTCCAAACCGGTGCTATAGTTGCGGGCTTCGCTGCACGGAAGTTCTTTTTTAAAGAAGTTGCGTGCCAGCCGGACCCGGGGGTTGAAGAGCCCGGGTTCTGGCGTGAAAAGCGATCTTGCTGCAAGCGGCGAGAAAAAATCTTCAAGTTTTGAGAAAAGCCGGTGAAAACCCGGTATATAATTCAAGGCTTCGCTCAACGGAGGTGCTGCCAAGCAGCTCTTCTGGAAGGCGGGAAAGACAGAGTGGTTAATAACCACAATGTTGACAGGGGATTAAAAACCCTGTTATAATTCAAGGCTCAGCTGATCGCGGCTAAGTCGGCAGAAAAGAAAGACTCCGGTCTGACGGATCTGCCAGGAACCTTAAAAATATACAGCCGATAAGCGTGGGCGTTTGAAGGCGATTGCCAAGTTCTTTGGAACTCAAGTCGCAAGACTTTAAACGCTCATGAGAGTAAAGAAGTGAAGTTCACTTCAATTCTTGATTTTTTGAGTGGCCCCGCAAGGGGCAAAAAACACAAGATCGAACTGTAGAGTTTGATCCTGGCTCAGATTGAACGCTGGCGGCATGCCTTACACATGCAAGTCGAACGGTAACAGGTCTTCGGATGCTGACGAGTGGCGAACGGGTGAGTAATACATCGGAACGTGCCCGATCGTGGGGGATAACGCAGCGAAAGCTGTGCTAATACCGCATACGATCTACGGATGAAAGCAGGGGACCCGCAAGGGCCTTGCGCGGACGGAGCGGCCGATGGCAGATTAGGTAGTTGGTGGGATAAAAGCTTACCAAGCCGACGATCTGTAGCTGGTCTGAGAGGACGACCAGCCACACTGGGACTGAGACACGGCCCAGACTCCTACGGGAGGCAGCAGTGGGGAATTTTGGACAATGGGCGAAAGCCTGATCCAGCCATGCCGCGTGCAGGATGAAGGCCTTCGGGTTGTAAACTGCTTTTGTACGGAACGAAAAGGTCTTCTCTAATAAAGAGGGCCCATGACGGTACCGTAAGAATAAGCACCGGCTAACTACGTGCCAGCAGCCGCGGTAATACGTAGGGTGCAAGCGTTAATCGGAATTACTGGGCGTAAAGCGTGCGCAGGCGGTTATGTAAGACAGATGTGAAATCCCCGGGCTCAACCTGGGAACTGCATTAGTGACTGCATAGCTGGAGTGCGGCAGAGGGGGATGGAATTCCGCGTGTAGCAGTGAAATGCGTAGATATGCGGAGGAACACCGATGGCGAAGGCAATCCCCTGGGCCTGCACTGACGCTCATGCACGAAAGCGTGGGGAGCAAACAGGATTAGATACCCTGGTAGTCCACGCCCTAAACGATGTCAACTGGTTGTTGGGAATTCACTTTCTCAGTAACGAAGCTAACGCGTGAAGTTGACCGCCTGGGGAGTACGGCCGCAAGGTTAAAACTCAAAGGAATTGACGGGGACCCGCACAAGCGGTGGATGATGTGGTTTAATTCGATGCAACGCGAAAAACCTTACCCACCTTTGACATGTATGGAAGATCGCAGAGACGCGATTGTGCTCGAAAGAGAGCCATAACACAGGTGCTGCATGGCTGTCGTCAGCTCGTGTCGTGAGATGTTGGGTTAAGTCCCGCAACGAGCGCAACCCTTGCCATTAGTTGCTACATTCAGTTGGGCACTCTAATGGGACTGCCGGTGACAAACCGGAGGAAGGTGGGGATGACGTCAAGTCCTCATGGCCCTTATAGGTGGGGCTACACACGTCATACAATGGCTGGTACAAAGGGTTGCCAACCCGCGAGGGGGAGCTAATCCCATAAAGCCAGTCGTAGTCCGGATCGCAGTCTGCAACTCGACTGCGTGAAGTCGGAATCGCTAGTAATCGTGGATCAGAATGTCACGGTGAATACGTTCCCGGGTCTTGTACACACCGCCCGTCACACCATGGGAGCGGGTTCTGCCAGAAGTAGTTAGCCTAACCGCAAGGAGGGCGATTACCACGGCAGGGTTCGTGACTGGGGTGAAGTCGTAACAAGGTAGCCGTATCGGAAGGTGCGGCTGGATCACCTCCTTTCTGGAAAACTGCAATTCAATTTGAACGCCCACACTTATCGGTTGTTGGAAGAAGTCGCTGCAAAGCGGCGGGTGCGATAAGTGCCTGTCGACGGCAGTGGCCGGCTTGGGTCTGTAGCTCAGTTGGTTAGAGCACCGTCTTGATAAGGCGGGGGTCGGTGGTTCGAGACCACCCAGACCCACCAAGTGCTGCAGTCCAGGGGCGACACGACAATGCGATTCCTGGGGGATTAGCTCAGCTGGGAGAGCACCTGCTTTGCAAGCAGGGGGTCGTCGGTTCGATCCCGTCATCCTCCACCAACCAACACGATGCGCCCGCAAGGGCGGTGAATCAACACCAAAGCAGCTTTGCAAAAGGCTGCTTTGATGTTGATCGATATCAATCGATCAATCGGCTGTTCTTTAAAAATTCATAGAGTCGAATCAGCGTTGCTGATGGAAACTGCACATTCGTAAAGGTTTAGTGCAGACCGTGCCATCAGCAACAAGAATTTTTGATTGCGTCAAAACGAATATTCAAACTAGCTTTGAAATTCAAAAGTAATACGATGAAGGCTCGAAAGAGCCGTAGTTGATTACGGCATAACGCGCCGGGTGAAAGACCTGGCAAGTCCTTGAAAGAAAATGGAGATGTTTCGTTAAGAGACGTCAAAGTTATAGGGTCAAGTGACTAAGAGCATGTGGTGGATGCCTTGGCGATGATAGGCGACGAAAGACGTGATAGCCTGCGATAAGCTTCGGGGAGCTGGCAAATAAGCTTTGATCCGGAGATTTCTGAATGGGGAAACCCACCCTTCGGGGTATCGCAACCTGAATACATAGGGTTGCGAGGCGAACCGGGTGAACTGAAACATCTCAGTAGCTCGAGGAAAAGACATCAACCGAGATTCCGAAAGTAGTGGCGAGCGAAATCGGACAAGCCTTGCAGTGATAGCACGACGGTTAGCAAAATGGGATGGAAAGCCCGGCCATAGCAGGTGATAGCCCTGTATGCGAAAACCGACATGTGGTACTAGGCTGCAGACAAGTAGGGCGGGACACGAGAAATCCTGTCTGAATATGGGGGGACCATCCTCCAAGGCTAAATACTCATCATCGACCGATAGTGAACCAGTACCGTGAGGGAAAGGCGAAAAGAACCCCGGGAGGGGAGTGAAATAGATCCTGAAACCGCATGCTTACAAAAAGTAGGAGCCTCGCAAGGGGTGACTGCGTACCTTTTGTATAATGGGTCAGCGACTTACATTCAGTGGCAAGGTTAACCGAATAGGGAAGCCGTAGAGAAATCGAGTCCGAATAGGGCGAACATAGTCGCTGGGTGTAGACCCGAAACCAAGTGATCTATCCATGGCCAGGATGAAGGTGCCGTAACAGGTACTGGAGGTCCGAACCCACTAGTGTTGCAAAACTAGGGGATGAGCTGTGGATAGGGGCGAAAGGCTAAACAAACTTGGAAATAGCTGGTTCTCTCCGAAAACTATTTAGGTAGTGCCTCAAGTATTACCGTCGGGGGTAGAGCACTGTTTAGGCTAGGGGGTCATGGCGACTTACCAAACCTATGCAAACTCCGAATACCGACGAGTACAGCTTGGGAGACAGAGCACCGGGTGCTAACGTCCGGACTCAAGAGGGAAACAACCCAGACCGCCAGCTAAGGTCCCTAAAATTGGCTAAGTGGGAAACGAAGTGGGAAGGCTAAAACAGTCAGGATGTTGGCTTAGAAGCAGCCATCATTTAAAGAAAGCGTAATAGCTCACTGATCGAGTCGTCCTGCGCGGAAGATGTAACGGGGCTAAGCCAGTTACCGAAGCTGCGGATGTGCAATTTATTGCACGTGGTAGGAGAGCGTTCTGTAGGCCTGTGAAGGTGTCTGGTAATGGATGCTGGAGGTATCAGAAGTGCGAATGCTGACATGAGTAGCGTTAAAGGGGGTGAAAAGCCCCCTCGCCGTAAGCGCAAGGTTTTCTACGCAACGTTCATCGGCGTAGAGTGAGTCGGCCCCTAAGGCGAGGCAGAGATGCGTAGCTGATGGGAAACAGGTCAATATTCCTGTACCGATCAATAGTGCGATGTGGGGACGGAGAAGGTTAGCTCAGCCAACTGTTGGATATGTTGGTTCAAGCCTGTAGTCGTGCCCGGTAGGCAAATCCGCCGGGCTAAGATGAGGGGTGATAACGAGTCTGCTTGCAGACGAAGTGAGTGATACCCTGCTTCCAGGAAAAGCCACTAAGCTTCAGCTATTGACGACCGTACCGCAAACCGACACTGGTGCGCGAGATGAGTATTCTAAGGCGCTTGAGAGAACTCTGGAGAAGGAACTCGGCAAATTGATACCGTAACTTCGGGAGAAGGTATGCCCCAAGTAGGTGAACTTGAACAAAGGGAGCCCAAAGGGGTTGCAAAAAATCGGTGGCTGCGACTGTTTAATAAAAACACAGCACTCTGCAAACACGAAAGTGGACGTATAGGGTGTGACGCCTGCCCGGTGCTGGAAGATTAAATGATGGGGTGCAAGCTCTTGATTGAAGTCCCAGTAAACGGCGGCCGTAACTATAACGGTCCTAAGGTAGCGAAATTCCTTGTCGGGTAAGTTCCGACCTGCACGAATGGCGTAACGATGGCCACACTGTCTCCTCCAGAGACTCAGCGAAGTTGAAATGTTTGTGATGATGCAATCTCCCCGCGGAAAGACGGAAAGACCCCATGAACCTTTACTGTAGCTTTGTATTGGACTTTGAACAGATCTGTGTAGGATAGGTGGGAGGCTTTGAAGTGTGGTCGCTAGATCACATGGAGCCAACGTTGAAATACCACCCTGGTGTGTTTGAGGTTCTAACCCAGGTCCCTTATCGGGATCGGGGACAGTGCATGGTAGGCAGTTTGACTGGGGCGGTCTCCTCCCAAAGCGTAACGGAGGAGTTCGAAGGTACGCTAGTTACGGTCGGACATCGTGACGATAGTGCAATGGCATAAGCGTGCTTAACTGCGAGACTGACAAGTCGAGCAGATGCGAAAGCAGGACATAGTGATCCGGTGGTTCTGTATGGAAGGGCCATCGCTCAACGGATAAAAGGTACTCTGGGGATAACAGGCTGATACCGCCCAAGAGTTCATATCGACGGCGGTGTTTGGCACCTCGATGTCGGCTCATCTCATCCTGGGGCTGTAGCCGGTCCCAAGGGTATGGCTGTTCGCCATTTAAAGAGGTACGTGAGCTGGGTTTAAAACGTCGTGAGACAGTTTGGTCCCTATCTTCCGTGGGCGCTGCAGATTTGAGGAAGCCTGCTCCTAGTACGAGAGGACCGGAGTGGACACACCTCTGGTGTATCGGTTGTCACGCCAGTGGCATTGCCGAGTAGCTAAGTGTGGAAGAGATAACCGCTGAAAGCATCTAAGCGGGAAACTCGTTTCAAGATGAGATCTGCCGGGGGCTTGACCCCCCTAAAGAGTCGTTCAAGACCAGGACGTTGATAGGCTGGGTGTGGAAGTGCAGCAATGCATTAAGCTAACCAGTACTAATTGCTCGTGCGGCTTGACCCTATAACTTTGATCAAATCGATCAAGGTCGTTATGCCAAGTTGACGCAGTCAAATAAAACAAGCTGATTCCAAACTCTATGAATTCGCCCGGTTGATCCAAAGATCAGCCAGGCACCCAGTTATGCCTGATGACCATAGCAAGTCGGTCCCACTCCTTCCCATCCCGAACAGGACAGTGAAACGACTTCGCGCCGATGATAGTGCGGGTTCCCGTGTGAAAGTAGGTCATCGTCAGGCTCTTACAGCCCAGTCGCGCCCCCCTCAGCAATGAGGGGGGCGTTTCTGC
>NZ_MWOK01000043.1 GCF_012932145.1 Acidovorax sp. SRB_14 | reverse complement strand
CCCACAGCGCCCCGAGCGCGCCGGCCAGCGCCAAGGCGCCGACCAAGCCCGCGAGCACGCGCGCCAGGTCCTGCCAGCTGGGCGCGCCGAACCCGAGCGCCTTGAGCAGGTCGAGCTGGCGGCTTTGCGTGTAGTTCAGCACCCACTGGTTCCAGGCGTGGTTCACGGCCTCCCAGGTGGCGCGCAGGCGCTGCGCCATGCCGGGGCTGAGCACGCTGCCCATGGCGTCGCCGAACGCGCCGCGCGGCGCCGGCAGGCGCCGGAACTGGCCCACGCGGTCCGGCGCCACGGCGCCCGTCGGGTCCACGCGCACCCAGCCGCGGCCTTCCACCCACACCTCGGCCCAGGCGTGCGCATCGCTTTGGCGCACGGTCCAGCCGCCGTCGACGTCGTTGCGCTCGCCGCCCTGGTAGCCGGTGACGATGCGTGCGGGCACGTCGGCGGCGCGCATCAGCACCACGAAGGCCGAGGCGATGTGCTCGCAAAAACCCTGCTTGCGGTCGAACCAGAATTCGTCGGCGGTGTGCTCGCCGTAGACGCCGGGATCGAGCGTGTACTGGTAGCCGCCAGTGCGCAGGCGCGTGAGCGCGGCATCCACCAGCGCGGGCGTGCCGCCGCGGGCCACGGCCGGGTCGGCGCGCAGTTGCTGCGCCAGCGCCAGGGTGCGCGGGTTGAAGCCCGCGGGCAGCTCGACCAGTGCGCGCAGCTGCGGCGTGGCGCGCGTCGGGCCATGGCGGAACTGCGGGTAGCTGGTGGCGCTGTAGCGCAGCACGTCGGTGACCGGGCGCGTGGCCAGCCACTGCAGGTCGGGGGCCATGACGGCGCCCATGCCGGCGATGTCGGGGCGCTCGGGCGCCGCGTCGAGCACCATGAGCCAGGGGCGCTGGTGCGGCTCGAGCGTGACGGTGTAGCGCAGTGGCGCGCCGCGCACGTGCAGGTGCGCGGGCAGGCTTCCGGGATCCGGCCAGGCCGCGCCGCCGCGCCCGGCCGGTGCCTGCCATTGGCGGCCGTCAAAGCGCGAGAGCACCGGGCCGCGGAAGTACAGCTGCGACGCCGGCGGCGCCGCGTTGTCTGCCGTGTCGAACAGCACGCGCAGGGCCACGCTGTCGTCGAGCGCCAGTGTGGCGATGCTGCCGACCTCCATCTGGCCCGACAGGCCGCTGCGCCCGGTCAGCGCGTCGCTGGGCAGGCCCCACAGCGGCGCCATGCGCGGAAACAGCAGGAACAGCGCCAGCATGATGGGCGTGCCCAGCAGCGCCATGGTGCCGGCCGTGCGCAGCGCCAGCGCCAAGGGTGGGCGGCCCACCGGCATGTGGGCATTGACCAGCGCCGTGAGCAGTCCCAGCAGGGCGATGAGCATGGCGGCCGCGGTGGCGAGCGATTGCGAATAGAAGAAGTTGCTGAGCACCGTGAAGAAGCCCAGGAAGAAGATCACCAGCGCATCGCGCCGCGCGCGCGCCTCCAGCGTCTTGAGGCCCAGCAGCACGACGATCAGCGTGGTGCCCGCGTCGCGCCCGAGCAGGGTGCGGTGCGTGAGCAGCGTGGCGCCCACGGCCAGCGCCACCACGGGCAGCACGGCCCAGCGCCCGGGCAGGGGGCGGCCCTGCCAGGCCAGTGCGCCGCGCCACAGCAGCAGCAGGGCGGCCAGCGCGCCGGCCCACGCCGGCAGGTGCAGGGCCTGCGGTGCGATCACCCACGCGATCACCACCAGCAGGAACAGCGTGTCGCGCGCGTCGCGCGGCAGCGCAGCGAGGGTCCGGCGCAGGCTCATGGCAGGCGGGCGGGGGGCTGCGGCAGGGGCGCAATGTTGCTATTCAATGAATAGCTTCTCGCGCTTGCCGGTATTGGGCTGGAGGCCATTTTCATATCAAACCGCTGCTTCAGAAGAGCGCCAGCGCCTCCAGGCAGCGCCGCTGCTGGGCTGCGCCGCTGCCCTGCGGGATCTCGGTACCGGGCAGGCGCAGGCCATAGTCCAGGCCCAGGCGCTCGGCCAGCAGCACCCAGGCGGCCAGGCGCGACAGGCGCGCTTCGGGATCGGGCAGGCCGGTGCGCTCGGGTGTGAACCACAGCTCGTGGCGCTGCAGGCGTTCGGCGTCGCGGCTGACCAGGGCATCGGTGCCGGCGGCCAGCGCCTGCGCGGCCTTCTTCCAGACCACCTGCTGAAGCGGGTCGCCGCGGCGGTAGGCGCGCACGCCCTCGAATTCGCCCGCGCCCTGGCTGGAGGCGGCGCCGCCGCGGCCGGCGCGTGGCTCGCCCGGCGGCAGCGGCGGCGCCGGGGTTTCGGGCGCGGGGTAGACCATCAGCTGCGCCGCGGGCCGCCACACCGTCCAGACGCGGAAGGTGCCCAGCGGAAAACGCGTTTCCACCGTGAGCGTGGGCAGACGGTGCAGGCCGCGGCGCGTGGGCGCAAAGGCCACGCGCACGCTGGCCGCGCCCTGCGCCGGCACGTCGGTCACGGCCCATTGGCTGCTGCCCTGCACGGCCAGCGCGATGCCATAGCGCGGCGTGCGCCGCGTGCTGCCCAGCCGCACTTCGAGCGGCGCGCTGTGGCCCAGGAACTGCGGCTGCGGCGGGGGCAGGTGCAGCGCGAGGCCGCGCAGGCTGGCGTGGCCGAGGTGCATGCCCACCACGGCGCTGCCGGCCAGCAGGAAGGTGAGCAGGTAGCCCAGGTTGAGCTGGAAGTTGATCGACGCCACGAGCAGCACCAGCAGTGTCAGCGCCAGCATCCAGCCCGGCCCCGTGGGCAGGATGTAGACGTTGCGCTGCGTGAGCTGCAAGGTGTCGGCCAGCGGCAGGCGCGCCTGCCACCAGCGCGCCAGGCGCCGGCGCAGCGCGGACAGCGGATTCAGCGCGGCCAGCCGCGCGCGCGCACGCTGCCGGGTGGCGGAGTGGGCGGCGTGGGGAAGGGACGACAAGGGCGGCGGGCGGCGGCTGTCTGCCTTGGGCATGGGCGGCGCGCTCAGGGCAGGGGCACGGCCTCGACCATGGCGCGCACCTGCTCGACGGCACCGCGCCCGGCGTTGCCCACCGGCACCAGGCGGTGCGCCATGGTCTGCGCCACGATGGCCTGCACGTCGTCGGGCGCCACATAGTCGCGCCCGCAGATCAGCGCCTGCGCCTTGGCCGCGCGCACCAGCGCGATGCCGGCGCGCGGCGACAGGCCCTGCAGGAACCAGTGGCCCGAGCGCGTGGCGGCGACCAGGTCCTGCACATAGTTGAGCAGCGGCTCGGCTGCGTGCACGGCCAGCACCTGGCGCTGCAGGTCGGCCAGTTCCGGGGCCGACAGCAGCGGCAGCATCGCCGAGACCATGTCGCGCCGGTCGCTGCCCGCCAGAAGCAGGCGCTCGGCCTCGCGGTCCGGGTAGCCCAGCGAGATGCGCATCAGGAAGCGGTCGAGCTGCGACTCGGGCAGCGCATAGGTGCCCAGCTGGTCGTGCGGGTTCTGCGTAGCGATGACGAAGAAGGGCTGGGGCAGGGCGCTCGTCTCGCCCTCGACGGACACCTGCTTTTCTTCCATGGCTTCGAGCAGCGCACTTTGCGTCTTGGGGCTGGCGCGGTTGATCTCGTCGGCCAGCAGCACCTGCGTGAACACCGGGCCGGGGTGGAAGACGAAAGCCTCCTTGCCGCGCTCGTAGACCGAGACACCGATCAGGTCGCTGGGCATCAGGTCGGCGGTGAACTGCACGCGCGCAAACTGCAGCCCGAAGGTGTGGGCCAGGGCGTGTGCCAGCGTGGTCTTGCCGACGCCGGGAACGTCTTCGATCAGCAGGTGCCCGCCCGCCAAAAGGCAGGCCACGCAGTCCTGTACACGGGCACTTTTGCCCACAATCACCGTGTTAAGCTGGTCCAGAAGAGACCGGATTTTGTGCTGTGCATGCATGGCACGACGTTAATCGAAAAAAGAGACCGACGGGGACACCACCATGGGCAAGACGGGTTACTTCACCCACCGCGACTGCTGGAAGCACCAGATGGGGCCGGGCCACCCCGAGTGCCCCGAGCGGCTCGACGCCATTGAAGACCGGTTGCTGATCACGGGCGTGTTCGATGCGCTCGAACGCATGGAGGCGCCGCTGGCCCCCCTGGCCGACCTCGAGCTGGCCCACGACCGCATGCACATTGCCGCGCTGCGCGGCATCTCCGAGCGGCTCATCGAAGAGCGCACGGCCGGCGGCCCGGAACTGGCGCAGATCGACCCCGACACCTCCCTCAACGAGCACACCTGGACCGCGGCGCTGCGCGCGGCCGGCGCCGCGCTCGCCGCCACCGATGCCGTGATGGCCGGTGATCTCGAGAATGCCTTTTGCGCCGTGCGCCCGCCGGGCCACCACGCCACGCGCAACAAGGCGCAGGGTTTTTGCTTTTTCAACAACGTGGCCGTGGCCGCCAAGTACGCGCTCGAGCGCTACAAGCTCCAGCGCGTGGCAGTGGTCGACTTTGACGTGCACCACGGCAACGGCACCGAGGACATCCTCTCGGGCGACGAACGCGCGCTGATGGTGGGCATCTTCCAGCACCCGTTCTATCCGTTCAGCGGCGACCAGAACCCGGCGCCCAACATGCTCAACGTGCCGGTGCCGGCCTACACGCGCGGCATGGACATCCGTGAAATCATCGAGATGACCTGGATGCCCCGCCTGGAGGCCTTCCAGCCCGAGATGGTCTTTGTCAGCGCCGGCTTCGACGGCCACCGCGAGGACGACATGGGCCAGCTCGGCCTGGTCGAGCAGGACTACGCCTGGATCACGCAGCGCATCAAGGACGTGGCGCGGCGCTATGCCAAGGGGCGCATCGTTTCGTGCCTGGAGGGCGGCTACGTGATGAGCGCCCTCTCGCGCAGCGTCGAAGCGCATGTGCGTGTGCTGGCCGAGCTGTGACCGCGTTTCTGTGTTTTTTCACCCTTTTGCACCATGACTTCTTTTTCTTCCGACACCGATACGCCGCTGCGCGTGCAGCGCGATGCACGCGGCGTGCTGACCCTCACGCTCAACGATGGCGCGCGTTTCAATGCGCTGGGCAGCGAGATGCTGACCGCGCTGCAGCAGGCGCTGGACGCCGCTGCGAGCGACGAAGGCCTGCGCGTGGTCGTGCTGGCCGCCGAGGGCCGGGCGTTTTGCGCCGGCCACAACCTCAAGGACATGGCGCAGCACCCCGATCTGGCGTGGTACCAGCAGTTGTTTGCCCAGTGCAGCCGCATGATGCTGAGCCTGCACAAGCTGCCGGTGCCGGTGATTGCGCGCGTGCACGGCATGGCCACAGCGGCCGGTTGCCAGCTCGTGGCCCAGTGCGACCTGGCCGTGGCCGCTGATGAGGCCACGTTCGCCACCAGCGGCATCCACTACGGCCTGTTCTGCGCTACGCCCAGCGTACCCCTGGTGCGCAATGTGCCGATCAAGCGCGCCATGGAGATGTTGCTCACGGGCGACTTCATCGACGCGCCCACCGCCTTGGCGCAGGGCCTGGTCAACCGCGTCGTGTCTTTGGCCGCGCTCGATGGCGAAGTGGAAAAGCTCGTGCAATCGATCTTGCAGAAGCCCCGCGTGGCGGTGGCCATGGGCAAGGCCCTGGTCTACCAGCAGCGCGAGCTGGGGCTGGACGCGGCCTACCAGCTGGCCGGCCAGGCCATGGCCACCAACATGATGGACGAGGCCGCGCAGGAAGGCGCGCAGGCGTTTGCACAAAAACGCAGCCCCGCCTGGAAATTGGCGCCCGATGGCACGCACCCGGCAGCGGCCGAATAAGACGCAATGGAAATCTTCGACAAGCTGTTGCATGACTTCAACCGCTCGAGTACCTGGACCGAACTGGGCCTGCTGCTGGCCTGCCTGGGCCTGGCTTACCTGATCAGCCGCACCCTCGGGCGCGGTCAGCCGCCCGTGTCGATCTGGTTCGGCCGCCGCACCGTTGACGGGCTGGCGTTTCCCTTGCTGGCGCTGGCGCTGGTGCTCGTCGCCCGGTTCACGCTGGCGCACTACGAGACGGTGTTTCTGCTGCGCCTGGCAGTGCCCATCCTCACCTCGCTGCTGTTGATCCGCTTCCTGGCGCGCGTGCTCGGGGCGGTGTTCCCACAGTCCGGTCTGATGCGCCTGGCCGAACGGGTGGTGGCATGGCTGGCCTGGGTCGCGGCGGTACTGTGGATTCTGGGGCTGCTGCCATTGGTGCTGGACCAGCTCGATGCGGTCACGCTGACGCTGGGCAAGAACCGGGTGAGCCTGCTGGCACTGATCGAGGGCGTGCTCTCGACCGGGCTGGTCATCCTGGGCACGCTGTGGCTGTCTTCGACATTTGAGCGCCGCGTGCTCGACAGCGCGGTGAGCGACCTGTCGATGCGCAAGGTGGCCGTCAACGCGACGCGCGCGCTGCTGTTGCTGGTGGGCATGCTGTTCACGCTCTCGGCGGTGGGGGTGGACCTGACGGCGTTGTCGGTGCTGGGCGGCGCCGTGGGCGTGGGCTTGGGCTTCGGCCTGCAAAAGCTCGCGTCCAATTACGTCAGCGGTTTTGTCATCCTGCTCGAACGCTCGCTGCGCATTGGCGACAACGTCAAGGTCGATGGCTTCGAGGGCCGCATCACCGACATCAAGACACGCTACACCCTGATCCGCGCCGGCAGCGGACGCCAGTCGATCGTGCCCAACGAGACGCTGATCACACAGCGCGTCGAAAACCTCTCCGAGGCCGACCGCAAGTTCAACGTCACGACCAACATCGTGGTGGGCTACGACAGCGATGTGGACCAGGTGCTGCGCATCCTGGCGGCGGCGGCGGCTTCCCAGGCGCGCGTGCTGCCCAGTCCCGAGCCGGTGGCATTTCTCATCAACTTTGCGCCCGACGGTCTGGAGTTCAGCCTGAACTTCTGGATCAGCGACCCCGAAGCGGGCACGCTCGGTCTGCGCTCTGCCGTCAACCTGGCCATCCTGCGCGCGCTGCGTGCGGCCGGCGTGCGCATTCCCAGTCCGCAGCGCGTGGTGCAATTCGATGGTGCCTTGCCGGTGGCGGTGCAGCCCGGCACCATGCCGGCTGCCGCAGGCGCCCACGGCGCGGCACAGACCACCAGACCGGCGGCACCCCTATAATCCATAAAAGCACGGCCGTACTTTTTTGATAAACCTGTCGGGCGCGCGACGCTGCAGCGCAACAGTGGGCTGTGGTGCAGCCTAAAATAGCTTGGTTTACGTTAACGTCAATTCAACAACTCTAGGAGCCGCAGCAATGAAGGTTTTGGTCCCTGTCAAGCGCGTGGTCGACTACAACGTCAAGGTCCGGGTCAAGTCGGACGGCACGGGCGTCGACACCGCCAACGTCAAGATGAGCATGAACCCCTTTGACGAGATCGCCGTCGAGGAGGCCGTGCGCCTCAAGGAAAAGGGCGCCGCCACGGAAGTCATCGCAGTCTCGTGCGGCGACGCCAAGAGCCAGGAGACGCTGCGCACGGCGATGGCGATCGGCGCCGACCGCGCGATCCTCGTCGAGACCCCGGCGGACCTCGAGCTGCAGCCGCTGGCCGTCGCCAAGCTGCTCAAGGCCCTGGTCGAGAAGGAGCAACCGGGCCTCATCATCCTGGGCAAGCAGGCGATCGACGACGACGCCAACCAGACCGGCCAGATGCTCGCAGCGCTCGCCAACCTGCCCCAGGGCACGTTCGCGAGCAAGGTCGAAGTCTCTGGTGACAAAGTCCACGTCACGCGCGAAGTCGACGGGGGGCTGGAGACCCTGGCATTGAGCCTCCCTGCCGTCGTCACGACCGACCTGCGCCTGAACGAGCCGCGCTACGTGACGCTGCCCAACATCATGAAGGCCAAGAAAAAGCAGCTCGACGTCGTCAAGCCCGAGGA
>NZ_MWOK01000022.1 GCF_012932145.1 Acidovorax sp. SRB_14 | reverse complement strand
CTTTCTTTCGGCGACGCGAAAGAAAGTTACTGCGCCGCCGGGCGCACATCCCGGCCAGCAGCCCCCAGCAAAAAGCGCAGCGATAGAGTCAAAGCGAACTTAAACAAGATAGCAACCAGCGCTTACCCAGCAAGCACTTGAGGCCAAAAAGCCAAAAACCGTCTAATGCCGCCGCACCGGTCTTCACACCACCGCAGACACCGGCTCCAGCCCAAAGCGCGCACCCAGCGCCTGCTCCAGCCCGAACTCGGCCAGGATGGCACGCAGGCGCTCGGCCGCGCTGCGCTTTTTCTGGCCGGTGTAGCGCGCAATAATCAGCTCGTTCTTCATGCTGTGCTCCCAGCCCACCAGCTCGGTCACCGTCACCTGGTAGCCGCTGGCCTCCAGGTGCAGGCAGCGCAGCACATTGGTGATCTGGCTGCCCAGCTCGCGCGTGTGCAGTGGGTGGCGCCAGAGCTCGGCCAGCGGCGTGCGCGCCAGCTGCAGCGCCTTGCCTTGGCGCAGGCAAGCGGCCACCTCGGCCTGGCAGCAGGGCACGATGACCATGGCGCGCGCCTGCTTTTGCAAGCCGAAGGCGATGGCGTCGTCGGTCGCGGTGTCGCAGGCGTGCAGCGCGGTCACGATGTCGATGCGCTCGGGCAGCTCGGCGGCGCCGGTCGATGCGGCCACCGACAGGTTCAGGAACGACATGCGTCCAAACCCCAGCCGCTGCGCCAACGCGCGCGATTTGTCGACCAGCTCGGCGCGCGTCTCGATGCCGTAGATATGGCCGCGCCCCAGCGCCTTGAAGTACAGGTCGTAGAGGATGAAGCCCAGGTAGGACTTGCCCGCGCCATGGTCGGCCAGCGTGGGCGCGTGGCCATCCTGTGACAGCTCCTGCAGCAGCGGCTCGATGAACTGGAACAGGTGGTAGACCTGCTTGAGCTTGCGCCGCGAATCCTGGTTCAGGCGGCCCTCGCGCGTGAGGATGTGCAGCTCCCGGAGCAGCTCCAGCGACTGGCCGGGGCGCAGTTCGGACAGGTCCGGCGCCGCTCCTTTGGCGGCGGCCTTGTGGGCGGGCTTCATGCGCCGTCCTTCGCCGGCGCATGCGCCACCGGGCAGCGCGCGCCCACGTCCAGGGCCTGCCAACCCTCCATACCGAGCTTTTCCAGCACTTCGATGTTGCGCTCGAAAATGGCTTCCGCCTCGGGGAAGGCCTCGACCGCGCGGTCGATGCTGTCTTCGCGCAGCAGGTGCAGCGTGGGGTACGGCGCGCGGTTGGTGCAGTTGGTCACGTCGTCCGGCTCGGTGCCGGCGAACTGGAACTGCGGATGGAACGAGGCGACCTGCAGGATGCCGCCCAGGTCCATGGCGTCGATCAGTTCATCGACGACTTCGAGGAAGTCGTTGAAGTCGAGAAAATCACCGAGGCAGGCGGGCGCCATTAGCAGCGTGGTGTCGCGCTGGTCGGGCGCAATCTCGGCCAAGGCCTCCAGTTCGCGCTGCAAATCTTGCAGCAGCCCGCGCCCGTCGGTGGCGGCGCTCACCACGTAATGGATCTGCTCCTTGGTGTGCACGCCCTTGGCGAACGGGCACAGGTTGAGCGCGATCACCGCACGCTCCAGCCAGCGCACCGTGTCTTGCACCACGGTGTCGGAATCAAAGGATGCGGCCGGCAACGGGGCGGCGGAAGGCGTGGACATGCAATGGGTCTGAAGAGGAAAAGGGCCCGATTTTACCGGCCGCGCTCCCCAGGCCCGCCTTGCAGCGCGATGCCCTCAGCCCAGCAGGCGCTGTCCGGTCAGGCGCTCGTGCTCGCGCGCGGCATAGCGGTCGGTCATGCCGGCGATGAAGTCGGCCACGGTGCGCGCGCAGCCGTCGGGCCCCGCCGCCGCCGCACGCGCGGCAAAGCGGGGCTTCATCTGCTTCGGCTGCGCCAGATAGAGCGCAAACAGCTCGCGCACGACCTGGCGCGCCTTGTCCGTCATCGCCACCACCTGCGGGTGGCGGTACAGGTTCTGGAACAGAAAGCGCTTGAGCTCCTGCGACTGCCCCCGCATGCCGGCGCTGAAGCCCACCAGGGCCGGCGCGGCGCGCACGGCGTCGACATCGCCCGGCCGGGCCTGCGCCAGCGCGGCCTGGGTGGCATCGATCACGTCGTAGACCTGGGCGCTCAGCATGCGCCGGATGGATTCGTAGAGCAGGCGCCTCTGGCCCGCCGCAGCCCCCAGGTCCGGGTACTGCGCCTCGGCCTCGGCGCGGTAGCGGTCGAACAGCGGCACCTCGCGCAGCTGCGCGAGCGTGATCAGGCCCGAGCGCACGCCGTCGTCGATGTCGTGGGCGTTGTAGGCGATCTCGTCGGCCAGGTTGCACAGCTGCGCTTCGAGGCTGGGCTGCTGGCGCCGCAAGAAGCGCTGCCCCACGCCGCCGGGCTCGGCCGCCTCCAGCTGCTCGGCGTGCCGGCGCGAGCAGTGCTTGAGGATGCCCTCGCGCGTCTCGAACGTGAGGTTCAGGCCATCGAACTGCGGGTAGCGCTCTTCCAGCGCATCGACCACGCGCAGGCTTTGCAGGTTGTGCTCGAAGCCGCCCTGCCCGGCCATGCAGGCGTTCAAGGCGTCCTGCCCGGCATGGCCAAACGGCGTGTGGCCGAGGTCGTGTGCCAGCGCAATGGCCTCGACCAGGTCTTCGTTGATGCGCAGCGAGCGCGCCACCGAGCGCCCCAGCTGCGCCACTTCCAGCGAATGCGTGAGCCGCGTGCGGAACATGTCGCCCTCGTGGTTCAAGAACACCTGGGTCTTGTAGACCAGGCGCCGGAAGGCCGACGAGTGCACGATGCGGTCGCGGTCGCGCTGGTAATCGGTGCGCGTGGGCGCAGCGGGCTCGGGGTGGCGGCGCCCGCGCGTCAGCGCCGGGTCGCAGGCATAACGCGCCAAAGCAGGGTTTTCGATCAAATCGGCCTCTAGCGCTTTACCAGCAAGCGCTGGCAGCTATCAATTTATAAATGGTCAAGCGGCGCAGCAGGCGTCGATCACCGCGCGCACCAGCGCGTCGGGCGCGGCGCGCACGGCAGCGCGCCCCGGCCCGTCGATCAGCACAAAGCGGATTTCGCCGGCTTCGGACTTCTTGTCCACGCGCATCAGCTCCAGGTAGCGGCCGGCGTTATCGGCAGCATCGAGCACCGCCCCGCGCAGCGGCAGGCCGGCACGCTGCACCAGCGCCTTCAGGCGCGCGGCAAAGGCCTCGTCCACCAGGCCGAGGTGGTGCGAGAGCTCGGCCGCCATCACCATGCCCGCACCCACGCCCTCGCCGTGCAGCCAAGCGCCATAGCCCATGCCGGCCTCGATGGCATGGCCGAAGGTGTGGCCAAAGTTCAGGATGGCGCGCAGCCCGGCCTCGCGCTCGTCCTGCCCCACCACCTGCGCCTTGATCTCGCAGCTGCGCCGCACCGCATGCGCCAGCGCCGTGCGCTCGCGCGCCAGCAGGGCGTCCATATTGTCTTCGAGCCAGCCCATGAAGTCCATGTCGGCAATCGGCCCGTACTTGATGATTTCGGCCAGGCCCGCGCTCAGCTCGCGCGCCGGCAGGGTGTCGAGCGTGGCCAGGTCGCAGACCACCAGCAGGGGCTGGTAAAACGCGCCAATCATGTTTTTTCCCAGCGGGTGGTTGATGGCCGTCTTACCACCCACCGACGAGTCGACCTGCGCCAGCAGCGTGGTCGGCACCTGCACAAAGGGCACGCCGCGCATGTAGCTCGCGGCGGCAAAGCCCGTCATGTCGCCGACCACGCCGCCGCCCAGCGCAAACAGCACGGTCTTGCGGTCGCAGCCATGCTGCAGCAGGGCGTCGAAGATCAGGTTCAGGGTCTGCCAGGTTTTGTGCTCCTCGCCGTCGGGCAGCACCACCAGGTGCACCTGCGCGTACTTCGGCGCCAGCGCCGCGCGCAACGCATCGGCGTAGAGCGGCGCCACCGTCGTGTTGGTGACGATAAGGGCGGCGGCGGCCTGGGGCAGCGCAGCATAGGTCGCAGGCGCGCCCAGCAGGCCAGCGCCCACCACGATGGGGTAGCTGCGCTCGCCCAGGTCAATGGCAATGGTTTGCACATCCGCAGCGGACGGTGCAACCGCCGACAAGGCCGGCGAAGAAATCGGCACGGATGCGGCGCCAGCGCGCTGCAGTTCGGAATGCGGGGAAGTGAGGGCAGTGGACATGGTGAGCCAAGTTTAGGGCAGGTGCGGCGCGGGCCCGGCTGCGCGCTCTGCGCGCCAGAGCTTGTCAAACATCTTTTGCGACGAAAGCGGTCGGCCGTCCCAGCGGACCCAGATCACTGGCGGGGTGCTGCGCCGCCTGGCACCGGCCCGCCCACCCGCCGCGGAACCGCATCCGCAAGCTCCAGCTGCATCACGACCATGTTCACCAGCGTCGCCACCGAGGGGCGGCCGGTTTCAATCACGAAATGCGCGGTTTCGCGGTACAGCGGGTCGCGCTGCGCGTACAGGTCGCGCAGCCGCTGGAGCGGATCGTCCACCTGCAGCAGCGGACGCGCCGTGTCATGACGCAGGCGCCGGTAAATGTCCTCGGGCAAGGCATGCAGATAAACCACCTGCCCGCGCTCGCGCAAATGCGCGCGGGTGGCTGCGCGCAACACCGCGCCGCCACCCGTCGACAAAACCGCCGGCATGGTGCCGGCGGTCAGTTCATCGATCGTGGCCTCTTCGATGTCGCGAAAGGCTTCTTCACCCTCGCGCTCAAAAAACTCCCGGATCGGGCACCCGATGCGGTGCTCGATCACGTGGTCGGAGTCGATGCACGCCACCCCCAACCGCCGGGCGAGGTGCCGCCCGATGGTGGATTTGCCGGAACCGGGGAGGCCGATGAGGACAATCACAGGTCAAACGGGTGTGCAAGCCGGGTATGTCAACGTCTTGCGCAACGTCTGCACCATTTTGTCGGCAGTGAAAACGACGTCGACGCTAGTGCTACCAGGGCTAGCAGCGTCTTTCAGATCGAATTGAACCTGAATCGTTGTACGACCCGTCGCACGGTCAGCGGTTGGGCTGCCACTGATCACAGACGCCGTCACTATGCTGCTGCTGGGCTTCACTTCGACCATTGTTCCCGCAGGAGCAGGGAAACCGCTGGGTCCACCCGCAGTGCTCGCGGTGCCAACCAAGAGATCGACAGTAGCTTTGCACTTGGCATCCCCAGCAGGCACCGTGATACTTGATACGGGGGTATTAGTGCTGTAAAGATCCAGCTGCGAGACACTCGTCGATGTAAACACAATAGAGTCGCTGATCAGTTCACCGCTGCCAACTTGAGTAGAAAATGTCACGATCACGGGGTGCCCATTCTGCGGTCTGGGATTTTGCACTTGATATTCCACCGTGCAAATTCCATTCACTGTCGTACAGCCACCGCGCCCCGACGTACCGACTCGTCCAAAATCAGTTACTGCAATGACAGGAACACCGTCAGAAACAGGATTGCCACTGGCATCCACGATGGCGACACGAATATTGGAGCTATCACCGGAAATATCGTTATTCAAATTATACTTTGAAGCTGAAAGATCGAAACCACGCTGCATTGCAACCCCTGTGGTCACAGTCAGCTGGTCAGACTGCGTCGTAACAGGCCGACCATTAACACCGGCCTTGATAATTACCGCAGTAGGAGTTGATTTTGAAGAAACTGAAGTTGCGACAATTCCATCATTATTGCTTTTGGCACTGACGATATTCAATGCAACCGAATTACTCGGGACGACAGAAAAATCAACAACCACATCTTTGACAGGATTACCATTTTTGTCGACTGCTCTGAAACGCAAAATAGCCGATTCGGAACGACCGTTACCGCCCGATCCAGCAATCACAATGGATTTATCAGATGGATCAACGCTGACGAAATTCAGCGATGTAGCCGCCACCTGCGGATCGACACCAGCGACCGGCACACTCGTGATAGCAAGATTTTGGCTAGCTGTCACTGTCGCGACTGTCCCGTCACTTTTCTGAACATCAGCATTGGCATTGACTGTCGTAGCACCAAAAGAATTGATAGACAGGGCCTCAATATCAACTTCGGCCTCACCTAAAGAGTTCGTAAGGGCAGTTTTGGATTCCGGGCTAAAGCTCAAAAGCCCGCCCCCACTTTCAGAAAATAAAATGATCGTGTTTGCTAGAGGGGCACCTGATGCATCCTTAAGTGTCACTTTCGCACGCGCAGTTTTTTCTGATGCACTGATCGTATAGACCTGGGCACTATTTCCAGAACTCCCCGCATAGATTTGCAACTGCATCTTTGCAGACGGAGCGGTGCCGCCTCCGCCTGCCCCCGGATTTCCCACCAATCCCGGACTACCACCGCCACCGCCACACGCCATCAGGGCCGATGCCGCTGTCAATATCAGAGCTTTGAAAATTGCACGCATTCTCTGTCCTATTTATTTAATTCAACGCACTGGCCCACGATCTGTAATGACCTTGGGCGTGATAAAAACCAGCATCTCTCTCTTCGAAGATTCCTTCGTATTGTTCTTGAAGAGATGCCCCAGCACAGGGACATCGCCCAGAAACGGAATCTTGTTTTCCTGATTTGTTTCTTCCATTTCGAAAATCCCGCCAATCACTACCGTTCCACCGTTTTCAATCAGGATTTGCGTCTTGATGTGCTTTGTATCGATCGCGACACCTTGCGTCGTGGTTTCGCCTCGGCTGTCCTTGTTGATGTCCAAGTCGAGAATGATGCTGCCTTCCGGCGTGATCTGTGGCGTCACCTCGAGCTTGAGAACGGCTTTTTTAAACGCAATGGTCGTAGCCCCGTTGGGGGCGGTGACCGAATAGGGATACTCCGTTCCCTGCTCGATCAAGGCCTTGGTCTGGTCGGCAGTGATAACCCGTGGGCTCGATACGATCTTGCCCTTGCCGTCGGCTTCCATGGCCGACAGTTCCAGCGTCAGGAACCGGTTGGCTGCCGAGTTGAAGATGGACAGCGCAAAACTGCCCACCCCCTGCACCCCGGACAGCCGCGCAGGCAGGTTCACGAAACTGCCCAAGGTGTCCACCTGCCCGCCCGCTCCACTGGTGGCCACGGCGTTGCTATAGCTGGTGCCAAAACCAATGCGGTTGCCACCCCCGATGCCGTAGCCGCCATCGCCACCGCGGTTGGCACGCAAATCGGTTCCGCCCAGGCGCACGCCCAGCGACCGCCCGAAGGTGTCGCGCGCTTCCACGATGCGGGCTTCGATCAGCACCTGGCGCACCGCCACGTCCAGCGAGGCCAGCAGCTTGCGCACCTCTTCGAGCTTGGCTGGCGTGTCCGTCACGAACAGCTGGTTGGTGCGCGGCTCGGCAATGGCGCTGCCTCTTTCTGACAGGAAGCGCGTGGTGGCGCCACCGGTGCTTCCCTGGCTGGAGTTGGTGAGTTGGGCCACCATGTCGACGGCCTTGGCGTAGTTCATCTGGTAGGCCTGCGTGCGCAGCGGCTCCAGTTTCTCGATTGCCTGCGCGGCTTCAAAATCCTTGCGCGTGCGTGCGTCGATTTCGTCCTTGGGCGCAATCCAGAGCACGGTGCCCGCCTTGCGCATCCCCAGGCCCTTGGCATCCATGATGATCTGCAGTGCCTGGTCCCAGGGAACGTCCTTCAAGCGCAGGGTCAGCGATCCGGTCACCGTGTCCGACGTGACGATGTTGAAGTTGGTGAAGTCGGCGATCACCTGCAGCAAGGACCGCACCTCGATGTTCTGGAAGTTCAGCGAGAGCTTCTCACCGCTGTAGCCCGGGCCCTGCGTGAGCTTGGTCAGGTCCACCTTTTTCTGGCGCACTTCCACGACAAACTGGTTGTCGCTTTGGTAGGCGCTGTGCTCCCACTCACCCACGGGCTCGATCAGCATGCGCACCCGGTCGCCCTGCTGGCTGGTGGTGATGAGCTGGATGGGCGTGCCAAAGTCGGTGACATCGAGGCGCCGGCGCAGCCCTTCGGACAGGGAGGAGCGCAGAAAATCCACGGTAATGCCCTTGCCCTGCTGGCGCAGGTCCACGCCGACCTGGTTGCTGGCCAGGCCAACCACTACACGCCCCGACCCGTCAGGCCCGCGCCGGAAATCCACGTCCTTGATGGGCAGGATATCGCTGCTGCCGGGTTCGGCGAACACGGTGTTCTGGGCCGGCTGGCCGGACGCTGCGGCGGCGACAGGCTCCAGGGAGATGAGCAGCACCTTGCCCTGGATTTCTGCCCGGTAGGCCGTGGCTTGCTTCAGGTTGAGCACCACCCGCGAGCGGTCACCCGCCTGCACCACGTTGACAGACCTCAGGTTCCCCTGGTTCACCTCCACCAGCGAGCGCCCCATGGCATTCGACGTGCCCGGGAAGTCCAGGGCGATGCGGGCCGGCGACTGCGTGGCAAAGCCCGATGGAACCACCGACAGGGGGGTGCTCAACTCAATGCGCACGACTTCCGCACCGCCTTGCAGGGCGCCCGTCACAGCCTCGATGGCACTCTGTGCCAAAACCATGCCCGAGCCCAAAGCAGCAAGGGCCACCACAGCGGCCCGCCCCAGCGCCTTCATGATTGCGACGTTGTTTGGTTTCATTTTTTCGCCCCCTCTTGCAGCTCTAGCGATGCCGTGCGCTCAATCCAGTCGCCAGTGGCGTCCTGGACGATTTCGCGCATTTGAATGGCGGTTTCGGTAATTTTTGTGATGCGCCCATAGTTCTGCCCGAGGTAAGACCCCGCCTGAACCTGGTACAGCAGGTTGTCCACCTTCAACAGCGCGGTGGGCTTGCCAGACTTCTCCAGACTGCCCACCATGGACATGGTGTCGAGCGGAAACGCCTCCAGTGGCTCTTTGCGCCGTGCCATTTCAGGTGCGATCAGGGCGGCGTTGGACGCGACCTGTGCCGAGTCGCGTCGCAGCGCCTGGGTCAGCTTGAGCGGATTGAACGGCTCCATGCTGCCTTCGGCCGTGTATGCCTGGGGTTGGAACTGTTTGGGTTCGGTGATCGGCGTGACGCGGGGCTTTGTCTGCGCACGCTCGTCGGCCATCCACTGGCGCAACTCGTCTTCTCCCGAGGGCCCGCAGCCGGCGAGCGGCAAAAAACTCAGCGCGATCAGCACTGCTGTGGTGCGGTTCATTTTTTGCCCTCCGTCGCCTTGCGCTGCGCCTGCACCTCTTCAGGGTCCAGGTAGCGGAATGTGCGCGCCGTGGCATCCAGGGTCAGATTGCTGCTGTCCTTGGTCGCGGGAGCGATGGACAGGTTGTTCAAGGTGACGATGCGGGAAAGGTGGGCGATATCAGACGCAAATGCGCCCATATCGTGGTACTTGCCCGTGACCCGCACCGCGATGGGCAGCTCGGCATAGTAGTCGCGCACCACGATCTGTCCCGGGCGGAACAGGTCGAACTGCAGGCTGCGGCCCAGGCCGGCCTGGTTGATGTCGGACAACAGGGCGGCCATTTCGGCCTTGCTCGGCAGTTGTTTCTCTAGCTGAATGACGTATTGCTGGATCTGCTCACGCTGCTTCTTGAGGGCATCCAGACTCACGGCTTTCACCAGCTTCTTTTGGTAGTCCTGCCGGAGCGTGACCTCTCGGGAGCGTTCGGCTTGCAGTTCTTCTTCGTAGTCGGTCAGCTTGGCAAACCACAAAACCACCGCAACGCCGATGGCGATGCCCGCGCACAGCAAATAACGCGGCAATGCAGGCCAGAGTGACGGGTCTTTGGGATCCAGATGGCTGAATTGGCGTTGCAAGTTGCGCTGCAGCTCGGCCAAATCGACGTTGGGGCTTTTTTTCTTCGCCATAGGTCACTTCCCCCCCGCAGGGGTGCCTGCCTTCGTGCCGCTCGCGGCATCCATGGCTTTTTGCACCTCGCTGGAACGCATCAGCTGGAATCGCAGATTGAACGTGGAAACGCGGCGCTGATCGCGCGCGGAAAGCGCCAGATTGCTCGCCACAATTTCGACGAGTTCGGGCTTGGACAGCCACGGGGTGTTGCTGGAGAGGTTGCGCAGCATTTCCGACACACGCTCATTGGACTGCGCCACGCCTTGCATCGTCACCGACTGGTCCGTCTGTTTGAGGCTGGTGACGTACACGCCGTCGGGCAACTGCTGGACCAGTTCGTTGAGCAGGTGCACGGGAAGATTGCGGTCCGACTGCAGGTCCTCCACCGCCTTTTGCCGCGCGCGCAACGATGCGATTTCTTCTTCGATCGTTGCGATTTCCTTGATTTGGTTTTCCAGCACCTTGATTTCGGTCTGCAAGAAATTATTTTTGTCTTGCTGGTCGGCAATCATGGTCTGAAACCACCAGTAGATGGCCGCAGCCAGGGCCAGCCCCAGCAGAAACGACAGGAACATGGTGACCTGAAACGCCTCGCGCCGGCGCTTGCGGGCCGCCTCCCGGTGGGGAAGCAGGTTGATCAAAATCACTGCAGGAACCTCCGCATCGCCAGGCCGCAGGAGGTCAGGTAAGAAGGGGCCTCGCGCACCATTTTTTTCATGCGCACGGAGCTTCCCACCTCCATGCCCTCGAAAGGATTGACCACATTGCAGGCAAAGCCGGTGTGCTGCACCACGGCCTCATTCAAGCCCGACAGCGGTGCCGAGCCGCCCGCGAGCAGAATGTGGTCGACCCGGTTATAGGGCGTGCTGGTGAAGAAAAATTGCAATGCCCGCCCCACCTCCTGGGCCATGCTGTCCACGAAGGGACGCAACACGGCCGAGGCATAGTCTTCCGGAAGATCGCCGCTGCGCTTCTTGCTTTCTGCCTCTTCGACCGAGAACCCATACTGCCGAACGATGAGTTGCGTGAGCTGTGCGCCGCCAAAGGCCTGGTCCCTGTCGTACAGCACCTCGTCGTTGCGGATGATCTGCATGCTGGTTGCCAATGCCCCCACTTCGAAAAGCGCCACCATGGCATCCACGCCCGCATTGGGAAGCGCCTCGATCAAGCGGCTGGCTGCCAGGCGCGAAGCGTGGGACTCGATGTCCACGATCGCGGCCTTGAGGCCGGCGGCCTCAGCCAACCCCTGGCGGTCCTGCACCTTCTCGCGGCGCGAGGCGGCGATCAGCACGTCGATATCCCCAGGCGCGTTCTTGCTGGGCCCGATGACGCAAAAATCCAGGCTCACCTCGTCGAGGGAAAAGGGAATGTATTGGTTGGCCTCGGACTCCACCTGGACTTCAAGCTCTTGGTCCGTCATGCCGGCAGGCAGGGTGATCTTTTTGGTAATGACCGCAGACGGAGGCAACGCCAATGCCACATTTCGGGTGCGGGTGCCACTTTTTTTGACGACGCGGCGCAGGGCTTCAGCAACTTCATCGAACTTTTCGATGTTACCGTCTGTAATCCATCCTCGTTCCAACGGCTCGATGGCACAGCGCTCCAAGACCAGGCCTCCTGCCTTGTCTTGGCCTAGCTCCACCAGCTTGACGCTGGAGGAACTGATGTCGATACCCAGCAACGGCGCGGATTGGCGACTGAACAGAGATCCTGCAGAGATCAAGATAGCCCCCTCTTATTGTCACAACGACACAACAAAACTTAACATTTCTCATGAATGCTATCAGTAAGCTTGGCCTGCGACCAAGACTTTCGCCGGCCCTGCAACGGCTGACCGTTGTCAAAAGCAGACGTTCCAGAGCCTTTCGTTGAAAGCCTGATTTCCCTCCTGCCCGCTTCGTACTCTGGAGCGCTGCAGCACGATCCCTTTTCCCATCCAGAAAATGCAGTGGCGATTTTTATAATGGCCACTTATTTCAATTCGGAGCGATATGCCGCCCCCAGCCCCGTCCAAACCGTCCAGCCCGGGTTCTTCCCGTGCCGCCTCTCCCCGCCCTGCTTGGTTGCGGTGGCTCCTGCGCCTTCTGCTGTGGGGCATAGGTCTGGCTGTTGCAGGGGCTGTCGCCGTGGTGTTGGTGATCGCTGTGGCCCTGTCCATGGCCTACCCGAACCTGCCCGATGTCTCGGAATTGGCAGACTACCGGCCCAAGCTGCCGATGCGTGTGTATTCGGCAGAAGGGGCTTTGCTGGGCGAGTTTGGAGAGGAGCGGCGCACCCTCACCCCCATCCAGGAGATCCCCCAAGTGATGAAGGATGCGGTTTTGGCGATCGAGGACACGCGCTTCTTCCAGCACGGCGGAGTGGATTACAAGGGCATGGTGCGCGCCGTGTTAGCCAATCTGGGGCGCGTGAAAAGCCAGGGGGCATCCACCATCACCATGCAGGTCGCGCGCAATGTTTACCTTTCGTCAGAAAAAACATTTACGCGAAAAATTTACGAAATATTACTCACATTCAAGCTGGAGCACCTGCTGTCCAAAAATCAGATTCTGGAAATTTATATGAATCAGATTTACCTGGGCAACCGTGCCTACGGCTTTGCCGCGGCTTCCGAAGCCTACTTTGGCAAGCCCCTGAAGGCCGTCTCGGTGGCGGAAGCGGCCATGTTGGCGGGATTGCCCAAAGCGCCTTCGGCCTACAACCCGATCAGCAACCCCAAGCGCGCCCGCATCCGCCAGCTCTACATCATCGACCGCATGGAGGAAAACCACTTCATCACACCCCAGCAGGCGCAAGAGGCGCGCAAAGAGGAGCTCACGGTTCGCAATGGAAGCAACAACACGCGCGTGCATGCCGAATACGTGGCGGAAATGGCGCGCCAGCTGATCTTTGCGCAGTACGGAAGCGAGGCCTACACCCGTGGCCTCAATGTGTACACCACCCTGAACGCTGCCGATCAGGACGCGGCCTACCAGTCACTGCGGCGCGGCATCATGGATTACGAGCGCCGCCAGCACTACCGCGGACCGGAAAAATTCGTCAGCCTGCCCACCGCTGCGCAGGAACTGGAAGAAGCCATCGACGACGCGCTGGCCGACCACCCCGACAACGGCGACCTCATGTCTGCCATGGTGCTGGAGGCCAGCCCCCGCAAGATCATCGCCGTGCGCCAGAACGGCGACAGCGTGGAGATCACCGGCGAAGGGCTCAAGCCCGCCCAGTCGGGGCTCAGCGACAAGGCACCGCCCAACATCAAGCTGCGCCGCGGCGCCATCATCCGCGTCGCCAAAACAGCAAAGAACACGTGGGAAATCACGCAACTGCCCGAAGTCGAAGGCGCCCTGGTGGCCATCGACCCACGCAGCGGCGCGATCAAGGCTTTGGTGGGCGGTTTCGACTTTGACAAGAACAAGTTCAACCATGCCACCCAGGCGTGGCGCCAGCCAGGCTCAAGCTTCAAGCCCTTCATTTACTCCGCAGCCCTGGAAAAAGGCTTCACGCCCGCCACCGTGGTCAACGACGCACCGCTGTTCTTTGGCGCTGGCGTGACCGGCGGACAACCCTGGGAGCCCAAGAACTACGACGGCAGGTACGACGGCCCCATGACCATGCGCACGGGTCTGGCCAAATCCAAGAACATGGTTTCCATCCGCATCCTGCAGGCCGTCGGGCCCAAGAATGCGCAGGAATGGGTATCGCGCTTCGGCTTCGATGCCGACAAGCACCCGCCTTATCTGACCATGGCGTTGGGTGCGGGTTCGGTCACCCCGATGCAGATGGCGGTGGGCTTCTCGGTATTCGCCAACGGCGGCTACCGTGTGAACCCCTGGCTGATCGCACGCGTCACGGACCACAAGGGCCGCGTGCTTTCTGAAACCCAGCCTCCGGCCTTGGCCCAAAGCCAGCGCGCCATCGAGCCACGCAATGCATTCATCATGGACAGCCTGCTGCAGGAAGTCACACGCTCGGGCACTGCGGCGCGGGCCCAGGCCACGCTCAAACGCCCCGACCTGTACGGCAAGACGGGCACCACCAACGACTCGGTGGACGCCTGGTTTGCCGGCTTCCAGCCCACCATCGCGGCCGTGACCTGGATTGGCTACGACACGCCGCGCAACCTGGGCAGCCGGGAAACCGGCGGTGGCCTGAGCCTGCCGGTGTGGATCAGCTTCATGGACCGCGCGCTCAAGGGCGTGCCGGTGATGGAGTCCACGGTTCCGCCCGGTGTGGTCAATGTGGGCGGGGAATGGTTCTATGAGGAATTCAGCCGCAACGCCGGAGTTCCCAGCCTGGGGCTTGAAGACCATAGCGCGTCTGCGGGAACCGCAAGCCTTCCCTCGCAGGAAGCGCCTGCGCCCGAGGAGCGCAAGCGCATCCTCGACCTGTTCCGCAACTGACTGGCCGCGGGCTCAGGCGCAGAAGCGCAGCGCCAGCCCCGACTGTTCTGACGCATCGCGGCTCAGGCTGTTGAAAAACTCGCCCGCCCCCTTGGTGTCCTGCCACCGCTGGCCGTCGAAGCGATAGTGGTAGCCCCCGGACTTGGCCGCCATCCAGATTTCATGCAAGGGCTTCTGCTGGTTGATGATGATCTGGGTGCGGTTGGGGAAGGTGAGCGTGATCATGCCGCCCATGCGCTGGCTGTCCACGTCGGCGTCTGTCTCGTCGTTGATGCGGTCGCAGCATTGCTCAACGGCCAGCAGAAGCTGCTCGGCGCGGTCCAGGAATTCAAGGTCGGTCATTACAATTTAGGCATGTTGAAAGCGTTCCAAATTCTAGCGAGGAGCTTTGCCCTTGCCTCCAGCGTGGCACTCCTGGGCGCCTGCGGACAGCGGGGCCCGCTGTTTCTGCCGACCGAGCCCGCGGCCAGCCAGCGCGCAACGCTGCCCGAAACCCTGAAGCCCAACTCCTTGCGCACGCCCGCCCTCGCCGTCCCTCTTCCTTCCGCTCCCGCTCCTGCCACTCCATGACCCACCCTGCACTGCCCGGCCACCCCCACATCGCCTACCGGGGCGACGCCCTGTTCATCGAAGACGTTCGCGTCGACGACCTGGCCCAGGCCCACGGCACGCCCCTGTTTGTCTATTCCCAAGCCTCCATGCAGGCCGCGCTGGCGGCCTACCAGCGCGGCTTTGCCGGGCGCAAGCTGCAGGTCTGCTACGCTATGAAGGCCAATTCGTCGCTGGCGGTCCTGCAGTTCTTCGCGCGGCAGGGCTGCGGCTTTGACATCGTCTCGGGCGGCGAGCTCGAGCGTGTGGTCGCTGCCGGCGGCGACGTGCGCAAGGTGATCTTTTCCGGCGTGGGCAAGACGCGCGCCGAAATGCTGCAGGCGCTGCAGGCCGGCATCCTGTGCTTCAATGTCGAGAGCGAGGCCGAGCTCGAAGTGCTCAGCGAGGTGGCCACCGCATCGGGCCACACAGCGCCCGTCAGCATCCGCGTCAACCCCAACGTCGATCCCAAGACCCACCCCTACATCTCGACGGGCCTGAAAGGCAACAAGTTCGGCGTCGCGCACGAGCGCACGCTGGCGGTCTACCAAAGGGCGGCGGCCCTGCCCGGCCTCCAGGTGGTGGGCATCGACTTCCACATCGGCTCGCAGATCACCGAGGCCACGCCCTACCTTGATGCAACCGACCGCCTGCTCGACCTGGTGCAGGAGATCGAGGCCGCTGGCATTCCCATCCACCACATCGATTTTGGCGGGGGCCTGGGCATCAACTACAACGGCGACACCCCGCCCACCGCCGACGCGCTGTGGATGCAGCTGCTGGCCAAGATCGATGCGCGCGGCTATGGCGACCGCCAGTTCATGATCGAGCCCGGGCGCTCGCTGGTCGGCAACGCCGGCCTGTGCGTGGCCGAAGTGCTCTACCTCAAGCCCGGCGAGGAAAAGAATTTCTGCATCATCGACGCGGCCATGAACGACCTGCCGCGGCCCGCCATGTACCAGGCCTTCCACGGCATTGTCCCGCTGCAGCAAGCCGGGGACGCCGCGGCGCCGGTCTACGACGTGGTCGGCCCGGTGTGCGAGAGCGGCGACTGGATCGGACGCGACCGTGCGCTGGCCGTGCAGCCCGGCGACCGCCTGGCGGTGCTGTCCGCGGGCGCCTACTGCATGTCCATGTCGAGCAACTACAACACCCGCGGCCGCGCCGCCGAGGTGCTGGTGGACGGGCCGCGCGCCCACCTGATCCGCGAGCGCGAGACGGCCCAGGACACCTTCCAGGGCGAGAGGCTGCTGTAAGCGCTTGGGCGCTTTGGGCTTGACCTGCGTCATCTTGATGTGAGTCAAGCCCGACACCACCGGGGCCGGTAGAGTCGCGGGCTTTATTGCACCGCAGCATCGCCATGCCCACCGAACTCTACCGCGACAGGAACCATGCCTGCTACATGTTCACGGACCTCATCGAGGAGGACGGGCAGGCGGTGCAGGCCAACCAGTTTCTGATCGTGGACGACGGCACGGGCGCCATCATCGACCCCGGCGGCAACCTGGCCTACAACGAGTTGTACATGGGCATGTCAAAGCACTTCTCGCCCCAGAAACTGTCGTACCTGATCGCCTCGCACGCCGACCCGGACATCATTGCCTCGCTGGACCGCTGGATGTCAAGCACCCAGGCCATGCTGGTCATTTCGCGCGTCTGGGAGCGCTTTGTCCCGCATTTCACCAAAGTCGGCAAGACCGAGAACCGCGTGATCGGCGTGCCCGACGCCGGCGGGAGGCTGCCGCTGGGGCGCCACGAGCTGTGGCTGCTGCCGGCGCACTTCCTGCATTCGGAAGGCAACTTCCATTTCTACGATCCCGTGAGCCGCATCCTCTTCACGGGCGACCTCGGCGTGTCCATGGTGTCGGGCGCCAAGGCCGCCCGCCCGGTCACCGACCTGCAGGCGCACATCCCGCTGATGGAGGGCTTCCACCGGCGCTACATGGTGTCCAACAAGATCCTGCGCCTGTGGGTGCGGATGGCGCGCCAGCTCGATATTTCCATGCTCGTGCCCCAGCATGGCGCGCCCATCGTGGGCCCTCAGGCCATCGCCGATTTCTTCGAGTGGATCGACCACCTGATGTGCGGCATCGACCTGTTGGACGACCGCGCCTACCAGCTGCCCACCGCGGCCATCGAGCCCGTCGCGCACACGCTGTGCCCCGCGCTGCGTGCCGCCACGGGTTGAAGGCCGGTCGCAACGATTTTTTGCATCAAACAGGGCTCTAGCCCTTGTCCAGAAAGCGTTGTAAGCTGCATTTTCAATAGCATCAAGCCTGGCGGGCGCCTGCCGCTGGCCCGGCCGCAGCGCGGCCGGCGCGCCGCTTCTGGCGCCAGTGGTGCGCCACCCGCCAGCCCAGCAGCAACGCCAGCACGCCGCCGTACACCGCCACTTCGCTGAAATCGTTCTTGCCCGCACGCATCCAGAAGAAATGCAGGATCGCCAGGCCCGCCACGGCGTACACCAGGCGGTGCAGCGCGCGCCAGCGTGGTGCACCGAGCCAGCGGATCGCGCGGTTGAACGAGGTGGCCGCCAGCAGCGACAGCAGCAGCAGCGCCGTCGAGCCCACAAGGATGAATGGGCGCTTGGCGATGTCGCGCGCGATGTCGCCCCAGTCCAGCCCCATGTCGAACCAGGCATAGCTGAGCAGGTGCAGCGTGGCGTAGAAAAACACGAACAGGCCGAGCATGCGGCGAAAACGCGCCAGCGACGGGGTTGCGGTGAGCACCCGCAGCGGCGTCACGGCCAGCACGATGCACAAGAAGCGCAGCGTCCAGTCGCCCAGCGAACGGATCAACGCCTCGGCCGGATTCGCGCCCAGCTGGTCGCTGGCGGCCGCATAGAACAGCCACGCAAAAGGCAGCAGCGATGCCGCAAACACCATGGGCTTGGCGGCGGGGCGCAGCAGCAGTTTTTTGATGTCCATCGATCGTCACCCGGCAAAAAACGGGGCAGAGAACGCGCGTGCCCCAAAGGCAGAGTGCGCAGCGCCTGCGGCGCTGTGCCGCGCCAAGGCTTCAGTAGAACTTCTTGAGGTCCATGCCCGCGTACAGCTGGCCGACCTGCGCTTCGTAGCCGTTGAACAGCAGCGTCTTGCGCCGCTTGGCGAACAGGCCGTCCTCCCCGATGCGGCGCTCGGTGGCCTGGCTCCAGCGCGGGTGGTCCACGTTCGGGTTCGCGTTCGAATAAAATCCGTATTCGTTGCGCGCGGCCTTGTTCCAGGCGGTGCCGGGCTCTTGGTCGGTGAAGCGGATCTTGACGATGCTCTTGGCGCTCTTGAAGCCGTACTTCCAGGGCACGACGATGCGCACTGGCGCGCCGTTCTGGTTGGGCAAGACCTCGCCGTACATGCCGAAGGCCAGCAGGGTGAGCGGGTGCAGGGCCTCGTCCATGCGCAGGCCCTCGGTGTAGGGCCAGTCAAGCACGCGCGAGCCGATGAACGGCATGGTCGCCTTGTCGGCCAGGGTGACGAATTCGACGTACTTCGCGCTGCCCAGCGGCTCCACCCGCTTGATGAGCTCGGACAGCGAATAGCCCACCCACGGGATCACCATCGACCAGCCCTCGACACAGCGCAGGCGGTAGATGCGCTCTTCCTGGGCGCTGAGCTTGAGCAGGTCTTCGATGCCGTACTTGCCCGGCTTCTTGACGAGGCCCTCGATCTCGACCGTCCAGGGCGCGGTCTTGAGCGTGTGGGCATGGCGCGCGGGATCGGCCTTGTCGGTGCCGAATTCGTAGAAATTGTTGTAGCTGGTGACGTCGTGGTAGCTCGTCAGCTTTTCCATGGTGACGGCGCCTGCCACGGCGGACTTGCCGCTGGTCAGTGCCGCCAGCTTGCCCGGGCGCGCCACTTGGGCCAGCGCCTCGCGCCCGGCCCAGCCCGCCAGCGCCGCGCCCGCAACGCCACCCGCGAGCAGGCGCAGCATGTTGCGCCGGCCTTCGTACACCGCGCGCGGGGTGATCTCGGAAGCCAGGGGGTGGATGAAACCCGCACGACGGGAAATTGGGGACATGGAAGGCTCCGGTGATTTGGTGAGGCTGTGGCAGGTAGAGGCGAGAAACCTGAATTCGTTTCCCGATACCGAACAGTCTTTGTGCAGACGAAGCCTTTCCTGTCGTCTTTAATCCCCTGTGCGTGCCGCCCTCACAGGGTGCCGTAGCTGTGCAAGCCGCTGAGGAACATGTTCACGCCCAGGAAGGCAAAGGTGGTGACCACCAGCCCCACCAGCGCCCACCAGGCCGACACCGTGCCGCGCAGACCCTTCATGAGCCGCATGTGCAGCCAGGCCGCGTAGTTGAGCCAGACGATCAGCGCCCAGGTTTCCTTCGGATCCCAGCTCCAGTAGCCGCCCCAGGCCTCGGCCGCCCACAGAGCTCCCAGCACGGTAGCGATGGTGAAGAAGGCAAAGCCGACGGCGATGGCCTTGTACATGACGTCGTCGAGCAGCGCCAGCGGGGGCAGCTTGCTGGCAATGCGCTGGCGCCCGAACAGGATGGAGCCCACGATCAAGGCCGACACGCCGAAATACACCATCCAATAGCTGCCGCCCGCGCCGTCACCGGCCGTGGGACGGAACACCACGGGCTCGAAGCACAGCACCACGCCCAGCAGCCACAGCGGCGCCAGCTTGTACCAGCGCGTCTCGCCCGCCGACTGCTTGATCAGGTAGGCGAAAGCCACCATGGCCGACAGCGCAAAGGTGCCATAGCCGATGAAGTTGGCCGGCACATGCAGCTTCATCCACCAGCTCTTGAGCGCCGGCACCAAGGGCTGGATCTCGTGCGCCTCGCGCACGACGGTGTACCAGAGCAGGAAGCCCACGGCGGCGCTGACCACCAGCATGACGAAGGCGCCCAGCGCGCGCGTGCGGTACTGCGCTTCGTAGTAGAGATAGAACGTGGCCGTCATCCAGCAGAACATGACGAACACTTCATAGAGGTTGCTGACCGGGATGTGGCCGACGTCGGCGCCCACCAGGTAGCTTTCGTACCAGCGCACCAGTGTGCCGATCAGCGCCATGCCCACGGCCACCCAGGCCAGGCGCGAGCCGATCAGCGACATGGTGGCGCCCTCGCCGCGCGCGAACATGCTGATCCAATAGAAGGCCGTGCTCATGAAGAACAGCATGCTCATCCACAGGATGGCCGACTGGCTCGACAGGAAGTACTTGAGCCCGAACACCGTGTCGGCACGCGCCAGGCTGCCCGCGCCATCCACCTGGTACAGGCCGATGGCCAGCAGCGCACAGCCGGCGGCCACCACCATCAGGGTGCGCAGAGGGCGCCAGAACCAGCCCAGCCAGATGGTGGAGGGTATGGCACCCAGCAAGATGCCTTTTTCATACACGTCCATGTAGGCCGCATAACGCTGCAGCGCAAACAGCCCGCCGCCGATCACCAGCGCGGCAAACAGCCAGTCCAGCCAGTTGCGCTGCGAGAAATAGCCCTCGTTCAGTTTGAGCGTGGTCGTGGTGGTGCTTGCGGCCGTGTTCATGCATGGGCTCCTGCGGGGCGCACCCCGATGAGTTTTTCGGTGATCTGGGCGAATTCCTGGTCGCCGTCCATGGTCTTGCGGTTGGTCGACAGCGCCATGGTGGCATGGGTGTGGTCGCCCTGCGGCACCAGCCAGACCCAGATGCGCCGCTCGCGGATGTACAGCATGGCAAAAACGCCCAGGATCAGCAACGCGCAGCCCAGATAGACAATGTTCTTGCCAGGGGCACGCGCCACCTGGAAGACGCTGGCCTGGACCTGCTTGAAGTCGGTGAGTGCGAACACCAGCGGTGCCGGGTAGATCTGCGCGTCGCTGAGCGCCAGCACGGACTGCGTCATGAAAGACTGGGTCTGGGTGCTGGACTCGAGCGGCGGCAAGCCGGCGCGCTCGCGCGTGAGCTGCGCCAGCTCGAACAGCGTGCCGTTGAGGATGCGCACCAGAACCTCGCCGGCACGGCTGCGCTCGGCTTCGGGCACGTTGGCTTCCATGAAGTCGGAGAGGGCCGGCAGCCCGCCATGGGGCTTGCCGTCGGCACCGACCGTGCCGGCAAACAGCGTCAGGGCGCGCGCGGCCGACTCGGTCAGCTGCTCGGTCAGCTCGCGGCGCGAAGGATCGACCGACTGCGCCACATAGCGACGCACGGCCATCTGGCGCACAGCCGGATCGGCCAGCGCGGCGCGCAGCTGCATGAAGCCGTCGATGCGTCCCTGGTCATCGGCCGGCACGCGCAGGTAGCGGAAGGGGTCGGCCGGGTTCTCGCGCACACCCAGCAGGAACACCTGCGGCCCGCCGTCGCCCAGGGACACGGGCAGCATGTAGTTGTGGAATTCGCGCGCCTGGCCCGCCGCATCGCGCAGCTTGTAGCCGATGCTCGGGCCCACGTTGCGCAGTTCCTTGGTGGTCACGGTCTTGTTGGCCGCGCCCAGGCGCGCGTCGATGGACTGGCGCAAATCGACCTTGCGCACATCGGTGCCCGAGCCCGCGCCTTCGCCGGCAAAGTTTTCGACGTTGATGGTGCGCAGCGAGGTGAACTCGAGCGTCAGCGCCTCGCCCCCCGCGCCCTTGACCGGTTGCGCGTTGCCGCCGATGACGCCCTGCACGTCAAACGGCTGCATCCCGGCTGCCATGGGCAGAGCGCGCAAGGAAACGGACGAGCCGCCGTCGTCGAAGCTCGACTGGTAGATTTCAACGCCCTTGTAGCTGGCCGGGTGGTTGACCTCGATGCGCGCCGGCGTGGCCTCGCCCGTGGCCTTGTCGTGGATCACGACCTCGCTGGCGAACAGCTTGGGCATGCCGGTGGAGTAGTGCTCGACGATGAACTTCTTGAGCTCGACGGTGAACGGCAGGTCCTGCAGCAAGATGCCGTCGGACTGGCTCAAGATGGCGGTGCCCGCCTGCGTGCCCTCGGACACCAGCAGGTTGCCGCGGAAGGTCGGGTTGCGCGGGCTCAGGCGGTGCTGCGGCGCCACCTCGGAAATCAGCCCGCCGCCGGTATAGGGCACCTTGCCGTTGAACCACATTTGCGCGCGCACGATCAGGTCGCCATCGAGCAGGCCACCCACGCACACCAGCACGATGGCGCTGTGCGCGGCGATGTAGCCGATCTTGTTGGCCGCTCCGGCCTTGGCCGCCACCATCCAGCCCGAGCCGGGACCGGCGGGCGTGTCGCGCTGCTGCAGCTTGACCTTCCAGCCGCCGCCCACCAGCATCTCGCCGATGCGCCGCGCCTCGCTGGCGCTGTCGCCGCCCAGGTCGGCCTGGGCCTTGTGGTGGAACGCGCCCAGGCTCTTTTCGCGGATGTTTTCCTTGTAGGTGCCCAGGTCGGCCAGGATCTTGGGCGTGTTGCGTGCAATGCACAGCGAGGTGCTGGTGACCAGGAAGGCCAGGATCAGCAGGAACCACCAGGCGCTGTAGACCGCATTGAGCTTGAGCGCGGCGAACACGTCGGCCCAGAACGGACCGAACTGGTTGACGTAGTTGACGGCCGGCTCGTGCTGCTTGAGCACCGTGCCGATCACCGAGGCGATGCAGATCACCGTGAGCAGCGCAATGGCAAAGCGCATGGACGACAGCAGCTCGACGCTGGCGCGCAGCGCCTGCGAACCCGCTGAGGGGCGAACGCCCAGGGTGTTGTCAGACATGGAAGAAAGGTGGTCCGAGGCCGAAATAAAAAAGGCGGGCCATCTGGAGGATGGGCCCGCCCTTCTTGGGGTTTGTTATTGGCGGTTGGTTCCGTGCCTGAACCCGGGGGCTGGTCAGGCGCGGTGCAGGGTTCTCAACGCAGGCCGGCGATGTAGTCCGACACGGCCTTGATTTCGCGGTCGTTGAGCTTGGCGGCCACGTCCGTCATCTGCGCGCTGTTCTTGCGCACGCCGTCGCGGAACTGCACCAGCTGGGCCGCCGTGTAGTCGGCGTGCTGGCCGCTCAGGCGCGGGTATTGGGCGGGAATGCCGGCGCCGTTGGGGCTGTGGCAGCTGGCGCAGGCGGCAATGTTGCGGTCGGCAATGCCGCCGCGGTAGATGCGCTCGCCCAGGGCGACCAGTTCCTTGTCCTTGGCGAAGCCGGGCTTGCCGGGCTTGGAGGCCACCCACCAAGCGATGTTCTTCATGTCGTCGTCGGTCAGCATGGAGGCGAAGCCCTGCATCACGGGGTTGGCGCGCTTGCCGGACTTGAACTCCTGCAGTTGCTTGACGAGGTACTCGGGGTGCTGCTGGGCCAGCTTGGGGTTGGCGGCAATGGACGAGTTGCCATCGGCCGCATGGCAGGCGACGCACACGGCGGTGTAACTGGCCTCCCCCTTGGCAAGGTCGGGCTTGGCCGCAGCGGCGCCCGCAGAGAATGCCGGGAAAGCGGGAGCCGCCAGCGCGGCAGCCATGAGCAAGGAGGCGAGCAACTTCATATCGGGGACTTCTTAGGTAGGGCGCAAAACCCCGCGATTCTACAATGAGGCTCCATAGCCTCCCTCCAGCCCATGACTGCCCCTTCTTCCGCGCCCTCCCCCACCGGCGCCGCCGCCGCCCCCGACGCCCGCTCCGCCATGGGCTGGATGCACACCGCGCGCTTTCTGACCACGGCCGCCCAACTGCACCAGCTGCCCGAGGTCGACGTGCCCGAGATCGCCTTCGTCGGCCGCTCCAACGCGGGCAAGTCCTCGTGCATCAACACGCTCACGCAGCAAAAGCAGCTGGCCTTTGCCTCGAAGAAGCCCGGCCGCACGCAGCACATCAACCTGTTTTCCCTGGGCCGCCAGGGCATCACCGACGCCGTACTGGCCGACCTGCCCGGCTATGGCTACGCGGCCGTCTCGCGCTCGGACAAGCTGCGCTGGCAGCAGGTGATGGTGAACTACCTGGTCAGCCGCGAAAGCCTCACCGGCATCGTGCTGCTGTGCGACCCGCGCCTGGGCCTGACCGGGCTGGACGAGGCGCTGCTCGAAGTGATCCGCCCGCGCGTCGAGGACGGCCTGAAGTTCCTCGTGCTGCTGACCAAGGCCGACAAGCTCACGCGCGCCGAGCAGACCAAGGCCCTGTCGATTGCGCGACTGCAGACCGGCGGCGGCGAGGTGAGGATGTTCTCTGCGCTCAAGAAACAGGGCGTGGACGACGCCGCGCTGCTGCTGTGGCACTGGGCGCACCCGGGCGCCGACGGCGCCGCGGCGCCGGCCGCGGGCACTGCTGCGGATGCCGCCGACGGCGAGCCGCCCGCGCTCGACTGAGTGCGCCGGCCGGACATGGGCGCGTCTATTTTTGGATAAAAATCGGCTCTAACGCATGCCTGTCATGCGCTAACAGCTCGCTTTTCAGGAGCAAACATGCCGCACACCGCCGACATCGCCCTGCCGCACGGCACGCACCTGCACTGCCACGTCGCAGGCGAGCGCGGCCGCCCGGTGCTCATGTTCCTGCACGGCTTTCCCGAAGGCGCCTTCATCTGGGACGCGCTGCTGGCGCATTTCGCGCAGCCCGCGCACGGCGGCTACCGCTGCGTGGCGCCGAACCTGCGCGGCTTTGGCGCGTCGAGCTGCCCGGCCGAACCCGAAGCCTACCGCGCCAAGCACCTGGTGCAGGACATCACGGCGCTGATCGCCACCGAGTGCGCGGACGGCGCGCCGCTGGCCTGCCTGGTGGCGCACGATTGGGGCGGCGCCGTGGCCTGGAACCTGGCCAACCAGCGCCCCGAGCTGCTGCACCGCCTGGCGATCGTCAATGCGCCCCACCCCGGCGCCTTTCTGCGCGAACTGGAGCACAACCCGGCGCAGCAGGCCGCCAGCCAGTACATGCACTTCCTGTGCCGCCCCGATGCCGAGGCGCTGCTCGCGGAAGACGATTTCCGCCGCCTGTTCGCCTTCTTCCACGCCCCCGATGTCCCAGCGCCCGCCTGGCTGACGGACAGCGTGCGCGCCCAGTACCGCGCGCTGTGGCAGCAGGGATTGACCGGCGCCTGCAACTACTACCGCGCCAGCCCGCTGCGCCCGCCGCGCGCGGCCGACCCAGCCGCGCAGGCCCTGGCGCTGCCCGAATCCATGCTGACCGTGCAGGTGCCCACGCTAGTGCTCTGGGGCATGGAGGACCCGGCCCTGCTGCCCGGCCTGCTCAATGGCCTCGACGCGTGGGTGCCGCAGCTGCAGTTGCAGCGCGTGCCGGGCGCCTCGCACTGGCTGCTGCACGAGCAGCCCGCGCGCGCCACGGCCGAGCTGGAGCGCTTTCTGCAATCGAATTGATAGCTGCCGGCGATTTCTGGACAAGCGCTGGAGCCGTTTTTTACCGAAATTCCCGTCAGGAATACAGCGACGGCTCGCCCTCGGGCCGCGTCTTGAAGCGCTTGTGCACCCAGTAGTACTGGCCCGGCATCGTGTCGATCCAGCCCTGCAGGCGCTGGTTCATGAGCGCCGCGTCGGCCTCGGCGTCGCCGCTCGGGTAGTCCTGCCAGGCCGGCAGCAGCTCGGCGCTGTAGCCCGTGGGCGTGAGGCGGCCGATCAGCGGCACGACCTTGGCGCGCCCCAGCCGCGCAAAGCGCGACATCGAGGTGATGGTGGCCGCCGGCACGCCATAGAACGGCACGAACACCGAGTCGTTGCGGCCGAAGTCCATGTCAGGCAGCAGGTACAGCACGCCGCCCTGGCGCAGGCCGCTCACGATGGGCTTGACGCCGTCGCTGCGGTTGAGCATGCGGCCGTTGCCAAAGCGCTGGCGCCCGGCGCGCACCACGGCGTCGACCACCGGGTTGGGCAGCGGCGTGAAGATCGAGGTGAACGGCCGGTCCGAGGCCAGCGCCACGGCCACGCCGGCCGCATCGAGGCCATAGAAATGGGGCGCGAAGATGATGGTGGGCGCGTCGCCCTCGATCTCGTGCAGCGCGCCATGCAGGTGCAGGCGCTGCTCGACCACGCGGCGCGGCGCAAACCACAGCCAGCTGCGGTCCAGCCAGGTCTGGCAGTAGGCGACGAAGGACTCGCGCGCCCAGGCGCGGCGCTGGGCCGGCGAGGCACCGGGAAAGCACAGCGCCAGATTGCGCAGCGCCACCTTGCGCCGCTGCGGCACCAGCACATAGAACAATTGCCCCAGAACCCAGCCCAGGCCGCGCAGCACCGGCAGCGGCAGGTGGGCGAGCCCGCGCAGCGCCCACACGCCCAGGCGGCCCATCATGCGGCGCCCTCGGCACGCGGGGCAGCGCCCTTGCCGGCCGGCGTGTCGGCGCGCGGCTGCTTGTAGCGCGCATAGCCCCACAGGTACTGCTGGGGCGACTGCCGGATCAGGTGCTCCATGGCGCGGTTGATCTGCGCCACGGCCTCGTCGAGCGAGGCCGACAGGGGCTCGGGCAAGGCCTCCACGAACAGCGTGTAGCCCGCGCCGCGCGGCAGGCGCTCGCAGCGCACCAGCAGGACAGTGGCGCCGGTCTGCTGCGCCAGGCGCGCGGCCAGCGTCATGGTGTAGGCCGGGCGGCCAAACACCGGCGACCACAGGCCCAGGCCCTCGGGCGGCACCTGGTCGGGCAGCAGACCGACCGACTCGCCACGGCGCAGCGCCTTGATCATCTGGCGCACGCCCGACAGCGTCGTCGGCACCGAGTCCATGCCCGGGCGCGTGCGCGCCGTCTCCATCACCTTGGCCAGCCAGGGCTGGCGCGCCGGGCGGTACAGCACCGTGATCGGCCCGCGCTGCCGGCCCCAACGCTGCGCCACGGCCTGCGCCGACATCTCGAAGCACCCCAGGTGCGGCGTGAGGAACACAATGCCGCGCCCGCGCTCCCAGGCCTGCTCGACCACCTCGGCGCCCACGATGGCGCAGGGCATGGGCGCGCCCATCCACAGGCGCGGCAGCTCGGCCACCATGCGCCCGGCGTGGCCGACGGCGCCGCGCACCTGCGCAAAGCCGTAGCCCGCGACGGCGGCGTTGGCCACGAACCGGCGCCGGTACGTGGGCGAGAGCGCAAGCACCAGCCAGCCCAGGGCCGCGCCCACGGGGTGGAGCAGCCACAACGGCAATGCGGAAAAAAGGCGAAAAAGGAAAGGCATTAAAATAGGGGGGTCGCTGAGTTAAATGAGCAACTTGCAGGGCGACGTAAAACAAAGCTGCTAAAGCGTTCGCCGAAGGCTCCAGTGGCCGGGGGCAACGCCCCACATGCCAAGACACAGGAGTTTATTCAAATGGCGAACGACTTTCTTTTCACCTCTGAGTCCGTCTCCGAAGGCCACCCCGACAAGGTGTCTGACCAGATCTCGGACGCCATTCTCGACGCGATCCTGGCCCAGGACCCGCACGCCCGCGTGGCGGCCGAGACGCTGTGCAACACCGGCCTCGTGGTGCTCGCCGGCGAGATCACGGCCAAGCCCGGCGTCAACGTGGACTACATCCAGGTGGCGCGCGACACCATCAAGCGCATCGGCTACGACAACACCGAGTACGGCATCGACTACAAAGGCTGCGCCGTGCTCGTGGCCTACGACAAGCAAAGCAGCGACATCGCCCAGGGCGTGGACCACGCGTCGGACGACCACCTGAACACCGGCGCCGGCGACCAGGGCCTGATGTTCGGCTACGCCTGCGACGAGACGCCCGAGCTGCTGCCCGCGCCGATCTACTACGCGCACCGCCTGGTCGAGCGCCAGGCGCAGCTGCGCAAGGACGGGCGCCTGCCCTTCCTGCGCCCCGACGCCAAGAGCCAGGTCACGCTGCGCTACGTCGACGGCAGGCCGCACAGCATCGACACCGTGGTGCTCTCGACCCAGCACGCGCCCGAGATGAGCCTGGGCGACAAGATGACGCCCGCGTTCTACGAGGCCATCCGCGAAGAGGTCATCCGCCCCGTGCTGCCGGCCGAATGGCTCACGCCCGAGACCAAGTACCTGATCAACCCCACCGGCCGCTTCGTCGTCGGCGGCCCGCAGGGCGACTGCGGCCTCACGGGCCGCAAGATCATCGTCGACACCTACGGCGGCGCCTGCCCGCACGGCGGCGGCGCCTTCAGCGGCAAGGACCCGACCAAGGTCGACCGCTCGGCCGCCTACGCCGCGCGCTACGTGGCCAAGAACATCGTGGCCGCGGGCCTGGCGCGCCAGTGCCAGATCCAGGTGGCCTACGCGATCGGCGTGGCCCGGCCGATGAACGTGACCGTCTACACCGAAGGCACGGGCGTCATCCCCGACGACCAGCTAGCCAAGCTGGTGCAGGAGCATTTCGACCTGCGCCCCAAGGGCATCATCCAGATGCTCGACCTGCTGCGCCCGATCTACGAGAAAACCGCCGCCTACGGCCACTTCGGCCGCGACGAACCCGAGTTCACCTGGGAGCGCACGGACAAAGCGGCAGCGCTGCGCGCAGCGGCGGGCCTGTAAGCCGAGAGACCGCCGCGGATTCGGTGGCCTTGCCGCCGAATCCGCGGCATCAGCCCTCTCCTACAGCCAGCCGTCCGCCCTGCCGACGGCACATTGCCGGCGGCACGGCTACCTTGGACACCCCAGCCACCGCAGGCCTCGCCTGCCTATGTCCAAGGAGCTCCCCATGCTGAAGTACGCCATTGTTTTTGCCGTGATCTCGCTGATCGCCGGCGCGCTCGGTTTCACCGGCGTGGCCGCCGGCTCGGCGGGCATTGCCAAGATCTTGTTCATCCTGTTCCTGGCGCTGGCGGTGCTGTTCGTGGTGCTGGCGGTGCTCGGCATTGGCGCGGCGCGCAAGACCTTGAAATAGGCGCCCACTGCCCCAGTGCAGCGCCCGGGCAGCGCGCCCGGGCCTCCCCTCCTCGCGGGTTCAGGCAGGCCGCGCCTACACTGCCTGCCTGAACCCTGAGGAAGCCCATGACCCGCATCCAGCTCCTGGCCATCGATCCACAGAACGATTTCTGCGATCTGCCCGCCGACTGGCACCCCACCGACCCCGCCACCGGCACGCGCATGGCGCCCGCCCTGCCCGTGACCGGCGCGCACGCCGACATGCTGCGCCTGGCCCGCTTCATCGCCGCACAGGGCGCGGCCATCGATGCCATCACCCTCACGCTGGACTCGCACCAGCGCCACGACATCGCCCACCCCGGCTTCTGGCAGAGCCACGGCGGCGCCGCCGTGGCGCCGTTCACCCCGATCACCGCCGCCGAGGTGCGCGCCGGCGCCTATGCGCCGCGCGATGCGGCCGCGCTGCCGCGCACGCTGGTCTACCTCGACGCGCTGGAGCGCCAGGGCCGCTACACGCTGATGGTCTGGCCCGTGCACTGCGAGATCGGCAGCTGGGGCCACGGCGTGCACGCCAGCGTGCTGGCCGCCTGCGGCCACTGGCAGCTGCAGCGCCAGCGCGCCGTCCACCACGTTTTCAAGGGCATGAACCCCTGGACCGAGCACTACAGCGCGCTGCAGGCCGAGGTGCCCGACCCGGCCGACCCCAGCACGCAGCTCAACACCCGCCTGCTCGCCGCGCTGGACACGGCCGAGCTGCTGTTGGTCGCCGGCGAGGCCAGCAGCCACTGCGTGCGTGCGACCACCGAGCACCTGGTGGCGCACCTGCCCGGCGGGCGGCCCGAACGCATCGTGCTGCTGACCGACTGCATGGGCCCGGTGGCGGGCTTCGAGGCGCAGCACGCCGCCTTCCTGGACGCCATGCGCGCCCAGGGCGTGCGCCTCGCACATTCGAACGAAATCACCCTCTAACGCTGATCCACACAGCGTCGATAGCTATTGAATAAATAGCACACAAGACATGCCTGCCATCCTCACCAGCCTGCTCGACACCGACCTGTACAAGTTCACCATGTGGCAGGCCATGCTGCACCGCCACCCGCAAACGCAGGCCGAGTACGAATTCGTCTGCCGCAACACGCCGCAGTACCCGCTGGCCGAGCTGCTCGACGAAGTGAACACCGAACTCGACCACCTGTGCCGCCTGCGCTTTGCGCCCGATGAGCTCGACTACCTGGCGGGGCTGCGCTTCATCCGCTCGGACTTCGTCGACTTCCTGCGCATCTTCCAGTTCCAGCGCGCCTTCATCCGCGCCACCGCCGAGGGCGATCAGCTGCGCATCGTGGTGCGCGGGCCGCAGGTGCATGTGATGGGCTTCGAGATCCATGTGCTGTCCATCGTCAACGAGCTGTACTTCCGCCGCTTCGACCCCGCCGCCGCGCTGGCCGAAGGGCGCGTGCGCCTGCAGCACAAGATCCACCAGCTGCAGGAGCTGGCCAGCGAAGTGGCGCTCGCGCACCCGTTCGAGCTGTTCGACTTCGGCGTGCGCCGGCGCTATTCGGGCGCCTGGCAACGCGAGGTCGTGCAGGCGTTCGCGCGCGAGACCGGGCAGTGGTTCAAGGGCACTTCGAACGTGCTGCTGGCGCGCGACCTGGGCCTGGTGCCGATCGGCACCATGGCGCACGAATACCTGCAGACCTACCAGGCGCTGGGCGTGCGCCTGCGCGACTTCCAGAAGGCCGCGCTCGAAGACTGGGTGCAGGAATACCGCGGCGATCTCGGCATCGCCCTGACCGACACCGTGGGCATGGACGCCTTCCTGGCCGATTTCGACCTCTACTTTGCCAAGCTGTTCGACGGCCTGCGCCACGACTCGGGCGACCCCATCGCCTGGGGCGAAAAAGCCCTGGCGCACTACGACAAGCTGCGCATCGACGCGCACACCAAGCGCCTGGTGTTCTCCGACAGCCTCGACGTGCCGCGCGCGCTGCAGCTCTACCACCACTTCGGCAACCGCACGCAATTGGGCTTTGGCATCGGCACGCAGCTGGCCAACGACATGGGCCTGCCCCCGCTGCACATCGTGATGAAGCTCACGCACGCCAATGGCCAGCCCGTGGCCAAGCTCTCCGACAGCCCCGGCAAGCTGCTGTGCGACGACCCGACCTTCCTGGCCTACCTGCGCCAAGTGTTCAACGTCCCGGCCTGAGCAGCGTCGGGGCGGCAGCGCGGCACGCGGACACGCGCAGCGGCGCGGGGGCAGCGCGCTTCGAAAACAGGAGCGCGGCGCGCAAAGGCGCTGTGCATTTCGGATATAAAACCCCTTCCAGGCCAGAACAACCCAGCGCCAGACGCTCTCCTTTTTGATACCCGGACCGTGCGGCCCCGGGGCGCACCCCAGACACATGTACGACACCGCCATTTACATCGGCCGCTTCGAGCCCGTCCACAGCGGCCACCTGGCCCTGCTGCAGCGCGCGCTGGCCAGCGCGCGCCAGGCCATCGTGGTCGTCGGATCGGCCTGGCAGGTGCGCTCGCCCAAGAACCCGTTCACCTGGCAAGAGCGCGCCGAGATGCTGCGCAACGCCCTGCCCGAGGCCGACCGCGCGCGCCTGCAGGTGCTGCCGGTGCGCGACTATTACAACGAAGCGCTGTGGGTCCGGGCCGTGCAGCGCGGCGTGGCCGCGCTCGTGCCGGCCGGCGCGCGCATCGGCCTGGTCGGCCACTTCAAGGACGCCACCAGCAGCTACCTCAGCGCATTTCCGGGCTGGGAACTGATCCCCGTCGAGCGCCAGGGCAGCATCGACGCCACCACCATCCGCGACGCCTACTTCGGCGCCACGCCCGCCACCGCGGCCGACGCGCTGGCGCCGCTCGCGCAGCAGATCCCCGCCAGCACCCTCGCCGTGCTCACCGCGTTCGCGCAGCAGCCTGACTACCCTGTGCTGCAAGAGGAGTGGCGCATGCTGCGCGCCTACCACCAGGCCTGGGCGCAGGCGCCCTTCCCGCCGGTGTTCGCCACCGTCGACGCGGTCGTGCGCTGCCAGAACCATGTGCTGCTCATCCGCCGCGCCCATGCGCCCGGCAAGGGACAACTGGCCGTGCCCGGCGGCTTCATCGAACAGCGCGAAACCGTCTGGCAGTCCTGCCTGCGCGAACTGGCCGAAGAAACCCACTGCCAGCTGCCCGACGCCACCATGCGCGCTGCGTTGAAGGAGGTCGCCGTCTTCGACCACCCCGACCGCAGCCAGCGCGGGCGCACCATCACGCACGCGCACTATTTCGACCTCGGCGGTGCGCCGTTTCCGGCCGTCCAGGCGGACGACGATGCGATGCAGGTGCAGTGGGTGGCGATCGACCAACTGGCGGCGCTGGAAGAGGCGTTCTTCGAAGACCACTTCCACATGCTCGACCACTTCTTTAGCCTCACCACCCAGGCCTGAGACGGCGCAGCGCGACCCGACCGACCAGCAGGCCCTTGAAATCGGCGCAAATGCCCTTATCATTAGCACTCAACGCCAGAGAGTGCTAACAACGCTGTCTGGCCGAAGTTTGGCGGCGCCTGAGAGGTCAGGCGCTTTTTGATGTAGCAAAACCTTTTTGAACCCAGGAGATCGCAATGAAACTTCGCCCCCTTGCTGACCGCGTGATTGTCAAGCGCATCGAAAGCGAAACCAAGACCGCATCCGGCATCTTCATCCCCGACAACGCCGCTGAAAAGCCCGACCAAGGCGAAGTGCTGGCCGTCGGCCCTGGCAAGAAGAACGACAAGGGCGAACTGGGCGCGATGAGCGTCAAGGTCGGCGACCGCGTGTTGTTTGGCAAGTACAGCGGCCAGACCGTCAAGGTCGATGGCGACGAGCTGCTGGTCATGAAGGAAGACGACCTGTTCGCAGTCGTCGAAAAGTAATCCGCAAGCTATCGAATCAATAGCTACTGGCGCTTGTTTGACGGGCGCTGGACCGTATTTCACTTAAATTCAGGAGCTCCAACATGGCAGCAAAAGACGTAGTTTTCGGCGGCGAAGCCCGCGCACGCATGGTCGAAGGTGTGAACATCCTGGCCAACGCAGTCAAAGTGACCCTGGGCCCGAAAGGCCGCAACGTGGTGCTCGAGCGCTCGTTCGGCGCCCCCACGGTGACCAAGGACGGCGTGTCCGTCGCCAAGGAAATCGAACTCAAGGACAAGCTGCAGAACATGGGCGCGCAGATGGTCAAGGAAGTCGCTTCCAAGACCTCTGACAACGCTGGCGACGGCACCACCACCGCCACCGTGCTGGCCCAGGCCATCGTGCGCGAAGGCATGAAGTACGTGGCCGCCGGCATGAACCCCATGGACCTCAAGCGAGGCATCGACAAGGCCGTGACGGCCCTGGTCGCCGAGCTGAAGAAGGCCTCCAAGGCCACCACCACCTCCAAGGAAATCGCCCAGGTCGGTTCGATCTCCGCCAACTCTGACTCCAGCATCGGCGAAATCATCGCCAATGCCATGGACAAGGTCGGCAAGGAAGGCGTGATCACCGTGGAAGACGGCAAGAGCCTGGACAACGAACTCGACGTCGTCGAAGGCATGCAGTTCGACCGCGGCTACCTGTCGCCCTACTTCATCAACAACCCCGAAAAGCAAGCCGCGATTCTGGAAAACCCCTTCGTGCTGCTGTTCGACAAGAAGATCAGCAACATCCGCGACCTGCTGCCCACGCTGGAGCAGGTCGCCAAGGCCGGCCGTCCGCTGCTGATCATTGCCGAAGACGTCGAAGGCGAAGCCCTGGCGACGCTGGTCGTGAACACGATCCGCGGCATCCTGAAGGTCGTGGCCGTCAAGGCCCCGGGCTTTGGCGACCGCCGCAAGGCCATGCTGGAAGACATCGCCATCCTCACGGGTGGCAAGGTCATCGCTGAAGAAGTGGGCCTGACGCTCGAGAAGGTCACGCTGGCCGACCTGGGCCAGGCCAAGCGCGTCGAAGTGGGCAAGGAAAACACCATCATCATCGACGGCGAAGGCCAGGCTGCCGACATCGAAGCGCGCGTCAAGCAAGTGCGCGTGCAGATCGAAGAAGCGACCAGCGACTACGACCGCGAAAAGCTGCAAGAGCGCGTGGCCAAGCTGGCCGGCGGTGTGGCCGTGATCAAGGTCGGCGCTGCCACCGAAGTCGAGATGAAGGAAAAGAAGGCACGTGTCGAAGACGCCCTGCACGCCACCCGCGCTGCCGTGGAAGAAGGCATCGTGGCAGGCGGTGGCGTGGCCCTGCTGCGCGCCCGCCAAGCGGCTGGCGAGATCAAGGGCGACAACGCCGACCAGGAAGCCGGCATCAAGCTGGTGCTCAAGGCCATCGAAGCGCCCCTGCGCGAAATCGTCGCCAACGCCGGTGGCGAGCCCTCGGTGGTGGTCAACGCCATCCTGGCTGGCAAGGGCAACTACGGCTTCAACGCTGCCAACGACACCTACGGCGACATGATCGAGATGGGCATTCTGGACCCGACCAAGGTCACGCGCACCGCACTGCAGAACGCCGCTTCGGTGTCCTCGCTGATGCTGACGACCGAGTGCATGGTCGCCGAATCGCCCAAGGATGAGTCAGCCGGCGGCGGCATGCCCGACATGGGTGGCATGGGCGGCATGGGTGGCATGGGCATGTAATCGCCATCGGGCGGGGCTGGCCCCGCCCCGAGGCGCCCGCCTCACCTTTCCAAAAAGCCCGCAGGCCCCACCGCCTGCGGGCTTTTTTCATTGGATTGCTACATGGTTCATAGCGTGCTGCGCTTTATCCATCAGTGCCAGAGCCACTTTGGATGCATAAAACTGGCCTCAGGCAAAGCGCCCGCACCCTGGCGCGCCCGTTAAGCCATTCTTCATGCCCGCCCCGCACCATGGCGGCATGCACACACCTCCCCGCCCCTTCCTCGCCGCCCGGACCGCGCTGCTGGCGCTGGCCTGCACCCTGCCCCTGGCACATGCCGCCGACACCACCGCGGCCTTGCAGATGCAGCGCTGGAGCGATGCCTCCGGCGCCCCGGTCAGTGCCGAACGCGGCCGCGTGTTCTTCACCAGCCGCCATGGCGGCGAATGGTCGTGCGCGTCCTGCCACGGCAACCCGCCCACCGCACCCGCACGCCACGCCTCCACGGGCAAAGCCATTGCTCCGCTGGCGCCCGCGTTCAATCCCGAACGCTTCACCGACAGCGCCAAGGCCGACAAGTGGTTTCGCCGCAACTGCAAGGACGTGCTGAAGCGCGAGTGCACGGCGGCCGAAAAAGCCGACGTGCTGGCCTGGCTGCTGCAATTCAACGCCAAGGACAGGCCATGACCCGCTTCCCCCCTTCCCGCCGCGCGCCCACTGCCCGGCGCGCCACCGTCTTCCTGGCCCTGGCCTGCGCGCTGCCCGCCGCCTTTGCCGACAGCCGCGAGATGCCCACCAAAGCCATGTTGCCGGCCTACCAGCAGGATTGCGCCTCTTGCCACATGGCTTACCCGCCGGGGATGCTGCCCGTCCGTTCGTGGGATCGCATGATGAAGGGCCTGGACCAACACTACGGCACCGACGCCTCGCTCGACCCGGCCCTGGTGCGCAAGATCAACACCTGGCTGCAGGCCCACGCCGGCACATACAAGCGCGTGCGCGAAGAGCCGCCGCAGGACCGCATCACCCGCTCGGCCTGGTTCGAGCGCAAGCACCGCGAGGTAGCGCCCGCCGTGTGGCAGCGCGCCGCCGTCGGCAGCCGCGCCCATTGCATGGCCTGCCACACCCGCGCCGACCAGGGCGACTTTGACGACGACCGCGTTCGCATCCCGAAGTGAGTACCACCATGGCCACCGACACCCTTTCCCCATCGTCTTCCGCTGCTGCTGCCACCCGGCCACCCAGCCGGCGCGTGACCGATGCCAGCACGCGCATGCTGCACTGGCTGATCGCCTTCAGCTTCATGGGCGCCTACCTCACGGCCGATGGCGAGCGCTGGCGTTTGGTGCATGTCACGCTGGGCTACACGCTGGCGGGGCTGGTAGTGGCGCGCCTGTTGTGGGGGTTTCTGGGGCCACGCCAGGTGCGGCTGTCGGTGCTGTGGCGCCGCCTCAAAGGCTGGCCGGCGTGGCTGAAGTCCCTGGCCACCGTGCGCTCGCCCGGTGCGTTGCAAGCGGCCTGGAAGCCGGGGCAGAACCTGCTGATGGTGCTGGCCATCGCGCTGATCCTCGCGCTGGTGCTGCCGCTCACGCTCAGCGGCTACGCCGTGTGGGACGAATGGGGCGGCGAATGGCTGGAGGACGTGCACGAATTCTTCGGCAACGCCCTGCTGGCGGTGGTGCTGGCGCACATCGGCCTGATCGCGCTGCTGAGCGCACTGCGGCGCAAGAACCTGGCGCGGCCCATGCTCACGGGCCGCGTGCCCGGCACCGGCCCCAATCTGCCCGAACGCAACCACGCGGTTCTGGCAGCGCTGGTGCTGGCCTGCGTGCTGGTCTTCTGGGCCTGGCAGTGGCAGGCGGCGCCGCCAGCGCCGGCGCAGGACGCCGCGCACTGGAGCGAGAATCACCGACACGATGGCGACGACGACTGACTGAAAGGCACGCATGCGCATCCTGCTGGCCGAAGACGACGAACTGCTGGGCTCGGGCATCCGCGCCGGGCTGGCGCAGCACGGCTTTGCGGTGGACTGGGTGCGCGACGGCATGGCGGCAGAGCGCGAGCTGGCCACGGGCGCCTACCAGGCCTGCGTGCTCGACCTGGGCCTGCCGCGCCAGGACGGCATGGATGTGCTGCGCCAGGCGCGCGCACGCCGCATTGCCACGCCCGTGCTGGTGCTGACGGCGCGCGACGCCGTGCCGGCGCGCATTGCCGGGCTGGACGCGGGCGCCGACGACTACCTTGTCAAACCCATCGATTTGCACGAACTGGCCGCGCGCCTGCGCGCGCTGGTGCGGCGCGCCCACGGCCAGAGCGAGGGGCGCCTGGCGGCCGGCAACGTCGAGCTCGACCCCGCCGCGCACCGGGTGTGGCAGGGCGGCGCACCGGTCGATCTGTCGAACCGCGAATACGACCTGTTGCACGCACTGCTGCTGAACGCCGGGCGCGTGCTCTCGCGCGAGCAGCTCGAGCAGCGCCTGTACCAGTGGGGCAGCGAGATCAACAGCAACGCCGTCGAGGTGCACATCTACCACCTGCGGCGCAAGGTGGGCACGGCGCTGATCGAGACCGTGCGCGGCATTGGCTACCGCATTGGACCCACGGACCCATGAACGGCCTGCCCGCTACCCGAGCACCGCGCTCGCTGCAAACGCGGCTGCTGCTGGCGGTGCTGGCGCTGGTGCTGCTGGCCTGGGCCAGCGCCGCCGCCCTCACCTGGCACGAGGCCGAGGACGAGGTGGGAGAACTGCTCGACGCCCATCTGGCGCAGACCGCCGCGCTGTTGCGGCTGCAACCGCTGGACGCACTGGACGACGACCAACTCAACGAAGCCTCTGAGCTGGACAAACACCAGCACCATGTGGTGTTCCAGCTCTGGCACGAAGACCAACTGCTGGCGCGCTCGAAAAACGCCCCCGAAGAACCCCTGACCGCGCGGCGCAAGCGGGGTTTTGCCGACAGCGAGGTCGCAGGCCACGCCTGGCGCGTGTTCGTTACCCCAGGCCGGGAAAGCGATGTGCGCATCCTCGTGGGCGAGCAGCAGGCGGTGCGCCAGGACATCGTGCTGGCCAGCGTCAAGGGCATGCTCAAGCCCCTGGCCTGGGCGCTGCCGCTGCTGGCGCTGGGCATCTGGTGGGTGGTGCGCGGCCTGGTGCGACCGCTGCGCCAACTGGGCGGGGCCGTGGCGCAGCGCCAGCCGCAGTCGCTGGCGCCGCTGCCCACGGCCGGCGTGCCCCCCGAAGTGCTGCCGCTGGTGGCGGCGCTCAACGCCCTGTTCGAGCGCATGGCGGAGCTGCTGGCGGCCGAGCGGCAGTTCACTGCCGATGCCGCGCACGAGCTGCGCACCCCCATTGCCGGCATCCGCATGCAGGCCCAAGTGGCCCAGGGCGCCACGCAGGACGCCGAGCGCGCCCAGGCGCTGGCGGCCACGGTGCGCGGCTGCGACCGCGCCACGCGCCTGGTCGAGCAACTGCTGCAGCTGGCCCGGCTGGACGCGGACGCCGAGGCCACCGACGCCCCGCCCACCGACCTCGCCGAGGTGGCGCGCACGCTGGCGGGCGAGCTGGCCAGCACGGCCAAGGCACGCGGGCAGCAGCTGGCGCTGGACCTCGCTGGCCCCACGCCGGTGCCGCTGGCCGAGCCCCTGGCGCGCGTGCTGCTGCGCAACCTGCTCGACAACGCGCTGCGCTACAGCGCCGACGGCGCGCAGGTGCAGCTCCACATCGGCCCGGCCACGCCGGGTGGCGCGGCGCAGCTGTGCGTGCAGGACAGCGGCCCCGGTCTGCCCGACGCCGACATCGCCCGCTTGGGCGAGCGCTTCTTTCGCGTGCTGGGCACCGGCCAGAGCGGCAGCGGCCTGGGCTGGTCGATCGTCCAGCGCATCGCGCGGCTGCACGGCCTGCGCGTGCAGGTGGACCGCAGCCCGGCACTGGGCGGGCTGCGCGTGGCCATCACCTGGCCCTGATCCTGCGGTGCCTACTGCGGCCCCGGCCCGGCGTGCAGGCGCCGCAGCAGGCCGGCCGTGGCGCCGTCCAGCCCGGTGCCGTCACCTGTCGCCAGGCGCGGCTCGATGTTGGCGGCCAGCTGCTTGCCCAGCTCCACGCCCCACTGGTCAAAGCTGTTGATGCCCCAGATGGAGCCGGCCACGAACACACGGTGCTCGTAGAGCGCGATCAGTGCGCCGAGCGACGCCGGATCGAGCTGCTCGAGCAGCAGCACGGTGCTGGGCCGGTTGCCGCTGAAATGGCGGTGGCCGCAGGCGCTCGCGCGCCCGAGCATCAGCGCCTTGGCCTGCGCCAGGGCGTTGGCCACCAGGCGCGGGTGCTGCTCGGGCAGGTCGCGCCCGCCGCGGCGCAGTACGATGAACTCGACCGGAATCACGTCCGGCCCCTGGTGCAGCATCTGGAAGAACGCGTGCTGCCCGTTGGTGCCGGGCTCGCCCCAGACCACGGGCGCGGTGGCATAGGGCAAGGCGCGGCCCTGCCAGTCCACGCCCTTGCCGTTGCTCTCCATCTCCAGCTGCTGCAGGTAGGCCGAGAGGCGCCGCAGGCCGTGGCTGTAGGGCGCGATGCAGCGGCTCGTGAAGCCGTGGAAGTTGCGGTACCAGACGTCGAGCAGACCCAGGCGCACCGGCAGGTTGCGCTCCAGCGGTGCACTGCGGAAATGTTCGTCCATCGCGTGCGCGCCGGCCAGCAGCTGGCGAAACGCCGGTGCGCCCACGGCGATGGCGATTGGCAGGCCGATGGCCGACCACAGCGAATAGCGCCCGCCCACCCAGTCCCAGAAGCCGAAGGTGGTCGCAATGCCGAAGTCGCGTGCGGCTGCGATGTTGGTCGTGAGCGCGGCGAAGTGGCGCGCCAGCGGCACGGGCGCGTCGGCGTCCAGGCTGCCGCCGTGCGCCAGGAACCAGTCGCGCGCGGCATGGGCGTTGACCATGGTCTCGGCGGTGGTGAAGGTCTTCGACGCGATCAGGAACAGCGTGCGTTCGGGCCGGAGCTGGCGCAGCAGGCAGCCCAGCTCCATGCCGTCGACGTTGGAGACAAAGTGCACGCGCTGGCCCTGGCGCCACAGGTCTTCCAGCGCCGTTACCACCATGGCCGGGCCCAGGCCCGAGCCGCCGATGCCGATGCTGACGATGTCGGTGATCTGCGCATCGGCGCGCACGCTTTCCGCATAGGCCAGCATGGCCTGCAGCGTGGCCTGCACCTCGCGGTTCGCGCAAGCTATGAAATCAGTAGCTATTGGCGCTTGATGGGCGGTCGCTGGAGCCGGATTTCGCAACAAATGGTGCAGCACCGCGCGCTCTTCGGTGGTGTTGATCGCCTGGCCGGCCCACATGGCGTCGCGGTGCTGTTCGAGGCCACATTCGCGCGCCAGCGCGAGCAGCAGGCGCTCGGTGGCGGCATCGACGCGGTTGCGCGAGAGGTCGGCAAAGACGTGCGGTGCCTCCTGGCTGAGCGCGCCAAAGCGGCCGGGATCGGCGGCAAAGGCCGCGCGCATGTCGAAGCCGCGGCCCACGCGGTCGAAATGCGCGTGCAGCGCGCCCCAGGCGCGCGTCTGGTCACAGCGGGCGCGCTGGCCGGTCAAGGGGGCGGGGCCGTGCGCTGTCATTCAGGCGGCGAGCATGAGCTGCTCGAGCTTGAGGGCATCGGCGGCAAAGGCGCGGATGCCCTCGGCCAGCTTCTCCGTGGCCATGGCATCGTGGTTGAGCGCGTAGCGAAATCCGGCCTCGTCGTAGTTCACGGCCGGCAGGTCCAGGGCCCGGGCTGCGCCCGTATCGAGCGCGCGCGCCAGCGGCGCCTCGGCGGTGGCCAGCTGCGCCAGCAAATCGGGCGCAATCGTCAGCAGGTCGCAGCCCGCCAGCGCAGTGATCTGGCCGACATTGCGGAAGCTCGCGCCCATCACTTCGGTGGCGATGCCGAAGTGCTTGTAGTGGTTGAAGATGGCGCGCACCGATTGCACGCCAGGGTCGTTGGCACCGGCCATGGCGGCTTCGTCCCATGCGCTGCCGGCCTGTTTTTTATGCCAGTCGTAGATCCGGCCGACAAAGGGCGAGATCAGCTGCACCTTGGCCTGGCCGCAGGCCACGGCCTGCGCGAACGAAAACAGCAGCGTGAGGTTGGTGTGGATGCCCCGGCTCTCGAGCTGGCGCGCCGCCTCGATGCCCTCCCAGGTCGCGGCCACCTTGATGAGCACGCGGTCGATGTGCACGCCCTCGGCCTGGTACAGCCCGATGATGCGCTCGGCGCGCGCCACGGTGGCGTTGGTGTCGAAGCTCAGGCGCGCATCGACCTCGGTGGAGACGCGGCCCGGGATGATGGACAGGATCTCGCAGCCAAAGCGCACCAGCAGGCGGTCCATGACCTCGGCCAGGTCGCGGCCGTGCCACTTCGACACGGTGTCCTGCAGCAGTGGCGCGTAGTCGGGCTTTTGCACGGCCTTGAGGATCAGCGAGGGGTTGGTGGTCGCGTCCTGCGGGCGAAACTGGGCCAACTGGCGAAAGTCGCCGGTGTCGGCCACCACGGTGGTGAACTGTTTGAGTGCGTCGAGCTGGTTCATGGCAACAAATCCTGGAATCCGGGCAAAGCCCCTGGCGACGGGCCGGGGCGGCATAAGAACGTGTCCACGTTCTCGCAGTCTCCAGTGTATTCGGCCGGCCGCCGCACCTGCGCAGCACCGGGCGCCGATGAACCCCGGTTACATTGCGGTGACTCTTTTGTTCACTTCCTGTTCTTGCCTTGCCATGAGCTTCGATCTGGTTTTGTTGGGTGGCACCGGTGACCTGGCCTGGCGCAAGCTGCTGCCGGCGCTGTTCCAGGCGTTTCGCCACGGCTCCTTGCCCGCGGACGGGCGCATCGTCGGCGTGGCGCGCGAAGCGCTCGACGACGCCGCCTACCGCGCCTGGGTGGCGCAGCGCCTGGGCGGCGTCGAGGGCGAAAAGCGCCCCAGCCCGGACGAGTTCGCGCGCTTTTCGGCGCTGCTGCACTACGTGCGCGCCGACCTGTCGAACCCCGCCGACTACGCCGCGCTGGCAGCACGCCTGCGCCAACGCGAAGCGCAGGCGGTGGTGCTGTACCTGGCGACGGCCCCGGCGCTGTTCGCCAGAGTGGCCGAGCAGCTGGGCGCCGCTGGCCTCGCCACGCCGCGCACCCGCATCGTGCTCGAAAAGCCCCTGGGCCACGACCTGGCCAGCAACCGCGCCATCAACGCCACGGTGCTGCGCCACTTTGCCGAGCACCAGGTGTTCCGCATCGACCACTACCTGGGCAAGCCGTCGGTGCAGAACCTGCTCGCGCTGCGCTTTGGCAACGCCTTGTTCGAGCCGCTGTGGCGGCGCGAGACCATTGCCAACATCCAGATCACCATGGCCGAGACACTGGGCGTGGAAAAGCGCGGCAGCTTCTACGACGGCACGGGCGCGCTGCGCGACATGGTGCAAAACCACGCGCTGCAGCTGCTGTGCGCGATCGGCATGGAGCCGCCCGCGAACGCCGGCGCCGACGCCATCCGCGACGAAAAACTCAAGGTGCTGCGCTCGCTGCGCCCCTGGACCCCCGACACCCTGGCACGCGACGTGGTGCGCGGCCAGTACGGCGCCGGCCAGATCAATGGCGAGCGTGTGGCCGGCTACCGCGACGAGAGCGGCGTGGACCCGGCCAGCCGCACCGAAACCTTTGTGGCGCTGCGCACCGAAATCAATAACTGGCGCTGGGCCGGCGTGCCCTTTTACCTGCGCACCGGCAAGCGCCTGGCGGCGCGCGAGGCCTTCATCGTGGTCAACTTCCGGCCCACGCCGCACGCCATCTTCCGCACCCCGGCGGACGGCGCCAACCGCCTGGTGATCCACCTGCAGCCGCGCGACGGCCTGGACCTGCACCTGTTTGCCGCCGCGCAGGCGCCGCGCGGGCCGGCCGCGCAGCACCCGCTGCCGTTGCAGCCGGCGCAGAGCACGTCGGCACCGCTGTCGCCGGTGTCGCTGAACATGGACTTCGACCAGCGCTTTGGCACCGAGCGCGTCGGTGCCTACGAGCGCTTGCTGCTCGACGTGCTGGCCGGGCGGCTGAACCTGTTTGTGCGCAGCGACGAGCAGGAAGCGGCCTGGGCGTGGGTCGAACCCATCCTGCACGCCTGGCAGCACGCCGAGGACGGGCCGCGCCACTACGCCGCCGGCACCTGGGGCCCGAGCGCGGCGAGCGCGCTGGTCGCACGCGACGCGCAGTGCTGGACCGAGGAATGCTAGCGACGTGTCGAAGGTGTCGGCGGCGACCGCGCTGATCCCCGCCCCGTCCGCTGCGCTTTTCACCTGCACTCTCTGCCTTTCACACCATGCTCGACCGCATCGCCGCATCCCTTTCCTCCCTGGCCCCGGCCGAGCAGCGCGTGGGCCGCCTCGTGCTGGCGGACGCGCGCGCATTCGCCCGCCTTCCGGTGCGCGAATTGGCCGCGCGCTCGCAGGTCAGCAAACCCACCGTGGTGCGCTTTTGCCGCAGCATGGGCTATGACGGCCTGGCCGACTTCAAGCTCAAGCTGGCCGGCAGCGTCAGCGAGGGCGTGCCCTTCATCCACCGCAGCGTGGACGCCGACGACAAGACCAGCGACGTGATGGTCAAGGTGGTCGACAACGCGGTGGCCGCCTTCCTGCAGTACCGCAACGCCGCCAGCACCGTCGCCATCGAGCGTGCGGCCAGCGCCATCGCCGCCACCTGGCAGACCGGGCGGCGCATCGAGTTCTATGGCGCGGGCAATTCGGGCATCGTGGCGCAGGACGCGCAGCACAAGTTCTTCCGCCTCGGCGTCACCAGCCTGGCCACCAGCGACGGCCACATGCAGGTCATGAGCGCGACGCTGCTGGGCCCGGGCGACTGCGCAGTGATCATCTCCAACTCGGGCCGCACGCGCGATCTGATGGACGCGGCCGACATCGCGCGCAAGAACGGCGCCACCACCATCGCCATCACCGCCAGCGGCTCGCCGCTGGCGGCCGCGTGCGCCATCCACCTGGCCGCCGACCACCCCGAGGGCTACGACCGCTACAGTCCCATGGTCTCGCGGCTGCTGCACCTGCTCGTCATCGACGTGCTGGCCACCTGCGTGGCGCTGCGCATCGGGCCGCCGCTGCAGCCCATCCTGCAGCAGATGAAGGACAACCTGCGCGCCAAGCGCTATACCTGAGGGCCGGCGCTGCGCGCGCCGAGGATCGCCTCGATCCGCTGGGCCGCCCGCTGCAGCGCGGGAAGACAGTCGCGCACCAGGTCCTTGCGCGTGCGCCGTCCCAGCACCATGCTCAGGCCCAGCGCGGCCACCACCCGGGACTGGCTGTCGCGCAGCGGCACGGAGAGGCCGCCAAAGCCGTCGGCCATTTCGCTGTCGAGCACGCAGTACCCGTCCTTGCCCGCGCGCTGGAGGATGGCCTGGAGCGCGGCGGGATCGGTCGTGGTCGCCGGCGTGAGCGGCAGCAGGCTGGCCCGGCCGAAATAGGCCGACAGGGCGGGCCCGTCGAGCGCGGCGAGCAAGACACGCCCCATCGAGTGCGCATAGGCGGGCAGCTGCCGCCCCACGCCCAGATCGACCCGCAGCAGCTTGCGCGGCTCCTCGCGCGCCAGCAGCACCACGGCGTCCTGGTCCAGCACCCCGAGCGAGCAGGTTTCCTGCAGCTCCTGTGCCAGCGCCTGCATCACCGGCTGCGCCAGCACCGGCAGGCTCATGGAGGCGAAATACGCATGGCCCAGCTCCAGCACGCGGGGCGTGATGGAAAAGCGGCGCGCATCCTGCGCCACATACCCATGGTGCTGCAGCGTCAGCAGCAGGCGGCGCGCGGCGGCGCGCGTGACCCCCAGTTCCTCGGCCACCTGCTGCATCGTCATGGCGGGCACGCCCTGGCCAAACAGGCGCAAGAGCGCCAGCCCGTTCGACAAGGCGTCCAGCAGCTCCGGCTCTTTCTTGGCCGACTCTTCGCAGGCAGCAGTGGCAGGCATTTCCAACCTCGTTCAAGGGCAAGCCGGGGATTGTAGGAGCCGCCTGGCGCTTGCGTCGTCTGCCAATGCGGCTTAGGATTACTCAATTGGCGAACATTTGTTCGCTAAACAGCATTCTCACCTATTGCTCAATCCGTTCACAATGAAAATCATCTGCGCAGACCAGGCCGCGGCCCTCGTCCCTTCCGGCGCCACGGTGGCCTGCGCAGGCTTTGTCGGCGCGGGCCATGCCGAGGCCATCACCTCGGCGCTCGAGCGCCGTTTCCGCGCGAGTGCCCAGCCGCGCGACCTGACGCTGGTCTATTCCGCCGGACAGGGCGACCGCGGCCTGCGCGGCGTCAACCATTTCGGCCAGCCGGGCATGACCCGGGTGGTCTGCGGCGGGCACTGGCGCTCGGCCCCGCGCCTGGCCACCCTGGCACTGCAAGAGCAATGCGAGGGCTACAACCTGCCCCAGGGCGTCATCAGCCACCTGTACCGCGCCATCGCCGGCGGCAAGCCGGGGGTGTTGACGCCCATCGGCCTGCACACCTTTGTGGACCCGCGCACCCACCTGGACGCGCGCTACCACGGCGGCGCCATCAACCAGTCGGCGGCCCACGCCGTCGCCGAAGGGCGATCGCAGTGGGTCGAGGCGCTGGAGTTCCGGGGCGCGGAATACCTCTTCTACCCCGCGTTCCCCATCCACTGCGCGCTGATACGCGCGACGGCGGCCGATGCGCGCGGCAACCTGAGCACGCACGGCGAGGCCTTCCACCACGAACTGCTGGCCATCGCCCAGGCCGCGCGCAACAGCGGTGGCATCGTCATCGCGCAGGTGAAGAACTTGGTCGAGTGCCACGAACTCCTGCACGCCATCCATGTCCCGGGCATCCTGGTGGACTACGTGGTGGTCTGCGACGACCCGGCGCACCACCAGATGACGTTCTCGGAGAACTTCAATGCCGCCTACACCCAGCCCTGGCGCGGAAAGCGGGTCCAGGCGGCCCCGCAGGCACCCGGCGCGGCCGCGCCGCTGGACGCCCGCACCATCGTCCAGCGGCGCGCCGTGCTGGAACTGCAGCGGCTGCAGCCGCGCGTGGTGAACCTGGGCGTCGGCATGCCCGCGGCCGTGGGCGCGCTGGCGCAGCAGGCCGGGCTGTCGGGCTTCACGCTCACCGTCGAGGCCGGGCCCGTGGGTGGCACGCCGGCCGATGGCCTGAGCTTCGGCGCGTCCGCCCACCCCGAGGCGGTCATCGACCAGCCGGCGCAGTTCGACTTCTACGAGGGCGGCGGCATCGACCTGTCGATCCTCGGGCTGGCCGAGCTCGATCCCCAGGGCAACGTGAACGTCAGCAAGTTCGGCGAAGCGGGCGAGGCATCGATCGCGGGCGTGGGCGGCTTCATCAACATCACCCAAAGCGCCAAGGCCCTGGTCTTCATGGGCACCCTCACCACCGGCGGCCTGCAGGTCGCGGTCGAGGACGGGGCCCTGCGCATCGTGCAGGAAGGGCGGGTGCGCAAGCTCGTCGACCAGGTGTCGCACCTGAGTTTCAACGGCCCCTACACCGCCAGCCGCGGCACGCCCGTCCTCTACATCACCGAGCGCGCGGTGTTCGAGATGCGGCCCAACGCCCAGGGCGAGCAGCGCCTGACCGTCGTCGAGCTGGCGCCCGGCATCGACCTGCAGCGCGATGTGCTGGCGCAGTGCGCCGGCCCGCTGGACGTGGCGCCCGACCTGCGCAGCATGGACCCCAGCATTTTCCGGACCGGGCCTTGGTGCCCGACCCATCCACCGGTGGCGGCCGATTGAGCCACACCGCTAGCAACCCCGAGAGGAGACCATGAAAAGCACCCCTACCCACCGCAGCACCGCCGCCCGCCGCCACGTCTTGAGCGGCCTGGCCGCGGCCCTGGCACTGCCCTTGTTCGCCGGCCAGGCCATGGCCCAGAGCTACCCGAACCAGCCCATCAAGCTGATCGTCTCCTTCCCTCCGGGCGGGCCGACCGACACGGCGGCGCGCATCATCGGACAGAAGATGAGCGAGGGCCTGCAGCAGCCTGTGATCGTCGAGAACCGGGCCGGCGCCTCGGGCATGCTCGGCACCGAGGTCGCGGCGAAGAGCCCCGCCGACGGCTACACGCTCGTCATGCTGGCATCGCCCACCCTGCTGGCCAACCACCTCTACGAGCAGAAAAAGTACGACCTGTTCAAGGACTTCACGCCGATCGGCACGGCCTACGACCTGCCCATCGTCATGGTGGTCAACCCGCAGGTGATGCCCGATGTGACGGGCCTGCAGCAGCTCGTGGCCAAGGCCAAGGCCCAGCCCGGCAAGCTCAACTACACCAGCGCGGGCAACGCCAGCTTCGGCCACCTGTCGACGGAACTGCTCAAGAACCAGGGGCAATTCGACATCCAGCACATCTCGTACCGCGGCAGTGCGCCGGCCATCACCGACCTGCTCGGCGGCCAGGTGCCGATGATGTTCTCGGACATGATTGCCGCCCTGCCCCACATCAAGGCCGGCAAGCTGCGCGCCATTGCCGTGGGCTCTTCGAGCCGCGTGGTCTTCACGCCCGAGGTCAAGACCGTGGCCGAGCAGGGCTTCCCTGGCTTTGAAGCGGTCGCCTGGGGCGGACTGCTCGCCCCGCGCTCCACCCCTGCCGATATCGTGGCGCGCCTGGGCCTGGAGTTGCAGAAGGCGCTGGCCGACAAGACCGTGCAGGAAAAGCTCCAGCAGGCCGGCACCACGGCCGCCTACGCTCCTCCTGCCGGCATGACGAGCCGCATGCAAAAGGATTTCGAGAAGTGGGGCAAGGTCATCCGCGACAACGGCATCCGCAGCAACTGAAGCTGAACGCAGAAGGCCGCAGCCATCGGCTGCGGCCTTCCAAGGTCGTGCAGCTGCGCCTGCAGCTGCACCGCGCTCAGTCCAGCTTCACGCCGGCGTCGCGGATCACCTTCCCCCATTTGGTGGTTTCCGACGCCAGGAAAGCATCGCACGCCTCGGGCGTGGTGCCTTCAGCGAACGTGCCCATGGCTTCGAGCTTGGCGCGCGTCTCGTCGCTGTGGATGATCTGGTTGACCGCTTCCGACACGCGCTTGACGATCTCGCGCGGTGTGCCGGCTGGCGCGATCATGCTGGCCCAGGTGCTGCCCAGCATGCCGGGCATGCCCTGCTCCACGAAGGTGGGCACATCGGGCAGGATCGGCAGGCGCTTCTCGCTGGCCACGCCTATGAGGCGGATGCGGCCCGCCTTGGCGGGCTGGATCAGGTTCGGCGGCGGGTCCAGGAATAGCGGCACCTGCCCGCCCATCAGGTCGGTCAGCGCGGGCGTGGAGCCCCGGTACGGGATGTGCACCATGTAGGTCTTGGTCAGCGTCTTGAACAGCTCGCTGGTCAGGTGCGCGGCCGAGCCGCTGCCCGAGGACGCGAAACTCACCTTGCCAGGGTGGGCCTTGGCGTAGGCCACCAATTCCTGGGTGTTCTTGAACGGCGCGTTGGGGGCCACCGCAGCCACCAGCGGCGACACCCCGAGCAGCGAGACGCCCACTAGGTCCTTGCGCGGGTCGTAGGGCAGCTTGGGGTAGAGGGTGGTGTTGGCGGTGAAGGCCGGGATCACGACGCCGAAGGTGTGCCCGTCGGGCGCCGCCTTGGCGACCGCATCGACGCCGATGATGCTGTTGGCACCGGGCTTGTTGTCGATCACCACCGGCTGGCCCAGCTGCTTTTGCAGGCCCACCTGCAGCAGGCGCGCCATCTGGTCGGTGAAGCCGCCCGCCGTGTAGGGCACGACGATCTTGATCGGTTTGCTCGGCCAAGCCGCCTGTGCCAGCGCTGGCAGGGCCGCGCTGGCCAGTCCGGCGGTGGCGGCCTGCATGAGGGTGCGGCGGGAAAGGGGAAGGGCCATGGGTTTTGTCTCCGGTTATTTTTGAATAAAAAATGGCTCTGGCGCTTACCAGCTATGCGTTTACAGCTCTCATATCGGTAGCGCCAGAGACGCTCAAAGGGCCTTGACCAATTCCGGCACGGCCGCAAACAGGTCGGCCTCGAGCCCGTAGTCGGCGACCGAGAAGATCGGCGCCTCGGGGTCCTTGTTGATCGCCACGATCACCTTCGAGTCCTTCATGCCCGCCAGGTGCTGGATCGCCCCCGAGATGCCCACAGCCACGTACAGCTCGGGCGCGACGATCTTGCCCGTCTGCCCGACCTGCCAGTCGTTGGGCGCGTAGCCCGCGTCCACCGCGGCGCGGCTTGCGCCCATCGCGGCTCCCAGCTTGTCGGCCAGCGGCGTGATCACTTCGTCGAACTTTTCCTTGCTGCCGAGCGCCCGCCCGCCCGAGACGATGATCTTGGCGGCCGTCAGTTCGGGCCGGTCGCTGTGCGCGATCTCGCTGCCGACAAAGCGGCTTTGGCCCGCATCCGGCGTGGCGGCCGTGGGCTCGACGGCAGCGCTGCCGCCGGCAGCCTGCGCCGCGTCAAAGCCCGTCGTGCGCACGGTGAGCACCTTGACGGCGTCCAGGCTCTGCACGGTGGCGATCGCGTTGCCCGCGTAGATCGGGCGCTCGAACGTGTCGGCCGAGATCACGCGGGTGATGTCGCTGATCTGCGCGACGTCGAGCCGGGCGGCCACGCGCGGCGCGACGTTCTTGCCGCCGGCCGTGGCGGCAAACAGGATGTGGCTGTAGTTGCCAGCCCCATCGCCCTGGAGCGCGAGCACCTGCGCGGCGACGTTCTCGGCGAGGCCGTGTTCGAGCCCGGGGGCGTCGGCGTGGAGGACCTTGGCGACGCCGGCTATTTGGGCGGCGGCCTGCGCGGCCGCTGCCGCGTTGTGGCCGGCGACGAGCACGTGCACGTCGCCGCCGCAGGCGGCAGCAGCGGTGACGGTGTGGAGCGTGGCGCCCTTGAGGGACGCGTTGTCGTGTTC
>NZ_MWOK01000026.1 GCF_012932145.1 Acidovorax sp. SRB_14 | reverse complement strand
CGGCGGGTTCAACCGGTCGACGCAACACACTAAGAGCCGCTCAGGCCGAAGGAGTGTTGGACATGAAACAGCGACCGCGGATCTACTACTCGGACAGCCAGAAGGCGCTGATGTGGGCGCGCTGGAAGGAGGGCTGGACGTTGCATGAGATCGGTAAGATCTTCGACCGATCTCACTCGTCGATCCACAGGGTCATTGCGCAGACCGGTGGGATTCGCCCACCAGATCGCCGCCGTTCACGGCTCGCACTTACGCTGGCTGAGCGGGAAGAGATTTCACTCGGATTGGCGCTTGGCCAGTCGATCCGCTCTATCGCCGCCCAGATTGGCCGAGCGCCATCCACGGTCAGTCGTGAGATCGAACGCAACGGCGGGCGCATCGGTTATCGGGCCAGCTATGCCGACAGCGCTGCATGGGATCGCGCACATCGCCCGAAGCATTCCAAACTGACTCAGGATCGGGCCCTTGCGCGCATCGTGGCCGGCAAGCTGCGACTGCTGTGGTCACCCGAGCAGATCGCCGGCTGGCTCAAGCATACTTATCCATGCGACGAGAGCCAGCACGTGTCACACGAGACCATTTACCGCAGCCTGTTCATTCAAGCGCGCGGCGCCTTAAAGAAAGAGCTGCTGGCGCACCTGAGACGTACGCGTGGCATGCGGCGCTCTCGCCACTACACGCAGAAGACGGCAATCCATGGGCAGATCGTTGATGCCGTCTCGATTAGCGAGCGCCCAGCCTCTATCGAGGATCGTGCAGTGCCTGGGCACTGGGAAGGAGACTTGGTCTTCGGCAGCGCCAACAGCCAGATCGCGACGCTGGTCGAGCGCCAATCGCGATATGTGATGTTGGTGAAGCTGGAGGGCAAGGACTCGCAGACGGTCGTCGACGCGCTCATCAAGAATGCTCGCAAGTTGCCACAGGAGCTCTACAAATCACTGACTTGGGATCGAGGTACGGAAATGCATGGCCACAAGCGATTCACGATGGCCACTGATATCCAGGTCTACTTCTGTGATCCGCAAAGCCCTTGGCAGCGTGGAAGCAACGAGAACACGAATGGGCTGCTCAGGCAGTACATGCCGAAGGGCATTGACATCTCGGGGGACTCGCAGCTTCAGCTCAACGCGATCGCGAGACAATTGAACGAGAGGCCGCGCAAGACGCTTGGCTTCCAGACGCCCGCTGAGATGTTCAGCGAACTTGTTGCGTCGACCGGTTGAATCCGCCGCCTGTTGCGGTCATTGACTCCGAGCGCGTGACCGGCTGATCGGCAGCGGTTGTTGCCCGGTGTTCGCGGCGCGCGCACTATAAAGTAAAGGCCACTTTATTGCCGTTCGTCAGCGCGACATTGTGCCGACCCAAACCACGGCTTTCAGGAGTACCGCTCCTTGCTTGCAGAATTTGATCCGGAAAGCGCGACCGGCTGCTTGATTCCGGCGCGAACCACTGCTCCGCCACTCTGAGCAGAAGTACGCCTGGGCCTACTGAGCAGCCCGAAAGCTGCAGGTGCGCCCGTAGGAAGCAAAAAACTCAAAACCGCTGCCGCCATCAGGCCCAGCACATCGGTTCAATCACGCTCTTGCTATCGGTACATCCTCCCACCGCGTCGTGTACTGCGGTGTGCGCCTCTCCTGCTTCATCCCCACTCCTTCACCTTGTGGGTGCCACCCGTGCTCGCTGAATGCACGGTGCCTTTGCCGTAGCGCCCGTTGAGCGTGTCCAGCGCCACCATCAGCATCGCCACCTGAACTGCTGATCCCGCGCGTCTTTTCTCTCCCTTCTGACCCAGTCGAGGTCGTAGTGCCGGCTCTCGGCACGACCCATGCTGTCGAGCATCTTCACGCGCTCATCGAGCGCTGAGCATTCGGCCGTGCGATTCGGCAGTGGCTGGCGCTGCGGAGCCGCAGCTCTTGGCGCAGGGGCAGTGAGCGCCTGGGCCTGATCGCGCTGGTGTTGGGCGTGGCGCACTTGATCGTCCCAGCCCATGTTCGATGGCACGCTCTCGGTGCGCTCGATAAAGGCATTGTGTTGGTGGCAGTGCGCACTCGACCAGAACAGGCTGCCACACTGGCTTTGGCAGAGGTAAATGGTTTTAGTGCGCCCCACTTGGCCCACCCTCGACGCTGACCGGCCCGCTCAAGTTCCCCGTGTCTGCCGTCAAGGTGCATGTCAGCGAAGAGCCGGACCCCAACTTGCAGGCACTGGCGCACGACCCGGGCGTTGAAGTGCTGGTGTTTAAGATGGCGATTGCCATGGGCTTTGATTCCCCACGCGCCTTCACCCTTGCGGCCTTGCGCGGTACCGCGACGCAAACTTTGGTATCCAGGTGGTCGGCCGCATCATGCGCGTGCATTCCCTGTTGCAGCGCCGCGGCGGACGTTGGGATGGGCAGGGCGACATGTTCAACCTGCTCGTCGCATCGTGGCTGGTGGTGAGCATGCTGCCTGCGGGCTTGACAGCGGTCGGCATGCCTATGCTGTTAATGTTGCCGCTGTGGCTGTATTCCGTCTGGGTGAGCGGCAAGGCGTTGTCTGGTGCGATACCGAAGGCCAATCTGGCTTACAACATTGGCGGTACCGTCGCCTGCCTGATTCGGAGCGTTATCGTCATTGTCCTCGTGATGGGGCATGGCACCTCCTACAGGGCCTCAAGTTTGAGGCTCGGAAGTGTCTAGAAAATCAGGGGCGATTCACTACAGCCCCAGATACGCCCGCTGCACCGCCGGATCGTCGATCAAGTCCTGTGCGGCGCCGCTGTGCACGATGCGCCCGGTCTCGAGCACATAGCCCCGGTCCGCACCCGACAAGGCCAGTTGCACGTCCTGCTCGACCAGAAGGATGGTGACGCCGTTGCGGCGGATGCTGGCGAGCACGTCCATCAGTTGCTCGACCACGACCGGGGCCAGTCCCAGGCTCATCTCATCGACCAGCAGCAGCGTAGGCGCGGCCATCAGCGCCCGGGCCATGGCACACATCTGCTGCTCACCACCCGACATGCTGCCCGCCAGTTGGCGGCGCCGATCGGACAGGCGCGGAAAGAGTGCGTACATGCGCTCCAGGTCGCGCGCCACCATCACCTTGTCCGGGCGCCGGTAGGCGCCCATCAGCAGGTTGTCTTGCACGCTCATGCGGTCGAACAACTGGCGCCCCTCGGGCACCTGCACCAGCCCCAGGCCGAACGCCTGGTCGGGCGTCATGCCCGATATTTCCTGCCCGTTCATGGCGATGCTGCCGGTGCACGGCAGCACGCGCGACAGAGCCTGCAGCAAGGTGGTCTTGCCGGCGCCATTGCTGCCGACCAGCGCCACCAGCTCAGCCGGGTAGACATCGAGCGTCACATCGTGCAGTGCCAGCATGCCGCCGTAGCCCGCGCTGAGCCCACGCACGGCCAACAGCGGTGCCGGCGCCTGTGCCGTGCTCATGCGCGCCGCTTTCCGAGATAGGCCTCGACCACGGCGGGGTCGGACAGCACGGCATCGGGCACGCCGTCGGCAATTTTTTCTCCATGGTGCATCACCAACAGCCGGTCCGACAGGCTCTTGATGGCCTTGATGACGTGCTCAATGACCAGGATGCCGATGCCCTGGTCGCGCAGCTTGCGGATGATGGCTATCACCTCGTCGATCTCGACTATGTTCAGGCCGGCCATGACCTCGTCGCACAGCAGCAGCTTGGGCTGCATCGCCAGCGCCTTGGCCAATTCGAGGCGCTTGCGGCCCGGGCCGCCGAGCTCGTCGGCGCGCTGCGCGGCGTGCGCGCCCATGCCCACGAATTCCAGGCAGGCTTGCGCCTGTTCGCGCGCCTGTGCCAGGCTGGCTCGCTGGGCGGCATGGCCGAACAGCGCGCCGATGGCCACGTTGTCGAGCACCGACAGGCCCGGAAACGGCCGCATGAGCTGGAACGTGCGGCCAATGCCCAGGCGCGCGCGCTGGTAGGCCAGCAGGTGATTGATGCGCTCGCCCTGGAACAGCACCTCGCCCTCGCTGGCAGCCAGTGTGCCGCTGATCAGGCTGATCAATGTGGTCTTGCCCGCGCCGTTGGGGCCGATCAGGCCGAGGATTTCGCCGGGCGCGAGCGTGAAGCTGACATCGTTGACGGCCACCAGCCCGGCAAAGCGCCGGGAGGCATGGCGGACGTCGAGCAGCGCGCTCATAGCCGGTGTGCCTTGATGTTGTCGATGAAGTAGCGCCAGCCTGTTTTGCACAAGTGGCGCAGCAGGTCGGCCAGGCCGCGCGGCATCAGCACCACGGCCACCACGATGACGATGCCGAAGAACAACCCGGCGATGCTGGTGACTGCGCTCGACAGGTATTCGGAAATCGCCGACAACGTGAAGGCGCCGACGATGGGGCCGAGCACCGTGCCCGGGCCGCCGAACACGGCCATGATGATCATCTTGACGTTGAGGCCGATGTCGAACGCGCTTTCGGGGTCGAGGAAGGTGATCCAGTAAGCATGGACGCCGCCGGCCAGCGCGCTGAACACACCCGAGAGAGCAAACGCAAGCACCTTGTACAGCGTGGTGTTCACACCCATGACGGCGGCGGCCTCCTCGTTCTCGCGGATCGCGATCAGGCCGAAACCGAAGCGGCTGCGCGTCAGCCAGAAGATGGCCAGCGTGGCCACCACTAGCAGCGCCAGTGAGAGCTCGTAGAACAGCCGGTCGTTGTTGAGCGGCGGCAGCACCAGGCCGATGTTGCGGCCCGCCAGCTCGACGTTCGAGACGATGGCCGTCATGACCTGCGACAGTGCCAGCGTGGCGATGGCGAAATAGTGGCCCCTGAGCCGCAGCACCGGCAAGCCGAGCACGAAGGCGAACACCACGGCCAGCGCAACGCCGAAGGCCAGGCCCACGCCGAACGGCAGGCCCCACTGCACCATGGCGATGGCCACTCCGTAGCTGCCGAGGCCATAGAAGACGGAGTTGCCGAAGGAGGCATAACCGGTGTAGCCGCCGATGATGTTCCAGCCCTGCGCCAGTACGGCGAGCAACAGGGTGTTGATGCCAAATTGCACCAGCACGTCGGAGCCATACCACGGTACCCCGGCGAGCAACAGCAGCGCCAGCAGAACGAGGCCGACGCGCACGGCCTTCACGCCGTCCTCCCCAGCAGGCCGCCCGGGCGCACGATGAGCACCAGCACCAGGATGCCGAAGCTGGCGACGTCGCGGTAGGTGGGCCCGATGTAGAGCGAGGTCAATGCCTCGACGATGCCGAGGAACAGCCCGCCGACGATGACGCCGAGCGGGTTGTCGAGCCCGCCGATGATGGCGATGGCGAACGACTTTGCGGTCAGCGACGCGCCGATGTAGGGGTTGATCTGCGACACCGTGCCATACAGCCCGCCCGCGGCGCCCGCCAGCGCAAGCCCTAGGCCGAAAGTGCTGGCGTAAAGGTGCCTGGGCTCGACGCCATACAGGCGCGCCGCGACCAGGTTCTGCGCGGTCGCGCGTATCGCCCGCCCGAGCCAAGAATGCAGCAAAAACAACCACATGCCGACCGTGAGCACGATGGCCACGCCAAACGCGCCCAGGCGTGCCAGCGGCAACACAACCGGTCCCCATTGCACGCTGTTGCCCGCATACGGCGGGTTGATGATGCGAAAGTCGGCCGAGAACGCCATCTGGGCGAGGTAGGTCAGGACGACCTCGATGCCGAAGGTGATCAACAGCGTGTTGAACATCGGTGCGCGCACGACCAGGTTCAGCACGACGCGCTGCAGCATGTAGCCCAGGCAGAACATCAGCACCGCCGTGATCGGCAGGCCCAGAAAAGGGTCGATGTGCGCGTCGGTGTAAAGATACCAAGACAGGTACGCGCCGAGCATGATGAAGGCGCCATGTGCCAAGTTGACGATGTTGAGCACGCCCCACACCAAGGCCAGGCCCAGCGCCATGACGGCATAGAGCCCGCCCAGCAGCACGCCGTTGAGCAGGATTTGCGCGAGCAGGTCCACGCGGCGTTCCTAAGGGCCTGCCTGCTACCGCGCGTTCCAGGCCGGCATCGGGTATTTGGGTGGGGTGACGAAGCCCTTGGCGCCGTAAATCTCGACCAGCTTATCGCCATGCACCTGGATCACCACCTGGGGCAGATCGATCTGGCCGTTCTTGCCAAACGAAACCGGGCCGTAGACGCTGTCGAATTTGAGCTTGGTCAGTGCATCGCGCACCTTCTGCGGATCGGTGCTGCCGGCGTCTTCCATCGCCTGCACCAGCGCCTCCACGTCGGCCACGCCGGAAGCGGCGTGGTAGTCGGGCTCGTAGCCGAAGCGCGCCTGGTACTCCTTGGCGAACTGCAGGGCATCGCCGAACCAGCGGTCCTTCAGCGCCGCTGACGGCAGCCAGGCCGTCATGCCGAAGGCGTAGTCGGCATCCTTGCCCAGGGCCTTGCGAAAGTCTTCGCTGGGAACGCCCACGGTGAACGAATACATCTTCGGCGCCACGGCTAGGCTCTTGGCCTGGCGCACGAAGTTGAGAATCTCGGTCTCGTGACCCGCCACGAGCATCACTTCGACGTTCTTGCTTTTGATCTGCGACAGCAGTGAACTGAAGTCGGTGGCGTTGGTGCTGTAGCGCTCGTCGACGGCGATCTCCAGCCCGGCTTTCTTCAGCATCGGCCGCGTGCCCTGGGCCACCGACACGTCGAACGCATCGTCGGCATACAGCAGCGCCACCGTTTTAGGCGGCGGCTTGAGCAATTGAAGCATGTCGACGGTGCTGCCAAAATAATTGCTTGCCGGTGCGAGCGTGCCGAAGATGTACTTGAAATTGCGCGCAAAGATCTGGTCGGAGGCGCCACCGCCCTGCACCATGGGCACTTTGTACTTTTCGGATACGGCCGAATCGGCCAGGGCGAAGTTGCTGGCGAACGGGCCGAGCAGCAGGTTGACCTTGTCCTGCGAGACGAGCTGGGTGTACTGGCGCACGCTCAGGTTGACATCGGACTGGTTGTCGTAGAGCTTGAGCGCCAGCTTGTGCGGCTGGCCGGCGATCTTCACGCCACCGGCAGCATTGATCTTGTCGACCGCCAGCTGATACGCATCGCGGTAATAGCGGCCGGTGTTGGCAACCGGCCCGGTCAGTTGCACCGAGGCCCCCAGCACGACCTCCTGCGCGAGCGCAGCGCACCCAGTCCATGCCGCGAAACAGCCGGCCAATACAGAGGCAATCCACTGGGAGCGCTTGAGAGACAGCATGACGATCTCCTAGACAAGGCGACAGCGTCGAGCCGACATCCGAAAGAGAGGGGCTATCGCCGCGCCCTGCTTTCTCCAAAAAGATGCAGCATGAATGCATATATAGCACTGTTACCGCTCAAAGGCCAGTGCGATGTCCTGTCGCCAGCGCACCTAACCCAAATGCACTGACAGGCCCTGCTCTGCTGCGGTTGTTGCAAATGTCACGCGGCGCAGAACACTTGACATAGGCCGCGCACCCCTGGGCGGGATGCTGAATCCACCCGGAGCATGGCACTTCGGAGCACCCGCTGCTTTTTTCCGGAGACTTCATGGATGCACCATGGTTCGCTTCAGCGCGCCGCACTGCGGGTCTGGTTGCTGCCGCCCTGCTTTTCGGCTGTGCCGCGGGCCCCAGCTATGTGCGCCCGCCCATCGAAGCGCCCCCCACCTACAAGGAGGGGCCGTGGCGGCCCGCACAGCCTCAAAGCATCGACAGCGAGCACCCCTGGTGGTCGCTGTATGCCGACGGCACACTCGATCGCCTGATCGCGCAAGCAACCCAGGCCAACCAGAACATTGCCCAAGCCGAAGCGCAGGTGCGCCAGGCGCGTGCCATTGCCGATGCGGCCCGGGCGGGCTTTTTTCCGACGGTTGGCGCCACGGCTGGTGCAGAACATGCCCTGACCAACAGCAACGGCAGCCATCTTGGCAATACGGTCAGCGTGGGCCTGCAGGCCGGCTGGGAGCCCGACCTGTGGGGCGGCGTGCGGCGTGCGGTCGAGGCCGGCAACGCCGGCAGCCAGGCCAGCGCCGACGATCTGGCGGCCGCGCGCCTGAGCGTGCAGTCCACGCTGGCGCAGGACTACTTTCAGCTGCGCACCACCGACCGCCAGATCGCGCTCTATGAACGCACCGTCGCCGCCTACCGCAAGGCGCTGGCACTGGCGCAGGCACAGTACAACGCCGGCGTTACGCTGCGCTCGGACGTGGCGCTGGCCCAGACGCAGCTCGAAGCGGCCAACGCGCAGCGCATCGACCTGCAAGTGCAGCGCAACCAGCTGGAACACGCGATCGCCGTCCTGCTGGGCAAGGCGCCGGCTGCATTCGCGCTTTCAGCGCTTGATGCGCCGGTGGCAACGCTGCCGCTGATTCCGACCGGACTGCCCTCCGAACTGCTGGAGCGCCGGCCCGACATTGCCAGCGCGGAGCGCCGCGCGGCGAAGGCCAACGCCAATATCGGCGTGGCCCGTGCTGCCTACTACCCCGCGCTGACGCTCAGCGCCAGCGTCGGCAGCACCGCCACCAGCCTGGCCACGCTGTTCTCCACCCCGGCCCGCGTCTGGTCACTCGGCGCTGCACTGGCGGGTACGCTTTTTGACGGCGGCCTGCGCAGGGCGCGCGACGCCCAGGCGGTGGCGGCCTACGACATCACCGTGGCCCAATACCGGCAAACCGTGCTGGCCGGCTTTCAGGAGGTGGAAGACAACCTTGCCGCCCTGCGCGTGCTCGGCCAGGAATCGGCCGTGCAGGAGCGTGCCGTGCAGGCCGCCGGGTTGGCCGAGCGGCTGGCCCTGAGCCAGTACCGCGCCGGAAGCGCCAGCTACCTCGCGGTGATCAATGCCCAGACGCTGTCGCTGACCAACCAGCGCGCACTCGAACAATTGCGCGGCCGCCAGCTTGTCGCCAGTGTCGCGCTCATCGCGGCCACGGGAGGCGGCTGGAGCGCGGCCGGCCGCGAACGCGATGCCGCAGCGCTTGCACGCACGCCTTGATGCGCTTCAAAGGAAGCCGCCCCCATGAACGCATCGCCTGTCCGCCGCCGCTACGTTCTGCTGGGCCTGGTCTGCCTCGTTGCCGTGCTCGCCAGCGCCTGGTATTTCAGCCGCCCGGCGCCGGCTGCACGGTCCACTGCGGCACCCCCCGTGCGGGTCATCACAGCGCCCGTGCTGTCGCAGGCGGTGCCCATCTACCAGACGGGCCTGGGCACGGTCACGGCCGCGCAAAGCGTCACCGTCAAGACCCGCATCGACGGCCAGCTGGACCAGGTCGGCTTCACCGAAGGCCAGGATGTCAAGGCCGGCCAGATGCTGGCGCGCATCGACCCGCGCACGCTGCTGGCGCAGCTGGCGCAGGCCCAGGCCCAGCGCGCCAGGGACCAGGCCCAGCTGATGAATGCGCGCAGCGATTTGCAGCGCTTTGTGCGCCTGATCGGCGAAGACGCGGCGACGCAGCAGCAGCTGGACACGCAAAAAGCGCTGGTCGCGCAACTCCAGGCCAGCGTGCAGACCGACGACGCGCAGGTCCAATACGCGCAGGTGCAGCTGAGCTTCACCACCATCCTGGCACCCATCAGCGGGCGCGTGGGTGCGCGCCTGGTCGATCCGGGCAACATCGTGCACGCAACCGACGCCAATGGCCTGGTGGTGATCAACCAGATCGACCCGATTGCCGTCGTCTTCACGCTGCCCGAGGACGCCTTCCAGGACATCAACCGCGCCCTGCAGGCCAGCCACGAGCCGCTGGCGGTGCAGGCCTACCCGCGCGAAAGCCAGGAGCTGCTGGGCAGCGGCACGCTGGTGCTGCTGAACAACCAGATCGACCCGGCCACCGGCACGGTGCAGCTCAAGGCCCGCTTTCCCAACCCGCAGCACCGCCTGTGGCCGGGCCAGTTCGTCAACGTGCGCCTGCTGCTGGGCATGCGCGATCAGGCGCTGACCGTGCCCGCTGCCGCCGTGCAGCGCAGCCAGGACGGCACCTATGCCTATGTGGTCAGAGCCGATGGCCGCACGGTACAAAACCAGGCGATCACCGTGGCGCAGATCCAGGACGGGCTGGCTGTGATCACCCAGGGCCTGAGCGCCGGCCAGCGCGTGGTGGTGGCCGGACAGTACAAGCTCAAGCCGGGATCGGCCATCGCTGAAGCCACGCCGCCTGCCGCTGCAATGCCCTCCAGCGCAGGGGCACGGAAATGAGCCTTTCCGCCCACTTCATCCAGCGCCCCATCGGCACCACGCTGCTGGCCCTGGCGCTGCTGCTGGTGGGCATGGCCCTGTTTCCGTTGCTGCCCATCGCGCCGCTGCCGCAGGTGGACTTTCCGACCATCCAGGTGTCGGCCAGCCTGCCCGGTGCCAGCCCCGAGACCATGGCCTCGAACGTGGCGCAGCCGCTGGAGCGCCAGTTCTCGCTGATCGCCGGCCTGGCGCAGATGACCTCGCTCAGCGGGACCGGCTCGTCGCAGATCACCCTGCAGTTCGACCTGAACCGCCCCATCGACGCCGCCGCGCTCGACGTGCAGGCCGCCATCAACGCCGCCAGCGGCCAGCTGCCGGCCAACCTGCCGAGCCCGCCGACCTTTCGCAAGATCAACCCGGCGGACTCGCCCATCATGCTGCTGACCGTGCAGTCGCAGACGCTGCCTTTGATCCAGGTGAACGACTACGCCGACAACATCCTGGCCCAGCAGATCTCGCAGATCACGGGCGTGGGGCTGGTCAACATCGGCGGAGCGCAAAAGCCCGCCGTGCGCATCCAGGTCGACCCAGCCAAGCTGGCCGCCACGGGCATGAGCCTGGAAGACATTCGCGGCGTGATGGCCACCGTGTCGGTGAACCAGCCCAAGGGCACGCTGGACGGGCCGGCGCAGAGCTTCACCGTCTACACCAACGACCAGCTGCTCAGCGCCGCGCCCTGGAACGACGTGGTGCTGGCCTACAAGAACGGCGCGCCAGTGCGGGTGCGCGACATTGGCGTGGCCGTCGATGCCGCGGAAAACAACAAGGTGGCGGCCTGGGCCTATGCCGGCGCCGCCGAACCCGACAGCGGCATCCACAACGGCCGCGCTCTGTTGCTGGTCATCTTCAAGCAGCCGGGCGCCAACGTGATCGAGACGGTCGACCAGATCAAGGCCGCGCTGCCGCGCCTGCAGGCCGCGCTGCCGCCCACGGTCGAGGTCCACACCTTGGTCGACCGCACGCAGACCATCCGCGCCTCGGTGCACGACGTCGAGTTCACGCTGATGCTGACCATCGCGCTGGTGGTGCTGGTGATCTTCATCTTCCTGCGCAATGTGGCGGCGACGCTGATCCCGAGCGTGACGGTGCCGCTGGCGCTGCTGGGCACCACGGCCATCGTGTACCTGGTGGGGTTCAGCCTGGACAACTTGTCGCTGATGGCGCTGACGATCTCGGTCGGCTTTGTCGTGGACGACGCCATCGTGATGCTGGAGAACATCTACCGCCATATCGAGGACGGCATGGCGCCGATGGAGGCGGCCACCCAGGGGGCCGGCGAGATCGGCTTCACCATTGTGTCGATCTCGGTCTCGCTGGTGGCGGTGTTCATTCCGCTGCTGCTGATGGGCGGCATCGTGGGCCGGCTGTTCCGCGAGTTCGCCATCACCGTGACGCTGGCCATCGCCGTCTCGGTACTGATCTCGCTCACCCTCACGCCCATGCTGTGCTCGCGCTTCCTGCAAAACCAGCACGCCCGCGCGCATGGGCGGCTGTACCAGTTCTTCGAGCGCGGCTTCGACACCTTGCTCGACGGCTACCGGCGCGGCCTGAACGTGGTGCTGCGCCACCAGTTCATCACGCTGTGCGTCTTCTTTGCCACGCTGGTGGCCACGGTGGCGCTGTTCATCGCCATCCCCAAGGGCTTTTTCCCGCAGCAGGACACGGGCTTCATCTTCGGGTCGGCGCAGGCCGGACAGGACTCCTCGTTTGCTGCGATGAACCGGCGCATGGTGCAGTTTGCCGACGTGGTGCGCCAGGACCCCGACGTCACCGGCCTGGCGATGTTCGGCAACTCGTCGATCTTCAACACCGGCAACTTCTTCATCTCGCTCAAGCCCAGGGACGAGGGGCGCACCTTGAGCGCCGACCAGATCATTGCCCGGCTGCGCCCGAAGGTGGCCAACATCGAGGGCGCTTCGCTGCTGATGCAGGCCGGCCAGGACGTCAACGTGGGCGGGCGCCTGTCGCGCACGCAGTACCAGTACACCCTGACCGACGCCAACCTCGACGAGCTCAACCTGTGGGCGCCCCGGCTGCTGGAACGCTTTGCGCAACTGCCGCAGCTCACCGACGTGGCCTCGGACCTGCAAAATGCCGCCGCTACGGCCACGCTGACGATAGACCGTGACCGTGCGTCGAGCTTCGGTTTCTCGCCCGCCGCCGTCGACGCGACGATCTACGACGCCATCGGCCAGCGCCAGGTGGCCCAGTTCTTTACGCAGATCAACAGCTACCACATCGTCCTGGAGGTGACGCCGACGCTGCAGACCGATCCCTCGCTGTTTGGCAAGCTCTACATGACCTCGCCGCTGACCGGCCAGCAGGTGCCGCTGTCGGCCTTCGTCAAGCTCGACAGCAACAAGACCGCCTACCTCTCGATCAGCCACCAGGGCCAGTTCCCGGCCGTGACGCTGTCGTTCAACCTGGCGCCCGGCGTGGCGCTGGGCGAGGCGGTGGAGGCCATCAACCAGGCCCAGAGCAGCATGGGGCTGCCGCAGGCGCTGAGGGGGTCGTTCCAGGGCACGGCACAGGCCTTCCAGGACTCGCTGCGCACCCAGCCCTACCTGATTGCCGCCGCGCTGGTCGCGGTCTACATCGTGCTCGGCCTGCTCTACGAGAGCTACATCCATCCGCTCACCATCCTGTCGACGCTGCCCTCGGCCGGCGTCGGTGCGCTGCTGATCCTGATGGCGGGCGGCTACGAGCTGACGGTGATCGCGCTGATCGGCATCATCCTGCTGATCGGCATCGTCAAGAAAAACGGCATCATGATGATCGACTTCGCGCTCACCGCCGAGCGCGAGCAGGGCCTGGCGCCGCGTGACGCGATCTACCAGGCCTGCCTGCTGCGCTTTCGCCCCATCATGATGACCACCCTGTGCGCGCTGCTCAGTGGCCTGCCGCTGATGCTGGGCCACGGTGCCGGCTCGGAACTGCGCCGGCCACTGGGCTACGCCATGGTCGGCGGGCTGCTGCTGTCGCAGGCGCTGACGCTGTTCACCACGCCCGTCGTCTACCTCTACCTGGACCGGGCGCACTACTGGTTCATGCGCCGGCGCGGCATGGGGCAGGCACATACGCCCTGAACCAGGAAGGGAGCGGCTCAGAACAGCGTCTCGACGCTGCAGGCAAGCCGGTAGCCGGCGCCGCGCTCAGTCACGATCAGTGTGGGATGGGCCGAATCGGCTTCGATCTTGAGCCGCAGCCGCCGGATCTGCACGTCGATCGTGCGGTCATAGACCTCCGCCTCGTGCAAGCGCGACAGGGACAGCAACTGGTCGCGCGTCAGCACCCGCTGCGGCGCCCGGCACAAGGCATTGAGCAGGCTGAATTCACCGTTCGACAGCTCCACCGAGTGGCCGTCGGCCGCCACCAGGCGCCGCGTGCGCAAGTTGAGCTCCCAGCCCGAAAAACGGAAGGCCCGGCGCGTGTTGTCACGCTCGGGCAGCGTGGCCTGCACCTGGTAGCGGCGCAGCACGGCGTGCACACGCGCCAGCAGTTCGCGCGGGCTGAAAGGCTTGGTCATGTAGTCGTCAGCGCCCAGCTCCAAGCCCATCACGCGGTCGGCCTCGTCGCTGCGCCCGGAGAGCAACACGATGGGCACGGTGGCACGATCGCGCAGGCTGCGCGCCAGCTGCATACCGTCTTCTCCGGGCAGCCGCAGGTCCAGCAACACCAGGTCGATGGCCTCGCGGTCGAACAGCTCGAACATCTCTTGGCCCGAGCAGCCGGCGCTCACGCGCATGTCGTTCTTGCCGAGGTACTCGACCACCAGGTCGCGCACACCGGCGTCGTCGTCGATCACGAGGATGTGCGGGGTGGAGGCTGTGGACATGGTGCAGGCGCGCCAAGATGGCTGCGGCGCCTGTGCAGCATAGTTCCAATGGAAGCCACAGTGCAAGTCTGTCAACCCGGCTTGTGGATATCGGTGCAAGCGCTCATTGGTTTCTGCCGCCGTCGCCACCACCGGCATTGGGATCCATGCGTTCGTTCATGGAAAGCACCCGCCCGTCGGCACTGAAATCGACATCAAACAGGGTTTGCTCCACGTCCCTGACCCGGTACGTGTAAGTAGGGCCGGGCTGGTTGCGATACTTGATGGATTGCTCCGGTCGTCCCAGGGCCTGTTGCACCTGGTCCATGCTCATGCCGGGCGACACCAGCGCTTCCTCGGCATGGCTGATCGTGACGCCGCCTGCCGCCTGGGAGGCGACTGCGCCACAGGCCAGCCCGGCAACCACGAGCAGACGTGCGGCCCCGGGAATGAATTTGAGTGCCATGATGTCCTTCTTTCTTGGAATGAGGTCTCAGGGCGGTCTTCGACAGAAACACCCCACCTGGGCCGCCATGGTGGGCGCACAAAGCAGCGCGCGCATTGCAGCAGGCCAGCGCCGCATGTCAGATGTCATGAGGAACCCTCCCACCAGCCACCCGATCGCACCGCGCATGGAAACAGACGCACCGCTGCCTTCGCACCCCTGGCTGCCCTGGGTGGTGGCGCTCGGCCTGTGGCTGGCGCTGGCGGGCGTTGCCAGCGTCGCCTTGTGGCAGCTGCGCCGAGACGCAGTCGCCCACCAGACCCGCGAACTGGAGCTGCTGGCGCTGGCGCTGACCGACGAAATCGAGCGCAGCCTGCGCGGCACCGAGGCAGGCTTGTACGCGCTGCGCACCGAGCTGCATGACGGACGCCTGCCCATAGAGAGCCCGAACGCCGTGCAGGCGCTGCGCATGCGCGCCGACCTGATGCCCCTGGTTCGCACCTTGTGGCTGGTCGACGGCGGGGGCGAGGTGCTCGCCGCCTCCAGCACGGCAGCCGCGCCAGAGCTAGCGGCCTTCGCGCCCGCCGGCGCGCAGCTGGCCGAGGACGCCGCCACGCTGAGCCGTCCGTTCGCCGATGGCAGCGCGCACGAGATGCAGGTGGCGCTGGGCATTCGCTTCCATAGCGCGCAGGGCACGTCGAGCGGCTGGATCCTGGCCGCCCTGCCGGCCAGCGCCCTGCTGGGCGCCTTCAGCGCAGCCCAGCAGGGGCCGGAGACGCGCATGGCGGTGTTCCGCAACGATGGCGTGCGCCTGGCCAGCGCCAATGCCGCCCCGTCCAGCGTCAGCGAGTCCCTGATGGCGCAGCGCCTGGCGCAGCGCCCGAACCAAGAGATCCGGAGCTTTCGCGACGGCAGCGAGAACCTGGTGAGCCTGCACCATGTGCCCCGCTATAACGTCAAGATTTTGGTGTCGCTCGACCTCCAGGCCGCGCTGCGGCCCTGGCGCGGAGCCGCTGACATGGCGGCGGCGGTGCTGGCTTTGCTGCTGCCCACCACGCTGGCCGCCCTGCTTTTTGTGCGCCGCGCCGAGCGCCGGCGCCTGCAGGCCCAGCGCGCGCTGCAGCGGCAACTGGTGCGCGCCAGCAGGCTCGAATCGCTGGGGACGCTGGCCAGCGGCGTGGCCCACGACTTCAACAACCTGCTGGCGGGCATCGTGGGCTTTGGCGAGATGGCGCGCGACGCCGCCCCCAATGGCAGCGACCAGGCGCGCCACCTCGACAAGGTGCTCCAGGCCTCCCTGCGCGGCAAGGCGCTGGTCGAACGCATCCTGGCCTTCAGCCGCGGCGGGGCCCGCGTCTCCACCGTCTTCGAATTCGAACCCGTGGTCGAAGAGGTCCTCACCCTGCTCTCGGTCAATTTGCGCCCCGGGCTGGTGTTGGAGCGCGGCTTTGATGCCACGGGCGCGCGCCTGCGCGGCGATCCGACCCAGGCCTTTGAAGCCGTCATGAACCTGTGCACCAACGCCCTGCAGGCGATGCCCGGCAACGGCCTGCTGAGCGTGCACCTGGAGCGTGCCCACGTGGCCGCACCGCGCGTGCTCTCGCACAGTGCCCTGCCGGCCGGAGACTATGTGGCGCTGAGCGTATCGGACCAGGGCGTCGGCATCACGCCGCAGGTCATGGAGCACCTGTTCGAGCCCTTCTTCACCACGCGCGGCGCGCAGTCGGGCACCGGCCTGGGCCTGGCCGTGGTCCATGGCGTGGTGGCCGAATTCGGCGGCGCCATCGACGTGCGCAGCACGCCCGGCCAGGGCGCCTGCTTTACCCTCTACTTCCCCGAATGCACCGAGGCCGGCGGCGCGGGCGCACCCGCACGCCGCACCTTCCCCGAAGGCACGGCACTGGAGCTGATGGTGGTGGACGACGACCCCTCACTGATGGCACTGGTGGGGGAGCTGCTGCGGGACATGGGCTATGCCAGCGCCGGCTTCACCGACCCGCGCGCCGCGCTGCAGGCGCTGCAGGCGCAGCCGCAGCGCTTCGCCGCCGTCCTCACCAACGAGGCCATGCCCGGGCTCACCGGCACCGAGCTGGCCGCCGCCCTGCGGGCACATGCGCCGGGGCTGCCCGTGCTGCTGCTCAGTGGCTACGGCGGTGCGTCGCTGGCACGCCGCGCCACTGCCGCCGGCGTGGCCCGGGTTCTCGCCAAACCCCTGCAGCGCGCCGATCTTGCCCGTGCCCTGGTCGATCTGCTGGGCTGATTTCATTGCAAATGGCATTTCGCGCCCAGCCTTCGGACACATGGCTGCACCCGGGCCTTGCGAGCATGCGCGTCACCGCTCCCACCCTTTGCGATGGTTCCCATGAAAAGAGGTCCGCCCATGCCGCCGAGCGCCATCCCGCGCGCAGCTGCCACCGCTGTGCAGCCAGCGCCTTGCCGGCCCGGCAGCCACCCGGCGGGTGCATGCGCATGGCGTTGTGGAGCGAGAAACCGGTTGCACCCATGAGCCTGCCTGCGCTGCCCCAAGGCACCGGCTCGGCGGCCGGGGCGCATCTGCTGATCCACACCGGTGCCGCGGTGGCCGAGGGCTGGAGCCTGGAAGCCCTGCTGCAGCGCATGCGCGCCCGTGTCCTGCCGCAACCGTGCCCGGAGCGCACGCGGCTGGCGCTGGAGATCCATGACCAGCGAGGCCACAGCGTGCTTGCGCTTGATCTGGCCGGTTCGCTGGTCGACGTGGCCTTGCAGCCCGGCACCTACCGCGTCACCGCCCGGCGTGGCAACACCCGGCGCAGCTACACCGTCGCGCTCAGCCCGGGCAGTTCGTTCGACCTGCACGTGCGCCTGCCGCATCCTGGGCACTGAGGCTCGCAGAAGGCCAGAGTACGTAACGAGTCGTCACATATCGATGGCAAATGCAATGCAGAGATGCATTTGGCATCGCGCGGGCGCATCATTGCACTGCGAACCATGGAGCCTGCCGCTGCGCACTGTCCCAAAGGAGTCGACCATGCAGATCTTCACGCTCAAAGCCGCGCTGGGCGCGGCACTGCTTCTATGCAACGTGGGCGCCTTCTGCGCGCCCAATGAGGGACCTTACGTCGGAGGCGGTCTGGGCGTTCCCAACTACCCCGACACCGTTAATGGCTTCGACAGCGGCGGCTCATCGGTCGCCGGCAAGCTCTATGGGGGTTACCAGTTCACACCCAACTTCGCGCTCGAAGCGGGCCTGAGCGACCTGGGCCGCGTCGGGCTGAGCGGCAGCCGGGTGCGCGGCCGCAGCGCATTCGTCGATGCGGTGGGCTTGGCGCCGCTCACGGACCAGTGGGCGCTGCTGGGACGCCTGGGCCTGGCCCACGCCACGCTCGACACACCGGCCGGCGACAGCAGCGGCAACGGGCTCAAGCTCGGCCTGGGCGCGCAGTACCTGCTGACCCCGAATGTCGCGCTGCGCGGCGAGTGGGAGCGCTACCGCCCGAGCGTGTTTGGTGGCCACAGCAACGTCGATCTCTACACCATCGGCGTACGCGTGGGCTTCTAAATCCATAGCTGCTTGCGCATTCTGCTGTTGGGTTTCAGGCATAAAACACATCGAAACACAGCACGCATGTGCGCAAGCAGCTCACTTTTTAGGTTTTCCACCCGAACGCAGCCGGCCGGCGGATCGGCGTGTCCGCGCCGCCAGCGCTGCATCAAACTATTGATTTAATAGCTGCCAGCGCTTGACCACCAAGCGTTACCGGCACTTTTCAGGGAAATTCCTGGAGCAGCGTGCGCAGCCCCTGCGCCACGCGCTCGACCAGGCGGCTGCGCCGCGCATCAGCGCCGGCCAGGTCGTGCTGCGCCAGCTCCCACTGCGGGTAACTGCGCGCTGGCGCCAGGCTGCGCACCAGGGCGGCCAGCGCCTGCGTGCCCTGCGGTGGATCGGCGTCGCCGGCTGCGGCCACGTGCAGTGTGTCCAGCGCTGCATGGCCGCGCTGCTCCAGCGCCGCGCACAGGTGCAGCAGGCTGCCCGCCAGCAGCAAAAGCACTTCGTTTTCGAGCGTCAGCTCTTCGGTGCCGCGCACGCGGTTGGCGATCTTGCGCGGCACCTGGCTCCAGCCCTGGCTCGCCAGGCCGCCCACGGCGGCGCCCAGGGCAGTGGCCGCGCCCAGCGACAGCCCGGCCAGCGCCACATCGGCCACCAGCCCCACGGCCGCGCCCACGGCGGCGCCGGTGCCCAGCTTCTGGCCCGCATCTGCCAGCGTGTGCGGGTTGAACAGGTCGGTCTGCCAGCGTCCGCTGGCCCAGGGCGCCAGGTGCACGTCGGCGTCACCAGCGCCAAAGCCGTACACCGCCAGCATGGCCTGCACGCCCCGGTCCACATGGACGGCCAGGCTCGCCTTGAAGTCGCGCACCAGGGCGGCCTTGCGGAACGCGTCGGCGGCTGCATCGCGGCCGATTTCGCGGCGCATGGAAGCGGCCGTCACCAGCACGCTGGCGGCGAGCTGCGTGGCGGCGACACGGCGCGCGTGCGCCTGCGCTTCCAGCTCGTCCGTGATGGCCTGCAGTTGCGTGCGGCGCGCGCGCAGCAGCACGCCCAGGTCCTGGTAGAGCTGGCGCTCGGCGCCCGTGAAAGGCGCCACCGCATCGAACTGCACCCAGGCGTGCAGGTGGTAGGCGGCCAGCGTTTCGCGCCACTGCGCTTCCTGGCTGTGCCCGCTGCGCAGGAAATTCAGCACCGGCATGACCGGCTTGGCGCAGGCGCTCAGGATCTCGATCTCATAGCGGTACTTGGGCAGCACCTCTTCGCGGCAATCGATCACGTAGATGGCGGCGTCCACCGCGAGCAGCGTGCGCAGCACCTTGGCTTCCTGCTCAAAGGCAGCGTGCGCCTCGGGGCCCTTCAAGAAGGCGCGCACCCGCTCGACCGGCGTGCCCTCGCCGGGCAGGTTTTTCAAATACTGCTGCAGCGCGGCCGCGTCTTCGAGGCCGGGGGTGTCGAAGTAGCGCACGGCCACCACGCCGTCGATGCAAAGGTCGATGCGCTCGACGTGCCGCGTGGTGCCGGGCTGGTCGGCCACGGTGCCAAAGTGGCGCTGGCGTGCCAGGGTGCGCAAGAGCGAGGTCTTGCCCGCGTTGGTGTGGCCGACCACGGCGATCTCAAGGGGCGGTACGGCTGTGATCATGGTGTTGCTCGGCCCAGGCCAGGGCATCGGTGGGTTGGGCAAAACTGGCCACGCCCTGCAGGCCGGCGGCGTCCAGCCAGTCGCGCCAGCGCTGGCGCTGGGGCTGGCCCCGTCCCGCGGGCGGATCGGCCAGCCACAGCGCACAGTGGCCGGCGTGGGCGCAGGCCTCGCGCAGAAAGCGCTCGGTGCCGCGGTCCGGCGTGGCGGCGGCGTTGCACACCAGCACCAGCGCGCGCGGGCGCAGCCGGGCCAGCGCGCCAAGCACGCTGCGGCGCTCGTCCAGCGTGCCGGAGATGCGTTCGATCAGGGCGGCGGCGGCCCACGCCCCGGGCGGCCAGTCCTGGCCCTGCGGCAGCTCAAAGCCCACCACGGCCAGCGCCTGGCCGGCAGCGCCGGGCGCCAGCGTGGCCAGCGACGCGGGACCCTGCGGCGCGGGGTGCTCCGCATCGGTCACGCAGCCCGGCTGCAGGGCCGCGAAGCGCGCCAGCAACTGGCTGAAATACGGGTCGGAGGTGTCGATTTGTATGCGGCCCTTGCGCCGCTGCCACACCACCGCGCACAGCGCAGCGCACAGCAGCCGCGGCAGCAGCCCATACACCGTGACACAGCCCAGCAACCACCAGGCGGCCGCACGCGCGGGCAGCACCAGCGGCGCCTGCGCGCTGGCGCGCCCCGCCACCTCGGACACCGGAAAGCCCAACAACCCCGGCAGCCGGCCCGTGGCCTGCACGAAGGCGGCAAACAGGTCGGCGCTGAGGATGGTGGTCTCCCACGTCAGGCGGTATTCGCGGAAGGCAAAGGCCAGCCACAGTGCGCCCAGCACCAGCACAAAGGCGGCCGACCACACCAGGTGGCTGACCAGCCCGAAGGCCCAGGGCGCGAGGCGCGCACGCTGCAGCATCTGCGCTGCGGCGCGTGCCAGCGCCTGCGCCTGGGGGCGCGGGCCCATCGGCAGGCGCGCAAGCGCCTGCAGCAGCAAGGGCCCGAACGACAGTCTCCCCCAGGCGCCCGGTCCGGAGCGGCCCGGCAGCAGCAGCGCCACCAGCCACAGCAGCAGTGTGAACGCATGCACCCCCAGCGCCGCGACCAGGGCACTGCCGGCGTTGATGCTGCGCGCGTCGGTCAGCATGGCCAGCACCAGGCCATTGGCCAGCAACACCACGGCCACGGCCAAAGCGGCGCCCAGCAGCCAGGCCGCCTCGCGCCAACGTGCCATCTGCGCCACCAGGCCGAGCCGCTCGCCCAGCAGCCAGGCGCGCTCGCGCAAGCGCTGCTGTGGCGCGGCCTGCAGGCGCGCGGCCTCGGCCAGGGCGTGGGCATCGTCGAGCGGCCCGTCCTGCTCGATGCCGCGCACGGCCAGCGCCATCCACACCTCGGCCAAAGGCGATCGGGATGCCGGCGCCATCAGGCAGTGCCCCCGCGCGTGCTGGTTTGTTCTTGTAACGACGGCCGCAAAGCGTCTTTGTCTGACATGCGGAACCGCCACCGCGGGCTGTAATCGAAATACTGCAGCCAGTGGCCACGTCGGCCACGTGCACTGACCGGAGAAATCGCCATGAAGCGCCGCCACCACCTCCAACGTCCTGGCATCGCTCCTTCGCGCGCGCTGGTGGCCTTCGTGGGCACCGTGGTTCTGGCCCTGGTCGCTTCGGCCGCTCTGCTGTGGCCCGATTCGGCCACCAATGCGGCCGATGCGCTCGCACGGGCCCGCCAGGGGCTCGAACACTGGATTCCTGCCAGCCTGCTGCCCCACTGAGCGGCCAGCCCGGCCCCGCGCGCGGGTGCCACGCACCTCACTGCGCAGCCCCGCTGCGCTCCACCACCGCCATGCGCCGGCGCAGGCGCGCCGCTTCTTCGGCATCGGCCGCAGCCTCGGCGCGTGCCGCCTGCAAGGCCAGCCAGGCCAGGAGCGGACGGCGCCAACCCTGGCGCGACGCCGCGTCGAGCGCAGCGGCCACCACCGGCGGACTGGCCTGGCCGCTGCGCAGCAGCACGCCCGCCGCCACCAGGCGCGAAAGCGGGTCCGGGATGCGCGCCAACGCCGCGGCGGCATGGTCTGCGTCGCCCGCTGCGGCCGCCGCCGCCACGCCCTGCTGGGCCGCGGGCAGCAGCGCCACATCGGCTGGCTGAGCTTGGCCTGCCAGGTAATGGGCGTAGGCTGTCTCCGGGGCGGCAGCGTCCTCGCGCAGGGCCTCGAACGCGCTGCAGGGCTCGCTCACCAGGCTGGCCACCTGGGCCGCGCAGCGCAGCAGTTCCACGCGCGCCAGCAGCGCCGGCTGTCCGGTGCGGGCGGTCTCGGCGCGGGCGTTGTCGAACGCGCGCTGCGCTGCACGCGCATTGCCCGACAGGTAGGCCTGCACGGCCTTTTCCGCAGCACCGTGGGCGTTGAGCTGCCAGTCGGGCACGGGCGGGCGGCTGGCGCAGCCGGCCAGCGCGGCGCACAGCAGCACCGCGGCGGCAGCGCCCAGGCGCGGCCTGCGTTGCGCGCGCACAGGGCGTTGCGAAATGTCTGGCACGGACGGGAACCGCTTCATGGCAGCGTCACCTGCCGGTCGCGCGCAAACGGCCATTTGCGGTTGATCTCGTTGACCAGGCCTTCGATCTTGGCCAGGTTGCTCTCGACCTCGGCGCGCAGCGCGCCCAGGTCTTGCGTGCCCGCCCGCACATTGGCGCCCACGGCCTGTGCCTCGGCCAGCACGCCATCGACTTTCTTGAGGCTGTTGCGCGTGTCGGCCAGCAGGCCATTGAGCTGCACCACGGTGGCCCGGACTTCGGGCATCACGCCGCCCGGGCCAAACACCTGCGTGTCGGCCTTGGCGGCCATGGCGTCGATGCGCGCCAGCAGCACATTGGTGTGGTCGAGCGTGGCGACGATTTTTTTCGCATCGGCTTCGCTGCCCATGAGCAGGTTCAGTGCGCCGCCCGGGCCCTTGAGGCGTTCGGTCAGCGCCTGCACGTTGGCCATGCTGGTGCCCAGGGCCGAGTCCTGCGCCGTGAGCGTGTTGAGGTTGCCCAGCAGTTCGCGCGCCGCCGCCATGAGCTGCGGCACCTCGCCCAGCGCATCGCCGCCCAGCACCGGGCGCTCGGCGCCGTCGGGCAGCACGGGGTCGGTCAGCATGCCGCTGTAGGCGCGGATGTTGGTGCCGCCCACCACGCCGCGCACCAGCGTGAACACGCTCGAAGTGCGCAGCCAGTGCGCGTCCTTGCGCGGCACGTCGATCAGGATGCGGGCATTGCCGCCTTCGGCCAGTTCGATGCGGCGCACACGCCCGATCGGAAAGCCCGAGAACGTCATGTCCATGCCCACGACCACGCCCTCGGAGTCGTTGGCCGTGAGCACCAGCGTCTGCGTGGGCTCGAACGCGCCACGCGCATACAGCAGGTAGACGCCCGAGCCGACGATGAGCGCCAGCGTAAACAGCAGCAGCGCCGCGGCCTTGAGCTGCAGGTGCGCCACCGGACGCAGCGGCTCGGCGGCCGGAGGCAGCGCGCTGGGCGGCGCAGGCTGGGGAGGCAGGTCGCCGTTCATGGGGCGAGGCCGCCGCGGCACGGGAAAAACGAAACACGAAGCAGGGGCATGGGTGCCCTCCCTTTCAATAGTAGTTGCCCATCAGCGAGCCCAGCTCGATCAGCAGCAGCACCGCAAACATGCGCGCCAGGCCGCCCAGTTCGGAGTCGGGCTGTGCACCCTGGCCGCTGTCGTACATGCCGGCGGTCATGGGGATCAGCGCCACCGCCATGCTCGAAAACAGCGTCTTGAGCGTGAACACCAGCGTGACCGCGGGCGTAAACACCTGGCCAAAGACGCGCGTGTAGCTCGGCAGGCCGGCGGCGTTGAAACCATAGACGCTGAGGTACACCATGACCAGCGCCACCACGCACGACAGCGCGGCCAGCGTGATGCTGGCAAACACGCCTGCCACCACGCGTGGCAGCAGTTCGGTGCGCATCGGGTCGCCGCCGGCGCGGCGCAACGCGGCAAAGTGGCCCGACTGGCGCAGCAGTGCCAGTTGCGAGCCGCTCGGAATGGTGCAGCGCATGGCCACGAACAGCGTGGCCGTGAGCGGGATGAGCTCGAGCACCAGCACGCGGATCAGCATTTCCATCGCGTAGCGCGAGAGCCCATAGCTCAGCGCCGCCACCACCACGATGCGCGTGACGACCACGCACAGCAGCGCCGCCAGCACCGTGAAGCCCATCAGCACCGGCGCGGTGTCCGTGTAGAGGTGGCGCGCCAGCGTGCGGCGCGACGCGCGCCCATAGCTCGACGGCGACAGCACCATCACCAGCACCACGGCGCCCAGGTAGACGATGCGCGCCCAGGCCAGCGCCCAGCGCTGCGCGGCGCGCCACAGGCGCTCGGGCAGGGAGAGGGCGGGCAGGCGGGTCAGCATGGGCGCATCATACTGAATATCCATGAAAACCGGCCCCTGCGCTTGCCTGTCATACGCTGACAGCTATTGTTTTCATAGTGAATGGCCTTGCCGATCCCGGCCTTCACACATGGCGTTTGGGCGCGGCACCGCCCGGCAGGCCCCCGGCCTGGGCATCGGCCTGCGCGTGCAGCGCGTCGAGGGTGCGGCAGTGCGCGTCGGCGCCATCGCAGCGGCTGCGCAGCGCGCGCAGGTCGTGCTCGAGCACCTCCAGCTCCTGCAGGCGCGTGCGCACGTGGGCCAGGTGCTCGTCGAGCGTGTGGCAGGCGACGTGGGCGTCGGCCGGCGCGTCGCGGCTCAGCGCCAGCAGCGTGCGCACTTCGTCGAGCGACATGTCCATGGCCCGGCACAGGCGGATGAAGCGCAGCCGGTGCACGTCGGCCTCGCTGTAGAGGCGGTAGCGATTGTCCTCGCGGCTGCCCGGGCTGAGCAGCCCTTCCTTTTCGTAGTAGCGCATGTTGGCCGCCGACACGCCCGAGCGGCGCGCCGCCTCGCCGATGCGCCAGCGCGCGGTATCGGCCAGCGCGGCAGGGACTTGTGCGGACATGGCTTGACCTTCAAGTGGCTTCAAGGATTCCAATCATGGCATGGCGGATCGGAATCCGCCCGCCACCGAAGAAAGACAGAGGAAATCCATGCAGAACCCCACCGCCGCACCCGCACCCGGCGCCGATCGCCATGCGCACCCCCATGGCCAGGCGCACAGCCACCCAACGGGCAGCGCCACCGGAGCGCGCATCGACCTCTCGTGCTGCCCGAGCGACAGGGCCGCCGCGTGCAGTTCCGGCGCCACCGCGCCGCAGGGCGCGCACGGCCACAGCAGCCACGGCGGCCACGACCACAGCGCCCTGCCCGGCTGGGGCCGCATCGGCGCTGCCCTGCTGGCTGCCACCGGCGCCGAGCTGCTGCACCTGGTCGGTCCCGACACACCGCTGTGGCACGGCGCCGGCATGGCGCTGGCGGCGGCGGCCATCCTGCTCGCCGGCCTGGGCGTGTACCAGAGCGGCGTGCGCTCGCTCTGGCGCGGGCAGCTGGGCATCAGCGCGCTGATGGCGGTGGCCGTGACCGGCGCCTTTGCCATCGGCCAGTGGCCCGAAGCCGCCATGGTGATGGCGCTGTACGCGCTGGCCGAGCGCATCGAAGAGCGCGCCGTGGGCCGCGCGCGCCACGCCATCGGCGCGCTGCTGGCGCTCAGCCCCGACCAGGCCGAAATGCAAGGGCCCGATGGCCAGTGGCGCAGCGTGCCGGCCGTGCAGGTGGCCGTGGGCAGCACGGTGCGCGTGCGCCCCGGCGGGCGCGTCCCGCTGGACGGCACCGTGGTGCGCGGGCGCAGCGCAGTCGACGAGTCCAGCGTGACGGGCGAGAGCCTGGCCGTGGACAAGGCCCCCGGCGACCCGCTGTTTGCCGGCACGCTCAATGCCCAGTCCGAGCTGGAGCTGCGTGTGACGGCCGCCGCCGGCCACACCACGCTCGACCGCATCGTCCACGCTGTCGAGCAGGCCCAGGCCGCGCGCGCGCCGACGCAACGACTGGTCGACCGCTTTGCTGCCCGCTACACGCCGGCCATCTTTGCGCTGGCTGCCGGGGTCGCCGTGGGCGCGCCGCTGCTGCTGGGCTGGAGCTGGCTGGACGCGATTTACCGCGCGCTGGTGCTGCTGGTGATTGCCTGCCCGTGCGCGCTGGTGCTGTCCACGCCCGTCACCGTGGTCAGCGGGCTGGCGGCGGCGGCGCGGCGCGGCATCCTCATCAAGGGCGGCGCGCGGCTCGAGCAGGCGCGCGGCATCCGCGCGGTGGCCTTCGACAAGACCGGCACCGTGACCACCGGGCGCCCGGTGCTGGTCGGGCACCAGTTCTTTGGCGGGGGCGCCGCAGACCCCAGCGCCGTGGCCGCTGCGCTGGCGGGGCGCTCCGACCACCCGGTCTCGCAGGCCATCGCGGCCGGTCTGCCCTCGCCCATCTTGCTGCCCGAGGTCCACGGCTTCACCGCCCTGCCGGGCCGCGGCGTGCAGGCACAGATCGCTGGCAGCCTCTGGCAGCTGGGCAACCGGCGGCTGATGGAGGAGCGTGGCCTGTGGAGCGCCGCCGCCGAGGCCGCCGCCAGCGCGCACGAGACCGAGGGCCGCAGTGTCACGCTGCTGGCCGACGCCACGGCCGTGCGCGCGCTGTTTGCCGTGGCCGACACCCTGCGGCCGCAGACCGTGCAGGCCGTGGCCGAACTGCGCGCGCTCGGCATCGTGCCTGCCATGCTCACCGGCGACCATGCGGCGGCAGCGCACGCCGCCGCGCGCGCGGCCGGCATCGAGCACGTGCAGGCCAGCCTGCTGCCCGAGCACAAGCTGGCCGCCATCGCCGCGTTGCAGCAGCAATACGGCATGACGGCCATGGCCGGCGACGGCATCAACGACGCGCTGGCCCTGGCCCAGGCCGACCTCGGCTTTGCCATGGGTGGCGCCGGCACCGACGTGGCGATGGAGACCGCCGATGTCATCCTCATGAAGGACGACCTGCGCCGCGTGGCCGAGACGGTGCGCCTGTCGCGCCGCACGCACGCCGTGCTGCGGCAAAACATCGCGTTCGCGCTGGGCATCAAGCTGGTGTTCCTGGCCCTGGCGCTGGCCGGGCAGGCAACGATGTGGATGGCGGTGTTCGCCGACATGGGCGCCAGCCTCCTCGTGGTGGCCAACGGCCTGCGCATGCTGCGGCCCGAGCGCACGGCAGCGTAAGTTTCGAATGAAAAAGACATCCATCGCTTATGGGACAATCGCCTGAAGCTATCAATTCAAGAGCAACAACGCGGTCGCCTGCGCGCGCGCCTTGATGTGCCTCAAGGCGCAGTCTCGGCGCCATGGTGCAATCCCCCGCGCAGCCGCCCGCTGCCTGCCCCGCTGCCCATGACGACGCCCACCACCCCAACTACCTCCATGGCCCAGACCACCGCGCACAGCCCCACCGAAGACGCCGTGGCGGTGTTCACCGGCGTGCTGCTGATCTCGGTCGGCGTGGCCTTCTACACCAGTGCCGGGCTGCTGACGGGCGGCACCGCGGGGCTGGCGTTTTTGCTGCACTACGCCACGGGCATCGGCTTTGGCAAGATTTTCTTTGCCATCAACCTGCCGTTCTATTGGCTGGCGCTGCGCAAGATGGGCCGCGCGTTCACGCTCAAGACCTTTGTGGCCGTGCTGCTGCTGTCGGTGGTGACCGAGCTGCAGGCGCATTTCTTGCGCTTTGCCGAGCTGCAGCCGCTCTATGCCGCCATCACCGGCGGGCTGATCACGGGCACCGGCTTTCTGGTGCTGTTCCGCCACCGCTGCAGCCTGGGCGGCGTGGGCATCCTGGCGCTGTACCTGCAAAACCGCTACGGATGGCGCGCCGGCAAGGCGCAGATGGGCGTCGACTGCTGCATCGTGCTGCTGGCGCTGTGGACGGTGGAGCCCGTGCGCGTGGCCTGGTCGGTGGCCGGCGCCGTGGCCCTGAACCTGGTGCTGGCCATGAACCACCGGCCCGGCCGCTACATGGCGGTATGACCCGTGCATCTCCCCTGCGCGCCGTGGAACCTTTGCAGACGCCGCCTTATCATTAGCCCATGCGCCGCTTTCTTTCCCTCGCCTTGATGCTCCTACTGGTCCTTCGGGGTCTTATGGGCACCGCCATGGCGGCGGGGATGGTGCCGGCACTGCCGGCCACCAGCCCAACGGTGCATGTGGGGCATGCACTGGCGCAAAGCGCCGCCCCCACCGTCCCAGCGCACGCCGTTTTGCATGCCGGCGCAAGCGATCCCCGTGACAGCACAGCGCAGGCCGCATGCCATGGCTGCGACGTCCTCGCGCACAGCCCCGCCTGCTCAGTTTGCGATATCTGCCACTCGGCCCTGCTGGCGCCGCCCACCCTGGCGGCGCCGCCCACCCACGCTTCGAGCGAAGTGCATCCCACCGCCACCGCCCCGTTCGCCAGCGCGCAGGCCGCGCTCGCCGTCAAGCCACCCATCCTCTGATCTCCGACGCCCGAAGTGCGTCTGCAATAGCCTGAAAGCGCCCCTGCGGCGCTTGGCAGGTCGCAGCGCAATGCCTTGTTCGTTGTCCGGAGATCGCCATGCGCGCCCCTTTACCGTTTTTTCCGCCCCGCCGGCTTGCCGGCCTGGCCCTGCTGGTGCCGTGGCTCGCGCTGGCACAAAGCCTGCCAACCCATGCCCTGGCGGACGCGGCCAACCCCGCCGCACCCACGGCCCCCATTAACTACCGGGGTATCAGTCCCTTGCGAGTTCAAGCGCAGGACTCCGCCCCCCAGGCCTGGCGCGCAGCCAACGAAGCGGTAGGCGCCTTCCCGCGCGGCCACGCCGACATCCTGGTCTGGGAGGCAACGCAGGCCGCAGCGGGCGCCCCGCCCATGCACCCGCAACACGCTGGGGAGAGGCAACCATGAGCGCTTTTCACCGCCTCGCGCTGCTGGCGTCTGCGGCACTCTTGGCCGGTTGCGCCAGCGTTTCGCCCGATGGCTTGCGCGGCGAAGTCCAGGCCCTGGCCGGCAGCCGCACCGGGGGCACCGAGGTCGCCTTGCCCTCGTCCGACCCCACCGCGCGCGCGCAAGCGCAAGACGCCATCCGGGGCTGGCTGGCCCAGCCCCTCACGCAGGACGTGGCCGTGCGCATTGCGCTGCTCAACAACCCGGGCCTGCAAGCCCGGCTGGCCGCGTTGGGCATCGCCGATGCCGAGCGCGTGCAGGCCCTCACGCTGCCCAATCCGCACCTGACGCTGGGACGCTTCACCAACAGTCACGAGCGCGAAATCGAACGCACGCTGGCCTTCAGTCTGCTGGACCTCATCACGCTGCCCTGGCGCACCGCGCGGCAGGCAGAGCATGTGCAGATCGCCACGCTGCAGGCCGCGCAAGGGGTGGTGGCGTTGGCCGCTGACACTCGCCGCGCCTGGCTGCGCGCCGTCGCCGCCGAGCAGGTGGCTGCCACGCACGAGCGCATGGTCGGAGCCGCCGAAGCCGGCGCCGAGTTGGCCCGCCGCATGGTGCGCGTGGGCAACTGGAGCCGCCTGCAGCAGGCGCGCGAACAGGCCGTGCTGCAAGAGGCCAGCGCCCAGCTGGCCCGCGCCCGCCTGGCCGCCGCCACCGAGCGCGAACAGCTCAACCGCCGCATGGGCGTATGGGGGCTGCAAGCGCAGTACCGGCTGGCAGAACAGCTCCCGCCGCTGCCCGCGACCGCATTACCCGCCGACGATATTGAAGCCAGCGCGCTGCGTGAACGGCTCGATGTGCAGGCCGCGCGCCGCGCGCTCGACACCCAGGCCACCCGCCAAGGCTGGAGCCGCGCGGGCGCCGTGTTTGGCGATATTGGCCTGGCCTACAGCCGCAACACCATCACCGAAAGAGCGACGGGCGAGCGCGACGTAAAGCGCGGCTGGGAGCTGGACCTGCCCCTGCCCCTGTTTGACTGGGGCGGCGCCGCACGCACCCGCGCCCAGGCCCAGGTGGAGCAAAGCGCCGCCCAACTGCAAGACACCGCCGTGCGCGCCCGCAGCGAGGTGCGCGCCACCTGGCTCACTTACCGCACCGCGCTCGATCTGGCGCGCCAGCAGCAGGGCGAGGTGGTGCCGCTGCGCCAGCTCATCACCGACGAGACCACCCTGCGCTACAACGGCATGCTGGCCAGCGTGTGGGAGCTGTTGGCCGAGGCGCGCGCCAGCACGCAAGCCGTGGCCAACGCCATCGAGGCCCAGCGCGACTTCTGGCTGGCCGAGACCGATCTGCAGCTCGCGCTTACCGGCACATCGCCGGGCGCCTTGCAAGGTTTGACATCCGGCGCTGCTGCCACTTCATCCCCACAAGGCCACTGACATGAACCGCCGCAATTTCTTTTCCGGCGCAGCCGCCGCCGTGGCCGCTGCCTCCGTCAGCCGCGTGGCCCTGGCCGCGCTGCCCGAGCCCGCCCTCCAGTCCAGCGCCGACACCGCCCCACCCTTGGTGCCGCACACCGGCCGGCCCTACCACCCCGTGGTCACCCTGAACGGCTGGACGGCACCCTGGCGCATGCACCAGAACGTCAAGGAATTCCACCTGGTGGCCGAGCCCGTGGTGCGCGAGGTGGCGCCCGGCTTCATGGTCAACATGTGGGGCTACAACGGGCAGAGCCCGGGCCCGACCATCGAGGTGGTCGAAGGCGACCGGGTGCGCATCTTCGTCACCAACCGCCTGCCCGAGCACACCAGCGTGCACTGGCACGGCCAGCGCCTGCCCAACGGCATGGACGGCGTGGCGGGGCTGACCCAGCCGCACATTCCGCCGGGCAAGACCTTCGTCTACGAGTTCACGGCGCGCCGCCCAGGCACCTTCATGTACCACCCGCATGCCGACGAGATGGTGCAACTGGCCATGGGCATGATGGGCTTGTGGATCACGCACCCCAAGGGCAAGCATCCGCTGATCGCCGAAGTGCAGCGTGACTATGCCTTCCTGCTGTCTGCCTACGATGTGGAGCCCGGCAGCCTGACGCCCAAGGTCAACACCATGACGGACTTCAACACCTGGACCTTCAACAGCCGGGTGTTCCCCGCGATCAGCCCGCTGGTGGCGCGCCAGGGCGAGCGGGTGCGCATCCGCGTGGGCAACCTGACCATGACCAACCACCCCATCCACATCCATGGCCACGAGTTCGAGGTGACGGGCACCGACGGCGGCCCCGTGCCCCAAAGCGCGCGCTGGCCCGAAGTGACCACCGACGTGGCCGTGGGCCAGATGCGGCAAGTCGAGCTGATTGCCGACGAACTGGGCGACTGGGCGCTGCACTGCCACAAGAGCCACCACACCATGGGCGCCATGGGCCACGCCGTGCCCACCATGATCGGCGTGGACCACCGCGGCCTGGTCGGCAAAATCCAGAAAATCGTGCCCGACTACATGGTGATGGGCGAGCGCGGCATGGCCGACATGGGTGCCATGGAAATGCCCCTGCCCGACAACACCTTCCCGATGATGACCGGCACCGGCCCCTTTAGCCCGCTGGAGATGGGCGGCATGTTCACCGCGCTCAAGGTGCGCAAGGGGCTGGCTGCGGACGACTACCGCGATCCGGGCGATTTTCAGCACCCGCCGGGCACGCAGCCCTATGAATGGCAGGGCGCACCCGCGCAGCTGCCCGAAGCCCCGCGCAGCCAACCCGCAGCCACCGCCCCCGGCGCCACCACGGTGCGCAAACCCACCGCCGGCACCCATTCCCATTGACGATTTTTGTTCCAGGAGAAACCCTGAAAACTATTAAATTCATAGCTTCTTGCGCTTTACTGGTAAGCGCTGGAGCCACTTTTGGCCATGAAGGCGCAACCCATGCCCCAGCCCACGCGGCCGAGCCCGCCGAAGAGCAAACCGCCTGGGGCATTGCCGGCGACGCTGCTGCCGTGCAGCGCACCATCACGCTGCGCATGACCGACGCCATGCGCTTTGAGCCCAACCACATCGAAGTGCGCGAGGGCGACACCGTGCGCCTGCGCGTCGAGAACCAGGGCCGACTGATGCACGAGATCGTGCTCGGCACCCAGGCCGACCTCGACGTCCACGCCGAGATGATGCGCAAGCACCCCGGCATGGAGCACGACGCGCCCTCGATGGCGCACGTGGCCCCCGGCAAGCAGGGGGACATCGTCTGGCAGTTCAACCGCCCCGGCAATTTCGACTTCGCCTGCCTTATCGAAGGCCATTACCAGGCTGGCATGACCGGAACCATCACCGTGCGGCCCCGCGCCCGCTGACCCGCACATCCCCCATCCACGCTATTCACCCAAGGACACCACCATGCAGACACCCCACGCTTTCACCACCCTGGCAGCCCCGCACAGCGGCCTCGCCCGCCGCCGCCTGCTCACGACCCTTCCCCTGCTGGCCGCAGCCCTGGCCGCGCCGCGCCTGGTGCGCGCGGCCACCGGCACCTCCACCGCCGTCGAGGTCTGGAAAGACCCCAGCTGCGGCTGCTGCAAAGACTGGGTGGAGCATATGCAGGCCAATGGCTTCAAGGTCACCGTGCACGACACCGGCAACAACGCCGTGCGCAGCCGCCTGGGCCTGCCGCAAAAACTCGGCTCCTGCCACACCGCGCTGGTCGGCGGCTACCTGCTCGAGGGCCATGTGCCCGCCAGCGACGTGCGCGCCCTGCTGCAGCAAAAGCCCAAGGCGCTCGGCCTGGCCGTCCCCGGCATGCCCGTGGGCTCGCCCGGCATGGACGGCGCGGTGTACGGCAACCGCCGCGACCCCTACGATGTGCTGCTGGTCGCGCGCGATGGCAGCACCCGCGTCTTCAAGAGCTACAACCAGAAGGCCGCGTCATGAAAGCACTCGCCCCTGCCCTCATCGCCCTGCTGCTGGCCGGCGCGCTGGGCCCAGCCCTGGCGCAGGCCCCAGCCTCGGCGGACGACCACGACAGCCACCACTCCGCCGCGGCCCCTCCTGCGCCGGCCCCTCCTGCGCCGGCCCCTCCTGCGCCGGCCCCTCCTGCGCCGGCCCCACAGCGCGCACAGAGCAGCGCGTCTGCAGACCAGAGTGAGCTGAGCGAAGGCGAAATCACCCGCTGGGACCCACGCACGCTCAAGGTCACACTGCGCCACGGCGAAATCAAGAACCTCGGCATGCCGCCCATGACCATGGTGTTCCGCGTGAACGACGCCAGCATGCTTGCGTCGTTCCAGCCCGGCGACAAGGTGCGCTTCCACGTCGAACGGCAAAGTGGCGGGTACTTCATCACCCGCATGGAAGCCGCACGCTAAGGACACCCACCGGCACATCCAGCCAGAAAGTCCCGCATGAACCCGCCCAATGCAGCCACCCCAGGCCACCCACATGGCCCTTCGCACCATGGCCACGGCCCACAGCACCCGTCGGCGCAGGCCCCGACGATCCCCGGCAACATCTACACCTGCCCCATGCACCCGGAGGTGCGGCAAGACCACCCCGGCCATTGCCCTCAATGCCATATGACACTGCAGCCGGAAGGCTCCGGGCAGGGGCATGCACATGCACATCCACATGAACCGGGTCACGCCCCGCCTGTGCCCGAGCACGCATCTGGAGCAGCACCAGTGAACGCTCCAGCCGGCGACCACGCGGTCTACACCTGCCCCATGCACCCGGAGATCCGGCAGGACCACCCCGGCAATTGCCCCAAGTGCGGCATGACGCTGGAGCCGCTGATTCCCGAACTGACCGAGGAAGAAAATCCCGAACTGGTGGACTTTCAGCGCCGCTTCTGGTGGACGCTGCCGCTCACCTTGGTGGTCACCTTTCTGGCGATGTTCGGCCACCGGCTGGGCTGGTTCGACATGGCCGTGCAAAGCTGGATCGAGCTGGTACTTACGCTGCCGATTGCGCTGTGGGCCGGCTGGCCGTTTCTGGTGCGCGGTGTGCAGTCGGTGGTGAACCGCAGCCCCAACATGTGGACGCTGATCGGCCTGGGTACCAGCGCGGCCTTTGCCTACAGCGTGGTGGCCACGGTGGCGCCCCAGGTGTTCCCCGACTCGTTCATCTCCATGGGGCGGGTGGCGGTGTATTTCGAGGCGGCAGCGGTGATCATCTCGCTGACCTTGCTGGGGCAGATCCTGGAGCTGAAGGCGCGCTCGCAGACCTCGGCCGCCATCAAGTCGCTGCTCGGCCTGGCGCCCAAGACGGCGCGCCGCATCGCGCCCGATGGCAGCGAAGAAGACATTCCGCTGGCCCATGTGCATGTGGGCGACCGGCTGCGCGTGCGCCCCGGCGAGAAGGTGCCGGTAGACGGCGTGGTCGAGGAAGGCAGCAGCGCGCTCGATGAATCCATGCTGACCGGCGAGCCGTTGCCGGTGACCAAGCGCGTGGGCGACAAGCTCATCGGCGCGACGCTCAACACCAGCGGCGCGCTGGTCATGCGCTCGGAGCATGTCGGCTCGGCCACCGTGCTGTCGCAGATCGTGCAGATGGTGGCGCAGGCCCAGCGTTCGCGTGCACCCATGCAGCGCATGGCCGACACCGTGGCCGGCTACTTTGTGGTGGCGGTGGTGGCAGCGGCGCTGTTGACGTTTTTCGGCTGGGGGCTATTCGGCCCGCAGCCGAGCTGGGTGTATGGCCTGATCAATGCCGTGGCGGTGCTCATCATCGCCTGCCCCTGCGCGCTGGGCCTGGCCACGCCCATGTCGATCATGGTCGCCACCGGTCGCGGCGCCACCCGCGGTGTACTGTTCCGTGATGCGGCGGCCATCGAGAACCTGCGCCAGATCGACACCCTCATCGTCGACAAGACCGGCACCCTGACCGAAGGCCGGCCGGCCTTCGAGCGCGCGGTGGCCGCAGCGGGCTTTGCGGACGACGACGTGCTGCGCCTGGCCGCCAGCCTGGACCAGGGCAGCGAACACCCGCTGGCGGCGGCCATCGTCAATGCGGCGCGTGAGCGTGGCCTGGCGCTGACCGCAGCCGAGCAGTTCGACTCCGCCTCCGGCATCGGCGTGCGCGGCAACGTCGCCGGGCAGGCACTGGCGCTGGGCAACACGGTGCTAATGCAGCAAACCGGCGTGGACGTGGCACCGCTGGCCACGCAGGCCGAGGCCTTGCGCAGCCAGGGCGCCAGCGTGATGCACCTGGCGGTAAACGGCCGACTGGCCGGCCTGCTGGCGGTGTCCGACCCCGTCAAGGCCAGCACGCCCGAAGCCCTGGCCAGCCTGCGCGCCGCCGGCCTGCGCGTGGTGATGGCCACGGGCGACGGGCTGACCACTGCGCGCGCTGTGGGCCAGCGGCTGGGCATTGACGAGGTGCATGGCGAGGTCAAACCGGCCGACAAGCTGGCACTGGTCGAGCGCCTGCAGAAAGAAGGCCGCAACGTTGCCATGGTCGGCGACGGCATCAACGACGCGCCTGCGCTGGCGCGCGCCGATGTCGGCATCGCCATGGGTACCGGCACCGATGTGGCCATGAACAGCGCGCAGGTCACCCTCGTCAAGGGCGACCTGCGCGGCATCGCCACGGCACGCGCGCTATCGGTGGCCACCGTGGGCAACATGAAGCAGAACCTGGCCTTCGCCTTCGCCTACAACGCGCTGGGCATCCCGCTGGCGGCGGGCCTGCTGTACCCATTCACCGGCTGGCTGCTGTCGCCCATGATTGCGGCGCTGGCGATGAGCCTGAGCTCGGTCTCAGTGATCAGCAACGCCTTGCGGCTGCGCAACAGCAAGCTCTGAATGGCGAGCGCGCCGGGCCACGGGATCCCGGCGCCGCAATCGCCCGCCATGCATGCACCTTCTCCCGCCGGCGCCCCCGGCAGCAGCACCCGCGTGGCGGGCATTGAGGTCGGCCACTTTCACTGAGCACCGCCATCCCACGGACTGCCGTGTTGTCATGGCGTTCGAGGGCGCCATGGACATGTGCGGCGCGACAACCGGGACAAGCGAAACCGATCTGTTGGCACCCTGCAATCACCCGCCGAGGGCAATCCGGCGCCAGTAACTTTGGTGCGCCTTGCCAGCGCGGCGATGCCCAAACGCACCGATAAAGCGTGGCTGCAAATAGAGCCAGAAACGCGTGCCTGGCTCTTTTGCCGCGAAAGCTGCTGCAGCACACCGGGGAGAGATGCATGGCCCGGGATCACGCCGCCTGGGCTGCGTGATACCTGACGCAAAAGGGGTGCTGGTGTCGATGACGTTTACTGCAGGAAGCCGGGCTTGGCATAGCCCGCGAACTTGGTGTCCACCACGGCCTTGAATTCCTGCGAACGGAAGGCAGCCTCCAGATCCTTGGCCCACTGCGTGTTCCTGTCCTTGGTCTTCACGGCAGCGATGTTCAGGTAGTGCTCGGGGGTCTTTTCCAGCAACACAGCTTCCTGCAGCTTCAGACCGGAGGAAATGGCGAAGTTGCCATTGATGATGGCGAACTGCGTGTCGTCCAGCGCGCGGGGCAGGTGGGCTGCGTCCAGCGGCACCAGCTTGATTTTCTTGGGGTTAAAGGCCAGGTCCAGTTCCGACACGCGCAGCGGGTTCACACCCTCTTTGAGCTTCACCAGCCCCGCCTGCTGCAGCAGCAAGATGCCACGCGCCAGGTTGCTGGGGTCGTTGGGCAGGGCCACACGGTCCCCCTCCTTCAACTCGGCCAGGCTCTTGCGTTGCTTGGAGTACACGCCCATCGGTGCGATGGGGCCCTGCACCAGCGCCGACAGATCCAGCTTGCGATCGCCCTTGAACTGGTTGAAGTACACCTCGTGCTGGAAGAAATTGGCATCCAGCGAGCCATCGGCCAGTGCCAGGTTGGGCTGCACATAGTCGTTGAATTCGACCAGCTTGACCTTGTAGCCCTTTTTCTGCAGCAGCGGCACGATGCCGGCCTGCAGCTGGTCGATGTTGGAGCCGGCGGTGCCGCCAATCACGATCTGCTGCTTGCCAGCGTCCTGGGCGATGGCCGTTGCTGGCAAACCGAATGAGGTTGCGGTGATGGCTGCGATGGAAGCGGCCATGGCCAGCACGGAGCGGCGGGTCTTGAAGCGATCGGTCATGGGTGTCTATCTCCGGGTGCACAACTGGCACCTGCGTTCTCTGTGAATGTGAATCGGCGGCACGCCCCCTCTGCAGCTGGCTGGCCACGGGGTACATGTCGACGCGTACGGTGCGGCGCCAGCTCTTGCGGTACCAACGGGACGTAGTATGAAAAGAACACCTCATACACACAACAAATATAAAAACGAATGCTTATGTGATTTCATTTATTTAAGCCATGTCGCGACGAATCCCTGCTCACCGCCCATCTGAAAACTTGTGACAGCTGCTGCCACAGGCCGCCCTGCCACGCCCTGGATAATGGACGCGTTATGCCATTTGACACACACAACCCGTCGGTCGGCGCGATCACCGATGTGGACGGAATCGAGGTCGGCCACCACACCGACGCGCGCCGCCCCACCGGCTGCAGCGTGGTCATCGCACGCGAGGGTGCCGTCGCCGGCGTGGACGTGCGCGGCGCCGCACCCGGCACGCGCGAGACCGATCTGCTGGCACCCGGCAACCTGGTGAGCAGCGTGCATGCGATCATGCTGGCCGGCGGTAGCGCCTGGGGTCTCGACGCCGCCACAGGCGCCATGCGCTGGCTGGAAGAGCAGGGTGTGGGTCTGGACGTGGGCGTGGGCCGCCTGCCGCTGGTGCCCGCTGCCGTGCTGTTCGACCTGCATGTGGGCGACATGACCATCCGTCCGGATGCGGCCGCTGGCTACGCTGCCTGCGCCGCCGCCACGCGGCAGCCGCCGGTCGAGGGCAATGTGGGCGCAGGCGCCGGGGCGGTAGTGGGCAAGATGTTCGGCATGCAGCACGCCATGAAGGGCGGACTGGGCACCGCGTCGGTGCGCGTGGGCGATGTGACCGTGGGCGCCCTCATCGCCTGCAATGCCGTGGGCGACGTGGTCGACCCGGATACTGGCCTGCCCCTGGCGGGAGCCCGCACGGTGGATGGACTGGCGCTGCGCGACACGCGCCGCGCCCTGCTGCGCGGCGAGCCGCCCCATCCGATACTGGCCGGCAGCAATACCACCATTGGCGTGATCGCCACAAATGCACTGCTCTCCAAGGTGCAGGCCCAGCGCCTGGCCATGGCCGGTCATGACGGGCTGGCGCGCAGCATCAATCCCGTACACACCATGAGCGACGGTGACACGCTGTTCGCCCTGGCCACCGGCCGAGCGGCGCATCACCCCGGCATGCTGGTGCTGGCCACCATGGCCGCCGAGGCGACGGCGCGCGCCACGCTGCGCGCGGTGCAGGCCGCGCGGAGCCTCACGACGCACGAAGGCCTGCACCTGCCCTGCATGGCCGATCTGGCCTGAAGGCCCAGCCCATGCCCCAGGCCTTTCGCAACACGCTGCTGTCGCTGCGCGACCTGCTGATCTCCGCCGGCCCCCTCGCCTTTCTCGCCGTCGGCCTGCTGGCGCTGGCCTATGCGTGGCTCAAGCCCACGCCGCCCAAGCAGGTGACGCTGGCGACCGGCCCGGCGCAAAGTGCCTATGAAGAGTTTGGCAAGCGCTACCAGAAGGCGCTGGCGGCCGATGGCATCCGCGTCGTGCTGCTGCCCAGCGAAGGCTCGTCGGCCAACCTGCAGCTGCTGCGCGAGGGCCGCGCGGACCTGGCCTTCGTGCAAGGCGGCACGGCCGAGCTGCAGGCCAGCGACCGGGAAGGGCTGTCCTCGCTGGGCAGCCTGTTCGTCGAGCCGCTGTGGCTGTTCTACCGCGAGGACGCCGCGCGCCAGCGCAACCGCTCGGGGCGCCTGGACGCCCTGCCCCAGCTGCGCGGCCTGCGCGTGAACGTCGGAACGGCCGGCAGCGGTGTGCCCACGCTGGTCGAAAAACTGCTCGCTGCCAACCGCATCGCGCCCACCGACCTCCGGCTCTCGCAGCTCGGGCAGACGCCGGCCACGGTGGGTTTCCTCGCCGGCAAGCTCGATGTGCTGGTGTTTGCCTCGGCGCCCGAGGCACCGATGGTGCAGATGCTGCTGCAAACGCCCGGCGTGCAACTGATGGACTTTCCGCAGCACGAAGCCTATGGCCGCCGCTTTGCGTTCCTGAGCCCCGTCACGCTGCCGCGCGGCGTGGTCGACCTGGCGGGCGATGTGCCGCCCGCCGACGTGAGGTTGGTGGCGTCCACCACCGCGCTGCTGGCGCAGGGCGGCACGCACCCGGCCCTGCTGCAGCTGTTTGCCCAGGCCGGCCAGGCGCTGCACAGCGGGGCCGGCTGGTTCAACCGGGCCCGCGAGTTTCCGAACACGCGCCTCAGCGAGCTGCCGATGGCCCCCGAGGCCGACCGCGCGATCAACGAGCCGGTGCCGCTGCTGCAGCGCTACCTGCCGTTCTGGATCGCCAACCTGATCGAGCGCATGTGGCTGGTACTGGGCATCTTGCTCGCCGCCCTGCTGCCGCTCTCGCGCATCGTGCCGCCGCTCTACCAGTTTCGCGTGCGCTCGCGCGTGTTCCGTTGGTACGGGCGGCTGCGCGAGATCGAAACCGACATGGAATCGGGCCAGCTGCCCATGGCGGCGCTGTCGCAGGCGCTGGACCAGCTCGAAGCGCAGGTGGAAAAAGTGAGCGTGCCGCTGTCATATGCCGACGAGCTGTATGCGCTGCGCAACCACATCCAGCTGGTGCGCCAGCGGCTTCCTCCGGCGTGAGCCGGGCCGCGTCAGCGGCTGTGGGGCGGCTTGCGCACGGGCGCTGAGGCCGCACCTCCCTCAGTGGCACGCGCCATCGGGGGCGCAGGGACCACGCGCAGGGCCCCTTGCGCCGCCAGCTTGTCACGCATGCGCCGCGTCATCGACTGGGTGCTTCCGTCCGGGGCCGTGAACAGGAACAGCGTGTGCTGCGGACTGGTCCAGGTCAGTTGCGTGCGCACCGTGCGGCGGTTGCTGAGCAGCTCCACCCAGGTGCCCACAGTGAACTCGACCTCCACTTCGGGCGGCGCCGGCGCGGTGGCCGTCTTCGGGGGCACGGGCTCTGCAGCGTGCTGCGCGGGCACAGACGGCATGGTCTCAACAGCGGCCAGCGCCCTTTGGTGCAGACCGGTCAAGCGCTCCAGAAAGGCGCGGGCCAGGTCTTCGGGGTGCCCGATCGACTGCAGTCCGGTGCGCAGCGTGGCCACCAGGTGCGGCATGGCCTCAATCAACCGCGCGGGATCGGTGCACGCCAGCGCGGGCTGGGCGCTCCAGAAAAGTTCGGGCACCAACGCGAGGTAGCCCCCCGGATCGCCATCGGCAGCCTCAGGCCCCTCCAACTGTGCCAGCGCCACCACATCCGCCCACGGTCCGGCCACGAAGTCCAAGACATCGGCAGGGACCTGTTCGGCACCGGACAGCGTGCGGATGTCGGCGGCGATCCGCCCCACCAGCGCTTCGCGCTGCTGCGCCTGCCACCGCTGCTGCGCCTCTCCCTCGTGCCGCGCCTGGAGTTCGTGCGCCTGCGCATCCCAGGCGGCTTGCAACGCGCCGAGCCCGGACTCGAAGGAGGCGGCGTTGACGACCTCGAGGCGGCACAACGGCTCCACCCGTTCATGGACGGTGCGCATGAAGCCAGCAAAGCCGGGCGCCTCCGGTGAGGCGAATGCCAGGCTGCGCTGCGTCAACTCATCGAGCAGGCGGCGTGCGGGGTGCAGGCTGTCGGAAAAGAAACGGGGGTCGTGCCGCACCAGCTTGCGGATCGCCGGCTCCAGGCTTTGCACGGCACGCTGCACGGCTGGCAGCAGGCGCGCATCCTGCGCCAGGTTCTCGACCATGCGCGCAACCACCTCGGCGGCGCGCCCTGGGGAATCGATGGAACTGCCAGAAGAAATATTCTGGCTGCCCAGCGCAGCCCCCAGGGGCCGCGCGCCAGACAGGGGGGCGCCCTGGGCCAAGCGCCCGACCAGCCGCTCCAGCTGCGCCATGTCGTGCAAGGCCTCGGCCGCAGCCGCTGGCAGCGGGCCACCGGCCCGTTCAGTGTGCGTTGGGACTCCTGCTACCTGGGGCTCGGCCCATGCGGGGTGCAGCCCTGGGGTCGGTGCCTCCACTGCATATGCGCTGCCGTGCAGCGCAGCGTACGGATCGCCGCCGGCCAACAACTGGCGCAGGATGCCTACGGTGAGCCAGGCCTCTTCGGTCTCTGCGGTCAACGTCCCCACTGCGGGGTCGCCCATCCAGCCGGCGCCCTCCCCACCGCGCGCGTATCCCGACGGTGCCCCGTATGCCATGCCCTGGCTGTGGTGGCCACTGTCGGCATAGGCACTCGCGTAGCCCGAATACCCCGAACGCACGCCGGGCACAAGCGCCACGCCGTAGCCCACGGGCTCGACGCCCTGCCCGCGCAGCGCCTGGGCAGCGCGTTGGTAGGCGCCGACGAGCTGTGGCCCGAGCAACTCGCCCAAATGCTGCATCCACAGGTCCCGCACCGGCGCGGGCGCACCGGTCTCGGTCACCACCCGTTGCAGCGCACGGATGTAGTTTTCCGGGCGCAAGGGGTTGCGCTCGGGCTGCACGCGCTGCAGGCCCTGGGCGGCGCTGACGAGGGCGTTGAGTTCTGCCAGCGCCGCATCGGTGGCATGCAGCGCCCGCTGCTGCGCGCGCGAGAGCTCGACCTGGGCCTGGACCTCGGCGTCGTCCACCAGGGCCAGTTCGCCAAAATCCATGCCGGTAGGGTCGGTCTGCCGGGGCCGCGCGGCAGCAGGCCCTTCGGCAAAAACTTCCAGCAAGGCCATCGGATAGGCCTTGAGCAGCGCAGCCTCGTGCTGGCCCAGCAGGCGCAGCGCGTCGCTGGCCAGGTTGCGCTGCGCAATGCCGCGCGTGCCCGATTCCTGGCCGGCCAACGCCCCACGCGTGGCCTCGATGAGTTGCGCCATCACCGCCTCGCCCTCGCGCACGGCGGTGACGACACAGGCCCGAAAGACCGTTCTCAAGCGGGATGGAGGCACTGGCATGGCGAAGCGATCCCCGGCGGGTGGCGTTGGATCGCCGATGCTACTTGAGCGCCTTGAACCGCATGCGGTGCGGCCGAGCCCCCTCTTCGCCCAGGCGCTTTTTCTTGTCGGCTTCGTATTCCTGGTAGTTGCCGTCGAAGAATGTCCACTGGCTGTCGCCCTCGGCGGCCAGGATGTGCGTGGCGATGCGGTCGAGGAACCAGCGGTCGTGGCTGATGACCAGCACGCTACCGGCAAATTCCAGCAGCGCATCTTCCAGGGCACGCAGGGTTTCCACGTCCAGGTCGTTGGACGGCTCGTCCAGCAGCAGCACGTTGCCACCGGCAATCAAGGTCTTGGCCAGGTGCAGGCGCCCGCGCTCGCCGCCCGAGAGCATGCCGACCTTTTTCTGCTGGTCGGCGCCGTTGAAGTTGAATCGTCCGCAGTACGCGCGGCTGGCCATCTGGAACTTGCCGACGTTGAGGATGTCGAGCCCGCCCGAGACATCTTCCCAGACGGTCTTTTCGTTGGCCAGCACGTCGCGGTGCTGGTCGACAAAGGCCATGTTCACGGTCGAGCCGACGATGACCTCACCACTGTCGGGCTGCTCCTTGCCAGCCAGCAGCTTGAACAGCGTCGACTTGCCGGCACCGTTCGGACCGATGATGCCGACGATGGCGCCGGCCGGAATGTTGAAACTCAGGTTGTCGATCAGCATGCGGTCGCCAAACGACTTGCTGACGTTCTTGAACTCGAACACCTGGTTGCCCAGGCGATCGGCCACAGGGATGAAGATTTCCTGCGTTTCGTTGCGCTTCTGGTATTCGAAGTCGCTCAGCTCTTCAAAGCGGGCCAGGCGCGATTTGCTCTTGGCCTGGCGCGCCTTGGGGTTCTGGCGCGACCATTCAAGTTCCTTCTTCAGGGCCTTGGCGTGGGCCTCTTCGCTCTTTTGCTCCTGTGCCAGGCGGTCGCCCTTCTGCTCCAGCCAGGTGCTGTAATTGCCCTTCCATGGAATGCCGCGACCGCGGTCCATCTCCAGTATCCACTCGGCGGCGTTGTCGAGGAAGTAGCGGTCGTGGGTGATGGCCACCACGGTGCCGGTAAAGCGCTTGAGGAACACTTCCAGCCACTCGACCGACTCGGCGTCCAGGTGGTTGGTGGGCTCGTCGAGCAGCAGCATGTCGGGCTTGGACAACAGCAGACGGCACAGTGCCACGCGGCGCTTCTCGCCACCGGAAAGCAGGCCGATCTTGGCGTCCCACGGCGGCAGGCGCAGTGCATCGGCCGCGATTTCGAGCTGGTGCTCAGAGTCGGTGCCGGCGGTGGCAATGATGGCTTCAAGCTGGGCCTGTTCGGCAGCCAGCGCGTCAAAGTCGGCGTCTTCGGCGCCGTAGGCGATGTAGACCTCTTCCAGGCGTGCCTTGGCGGCAAAGACCGCGCCCATCGACTCTTCGACCGATTCGCGCACCGTGTGCTCGTCATTGAGCTTGGGTTCCTGCTCCAGATAGCCAATGGTCAGCCCCGGCATCGGCAGCGCTTCGCCCTCGAACTCCTTGTCGACCCCGGCCATGATCTTGAGCAAGGTGGACTTGCCCGAGCCGTTCAGGCCCAGCACGCCAATCTTGGCGCCAGGAAAAAACGAGAGCGAAATGTCTTTCAAGAGCTGCCGCTTGGGCGGCACGGTCTTGCTGACACGGTTCATGGAATAAACGTATTGGGCCATCGGAAGTAGTCACACCTGCAAAAAGAAGGCAGAGGATTCTGCAAACAAACCCCGATTATCGACTCATGCGACAATAACCGCTGTTGCGCACTCCAGTTGTGCGCAATACAGCTCTCTGCTGGGGACGATGCAAACCTTCATTGCGGGCTCCCTCATTTGAACCAGATCAGCCTGACACTGGCTCGGCAACCCCACACGGGCTGCCCCGACAGGCCGATACCCAGCGCCCGGATGGACGCGTTTCTTACATGACATTTGACGAACTGAACCTGGCCCCAGCCATCATGAAAGCCGTGCGCGAGCAAGGCTATGAACACCCCACGCCCATCCAGGCACAGGCCATTCCGGCCGTGCTGGCCGGCCAAGACCTGCTGGCTGGCGCCCAGACCGGCACCGGCAAGACGGCCGCCTTCACGCTGCCGCTGCTGCACCGCCTGTCGCTCGAAGCAGCCCCAAAGAGCAAGTTTGGCGGCAAGGGCGTGCGCGCCCTGGTGCTGACGCCCACGCGTGAACTCGCCGCACAGGTGGAAGAGTCGGTGCGACAGTACGGCAAATACCTCGACCTGAACTCCACCGTGGTGTTCGGCGGCGTGGGCATGAACCCGCAGATCGACCGCATCAAGCGCGGCGTGGACATCCTGGTGGCCACGCCCGGCCGCCTGCTCGACCTGCAGCAGCAGGGTTTCCTGGACCTGTCCACCGTGGAAGTGCTGGTGCTCGACGAAGCCGACCGCATGCTCGACATGGGCTTCATCCACGACGTGAAAAAGATCCTCGCGCTGGTGCCCAAGGACAAGCAGAGCCTGCTGTTCTCGGCCACCTTCAGCGACGAGATCCGCGACCTGGCCGCGACCCTGCTCAAGAACCCGCAGAGCATCCAGGTCACGCCCAGCAACACCACGGTGCAACGCATCACCCAGGTGATCCACCCGGTAGGCCGCGGCAAGAAAAAGCAGGTGCTGCTGCACATCATCCAGGAGCACAACTGGAGCCAGGTGCTGGTGTTCACGCGCACCAAGTTCGGCGCCAACAACGTGGCCGAATTCCTGACCAAGAACGGCGTCAGCGCCATGGCGCTGCACGGCAACAAGAGCCAGAGCGCCCGCACGCAGGCGCTGGCCGGCTTCAAGAGCGGCGACGTGCGCGCCCTGGTGGCCACCGACATTGCCGCGCGCGGCATCGACATCGACGAGCTGCCACACGTCGTCAACTACGAAATCCCCAACGTCTCCGAAGACTACGTGCACCGCATCGGCCGCACCGGCCGCGCGGGCGCCAGCGGCGAGGCCGTGAGCCTGGTCTGCATGGACGAGGAAGGCTTCATGATGGACATCGAACGCTTCACCAAGCAAACGATTCCGGTGCAGGTCATCGACGGCTTCGGCCCCGACGAGGGCGAGAAGGCCGAGCCCATCGCCATGGGCCGCCAGACCATCTGGGGCGGTGCCGGCAAACCGCCGAGCCGCGACGTGATGCAGGCCGCAGCCAAG
>NZ_MWOK01000003.1 GCF_012932145.1 Acidovorax sp. SRB_14 | reverse complement strand
CGACTGTTTGAGCCACGCAGTGGCGAGTTGGAGCGAGACCCCGCTGGGCGCGAGCACCGCAGGGTGCCCCAGCGCGCAGCGCTGGGGGCGCAGACTTCGGGTCGCCTTTCTTTTGGGTACTTTTCTTTGGCGAAGCAAAGAAAAGTACCTCGCCCGCCGGGGCGAGACCCGGCCTCTGCCCCCAGCGAAGGGCACATCGTCAATAAACGCAAGGAACCCAAGAAAAGCCGCCCGCCGAGGCGAGATCCGGCCTCCGCCCTCGGCAACAAGCGCACAACTAATCAATCTAATCGGGGTCAGACACCAATTTAAAATTGCGCACATCGTCCTCTCTGGAACTTCCCATGGCCCGCCTGCCCCGTCTGACCCTGCCCGGCTACCCGCACCACATCATCCAGCGCGGCAACAACCGCCAGATGATCTTTGCGGACAAACAGGACTTCGAGACCATGCTCGCGCTCTTGACCGAGAGCGCGCAAAAGTTCGGCGTGGCGGTGCATGCCTATGTGCTGATGGACAACCACTTCCACCTGCTGGCCACACCGTCCACCGCCGAGGCGCTGCCGCTGATGATGCAGGCCGTGGGGCGCAGCTATGTGCGCACTTTCAACCAGCGCCATGGCCGCTCTGGCACGCTGTGGGAAGGGCGCTACCGTTCGACGCTGATCGAGACCGAGCGCTACCTGCTGGCCTGCATGGTCTACCTCGACCTGAACCCGGTGCGCGCCGGCAGGGTGGCGCAGCCGGGTGCCTGGCCCTGGTCCAGCCATGCCCACCACCTGGGCCAGCGCAGCGACAAGCTGGTCACGCCGCATGCGCTGTACTGGGCGCTGGGCAACACGCCCTTTGCGCGCGAGGCCGCTTATGCCGCGCTGGTGCAGGCAGGCATCGGCCATGGCGAGCAGGTGGCGCTGACCGACGCGGCCTTGCGCGGCTGGGCTCTGGGAAGTGCGGATTTTGTCGCGGCCTTGCAAAAAAAATCGCCACGCCGCGTTACCAAAGCCAAGCCAGGGCGGCCGCCTAGCGTGCGAAAAATCATGGTCAAATAGCCTCGCATCCCTTTGTATGTCTTAACTATTTGCTATTGAATTTGATTCGTCCCTAATTTAAATAGATGGGTTAATTAGTTCATTTAATTGGAATCTGACCCCTATTATTTTGCTTGCACCCGTATGTTGCATTGCACTAATCTTGTGTTTCTGTGAACACACAAGAGATGCACACCATGACCACCGCGGCTGAAATTGCGCACCTGACACAACACGGCCTGTATGCGGCCGGGCATGAGCACGATGCCTGCGGGCTGGGCTTTGTGGCCCATATCCAGGGCGAGAAGCGCCACGACATCGTCACGCAGGCGCTGAAGATCCTCGAGAACATCGACCACCGCGGCGCGGTGGGGGCCGACAAGCTGATGGGCGATGGCGCGGGCATTCTGATCCAGATTCCCGACGCGCTCTACCGCGAGGAGATGGCCCGGGCCGGAACGGCCCCGGACGGTTCCGTGGGTGTCACGCTGCCCGCCGCGGGCGAGTACGGCGTCGGCATGATCTTTCTGCCCAAGGAGCACGCTTCGCGTCTGGCCTGCGAGCAGGAGATGGAGCGTGCCATCCGCGCCGAAGGCCAGGTGCTGCTGGGCTGGCGCGATGTGCCGGTGGACAAGGACATGCCGATGTCGCCCACCGTGCGCGCGAAAGAGCCCATCCTGCGCCAGGTGTTCATCGGCCGCGGCAGCGACGTGATCGTGCAGGACGCGCTCGAGCGCAAGCTCTATGTGATCCGCAAGACCGCCAGCGCCGCCATCCAGGCGCTGCGGCTCAAGCACAGCAAAGAGTATTACGTGCCCAGCATGAGCAGCCGCACCGTGATCTACAAGGGCCTGCTGCTGGCCGACCAGGTGGGCAAGTACTACCTCGACCTGCAGGACGTGCGCTGTGTCTCGGCGCTCGGCCTGGTGCACCAGCGCTTCTCGACCAACACCTTCCCCGAGTGGCCGCTGGCCCACCCGTACCGCTACGTGGCGCACAACGGCGAGATCAACACCGTCAAGGGCAACTACAACTGGATGAAGGCGCGCGAGGGCGTGATGGCGTCGCCCGTGCTGGCGGCCGACCTGCAAAAGCTCTACCCGATCAGCTTCGCCGACCAGTCGGACACGGCCACGTTCGACAACTGCCTCGAATTGCTGACCATGGCCGGCTACCCGATCAGCCAGGCCGTGATGATGATGATCCCCGAGCCCTGGGAGCAGCACACGACCATGGACCCGCGCCGGCGCGCGTTCTACGAGTACCACGCCGCCATGCTCGAGCCCTGGGACGGCCCGGCCTCCATCGTCTTCACCGACGGCCGCCAGATCGGCGCCACGCTCGACCGCAACGGCCTGCGGCCGTCCCGCTACTGCGTGACCGACGACGACCTGGTGATCCTCGCGTCCGAGTCGGGCGTGCTGCCCGTGCCCGAGAACCGCATCGTGCGCAAATGGCGCCTGCAGCCGGGCAAGATGCTGCTGATCGACCTGGAGCAGGGCCGCATGATCGACGACGACGAGCTCAAGGCCAACATCGTCAACACCAAGCCCTACAAGCAGTGGATCGAGAACCTGCGCATCAAGCTCGACAGCATCGTGCTGGACGCGCCCGTGCCTGCGCCCGCCCACCCGCTGCCCCTGCTCGACCGCCAGCAGGCCTTTGGCACCACGCAGGAAGACCTCAAGTTCCTGCTCGCGCCCATGGCCAAGAACGGTGAGGAGGGCATCGGCTCCATGGGCAACGACAGCCCGCTGGCCGTGCTCTCGGACAAGAACAAGCCGCTCTACCACTACTTCAAGCAGCTGTTCGCGCAGGTGACGAACCCGCCGATCGACCCGATCCGCGAGGCCATCGTGATGTCGCTCAACAGCTTCATCGGCCCCAAGCCGAACCTGCTCGACATCAACCAGGTCAACCCGCCGATGCGGCTCGAAGTGAGCCAGCCCGTGCTCGATTTCGCCGCCATCGCCAAGCTGCGCGACATTGAAAAACACACGCAGGGCAAGTTCAAGAGCGCCACCATCGACATCACCTACCCGCTGGCCTGGGGCAAGCAGGGCGTGGAAGCCAAGCTCGCCTCGCTGTGCGCGCAGGCGGTGGACGCGATCAAGGGCGGCGCCAACATCCTGATCATCAGCGACCGCGGCATCAGCAGCACCCAGGTGGCCATCCCGGCGCTGCTCGCGCTCTCGGCCATCCACCAGCACCTGGTCGCCAAGGGCCTGCGCACGACGGCCGGCCTGGTGGTCGAGACCGGCACCGCGCGCGAGGTGCACCACTTCGCCGTGCTCGCCGGCTACGGCGCCGAGGCCGTGCACCCCTACCTGGCGCTCGAAACGCTGGCCGACATGCACAAGGGTCTGGCGGGCGACCTGTCGGCCGACAAGGCCATCGCCAACTACACCAAGGCCATCGGCAAGGGCCTGTCCAAGATCATGTCCAAGATGGGCGTGAGCACCTACATGAGCTACTGCGGCGCGCAGCTGTTCGAGGCCATCGGCATCAACAGCGCCACCGTGGCCAAGTACTTCACCGGCACGGCCAGCCGCGTCGAAGGCATTGGCGTGTTCGAGATCGCCGAAGAGGCCATCCGCATGCACAAGGCGGCGTTCGGTGGCGACCCGCTGCTCGCGCACATGCTTGACGCCGGCGGCGAATACGCCTGGCGCGCGCGCGGCGAAGAGCACATGTGGACGCCCGACACCATTGCCAAGCTGCAGCACAGCACGCGCGCCAACCACTGGAATACGTACAAGGAATACGCCCAGCTGGTGAACGACCAGAGCCGCCGCCACATGACGCTGCGCGGCCTGTTCGAGTTCAAGTTCGACCCGGCCCAGGCCATTGCCATCGACGAGGTCGAGCCCGCCAAGGAGATCGTCAAGCGCTTTGCCACCGGCGCCATGTCGCTCGGCTCGATCAGCACCGAAGCCCACGCCACGCTGGCCGTCGCCATGAACCGCATCGGTGGCAAGAGCAACACCGGCGAGGGCGGCGAGGATGCGGCGCGCTACCGCAACGAGCTCAAGGGCATCCCGATCAAGGTCGGCGACACGCTCAAGAGCGTGATCGGCGCCGAGAACGTCGAGGTCGACCTGCCGCTGCAGGACGGCGACTCGCTGCGCAGCCGCATCAAGCAGGTGGCGTCGGGCCGCTTTGGCGTCACGGCCGAATACCTCTCGTCGGCCGACCAGATCCAGATCAAGATGGCCCAGGGCGCCAAGCCCGGCGAGGGCGGCCAGCTGCCCGGCGGCAAGGTGAGCGAATACATCGGCAAGCTGCGCCACAGCGTGCCCGGCGTAGGCCTGATCTCGCCGCCGCCGCACCACGACATCTATTCGATCGAAGACCTGGCGCAGCTGATCCACGACCTCAAGAACGTGGCGCCGCACGCCAGCATCAGCGTCAAGCTCGTCTCCGAAGTGGGCGTGGGCACGGTCGCCGCGGGCGTCGCCAAGTGCAAGAGCGATCACGTGGTGATCGCGGGCCACGACGGCGGCACGGGCGCCTCGCCCTGGTCGTCGATCAAGCACGCCGGCAGCCCCTGGGAGATCGGCCTGGCCGAGACCCAGCAGACGCTGGTCTTGAACCGCCTGCGCGGGCGCATCCGCGTGCAGGCCGACGGCCAGATGAAGACCGGCCGCGACGTCGCCATCGGCGCGCTGCTCGGCGCCGACGAGTTCGGCTTTGCCACCGCGCCGCTGGTGGTCGAGGGCTGCATCATGATGCGCAAGTGCCACCTCAACACCTGCCCGGTGGGCGTGGCCACGCAGGACCCGGCCTTGCGCGCCAAGTTTTCGGGCAAGCCCGAGCACGTCGTCAACTACTTCTTCTTCGTCGCCGAGGAAGTGCGCCAGATCATGGCGCAGCTGGGCATCCGCAAGTTCGACGAGCTGATCGGCCGCACCGACCTGCTCGACATGCGCGCCGGCATCGAACACTGGAAGGCCAGCGGCCTGGACTTCAGCCGCCTGTTTGCCCAGCCGCTGGTGGGCGCCGACGTGCCGCGCTACCACACCGAAGAGCAGGACCACAACCTGGGCCACACGCTCGACCGCAAGCTGATCGAACGCTGCCGCCCCGCCATCGAACACGGCGAGCGCGTGCAGATCATGGAGGTGGCGCGCAATGTCAACCGCACCGTGGGCGCCATGCTCTCGGGCGCGGTCACGCGCCAGCACCCCGAGGGCCTGCCCGACGACACCATCCGCATCCAGTTCGAGGGCACGGGCGGGCAGTCCTTTGGCGCCTTCCTCGCGCGTGGCATCACGCTGAGCCTGATCGGCGACGCCAACGACTACACCGGCAAGGGCCTCTCGGGCGGCCGCATCGTGGTGCGACCGAGCCTGGACTTCCGCGGCGAGGCGGCGCGCAACACCATCGTCGGCAACACCGTGCTGTACGGCGCGACCAGCGGCGAGGCCTTCTTCAGCGGCGTGGCCGGCGAGCGCTTTGCCGTGCGCCTGTCGGGCGCCACGGCGGTGGTCGAGGGCACGGGCGACCATGGCTGCGAGTACATGACGGGCGGCACCGTGGTGGTGCTCGGCAAGACCGGGCGCAACTTTGCCGCCGGCATGAGCGGCGGCGTGGCCTATGTCTACGACGAGGACGGCCAGTTCCACATGCGCTGCAACATGGCCATGGTGGCGCTCGAGCGCATCGTGCCCAGCGACGAGCAGCTCGCCACGCACCCGCACGCCCGCCACCAGGGCAAGACCGACGAGGCGCTGCTCAAGAAGATGCTGGAGGACCACAACCGCTGGACCGGCAGCAAGCGCGCACGCGAGCTGCTCGACCACTGGGCCGCTTCGCGCGCCAAGTTCGTCAAGGTCTTCCCGACCGAGTACAAGCGCGCGCTGTCCGAGATGTATGAGCGAAAAGTGCTCGAAGACGCCGCCACGCCTGCGGTTGCAGCTCCTGAAAACGAAGCGGTGGCGGCCAAGTAAGCCGGTTTGCCACACGCCACGCACAGCATTCACTAGGACACGGACATGGGAAAGACCACCGGCTTCATGGAATACGAGCGCATCGAGGAGGGCTACCGGCCCGTGCCCGAGCGCGTCAAGAGCTACAAGGAATTCGTCATCGGCCTCGACGACGCGCAGGCCAAGGTGCAGGCGGCGCGCTGCATGGACTGCGGCACGCCGTTTTGCAACAGTGGCTGCCCGGTCAACAACGTCATTCCGGACTTCAACGATCTGGTCTACCAGAGCGACTGGAAGAGCGCCTTTGCCGTGCTCGACTCGACCAACAACTTCCCCGAGTTCACCGGCCGCATCTGCCCCGCGCCCTGCGAGGCGGCCTGCGTGCTGAACGTGAACGACGATCCCGTTGGCATCAAGAGCATCGAGCACGCCATCATCGACCGCGCCTGGGAGCACGGCTGGGTCACGCCGCAGCCGGCCCGCCACCAGACGGGCAAAACGGTGGCCGTGGTCGGTTCGGGTCCGGCCGGCTTGGCCGCGGCCCAGCAGCTGGCGCGCGCCGGCCACAGCGTGACCGTGTTCGAGAAGAACGACCGCATCGGCGGCCTGCTGCGCTATGGCATTCCCGACTTCAAGATGGAAAAAAGCCACATCGACAAGCGCGTGGCGCAGATGGAGGCCGAGGGCGTGCGGTTCCGCACCGCCGTCTTCGTCGGCGCCGCGCAGGACGGCCTGGGCCAGGGTTCCAAGGTCACCAACTGGGCCAAGGAAACCATCACGCCCGAACAGCTGCAGCAGCAATTTGACGCCGTGCTGCTGGCCGGCGGTGCCGAGCAGTCGCGCGACCTGCCGGTGCCGGGGCGCGACCTCGCCGGCGTGCACTTCGCCATGGAGTTCCTGCCGCAGCAAAACAAGGTCAACGCCGGCGACAAGGTCAAGGGCCAGATTTCAGCGACCGGCAAGCACGTCATCGTGATCGGCGGCGGCGACACCGGCAGCGACTGCGTGGGCACCAGCAACCGCCATGGCGCGGCCAGCGTGACGCAGTTCGAGGTCATGCCGCAGCCGCCAGAAGAGGAAAACCGGCCGCTGACCTGGCCCTACTGGCCGCTCAAGCTGCGCACCAGCTCCAGCCACGAAGAGGGCTGCGCGCGCGCCTTCGCCATCTCCACCAAGGAGTTCACGGGCGAGAAGGGCAAGCTCAAGGGCCTGACCACGGTGCAGGTCGAATTCAAGGAGGGCCGGCTGGTCGAAGTGCCGGGCACCGAACAGCACCACCCCGCCGACCTGGTGCTGCTGGCCATGGGCTTCGTCAGCCCCGTGGCCCCCGTGCTCGACGCCTTTGGCGTCGACAAGGACGCGCGCGGCAATGCCCGCGCCAGCACCGACTTTGACGGCGGCTACGCCACCAGCGTGCCCAAGGTGTTCGCCGCAGGCGACATCCGGCGCGGGCAGAGCCTGGTCGTCTGGGCGATTCGCGAGGGCCGCCAGGCCGCGCGCGCGGTCGACGAGTTCCTGATGGGTTTCAGCGACCTGCCGCGTTGACCAGGCCGCGCCCGGCCCCCGCAAATCGCCCCAGGGGCGACAGGAGTGGGCTGCGGGCTGGCCGCCCGCAGCGCGCGCGGTCGACGAGTTCCTGATGGGTTTCAGCGACCTGCCGCGCTGACACGGCCAGGCGCACTGTCGCTGCGTGAGGGGCTTGATCGCCTGGCGCGCTGAAGTCCTTTCCCGCGGGCGCGTTTTGTGCCGCGCGATTCGGGGTTAACCCGAATATCGGGGACAATGCGGACTTCCTGGGGCCCCCGCGGCAGGGCAGACTGCCCTGTGCGTGGGGCCCTGCGTCCGTTTTTATCCCTGGAAACTCCACCCACCATGAAAAAACTCACTGCTGTTTTGTTGTTGTCCATGGGCGTCCTGTTGGCCGCGTGCGGTAAGCAAGAGCCCGCCGCCCAGGCCGCCGCAGAGTCGACCCCGGCCCCCGCCGCCATCACCAAGATCGTGGTCGGCCTGGACGACAACTTTCCGCCCATGGGTTTCCGCGACGAAAAGAACGAGCTGGTCGGTTTTGACGTCGACATGGCCCGTGAGGCCAGCAAGCGCCTGGGCGTGGAGGTCGAATTCAAGCCGATCGACTGGAGCGCCAAGGAAGCCGAACTCAACAGCAAGCGCGTGGACGTGCTCTGGAACGGCCTGACCATCACCGAAGAGCGCAAGAAGAACATCGACTTCACGGCCCCCTACATGGAAAACCACCAGATCGTCGTGGTGGGCGCCAGCTCCGCGGTCAAGACCAAGGCCGATCTGGCCGGCAAGGTCGTCGGCGCGCAGGAAGGCAGCAGCGCTGTCGACGCGGTGAAGAAGGACGATGCCGTGTTCCAGACGTTCAAGGAGTTCAAGACCTTCGGCGACAACGTGACGGCGCTGATGGACCTGGCGACGGGCCGCCTCGACGCGGTGGTGGTCGATGAGGTGGTGGGCCGCTACTACGTGGCCAAGAAGCCCGCCGACTACGCCGTGCTCGACGAGCACTTCGGCACCGAAGACTACGGCGTGGGCGTGCGCAAGGACGACACCGACCTGCACAGCAAGCTCGACAAGGCCCTGGTCGACATGAAGGCGGACGGCACCTCGGCCAAGATCGCCACCCAGTGGTTTGGCAAGGACATCATCAAGTAACCTCTGCAGGGCTGAGCACACCGGCTGAGCCGCCCGTCGGCCAGCCGGTGTTTTGCGTTTGCGCCGCCCCGTCCGTGGCGCGGCGCACGGGCGGAACCTGAGGCAATGGGCATGGACTACGCGCTTTCAATGATGGCTCCACTGTGGCAAGGCGCCACGGTGACGCTCAAGCTTTTCTTCATCACGCTCGCGCTGGCCGTGCCGCTGGGCCTGGCGCTGGCGCTGGCGCGCATCTCGCCCTTTCGCTCGCTGAGCCTGCTGGTCAACGGCTACATCTGGCTGATGCGCGGCACGCCGCTGATGCTGCAGATGCTGTTCATCTACTTCGCGCTGCCCTTCGTTCCGGTGATCGGCGTGCGCCTGCCCGACTTTCCGGCCGCCGTGCTGGCGTTTGCGCTCAACTACGCGGCCTACTTCGCCGAAATCTTCCGCGCCGGCATCCAGTCGGTGGACCGCGGCCAGTACGAGGCCGCCAAGGTGCTGGGCATGGGCTACGGCCAGACCATGCGCCGCATCGTGCTGCCGCAGATGGTGCGCCGCATCCTGCCGCCCATGAGCAACGAGACCATCACGCTGGTCAAGGACACCTCGCTGATCTACGTGCTGGCGCTCAACGACCTGCTGCGCGCCGCGCGCGGCATCGTGCAGCGCGACTTCACGACCACGCCGTTCATCGTCGCCGCCGCCTTCTATCTGACCATGACCCTGGTGCTGACCTGGGGCTTCCAGCGCCTGGAGAACCGCTATGCCAAACACGACGCCTGAGCCCATGATCGAGGCGCGCGGCCTCTGCAAGAGCTTCGGCCCCACGCGGGTGCTCAAGAACGTGTCTCTGCGCCTGGACCGCGGCGAGGTCGTGGCCGTGATCGGGCCGTCGGGCTCGGGCAAGAGCACCTTTTTGCGCTGCCTCAACCACCTCGAAACCATCGACAGCGGCTACCTCGCCATCGAGCGCGAGGTGGTGGTCACGACCGACGCCCACGGGCACTGCCGCTACGTGCCCGACGCGCAGGTGCGCCGCATCTGCCGCAAGATGGGCATGGTGTTCCAGCACTTCAACCTGTTTCCGCACCTCACGGTGCTGCAGAACATCATCGAGGCACCGATGGTGGTCAAGGGCCTGTCGGCGGCCGAGATCACGCCCAAGGCCGAGGCCTTGCTCGCCAAGGTCGGCCTGAGCGAGAAGCGCGACAGCTACCCCGCGCGCCTGTCGGGCGGGCAAAAGCAGCGCGTGGCGATCGCGCGCGCGCTGGCCATGGAGCCCGACATCATGCTGTTCGACGAGCCCACGTCAGCGCTCGACCCCGAGCTCACGGGCGAGGTGCTGCGCACGATGCGCCAGCTGGCCGACGAGCGCATGACGATGCTGGTGGTCACGCACGAGATGGGTTTTGCGCGCGAGGTCGCCAACAGCGTGGTCTTCATGGACCAGGGCGAAATCCTTGAGGCGCAGCCCGCCGCCGAATTCTTCGCCCAGCCGCGCCACGAGCGCACGCGCGCCTTCCTGAACCACATGCTTTGAAAAGGATAGCTTCCAGCGCTTGCTGGGTAAGCGTTGGAAGCCGATTTGACCGATATTCCTGCCCGCCGCGCGCGGGCAGGGTTTTTTCAGGCCGGCAGCACGGCCACGGCCGGAATGCTGTCGGGGTCGATGGCCTCGTCGAGCGTGCCGCCGCGGTGGATCGGCTGCGCCGGCTGCGCCAGCAGGGTGCGCACGAAGTTGGGCTGCGCCAGCAGCGCCTGGTGCGTGGCGCCGTTGTAGAGCTGCAAGTCCTGCAGGCCGCGCGCGGCAATGCGCGCGTCGACCTCGTCAGCGCCGAGCAGCGCCGGATCGGTGCTGTCCGAGGCCATCGCCATGCACCACAGCGTGCCGTACAGCGGCACGTACTGCAGGTAGGGCCGCACGATGGGGAAGGCCGCGCGCAGCGAGGCGGCGATGCGCGCCATCGAGCCGGGCAGGTGGATCGGCGAGCCCAGGTGCAGCGACAGCACGCCGCCGGGGTTCAGCGCGCGCCGGCAGGCCTGGTAGAACTCCACCGTGTAGAGGTCGAGCGCCGGGCCGAACGGGTCGGTCAGGTCGAGCACGATCTGGTCGAAGCGCTCGCTGCACGACTCGATCAGCGCGCGCGCGTCGCCCAGGCGCAGCTCCAGACGCGGGTCGTCGAAGGCGCCGCGGTGGATGTTGCCGAGCCATTCGCGCGCGAGCTGCACCACGTCGGCGTCGAGCTCGGCCAGCACCACGCGCTCCATGCCCGGGTGCTTGAGCAGCTCCTCGGCCGCGCCGCCGTCGCCGCCGCCGACCACCAGCGCGCTGCGCGGACCCGCATGGGCGATAGCGGGCAGGTGCACCATGGGCTCGTGGTAGAAGAATTCGTCGCGCTCGGACGTCATGAAGCAGCCGTCGATGCGCATCACGCGGCCGAACAGCGCGTTCTCGAACACCTCGATGTGCTGCCACGGTGACTGCTTTTGCGCCAGCAGCTGGGCCTCGCGCAGGTAAAAGCCGAAGTCGGGCGTCAGGCGCTCGGCCACGTAGCGTGGTCCGGCCATGTCAACGCTCCTTTCTTCTGTATGCGTCGTACGCAGCCCATGCAACCGGCGCAGCCCATGCCAGCAACCGCCGCGCAAGGGCCGCCCCGCCGCGCTGGCGGTGTCCCCCCTCCGCGCGATAGCGACAGAGAGGGGGGAAGGCGCGAAGCGACTCAGGGGGGTGTTGCTTCATTTCAGGCGCGCTCGACGCGGTGCAGGTGCGGGTCGCTCGGGCTGAAGGCCGCCTGGATATCGTCGAACAGCTTCTGCGCCTTCGGGCGGTTGTTGGTGGAGTAGTTGCACACATACACGTCGAGCGTGACGTAGCCGGCCTCGGGCCAGGTGTGGATCGACAGGTGCGACTCGGCCAGCACGACCACGCCGGTCACGCCGCCGCCTTCGCCAAAGCTGTGGAACAGGCTGCCGACCGACGTCAGGCCGGCGTCGGCCACGCGCGCCTTGCAGAAGGCTTCGAGGTGGGCGGCGTCGAGCATCAGGCGGCTGTCGCACAAGCACCCGTACAGGTCACCGATCAGGTGCAGGCCCGTGGCCTGGCGCGGGACGGCGGCAGTGATGGGCACGACTTGTTGGAAGTTTTTCATGGAATGGTTCCCTTTTGCGAGGTTGGCAAAACCGGTGGGCACGCGGCAGAGGGCCCGTGTCCACCGTCCCGTGCGCCGCTGGCGTGCGCACACAAGGAAGGGAGAAGCGTTGCCGGCCCAATTGCCGCGCCCTCGTTCCGTTGTGCGCTTGTACGCCAAAGCAACGCTGACAGCAGTCCGCTCGGCCGGCCGAGCGGGTCATTTCTGAACCGATCATTATAACTTCCTGCTATTTGCATGGATCTGACACCCGTCCGGCAGCTCAGGGCTTTCCCTATATGATGTAGGTTACGCGCCGCACCTCTTTTTGTGTGCGGCGCTTCTGTCTGCCCCATCCATGTCCTCTTCTTCACCGCCCACCTCTCCCGCGCTGGTCGAGCTGCGCGATGTCCATTTCGGCTATGGCGAGCGGCCGGTGCTGAACGGGCTGTCGCTCACCGTGCCGCGCGGCAAGGTGACGGCCATCATGGGTGCCTCGGGCGGCGGCAAGACCACGGTGCTGCGCCTGATCGGCGGCCAGCAGCGCGCCCAGCGCGGCGAGGTGCTGTTTGATGGCCAGGACGTGGGCCGCATGGACGCTGACGGCCTCTATGCCGCGCGCCGGCGCATGGGCATGCTGTTCCAGTACGGTGCCCTGTTCACCGACATGAGCGTGTTCGAGAACGTGGCGTTTCCGCTGCGCGAGCACACCGACCTGCCCGAGCCGCTGGTGCGCGACATCGTGCTGATGAAGCTGCATGCCGTGGGCCTGCGCGGCGCGCGCGACCTGATGCCGGGCCAGATCTCGGGCGGCATGGGCCGGCGCGTGGCGCTCGCGCGCTCGATCGCGCTCGACCCCGAGCTGATCATGTACGACGAGCCCTTTGCGGGGCTGGACCCGATCTCGCTCGGCACGGCCGCGCAGCTGATCCGCGCGCTCAACGATGCGATGGGCCTCACCACCATCCTGGTGTCGCACGACCTCGAGGCCACGTTCGCGCTGGCCGACCATGTCGTCATCCTGGGGCCGGGCACCATCGCCGCGCAGGGCACGCCCGACGAGGTGCGGCGCAGCCAGGACCCGCTGGTGCACCAGTTCGTCAACGCGCTGCCCACCGGGCCCGTGCCGTTCCACTACCCGGGTCCTGCGGTGGAGCAGGACTTTGGCGCGCTGACCGGGAGCACACCATGAGCTGGTACAAGCCGGCCGACGTGGGCTTTGCCGCGCGCCGCAAGCTCGCCGACATCGGCATGGGCGCGCGACTGCTGGCGCGGCTGCTGCGCCTGCTGCCCGCCGCGCTCCAGCGGCCCGGCTTGGTGCGCGACCAGATCCATTTCCTGGGCAATTATTCGCTGGCCATCATCGGCGTTTCGGGCCTGTTTGTCGGCTTCGTGCTCGGCCTGCAGGGCTACTACACCTTGCAGCGTTATGGCTCGACCGAGGCGCTGGGCCTGCTTGTGGCGCTGTCGCTGGTGCGCGAACTGGGGCCGGTCATCACGGCGCTGCTGTTTGCCGGGCGCGCCGGCACCTCGCTCACGGCCGAGATCGGCCTGATGCGCGCGGGCGAGCAGCTCAGCGCGATGGAGATGATGGCCGTGGACCCGGTGCGCCGCATCCTGGTGCCGCGCTTCTGGGGCGGCGTCATTGCGATGCCGGTGCTGGCCCTGGTGTTCAACGCGGTCGGCGTGCTCGGCGGATGGTTTGTGGCGGTCGTGATGCTCGGCATCGATGCCGGCTCGTTCTGGAGCCAGATGCAGGGCGGTGTGGACGTGTTCAAGGACGTCGGCAACGGCGTCATCAAGAGCCTGGTGTTCGGCTTCACGGTCACTTTCGTCGCCCTGCTGCAGGGCTACACGGCGAAGCCGACGCCCGAGGGCGTGTCGCGGGCGACCACGCGCACCGTGGTGGTGGCGTCGCTGGCGGTACTGGGCCTGGACTTTGTCCTCACGGCCCTCATGTTCAGTCTCTGACGCGGGCCCGGGGCCCGCGGCACAAGGAAAACCAACAATGCAACAGTCCAAAAACGATGTCTGGGTGGGCCTGTTCGTCATGCTCGGCGCGGTGGCGCTGGTGTTTCTGGCATTGCAGGCGGCCAATTTGCTCAGCCTCAACTTCCAGTCCGGCTACCGGGTCACGGCGCGCTTTGACAACATCGGCGGCCTCAAGCCCAAGGCGGCGGTGCGCAGCGCCGGCGTGGTGGTCGGGCGCGTCGAGTCGATCACCTTTGACGACAAGACTTACCAGGCCAGCGTGACGCTGGCGCTGGAAAACCGCTACGCTTTTCCCAAGGACAGCTCACTCAAGATCCTGACCAGCGGCCTGCTGGGCGAGCAGTACATCGGCATCGAGGCCGGTGCCGACGAGCATCACCTGGCCAACGGCGACCGGGTGGTGGCGACGCAGTCGGCCGTGGTGTTGGAAAATCTCATCAGCCAGTTCCTCTACAGCAAGGCGGCGGACGGCGCGACGCCGTCCGCGGGCAGCAACAAATGACCACCTCTTCCCGCGCAGGACATCCCTGCCATCCCACCCCTGCCGGCGCCGCCCGCGCGCCCGCGCCCCTGCGCGCCTGGGCCGTGGGCACGCTGGTGCTGGCGCTGGCCGGCTGCGCCACGGGCCCGCGCAACGACCCGCTGGAGCCCTACAACCGGGGCATGGCGCAGTTCAACCAGGCGGTCGATAATGCGGTGCTCAAGCCCGTGGCCCAGGCCTACACGGACCTCACGCCCGCCGTGGCGCGCACCGGGGTGAGCAACTTCTTTGCCAACCTCGGCGATGCCTGGTCGTTCGTCAACAACGTGCTGCAGCTGCGCGCAGAAGCCGCCCTCAACAGCCTGGTGCGCTTCAACGTCAACACCGTGTTCGGTATCGGCGGCCTGTTCGATGTGGCCAGTGAAATGGGCATCGACCGCGCCAAGCAGGACTTTGGCCTCACGCTGGCGCGCTGGGGCGTGCCCACGGGGCCCTATTTGGTGCTGCCCATCCTGGGGCCTTCGACCGTGCGCGACACGCTCGCGCTGCCGGTGGACTGGCAGGGCAACCTGCTCGGCCAGGTGACCCCGGTGTCGGCGCGCAACAGCCTGTATGGCCTGCGCGCGGTCGACACGCGCGCGAGCCTGCTGCGCGCCGGCGAGGTGCTCGATGCCGCGGCGCTCGACAAGTACAGCTTCACGCGCGATGTCTACCTGCGCCTGCGCGAACAGCGCAGCGAGCCGCCCGGTCCGGGGCAATATGATGAAAACGATGACAACAGCGGCATGCTGCCGCCCGAGCCCGACCACTGAGCGCCGCAGCCGCTGACGCTGCAACGAAAGGAATGAAATGAACCGACGTTTTCTGGGCCGCATGGCCGCCAGCCTCGGTGCCGCTGTGTTGCTGGCGCTGTCCCTGTCTTCGCACGCCGCGGACGAGGCGCCCGACGCGCTGATCCAGCGCCTGTCGAACCAGGTGCTCGACACCTTGCGCACCGACAAGTCGCTGCAGTCCGGCGATGTGCAGAAGGTCATTGCCCTCGTGGACAGCACCGTCATGCCCTATGTGAACTTCCGGCGCATGACGGCCGCGGCCGTGGGGCCGGGCTGGCGCCAGGCCACGCCGGCGCAGCAGCAGCGCCTGCAGGACGAGTTCAAGATCCTGCTGGTGCGCACCTATGCCGGCGCGCTGTCGCAGTTCAACGACCAGACCGTCACCGTCAAGCCGCTGCGCGCCGCGCCCGAGGACAAGGATGTGCTGGTGCGCACCGAGGTGCGCGGCGGCCGCGGCGACCCGGTGCAGCTCGATTACCGCCTTGAAAAGGCGGGCGCGGGCTGGAAGATCTACAACCTCAACGTGCTCGGCGTGTGGCTGGTGGAAACCTACCGCAGCCAGTTTGCGCAGGAAATCAACGCCCGCGGCGTCGACGGGCTGATCCAGAGCCTGTCCGAGCGCAACAAGAGCAACGCCAAGGGCTGAGCCGCGATGGCTGCCTTGCTCGTGCTTCCTTCCGAACTGACGCAGCGCCAGGCGCGCGGCGCGCTGGGCATGCTGCTGCAGGGCATGCGCGGGCGCACCGACGCCCAGCTGGTGGTCGACGCGAGCGCCCTGCAGGTCTTCGACAGCTCGGCGCTGGCCGTGCTGCTCGAATGCCGGCGCGAGGCCCTGGCGGCGCGCCAGGCCTTTGCCATCAAGGGCCTGCCGCCCGCGCTGGCCCGCATGGCGGCGCTGTACGGCGTGGCGCCCCTGCTGCCCAGCGCGGCATGAGCCTGACCCCCGTGGGCAATGCCCCCAGGGCGGGTGCCAGCGCCGCGCTGCGCGGCGGCGGCGCGCGGCCCCCAGGCCGTAAAATGGGCCGCTGACATGCCCGCCGTATCCTTCCAATCCGTCTCCAAGACCTACACCACGCCCCAAGGGCCGTTCCAGGCCCTCGACCACGTCAGCCTGGACATCGAGGAGGGCGAGTTCTTCGGCCTCCTGGGGCCCAATGGCGCGGGCAAGACCACCCTCATCAGCATCCTCGCCGGCCTGGCGCGCGCCAGCAGCGGCCGCGTGCTGGTGCAGGGCTGCGACGTACAGGCCGACTATGCCGCCGCGCGCCGCAAGCTCGGCGTGGTGCCCCAGGAGCTGGTGTTCGACCCCTTCTTCAATGTGCGCGAGGCGCTGCGCTTCCAGTCGGGCTATTTCGGCGTGCAGAACAACGGCGCCTGGATCGACGAGCTCCTGCACAGCCTGGGCCTGGCCGACAAGGCCGGCGCCAACATGCGCCAGCTCTCGGGCGGCATGAAGCGGCGCGTGCTGGTGGCGCAGGCGCTGGTGCACAAGCCGCCCATCATCGTGCTCGACGAGCCCACCGCCGGGGTCGACGTGGAGCTGCGCCAGACGCTGTGGCAGTTTGTCGCGCGCCTGAACAAGGAAGGCCACACCGTGCTGCTGACCACGCACTACCTCGAAGAGGCCGAGGCGCTGTGCGGCCGCATTGCCATGCTCAAGCGCGGCCGCGTGGTGGCACTGGACCGCACCAGCGAGCTGCTCAAGGCGGCCTCGGGCAATGTGCTCGTGTTCAAGACCGACAGCGCGCTGCCGCCGCAGATCGCGGCCGTGGCGCGCGTCACGGGCCGCATCGTGCAGTTGCCCACCGAAGACGCGCAGGCCGTCGAGCGCGCTCTGGCGGTGCTGCGCGAGGCCGGCGTCGACGTGCAGGACATGGAAATGCGCCGCGCCGACCTGGAGGACGTGTTCCTGAACGTGATGGCCAACGCCGGTGCTGGCGCCAGCGCAGATGCCATGGCGGGGCAGGCCGCATGACCGGCTGGCAGATGCTGTTCTACAAGGAGGTGCTGCGCTTCTGGAAGGTGGGCTTCCAGACCGTCGCCGCTCCGGTGCTCACCGCCGTGCTCTACCTGCTGATCTTCGGCCATGTGCTGCAGGACCGCGTGGTGTTTGGCAGCATCGGCTACGTCGCCTTTCTGGTGCCGGGCCTGGTGATGATGAGCGTGCTGCAAAACGCCTTTGCCAACAGCTCGTCGAGCCTGGTGCAAAGCAAGATCATGGGCAATCTGGTGTTCCAGCTGCTCACGCCGCTGTCGCACTGGACCTGGTTCGGCGCCTACGTCGGCTCCTCGGTGCTGCGCGGCCTCGTGGTGGGGCTGGGCGTCTTCGTGGTCACGCTGGCGTTTGCCACGCCGCAGTTCGCCGCGCCGCTGTGGATCGTGCTGTTTGGCGTGCTGGGCGCCGCGCTGCTGGCCACGCTGGGGGTGATTGCCGGGCTGTGGGCCGACAAGTTCGACCAGATGGCCACGTTCCAGAACTTCATCATCGTGCCCATGACGTTCCTGTCGGGCGTGTTCTATTCGATCCAGTCGCTGCCGCCGTTCTGGCAGGCGGTGAGCCACCTGAATCCGTTCTTTTACATGATCGACGGCTTCCGCTACGGGTTTTTTGGCCAGAGCGACGTCTCGCCCTGGCTCAGCCTGTCCATCGTGGCCACCGCCTGGGCGCTCGTGAGCCTGCTGGCCGTGCACCTGCTGCGCACCGGCTACAAGATCAGAACATGACACCCCCCGAGCCGCTGCACGCGCTGCAGGTAGCGCACAACGCAATGGATGACTGAAATGACCGCCGACCAACTCAAAGACCTCATCACCGCCAGCCTCGCCTGTGAACACATCACGCTCGAAGGCGATGGCCGCCACTGGTACGCGACCATCGTCTCGGCCGAGTTCGAGGGCAAGCGCCCGATTGCGCGCCACCAGCGCGTCTATGCGACGCTGGGCAGCAAGATGGCGACCGATGAAGTGCACGCGCTGTCGATGAAGACCTTCACCCCCGCCGAGTGGGCCGCGCAGTCCCGCGGCTGAGCGCTTGCGCGCATCAAATTTGATAGCTCCTTGCGCTTTGCCCATAAGCGTTTGAGCCCTTTTTCTTTCTCAATTCACTTTTCAGGTTTTCCGCCATGCACAAACTCCTCATCCGCGGAGGTCGGCCCTTGCAGGGCGAGGTGGCCATCTCTGGTGCCAAGAATGCCGCCCTGCCCGAACTGTGCGCGGCGCTGCTCACCGCCGATCCCGTGGTGCTGACCAACGTGCCGCGCCTGCAGGACGTGGCGACCATGCTCACGCTGATCCGCAACATGGGCGTGTCGGCCGAGCGCGACGACAACGGCACGGTGCGCATCGACGCCAGCGCCCTGAGCTCGCCCGAGGCGCCCTACGAGCTGGTCAAGACCATGCGCGCCTCGGTGCTGGCGCTGGGGCCGCTGCTGGCGCGCTTTGGCGAGGCCACGGTGTCGCTGCCCGGCGGCTGCGCCATCGGCTCGCGCCCCGTGGACCAGCACATCAAGGGCCTGCAGGCCATGGGCGCCGAGATCGTGGTCGAGCACGGCTACATGATCGCCAAGCTGCCGGCCGGGCGCACGCGCCTGAAGGGCGCGCGCATCACCACCGACATGGTCACCGTGACCGGCACCGAGAACTTCCTCATGGCCGCGGCGCTGGCCGAGGGCGAGACGGTGCTCGAGAACGCCGCGCAGGAGCCCGAGATCGCCGACCTCGCCGAGATGTTGATCGCGATGGGCGCGCGCATCGAGGGCCACGGCACCAGCCGCATCCGCATCCAGGGCGTGGAGCGCCTGCACGGCTGCACGCATGCCGTGGTGGCCGACCGCATCGAGGCCGGCACCTTTCTGTGCGCCGTGGCCGCCACCGGCGGCGATGCGCTGCTGCGCCACGCGCGCCCCGACCACCTGGACGCGGTGGTCGAGAAGCTGCAGGACGCCGGTGCGGACGTGCAGGCCGTGGACGGCGGCATCCGCGTGCGCAGTCCGGGCGCTGCCGCATTGCGCGCGCAGGGCTTTCGCACCACCGAGTACCCGGGCTTTCCGACCGACATGCAGGCGCAGTTCATGGCGCTCAACTGCGTGGCGCAGGGCACGGCGGCCGTGACCGAGACCATTTTTGAGAACCGCTTCATGCACGTCAACGAACTGGTGCGCCTGGGCGCGCGCATCCAGATCGATGGCCGCGTCGCCATCACCGACGGCCTGGACGGCACGGCCAGCCTCTCGGGCGCCACCGTCATGGCGACCGACCTGCGCGCGTCGGCCAGCCTGGTCATTGCCGGCCTGGTGGCGCAGGGCGAGACCGTGGTCGACCGCATCTACCACCTGGACCGGGGCTACGACCGCATGGAAGCGAAGCTGCGTGCCCTGGGCGCGGACATTGAAAGAATCTGATGATCACCCTCGCCCTGTCCAAAGGCCGCATCTTTGACGAAATCATGCCCCTGCTGGCCGCCGCCGGCATCGAGGTGCTCGAAGATCCGGAAAAGTCGCGCAAGCTCATCCTGCCCACCAACCGGCCCGACGTGCGCGTGGTGCTGGTGCGCGCCACCGACGTGCCCACCTACGTGCAGTACGGCGGCGCCGACCTGGGCGTGTGCGGCAAGGACACGCTGATCGAGCACAGCGCCGAATGGGGTGCGGGCCGCTCGGGCCTGTACCTGCCGCTCGACCTGCGCATTGCCCAGTGCCGCGTGAGCGTGGCCGTGCGCTCGGACTTCGACTATGCGCAGGCCGTCAAGCAGGGCTCGCGCCTGAAGGTGGCGACCAAATACACCGCCATCGCGCGCGACTTCTTCGCCAGCAAGGGCGTGCACGTCGACCTCATCAAGCTCTACGGCAGCATGGAGCTGGCGCCGCTGATCGGCCTGTCCGACGCCATCGTCGACCTCGTCTCGACCGGCAACACGCTCAAGGCCAACCACCTGGTCGAGGTCGAGCGCATCATGGACATCAGCTCGCACCTGGTGGTCAACCAGGCCATGCTCAAGCTCAAGCAGGCGCCGCTGCGCCGCATCATCGATGCGTTTGCCGGTGCCATCCGCCCTGCCGACTGACCGATTGACTATGACTTTTGTAGCTGCACCCGCACGCCTGTCCAGCGTTAGCGCCACTTTTGAGGCAGATTTTGCCGCGCGCCTGCACTGGTCCGCCGACACCGACGCTGCCATCGAGCAGCGCGTCGCCGACATCCTGGCCGACGTGCAGCAGCGCGGCGACGCGGCCGTGCTCGAGTACACCGCGCGCTTCGACGGCCTGGCCGCGCCCGCGGTGGCCGCGCTCGAACTCACGCAGGCCGAGCTCAAAGCCGCGTTCGACGCGATTTCCGCGGAACAGCGCCACGCTCTGGAGGCGGCCGCCGCGCGCGTGCGCAGCTACCACGAGGCGCAGAAGCAGGCCTGCGGCCAGAGCTGGAGCTACCGCGACGAGGACGGCAGCCTGCTGGGCCAGAAGGTCACGCCGCTCGACCGCGTCGGCATCTACGTGCCCGGCGGCAAGGCGGCCTACCCCAGCAGCGTGCTGATGAACGCCATCCCCGCGCACGTGGCGGGCGTGGGGGAGATCATCATGGTCGTGCCCACGCCGCGCGGCGAGAAGAACCCGCTGGTGCTGGCCGCCGCCTATGTGGCCGGCGTCACGCGCGCCTTCACGATCGGCGGCGCGCAGGCCGTGGCGGCGCTGGCCTATGGCACGCAGACCGTGCCCAAGGTCGACAAGATCACCGGCCCCGGTAATGCCTACGTGGCCAGCGCCAAGAAGCGCGTGTTCGGCACCGTGGGCATCGACATGATCGCCGGCCCGAGCGAAATCCTGGTGCTGGCCGACGGCAGCACGCCGCCCGACTGGGTGGCGATGGATCTTTTTTCGCAGGCCGAGCACGACGAACTGGCGCAGTCGATCCTGCTGTGCCCCGACGCCGCCTACCTCGACGCCGTGCAGCAGGCCATCGACCGTCTGCTGCCCACCATGCCGCGCGCCGAGATCATCGCCAAGAGCCTCACCGGCCGCGGCGCGCTGATCCACACGCGCAGCATGGAAGAGGCCTGCGCGATCTCCAACCGCATCGCGCCCGAGCACCTCGAAATATCGAGCCGCGAGCCGCACCGCTGGGAGCCGCTGCTGCGCCACGCCGGCGCGATATTCCTGGGCCCGTACACCAGCGAGTCGCTGGGCGACTACTGCGCCGGCCCCAACCACGTGCTGCCAACGAGCGGCACGGCGCGCTTTTCGAGCCCGCTGGGCGTGTACGACTTCCAGAAGCGCAGCAGCCTCATCGAGGTCAGTGAGCAAGGCGCGCAGGTGCTGGGCCGCATTGCCAGCGTGCTCGCGCATGGCGAAGGACTGCAGGCCCATGCGCGCGCGGCGGAGATGCGGCTGAAGTAGCCCCTGCAGTTGCGCGCTTTCGCGCCAAGCCGCCATGCCGCAAGGTCTGGCGGCTTTTTGCATGGCTGCCCGCCCCGACGGTGCATGGTGCGCCGGGGCAACAGCCAGCCCAAAAGCCGCAATCCGGTGGAACACAACAGGATCAAGAACTGCACGACGTGATAAGTCGGTTGGAGATGGAGAAAGCGGACTTGAGGCAGCAATTGAGGGCGCAAGGTCGGAAAGTTGCGCAACTCAAACGCATCGCCGCGGAGCATGGAGTGCCGCGGCCCGAGGTTCCCGCATTCAGAGCAGGGCGGCCAGGTCTTCCAGGGCCGGGGCGCACGCCACCTGCAGCTTGCCATCGAGCTGCGCGTCCGCGCGCGTCGCACCGAGGTTGATCGCCACCACCGGCAGACCGAGCTGCTTGGCGGCATGCACAAAGCGCAGGCCCGAATACACCATGAGCGAACTGCCCACGACGAGCAGCAGGTCGCTGTGCGCCAGCCGCTGCATGGCGTCGTCGACCCGCGGGCGCGGCACGTTCTCGCCATAGAACACGACATCGGGCTTGAGGATGCCGCCGCACAGCGGGCACGGCGGCACGGCGAAGCGTGAAAAATCCACCCCGCTCAGGTCGGCATCGCCATCGGGCGCCGCCGGCGCATGGCGGTGTCGCCACGCGGGATTCGCCGCCAGCAGGCGCGCCTGGAAGTCGCCGCGCGCGCTGCGCTGGCCGCAGGCCATGCAGACCAGCTGGTCCAGACGCCCGTGCAGGTCGATCACCCGCCGGCTGCCGGCGCGCTGGTGCAGGCCGTCCACGTTCTGGGTGATGGTGCTGTGTGCGGGGCCGCGCGCTTCCAGCTGGGCCAGGGCCTGGTGCGCAGCGTTCGGCCGGGCCTGGCTGAACACCGGCCAGCCGGCCAGGCTGCGCGCCCAGTAGCGCTGGCGGTTGCTGGCGTTGCCCATGAAATCCTGGAAGGTGACGGGCGCCGAGCGCTTCCACGCGCCCGCGGCGTCGCGGTAATCGGGGATGCCGCTGTCCGTGCTGATGCCGGCGCCGGTCAGCACGGTCCAGCGCGGCGCGCGCCGCAGCAGGGTCAGCACAGGGTGGTGGGAGTGGTCCGCAACGGGGCTGGCAGGCGGGTGGTCCATGGCACGAATGTACCGGGCGAAAGCGGGCGGCGTTCGGCCAACCAAAAGCCACCACACGGCGCATCAAATTGGAGCACGAAGTTCGTGCAACACGAAGTTCGTGTATTATTTTGCCCATGAAGAACATCACCGTCACCATGGACGACGCCGTCGCCGAATGGGTGCGCGTGGAGGCCGCCAGGCGCGGCAGCAGCGTCTCGCGCCTGCTCGGTGAATGGATGGCCGAAAAGATGCGCCAGGAAGACGCCTACGCCCAGGCCATGCGCGAGGCGCTGAGCTTCGAATCCTGGGGCGCCTCCAGCGGGCCCTATGTGCCGCGCAACATCCTTTTCGAGCGTTGAACGTGGCCACCGCCCCGATCTTTGTCGACACCGAAGTGCTGCTGGCCAGCGTGGACGACCGCGATCCGGCCCGCCGGGCGCGGGCCCGCGAATGGATGGCGTTTTGCTGGCAGACCCGCAGCGGGCGCATCAGCTCGCAGGTGCTCAACGAGTTGTACAACCAAGCCATCCAGCGTTTTAAAGGCCCGCAGGTGCTGCAACGCGTGCGCGCCCAGGTGCGGCGCCTGCGCGTGTGGCTGCCGCCGCACCTCGACGCCTACACCGTGGACGGCGCCTGGGACCTGCAGGACCGCTACGGCCTGAGCTACTGGGATGCGCTGATCCTGTCCTCGGCGCACCAGCAGGGCTGCCGCTGCCTGCTGACCGAAGCCCTGCCGCATGGTCAGCAGATGGATGCGGTGCAGACCATCAACCCCTTTCTTGTGGTTCCGACAGAACTGGACTTTTCCGAATGACGCTCTCTGCCAAAGATCCCCTCCAGGTGATCCGCCCTGACGTGCGCGCCATGCGCGCCTATGCCGTGCAAAGCGCCGACGGCCTGCTGAAGATGGACGCGATGGAAAACCCCTTCGGCCTGCCGCCCGCGCTGCAGTCAGCGCTGGGCCAGCGCCTGGGCGCGCTGGCATTGAACCGCTACCCGGGCGAGGGCACCGAGCGGCTCAAGGAGGCCCTGGCGCGCTATGCCGGCCTGCCGGCCGGCCAAGCCCTGGTGCTGGGCAATGGCTCGGACGAGCTCATCACGCTGCTCGCGCTGGCCTGCGCCCAGCCCGGCACGGGCCAGCGCGCCACGATGCTCGCGCCCATGCCCGGCTTCGTGATGTACCCGATGAGCGCGCAGCTGCAAGGCCTCGATTTCGTCGCCGTGCCGCTCACGCCCGACTTCGAACTCGACGAGCCCGCGATGCTAGCCGCCGTGGCCGAGCACAAGCCGGCCATCACCTACATCGCGTACCCGAACAACCCCACGGCGACGCTGTGGAGCGAAGCGGTGGTGCAGCGCATCATCGATGCCGTGGGCGCGCAGGGCGGCATCGTCGTCATGGACGAGGCCTACCAGCCGTTCGCCCGCCGCAGCTGGATCGACCGCATCCGCGCCGAGCCCGAGCGCAATGCGCATGTGCTCTTGATGCGCACGCTCAGCAAGTTCGGCCTGGCCGGCGTGCGCCTGGGTTACCTGATGGGTCCGGCCGCGCTGGTGGCCGAGATCGACAAGGTGCGCCCGCCGTACAACGTCAGCGTGCTCAACTGCGAGGCCGCGCTGTTCGCGCTCGAGCACGCCGACGTGTTCGCCGCCCAGGCGGCCGAGCTGCGCGCCCAGCGCGACCGGCTCGTGGCCGCGCTGCGCCAGATGCCCGGCATCGAGAAATGCTGGGACAGCGAGGCCAACATGGTGCTGGTGCGCGTGCGCGACGCCGCCAAGACCTTCGCCGGCATGCGCGAACGCAAGGTCCTTGTCAAGAACGTTTCTACAATGCACCCATTGCTGGCCCGCTGCCTGCGCCTCACGGTCGGCAGCGCCGATGACAATGCGCGCATGCTGGACGCGCTCCAGGCTTCGATATGACCTCTTCTGCCCTCATTTCTTCCATTTCCTCCGACCGCACCGCTGAAGTCAGCCGCAACACCGCCGAGACGCGCATCACCGTGCGCATCAACCTCGACGGCACGGGCCAGTCCTCGCTGCACACCGGCATCGGCTTCTTCGACCACATGCTCGAACAGATCGCGCGCCACGGCCTGATCGACCTCGAAGTGCACGCCGACGGCGATCTGCACATCGACGGCCACCACACGGTCGAAGACGTCGGCATCACCTTCGGCCAGGCCGTGGCCCGCGCCGTCGGCGACAAGAAGGGCCTGCGCCGCTACGGCCACGCCTACGTGCCGCTCGACGAGGCGCTCACGCGCGTGGTCATCGACCTCTCGGGCCGCCCCGGCCTGGTGCAGAACATCGCGTTCACGAGCGGCATGATCGGCGCGTTCGACACCCAGCTCACGCACGAATTCTTCCAGGGCTTCGCCAACCACGCGGGCGCCACGCTGCACATCGACAACCTGCGCGGCGCCAACGCCCACCACCAGTGCGAGACCGCGTTCAAGGCCTTTGCGCGCGCGCTGCGCTTTGCCGTCGAGCGCGATGCGCGCAGCGCCGGCACCATCCCCTCGACCAAGGGACTGCTGTGATCTTCAAGCCAAATCGGCTCCAAACGCTTGCCTGATAAGCGCTGACAGCTATGAATACAGAAGCAAAAACCGTGGCCGTGGTGGACTACGGCATGGGCAACCTGCGCTCGGTGTCGCAGGCCGTGCAGGCGGCGGCCGCCGGCACGGCCTGGACCGTCGTCGTCACCGCGCGCCCCGAGGACGTGCGCGCCGCCCAGCGCGTCGTGCTGCCCGGCCAGGGCGCGATGCCCGACTGCATGGCCGAGCTGCAGGCCTCGGGGCTGCGCGAATCGGTGCTCGAAGCGGCCGCGGCCAAGCCGTTGTTCGGCGTCTGCGTGGGCATGCAGATGCTGCTCGACCACAGCGCCGAGGGGCCGGACGGCGGAACGCCGGGCCTGGGCCTGGTCCACGGCGAGGTGCTCCGGTTCGATCTGGCCGGCCGGCTGCAAGCTGACGGCAGCCGCTACAAGGTGCCGCAGATGGGCTGGAACCCGGTGCGCCAGGTGCCGCATGGCGGCGCCGTGCACCCGGTGTGGGCCGGCGTTCCCGACGGCAGCCACTTCTATTTCGTCCACAGCTACTACGCCCGACCGTCCGATGCGCGCCACTGCGCGGGCGAGACCGACTATGGCGGCCTGTTCGCCTCGGCCATCGCACGCGATAATATTTTCGCCACACAGTTCCATCCCGAGAAAAGCGCGGAACAGGGCCTGCAGCTCTACCGCAACTTTTTGCACTGGAATCCCTGAGTTTTTCACCATCTGTTCGGGCCGCGCCTGCCATCGCTTTTTTCGCTGAACCACCATGCTGCTCATTCCTGCCATCGATCTCAAGGACGGCCATTGCGTACGCCTCAAGCAAGGCGACATGGACCAATCGACCACCTTCGGTGAAGACCCGGCCGCCATGGCGCGCCGCTGGGTCGATGCCGGTGCGCGCCGGCTGCACTTGGTGGACCTGAACGGCGCATTCGCCGGGGCGCCCAAGAATATCGCCGCCATCAAGGCCATCCTGCGCGAGGTTGGCGACGACGTCCCGGTGCAGCTGGGCGGCGGCATCCGAGACCTCGACACCATCGAGAAATGCATCGACGGCGGCCTGCGCTACGTCATCATCGGCACCGCCGCCGTGAAGAACCCCGGTTTCCTCAAGGACGCCTGCACGGCATTTGGCGGCCACATCATCGTCGGCCTCGATGCCAAGGACGGCAAGGTCGCCACCGACGGCTGGAGCAAGCTCACCGGCCACAACGTGGTGGACCTGGCGCGGAAGTTCGAGGACTGGGGCGTCGAATCCATCATCTACACCGACATCGGCCGCGACGGCATGCTCTCGGGCATCAACGTCGAAGCCACCGTCAAGCTCGCGCAGGCGGTGACCATTCCCGTCATCGCCTCGGGCGGCCTGGGCAGCATGCAGGACATCGAGCAGCTCTGCGCCGTCGAGGACGAAGGCGTCGAAGGCGTGATCTGCGGCCGCGCCATCTACACCGGCGACCTCGACTTCGCCGCCGCGCAGGCGCGCGCCGATGCGCTGAACGCGGTCTGAGCGCCACAGCGTGATTCTTGTCACTGGCGGCGCCGGATTCATCGGCTCCCACACCTGCGTGGCGCTGGCTGCGGCGGGCGTGCCCTTTCTGATCCTCGACAATTTCGGCAACAGCCGCCCCTCGGTGCTCGCGCGCCTGGGCCGCATCACGGGCGCCGAGCCCGTCTGCATCGAGGGCGACGTGCGCGATGCGGCGCTGCTGGCGCGCATCTTTGCCGAGCACCCGATCCGCGCCGTCATCCATTTCGCGGCGCTCAAGGCCGTCGGCGAGTCGGTGCGCGAGCCGCTGCGCTATTACGACAACAACGTCGCGGGCACCGTGGTGCTGCTGCAGGCCATGCAGGCGGCCGGCGTGCGCACGCTGGTGTTCTCGTCCTCGGCCACGGTGTACGGCGACCCGGCCTCGCTGCCGATCCGCGAGGACTTCCCGCTCTCGGCCACCAACCCCTACGGCTGGAGCAAGCTCATGATGGAGCAGGTGCTGGCCGACGTCGATGCGGCCGAGCCCGGCCAGTGGCGCATTGCGCGCCTGCGCTACTTCAACCCGGTGGGCGCGCACGAGAGCGGCCTGATCGGCGAAGACCCGCAGGGCGTGCCGGGCAACCTGATGCCCTTCGTGGCCCAGGTCGCTGTCGGGCAGCGCGAAGCCTTGAGCGTCTATGGCGACGACTACGCCACGCCCGACGGCACCGGCGTGCGCGACTACATCCATGTCTGCGACCTGGCCGAAGGCCATGTGGCGGCGCTGCGCTACCTGCAGGACCACGCGGGGCTGCTGACCGTGAACCTGGGCACGGGCCGCCCCGTGTCGGTGCTCGAGATGGTGCGCAGCTTCGAGCGCGCCAGCGGCCGCGCCGTGCCCTTCCGCGTCGTCGCGCGCCGCCCCGGCGACGTGGCGCAGTGCTGGGCCGACCCGGCGCTGGCCGAGCAGCTGCTGGGCTGGCGCGCGGGACGCGACCTCGACCGCATGTGCGCAGACGCCTGGCGCTGGCAGGACGGCGTGGCGCGCACGCTGCAGGCACCGGACTCTCAAAAAGCATAGCACGCGACGCAGGCCTTGTTTCGCTTTCAGGCCTGAAAATGCCTCAAATCAGGGCCAGGCGAGCGCAGCGTGCTCACGTTTTTGAAGCATCCCGTAGCCGGGCCCTGCGCCACGGGCCGCCAGGGCCGGCCGGCGGGCCGCACCCGCGTGGTATCTTGTCGGGCTTCTTTTCCACTGCCGGATTTCCAGCGCCATGCTTGCCAAACGCATCATTCCCTGCCTTGACGTGACCGGTGGCCGCGTCGTCAAGGGCGTCAACTTTGTCGAACTGCGCGATGCCGGCGACCCGGTCGAGATCGCCGCGCGCTACAACGCGCAGGGGGCAGACGAGCTCACCTTCCTCGACATCACCGCCACCAGCGACGGGCGCGACCTGATCCTGCACATCATCGAGGCCGTGGCCAGCCAGGTCTTCATCCCGCTCACCGTCGGCGGCGGTGTGCGCACGGTGGATGACGTGCGCCGCCTCCTGAACGCGGGCGCCGACAAGACCAGCTTCAACTCGGCGGCGCTGGCCAACCCCGAGGTCATCAACGCCGTGTCGGCCAAGTACGGCGCGCAGTGCATCGTCGTCGCGATCGACGCCAAGCGCCGCAGTGCGGAAGACGCGCAGCGCCTTGGCGCGCATGGCGAGCCGGTGGGCGCGGGCTGGGACGTCTACAGCCATGGCGGGCGCAAGAACACGGGCCTCGACGCCGTGGCCTGGGCCGCCGAGATGGCGCAGCGCGGCGCCGGCGAGATTTTGCTCACCAGCATGGACCGCGACGGCACCAAGGCGGGCTTCGACCTCGAGCTCACGCGCGCCGTCAGCGACGCGGTCAGCGTGCCGGTGATCGCCTCGGGCGGTGTCGGCACCCTCGACCACCTGGCCGACGGCATCCAGATCGGCGGCGCCGACGCGGTGCTGGCCGCGAGCATCTTCCACTACGGCGAGTTCACCGTGCAGCAGGCCAAACAGCACATGGCGGCGCGCGGCATTCCGGTGCGGCTGTAATCTGTTTTTGATGAAATAGGCCTCCAGCCCTTTCTGGGAAAGCGCTGATAGCTATTGTTTGGATAGCATGCCGCCGGCCCCGCAAGGGACCGTTTTCTTTGGGGAGGCTCAGCGCTCGATTTCTTCGCGCACCGCGGCCACCTGCCGGCGCGAGACCGCCAGCAGCTCGCCCAGCCCCTGCAGGCGCACGGCCCAGCCTTCGCCTTCTTCGGGGTCATCGTGCTTTTCGAGCGCGCGCACGGCGCGGCGCGCCACCAGCGCGTTGCGGTGGATGCGCAAGAAGTGCGGCGCGTGGCGCGCTTCGAGCTCGCTGAGCGCGCCGTCGAGGATGTAGCTGCGCGCGGCGGTGCGCACGGTGACGTATTTCTGTTCGGCCTTGAAGTACAGCACCTCGGCCAGCGGCACGCGCTCGGTGCGGCCGCGGTCCTGGATCAACAGCGCCTCGCCCGCCCGGGGCGGCGCAGCGGCCAGGGCGGGCGTGCCCACGGCGCGCCGCGCCTTTGCCAGCGCCTGCTGCAGCCGCTCGCGGCGCACCGGCTTGGTCAGGTAGTCGACCGCGTCGAGCTCGAAGGCGCTGACCGCGTGGTCGGTGTGCGCTGTGACGAACACCAAGGCCGGCGGGTGCGCCAGCGTGCGCAGCTGGTGTGCCAGGCCCAGGCCGTCCTGGCCGGGCATGTGGATGTCGAGCAGCACCAGGTCGAAAGCGCGGCCCCCGGTCGGGGCGAGCCGCTCCATCGCCTCGGCGGCGCTGGCGGCCTCGGCCACGGCGTGGGGCGCGCTGTGCGGCGCGTCCGCGCTGCAGTCGGCCAGCAGGGTGCGCAGGCGCTGGCGCGCCAGGGGCTCATCGTCAACGACCAGGATGTTCATGGGGCAGTCGGCGCGCTGCGGCGCGCGGGGGTCGGGGAGGGCGCTGGCGCGCGCGCCGGGCGGGGCGCGGGCAGGGCGATGCGCACCTGGTAGAGGCCGCCGTCCATGCCGGCGCTGAACTCGCCCTGCACGTCGTGCAGCAGCGCCAGGCGCGCGCGCACATTGGCCAGCGCGATGCCGTGGCCGGGCGGGGCCGCGGGCCCCTGCGCGTTCTCGCCGGGCACGGTGTTGGTGATGCGCACCACCACGCGGCTGCCGCGCAGCTCGGTCTGCACGCGCAGCTTGCCGCCGCGCGCGCTCGGTTCGATGCCGTGCTTGACGGCGTTCTCCACCAGCGGCTGCAGCAGGAGCGGCGGCAGGCGTGCGCTGTCGGCGCGCGGGTCGAGCTGCCACTGCACCTGCAGGCGCGCGCCAAAGCGCACCTGCTCGATGTGCAGATAACGCCGCGCGAGCGTGATCTCTTCGGCCAGCGTCACGGCCTCGCCCTGTTCGACCAGCGCGTGGCGAAACAGGTCGCTCAGGTCTTCCAGCAGCGACTCGGCCTGGGCCGGTTCTTCGCGCACCAGGGCGATGGCGCTGTTGAGCGTGTTGAACAGGAAGTGCGGCCGGATGCGCGACTGCAGCTCGGCGAGCCGCGCCGTGGTAGCCGCCGGCGTGCGCCCGCGCGCGCGCAGCACCAGCGCCGCCACCAGCGCCGCCGCCAGCAGCGCGCCGCTGGCGCTGCTCGCCAGCCAGGGCGGCTGCGCCACCACGCCGGCCAGCGCCAGCATGGCGCAGGCATAGGCGCCCGCCAGCGCCCCCAGCGCCACACCGGCCGCGTACTGGCCGCGCGTGCCCAGGCGCTGCAGCAGCGTCTTCAGGCTGCAGGCGGCCACCAGCCAGGCCAGCGTGGCGGGCAGGGCGCCGCCAGTCAGCAGCGCCAGGCGCGCCAGCCAGTCCAGCAGCGTGTCGGCCCCGTACATCGCGCCCACGCCCAGCACCGTTTCGACGAACAGCACGGCGCGCAGCACCACGCCGACTTCGCAGGCGTCGAACACCAGCGCGCGCCGCACTTTGGCGTGCGCGCGGGGCCTTGGAGGCAAGGATTCGAGATCTTGCGGCAGGGTCGATAAAATTTGCGGGTTTTGCATTGCGGCATCCGGGCGTCCCGGGTGTCTGTTCCACCGGATTATTGCCCCACCATGCCTACCAGCTCCACCCCGCCGCCGTCCCACAACCAGCTCGACACCAAGGCGCAGGCCTGGTCGGCGCTTTTCTCGGAGCCCATGAGCGACCTGGTCAAGCGCTACACCTCGAGCGTGTTCTTCGACAAGCGGCTGTGGCAGGCCGACATCGCGGGCAGCCTCGCACATGCCGAGATGCTGGCCGCGCAGGGCATCATCGGCGCGGGCGACCATGCCGACATCGAGCGCGGCATGGCGCAGATCACCGCCGAGATCGAGTCCGGCGGCTTTGACTGGAAGCTCGACCTCGAAGACGTGCACCTGAACATCGAGGCACGCCTGACGCAGCTCGTGGGCGATGCCGGCAAGCGCCTGCACACCGGCCGCAGCCGCAACGACCAGGTCGCGACCGACGTGCGCCTGTGGCTGCGCGGCGAGATCGACCTGATCGGTGGCCTGCTGACCGACCTGCAAAAGGCGCTGGTCGACACCGCTGCCCAGAATGTCGACATGATCCTGCCCGGCTTCACGCACCTGCAGGTGGCGCAGCCCGTGAGCTTTGCCCACCACCTGCTGGCCTATGTGGAAATGTTTGCGCGCGATGCCGAGCGCATGCAGGACGTGCGCCGCCGCGTCAACGTGCTGCCGCTGGGCAGCGCGGCGCTGGCCGGCACCACCTACCCGCTCGACCGCGAGCGCGTGGCGCGCACGCTGGGCATGGACGGCGTGTGCCAGAACAGCCTGGACGCCGTGAGCGACCGCGACTTCGCGATCGAGTTCACGGCTGCCGCGAGCCTGTGCATGGTGCACATCAGCCGCTTCAGCGAAGAGCTGATCCTGTGGATGAGCCAGAACTTCGGCTTCATCAAGATCGCCGACCGCTTCACCACCGGCTCGTCGATCATGCCGCAGAAAAAGAATCCCGACGTGCCCGAACTCGCACGCGGCAAGACCGGCCGCGTGGTCGGCCACCTGATGGGCCTGATCACGCTGATGAAGGGCCAGCCGCTGGCCTACAACAAGGACAACCAGGAAGACAAGGAGCCGCTGTTCGACACCGTCGACACCTTGAAGGACACGCTGCGCATCTTCGCCGAGATGGTCGGCGGACAGCTGAACCCGGCCACGGGCGCGAAGGAGGGCGGCATCACCGTCAACGCCCAGGCCATGGAAGACGCCGCCAAGAAGGGCTACGCCACCGCCACCGACCTGGCCGACTACCTGGTCAAGAAGGGCCTGCCGTTCCGCGACGCCCATGAAACCGTGGCCCACGCGGTCAAGGCGGCGGTGTCCCACGCGTGCGATCTGTCGGAGCTGCCGCTGGCCGTGCTGCAGGGCTTCCACCCGCAGATCGAAAAAGACGTGTACGAAGTGCTGAGCCTGCGCGGCTCGCTCAACGCGCGCAACACGCTGGGCGGCACCGCGCCGGCGCAGGTGCGCGCGCAGATCGCGCGGCACCAGGCGCGCCTGGGTTGAGGGCTGGCGCAGCGGTTTGAGCCAAACAGGGCTCTGACGCTTGCCTGGCAAGCGCTGGCAGCTCTCTTTTTCATAGTGCAAGATGCCCGCCGTGGGCACGGACGGGCGCCGGCGCCCGCCGCGCCCTGCCGCACCGCGCGCAGGCGGCTATCGTGCTGCGCTGGTGTTCATCCATTTCATTCCTGGAGGGAGTCGGATATGTTGTCTTCACGTCGCACCCTGTTGGCGCGCGCCCTGCGCTGCGCCGGCGCCCTGGCCGCGGGTCTGGCCTTGTCCACCGCCATGGCGCAGACGGCCAAGCCCGTGCGCATCCTGGTCGGTTTTCCGGCCGGGGGCGGCTCGGATGCGATCGCGCGCTTGCTGGCCGACAAGCTCAAGGACCAGATCCAGGCGCCCGTGGTGGTCGACAACCGTCCCGGCGCCGGTGGCCAGATCGCGGCGCAGGCGCTCAAGGGCGCGCCCGCCGACGGCCGCACGCTGTTCCTCTCGCACGACCACACCATCTCGATCCTGCCACTGGTCACCCGCAACCCCGGCTACGAGCCGGTGCGCGACTTCGTGCCCGTGGCCGGCATCGCCACCTTCGTCAACGCCTTTGCCGTCTCGGGCGGCACGCCGGCCCCGAACTTTGGTGCTTACGTGGACTGGGTCAAGGCGCAGGGCGGCGGCAAGGGTGCAGTGGGCATTCCGGCGCCGGCGTCCACGCCCGAGTTTCTGGTCCAACTGATCGGCCAGAAATACCAGCTCGACTTGGTGGCCGCGCCCTACCGCGGCAGCGCCCCGATGGTGGCCGACATGCTGGGCAACCAGATCGCGGCCGGCGTGGGCTCGGTGCAGGACTTCATCGAAAACCACAAGGCCGGCAAGATCCGCGTGGTGGCGGTGCTGGGCGGCAAGCGCCAGGCCGCGATGCCCGAGGTGCCGACGTTTTCTGAGCTCGGCCTCAAGGGCTTCGAAGACCTGCCGTATTACGGCCTGTACGCGCCCAAGGGCACGCCGCAGCGCGAGCTCAACCGCCTGTCGGTCGCGGTCTCGAAGGTGCTGCTGCTGCCCGAGGTGCGCAAGCAGCTCACCGACCTGGGCCTCACCATGGACTACATGACCCAGCAGCAGCTGGCCGCGCGCGAGCGCGCCTATACCCAGGCGTGGACGCGCATCATCCAGGGCAGCGGCTTCCAGCCGCAGTGACGCAGGCCGCGGGCCAACGCGCTCGCGGCGCGCTCAGAGCAGGCTGTCGCGCTGCTGCTCGGCGCGCGAAGCACCTACGGCGCTCTCGACCTGTCTGACCTCTTCGGGCGGCGGTCCCATACTCCTTGGCAGGTCCAACGAACAGGGGCGCGCGGGCGCCGCGCCTGCTCTCAGGCGAGGGTGCGCAGCTTGGGTTCGCGCTCCCACTGGCGCGTCTTGGCGGCGGCAACGAAGGCCGCGGTGTCGGACGGGTCGAGCACGCCGGCGTCAGGCTCGATGCCCGCAGCCTGCACGATAGCCTGCGAGCCCTTGCAGGCGGCAATTGCCTTGAGGTGGCCAAACGCATCGCGGAACCAGTTCACCGCTGCGGCTTCGCGTGCCAGCTTGCCGCCTTGTTCGGGCGCCAGCACCGACGCCACGGCATCAAAAAGGGGCGAAGGCATGCCCGCCAGCTGCCCATCGGCGCTCAGGTGCTTGCCATCGTCGAGCACCGCTCCGCCCACCTTGGGCGCCACGATCTTCACGCTGGCGCCTTCCTTTTCAATGGCTTTCTGCAGCGCGGCGATGGATTTGGCGCTGGAGCCATCGGCCACCAGAATGCCGACGCAGCGGCCGTTGAGCGTGTTTTTCATGCGCGCAATCAACGCCGTGGCGGGCGAGAGCGGCAGGTCCTGCGGCGCCACCGCGGCGGGCGGGGCCGGCGGCAGGGCGCTCAGGCCCAGGCCATCGGCCACGCGCTGGGCCAGCGTCTCGTCAATGTGGCGCAGCTGCCCCACCACGGCTTCGCGCACGCGCACTGTCTCGACCTTGGACAGCTCGAACACCAGCGCCGAGGCCAGGTGCGCCTGCTCGACCTTGCTCTGGCTGCGGTAGAACATCCGCGCCTGGCTGAAGTGGTCGGCAAAGCTCTCGGCACGCACGCGGCCGTTGGCACCGTCGCCGGCGGGCTCGGCAAAGGCGCGCGTGCCCACGGCCTGCGAGGCCCGCGGCGTGTCGGGCTGCAGGCTGCTGGGCTCGTAGTTGACCCGGCCCTGGGGCTGGCGCATCTGCATGTGGCCGTCGCGCTGCAGGTTGTGGAACGGGCATTGCGGCGCGTTGACCGGGATCTGCGTGAAGTTCGGCCCGCCCAGGCGGATCAGCTGCGTGTCGAGGTACGAAAACAGCCGCCCCTGCAGCAGCGGGTCGTTCGAGAAGTCGATGCCGGGCGGCACGTTGGCCGGGCAGAACGCGATCTGCTCGGTTTCGGCAAAGAAGTTGTTGGGCCAGCGGTTGAGCACCATGCGGCCGATGGTTTTGAGCGGCACCAGCTCTTCGGGCACGATCTTGGTCGGGTCGAGGTGGTCGAACGGGAAGCTGGCCGCTTCGTCTTCGGTGAACAGCTGCACCGCCAGCTCCCATTCTGGGAAGTTGCCGGCCTCGATGGCCTCAAACAGGTCGCGGCGGTGAAAGTCGTTGTCCGCGGCCTGGAGCTTCAGGGCCTCGTCCCACACGGTGGACTGCAGACCCAGCTTGGGGCGCCAGTGGAACTTGACGAAGGTGCTGCGGCCCTGTGCGTCGAGCAGGCGAAACGAGTGGATGCCAAAGCCTTCCATCATGCGCAGGCTGCGCGGAAGGGTGCGGTCGCTCATCTGCCACATCACCATGTGCATGGCTTCGGGCATCAGCGAGATGAAGTCCCAGAAGGTGTCGTGCGCGCTCGCCGCTTGCGGGAATGCACGGTCGGGCTCCATCTTCACCGCGTGCACCAGGTCCGGAAATTTCATCGCGTCCTGGATGAAGAACACCGGAATGTTGTTGCCCACCAGGTCCCAATTGCCTTCGCTGGTGTAGAACTTGACGGCAAAGCCGCGCACATCGCGCGGCGTGTCGACCGAGCCGGCGCCGCCGGCCACGGTGGAAAAGCGCGCAAACAGCGGCGTTTGCTTGCCGACCTCGGTGAGCACCTTGGCCGTGGTGTATTGCGCGAGCGACTCGGTCAGTTCAAAAAAACCGTGCGCGCCCGAGCCGCGCGCATGCACCACGCGCTCGGGGATGCGCTCGTGGTCAAAGTGGGTGATTTTTTCGCGCAGGATGAAGTCTTCCAGCAGCGTGGGACCCTTCGGCGTGGCGCGCAGCGAATTCTGGTTGTCGGCAATGGCAATGCCCAGCTGCGTGGTCAGCACCGGGTGGCTGCCGTCGGCCTGCTGCTGCAGTTCGCCACCTTCGCCGTGGGGGGCCTTGGATGGATTGGCGGCCGAGGCGGCCGCAGGGGTGCCGCTGGCATGGCGACGTGGGGGTGGGGACTTGGGCATGCGAAACGCTCCTCAAAGGAAGGTCAGGGGGCAGCCGCCATCTTCAGATGCCATCGGTACCCGGCGGGTAGGACACCGCGCCATGCACGTGTCGGCGCCGGGTCGGGGCAGGGCGGGCGCGTCCGCGGATGGAGCACCGGGCAAGTTTCATGCCCATGGCATGCAGTCGTCCGTGGCACGGTGCTTGCCACTGCAGCGGCGCGCTTGCTACGCGACCCAATGGGTGCCATAAAGCGCTGTGCGCCATTTTTTCGGCCTGGTTTCAGCATCCGCACCCTGGCGCTGGGGTTTGCGTCTTGCTTCTGTCTTTCGAGATCGGCCCAGCATGCCTGACACACCTTCTGCCAATGCCGCCCCGCCTGGCGCGGGCGCCCCGCCCGCCACGCCATTCACGCCGCCGCCGGCCGGGCCGGGGCGCGCACCTTTCACCACGATGGCGCCGCAGGTGGTGGTGCCAGCGCTGCTGGTGCTGGGCGTGCTGCTGGTGTTCTGCGGTGTGTTTCCCCAGCGCGCCGACCGTTTTTTCTTGGGCGCGCAGGCTTGGGTGACGGGCCATTTCGACTGGCTCTACACCGTGGCAGTCACCGCGTTTCTGGTGTTTCTGGTGCTGGTGGCGGTCAGCCGCTATGGCGACATCCGCCTGGGGCCGGACGACGCCGTGCCCGAGTTCAGCTTCGTGTCGTGGACGGCCATGCTGTTTGCCGCCGGCATGGGCATCGGCCTGATGTACTTTGGCGTCGGCGAGCCGCTGCAGCACTACCTCAAGCCCCCCACGCAGATCGGCGGCACCCCTGCGGCGGCGCGTGAGGCGCTGGCGTCGACCTTCTTTCACTGGGGTTTCCACGCCTGGGCGGTGTACGGCACCATGGGCCTGGTGCTGGCCTACTTCGGCTTTCGCTACAACCTGCCGCTGACGCTGCGCTCGGGCCTGTACCCGCTGCTGAAAGACCGCATCAACGGCCCGATCGGCCACGGGGTGGATGCCTTTGCGGTGGTCGGCACCATCGCCGGCCTTGCCACCACGCTGGGCTACGGCGCGCTGCAGCTGGCCGCCGGCCTGCACCAGGTGACGGGCTGGGACACGTCCACACCGGTCTTTCAGGTCGGCATCATCGCCGTGGTGGTGCTGCTGGCGGGCCTCTCGGCGGTCTCGGGCCTGGACAAGGGCGTGCGCATCCTGAGCGAATTCAACCTGTCGCTGTCTTTCGTGCTGCTGGGGTTCGTGATCGTGGCCGGCCCGACGGTATTCCTGTTCCAGGCGTTCAGCGAGAACATCGGCACCTACCTCTCCAGCCTGGCCCAGCTGTCGCTGCGCACCTTTGCCTACGAGCCCAGCCGCGAGCCGGGCTGGTTCGGCGGCTGGACGATCCTGTACTGGGCCTGGTGGATCTCGTGGTCGCCGTTTGTCGGCATGTTCATTGCGCGCATCTCGCGCGGGCGCACCATCCGCGAGTTCGTCATTGGCGTGCTGCTCGTGCCCACGGCCTTCAACCTGCTGTGGATGACGGCCTTCGGCAACGGCGCCATCTGGGTGGACACGCACATTGCCCACGGCGCGCTGGCGCAAACCGTCGGCAACGTAGACGCTTTGCTGTTCCGCTTTTTCGAATACCTGCCGTGGACCAACGCCGTGTCGTGGCTGGCCATTCTGCTGATCGGCGTGTTCTTCATCACCTCGGCCGACTCGGGCGCCTATGTCGTCGATGCCATCGCTTCGCGCGGCGACCCGCGCTCGCCCGTGTGGCAGCGCCTGTTCTGGGCCGTGGTGCTGGGCGTGACGGCGGCGGTGCTGCTGCTGGCCGGCGGCCTCAAAGCCCTGCAGGCGATGACGCTGGTGGCGGCGCTGCCGGTGGCGCTGATCATGCTGGTGCTGTGCTATGGCCTGTGGCGCGGGCTGGTGGCCGACCGGGCGCATGCCATGCAGGACCTGGCACCCGCCACCAACTTCTGGAGCGGCCAGCACTGGCGCCGGCGCCTGGCGCAGATCGTGCACGAGACCACCGAAGCCGACGTGCGCCAGTTTCTGCGCGCCACCGTGCTGCCGGCCATGCACGACGTGGCGCGCGAGCTGCGCGAGCGCGGCGTCGAGGCCGATGTGCACGAGAACCTGGCTCGACAGTCCGAAGAGGGCACGACCGACCTGGTGCGCCTGACGCTGCCCGATCCGCAGATGCGTGACTTCGTCTACGGCGTCAAGGCCATGCACCGCCCGGTGCCGGTGTATCTGGTGCGCGAGGCGGCACGCTCGGGCCAGCGTGAAGAGGTGTATGCGCCGATGACTTTCTTTGCCGACGGGCGCCTGGGCTACGACATCGAGTACCTGCGGCGCGAGGAAATCATCGTCGACATCCTGCGCCACTACGAGCGTCACCGCACCGTGCTGGCCGACGAACGCGCGCAGTTGCTCAACCGCGCGCCCGGCCACACCGATCCCGCCTGACAATGCCGCACAGCCGCCGCGCAACCGGTCTCGCTGCGCGCATTCACCATCGCGCGCTGGGGTCCACATGGCACTGTCATATGACAGACACAGGCCCCTGGAAAACCCTGCAAAAACCGTAACACCGCCGTCATATCTGCTGCCTACACTGGGGCGATGTCACTGATTGAAATCGACGCGGTCGGCAAGTCCTGGGGGACGACCACGGCACTGCAGTCCATGAGCTTGCGCATTGAGCCGGGCTCCTTCTGCGTGCTGCTGGGCCCTTCGGGCTGCGGCAAATCGACCACGCTGCGCATCATTGCGGGGCTGGAGTCGGCCACGTCGGGGCGCGTGCTCATCGATGGGCACGATGTGACCCATCGGCCGCCGGCGCAGCGTGGCATTGCCATGGTGTTCCAGAACTATGCGCTGTTTCCGCACCTGAGCGTGGGGCAGAACATCGGTTTTGGCCTGTCGGTGCGCAAGGTTCCCAAGGCAGAGGCCGCGCAGCGTGTGGCGCAGGCGGCCGACATGCTGGGGTTGTCGCACCTGCTGGAGCGCCGGCCCGCGCAGCTGTCGGGCGGGCAGCAGCAGCGCGTGGCGCTCGGGCGCGCTTTGGTGGCGCAGGCGCGCGTGTGCCTCATGGATGAGCCGCTGTCCAACCTCGACGCCCAGCTGCGCCAGGAAATGCGCACCGAACTGCGCGAACTGCAGCAGCGCCTGGGCTTGACCGTGGTCTACGTGACGCACGACCAGACCGAAGCCATGAGCATGGCCGACCAGGTGGTGCTTCTGAACCAGGGGCGGGTCGAACAGTGCGCCGCGCCGCGCGCCCTGTATGCCGAGCCGGCCACGACGTTCGCCGCGCGCTTCATCGGCACGCCCCCGATGAACCTCGTGCGGCTCGACCAAGGCTGTATTGCCGGGACGGACCTGCGTGTCGCTGCCGCGCACGCGCACTGGCTGGGCCTGCGCCCCGAGGCCGTGGTGCTCGCCGACGGCGGAGTGGGCGGGTTCGTCCACAGCCAGGAGTACCTGGGCGCCGATGCCGTGCTGCGCTGCGCCGTGGGAACTGAATTCATCACGGTGCGTGCGCCGGGCCACCAGGCGCCGTCGGTGCAGGGCACCGCCGTGCACTTGCGCTGGCAGGCACACGACCAGCATGTGTTCGATGCCGACGGGCGGCGCATCGCGGCCTGACGCGTCCACTCGCCGCTGCGAGACCGATGTCCTTCACCCCTGCCACCGCCATGGCCCATGCGGACGGGCATGGCTTTTCCTCTTTACCACAATGTTGATACCCGGAGTTCACCCATGCAACGCAACACGTTTCTGAAGACCCTGGCCGCCCCCGCGGTCGCCGCACTCGCCCTGTGCGCAGGCAGCGCCTTGGCGCAAACACCGCTGGAGGTACCGTTCTACTACCCCGTGGCGGTGGGCGGGCCCATCACCAAGGCGATCGACGGCTACGCGGCCGAGTTCAACAAGGCCCATCCGCAGTACAACGTCACGCCGATCTATGCGGGCACCTACCAGGAAACCATCGTCAAGGCCCTGACGGCCCACAAATCGGGCAAGGCGCCGGCCACGTCCGTGCTGCTGTCCACCGACATGTTCACGCTGATTGATGAAGACGCCATTGCGCCGATCGACGGCTTCGTCAAGACCGATGCCGACAAGGCCTGGCTCAAGGGCTTCTACCCCGCCTTCATGGCCAACAGCCAGACGGGCGGCAAGACCTGGGGCATTCCGTTCCAGCGCTCCACCGTGGTCATGTACTACAACAAGGAAGCGTTCAAGGAAGCGGGATTGGACCCGAACAAGGCGCCCGCCACTTGGAAGGAGCTGTCCGAGGCCGCCAGGAAGCTGACCAAGAAAGACGCCAGCGGCAACGTCACGCAGTACGGCATCCAGATCCCGTCGACCGGCTTTGCCTACTGGATGCTGCAGACTCTGACCACGCCCAACGACGTGCTGCTGGCCAACGAAGCCGGCACCAAGGTCACCTTCGACAACCCCAAGGTCATCGAGGCGCTGGACTACTGGGTCAACCTGACCAAGGACGGCGTGCACCCCAAGGGCGTGGTGGAGTGGGGCACGACACCCAAGGACTTCTTTGAGAAGAAGGCCGCGATCATCATCACCACGACGGGCAACCTGACCAACGTGAAGAACAACGCCAAGTTCGACTTTGGCGTGGCGCAAATTGCGGGCAACGTGCGCAAGGGCGGCTCGCCCACGGGCGGCGGCAACTTCTACATCTTCAAGAAGGCGCCCAAGGAACAGCAGCAGGCCGCCTTCGAGTTTGCCAAGTGGGTCACCCAGCCCGAGCGCGCGGCGCAGTGGAGCATGGACAGCGGCTACGTGGCCGTGTCGCAGGCCGCCTACGACACGCCCACCCTCAAGAAGTACGGCCAGGATTTCCCCCAGGCGCTGGTGGCGCGTGACCAGTTGCCCGTGTCGGTGGCCGAATTCTCGACGCACGACAACCAGCGCGTGACCAAGGTGCTCAACGACGCCATCCAGGCTGCGCTCAATGGCACCAAGACCTCGGCGCAGGCCATGAAGGACGCGCAGCGCGAGGCCGACCGCATTCTGCGCAGCTACAAGTAAGCCACCCATGCCGGCGATGCACATCACGCCGGATGCGGGCAGCAGCCAGCGTGCGGTGCATGCCTGGCTGCTGCTGCTTCCGGCCTTGGTCCTCCTGGTGGCGTTCACGCACTGGCCCGCCGTGGCCACGCTGATCGACAGCTTCTTTTCCACCCCGCGCGCCGGCCAGGCCGCCCAGTGGGTGGGGTTGGAAAACTACGCGGTGATGGCCGACGACCCGGTGTTCTGGCAGGCCGTGCGCAACAACCTGTGGTTCGCGGGCGTGACGATTCCATTGTCCATCGGCCTCGCACTGCTCATGGCCGTGTGGGTCAACGAGCGCATGGCCGGGCGCACGCTGTTGCGCATGGCCTACTTCACGCCCACGGTGCTGCCCATGATCGCCGTGGCCAATATCTGGCTGTTCTTCTACACGCCGCAGTACGGGCTGCTCGAGCAGATCACCGGCGCCTTCGGCCTGCCGTCGCACAACTGGCTCGGTGACCCGGGTACGGCGCTGGCCAGCGTGACGCTGGTGGCCGTGTGGAAAGAGGCAGGCTTTTTCATGATCTTCTACCTGGCCGCGCTGCAGACGCTGAACCCCAGCCTCAAGGAAGCCGCGGCCATCGAGGGTGCCTCGCGCTGGTATTTCTTCCGCCGCGTGCAGTGGCCGCTGCTCATGCCGACCACGCTGTTCGTGCTGGTTAACGCGGTGATCAATGCCTTCCGGCTGGTGGACCACATCTTCATCCTGACGCGCGGCGGGCCGAACAACGCCTCCACGCTGCTGCTGTACCACCTGTACGAGGTCGGATTCAAGTTCTGGGACACGGGCTATGCCGCCGCCATCACCGTGGTGCTGGTCGTGGTGCTGGCCAGCGTGGCGCTGGTGCAGTTCTTCGTGCTCGACAAAAAGGTGCACTACCAATGACCAGCGCCGTTGCCACCTCCGCGCAGCGCGGGCCCGACATCTATGGCGCCACGTGGCTGGATACGCTGGCCGCCTGGGTGCTGGCCATTCTGTGGATTCTGCCGCTGGCCTATGCGTTCTGGACCGCATTCCACCCGAGCGAATACGCCACGCGCTTTGACCTGGCCGCGCCCTGGACGCTCGACAACTTCCGCCGCGCCTGGGAGGCAGCGCCCTTTGCGCGCTACTTCCTCAACACCATGGTGCTGGTGACCCTCATCCTGTGCGCGCAGCTGGTGCTGTCCACCTTGGCGGCCTATGCCTTTGCGCGCTACGAGTTCCGCGGCAAGAACGTCGCGTTCGCGCTGGTGCTGGTGCAGCTGATGATCATGCCGGACATCCTGCTGGTCGAAAACTACAAGACCATGGGTGCCCTGGGCCTGGTGGACACGCTGGTGGCCATCGGCCTGCCGTATTTCGCCTCGGCCTTCGCGATCTTCCTGCTGCGCCAGACCTTCCTGGGCATTCCGAAGGAGCTCGACGAGGCCGCGCGCGTGGAAGGGGCGAGTGCGCTGCAGATCCTCTGGCGCGTGTATGTGCCGCTGGCGCGGCCCGTGTACACCGCGTTCGCGCTGGTGTCGGTGAGCTTTCACTGGAACAACTTCCTGTGGCCGCTGATCATCACCAACAGCGTGGAGTCGCGCCCGCTCACCGTCGGGCTGCAGGTGTTCTCGTCGGTCGAGCAGGGCGTCGAATGGTCGATCATCACGGCGGCCACGCTGATGTCCACCGCGCCGCTCCTGATCGCCTTCATCCTGTTCCAGCGCCAGTTCGTGCAGAGCTTCATGCGCGCCGGCATCAAGTGATGTTTTTGAATGAAAATGGCCTCCAGCGCTTGCCCAGAAAGCGCTGGCAGCTATTGATTTTGATGGATTGTGCCCCCAAGGCGGCGCGGAAGACCCGATGCAACTTGTGACCTGGAACACCCAGTGGTGCCGCGGCCTGGACGGCCGGGTGGATGTGGTGCGCGTCGTGCAGCACGCGTTGGCGCTGGGCGATGTGGACGTGCTCTGCCTGCAGGAGATCGCGGTGCACTACCCCGGTCTGCCTGGCGCACCGGGCGACCAGGTGGGCGAGGTGCGGGCGCTGCTGCCCGAGGGCTGGCAGCTGTTCTTCGGCGCCGCGGTGGACGAATGGACCGCCGCTGGCCGCCAGCGCTTTGGCAACCTGATCGCCACGCGCCTGCCGGTGCGGCAGGTGCAGCACCACGCACTGCCGTACCCGCCGGACGCGGGGGTGCGCAGCATGCCGCGCATGTGCAGCGTGCTCACCGTGCAGGATGCCCAGCTGGGCGCGGTGCGCATCATGACCACCCACCTCGAGTATTTTTCCAAACCGCAGCGCATGGCCCAGGCCCTGGCGCTGCGCGCCTTGCACCTGCAGGCCTGTGCGCAGGCGGCGTGCCCGCCGCAAGCAGCCAGCGATGGCTCGCCGTTCCAGACCAAGGCCCACACGCCGCATGCGGTGCTGTGCGGCGACTTCAACCTGCAGGCTCATGAGCCCGAATACGCGGCCCTGGCGGCCCCGCTGTCGCCGGCCGAGGCCGCAGGCTGGGGCGCTGCGGGCACGGTGCCGCTGTGGGACGCCTGGCGCCTGCGGCACCCTGGCACGCAGCAGCCGCCCACCTTCTGCGTGTTCGACCGCCAGTACGGCCCCGAGGCCGTGGCCTGCGATTTCGCCTGGGTCAGCGACTCGCTCCAGGGCGCGGTGCAGGCGGTGCGCGTCGATGGCGCCACGCAGGCATCGGACCACCAGCCCGTGCTGCTCACCCTCGGTTAGCGCTGCGGCGCTGGCTTGCCCTGTTCGGCAGGCGCGGGCGCAGGCGTTCAAGGCGCCGTTCTATGCTCGGCGCATCCACTTCCCACCCTCCCTGCTTGAAAGCCGTTGCCCCACCATGCTGATAGGTCTTGCCGCCAACCGCCTGCACCACCACACCGAAGACGCCGCGCTGTTCGCCTTCCTGCGCGCCTGCGAGGCGGGCATCCGCGAACTGCGCCTGGGCCTGCACGCCGTGGGCCGCACGCACGACGCGATCGCCACCGCGGGCCTGCTGCAGGGCTACCTTCCCCTGGTGCGCTACCCCTATGGGCGCGAGGGCGGCCTGATGAAGCTGGTGGCCGAGGTGGTGGGCATGGAGGATGAGGGCCGCACGCTCGATGGCGCCATCTACCTCATCGACCCGGTGGACCCGTCGTCCATCTTCCCCGAGGCCCTCGCGCTCAAGCGCCAGTGCGTGATCCACGGCAAGCCCTTCATCTCCACCGTGGCCAGCGCGCGCGACTGGGTCGAAATGGAGCGCATCCACGCCGGCCTGCCACGCGACCGCAATGCCGACCGCTTCCACGACTACGGCGCCCAGACGCTGGCGCTGATCGCCCACGATGCGATGAAGGACGCCATGCTCGACTTTGCCGACCGCAACTTCGCGCTGCTGTCGCGGTACCACAGGCGCGTGGCCACGGGCACCACGGGCCAGCGCCTCAACGAGCTGGCCTGGGGCCGCGGCTGGCCCGCGGGACAGCCCTGGGTGGACCGCTTCAAAAGCGGGCCGCTGGGCGGCGACGCGCAGATCGCCAACCTGGTGCTCGAGCGCCGCTGCCACCGCGCCATCTTTTTCGAGGACCCGCATGTGGCGCGCCAGCACGAGGCCGACATCCAGCTGCTCGAACGCGCCGTGACCACCGCCACGCACGATGCGGTGTGCGCCACGACCCCCCAGGTGGCGCAGCGCTGGTGCGATGCGGCGCGCCTGCGCGCCAGCCGCTGACGCCGGCCGCGGACGGGGCGGCACCGCCCTCCCAGGGCGGTCTGTCGCAGCATTGCCCCACACGGTGCCCGGCGGGCGGCGCTGCAAGATCCAAGGTGGGCGGGCGTGGGGCGGTGCCTTGATGCCAGGCGCGCGCGCTGGCGGGGCACGCTGGGGCCTGGACCGGGCCTTTTACAATTCGAAGTAATTTCATGCCTTCGTCCGTTTCCCCGCCTTTTCCGCGCCGCCTGATCGTGCTGGCCCTGCTGCTGTCCCTGGGCATTGGCGCCTTGTTCGCGCGCGCGATCTGGACCCTGCGCGACGACCAGCAGCGCTTTGCCGAGCGCACCAGCGTCAACCTGGCGTACACGCTGGACCAGGCCATCGGGCGCACGGTGGGCGCACTGGACCATTCGCTGCAGGGCGTGGTGCATGAGCTGGGCAACCCTGCCGCGATGGCGCTGCCGGCGGCGCTGCGCGACAAGCTGCTGTTTGACAATTCGCTGCGCCTGAGCGGCGTGGGCGGCGTGCTGGTGCTCGACGCCGAAGGCCACATCGTCATCGACTCGGGCAGTGCGCCGGCGCGGCAGGCCAATCTGGCCGACCGCGACTATTTCCGCGTCTTCCAGGGCGGCGCCCACACGGGCCTGTTCATCGGCGTGCCGGTGCGCGGCCGGCTCTCGGGCGAATACAGCCTGCCACTGGCGCGCGCCTATTACGGCGCCGACGGCCACTTTGCCGGCGTGGTGGTCGGCATCGTGCGCCTGGAGCACTTCAACGGCCTGTTCGCGCAGCTGAACCTGGGACCGCAAAGCAGCGTGACCCTGCTGCGCGTCGACGGCACCATCGTCACGCGCTTTCCGGACAGCGACGGCCTCGTGGGCAAGAGCCTGGCGGGCACGGCCAACATGCGCGCCGTACAGGCCGCGCGCAGCGGCACCTTCAAGGGCACCGCCGTGCTCGACGGCGTGCCGCGCCAGTACGCGTTCCGCCATGTCGGGGACTACCCGCTGGCGCTGAACGTCGCCCAGGCGGTGGACACCGTGCTGGCCGACTGGCGCCGCAATGCCTGGGTGCTGGGCAGCTTCGCGCTGGTGCTGATGCTGGCCTGCGTGGGCCTGGCCGCGCTGTTTGCGCGCGAGCTGCAGCGGCGCCAGCAGGTGGGCGCGCGGCTGGCGCAGGCCGAGCGCGACCTGCGCACCATCCTCGACAACGTGCCGTCCATGATCGGCTACTGGGATGCCGATCTGCACAACCGCTTTGCCAACCACGCCTACGTGGACTGGTTTGGCGTCGGGCCCGAAAAGCTCAAGCAGCTGTCGATGCGCGAGCTGCTCGGCGAGGCGCTGTATGCCAAGAGCCTGCCCTACCTCGAGCAGGCGCTGCAAGGCCACGCGCAGCTGTTCGAGCGCACCGTCGTCGACGCGTACGGCGCGGAGCGCCACAGCATCGCCTCGTACGTGCCCGACTTCGACGGCAGCGCCGTGCGCGGCATCTTCGTGCAGGTGACCGATATCACCGAGCGCAAGCGCATGGAAGACGAGCTGTTCGAGGAAAAGGAGCGCATGCGCCTGACGCTGCAATCGATCGGCGATGCCGTGGTCTGCACCGACGCCCAGGGCCGCGTGAGCTACCTCAACCCCGTGGCCGAGCGCATGACCGGCTGGCAGGCGTTCGACGCGGCCGGCCGCGACGTCGACGACGTGGTGCCGCTGCACCTGCCCGGCGGCGCGGCGGTGCAGCCCAGCCCGCTGCGCCATGCCCTGGCGGAAGTCCGCCCGCTCGGGCCCACGCGCGGCGTGGTGCTGCAGCGCGGCGACGGCCAGCGCTTTGACGTGGAGGAGTCGGCCAGCCCCATCGCCGACCGGCATGGCCAGGTCACCGGCGCCGTGATGGTGCTGCACGATGTCACCGAAAGCGTCGCCATGGCCCAGCGCATGGCGCACCTGGCGCAGTACGACGCACTGACCGACCTGCCCAACCGCGTGCTGCTGCAGGACCGCGCGCGCCAGGCCCTGGCGCAGGCGCGGCGTGAACGCCAGGGCCTGGCGGTGATCTACCTGGACCTCGACGGCTTCAAGCAGGTCAACGACCGCCTAGGCCACGACGCGGGCGACCACCTGCTGGTCCAGTTCGCGCGCCGCCTGCAGGAGGCCACGCGCGCTTCCGACACGGTCTCGCGCCAGGGCGGCGACGAGTTCGTGGTGCTGCTGCCCGGCATCGGCAGCGCCGACACGGTGGGCCCTGTGGCGCGCAAGATCCTGGCGGTGTGCGAGGAAGCTTTCCTGCTCGAAGGCCAGCCCGTGCAGATCGGCATGAGCGGCGGCATTGCGCTGTTCCCGCAGGACGGCGAGACCTTCGAGGCACTGGCGCGCTGCGCCGACGCCGCCATGTACGCCGCCAAGCGCCAGGGGCGGCTGCAGTTTCGCCTGTTCGCGCCGGACGGCGCGCACAGGCTGGTCCGCTGACGCGTGCGGGTGCCGGGTTTGCTATGAAAAGAAGAGCTTTATGCGCATGCACAAAAAGCGTTTCGGCCGCTTTGGATCCAAATCCTTGCCCGCCCGGCCGGGGCGGCGCTGCGCGGCAAGGAAATTTGTTGCAGCAGCGCGCAAATTATTTTGATGGCCCCGCTGCGGCCCACTCTCTACCATGGCGGGCCTGAAGTCTGCCGCACAGACGGCCGTCCCGCCCATACCACCCCAAGGAGCCCTGCATGCCCGACCTGTCCAAAATCACCTGCATCGAGGACCTGCGCGTGCTGGCCCAGCGCCGCGTGCCGCGCATGTTCTACGACTATGCCGATTCGGGCTCGTACACCGAAGGCACCTACCGCGCCAACGAAGCCGACTTCCAGTACATCAAGCTGCGCCAGCGCGTGGCCGTGAACATGACCGGGCGCAGCACGCGCAGCACCATGATCGGCCAGGACGTGGCCATGCCCGTGGCCATCGCGCCCACGGGCCTGACGGGCATGCAGCACGCCGACGGCGAAATCCTCGGCGCGCGCGCCGCCCAGGCCTTCGGCATTCCGTTCACGCTCTCGACCATGAGCATCTGCTCGATCGAAGACGTGGCCCGGCACGCCGGGCCGGGCTTCTGGTTCCAGCTCTATGTGATGCGCGACCGCGACTTCATCGAGCGCCTGATCGACCGCGCCAAGGCCGCCGGCTGCTCGGCGCTGCAGCTCACGCTCGACCTGCAGATCCTCGGCCAGCGCCACAAGGACATCAAGAACGGGCTGTCCACGCCTCCCAAGCCCACGCTGGCCAACCTCCTCAATCTGGCGACCAAGCCGCGCTGGTGCCTGGGCATGCTCGGCACGCAGCGGCGCAGCTTCGGCAACATCGTCGGCCACGCCAAGGGCGTGGGCGACCTGTCGTCGCTGTCGTCGTGGACGGCCGAGCAGTTCGACCCCGAGCTCAACTGGGGCGACGTCGAATGGATCAAGAAACGCTGGGGCGGCAAGCTGATCTTGAAGGGCATCATGGATGCCGAGGACGCGCGCCTGGCCGCCGACAGCGGCGCCGACGCGCTCATCGTCAGCAACCACGGCGGGCGCCAGCTCGACGGCGCGCCCTCGTCGATCGCTGCGCTGCCGGCGATCGCCGCGGCGGTGGGCCGGGACATCGAGGTCTGGATGGACGGCGGCATCCGCAGCGGCCAGGACGTGCTCAAGGCGCGCGCGCTGGGCGCGCACGGCACGATGATCGGGCGGAGCTTCCTGTATGGCCTGGGCGCCCACGGCGAAGCGGGCGTGGCGCGCGCGCTGCAGATCATCCAGCGGGAGCTGGACACCACCATGGCGTTCTGCGGCCACACCGACATCAACACCGTGGACCGCAGCATCCTGCTGCCCGGCACCTACCCCGAGGCCTGAGCAGGCGCCGGCGCCCCGCTGGCGCGCCCTTGGCGGGGTGTCCGGCGGCGGCCTGAAGTTGCTCCTTATTTTGTAGCTGCTTGCGCATGATGGATAAGCGTTTGAGCGCGGAATCACCCCAAATTGCGCGGTGCTGCCTGGCCCGCTTCAGCGCTGGCCGGCCGCTTGCGCCGGCACCGTCTGCAGGTAGACGTAGAGCGCTTGCGCGTCCACGTCGTTGAGCTTGCCGATCGACTCGAACGGCATCACCTGGATGGCGCTGCCGTCGGGGCGCTGGCCCGAGCGCAGCATGGCCACGAAGCGCGCGGCATCGGGGTAGCGCACCATGGCGCTGCCCGCGCCGGGCGTGAGGTTGGCGGCCGGCGGCCAGTCGGGCGGGCCGCCGGGAATCTTGCCGCCCGAGAGGGCGGCGCCGTGGCAGCCGATGCACATGTTGGCGATGTAGCGGCCATGCGCGGCATTCACCCCGGCCGCCACGGGCTGGGCCGGTGGCAGCTGGTGGTCGATGCGCCCGGCCGCATCGGGGATCAGGCCCAGGCCGTACAGCACCCAGACCGGCTTTGGAAACTCCACACGGGCCTGGCCGCCGGCCTGCGGCGGCAGGCTGCGCACATACGACACCAGGGCCGAGAGATCGATATCGGTCAGGCGGTGGTAGTCCTCGCTGGGCATGACCAGCAGCGGTCGGCCGTCGCGGGTCACGCCGTGGCGGATGGCGCGCTCCCAGTCCTCGGGACGGAACTGCGCGACCACGCCGGCCGCCGTGATGTTGGGCCCGGCGATGTGCGTGCCCTTGCCGTCCTGCACAAAGCTGCGCCCCGTGCCCTGCAGGCCATGGCAGTCGGTGCAGCCCCGCGTTTCGTAGAGGTAGCGGCCGCGCGCGAGCGCCTGGGGGTCCGTGGTATAGGCAATCGGGTAGGGCGGGACGGCGACCGTGCGCTGTCGCTTGCGTTCCGCCAGCGACAGGCCTGCGCCGAAGGTGGCGGCCGCGGCCACCGCGAGCAGCGCGAAGCCGCCAACGGTCCATTGGATCCAGCGTTGCATAAGGCGCACCTCCTGCGGGGACCCCGTTGCACCGCGCAACGGACGGCCATTGTCATCCCAATGGCGTGCGCCGAAAAGGGGGCAGCCGGTCCTGCCGTTGCCCGGCCCGCGGGCCGCGCGGGCCCGCGCGCAGCGACAATGCCGGGGTGAGTGACACCGACCCCGTGCCCGCCCCGCGCCGCATTGCCCACCTCGACATGGATGCGTTCTACGCGTCCGTCGAGCTGCTGCGCTACCCGCAGCTCCAGGGCCTGCCCGTGGTCATTGGCGGCGGCCGCAGCGCGCTCGACGCGGCGCTGCGCGCGCGTTATGCCGATACGCCGCTGCAGGACATTCCGGTGGCGGCGTTCCCGCGCCTGGCCGGCTACGCGGGGCGCGGCGTGATCACCACCGCCACCTATGCCGCGCGGCAGTTCGGCGTGGGCTCGGCCATGGGGACGATGAAGGCGGCGCGCCTGTGCCCGCAGGCGATTTTGCTGCCGGTCGATTTCGCCGAGTACCGGCGCTATTCGCGCCGTTTCAAGGAGATCGTCACCGACATCGCGCCGGTCATGGAGGACCGCGGCGTGGACGAGGTCTACATCGACTTCACCGCCGTGCCCGGCGGCCAGCGCGAGGGCGGGCGCGTGCTGGCGCGGCTGATCCAGCAAAGCATCTTCAACGCCACGGGCCTGACCTGCTCGATCGGCGTGGCACCGAACAAGCTGCTGGCCAAAATGGCCAGCGAATTCCACAAGCCCAACGGCATCTGCGTCCTGCACGAGGCCGACCTGCCGACGCGGGTGTGGCCGCTGGCCTGCCGCAAGGTCAACGGCATCGGCCCCAAGGCCGGCGAGAAGCTGGCGCGCCACGGCATCCACACCATTGGCGAACTGGCCGCGCAGTCGCCCGCCTGGCTGGTGCAGCAGTTTGGCAAGGCCACGGGCGCCTGGCTGCATGCGGTCGCCTGGGGGCGCGACGAGCGGCCCGTGGTGACCGAGAGCGAGCCCGTGAGCATGAGCCGCGAGACCACGTTCGAGCGCGACCTGCACGCCGTGCACGACCGCGCCGAGCTCGGGCGTATCTTCACCGACCTGTGCGAGCGCGTCGCCCAGGACCTGCAGGGCAAGGGCTATGTGGGCCGCACCATCGGCATCAAGCTGCGCTACGACGACTTTCGCAGCGTCACGCGCGACCAGACGGTGGCGCTGCCCACCGACGAGGCGACCGCCATCCGCCGCGTGGCCGGCCAGTGCCTCAAGCGCGTGCCGCTGACCCAGCGCCTGCGCCTGCTGGGCGTGCGCGTCGGGTCGCTGTCCGGCGCCACCGGCCCGGACGCCCGCGCGGCGCAGCCGCTGCGTTCCGCCCAGCGGGCCGACTCCTATACCGCACCGCTGTTCTGAGCCATTCGGGGGGAGGGCGGTCCATTGATATGTATCAAGCAGTAAAGTGGAGGGTTGTCCCCGCTGGCGGGGACTTTTTCATTTACAGAGGAAGCCCCCCGCATGCGCGTCAATTTGCCCGTGACATCCGATGAATACGACTTTCCGGCGGAGAGCATGCTGGTGTCCACCACCGACACCCAGGGCCGCATCACCCACTGCAATGCCGCCTTCACCGATGCCAGCGGCTTTGCGCACCACGAACTCATCGGCCAGCCGCACAACCTGATCCGCCACCCCGACATGCCGCCGCAGGCCTACAAGGACCTGTGGTCCACCATCGGCCGCGGCCGGGCCTGGACCGGGTTGGTGAAGAACCGGCGCAAGGACGGTGGCTTTTACTGGGTGCAGGCCAATGTCACGCCCATCATGGAAGGGGGCAAGCCGCGCGGCTACATGTCGGTGCGCACCAAGCCCACGCGCGAACAGGTGCGCGAGGCCGAGGCCTTGTACGCGCTGTTGCGCCGCAATGCGGCCGAGCAGCGCAAGGGCGTGCGCCTGGTGGGCGGGCGCGTGCACCACCCGGGCCTGCGCGGCGTGCTGCAGCGCCTGGGCGGGTTCTCGGCCACGTACACGCTGGGCCTGATGCTGTTGGGTGTGGTGGGCCTGGGCATGCTGCCGCACGCGCTGGACCTGCCCGCGCCCCTGGCCTGGGGCGCGGCGCTGGCGCTGCTGCTGGCGGGCCAGCTGGCCGTGCTGGCCTGGTTCCATGCGCGCATGGTGCAAGGCCTGCAGGCGGCCGAGCGCTTCGCCTGCGACATCGCCGCGTGCAACCTGAGCACGTCCTTTGACGTCGGCCAGTTCGCACCGTCGATGGACGGGCTGGCGCGCAACCTGCAGCAGATCCAGGTCAACCTGCGCGCCGTGGTGGGCGATGTGCGCGCCGAAATCGCCGGTTTCATGCGCTCGACCGCGGAAATTGCTCAGGGCGGGAACGACCTGCGCGCGCGCACCGAGGCCCAGGCGAGCAGCCTGGAGCAGACGGCCGCGGCCATGGAGGAGCTCTCGGGCACGGTGCGCCAGACGGCCGACACGGCGGCCCAGGTCTCGGGCGACAGCGCGCAAAGCGCCGAGGTGGCGCGCCGCGGCGGCCACGCCGTGCAGCAGGTCGGCCAGGCCATGCAGGCCATCGAGCAGTCGTCGCGCCAGGTCAGCGAGATCATCTCGGTGATCGAGGGCATTGCGTTCCAGACCAACCTGCTGGCGCTCAACGCGGCCGTGGAGGCCGCGCGCGCGGGCGAGCAGGGCCGCGGCTTTGCCGTGGTGGCGGGCGAAGTGCGCGGCCTGGCGCAGCGCAGCGCCAGTGCCGCCAAGGAGATCCGCGCGCTGATCGGCACCTCGGTCACGCAGGTGGCCGAGGGCTCGCGCCAGATGGCCGAGGCCGGCCAGACCATTGCCGAGGTGGTGGCGTCGGTCTCGCGCGTGAGCGAGCTGGTGCGCCACATCAGCCATGCCACGACCGAGCAGTCGATCGGCATCGGCCAGGCCAACGAGGCCGTGACCCACCTGGAGACCATGACCCAGCAGAACGCAGCCCTGGTCGAGCAGACGGCGGCCTCGGCCGACGTGCTGCAGGGCAACTCGACGGCCCTGTCGCGCTCGGTGCAGGTCTTTCACATGGCCTGATTCCGGCACGCGCGCCGGGCCCGTGGTTTACTGCCGCGCGGTGCGCGTGTTCGCCGGCAGCTGCTGCGGGTGGCTGGTGCGCAGCGGGTTGATGTCGAGCCCGCCGCGGCGCGTGTAGCGCGCGTACACGGCCAGCTTGATGGGCCGGCAGCGCGTCCAGACGTCCATGAAGATGCGCTCCACGCACTGCTCGTGGAACTCGTTGTGGTTGCGGAAACTCACCAGGTACTGCAGCAGGCGCTCCTGGTCGATCTGCGGGCCGCTGTAGCGGATTTGCACGCTGCCCCAGTCGGGCTGGCCGGTGACCAGGCAGTTGCTCTTGAGCAGGTGGCTGACCAGCACTTCGCTGACCGGCGCTTCGTCGAACTGCGCCGTCAGCAGTTCGGGCGCCGGTTCGTACCGCGTGCATTCGATGTCGAGCCGGTCGAGGTTCAGGCCGTCGAGTTCGTGCACCGGCTCGCGGTCAAACGCTTCGGGCAGCAGCAGCTTGACGCCCACCGTCGCCGGGTGCGCGGCGCCGCGCCAGGCGGCCTCGCTCACGTCGGCGCGGATGCGCGCCTGCACTTCGGCGGCATCGGCAAAGCGCGTGTTGTTGAAGCTGTTGAGGTAGAGCTTGAACGACTTGCTCTCGACGATGTTCGGTGTCTCGCACGGCACGGTGATGTGCGCCAGCGCCACCTGCGGCTTGCCGCGCAGGTTGAGCCACGACAGCTCGAACGCGGTCCACAGGTCGGCGCCGAAAAACGGCGGCGCGCCGTCGATGCCGAGCTCGGCGCGCTTGCCGGCGCGGGGAATGGGAAACAGCAGTGTGGCGTCGTACTGGTCCGCATAGGCCGATGCCTTGCCCAGCGGGGAGTGTTCTGGCGTGTCCATGGCTTGCTCTTTGATGCTATGTAAATGGTAGCTTCAGGCGCTTGCAGGGCAAGGGCTGGAGGCTGTTTTAGTTGAATTCGCGCTCGCGCAGCCATTTGGTGGCGATCCACTTCTCGCCGCTCAGCACGGGGGCGCCGCCATGCAGTGTGCGCGTGTCGGGGTGTGGGCGCTCGTAGCTGAAAAACACCGCATTGCCGCGCTGCGCCGCCACCTCCATGTGCGCGTGCGGGAAGGTGGTGCCACCGCCTTCGGTCGGGGTGTTGAGGTAGACCAGCAGCGTCGCCACGCGCTGGCCGCCGCGGCGCAGCAGGGTCGGCGTGCCTGGCTCGGTCGGATCGAAGTAGTCGTAATGCGGCTTGTATTCGGCGCCAGGGGGGTAATGCAGCACCTGCAGGCCTTCACCGTTTTCGACGGGCCAGTGCACGAGCTTGGCAATGCGCGCTTCGAGCGTGCGCACCACGGCGGTGTCGCCCCGCGGAAAGAACATGCCGCGGCTGGTGCGGTCGCCGTTGACCTCTTCGCCGCCGGTGCGCGTGGCCACCGTGAGAGAACGCGCCATGCGCGGGCGTGCCGCATCGATCAGCGCCTCGCATTCCTCGGCCGACAGCAGGTTGGCAAACACCACCAGGCGCGGCAGCGCCAGCGACACCAGCACGTCGACCTGGCGGTCGCCCACGTTGATGCGCGCAGGCGAGGTCTGCAGCGTGGGCTCGGGCACCGGCACCACGGGCGGCAGGCCCTGCTGCTCGGCGACGCCGCTGAGGTGCTCGCGCAGGGTGGATTCGAGCGCCTCCATGGCCACGTCTTCGGCCCAGCCCGCGTCCTGCATGGACTGCAGCAAGGCGGGCGCGGCGACGTTGGCCTGGGCCTGGGCAATGATCCATTCGCGCAGCGCGGGGGTGACGGCGGGCGCGGTGCTGCGGGTGGAGGCCGGGCGGCTGCGGCCGGCGCTGGGGCGGTTGCGGTGTGCCATGGCGCTATTTTGAACAGGTTTCAAGCCCCCCGGCGCCGGAAGACGAGCCGGTCGGGCGCGGAGGCGCTGGCGTCGAAGGCATAGCCTTCGGCATCGAAGGCTTCGAGCTGGCGCGGCCGCTGGATGCGCTGTTCGATCGCGTAGCGCGCCATCAGGCCGCGTGCGCGCTTGGCGTAGAAGCTGATGATCTTGTAGCCGCTGCCTTTCCAGTCTTCGAACACGCATTCGATGACACGGGCCTGCAGCGCCTTGCGGTCCACGGCCTTGAAGTATTCCTGCGATGCCAGGTTGAGCAGCCAGGGGTGCGCCGCCTCCTGCAGTCGGGCGTTCAGGTGCTCGGCAATCTGCGTGCCCCAGAACTGGTAGAGGTTGGCCCCTGCCGCCGTGGCCAGGCGCGTGCCCATCTCCAGCCGGTAGGGCTGCATCCAGTCGAGCGGCCGCAGCACGCCGTACAGGCCGCTCAAGATGGCGACATGCTGCTGCGCCCATGCCAGGTCGGCACGGCCCAGCGTCTGCGCCTGCAGGCCCTCGTACACGTCGCCGTTGAATGCCAGCACGGCTTGGCGCGCGTTGCGGGCCGAAAATTCGGGCGTCCAGGCTTGGTAGCGCGCCACATTCAGCGCGGCCAGCGGGTCGCTGATTTTCATCAGCGTGGCGATATCCTGCGGCGCCTTCTGGCGCAGCACTTCGATGAGGGCGGCGGCCTCGGGGATGAACTGCGGCAGCGTATGGCCCAGGCCTTGGGGCAGTGGCGTGTCGTAGTCCAGGGATTTGGCGGGAGAGAGCAGCAACAGCATGGCGGGCGTGGAGTCCATCAATCTCGGTCGTGAATGAAAAATGGCCGGCGCGAGGCGCCGGCCATTATCGACAAGGCCTTGGACAGGGGCCAAGGCTAGGGGTCTCAGGGCTTGTTCGATTGCTCGAAGGGCAGCTCCATTGCGCTCAGGTCGCGGCGTGTTTCCACCAGCACCAGCGGTCCCTCGTCGGGCTGCACGGCCGGTGCGCGTTCGCGCGGCACATGGATGGGGCGCGGCTCGGCGGCGATAGCAGCCTGCACGGCAGCGATCTTGTCGGCGTCGGAGTTGACCCACTGCAGACCCGAGCCCTGCGCCACCTGGTGCAGCTGTTCCACGGGCAGGACAAAGTCCTGCACCGGTGCCACGGCCGCCTCGGCCGGGACCGCTGCGGCCACCGGGGCCGGTTGCGCTGCGGGAGCGGCCAATGCAGGGGCCACCGGGGCCGCGGCGGCGGGCACCACGGGCGCTGCCACGGCAGCGAGAGCGGCCGGGGATGGCGCCGCCACTACAGCGGCGGGTGCTGGCACGGGCGCGGCTTCGGGCGCCACCACGGGCTGAGGCGCGGCCGGTACAGCGGCCGGGGCCGGCGCAAAGTAGCTGCGGCGTGGCGGCTCGGCAGGGGCCGTGGCCTGGTCGTCTGCGGCGTCGATGCCCACCGCTGCGGCCGGCATGCTGTCGGCGGCCGCCGGTGCGTCGGCGCGCTGTTCGCTGCGCTCACCGCGCTCGGCACGTTCACCACGTTCACCACGTTCGCGGCGGTCGCGGCCGTAGCGGTCGCGCGAGCGGCGGGGGCGCTCCTCGCCCTCGGGCGCGGCGGCAGGCGCTGCGGTCGCGGGGGTGTCCAGAGACAGGTCCAGGTCGGGCAATGCCGTCAGCGGCGCGGTCTCGGCAAAGTCGGCGGCGGCATGCTGCGCTTCGGGCGCGGGGGCTGGACGCTCGCGGCCATCGCGGCCATCGCGGCCATCGCGGACTTCTCCGCGCGGCGCACGTTCACCACGTTCGCGGCGGCCGTTGCCAGCGCCATTGGCGGCGCTGCCGTCACCGCGTTCGCGGCGGGGGCCGCGGTCGGTGCGGGCGTCGCTGCGGGGCTCCTGGCCGGCCGCATCGCTGTGGGCCTGCTCCGGTGCCTGGCCGTTTTGCAGGTCGTTGGCGCTGCGTTCGCGGCCCCGGACGTCGCGTCCGCCTTCGCGTGGAGCGCGGGGCTCGGCGTTGCGACCTTCGGCGCTCCGGCCTTCGCCGCTGCGTTCACTGCGGCGGCCGCGGCCGTCGGCGCTGCCTTCGCGGGCGCTGTCACGCTGCCCGTCGCGGCCGCCTTCGCGGTTGCCGTCACGGCCACCGCTGCGGCGGCCTCGGCCTTCGCCGCCGCGCCCGTCACGGCGGGGTTCGCGCTGGGGTGCCTCGGAAGTGGCCGGTGCGGGCGCTGCGGCAGGCGCAGGGGAGACCCCAGGCGCGGGTGCGCCGCCAAAGCCGAACAGGCTCTTGAGCCAGGCAAAGAAGCCCTGCTCCTGCGGCACGTGCGGTGCACGCACCGGCGCTGCGGGCGCGGCGGCAGGAGCCGCCGCCCTGGGCGCGTGGCGTGGGGCACGCACTTCGCCTTCGGCGCGCGGCGCGGCCTGCGGTGCGGGCGCGTCGGGCAGCACGCCCTTGATCACGGGCGTCTGCTTGTTGGTAGGCTCCTGCGAGCGGCGCGTCACGGCCGTGGGATCTTCCACCTGGTCGGCGAGCGTGTAGCTGGCCTCGATGTGGTCCAGGCGCGGGTCGTCGTGCTTGAGGCGCTCGAGCTTGTAGTTCGGCGTCTCCAGCGCCTTGCTGGGCACCATCAGCACGGTGACGCGCTGCTTGAGCTCGATCTTGGCGATTTCGGGGCGCTTTTCGTTGAGCAGGAACGAAGCCACTTCCACCGGCACCTGGCAGTGCACGGCGGCCGTGTTGTCCTTCATCGATTCTTCTTGAATGATGCGCAGGATCTGCAGCGCCGACGATTCGGTGTCGCGGATGTGGCCCGAGCCGCCGCAGCGCGGGCAGGGGATGGACGAGCCTTCGGAGAGGGCAGGCTTGAGGCGCTGGCGGCTCATTTCCATGAGGCCGAACTTGCTGATGGTGCCGAACTGCACGCGGGCGCGGTCCTGGCGCAGCGCGTCGCGCAGGCGGTTTTCCACTTCGCGGCGGTTCTTAGACTCTTCCATGTCGATGAAGTCGATCACGATCAGGCCGCCCAGGTCGCGCAGGCGCATCTGGCGCGCCACTTCGTCGGCGGCTTCAAGGTTGGTGCGCGTCGCGGTTTCCTCGATGTCGCCGCCCTTGATGGCGCGCGCCGAGTTCACGTCCACGCTGACCAGCGCTTCGGTGTGGTCGATCACGATGGCGCCGCCCGAGGGCAGCTGCACGGTGCGGGCATAGGCCGACTCGATCTGATGCTCGATCTGGAAGCGGCTGAACAGCGCAGCGTCGTCGCGGTAGCGCTTCACGCGGGCGGCATGCTCGGGCATGACGTGCGCCATGAACTGCTGCGCCTGCTCGTAGATGTCGTCGGTGTCGATGAGGATGTCACCGATGTCGTTGTTGAAGTAGTCGCGGATCGCGCGGATCACCAGGCTCGATTCCTGGTAGATCAGGAACGCGCCCTTGCCGCCTTTGGCGGCGCCGTCGATGGCGTTCCACAATTTCAGCAGGTAGTTCAGGTCCCACTGCAGCTCGGGCGCGCTGCGGCCGATGCCGGCGGTGCGCGCGATGATGCTCATGCCGTTGGGGTATTCCAACTGGTCCATGTTCTCTTTGAGCTCGGCACGGTCCTCGCCCTCGATGCGGCGGCTCACGCCACCGCCGCGCGGGTTGTTGGGCATCAGCACGACGTAGCGGCCGGCCAGCGAGATGAAGGTGGTCAGGGCCGCGCCCTTGTTGCCGCGCTCTTCTTTTTCGACCTGGATCAGCAGCTCCTGGCCTTCGCGGATCACGTCGTTGATGCGCGCCTGGCTGGGCGAGACACCGGGGGAGAAGTACTGCTTGGAGATTTCCTTGAACGGCAGAAAACCGTGGCGGTCTTCGCCGTAGTCGACGAAGCAGGCTTCCAGCGAGGGCTCGACGCGCGTGACGACGGCCTTGTAGATGTTGCCCTTGCGCTGTTCGCGCCCTTCGATTTCGATTTCGTAGTCGAGCAGCTTTTGCCCGTCGACAATGGCCAAGCGGCGTTCTTCGGGCTGCGTGGCGTTGATCAGCATCCGCTTCATGATGCGTTTCCTTTTATGTGCTGGGTCGGCAGCGCCGCAGCACTCTGGCTGCCGGGCTGCGGCCCGTGATTCCAAACAAACAACAGGCTCGCGAGGAGCCCACAATGCCTGGACTGACGCTGTGAAACGAAGGGAATTGCCGGGTATGCCAGGTGCCGCAGGGCTTTAGCTCTGCGGGGGTGGCAAGGGCGCGTGGATGGGGGCGAGCCTGGGGGAGTGCATTTTTGCTATTAAATGAATAGCTGATTGCGCAGGCAGGATGAGCGTTGGCGTGATTTTCAATGCCCATAGCGGAAGCCAGCGCCGCCGCCCCAGGGATTGGACCATCATCACCAGCATCAACATGTTCGCTTCGATCCGCCGGCAGTCGCGGCCCGCAAGGGGTGGACTGCCAGCTGGGGTATTCCATATCAGTGTTTCAATTGCGTCAGCCTGCCGCGCGGCATGCAGGCCAAAGCAGGCAACTGGCCTGCATCTTTGCGTGCACGACGCCCGCTGGCATCGACCTGCCTGCGCGCGGGGAAATGGCCGTGTGGACTAAACTCCAGACAAATCAACCACTTACAAAACGCTGCGCAGGTGAAACACATTATAGGGGCCAAACCGCCACCACACCGGGTCCAGGGGCCCGGCGCACCCGCCGCGCCACCGTCGGCCCGCATGGTCGAGGTCGATGCCGAATCGAGCGGCCAGCGGCTCGACAACTTCCTCCTCCGCCAGCTCAAGGGCGTGCCCAAGACCCATGTCTACCGCATCATCCGCAGCGGAGAGGTGCGCATCAACAAGGGCCGCGCCAGCGCCGACACGCGCGTGCAGGGCGGCGACCAGGTGCGCTTGCCGCCGGTGCGGGTGTCCGAGAAAATGGCCGACAAGGCCGCGCACCCGGCGCCGGCGCGCGAGTTTCCCATCCTGCTCGAGGACGAGCACCTGATCGCGCTCGACAAGCCCGCCGGCGTGGCCGTGCACGGCGGCAGCGGCGTGAGCTTTGGCGTGATCGAGCAGCTGCGCCAGGCGCGGCCCCAATCCAAGTTCCTGGAGCTGGTGCACCGGCTCGACCGCGAAACCTCGGGCATCCTGCTGGTGGCCAAGAAGCGCAGCGCACTCACGCACCTGCAGGACCAGTTCCGCGAACGCGAGACCGGCAAGACCTACCTGGCATTGGTCACCGGCAGGTGGCCCGCGAACAAGAAGGTCATCGATACGCCGCTGCACAAGTACCTGCAGCCCGATGGCGAACGCCGCGTGCGCGTGACCACGGAGGGCGATCCCGATGGCATGCGCTCCATCACCCTGGTCAAGGTGCGCGCCACCGCCCCGGCCGTGCCGTTGCAGGGCCTGCCCGCGATGAGCCTGCTCGAAGTCACGATCAAGACCGGGCGCACGCACCAGATCCGCGTGCACCTGGCCAGCAGCGGCCACCCGATTGCGGGCGACGACAAGTACGGGGACTTCGATCTCAACAAGCGCCTGCAAAAATCGGGCCTCAAGCGCATGTTCCTGCATGCCTGGCGCCTGCAGTTCACCCACCCCGCCAGTGGCGCGCGCACCGAGCTGCGCGCCGAATTGCCCCCCGAACTGGCCGCCTTCGCCCCTGTGCCATGACCCTTGTCCGACCCCGCCGCTTTGACCTGATTGCCTTCGACTGGGACGGCACGCTGTTCGATTCCACGTCCATCATCGTGCGCTGCATCCAGGCCGCGGTGCGCGACGTGGGCGGCACCGTGCCCACCGACGAGGCCGCTGCCTACGTGATCGGCATGGCGCTCACGCAGGCGCTGGCCCATGCGGCGCCCGACGTGCCGCCCGAAAAATACGCCGAGCTCGGCAACCGCTACCGCTACCACTACCTGCGCCACCAGGACGACATCAGCCTGTTTGGCGGCGTGCTGCCCTTGCTGGCCGACCTGCGCGCGCGCGGCCACCTGCTCGCCGTGGCCACCGGCAAGAGCCGGCGCGGCCTCGACGAGGCGCTGCACAGCGCGGCGCTGCGCGGCGTGTTCGACGGCTCGCGCACCGCCGACGAGACCGCCGGCAAGCCGCACCCGCTAATGCTGCAGGAGCTGATGGCCGAGTTCGGCGTGCCGGCGCAGCGCACGCTGATGATCGGCGACACCACGCACGACCTGCAGATGGCCTTGAACGCCGGCTGCGCCAGCGTGGGCGTGGCCTATGGCGCGCACACGACCGAGGGCTTTGCCGCGCTGCAGCCGCTGGCCGTTGCCGCGTCGGTGGCCGAGCTGCACGACTGGCTGCGGCGCGAAGCCTGACCCTCTTGGCGGACGCTGTCCATCATGACTGCCCCTGACGACCACGCCGTGGCCCTCTGCCACAGCCGCGACCTGGTGGACGGCGGGCTGGCCGTGCCGTTCGACGTGTGCTACGCCGGCCAGACCTGCCGGGCCTTCGCCATCCGCTTTCAGGGGCAGCCCCAGGCCTACCTGAACCGCTGCACCCACGTGGCCATGGAGATGGACTACCAGCCCAACCGCGTGTTCGACGACAGCGGCCGCTGGCTGCTGTGCGCCACGCACGGCGCGGCCTATGCGCCAGACACCGGCGCCTGCGCCGGCGGCCCCTGCCGGGGCGCTCTGGTGAAGATCACACTGTCGGAGCACGGCGGCGTGGTGCACTGGCATACTGCTTACAACCTCCAACCCGTCCTCTTCTGATATGACCGAGCCCACCTCCAGCGGATCCGATAAAAATCCGCCTGAAATGCCCGACCTGTGGGCGCAAGCAGCTCCTGTTTCAGGAGCTAAAGTCGAGCCCGGGGCGCCGGGTTGGGAGCGCGGCGTGCTCGAAAAGCTGGCCCTGGCCACGCTGGCCGAGCAGCGCGCGGCGCGCCGCTGGCGCACCTTCACGCGCCTGGCCTGGCTGGCGTTTTTCGTCTTCATCGCCTGGGCCTTCCTGTCGCGCGACATGGCCACGGCGGCCAAGAGCGGCCCGCACACGGCGGTGGTCGACATCAAGGGCGAAATTTCCGCCGGCGCCGAGGCCAGCGCCGAATTCGTCATCGCTTCCATGCGCAGCGCCTTCGAGGACGACGGCTCGAAGGCCGTGGTGCTGCTGATCAACTCGCCGGGCGGCAGCCCGGTGCAGGCCGGCATCATCTACGACGAGATCGTGCGCCTCAAGGCCAAGCACAAGAAGCCGCTGTATGCCGTGGTGGAAGAAACCTGTGCCTCGGCTGCCTACTACATCGCAGCGGCGGCCGACGACATCTTTGTCGACAAGGCCAGCATTGTCGGCAGCATCGGCGTGCTCATGGACGGCTTCGGTTTCACCGGCACCATGGAAAAGCTGGGCGTGGAGCGGCGCCTGTTGACCGCGGGCGAGAACAAGGGCTTCCTCGACCCGTTCAGCCCGCAGACCGAAAGGCAGCGCGAGTACGCGCAGGCCATGCTCGACCAGATCCACGCGCAGTTCATTGCCGCCGTCAAGGCCGGCCGCGGCGAGCGGCTCAAGCCCACGCCCGAGACCTTCAGCGGCCTGTTCTGGACCGGCCAGCAGGCGGTCGACATGGGGCTGGCGGACCGGCTGGGCAGCCTCGACTATGTGGCCCGCGAGGTCGTGAAGGCCGAAGACGTCATCGACTACACGCGCCGCGACAACGTCGCCGAGCGCCTGGCCAAGCGCTTTGGCGCCGCCGTCGGTGCCGGTGCGCTGCAAACGCTGCAGCGCGCGCCCGCGCTGCGCTGAACGCAGCTGCACGCAGGAATTTCAGTGAAATAGGGCTCTGGCGCTTGTGCAGCAAGCGCCAGCAGCTATGTTTTTGATAGTTTTGCGCCGGCCTGTCAGCCCGCCGCAGGCCGCGCCAGGCCCTGCCAGGCCTGCACGGCGGCCAGCACGGCCGCGCACTGCACGGTGTGCGCAAAACGGAAATCGCCGTCCGCCACGGTCTCGTCGGGAAACTCGGTGATCAGCGTGACCGGCGGCCCGGGCAGCGGGTTTTCGCTCTGCGTGCAGGCAAATCCCTGGATCTGCTCGAACGGCAGCTCGCCCGCATGCTGCGCGTACAGCGCCATCTGCCGCGCGTTGTAGGCGGACAGGCCCGGCACCCGGGCCAAGGCGGCGCAGACCTGTTCGAGCAGGGCGCGCCCCTCGGCCTGCCAGCCCGGCCGGTGGCGCAGGATCAGAAAGAAACCCTTGGGAATCGTCCACAGGCCAAAGCCGCGCGGCACATAGCCGGTGAGCGGCCGCGTCCATTCATGGGCCGGGTAGCCATGCAGGTTGACATGGAGCTGCGCGCCCGACAGCGCCAGTGCCTGCTCGCGCGCAGCGCGCTCGTACAGCGGCGCCTGCTCGCGGTATTCGATGTCGTCGCCCAGCGCGCTGTAGCGCGCCGCATGCTGCATGTGCCGCGGGTGCTGCACGCACAGCTCGCGGTGCAGCGCGTAGCCGTCGGGGTTTTCGAGCGCGATCAGCGCAAAGTTCGCGCTGCCTGGGGACTGCAGCTGCTGCGCCGCGCGCAGCGCACCGACCACGCCCGAGGTTTCGTTGGCGTGCTGGCCGCCGCTGATGAACACGGCAGCGCCCGGGCCGCGGTGGTACAGGCCGAGCACCGCGCGGCCCTGGCGCGAGGCCGCGGCAAAGCGCAGGCCCGGCAGCCGCGCCATCTCGGCAGCGATCCGCTGCGGGTGCGCCGGGTGCGCCAGCCGCTCCAGCGGCGTGCCCGGCAGTGGCTCGGGCGGCGGGCCCAGCCGGTCCTGCGCCTGCGCCGCGAACGGCTGCAGCGCAATGCGCACGGCGGGCGCGCCGTGGCGCACGTCGGGCACGATCTGGCCGGGCTGCAGGCGGCGGTCGCTGGCGGCCCGGCCCGAGTGGCGCTGGAACACTTCGAGCAGCGAGAAATACAGGTCTTCGTGCAGCGCCTCGGCCAGGCTGATGCATTCATGGTCCACGGCCAGCGGCAGCTCGATGCCCGGCAGGTCCACGCGCAGGTCCAGCCGCTCGAAATAGGGCTCCTGCACCGGCCATGGGTGCTGCTGCACGGTGCGCACGGCATGGTCGAAGAGCTGCTCGCAATCGGTGGCCTGGGGGCCGTCGAGGGCCGCGCCACCACCCTGGGGTGCGCCGGTGCGCAGCCAGCCGGTGGGCGAGAGCTGCGTGCTGCCCAGGTGGTCGGTGTGCACGCGGTTGGGGGCGAACACGCGCGCCTCCACGCGCTCGCCGCTGCCGTACGTAAGGTCCAGCTGGTAATGCAGGTCTTCGCCGCCGGGCGTGCACTGCAGCGTGCAGCCGGCCGGCAGCAGGCCGGCGAGCGGGTAGGCCTCGAGCAGAAAGCGGCGCGGGGCGGCGTGCGCGGGCGCGGGGTAGGTCAGGTGCACGGCGACCAGGCGGGCACAGTCTACGTCTTCGAGGAAGCTGTGGACCAGCGGCTTGTAGGCGCTGCGCAGGCGCGCCCGCACGCCGGCTGCCCGCAGGCGCTGCTCGGCCGCACGGCGCGCGTCCGGGCCCTCGAACAGCCAGCCTTCGACGCTGGCGCCGCGCCACGGGGGCGCCTCGAACTGGCGCACCCAGGCGTCGAGCGTGCGCGGCACCTGCAGGTCGAGCAGCACGGGGGTGTCCATGTCAGAGCTTTCCGGTGGGGTCGATGCGGTCGCGCAGCCAGTCGCCGAGCAGGTTCAGGCCCAGCACCGTGAGCATGATCGCCACGCCGGGGAAGACGCTGACCCACCACGCGGTCTGCATGTAGGTGCGGCCGTCGGCCAGCATGCCGCCCCAGCTGGGGATCAGAGGGTCCACACCCAGGCCGAGGAAGGTCAGGCTGCTCTCGAGCAGGATGTTGTTGGCCACGTTGAGCATGACCAGGATGATGACCGGCCCGATCACGTTGGGCAGGATGTGGTGGCGCACCATGGCCAGGTCGCGCACACCGAACGAGCGCGCCGCCTGCACATATTCGCGCTCGCGCACCGACAGCACCATGCCGCGCACCAGGCGCGCGTACTGCACCCATTGCGAAATGATCATGAACAGGATGATGTTGCCCAGGCCGCCGCCGAGGATGGAGATGAAGGTCAGCGCCACTAGGATGAAGGGCAGGGCCAGCTGCACGTCCACGCAGCGCATCAGGAACATGTCCCAGAAGCCCCGGTAGTAGCCCGCCACCAGGCCGATCGCGATGCCGATGAGCGAAGCCCCCGCCACGGAGGCAAAGCCCACCCACAGCGAGATGCGTCCGCCCACCAGCACGCGCGCCAGCACGTCGCGGCCCAGCGGGTCGGTGCCCAGCGGGTGCGCCCAGGTGGTGAACGGGGCCGTGAGGCGCGCGGTCAGGTCCATGGCCGAGCCACGGTCGGGGAAGATCCAGACCGAGGTCAGCACCAGCGCCAGCATGGCGCCCGTGAGCACCGCGCCGAGGATGAATTCGAGCGAACGCCACTGGAAGGTGCGCGCTTGCGGGGTCGAAGGGACGGAGGCGGATGCGTTCATTTGCTGCGGATGCGGGGGTCGACCAGGCCATAGGCGATGTCGACCAGCAGGTTGGCCGACACGATCATGACCGACAGGAGCGTCACGGTGCCTTGCAGCACGGGGTAGTCGCGGCTGGCAATGGCGTCGAAGGCCAGCGTGCCCAGGCCGGGCCAGTTGAAGACTTTCTCGACCACCACGATGCCGCCGATCAGGTTGCCGAACTGCAGGCCGATGTAGGTGATGAGCGGAATGGCGCAGTTGCGCAGCGCGTGCTTGTAGAGCACCACGCGGTCCTTGAGGCCTTTGCTGCGCGCCACCATGATGTACTGCGCCGACAGCGTCTCGAGCATGGAGGTGCGCACCAGGCGCACGTTGGTCGCCGAGAGGATGATGGCCATGGTCAGCGCCGGCATGATGAGGCTCGCCGGCCCGTCCCAGCCCGAGGGCGGCAGCAGCGGGAACGTGATGGACAGCAGCAGCACCAGCATGATGGCCAGCCAGAAGTTCGGAAACGACAGGCCGACCAGCGAGACGATGCGGATGAACTGGTCCACCCCCTTGCCCTGGTGCACCGCGGCCTGGACGCCCAGCGGCACCGACACCGCCACCGACACCAGCAGCGACACCAGCGCCAGCGCCAGCGTGGCGGGCAGCGCGTCGCCGATCAGGCGGCTCACGGGCGTACCGCCCAGGAAGCTGCGGCCGAAGTCGCCGGTGACGGCGCCGCGCACGAACTCCGCGTACTGCACCAGGAAGGGCCGGTCCAGCCCCAGGCCCTGGCGGATGTTCTGCAGGTCTTCCTCGGTCACGCTGCCCGCGCCCTGGCTCAGCATGACGGCCGGATCGCCCGACAGGCGCACGGCATATGAGACGAACAGCGACACCACCAGCACTACGAAGATCGCCTGCAGCAGCCGCTTGAAGAGGAAACCGCTCATGGTATCGGTCGTTTCAAGGCAGAGGGCTCAAGCGTTCATTCGACGGTGGCGTCGACGAAGCGGAAGCGCCCGTCGCCCGGCAAGCCGAGGTTCTTGGCGCGCTTGTTCACGCCGTAGACGGTGTTGAGGCTGTAGAGCGGCATCTCCAGCGCCTGGCTGGCGACATAGCGGGCAATCTCTTGCAGCGTGGCCTTGCGCGCGTCCTGGTCCCAGGTGTTGCGCTGGGTGTGCAGCAGGGCATTGAGCTTGGGATCGTCGTCAAACGGGTTCCAGCGCTGCTTGGTGTAGTACATGGCGTAGGCCGTGTTGTCGTAGTCGAAGGTCCAGCCGCCCCACTGGTTCTGCCACATCTCGCCGGTCTTGCCGCTCGGGATGATGTCGTTGATCAGCACGTTGGTTTCGTAAGGCTTGAGCGACACCGTGATGCCCACGGCACCGAGGTAGCCGGCAACGGCCTGCGCCACTTCGCGGAAGTTGCTGTCGGGGCCGCGGAAGTCGAGCTGGATCTGCGTGCCGGGCTTGACCCCGGCCTTTTGCAGCATGGCCTTGGCCTGCGCGGGGTTGAACGGCAAGGGTTTGAGGTTCGGGTCGTTGCCAAACGACAGCGCGCCCTGGAAGCTGGCGATCGGCTTGGCCTGGCCCAGCAGAATGGTCTTGATGATGGCGTCGCGGTCCACGGCCATGGTCAACGCCTTGCGCACCTCGGGGTTCTTCATGATGCCGCGCTGGGTGTTGTAGCGCAGCGCGAGGGCCACGGGCCCGTCCATGCTGACCACGGACAGCTTGCTGTCCTTGTTGATCGTGCCGATCAGCGCCAGCGGGATCTGGTTGGCCACGTCCACGCGGCCGGCCTGCAACTCGGCCGCCTGCGTGGCGGGCTCGCTGATGAAGCGGTACACGAGTTGGTCCAGCTTGGGCGCGCCGCCCCAATAGGCGTCGTTGCGCTCGAACGAGAGGCTCACCTTGGGCTTGTAGTCCGTGAACTTGAACGGACCGGTGCCCACGGGGTTCATGCCGAAGTACTGGCTGCCCTTTTCCTTGATGTACTTGGGCGGAACGATCATCGCGCCGTAGCCGGCCAGTTTGGTCAGCAGCACGGGGTCGGGGTTTTTCAGGATGAAATCGACCGTGTTCGCGTTGACCACCACCACCTTGTCGATGGCGTTGTAGTTGGACTGCTGCGGGCCTTTCTTGCCTTCATCGCCCAGCAGGCGGTCGAAGGTGAACTTGACGGCCTCGGCGTCGAAAGGCTCGCCGTTGTGGAATTTCACGTTCTGGCGCAGCGTGAAGCGCAGCTTGGTGTTCTTGTCCAGGAATTCCCACTTGGTGGCCAGGCCGGGCACCAGCTTCATGTCGGGCGTGCGCATGATCAGGCCGTCAAACACCTGGCTGCCCACCGCGCCCCACGCCACTAGGAAAGTGGCGATCGGGTCCCAATTGCCGGGGTCCTGGTGCAGCGCGACGGTGAGCGTTCCGGCCGCATGCGTGGAAGGCGCCGCCAGCGTGGCAAGCACCAGGCTGGTGGTGGCGAAGAAGTTTTTCAGCTTCATGGAGGTCTCCTGGTTGCAAGGACTGGCTCTCGGGGTGCAGAGCCACAAAAAGGGGAATGGGCAGGGTGTCTAGGAAAGCAGGGCCGGCTGCGCGACCCGGTGGCCCGGCGTGGTTTCGACCAGTGTCAGGATCTGCGGCTCCTGGCCCACGCGGCGCACGGGGCTCGGGATCTCGCCCTCGATCAGCCGTGCGTCGATGCTGCGGCCCGGCTCCGCCACGGGCACGGCCGCCAGCAGCCGGCGCGTGTAGGGGTGCTGGGGGTTCTCGAAGATGTCCTGGCGCCGGCCCATCTCGACGATCTGTCCCAGGTACATCACCGCGACGCGGTGGCTGATCTTCTCGACCACCGCCATGTCGTGCGTGATGAACAGGTAGGACAGGCCGCGCTGTGCCTGCAATTCCATCAGCAGGTCGATGATCTGCGCCTGGATGGACACGTCGAGCGCCGACACCGACTCGTCGGCAATCACCAGCTTGGGGTTGCAGGCCAGCGCGCGGGCAATGCAGACACGCTGGCGCTGGCCGCCCGAAAACTCGTGCGGATAGCGGTGCGCATGCGCGGGTTGGAGGCCCACGCACTCGAGCAGCTCGGCAACGCGCCGCTCCAGGTCCTGCGGCCGCGCCAGCAGCCGGTGCGTGACGATGGGCTCGGCAATGCTGAAGCCCACGGTCTTGCGCGGGTCCAGCGAGGCAAACGGGTCCTGGAAGATGTACTGGATGTCCTGGCGCAGCCGCATGCGGCCCGCGGCATCGAGTTGCGCAATGTCCTGCCCGGCAAAGCGGATGGTGCCGCTGGAGGCCGCGACGAGCTGTTGCAGCGTCTTGCCGATGGTGGTCTTGCCGCTGCCCGACTCGCCCACCAGCGCCAGGGTTTCGCCCGGGTAGATCTCGAAGCTGACCTCCTCCACCGCGTGCACGCGGTGCGTGACCCGGCCGAACAGGTTGTGCGCGATGTCGAAGCGGGTGGTGAGCTTGTCGACGGTGAGCAGCGGCGCGTTGGCGTCGACGGTGTCCTGCAGCTGCTCGGTGCCCACTTCGCACAAGGCGTCGCCGTCCAGCACCGTGAGCGGCATGCGCTTAGGAAACGGCTGTCCGCGCAGCGCACCGAGCCGTGGCACGGCTGAGAGCAGTGCGCGGGTGTAGGGGTGCTGGGGCGCATTGAAGATCTGCGCCACCGGCCCGTGTTCGACCTGGCGGCCGCGCCACATCACCACCACGTCGTCGGCCATTTGTGCGACCACGCCCATGTCGTGGGTGATGAAGACCACGGCCGTGTGCAGATCGCGCTGCAACTCGCGGATGATGTTGAGGATCTGCGCCTGGATGGTTACATCCAGGGCCGTCGTGGGCTCGTCGGCAATCAGCAGCGCCGGCTGGCAGGCCAGCGCCATGGCAATCATGGCGCGCTGGCGCATGCCGCCCGAGAGGGCATGCGGGTAGGTGTCGAGCAAGCGCTCGGCATCGGGCAGGCGCACCTTCTGCAGCAGGGCGTGGGCGTGTCGGCGCGCCTCCGCCGCGCTCAGGCCCTGGTGCAGGATCAGCGACTCGGCGATCTGGTTGCCAATCGTGAACACCGGGTTCAGCGATGTCATGGGCTCCTGGAAGATCATCGCAATCTCGTTGCCGCGGATCGCGCGCAGGGCGTCGTCGCTGGCCGTGCGCAGGTTTTGGACGCCGCTGCGCGGCGAGTGGAATAGGATCTCGCCGTCCACGATCTCTCCGCCCGAATAGTCGGTCAGGCGCATGATCGCCTGCGAGGTGACCGACTTGCCCGATCCCGATTCGCCCACGATGGCGACCGTGCGGCCTGCATGCACGTCAAAGCTCAGCCCGTCCACAGCGCGAAAGCGCCCGCCAGGCACTTTGAACTCCACCGCCAGCGAGCGCACGGAAAGCAGCGGCACGCCGCCTGGGGGCGCAATTGTGCTCATGGCATGCACAGCCGTGCAGCCGAGCGGGTGTGCTCACGCAGTTCGCGCAGGCGAGACGAGGTCGTCCAGGGGGCAGGGCGGTTCATTGGGGTGCGGATGAGGCAATGCGTTGGCGCAGTCTGACTGTACTTCCGAAGGGGTTGAACGAACGTAGTGTTTTCCCCAAACGTCAACAAATTGTCGGTAAATTGCCATCTAATTGGCTGCAATAGGAGCAGAAGTGGCAGGGTTCATGCACGCCGGTGCCGGCGGCGCAAATCACCGACAATCCTCTGCATGAACTGGCTCAATGAAGTGAAGTGGGACGCGCAGGGGCTGGTGCCCGTGATCGCTCAGGAAAAAGGCACGAAAGACGTGCTGATGTTCGCCTGGATGGACCGCGAGGCGCTGCAAAAGACGGCCGAGCTGGGGCGCGCCGTGTATTTCAGCCGCTCGCGCCAGCGCTTGTGGTTCAAGGGCGAGGAGTCGGGCCACGTGCAGACCGTGCACGAGATCCGCATCGACTGCGACAACGACGTGGTCTTGCTCCTGGTCACGCAGCAAGGCCACACGCCGGGCATCGCGTGCCATACGGGGCGCCACAGCTGCTTCTTCAGCGTTCTGCGCGACGGCGCTTGGCGGGCCAGCGAACCGGTCTTGAAAGACCCGCAATCCATCTACAAGTGATGCCCATGAGCACTTCTCCACTTTCTGCGACGCACTCGCACGACGCGCTGGCGCGCCTGGCGGCCATCATTGAGAGCCGCAAGGCCGCCAATGGCGGCGACCCCGACAAGAGCTATGTGGCCCGCCTGCTGCACAAGGGGCCAGACGCCTTTTTGAAGAAAATTGGCGAAGAGGCCACCGAAGTGGTCATGGCCGCCAAGGATGTGGACCATGGGGCCGATCCGGGGAAGCTGCTCTACGAAGTCGCCGACCTGTGGTTTCACTCGATGATCGCGCTGGCGCACTATGGCCTGGCCCCCGCCGACGTGATTGCCGAGCTGGAGCGCCGCGAAGGCACCAGCGGCATCGAGGAAAAAGCCTTGCGCAAGGCGGTTGCGCGCGCAGTGCAGGAAGGGGCCAAGCCATGAACGACATCATTGATGTGCAAACGGACGCCCAGAGGGCCGAGGGACTCAAGGCCTGGGGCTGGGTGAGCTACGTGCTGCACTTGGTGGTGGCCGTGGGCGCGGTGCTCCCTTCGGCGCAGCCGAGCGTGGCGCTGCTGCTGATTGCGCTGGTGATCGATCTCGTCAAGCGCGGCGATGCCCAAAGCACCTGGCAGGCCAGCCATTTCTCGTGGCGCATCCGCAGCGTGCTGTGGGCCGGCGTGCTCTACGTCGTCACTGCGCCGTTGTGGCTGCTGTTCTTCCTGCCGGGGTGGATCGCCTGGGGCCTGATCTCGGTCTGGTTCCTCTACCGCATCGTGCGCGGTATGGTGGCCATGAACAAGAACCAGGCGGTCGATGCCTGAGCCCCGCGCCACCCAGCGCCTCAACCTGGCCCTGCAAGGCGGCGGCTCGCATGGCGCGCTGACCTGGGGCGTGCTGGACGCGCTGCTCGAAGACGGTCAGCTGGATTTTGACGGCATCAGCGGCACCAGTGCCGGCGCCATGAACGCGGTGGCCCTGGCCCACGGTTTTGCGCAGGCGGCGCAGCAGCACAAGGACCCCGCAGAAGCGCGCGCGGCCGGCGCGGCGCTGGCGCGCGCCACGCTCACGCGGCTGTGGGAGGGCGTGGGCACCATGGGCAGCCTGATGTGGGGCGCGCCGCTGGCGCAGGTCTTTCCTTCGCTGGCGAACCTGACGCCCTGGCTGGCACCGGCGCAGAGCAACCCAATGAACATCAATCCGCTGCGCAAGCTGCTGGAGCAGGAGGTGGACTTCGATCTGCTGGCGTCCGCCAAGGCTGGGCCCAAGCTGTTTGTCTGCGCGACCAATGTGCGCACCGGGCGCGGCGAGATTTTCTCGGGTGCACACCTGAGCGTCGATGTGGTGATGGCCTCGGCCTGCCTGCCGCTGGTGTTCAAGGCGGTCGAAATCGGGGGCGAACCCTATTGGGACGGAGGCTATTCCGGCAACCCGGCGCTCTACCCCTTGATCTACCAGACCGACTGCAGCGACATCTTGCTGGTGCAGATCAATCCGATCGAGCACTTGAGCGTGCCCAATACCGTGCCCGAAATCATGGAGCGCTTGAACGAAGTCACCTTCAATGCCAGCCTGCTGGCAGAGTTGCGGGCCATCGAATTCGTGCGCCGCCTGCTCGCTGAAGGCAAGCTGGACCCCGGCCGCTACAAGGACGTGCGCATGCACCGCATCGACGGGGGCACGGAGTTGGCGGGTTTTGGTGCGACCAGCAAATCGCGCGCCGACCTGGCCTTTGTGCGCCAGCTGTTCGAACTCGGTCGTGCGGCGGGCCAGAAGTGGCTGCACGCCCACCGCAAAGACCTGGGCGTGCGTGCGACCCTGGATCTCGCCCACCACCATCCCTTCTGATCCTGTAACGGCGGTGTTGCACTGCCGCTTTTTTGTTTGACCATGCACGACCCTGACTGCCTCTTCTGCAAAATCATTGCAGGCCAGATTCCCTCCCGAAAAGTCTATGAAGACGGGGAGATCTTCGCGTTCCATGACATCCATCCGTGGGCGCCGGTGCATTTCCTGATGGTGCCCAAGCTCCACCTGCCGTCCATGGCACAGACCGAGCCCGCACATGCGGGGCTGCTGGGGCGCATGATGGCCCTGGCGCCGCGCCTGGCGCTGGAGCAGGGGTGCAGGCCCTATCCCGAGGGGGGGTTCCGCATCGTGGTAAATACCGGCCTTGAAGGGGGCCAGGAAGTGCACCACCTGCACCTGCACGTCATGGGCGGGCCGCGCCCCTGGTTGCGCGGCTGACGGGCCGCGCCATGGATGTGGCAGGGTGAATACCCTTTGGTCATATCCGCCGTCTAAAATGAACCGCATTCCTTAGGAGATATTTCATGGGCTCGTTTTCCATCTGGCACTGGCTGATCGTGCTGCTGATCGTCGTTATGGTGTTTGGCACCAAGAAGCTCAAGAACATGGGTTCTGATCTGGGCGGCGCCGTCAAAGGTTTCAAGGACGGCATGAAGGACGGCTCGGCCGACGCCACCGCTGCCACGCCCCCCGCGGGCCAGGTCGCCAACCAGGCCGCGACCGACAAGACCACCATTGATGTCGAAGCCAAGCAAAAGAGCTGAGTCGTTGAGCGCGTGCACGCATGATTGATATCGGCCTGTCCAAAATGGCGCTGATCGGCGCGGTGGCACTCATCGTCATCGGGCCCGAGAAGCTGCCGCGCGTGGCGCGCACCGTGGGCACCTTGCTCGGCAAGGCGCAGCGCTATGTGTCCGACGTCAAGGCCGAGGTCAATCGTTCCATGGAGCTCGACGAGCTCAAGAAGATGAAGGACACGGTGGAGGGTGCGGCGCGAGACGTCGAACAGTCCATCCACACCAGCGCCAAAGAATTCGAAAAGGACTGGGCCGAGACCACGCACACGGCCGACGCGTCGGCGTCCGGGTTGGACGATCTGGGCCGTGCGCTGGTGCCGGCCTACCGCCACCCCGGCAAGAACTGGCGCCTCAAGCGCGGCGCGATGCCGCAGTGGTACAAGTCGCGCAACGGTGTTCGCACCAAGGCCCTGTCGGGCGCGGCGCGCGTGGCGCGCTACCGGCCGCAGAAATTCCATTGATGCTGCGGCGCATTGCGCAGCCTGTGCGGGCCTAGGGCCCGCAGCACCTCAACATGTCCGATATTCCATCCCAAGACGACGAGCTGGCCGGCACCGAGCAGCCGTTTGTGCAGCACCTCATGGAGTTGCGCGACCGCCTGGTCAAGGCCTCCATTGCCGTGGGCATTGCCGCCGCGCTGCTGTTCTTCTACCCCGGCCCCGGCGCGCTCTACGACCTGCTGGCGGCGCCGCTGGTGGCGCACCTGCCCAAGGGGGCCACGCTGATCGCCACCTCGGTGATTTCGCCTTTCATGGTGCCCCTCAAGATCCTGCTGATGGCGGCCTTCCTGCTGGCGCTGCCGTTTGTGCTGTGGCAGGTCTGGGCGTTTGTGGCGCCGGGCCTGTATTCGCACGAAAAAAAGCTGGTGATGCCGCTGGTGGTGTCCAGCACCGTGCTGTTCTTCATCGGCGTGTGCTTTTGCTACTTTTTCGTGTTCGGCCAGGTGTTTAGTTTCATCCAGAGCTTTGCGCCCAAGAGCATCACGGCAGCACCTGACATCGAGGCCTACCTCAGCTTTGTGCTGACCATGTTCCTGGCGTTCGGACTGGCGTTCGAGGTGCCCATTGTGGTGGTCGTGCTGGCGCGCATGGGGCTGGTCAGTGTCGAGAAGCTCAAGCACTTTCGCGGCTACTTCATCGTGCTGGCGTTCATCATCGCAGCCATCGTGACGCCGCCCGATGTGGTGTCGCAGCTGGCGCTGGCCATACCCATGTGCCTGTTGTACGAGCTGGGCATCTGGGCGGCACAGATTTTCATCAAGCACACCAAGGCGCCCGAAGACGCGGACCAGCCGGCGTCGTCCTGACGGGTTTTGCATAAAAATGGCTTCCAGCGCCCTATGGGTAAGCGCTGGAAGCTATGTTTTTTATAGCGTCTGGGGCTGCGCTGCCGCAGCCTTGGTCAGCGCTGCAGGAGGGCGCGCGGCGGCTTGGGCCGCAGGCCGGGCGTGACGCCCAGGTTGAGCGTGCGCTCGCCGCGCAGCACCTGGAAGTTGGCTGGCGCGCCCGGTTTGAGCGCAGCCACGGTGCTGAGCAGCGCGGGCACGCTGGTGATGGCTTTGTCGCCGACGCGCAAGATCACGTCGCCAGGGCGCATGCCGGCCTGTGCGCCCGGGCCGCCCTGCAGCACGCCGGTGACGATCACGCCCTCGGTGGCCTTGACGCCAAAGGTTTCGGCCAGTTCGGGCGAGAGTTCGCTGGGCTCCACGCCGATCCAGCCGCGCGTGACCTGACCGTCCTTGACAATGCCGTCGAGCACCATCTTGGCCGTGGACACGGGAATGGCAAAGCCGATGCCCATGCTGCCGCCCGAGCGCGAGTAGATGGCGGTGTTGATGCCCTGCAGGTTGCCGTACACATCAACCAGCGCGCCGCCCGAGTTGCCGGGGTTGATGGCCGCGTCGGTCTGGATGAAATTCTCGAACGTGTTGATGCCCAGCTGGCTGCGGCCCAGGGCGCTGACGATGCCGCTGGTCACCGTCTGGCCCACGCCAAACGGGTTGCCGATCGCCAGCACATGGTCGCCCACGGCCAGCTCGTCCGAGTTGCCCAGCGCGATCACCGGCAGCTTGTCGAGCTCGACCTTCAGGATGGCCAGGTCGGTCTCGGGGTCGGTGCCAATCACGCGGGCGCGGGCGTGACGGCTGTCGGTGAGCGTGACCGCGATCTCGTCGGCACCCTCGACGACGTGGTTGTTGGTCAGGATGTAGCCGTCGGGGCTGATGATCACGCCGCTGCCCAGCCCTGCCTGCGGCTGGTTGTCTTGGTCGCCAAAGAAGAACTGGAACCAAGGGTCGTTGCTGCGCGGGTTGCGCACCGCCGCCTTGCTGGTGTTGATGCTGACCACTGCCGGCGCCGCCTTGCGCGCGGCCACGCTGAAGCTGCCCGGCGCGGGCTGCGCGGCGTTGGACGGCGGTGCCTCAATCAGCGCAATGCCCGCGCCCGACAGCGTAGCGCCGCGCTGCAGCCAGCTGGGCTGGAGCGTGGCGACGACGAAATAGGCGGCAACCAGTACGGTCACGGCCTGTGAAAAGAGGAGCCAAGTGCGCTTCATGATGGTGTTTGGGTCGGAAACAAAGGGCTTTGGGCTGCGCATGCGCATGGCACGCAAGGGCATCGTGGATTGTCGCTGAACGCCCGCATTCCTTGCAAAACCGTGTCTTCTCAGCCTGTTCCTGCGCCCTCAACGGAGTCCCCGGAACGTGCATGGTGTAAACCCTGTGGTGTTGCCGGGACCGTTGCCGACAATGAAATTGCAACGTTAGATTGCATTCAACATTACGGAGACACCAATGACACACAGCAACACACCGCGCCGCCGCAGCCTGCTCAAGGGTGCCGCCGTGGCAGCAGGCGCCATGTCGGCACCCATGGTCGCTACCGCCCAGACCACCACGCTGCGCTTCCAAAGTACCTGGCCGTCCAAGGACATCTTCCACGAATACGCGCAGGATTTTGGCAAGAAGATCAACGACATGGCCGGCGGGCGCCTGAAGATCGAGGTGCTTCCTGCCGGCGCCGTGGTTCCGGCGTTCCAGTTGCTTGAAGCGGTCAACAAGGGCACGCTCGACGGCGGTCACGGTGTGGTGGCCTACCACTACGGGAAAAACGCCGCCCTGGCGCTGTGGGGGTCCGGCCCCGCCTACGGCATGGACCCGAACATGGTGCTCGCCTGGCACAACTACGGCGGCGGCAAGGCGCTGCTTGATGAAATCTACAAGAGCCTGAACATGGACGTCGTGTCCTACCTCTACGGCCCCATGCCCACCCAGCCGCTGGGCTGGTTCAAGAAGCCGGTCGCCAAGTCTTCCGACATGAAGGGCCTGAAGTTCCGCACCGTGGGTCTCGCCGTCGATGTGTTCACCGACATGGGGGTGGCGGTGAATCCACTGCCCGGCGGCGAGATTGTCCCGGCGCTGGACCGTGGCCTGATTGACGCTGCCGAGTTCAACAACGCCTCCAGCGACCGCGTGCTCGGCTTTCCGGACGTGGCCAAGAACTGCATGCTGCAAAGCTTTCACCAGAGCGGCGAGCAGTTCGAAATCCTGTTCAACGGCGCCAAGTACAAGGCGTTGCCGGCGGAACTCAAAGCCATCATCGACTATGGCGTGCAAGCGGCCAGCGCCGACATGAGCTGGAAGGCCATCGAGCGCAACTCGCTGGACTACATCGAGCTGAAAAAGGCCGGTGTGAAGTTCTACAAGACGCCCGATTCGATCCTGCGCGACCAGCTCGCCGCCTGGGACAGGACCATTGAAAAGAAGGCCAAGGAGAACCCGCTGTTCCAGAAAGTGCTCGATTCGCAGAAGGCCTTTGCACAGCGCGCCGGCCAGTGGCAGAACGACTACTCGGTCGACTTCAAGATGGCCTACAACCACTACTTCGGCCGCAACGCACCGGCCAAGAAGAGCTGAGCCGCATTAGGAGGGAAAGGCGCCGGATGTTCGGCGCCTTTTTTTATGTTCGACCAAGGATTTTTGATGCAACGATTTCTTTTGGCTGTGGACAGCTTTTCCACCTGGTTCGGCAAGGCCACGGCCTGGACCGTGGTCGGGCTCACCTTTCTTATCACGGCGGAAGTGTTCTCCCGCTATGTTCTGAACCAACCCCATGCGTGGGTGCTGGATGCACAGATCATGCTGTACGGAACCCTGTTCATGTGTGCAGGCGCGTACACGCTGGCCAAGGGCGGCCATGTGCGCGGCGACGTGCTGTACGGCTTCTTCCGGCCGCGCACGCAGGCCACCCTGGATCTGGCGCTCTATATCGTGTTCTTCCTGCCCGGCATCGTGGCGCTCACCTGGGCTGGATGGACCTACGCCCACGAGTCGCTGGCCATGCGTGAGCAGACCTTCAATGCCGACCCGATCCCGGTCTACCCGTTTAAGTTCGTGATTCCCGTGGCCGGCGCTGTGCTGCTGCTGCAGGGTCTGGTCGAGATCGTGCGTTGCGTCCTGTGCCTGCGCGATGGCGTCTGGCCCGCCCGCGAGGAAGACGTCGAAGAAGTGGACGTCGACAAGCTCAAGGAAATGGTGCACGCCAAAGACGCCAACGTGAACGACGTCGCTAAATACGTACCGCTCGCACAACGCCAGGAGGGTGCGTAATGATGATCCGCAAGGAACTGTGGTTCGGCTTTGGGCTGATGGCAATCATCATCGCCGGGGCCCTGTACATGCTGATCAGCGCCCCGGTGCTCACCAACGGCCACATCGGCCTGCTGATGCTCTCGCTGGTGGTGGTGGCCATCATGCTGGGTTTCCCCACCGCATTCACGCTGATGGGGATGGGGATACTGTTCGCGTTTTTTGCATACCATTCAGGCGGCCAGACGATTGAGGGCGCGATGCACCAGACGCTCGACCTGATGGTGCAGCGCGCTTTCTCGGTGATGGCCAGCGACGTGCTGATCGCCATCCCGTTGTTCGTCTTCATGGGCTATCTGGTCGAGCGCGCCAACCTGATCGAAAAGCTGTTCACCAGCTTGCACCTCATGCTCGCACGCGTCCCCGGCTCGCTCGCCGTCGCGACCCTGGTGACCTGCGCCCTGTTCGCGACCGCCACAGGCATCGTTGGTGCGGTCGTCACGCTGATGGGACTGCTGGCCTTGCCGCCGATGCTGCGCGCCGGCTATGACGTGCGGGTGTCGGCGGGCGTCATCACGGCCGGTGGTTGCCTGGGCATTCTGATCCCGCCTTCGGTGCTGTTGATCGTCTACGGCGCAACGGCGGGCGTCTCGGTGGTCCAGCTGTACGCCGGTGCGTTTTTCCCCGGATTGATGCTGGCCGGCTTGTACATCCTGTATGTCATCCTGGTCGCGAAAATCAAGCCCCGCCTGGCGCCTCCGCTCAGCGCCGAGCAGCGCAAGGTGCCGTTGCCGGCGCAACTGATCGCCGTCGGCGCCACAGGCGCACGCCATGCCGTGCCTGCACTGATCGGCGCGCTGAAGGGCCGGCGCAACACAGAAGTTCCCGGAGCCTACCTGCTTCGCCAGCTGTCCCTCGCGCTGCTGCCCTTGCTGCTTTTCATCGTCATCGCCGCACTCAGCTATCGCACCGCTACCAGCATCGAGCCGCTGCCAGCGAGTTCCGGACTGCAGCAGATCGGCAGCGAGGCGCCGTCCAATGCCGACTATGGCGGCGTACAGGAGCCGCCGGGTGAAAGCGGTGGGCTGGCGGAGCCACCGTCCGAGGGCGGGCTGACTGAGCCACCTTCGGAGGGCGGACTGGCTGAGCCGCCGGCGGAGGGCGGTCAGGCGCAGCCCGGCGATGGCGCTCTGGCGGCAGCCACAGGTGTAGAGCCTGCGGCAACGGCCGCAGCCGCAGCGCCGGCGACCCCCGTCAGCCCGCCTGTGGCAACGACCCAACCGGCATCGGCCAGCTTCTGGATCGGCCTGGCGGTGGGTGCCGTCGTGCTGGCCGTCTACTACGCACTGCTCAGTTTCGCGCGGCTCGAAATCTTCAAGATGCTGCTGGCCTCGTTCTTCCCGCTCCTCGCCATGATCTTGACCGTGCTGGGCTCGATCGTCTTTGGCCTGGCGACGCCGACGGAGGCGGCTGCGGTGGGTGCCTTCGGAGGCTTCATCCTTGCGGCGGCCTACCGTCAGCTCAACCTGAGCATGGTGAAAGAGTCGGTCTTTCTCACCGCCAAGACCTCGGCCATGGTGTGCTGGCTCTTTGTCGGTTCTGCCATCTTCTCGGCGGCCTTTGCGCTGCTGGGCGGACAGGCGCTGGTCGAGCAATGGGTGCTTGGGATGAACCTGACCAAGGTCGAGTTTCTGGTGCTGACCCAGGTGATCATCTTCGTGCTGGGCTGGCCACTCGAGTGGACAGAAATCATCGTCATTTTCATGCCGATCTTCATTCCGTTGCTGGACAACTTTGGGGTGGACCCGCTGTTCTTCGGCCTGTTGGTGGCGCTGAACCTGCAGACCGCGTTCCTGAGTCCGCCTGTGGCGATGTCGGCCTTCTACCTCAAAGGCGTGGCGCCCAAGCATGTGACGCTCAACCAGATCTTTGCGGGCATGATGCCGTTCATGGGCATCCAGATCATCGCCATCGTCCTGCTGTACATGTTCCCAGCCATCGGGCTTTGGCTGCCGGAGCTGCTCTACAAGTAATCCGCAGCGGGGGGGCGGTGGGAAAGGCGCCATACGACATAGCACAATAGCCACATGCCCATCTCCCGCCCCGAACTTCTGCAGGCGTTCGACAGCCTGCTGCAACCCGAACGCTTCAAGGACTACGGCCCCAACGGCCTGCAGGTCGAAGGCAAGAAGGAGATCGCGCGCATCGCCAGCGGTGTCACCGCCAGCCGCGCGCTGATCGATGCCGCCATCGGCGCGCGCGCCGATGCCCTGTTTGTGCACCACGGCCTGTTCTGGCGCGGTCAGGACGGGCGTGTGACGGGCTGGATGAAGCAGCGCCTGCAGCGGCTGCTGGCGCACGACATCAACCTGTTTGCCTACCACCTGCCGCTCGATGCCCACCCCGAGCTGGGCAACAACGCGCAGCTCGGCAAGCGGCTGGACTGGGTGGCCGATGCGCGCTTTGGCGAACAGGACCTGGGCTGTGTCGCCCGTGCGCGCTACAGCGACGCACAGGCCCTGGCGCAGCATGTGGAGCAGGTGCTGGGGCGGCGTGCCACGCTGGTGTCGCCGGGCGACCAGGCCATCACCCGCGTGGCCTGGTGCACGGGCGGCGCGCAGGGCTATTTCGAGGCGGCCATCGCCGCGGGCGCCGACGCCTTCGTCACCGGCGAAATCTCCGAGCCCCAGGCGCACCTGGCGCGTGAAATGGGCGTGGCCTTCATCGCCGCCGGGCACCATGCAACCGAGCGCTATGGCGCACCGGCCGTCGCCGCGCAGGTGGCGGCGCAGTTCGGGCTCGACCATGTCTTCATTGACATCGACAACCCCGCCTGAAAGCGGCACCGCACCGCGCCGCGTGCGTTCGGCGCGCAAAGGGATGCTACGTTTTGTATAGCTAACAACGCTTTATTGACGGGCGTTTGATGCCGATTTCATCCAAATTTCTCCGCACCCTCCAGCATGACCCCTTTTGCCATCACCCAGGGCGATCCGGCCGGCATCGGCCCCGAGACCATTGCCAAAGCCTTTCGCGACGCGCCCAGCGAGTTGCGTGGTTTTTTTGCCGTCGGCGACCTCGCCACATTGCGCCGCGCTGCGCACTGCATTGCCCGCCCCGGCGAGCCCGAGCTGCCCGTGGCGCTGATCACCGATCCGGCCGAGGCCTGGGCCGTGCCGCCGCGCTGCCTGCCCGTGCTGCAACTGCCCGGGCTGCCGGGGCCGCAACCGTTCGGACAGGTCCGTGCCGAGGCCGGGCGCGCCGCGGCCGACTGCGTGGTCTGGGCGGCGCGCGCGGCACTGCGCGGCGAGATCGCCGGCCTGGTCACGGCGCCGCTGCACAAGGAGGCGCTGCACCTGGCGGGCGTGCACTACCCGGGCCACACCGAGCTGCTGCAGGCCGAGGCGGCGGCGCACCGCGGTGTGGCGCTGGCCGACATGCCGGTGCGCATGATGCTGGCCAGCGACGAGCTGCGCACGGTGCTGGTCAGCATCCATGTGTCGCTGCGCGCGGCGCTCGAGGCCGTGACGTGCGAGAACGTGCTGCAGACGCTGCAGATCACGCATGCGGCGCTGCAACGCAGCCTGGGCCGCGCGCCGCGCATCGCCGTGGCGGGGCTGAACCCGCATGCCGGCGAGGGCGGGCTGTTCGGCCGCGAGGAGATCGAGCACATCGCGCCGGCCGTGGCGGCCGCCCGCGCGCAAGGGCTCCATGTCACCGGCCCGCTGGCGCCCGACACGGTGTTCATGCGCGCGCGCCACACCAGCGCCCGGCAGGGCGAATTCGACGTGGTGCTGGCCATGTACCACGACCAGGGCCTGATCCCGGTGAAATACCTGGGCGTGGACAAGGGTGTGAACGTCACGCTTGGTTTGCCGTTGGTGCGCACCAGTCCCGACCACGGCACGGCGTTCGACATCGCGGGCCAGGGCGTGGCCGATGCGTCCAGCCTGATCGAAGCCGTGCGCATGGCGCGCGAGCTGGCTTGAGCAAGAAAAACGCCCGAAACGCTTGCGCGCCGGGCGTTTCAAGCTACTGAAACAGTAGCCGCATGGGGCTGTTTCAGCGCCGCAGGCTGTCGCGGATTTCGCGCAGCAGCACGATGTCTTCGGACGGCGGCAGGACCACCACCGGCACGGGCGGCGCCTGGCGCTTGAGGCGGTTGACCTGCTTGATCATGAGGAAAATGATGAACGCCAGGATGAGGAAGTTCACCGCCACGGTGATGAAGTTGCCGTAGGCAAAGACCGGAACGCCGGCCTTCCTGAGCGCATCCAGGGTCATGGCCGTGCCCGCTGGTACAGAGCCGAGCACCACGAACAGGTTGGAGAAGTCGAGTTTGCCGAACACCAGGCCCACGACCGGCATGATGAGGTCTGCGACGACCGAGTCCACGATCTTGCCGAAAGCGCCGCCGATGATGACACCCACCGCCAGGTCGATGACGTTGCCCTTGACCGCGAACTCCCTGAATTCTTGTGCCATTCCCATGGTGTGCCCTTTCGGATGTTGAGGCGTGCAGTATTGCGCAGCCTGTGGGGCTGTCAACGCTGCGCTGTTGCGGCGGCGCCAGTTTTCACTCCGCTACAATTTGAGGTTGATCTCTCCAATATAGCGATGTTCATCGAGGATTCCCATGAGTGAAACTCCAATCGACTCCAGCAAACGGACGTGGCTGATCGCATCCGGCTGTGCGGGTGCGGTGGGCGGCGTGGCAACCGCCGTTCCTTTCGTGAGTACTTTTCAGCCCTCCGAGAAGGCCAAGGCCGCTGGTGCTGCCGTCGAAGTGGACATTTCCGCGCTCAAACCCGGTGAAAAAGTCACCGTCGAGTGGCGTGGCAAACCGGTATGGATTGTCAAGCGCACGCCCGAGCAGCTGGCCGAGCTGCCCAAGCTTGATGGCCAGTTGGCCGATCCGCAGTCCAAGCGCAACCCGGCTGAATTCACACCCGAGTACGCGCGCAACGAGCACCGCTCGATCAAACCCGAGATCCTGGTGGCCGTGGGCATTTGCCCGCACCTGGGCTGCTCGCCGTCCGATCGGTTTGCGCCTGGCGCGCAGACCTCCCTGCCCGACGACTGGAAGGGCGGCTTCCTGTGCCCCTGCCACGGCTCGACCTTTGACATGGCCGGACGCGTTTTCAAGAACAAACCTTCGCCCGACAACCTCGAAGTGCCGCCGCACATGTACCTGACGGACACGCGTTTGCTCATCGGCGCCGACAAGAAAGCCTGAGGAAATGCACCATGGCTGAATTCAAGGAAATTTCCCCCAACGCCTCGTCCGGCGCCAAGCTGACGAACTGGTTTGAAAACCGCTTCCCGACTGCGTTCGACGCCTACCGCGTCCACATGTCGGAGTACTACGCCCCGAAGAACTTCAACTTCTGGTACATCTTCGGTTCGCTCGCCCTGCTGGTGCTGGTGATCCAGATCGTCACCGGCATCTTCCTGGTGATGCACTACAAGCCCGACGCCGCCAAGGCCTTCGAGTCGGTCGAGTACATCATGCGCGACGTACCCTGGGGCTGGCTGATCCGCTACATGCACTCCACCGGTGCCTCGGCGTTCTTCATCGTCGTCTACCTGCATATGTTCCGTGGCCTGATCTACGGCAGCTACCGCAAGCCGCGCGAGCTGGTCTGGATCTTCGGTTGCGCCATTTTCCTGGCGCTCATGGCCGAAGCCTTCATGGGTTACCTGCTGCCCTGGGGCCAGATGTCGTACTGGGGCGCCCAGGTGATCGTGAACCTGTTCTCGGCCATTCCTTTCGTCGGCCCCGACCTGGCCCTGCTGATCCGCGGTGACTATGTGGTCGGCGACGCCACGCTCAACCGCTTTTTCAGCTTCCACGTCATCGCCGTGCCGCTGGTGCTGCTGGGCCTGGTGGTGGCGCACTTACTGGCACTGCACGACGTGGGTTCCAACAACCCCGACGGCATTGAAATCAAGGGCCCCAACGCGCCCAAGGACGCCAAAGGCCATCCGCTCGACGGCATCCCGTTCCACCCCTATTACACGGTGCACGACATCCTGGGTGTGTGCCTGTTCCTGATGGCCTTCACGGCGGTGATCTTCTTCGCTCCCGAGGCTGGCGGCTACTTCCTGGAATACAACAACTTCATCCCGGCCGATCCGCTCAAGACCCCTGCGCACATTGCACCGGTCTGGTATTTCACGCCGTACTACTCGATGCTGCGTGCCATCACGAGCGAAATGATGTACGCGCTGATCGCCTGCGTGCTGCTGGGTGCTGTGCTGGGTGTGGTCAAGGGCAAGTTGCCCGGCTTCCTCAAGGGTGCTATCGTGGCCGCCGCCGTGGTGGTTGTGGCGCTGATGCTGTCGATCGACGCCAAATTCTGGGGCGTGGTGGTCATGGGAGGCGCCGTCGTCATCCTGTTCTTCCTGCCCTGGCTCGACGCCAGCCCGGTCAAGTCGATTCGCTACCGTCCAAGCTGGCACAAGTACCTGTATGGCGTGTTTGTCGTCAATTTCGTCGTGCTGGCCTACCTGGGCGTGCAGCCACCGTCGCCGATTGGCGAGCGCGTCTCGCAGGTCGGAACGCTGTTTTACTTTGGCTTCTTCCTGCTGATGCCGTGGTGGAGCCGCCTGGGCGAGCCCAAGGCAGTGCCTGACCGCGTGACCTTCGCTGCGCATTGAGCTGGAGACGACCAATATGAAAAAACTCATTCTCACGATGATCGCGGCCCTGGGGCTGGCCGCCGGTGCGGTGCATGCAGCCGGTGGTGACACCGTTGCCTGGGACAAGGCGCCCAACAAGACCAACGATCTGGGCGCGCTGCAAAATGGCGCCAAGCTGTTCGTCAACTACTGCGTGGGCTGCCACTCGGCGGCGTTCATGCGCTACAACCGGCTCACCGACATTGGCCTGAATGAGCAGCAGATCAAGGACAACCTGCTGTTTACCACCGAAAAAATCGGTGACACCATGGTGGCGACCATCGACCCCAAGCAGGCCAAGCAGTGGTTCGGCGCGAATCCACCCGACCTCACCGTGATCGCGCGCTCGCGCGCTGGCCACGGCGGCACGGGAGCGGATTACCTCTACACCTTCCTGCGCAGTTTCTACCGCGACGACACCAAGGCGACCGGCTGGAACAATCTGGTGTTCCCCAGCGTGGGCATGCCCCATGCCTTGTGGCAGCTGCAAGGCGAACGCCAGCCGATCTTTGAAGCGCACGACAGCCATGGCCAAACGAGCCAGGTGTTCAAGGGCTGGCAGCAAACCGGCCCCGGCGCGATGACGCCGCTGCAGTATGAGCAGGCGGTCGGTGACCTGGTGGGCTACCTGCAATGGATGGGCGAGCCTGCCCAGAACACCCGTGTGCGCATCGGTGTGTGGGTCTTGATTTTCCTGGGCTTTGCCACCGTGATCGCCTGGAAGCTTAATGCCGCGTACTGGAAAGACGTGAAGTAATTGGGTCCGCTACGCTGCGCCTTCGGGCGCTGCCGGATCTTTTCTAGAGTGGGCGCATTTGCGTTCCACTCTTTTGATTTTTAGGAGTCCCCCGCCATGATGGTGCTTTACTCGGGTACAACTTGCCCCTTTTCCCACCGCTGCCGCTTCGTGCTATTTGAAAAAGGCATGGACTTTGAAATCCGCGATGTCGACTTGTACAACAAGCCCGAAGACATCAATGTGATGAACCCGTACGGCCAGGTGCCCATCCTGGTCGAGCGCGACCTGATCCTGTACGAGTCGAACATCATCAACGAGTACATCGACGAACGCTTTCCGCACCCGCAGCTCATGCCCGGCGATCCGGTGGACCGTGCGCGCGTGCGCCTGTTTCTGCTGAACTTCGAGAAAGAGCTGTTCGTGCACGTGAACATCCTGGAGTCGCGCGCCACCAAGGGCAACGAGAAAGCCCTGGAGAAGGCGCGTGCACACATCCGCGACCGCCTCACGCAGCTGGCCCCGGTGTTTCTCAAGAACAAGTACATGCTGGGCGAGAACTTCTCCATGCTGGACGTCGCGATTGCGCCGCTGCTGTGGCGCCTCGACTACTACGGCATCGACCTCAGCAAGAACGCCGCCCCCCTGCTGAAGTATGCAGAGCGCATCTTCTCGCGTCCGGCCTACATCGAAGCACTGACGCCGTCCGAAAAGGTCATGCGCAAGTAAGCGCCGCTGCCGCCTGCCGCCCACACCCACCACTACCATGAACGCACAGGAATCGACCAGCACACGCCCCTACCTCATCCGGGCTCTGCACGAATGGTGCTCGGACAATGGCTTCACGCCGTACCTGGCCGTGCGCGTGGACGATTCGGTGCAGGTGCCACGGGAGTATGTGAAGGATGGAGAGATCGTTCTCAACGTCGGCATGGACGCCACCAGCGGGCTGCAGCTTGGCAACGATTTCATCGAATTCAAGGCGCGCTTTGGCGGCAAGCCGCGCGACATCATGGTCCCGGTGGGCCGGGTGATCGCCATTTACGCGCGGGAAAATGGCCAGGGCATGGCGTTTCCTCCACCGGTAGACATGCTCTCGGGTGTGGGTGCGGCGCTTGCGCCCGTGCCGAGGGGGACCGGAGATGCGGCGGCGCCGCAGGAGGAGTCTGTGGTGCAGTTGGTGCCCGCCGAGCCGCCTGCCGACGATGGCAGTGAGCCCCCTCCGCGTCCCACCTCGCCCGCGTCTGGGGCCGCACGCCCGGCGCTCAAGCGCGTCAAATAGCATCCCGGAATGGCCTCTGGAGGGGCCTTTTTCGATACTAGAATACAGCTTTCGCCGATTTAGCTCAGTTGGTAGAGCAACCGCCTTGTAAGCGGTAGGTCGTCAGTTCGATCCCGACAATCGGCACCATCTCTTTGCGGTGCATCCACCGTTCATGCCCTGGCGCACGCGCTCTCAGGCTTGGACCTTCAGGCGGATCGCCGTCACATCCCATCCCCGGCTGCGCAAGTGCGCCTGCAGTGCAGGCGACAGTTGGCGCAGCTTGGCGGCTGCGGCATTGCCTTTCACCAACAGGCACCAGGTGCTTCCCTCGATCGGCCCGGCCTGCACGGCATGGCGCAGTGCGGCGGGAATCAGGGCCTCGATGGCGCGCAGCCGGTTGCTGGAGTCGCGTGTCAGGGCCGCGAGCCTGGCCAGCACGGGCGCTTCTTCCGAGGCCTGCTGCAGCGAGACGGCATAGTGGCGGCGGTTCATGGCACGGCGGTGCGCGAGAAGGTAAGCATGGCGCTGATTATCGGTGACGCGCCGCATGCGCGGCGGCCGCCTCGGTGCGGGCGGGCCACGTTCCGGGACCCGCGCCACGGGGTCCGGTAACAGGGCGCATCGGCCGGGTAAAATCTCCAGTCCGGACCCCGCGCTCCCGGCATTGGCAAACTTGCAATACCGGGTGACGGCCCCAACTGAACTCACTTCTTCTTAGGGATTCTGGCCGCTTGGCATGCCTTGGCATGGTGGGCGGACCTGCTCGCATGGCCACCAACTTTCTCACCAAAATTTTCGGCAGCCGCAACGACCGGCTCCTCAAGCAATTCCGCAAGACGGTGGCACGCATCAACGCGATGGAGCCCGAGCTCGAGGGTCTGAGTGATGAGGCCTTGCGTGCGAAGACGCAGGAGTTCAAGGACCGTGTGGCCGGCGGCGAGGCGCTCGACGACTTGCTGCCCGAGGCGTTCGCCGTGGTGCGTGAAGGCTCCAAGCGGATCATGAAGATGCGCCATTTCGATGTGCAGCTGCTGGGGGGCATGGCCCTGCACTACGGCAAGATCGCTGAAATGCGCACCGGCGAGGGCAAGACGCTCACCGCCACGCTGCCGGTGTACCTCAACGCCCTGTCGGGCGAAGGCGTGCATGTGGTGACGGTGAACGACTACCTCGCAGGGCGCGATGCGCAATGGATGGGGCGGCTGTACAACTTCCTCGGCCTTTCGGTGGGCATCAACTTGCCCAACATGCCGCGCGAGGAAAAGCAGGCCGCCTATGGCTCGGACATCACCTACGGCACCAACAACGAGTACGGCTTCGACTACCTGCGCGACAACATGGTGTACGAGTCGCGCGACCGGGTGCAGCGCAAGCTCAACTACGCCATCGTCGACGAGGTGGACTCCATCCTGATCGACGAGGCCCGCACGCCGCTCATCATCAGCGGCCAGGCCGAAGACCACACCGCGATGTACATCGCGATGAACAAGGTGGTTCCGCTGCTGGTGCGCCAGGAGGGCGAAGCCGACCCGCGCACCGGAGAGGGCGTCACCAAACCCGGCGACTTCACGCTGGACGAAAAGACGCACCAGGTGTTCCTGACCGAGCAAGGGCACGAGACCGCCGAGCGCGTGCTCGCCGCACAGGGCCTGATTGCCGAGGGCGCTTCGCTCTACGACCCGGCCAACATCACCTTGATGCACCACTTGTACGCGGCGCTGCGGGCCAACCACCTGTACCACCGCGACCAGCACTACGTCGTGCAGGGCGGAGAGATCGTCATCGTCGACGAATTCACGGGCCGCCTGATGTCGGGCCGGCGCTGGAGCGAAGGCCTGCACCAGGCCGTCGAGGCCAAGGAAGGGGTCGAAATCCAGGCCGAGAACCAGACGCTGGCGTCGATCACGTTCCAGAACTACTTCCGCCTCTACAACAAGCTCGCCGGCATGACCGGAACGGCCGACACCGAGGCCTACGAGTTCCAGGAAATCTATGGTCTGGAGACCATGGTGATCCCGCCCAACCGCCCGAGCCGGCGCGACGACCAGCTCGACCGCGTCTACAAGACCACGCGCGAGAAGTACGAGGCAGCGATCAAGGACATCCGCGAATGCCACGAACGCGGCCAGCCCGTGCTGGTGGGCACGACCTCGATCGAGAACTCCGAAATCATCGACCAGCTGCTCAACACCGAAGGCCTGCCGCACCAGGTGCTCAACGCCAAGCAGCACGCCCGCGAAGCCGACATCGTGGCCCAGGCCGGCCGCGCCGGCATGATCACGATCGCCACCAACATGGCGGGGCGCGGCACCGACATCGTGCTCGGCGGCAACATTGAAAAGGACGTGGCGGCCATCGAAGCCGACGAGGCGCTCGACGCGGCGGCCCAACAGGCGCGCATCGCCGAACTGCGCGCCACCTGGACCGTGGACCACGAGAAGATCAAGGCGCTGGGCGGCCTGCGCATCATCGCCACCGAGCGCCACGAGTCGCGCCGCATCGACAACCAGCTGCGCGGCCGTTCGGGCCGCCAGGGCGACCCGGGCTCCTCGCGCTTTTACCTGAGCCTCGACGACTCGCTGATGCGCATCTTCGCGGGCGACCGCGTCAAGGCCATCATGGACCGCCTGAAGATGCCCGATGGCGAAGCCATCGAGGCCGGCATCGTCACGCGCAGCATCGAGTCGGCGCAGCGCAAGGTCGAGGCGCGCAACTTCGACGTGCGCAAGCAGTTGCTCGAATACGACGACGTGGCCAACGACCAGCGCAAGGTCATCTACCAGCAGCGCAACGACATCCTGGACGCGGCCGAGCTGTCCGACGTCATCACCGCCATGCGCGAGGACTGCTTCAACGACCTGGTGCGCCAGCACGTGCCTGCCGAGTCGGTGGAGGAACAGTGGAACCTGCCGGCCCTCGAAAAGGCCCTGGCCGACGAGTGGCAGCTGTCCCTGTCGCTGCAAAGCGAAGTCGAAGGCGCGCAGTCCATCACCGACGACGACATCCTCGAGAAGGTGCTGAAGGCGGCGCACGATGCCTTCGAGGCCAAGGTGCAGCTGGTGGGCCAGGAAAACTTCCTGCAGTTCGAGCGCGTCGTGCTGCTGCAGAGCTTCGACTCCAACTGGCGCGACCACCTGAGCGCGCTCGACTACCTGCGCCAGGGGATCCACCTGCGCGGCTATGCGCAAAAGCAGCCCAAGCAGGAATACAAGCGCGAAGCCTTCGAGCTGTTCCGCCAGCTGATCGACATGGTCAAGAACGAGGTGACCAAGGTCTTGATGACGGTGCAGATCCAGTCGCCCACACAGCTCGACCAGGCGGCCGAGGACATGGGCCAGCGCGCCGAGAACATCGCCAACGTGACCTACAGTGCGCCCACCGAAACCGGCGAGGTCGAGACCACCGTGGACGAGCGCACGCTGCGCGCGCCGCAAGCTGCCATGCCCGGCGTGCGCGTGGGCCGCAACGACCCCTGCCCGTGCGGCAGCGGCAAAAAATACAAGCAGTGCCACGGCAAGCTGGCCTGAAAGCATTCGGAACAACCCCTGACCGGCTGCGCCACTTCCCCCTTCTCTCGGCTTCGCCGGGAAGGGGGCGACACCAGCGCGGCGGGGTGGCCCCTTGCGCGGTGTCTGCTGGCACAGGCCGCGCCACTTTCATGGGCTTCTGCCCGTGTGTTGCATTTTTCAAGGACGACGACCCATGCCCGTGAATCTCTCCGCTCCCATCGCATCCGATCTGCACCCCATCGCCGGTGTGCGCATCGGCGTGGCCGAAGCCGGCATCCGCAAGGCGCAGCGCAAAGACCTCACCGTGTTCCTGCTCGACGAAGGCGCCACGGTGGCGGCGGTGTTCACGCAAAACCGCTTTTGTGCCGCGCCGGTGCAGGTGTGCCGTGAGCACCTGGCCGGGGGCGCTGCGGTGCGCGCCATGGTGGTCAACACCGGCAATGCCAACGCCGGCACCGGCGCCGACGGCCTGCAGCGCGCGCGCGCCACCTGCGAGCTGCTGGCCGCGCAGCTGGGCGTGGACGCCGCGCAGGTGCTGCCGTTTTCCACCGGTGTGATCATGGAGCCGCTGCCCGTCGAGCGCATCGCGGCCGGCCTGCCCGCCGCCCTTGCCGACGCGCAGCCTGCGCACTGGGCGCGGGCGGCCGAGGGCATCATGACCACCGACACGCTGCCCAAGGCCTTCAGCGCGCAGATGCAGATCGGCGGCGCGACGGTGTCGGTGACCGGCATCAGCAAGGGCGCCGGCATGATCCGCCCCAACATGGCGACCATGCTCGGCTTCCTGGCCACCGACGCCTGCATCGACCCGGCGCTGATCCAGCCGCTGGCGCGCGAGCTCGCCGACGAGTCGTTCAACCGCATCACCATCGACGGCGACACCTCGACCAACGACTCGTTCGTCGTCGTCGCGACGCAGCGCGCGGCCCATGCCCCCATCACCTCGTGGGACAGCGCCGAAGGCCAGGCCCTGAAGGCCGCGCTGCGCGGCGTGGCGCAGAAGCTCGCGCAGGCCATCGTGCGCGACGGCGAGGGCGCGACCAAGTTCATCACGGTGCGCGTCGAAGGCGGCAAGACGGGCGAGGAGTGCCGCAAGGTGGCCTATGCGATTGCGCACTCGCCGCTGGTCAAGACCGCCTTTTTTGCCAGCGACCCGAACCTGGGCCGCATCCTGGCGGCCGTCGGCTACGCCGGCATCGACGACCTGGAGCAGACCGGCATCGATCTGTACCTCGACGACGTGCATGTCGCCGTGCAGGGCGGACGCAACCCGGCCTACCGCGAGGAAGACGGCCAGCGCGTGATGCAGCAAAGCGAGATCACGGTGCGCGTGGTGCTCGGCCGGGGCAGCGCGTCGGACACCGTCTGGACCTGCGACCTGAGCCACGACTACGTCACCATCAACGCCGACTACCGCTCTTGATTCAATAGCTGTCAGCGCTTATGGGATAAGCGCTTGAGTCCAAAATGACCGATAAATTTGACCATTTGATCGAGCGCGCAGAGCAGCTCATCGCGCGCATCGAGTCGGTGCTGCCGCAGCCCTTGTCGGCGCCCGACTGGACGGCCGCCGTCGCCTGGCGCTACCGCAAGCGCAGCAGCGGCCATGGCACGCTCGAGCCCGTGCGCCACGTCGCGCTCATGCGCCTGCAGGACCTCCAGGAAATCGACGGCCAGAAGGAGAAGATCGAGCGCAACACCCGGCAGTTCGTCGACGGCCGCACGGCCAACAACGTGCTGCTGACCGGGGCGCGCGGCACCGGCAAGTCCTCTCTCATCAAGGCCTGCCTGCATGCCTTCGCGCCCCAGGGCCTGCGCCTGATCGAGGTCGACAAGGCCGACCTGACCGACCTGCCCGACATCGTCGAGGTGGTCTCCGGGCGGCCCGAGAAGTTCATCGTGTTCTGCGACGACCTGAGCTTCGAGGACGGCGAGCCGGGCTACAAGGCGCTCAAGTCGATCCTCGACGGCTCCATCGCCGCCGCTACGCCGAACGTGCTGATCTACGCCACCAGCAACCGGCGCCACCTGCTGCCCGAGTACATGCGCGAGAACCTCAGCTACACGCACACCGACGATGGCGAGGTGCACCCGGGCGAGGGCGTGGAGGAAAAGATCTCCCTGTCCGAGCGCTTTGGCCTGTGGGTGAGCTTCTACCCGTTCAGCCAGGACGAGTACCTCACCATCGTGGCGCAGTGGCTCGCCGCGCTCGGCGTGGACGCCGCTGCCATCGAAGCGGCGCGCCCGCAGGCGCTGGTCTGGGCGCTCGAGCGCGGATCGCGCAGCGGCCGCGTGGCCTACCAGTTCGCGCGCGATTTTGCCGGGCGCCACGGTGGCTGAGCCGGTGGCGGCTGCGCTGCGCCCGCACACCGAGGTCGCGGTCGGCATCCTGCTGCGGCCCGACGGCGCGCTGCTGCTCTGCACGCGCCCGCCCGGCAAGGTGTACGCGGGCTACTGGGAGTTTCCGGGCGGCAAGATCGAGGCCGGCGAAAGCGTGGAGCAGGCGCTGCGCCGCGAACTGATCGAAGAACTGGGCGTCACCATCGGCCCGGCCGAGGTCTGGAAGGCCACCGAGCACGACTACCCGCACGCGCTGGTGCGCCTGCACTGGTGCAAGGTGTGGCAGTGGACCGGTGAATTTGAAATGCGCGAGGGCCAGGCGATGGCCTGGCAGCACTGGCCCCTAGCAGTGCGCCCGATCTTGCCTGGGGCTCTGCCGGTGCTGCAGTGGCTGGCGCAGGAGCGGGGCCAGGATTTTGACCCGGCAATGCTATCGATTGAATAGCTAAAAGCGCTTTCCAGATCAGTGCTAGAGCCCGATTTCACTGAAATCAGTGCTGCTGGCGCGGGTCGCCGTGCGGGGCGTCGTCGGGCGGCGCTTCGGTGGGCATGCGAAAGCTCTCCGAAGCCCAGGCACCCAGGTCGATCTGCTTGCAGCGCTCGCTGCAGAACGGCCGCCAGGGGTTCTGCGGGCCGTACAGGCTGGGCCCGCCGCAGCCGGGGCAGACGACCGTCTTGGGCGCGGCCGGTGGCGCAGGAGGGGTGTGATCGTGGCTCATGGTGCGAAGAGGGTCAGGCGCACAGGGTCAACTCGAACGTCGCGTCGTCGGTGCACGGCAGCAGGTGGCCGTCGTCCTGGGCGCGCATCAGGCGCACCGAGACGATGAGGCGGTTGCCGCTGATCTCGGGGACCAGGCCCAGCGCTGGGTCAATGCGCAGGCGCAACAACTGGAAGGTGCGGCCCGCAGGCAGGTTCTGCTGGAACTGGCCGCGCTCGGCCGCCACTTTCTGCGGAACGCCGGAGTCGCGCAGCAGCTTGAGCAGCACGTAGATGGATTCGGCCAGCGGCGCCAGCGTCGACGCCCAGCCTTCGAGCGCCTGCTGGCGCGTGGCGGCTTCGCCGTGCTGCCAGGCATAGTAGCCCGGCAGGTCGAAGCCGCAGGTGCCGCCTGGAATGCCCATGCGGCTGCGGATGCTCATCAGCCAGTCGTTTTCCGTCAGCGCCTGGCCGGCCTTGCCGGCCTGCGCGTTGAGGCCCTGGAAGCAGCGGTCGAGCTGGGTGAAGATGGCCTCGAGTGCCGCCTCGGAGATCGAGGGGTTGCCACGGTAGGCTTCGAGCGCATGCTTCTGTCTCTCGATGTCCTTGAGCACATCGGTCTTGAGGTCTGCGCGCGCCGCCACGTCCATGATCTCGAAGATCGTGTTCAAGGCAAAGTGGTGGTCGAGCGCATGGCTGCGCCCGATGAGTTCACCGAGACGGCGGAACAGCTGTTCCAGCCGCAGGTAGGTTCGGATGCGTTCGTTGAAAGGGTATTCGTACAGAATCACGCTGCCGGGTTCCTGGTGGGGGAGCGGTGGACAAGGGACCGACCCCGAGGGTCTGCAATGGGTGTCAGAAACGTATTTCCATCATAGCTCGAACCGCAGGGCCAGCGCGTGCACTTGGCTGCGCAGCGCGTCGAGGGTCAGGCCGTCGTTGTAGACCACGGCGTCGGCCACGGCGCGGCGCGCGCTGCGGCTGGCCTGGGCGGCAATGATCGCCTCGACCGCGCCCGTTGCGAGCGCGCTGCGGGCCACGACGCGATCGATCTGCGTCTGCACCCGGCAGTCCACCACCGCCACCGCGTCGAGCTGGCGACGCCAGCGCCCCGACTCCACGAGCAGCGGGATGTCGAACACCAGCAGGCGCTGGCCGGCCGCGGCGGCTGCGCTGGCGTGCTCTTCGGTCAGCCGCGCCACCCAGGGGTGGACGATGGCTTCGAGCCGCTGGCGCGCGGTGGGCTCGGAAAACGCCAGGGCCCGCATGCGCACCCGGTCCAGCGCACCCGTGGCGTCCACATAGGCCGGACCGAAAGCCGCAGCGATGGCTTCCATGGCCGCCCCGCCCGGGCCGGTGACGCTGCGTGCCATGGCGTCTGCGTCCAGCAGGGTGGCACCGCGCTCGGCCAGCATGTTCCCTACGGTGCTCTTGCCGCTGCCGATGCCGCCGGTCAGGCCCAGGCGGATCGGCGTGCCTGCGCCCGTTGTCACAGGCCCAGAGCCCCCAGAAGCGCAGACAGCACCCGCTGCGGGCCCCACACCATGGCGATCAGCCCCGCACCCACCAGGAAGGGGCCGAAAGGCACATAGCCGCCTTCACGCAGGCCGCTGGCCATTTTCATGGCGATGCCCACCAGCGCGCCGACCACGGACGCCATCAGGATCAGCGGCACCAGGGCCTGCCACCCGAACCAGGCACCGAGTGCGGCAAACAGCTTGAAGTCCCCATAGCCCATGCCTTCTTTGCCCGTTGCCAGCTTGAAGGCCCAGTACACCAGCCACAGCGAAAGGTAGCCAGCGGCTGCACCCCACACCGCATCCACCAGCGGCACCATGCCCCAGCCCAGCGCAGAGGCCAGCAGGCCCGCCCACAGCAAGGGCAGGGTGAGGTTGTCGGGCAGCAAGGTGGTGTCCCAGTCGATGAAGGCCAGCGCCACCAGTGCAGCCGAGAACCCGCACCAGGCCAGCCCCGCAGGCGTTGCGCCCCAGTGCTGCACACAAAAGAAGAACAGCGCCGCTGTGGCCAGCTCGACAAGGGGATATCGGGCACTGATGCGCGTTGCGCAGGCCGAGCAGCGCCCGCGCAAGGCCAGGTAGCTGACGACCGGAATGTTTTCATACCAGCGCAACTGGTGGCCGCAGGCCTGGCAGCGCGAGCGCGGCTGGCTGAGGTTGAAGACCGGCGCCGCTGGCTGTACGGTCTGCACCGCGGTGGCCGAGGCCGCGTACTCGGCGCAGTCGGCCGCCCATTGCTGCTCCAGCATCTTGGGCAGGCGGTAAATCACAACGTTCAGAAAACTGCCGACAAGCAGCCCCACCACGCCGGCCAGTGCGGCGTCCCACCACGGATCCAGAACCATCAGACGACCTGCCCCAGCTTGAAGATCGGCAGGTACATCGACACCACGATGCCACCGATCAAGGAGCCTAGGAAGACGATGATGATGGGCTCCATCAGGCTCGAGAGACCGGCCACCATCTCATCGACCTCGGCTTCGTAAAAATCGGCGGCCTTGCCCAGCATGTGGTCGATGGAGCCTGATTCTTCGCCAATGGCGCACATCTGTAGCACCATTGAAGGGAAGACATTGGCGTTGCCCATGGCGGCCGTCAGGCTGGTGCCGGTGGAGACTTCCTGCTGGATCTTCTCCGTCGCCAAGGCATAAACCGAGTTGCCTGCGGCGCCGCCGACGGAATCCAGCGCTTCGACCAACGGCACGCCTGCGGCGAACATGGTCGAGAGGGTGCGCGTCCACCGTGCCACGGCCGATTTTTCGATCAACACCCCAAAGACCGGAATGCGCAGCATCAGCCGGTCCATGAACATCTGCACTTTTTCGCTGCGGCGCCAGGCCTGCATGAAGAAGTAGAAGCTTCCGCCGAGCACGCCGAAAATCAGCCACCACCACTGCACGAACACTTCGCTGATGGCCATCACGAACAGCGTCGGGGCGGGCAGGTCGGCGCCGAAGGAGGTGAAAACCTCTTTGAAGGCCGGAATCACGAAAATCATGATCACCGTGACCACCACAAAGGCCACGATCACCACCGAAATGGGGTACATCAAGGCCGATTTGATCTTGGACTTGATCGCCTCGGTCTTCTCCATGTAGAGCGCCAGGCGGTCCAGCAGCGCCTCGAGAATGCCGGCGGCCTCACCCGCTTCGACCAAGTTGCAATACAGGCTGTCGAAATACATCGGGTACTTGCGAAAAGCGCTATTGAGCGAGGTGCCGGTTTCCACATCCGCCCGCACCTCGTTGAGCAGCTTGCCGACGCTGGGGTTGGTGTTGCCTCGCCCGACGATGTCGAAAGCCTGCAGCAGCGGAACGCCGGCCTTCATCATGGTGGCCATCTGGCGCGTGAACAGTGCGATGTCTTTGGGCTTGATCTTTTTGCCCGCGCGCATGCGGCGCTTCTTGATCTTGGTGGGGAAGACGCCCTGTCGGCGCAGCGTGGCCTGCACCTGGTTTTCCCCAGACGCGCGCACCTCGCCGCGCACGATCTTGCCGTGGCGGTCTTTCCCCTCCCATTCGAAGACAAAGTCCTTGATGCCCTGTGCTGCTGCCGTTGCCATCGCGTCCCCTCAATGCCGATGTTTTATTCGTTGGTCACGGCCAGCACTTCCTCGAGGGAAGTGAGGCCGAGCTTGGCCTTGTGCAAACCTGCCGCACGCAAAGAGCGCACGCCTTCCCTTTTTGCCTGCTCGGCAATTTCCAGCGCGCTGCCATCGCGCAAGATGATGCGCTGGAGCTCTTCGGTGATGGGCATGACCTGGTAAATACCGAGCCGCCCCTTGTAGCCGTTGTTGCAGGCAGAGCAGCCCACGGGCTTGTAAGGCACCCAGGAGCCGTCGATTTCGTCGTCCGCATACCCCGCATCGAGCAGGGCTTGGTGGGGAATGTCGGCCGGCGCCTTGCACTGCGGGCACAACCGCCGTGCAAGGCGCTGGGCGGTGATCAGGATCACGCTGGAGGCGATGTTGAACGGGGCGATGCCCATGTTGCGCATGCGCGTGAGCGTGGTGGGCGCATCGTTGGTATGCAAGGTCGACAGCACCAGGTGCCCGGTCTGTGCGGCCTTGATCGAGATGTCGGCGGTTTCCAGGTCGCGGATTTCGCCCACCATGATGATGTCCGGGTCCTGGCGCAGAAAGGACTTGAGCGCGGCGGCAAAGGTCAAGCCCGCTTTTTCGTTGACATTGACCTGGTTCACGCCGGGCAGGTTGATTTCCGAAGGGTCTTCCGCCGTGGCGATGTTCACACCGGGCTTGTTCAGCAGGTTCAGGCAGGTGTAGAGCGACACCGTCTTGCCCGAGCCCGTGGGTCCGGTGACCAGGATCATTCCATAGGGCCGCGCAATGGCCTTGAGCAGGCGCTCTTTTTCTTCGGGCTCGTAGCCCAGCGCATCAATGCCCATCTTGGCGCTGCTCGGGTCCAGGATACGGATCACGATTTTTTCACCAAAAAGGGTGGGCAGAGTGCTGACGCGAAAGTCGATGACCCGGTTCGGACCGACTTTGAGCTTCATGCGCCCATCCTGCGGGACGCGTTTCTCGGAAATGTCCAGGCGCGAGATCACCTTGATGCGCGATGCGAGCTTGTCCTTGATGGCCACGGGGGGAGAAGCGATCTCCCGCAGTTCGCCGTCGATGCGAAAGCGAACCCGATAGTGGTGCTCATAAGGCTCGAAGTGCAGGTCGGACGCGCGCATGTTGAAAGCGTCGAGCAGCATCTTGTGCAGAAACTTGACGATCGGAGCATCTTCGACCTCGCTGGCGCCGGTGTCCGCAGTGTCCGCGGCATCTTCTACGGGCACGTCATCGAACTCGAAATCGCCGCTGCTGGTGAACGTGTCCAGCGACTCGCCGACTGTCTTGGACGAGGCTTCCACGAGCTTCGTCAGCTTGTCGTACTCGGCGATCACCCAGTCCACGCCCATCTGCGTGGTGAACTTGATTTTTTCTGCCGCCTCGTGGTCCGTTGGGTCTGCCGTGGCGACGGTGAGGCGGCTGTTGCGCTTGCTGAGCACCACCACCCGGTAGGCTAAGCAGATCTTGCTGTCGAGCAGATCGTGCGGCAGGCGTACAGGGTCAATGGCATCGAGGTCCAGCAGCGGTGCGCCGAACACAGAGGACACCGTGTGGGCCAGGTCTGCCGACGAAATCGCCCCGGAGCCGGTGAGCTCGGCAATGAAACTGGTGCGGCTGGTCTGCGATTTGCGGACAAGCTCTTCGGCCGACTTCTGCGTGAGCTTGGCCACCGAAATGAGCGCGCGGGCCAAACCGGGGAGCGCAACCGTTGCAGAGTCTTTTTGGGTGGTATCGACGGCGGCCATTGAACCGAGAATGTAGAGGACGGTAAATGAGCCATCCTATCATTGCCATCTGGTTTCAAGCTGTAACCCGCAACACGCGCCACAGTGTGGTCAATGGGGTAACAGCAGGAATCTGGTCGGGGTGAGAGGATTCGAACCTCCGGCCTCTACGTCCCGAACGTAGCGCTCTACCAGGCTAAGCTACACCCCGATGGCTTTTTGCGCAGCGCGCTGCGTCAGGTGCGCCGTGCAAGAAGCTCAGCCGCCAATTGTAGCAAGTTTGAGGTGTATTCATTGGCGGGAAGCTGGTCCAGCGCGTCCATGGCGCGGCGTGCTTCTGCGGCTGCGGCATCGCGCGCCACACCGAGAGCGCCGGTCTCGCGCACGATGGCAACCACGCGTTCGAGCTGTTCTGTGCTGCCGTTTTCGATGGCATGGCGCACCGTGGCCGAGTCTTGCGCCGAGGCGCGCTGCATGGCGGCAATGAGCGGCAGTGTGGCTTTGCCTTCGCGCAGGTCGTCGCCCAGATTTTTGCCCATCTCGATGGCATCGCCGTCGTAATCCAGCACGTCGTCAATGATCTGGAAGGCAGTGCCGAGCGCCTGGCCGTAAGTGGCACACGCTTCTTCAACGGCCGGGGCGCTGCCGGCAAGCACGGCGGCGAGCCGGGCACTGGCTTCGAACAGCTTGGCTGTTTTGGAGCGGATCACACGCAAATAGCCGGCTTCGTCGAGCGAGGCGTCGTGCATGTTCATGAGCTGCAGCACTTCGCCTTCTGCGATCACGTTGGTCGCGTCGGCCAGGATCTGCATGATGCGCATGTTGTCCACGTCCACCATCATCTGGAATGCACGCGAGTGAAGAAAGTCACCCACCAGCACGCTGGCGGGGTTGCCAAAGGTTTCATTGGCCGTGGCGCGGCCGCGGCGCAGCGTGGAGGCATCGACTACGTCGTCGTGCAGCAGCGTCGCGGTGTGGATGAACTCCACTACCGCGGCCAGGGTGAAGCGCTGGCTGCCCCGGTACTCCAGTGCGCCGCACAACATCAGCAACAGGGAGGGCCTCAGCCGTTTGCCCCCTGCGGCAATGATGTATTGCGAAATCTGCCCGACCAGCGGCACGCCCGATGCCAGGCGCTGGGAGATGACACGGTCCACTTCGAACATGTCGCCTGCAATGAGGCCAAGAAGTGAATGGGCGAGTGGGGAGGGGGGGGTGGTGGCAATCAAGGTGGTGGTCACAAGCGTTGCCACGAATTATAGGAAGCTGTGTTGCGGATGTTTGCCGCGGTGGCAATGGCAAACAGCCGGCGTGGCGCAAAAAGGCATTGATGGTAGAATCTCGGGCTTCGCAGAAATTCGTCTGTGAAAACTCACAAAAAGTACCCTGGGGTACACAGAGTCAAAGAGGTCAACATGTACGCGGTCATAAAAACCGGCGGCAAGCAGTATCGCGTTGCTTCCGGCGAAAAAATTAAAGTAGAACAGATTGCTGCGGACGTAGGCCAGGAAATCGTCATCGACCAGGTTCTGGCCGTCGGAAACGGCGCCGAACTGAAGGTCGGTACGCCCCTGGTGTCCGGCGCAACCGTGAAAGCCACCGTTGTGGCGCACGGCAAGCACGACAAGGTGCACATTTTCAAGATGCGCCGTCGCAAGCACTATCAAAAACGCCAAGGTCACCGCCAGCAGTTCACCGAACTGCAAATCGGCGACATTGCTGCTTAAAGAAGGAGCTGAGTCATGGCACAGAAAAAAGGCGGCGGCTCTACGCGAAACGGGCGCGATTCCAAGCCCAAAATGCTCGGTGTGAAGGCTTTCGGTGGTGAACTGATCAGCGCCGGATCCATCATCGTGCGCCAGCGCGGCACTCAGTTCCACCCCGGCACCAATGTCGGCGTGGGCAAAGACCACACGCTGTTCGCCCTGGTAGACGGTCACGTGTCGTTTTCCCACAAGGGCGCGTTGTCCAAGCACATGGTCAACGTGACTGCAGCCTGAGGCTTCACCGCTTCTTGGCACCCTAAGCCCCGCTTGGTCGGGGCTTTGTTTTTTCGGGCGCGCAGCGCCGGTAGCGTCGCTGCATGCCGTTGCCCCGCACTGTCGGGGCTTTGTGCTTTTGGGGTGCTGCAGCGCCCGACTGGCTGCTGTTTTGTAAACTGGATACCTTATGAAGTTCGTCGACGAAGCCTACATAGACATTGCTGCCGGGGATGGCGGCAATGGTTGCGTGTCGTTCCGGCACGAAAAATACAAGGAATTCGGTGGCCCGAACGGCGGCGACGGCGGGCGCGGCGGACATGTGTTCGCGGTTGCCGACCCGAACCTGAATACGCTGGTGGATTTCCGCTATGCGCGCCGCCATGAAGCCAAGCGGGGTGAGCATGGCATGGGTTCGGACATGTTCGGCGCGGCGGGCAGCGACATCACGCTCAAGATGCCCGTGGGCACCATCATCAGCGATGCCGAAACCGGCGAGGTGCTGTACGAATTGCTGGAGCCCGGCGAAGTCATCACCATCGCCAAAGGCGGCGACGGGGGCTTTGGTAACATGCGCTTCAAGAGCGCCATCAACCGTGCGCCGCGCCAGAAGACGCCGGGCTGGCCCGGCGACAAGAAGAGCCTCAAGCTCGAACTCAAGGTGCTGGCCGACGTGGGCTTGCTGGGCATGCCCAATGCGGGCAAGTCGACCTTCATTGCGGCGGTATCGAACGCCCGCCCCAAGATCGCCGATTACCCTTTCACCACGCTGCACCCCAACCTGGGTGTGGTGCGTGTGGCGCCCGAGCAGAGCTTTGTCGTGGCCGACATTCCGGGCCTGATCGAAGGGGCGTCTGAAGGCGCCGGCCTGGGCCACCAATTCCTGCGGCACCTGCAGCGCACGCGCTTGCTGCTGCACGTCGTGGACATGGCGCCGTTTGACGACAGCGTGGACCCGGTGGCGCAAGCCAAGGCGATCGTGGGCGAACTGAAGAAGTACGACAAAGCGCTCTACGAGAAGCCGCGCTGGCTGGTGCTCAACAAGCTCGACATGGTGGCCGCCGATGAGCGCGCTGCGCGCGTGGCCGACTTCGTCAAGCGCTTCAAGTGGAAGGGTCCGGTGTTCGAGATCTCGGCCCTGACGCGCGAAGGCTGCGAGGCACTGATCCACGCCATCTACCGCCACGTCAAAGCGCAGCAGGTGGCGGAGCAGGCGCCTGTGGCCGAGCTGGATCCGCGTTTTTCAGGCGACGCACCCGTTTGATAGGCCGCGGTGGACGGTTCAGTGAGCTATTGTTTTTATAGCATCTAGCGCTTTCTGCATAAGCGCTACAAGCCAAAATGACCGAAAAAATGATCTCTGGTGTGCTGCGCGATGCCCGCCGCATTGTCGTGAAGGTGGGCTCCAGCCTCGTGACGAACGAGGGACGGGGCCTCGACGAGGCCGCGATTGGCGAATGGAGCCGCCAACTGGCCGCGCTGGTGCGCGGCGACGATGGCGCGGGGCGGCGCGAGGTCATCATGGTTTCGAGCGGTGCGGTGGCCGAAGGCATGAAGCGCCTGGGCTGGACCGTGCGCCCGCGGGAAATCCATGAGCTGCAGGCGGCGGCCGCCGTGGGGCAGATGGGCCTGGCCCAGATGTACGAGACCAAGCTGCGCGAGCAAGGCATGGGCAGCGCGCAGGTGCTGCTCACGCACGCCGATCTGGCCGACCGCGAACGCTACCTGAACGCGCGCTCGACGCTGCTCACGCTGCTGGAGCTTGGCGTGGTGCCCGTCATCAACGAGAACGACACCGTCGTCAACGACGAAATCAAGTTTGGCGACAACGATACGCTGGGCGCGCTGGTGGCGAATTTGGTCGAGGCCGACGCGCTGGTCATCCTGACCGACCAGAAGGGCTTGTTCACGGCCGATCCGCGCCGCGATCCGGCGGCGCAGTTTGTGCACGAGGCGCGTGCGGGCGACCTGGCGCTGGAGGCCATGGCCGGCGGGGCTGGCTCCAGCATTGGCCGTGGCGGCATGCTCACCAAGATCCTGGCGGCCAAGCGCGCCGCCGGCTCGGGCGCCTCCACCGTGATCGCCTGGGGCCGTGAGCCCGATGTGCTGCTGCGCCTGGCGCGGGGCGAGGGCATCGGTACCTTGCTCGTTGCGCAAACGGCCAAGACCCAGGCGCGCAAGCAATGGATGGCCGACCACCTGCAGCTGCGCGGCGCGGTGGCGGTGGATGCAGGGGCAGCGGCCAAGCTGCGCGCCGAAGGCAAAAGCCTGCTGCCCATCGGCATGACCGCCGTGGAAGGGGACTTCTCGCGCGGCGACGTGATTGCTGTGCGCGATCCGGCTGGCGCAGAGATTGCCCGCGGTCTGGCGAACTACGCCAGTGCCGAGGCACGGCTGCTGTGCCGCAAGCCTTCATCCGAGTTTGAAAGGCTTCTGGGATACGCTGCGGAGCCCGAGATGGTGCACCGCGACAACCTGGTGTTGATGGGGGGATAGACGCCTGCGGGCCGCGCGCGCCTGCCACGGTGGGCCTGTGCGCTGCAGCTAGCGCCATGGGGCATGGCCAGGCAATCCTCTGTTGTCTCTCAAGAGCGCGCGTCGGGGAAGCGGTTCTGCCGGTCCTGCGGCAGTTCCAGGGATTCGCTGGGCGCGGCCAAGCCGCTTTGCGGGTCGGGGTCGAAACTCGCGCCGGGCGGCAATTCCATGCCAGGCTGCAGCAGCAGCGAACTGCTGCGGTGCATGGCGAGGCCGGCAATGTCGTGCTCGCGTGTGCGCATGCCGCTGCGCAGATAGCGGTTGCGCGGTTCATGGCGCGGCAGAAAACGCGCCAGCTCGGTCAACGCCATTTCATAGACGCCGCGCTTGAATTCCACCACAACGTCGAGCGGAACCCAATAATCGTTCCAGCGCCAGGCATCGAATTCAGGGTGGTTGGTGGCACGCAGATTCAAATCCCAGTCGTAACCCATCAGCTGCAGCAAATACCAAATTTGCTTCTGGCCCTTGTAGTGGCCGCGCGCATCGCGGCGGATGTACCGGTCTGGCACCTCGTAGCGCAACCAGTCCCGGGTGCGGGCAACCACGCGTACATGGTTTGGCTGCAGTCCCACCTCTTCGTGCAGTTCACGGAACATGGCCTGCTCGGGGGATTCGCCCCGGTCAATGCCACCCTGCGGAAACTGCCAGCTGTGGGTGCGTATGCGTTTGCCCCAGAACACCTGGTTTTTCTGGTTGAGCAGGATGATGCCGACGTTCGGCCGAAAGCCGTCCCGGTCAAGCATAATCGAACCCCAAAATCTATAGTTGTGTCCATTATGCACGGCCCCTCGGGCGCGGCAATGGGACCCATCTCCATTGGCCTGATATTGCACCGATGAAAGCTTCCCAGTTCTTTATTTCCACCCTCAAAGAAGCTCCGGCCGACGCCGAAGTGGTCAGCCACCAGCTCATGACACGGGCCGGTCTCATCAAAAAACTGGGTGCGGGCATTTACAACTACATGCCGATGGGTTTGCGGGTGGTGCGCAAGGTCGAAGCCATCGTGCGCGAGGAAATGAACCGCGCAGGTGCCGTCGAGCTGGCCATGCCGGTGGTGCAGCCCGCTGAACTGTGGCAGGAGACGGGCCGCTTCGAGAAAATGGGGCCTGAGCTGCTGCGCATCCACGACCGCCACGGGCGCGACTACGTGGTCCAGCCCACCAGCGAAGAAGTGGTGACCGACATCGCGCGCCAGGAACTGCGCAGCTACAAGCAGCTGCCCAAGAATTTCTACCAGATCCAGACCAAGTTCCGCGACGAGCGCCGGCCGCGATTTGGCCTGATGCGCGGGCGCGAATTCACCATGAAAGACGCCTACAGCTTCGACCGCGACCCGGCCGCGGCCAAGGCCAGCTACCAGGTCATGGCGCAGGCCTACCGCCGCATCTTCGACCGCTTTGGCCTGACCTACCGCGCCGTGGCCGCCGACAGCGGCGCCATTGGCGGCGATTTGAGCGAAGAATTCCAGGTGATCGCCGCCACGGGCGAGGACGCCATCGTCTACTGCCCGGGCAGCGACTACGCCGCCAACCTGGAAAAGGCCGAGGCGCTGGCGCCCGCTGGTCCGCGCGCTGCTCCCGCACAGGCCCTGGCCAAGACGCCGACCCCCGACAAGAGCACCTGCGCCGACGTGGCCGACCTGCTGGGCGTGCCGCTGCAAACCACGGTGAAATCGCTGGTGCTCGCCACCGACGAAACCAATGACACCGGCGAAATCGTGAAAAGCCAGGTCTGGCTGCTGCTGCTGCGCGGCGACCACGACATGAACGAGATCAAGGTCGGCAAGGTGCCGGGCCTGGGCGGCGGTTCGCGCTTTGCCACCCAGGGCGAGATCGAGGAGCACTTTGGCTGCAAGCCCGGTTATCTGGGCCCGATGGGCCTGAAGAAGCCGGTCCACATGGTGGTGGACCGCGAAGTGGCGCTGATGGCCGACTGGATCTGCGGCGCCAACGAAGCCGATTTCCACATGACCGGCGTGAACTGGGGCCGCGACCTGCCCGAGCCCGACCTGGTGGCCGACATCCGCAACGTGGTGGCCGGCGACGCCTCGCCCGACGGCAAGGGCGTGCTGGCCATCGAGCGCGGCATTGAGGTCGGCCATGTGTTCTACCTCGGCACCAAATACAGCCAGGCCATGAACGCCAGCTTCCTCGGCGAAGACGGCAAGCCGGCCTTCTTTGAAATGGGGTGCTACGGCATCGGGATCACGCGCCTGCCGGCCGCCGCCATCGAGCAAAACCACGACGAGCGCGGCATCATCTGGCCCGACGCGATTGCGCCGTTCACTGTCGTGCTGTGCCCGATCACGCCGGACCGCTTCCCCGACGTCAAGGCCGCGGCCGACCGGCTCTACGCCGACCTGCTGGCCGCGGGCGTGGACGTGATCCTCGACGACCGCGGCGAGCGGCCCGGCGCCATGTTCGCCGACTGGGAGCTGATCGGCGTGCCGCACCGCGTGACCATTGGCGACCGTGGCCTCAAGGAAGGCCAGGTCGAATACCAGCACCGCCGCGACAGCGCAGCCACCAAGGTCGCCACCACCGACATCCTGGCCCATCTCCAGGGCCGGCTGGCCGCATGAGCCTGGGGGGGCTTTCGCGGCGCGCCTGCCTGGCACCGCTGGCCCTGGGGCCCGCGGCTTGGCTGGGCCTGCCCGCGCAGGCCCATGCGGGCAGCCAGCTCGAAGAGCCCTTGATGGACTCGGTGCGCACCGCGCTGAGTTCCGCCATCGCCAACCAGGCACCGCCCGAGCCCGAATTCGCGAGCACCGAGGCGCGCCTGCTGTACCTGCGCTGGCTGGCCACCATGAGCGATCGGCTGCGCCGGCGCAAGCCCGAATGGGAGGTGCGCCGCGATTTCCTGCAGACCGTGTGGTACGAAAGCCGGCGCGCCGGGCTCGATGTCTCGCTGGTGCTGGGCCTGATCCAGGTCGAGAGCGCGTTCCGCAAGTTCGCCGTCTCGAGCGTCGGGGCGCGCGGCTACATGCAGGTCATGCCGTTCTGGACCCGCGTCATCGGCGACGGCGACCCGGGCAAGCTGTTCCACATGCAGACCAACCTGCGCTTTGGCTGCGTGATCCTGCGCCATTATCTGGACCGCGAGCGCGGCGACCTGTTCATGACGCTGGGCCGCTACAACGGCAGCCGAGGCCGTGCCCCGTACCCGAACGCGGTGTTCACGGCGCAGCGCAACTGGCTGTTCGACGGCCGCCTGGCGGGCTGACCGCCGGGTTCAGGCTGCCGTGGGCACGGCGCCGGTGTCCGCACCCTGGGGCAGGCGCGACACCATCACCTGGTCGATGCGGTAGCGGTCCACGTCGAGCACTTCGAACTTGTAGCCGCCCCAGACCACGCTGTCGGTGCGCCGCGGCACGCGGCGCAGCATCACCATCAAGAAGCCCGCCAGCGTCTCGTACTCCGCCTCGTGCGGCAGCGCATCGAGCGCCAGGGCATGCAGCACGTCGCTGATCGGCGTCATGCCATCGATCAGCCAGGAATTCTCGTCGCGGCGCACGATCTGCTCCTCGTCGTCCGGTCCCACCAGGTCGCCCATCACAGTGCTCATCACATCGTTGAGCGTGACCACGCCGACCACGCGGCTGTACTCGTTGACGATGACGGCAAAGTCCTCGTGCACCTGGCGGAACTGCTCGAGCACTTCGGACAGCGTCAGCCGGTCGGGCGCGATCAGCACCTTGCGCACCAGGCTGTCGTCCTGCAGCGAAATCGGCTGGTTGTTCAGGATGCGCTGGAACAGGTCCTTGGCGTCCACGTAGCCGACCACATGGTCGATGTCGCCCTCGCACACGGGGTAGGTCGAAAAGGGCTCGGCCGCGATGCGCACGCGGATCACGTCGTCCGGATCGTCGCGCAGGAAGAACGCGATGCGCTCGCGCTGCGACATGGCGCTGCCCACCATGCGGGTGTCGAGCTCGAAGACGTTGGTGATCACCTGCTGCTCGCGCTCGGGCAGCACGCCCGCGCGCGCACCGGCCTCCATCATGGCCAGCACATCGTCGGAGGTGACGCGGTCGTCGCGCCGCGTCGGCAGGCCCAGCAGGTGGAACAGGGCGTCGGCCGTGCGGCTGTACAGCCACACCAGCGGCTGCAGCGCCGTGATGCACCAGCCCATCGGCGTGGCCACGCGCAGCGCCAGGCGCTCGGGATCGGTCATGGCCAGGCGCTTGGGGAACAGGTCCGCAAACAGGATGAACAGCGAGGTGATGACGAAGAAAGAGGCCACGAAGCCGGCCGTTTGCGCCTGTTCTGCCGACATCCACAGGCCGAACAGCGCCGCAAAGTGCGGGCTCAGCGCGCTCTCGCCGATGATGCCGCCGAGGATGGCCACGGCGTTCAGCCCCACCTGCACCACGGTGAAGTAGTCGCCCGGCTGCTCCTGCACGCGCAGCACGCGGTCGGCGCGCGCATCGCCCTCGTCGGCCAGCTGGCGCAGGCGCAGCCGGCGCGAGGCGGCCAGGGAAATCTCGGCAATCGAGAAGAAGGCGCTGGCGGCAATCAGGGCGACGATGGTGAAGGTGTTTTCTAGCATGGTCCGGGGGAGCGTGGCGCACCGGCCGCCCCTCGCGGCCCTGTGCCGCCGCCAGTGTAGCGGCCCCTTCACCGCCGGGCGGGCACAAAAAAGCCGCCCGGCGGGCGGCTTCGTGCGCAGCAGCGGGCCGCTCAGGCGGCGCCGAGCGCCTGCTTGAGTTCGCCCGACTCGTACATCTCCATCATGATGTCCGAGCCGCCGATGAATTCGCCCTTGACGTAGAGCTGCGGAATCGTCGGCCAGTGGCTGTATTCCTTGATGCCCTGGCGGATTTCGTCGTCTTCGAGCACGTTCACGGTGGTGATGGCCTTGGGGTCGACGCCGCAGGCCTTGAGGATCTGGATGGCGCGGCCGGAAAAGCCGCACATCGGAAAGCTCGCCGTGCCTTTCATGAACAGCAGCACGTCGCTGGATTTGACGAGGTCGTCGATGCGTTTCTGGGTATCGCTCATGGGGGCTCCGTAAAAGAGGGGCCAGGGGCCCCGGTGGGTACAAAGGGATTATTTCACTGTCGGCCACTGGCCGCCCGAGCAACGCTCTATGCCGGCGAGGTCTTTGCGGCTTTGCACCTGGGCGAAGCCGGCGGCCTGCAGCAGCGCGCGCACGGCGCCCGCCTGGTCCCAGCCGTGTTCGAGCAGCAGCCAGCCGCCCGGTTCAAGGTGCGCCGGCGCCTGCGCGACGATGGCGCGGAGGTCGTCGAGCCCGTCGGCGCCGCTGGCCAGCGCCTGCCGCGGCTCGTGCACCAGGGCGGCCAGGTGCGGGTCGGCTGCGGCGATGTAGGGCGGGTTGGAGACGATGGCGTCGAAGCGCCCGCCCACGCCCTGCAGCCAGTGGCCCCGGCGGAACTGCACCGGCAGCTGCAGCCGCGCGGCGTTGGCCTGCGCGACGGCCAGGGCATCGGGGCTGGCATCGACCGCGCTGACCTGTGCCTGCGGCCGCTGGTGCTGCACGGCCAGCGCGATGGCGCCGCTGCCCGTGCCCAGGTCGAGCACGCGCGGCACCGGCAGCGGCGCGATGGCTGCGAGCGCCCAGTCGACGAGCGTTTCGGTGTCGGGACGCGGGTCGAGCACGCGCGCGTCGATCTGTAGCGCCAGGCCGTAGAACTCCTTGACGCCCGTCAGGTAGGCCACGGGCTCGCCCGCGGCACGGCGCTGGCACAGCGCGGCAAAGCGGGCCTGCGCCTCGGCGCCGAGTGCATCGTTGTCATGCGCCAGCAGCCAGGCGCGCCCCGCGCCTGCGTGCCCGAGCGCGTGAAGCAGCAGCAGCTGGGCGTCGATGCGCGCCAGTCCCTGGGCTTGGGCGGCGGCCAGGGCCTGGGCCAGCGTGGTCGGGGGGAGGTCGGTTGTCACTATGGTTTTAATAGCTTCCGGCGCTTGCAGGGTAAGCGCTGGAAGGTGTTTTGATCGAATTTCTAACGGCGACGGCGACGGCGACAGCCGGCCTCAGGCCGTCTGCGCTTCGAGTTCGGCCAGCTGCTCGGCCTCGCGCGCGTGCGCCAGTGCCTGCAGCACCTCGTCCAGGTCGCCTTCCATCACGTACAGGAGCTTGTAGAGCGTGAGGTTGATGCGGTGGTCGGTCAGGCGCCCCTGCGGGAAGTTGTAGGTGCGGATGCGGTCGCTGCGGTCGCCGCTGCCGATCAGGCCCTTGCGCTCGGCCGCTTCCTTCGAGGCGCGCTCGCTGCGCTCCTTCTCCTGGATGCGCGCCTGCAGCACCTGCAGCGCCTTGGCCTTGTTGGCGTGCTGGCTGCGGCCGTCCTGGCACTCGGCGACGATGCCGGTGGGCAGGTGCACCACGCGCACGGCCGAGTCGGTCTTGTTGATGTGCTGGCCGCCGGCGCCGCTGGCACGAAACGTGTCGATGCGCAGGTCGGCCGGGTTGAGCTTGATGGCTTCATGCTCGTCGGGCTCGGGCATCACCGCCACGGTGCAGGCGCTGGTGTGGATGCGTCCCTGCGTTTCGGTCGCGGGCACACGCTGCACGCGGTGGCCGCCCGACTCGAAGCGCAGGGCGCCATAGACGCCGCTACCGGAGGGGCCGCTGTCGGCCGGGCCCGCGATGCGCAGCACGATTTCCTTGTAGCCGCCGAGCTCGGCGGCGCTTTCGCTCACCACTTCGACCTTCCAGCCCACGCGGTCGGCATAGCGCATGTACATGCGCGCCAGGTCGCCGGCAAACAGTGCCGACTCGTCGCCGCCAGTGCCGGCGCGGATTTCGAGGAAGACGTTGCGCGCATCGTCGGGGTCCTTGGGCAGCAGCAGGCGCTGCAGCTCATCTTCGAGCTGCAGCAGCTCGGCTGCGGCACTGGCCATCTCCTCCTGCGCCATCTCGGCCATGTCGGGGTCTTCGAGCAACTCGCGCGCGCCCTGCAGATCGGCTGCGCAAAGGCGCCAGCGCGCATAGCGCCCCGCGACCTGCGTGACCTCGGCATGCTCGCGCGAGAGCAGGCGGTACTGCGCCATATCGCCCATGATGTCCTCGCGAGAGAGCAGGAAGTCGAGCTCGTCCAGGCGCCGGGCATAGCGCTCCAACTGGGTCTGGAGAAAGGGTTGCATGCAGGAATAAGGGTTTTAGCTACCAAAAAAGTAGCTAGTGACGCTGATGGGGTCAGCGCTAGAGGGGTTTTTTGCTCTGGGAGCGCAGGAACAGGCGCGACGCCGTGCGCGCCGTTTGCTCGCGCGCTGCCGTGTCGGCATTGCGCAGCTCGGCCATGGTGCCGTGCAGCATCTTCTTGGCGACGCCGCGCGCAAGGGCGTCGAGCACCGCCTCGACGTCGTCGCCGCGCGCCAGGCGCCGGCGCGCGCGCGCAATCTCGATGGCGCGCCAGGTGTCGGCTTGGCCCTGGATCTGGCGGATCAGCGGCACCACACCGTGCTGCGGGTCGCGCTGGTCCATCCAGTGCATGAAGCTTTGCACGCCGGCATCGATGATGGCCTCGGCCTGCGCGACGGCGGCCTGGCGGCTGGCCTGCGCGGTCTGCACCACGCTGGCGAGGTCGTCGACGGTGTAGAGGTAGACGTCCTGGAGCTGCTTGACCTCGGGCTCGATGTCGCGCGGCACGGCCAGGTCGACCATGAACATGGGGCGGTGGCGGCGTTTTTTCAGGGCCCGCTCGACCGCGCCGAGGCCGACGATGGGCAGCGTGCTGGCGGTGCAGCTGACGACGATGTCGAATTCGTGCAGGCGCTCGGGCAGGTCGGCCAGGCGCAGCACCTCGCCGCCAAAGCGCGTGGCGAGCTTTTCGCCGCGCTCGAGCGTGCGGTTGGCGATGGCGATCGACTGCGGGTTGCGTGCGGCAAAGTGCGTGGCGGTGAGCTCGACCATCTCGCCCGCGCCGATGAACAGCACGCGCGTCTTGCCCAGGTCTTCGAACAGCTGGCCCGCCAGGCGCACGGCAGCGGCCGCCATGCTGATGCTGTGCGCGCCGATCTCGGTGGCGGTGCGCACCTCCTTGGCGACGGCAAAGCTGCGCTGGAACAGCTGGTTGAGCGTGGAGCCCAGGGCGCCGGCGGTCTCGGCGGCGCGCACGGCGTCCTTCATCTGGCCGAGGATCTGCGGCTCGCCCAGCACCATCGAATCGAGCCCGCTGGCGACGCGGAAGGCGTGGCGCGCGGCCGGGCCGTTTTGCAGCGTGTAGGAGTGCGAGCGCAGCACATCGGTGCTGACGCCGCCGCTGTGCGCGAGCCAGCCCAGCGTGTGGTCCAGCGCCGCATGGTCGCCGGCGCAGTAGATTTCGGTGCGGTTGCAGGTGGAGATGATGGCCGACTCGATGCCGCGGTGCGCATCGCTCTGCCCCAGCGCCTGGCGCAGGCCGTGCAGCGTCGGCGCGATCTGGTCGAGCGCGAACGCAAAGCGGCCACGCAGATCGAGCGGCGCGGTGGTGTGGTTGATGCCGAGGGCCCAGACTGCCATAGTGCGCGATTATAAAATTGTTGGGCAAGCAGGGCAGCCTTTGCCCTTCAAACCTTGATCTGGGTCATTTCCATGGGTCCGCTGGACGCTCTCAACCACCTGCTCAACTTCCTTGCTCCGGCGGCGGCGCTGTCCGTGCTGCTCTGGTTGGGCAGCCGGGTTTTTTGGCGAAAAATGCCTGTAACGCAGGCCTGGTGGGCGCAGATAGCTATCAATTTCATCTTGGGCAGCGGCGTGCTGCTGGCCGGACTGTGGGCGTTCGGGCGCGACGGCAAGATGCTGACCTATGCCGCGCTGGTGCTGGTGTGCGCCAGCTGCCAGTGGTGTTTCTTGCGCGCGTGGCGGCACTGAGCGGCGGCCGGATCGCCGGGCGGCGGGGGCCTTTGCCCCGGTCACGGCGTTGCGTGCTGCGGCTGGGACAGCAGCCACTGCCTGAAATCGTGCAGCGCCGCCGGCGCCACGCGGCCGGGCGGCTGGCACAGGTAGTAGCCGCGGTCGATCTCCACCGCCTGCGGCACGGCGATGGCGATGCGGCCGGCGGCCAGGTCGGGCTCGACCAGGCAGCGCTGCACCACGGCCACGCCCAGTCCGGCGATCACCGCCTGCACCAGCAGGCCGACCAGTTCGAAGTCGGCCGCCGGCGCCAGCGGCGCGTGCGCGCAGCCCACGCCGGCGAACCAGCGGGCCCAGTTGTCCGGGTAGTTGGTGTGGAACAGGAGCGGGCGCGCTATCAGGTCGTGCGCCGTGCGGATGGCGTGGGGGCCGTGCAGGTCGGCGGGCCGGCAGATGGGCACCAATTCGCGCCCGACCACGTATTCGGCCTGGATGTGGCGCGGCCACTCGCGCGCGCCCACGCGCAGCCAGGCGTCGATCTCGGGCGCCTGCAGCGGGTCGTCGCGCCGGTAGGGGGCGAACGACAGCGTGGTGTCGGGGTGGCGCGCGTGGAAATCGGGCAGGCGCGGAATCAGCCAGTGGCTGAACAGCGTCGGCGCGACCGACAGGCGCAGCGCGCGCGCCGTGCGCCGCGTCTGCAGGGCCACGGTGGCCGCCTCGATGCTGGCGATCGCCGGGGCAATGGCGTCAAGGTAGGACTGGCCGGTGGCCGTGAGCACGCTGCGCCGGCCCTCGCGCACGAACAGCGCCAGCGCCAGGTGTTCTTCGAGGCGCGCGATGGAGCGGCTGATGGCGCCCTGCGTGACATGCAGTTCGTCGGCCGCCTGCGAGAAGCTGCCCAGCCGCGCGGCCGTGGCAAAGGCGTGCAGTTCGGACAGCGAAGGGGAGCGGATGCGCATGGCAGATGAATGGTGAGCGTTGGTAATGGGTTGGTGCCACATTGTCGCTTTTCCTCTCTGGCGCGATTGACCAGAATGGCCGCTCGAACCATTACAAAGGAGAAAGCCATGATGTCTCGCCGTAGCCTGGTCGCCCTGGCCGCCAGCACCGTTGCCGCGCTGTCGGCCCCTGCCGCGCTGGCCCAGGCCAGCGACTACCCGAGCCGCCCGATCAAGCTGATCGTGCCGTTTGCCGCAGGCGGCTCCACCGACATGGTCGCGCGCATGCTGGCCGACAAGATGGGCGCCTTGCTCGGCAAGGCCGTGGTGGTGGACAACAAGGGCGGCGCCGGCGGCTCGCTGGGCGCCGACGCGATCGCCAAGTCTGCGCCCGACGGTTACACCATCGGCATGGCCACGGTGAGCACGCACGGCGCCAACCCGGCCATCTACGCCAAGCTGCCCTACGACGCCGTGAAGGACTTCGCCCCGATCACCAACGTGATGGCCGTGCCCAGCGTGTTCGTCGTGCACACCAGCGTGCCCGCCAAGACGATGAAGGAATTCATCGCGCTGGCCAAGGCTCACCCCGGCAAGTACACCTTTGCCTCGCCGGGCACCGGCTCGCTGGGCCATGCCAACATCGAGAATTTCATGGACCTGGCAGGCATCGACCTGCTGCACATCCCCTACAAGGGCGCGGGCCAGGCCATCAACGACGCGCTGGCCGGCCAGGTCAACGCCATGACCGACAACCTGCCCTCGACGCTGCCGCACATCAAGGCCGGCAAACTGCGCCCGCTGGCCGTGCTGGCCTTGAAGCGCAGCCCGGTGCTGCCCGACGTGCCGACCTACGCCGAGCTGGGCTACCCTGGCATGGGCGACGGCGGCTGGTTCGGCCTGGTGGCGCCCGCGGGCACGCCCAAGGCCATCATCCAGAAGCTCAACGACACGGCGCACAAGGTCATGGCCAGCGCCGACTACATCGAGCGCATGAACGCGATCTCGGGCGAGTCCATGGCCAACACGCCGGCGCAGTTCGCCAAGCAGATCGATACCGCGATTGCGCGCTACCAGGGCGTGGCCAAGAAGGCCAACATCCGGCTCGATTGATGGCCTTGCCCGACTTCCTGCAGCCCCGGCCGGACACCCCGGTCGAGGTGCGCTTGCCCACCGCGGCGGCCCTGCCGCTGGTGTGCGATTCGCCGCACAGCGGCACGGCCTACCCGGCCGACTTTGGCCACGCCGTACCCTTGGCGCTGCTGCGCCGCGGCGAGGACACGCACATCCACACGCTCTGGGGCGGTGCGCCGGCGCACGGCGCGACCTTGATCGCGGCGAACTTTCCGCGCACCTACATCGACCCCAACCGCGCCGAGACCGACCTCGACGCGGGCCTGCTCGACGGGCCGTGGCCGCAGCCTTTGCAGCCGGGTCCCAAGACCCGGCTGGGCTTTGGCCTGGTCTGGAGCCGCCTGAACGCGGCCACGCCGATGTACCAGCGCGCGCTCAGCGTGGCCGAGGTGCAGGGGCGCATCGCGAACTGCTGGCGCCCCTACCACGCGGCCCTGCAGCAGGCGATCGACGCGAGCGTGCGCGACTTTGGCGCCGTCTGGCACCTGAACCTGCACTCGATGCCGCAGGACGCGTACCAGCGCCTGGGCATCGCGAGCGAACGGCCCCTGGCCGATTTCGTGCTGGGAGACCGCGACGGCACGACCTGCGCGCCCGGGTTCGTCCAATTGGTGGCCGACACGCTGCGCGGCTTTGGCTACAGCGTGGCCGTGAACGATCCGTACAAGGGCGTCGAGCTGATCGGCCGCATCGGCCAGCCGCAGCTCAACCGCCACAGCCTGCAGATCGAGATCCGCCGCCCGGTCTACATGGACGAGGCCACGCGCGAGCCCAACGCCGGCTTTGCGCCCTTGCGCGGGCACCTCGACGAACTGATGGGTGTGGTGGCGGCCCATGTGCGCGCCGCGCTGGCGTACCCGGCCTGACGGCGCGCAGAGCGCGTGCCCCGCGCGGCCATCAAAAAAGTGAGCTGCCAGCGCTGGTGTTTGCAGAGTTTCAGATAGAAAATTATCTGAAACCCAATCAAAACCTGCGCAAGCAGCTCACTTTTCGTGAGCGCAAGCCTTTTGCTCAGGCCGACGGGCTGAACAGATCGACCCGGTCGGTGATGATGCCGTCCGTGCCCAGGTCCCACAGGCGCTGGGCCGCCCATGCGTCGTTGACGGTGTAGCTCAGGCAGCGCAGGCCGGCGCTTTTCGCCTGCGCCACGGTGGCGGCGTCCCACAGCGCGTGGTTGCAGACCACGGCCACGCAGCCGAGCATGCGCGCCGTGTCCAGCCAGTCGGCCGGCAGCTTGTCGAGCAGCAGGCCACGCGGCAGGGCCGGCGCGGCCGTGCGCGCACCCGCGAGCGCCTCGACCTGGAATGAGGTCAGCAGCGGCGGTACCGTCTGCCCCGCCCACAGCTGCGCGGCGCGGCGCGCCACGACCTCGCCGGTCTCGCGCTCGGTGCCGGGCGTGGGCTTGATCTCGATGTTCAGGCCGTGGCCGTTGGCCAGGCACCAGGCGGCCACGTTGTCGAGCGTGGGCAGCGGCTCGCCCGCGTACTGGCGCGAGTGCCAGCCGCCCGCGTCGAGCTGCGCCAGCGTCGCCCAGGGGTGCTCGCCGCCGACCAGGCTCGCGCCCGCCGGCAGGTGCGCCGCGGCATTGGTGGTGCGGGGCAGCGCCGCATCGTGCATCAGGAAGGGCACGCCGTCACTGCTGAGTTTCACGTCGCACTCGAACATGAGGTAGCCGTGGGCGGCGCCCAGGCGGAACGCGGCCAGCGTGTTTTCGGGCGCGAGCCGGCCCGCGCCGCGGTGCGCAACCCAGCGCGGGTAGGGCCATGCGTCGGTGATCTTCATGGTAGTTTTCCCCCCGGCCCGTCAGATGCGCTTGCCGGTCTCGGCGTCGAAGCAGTGCAGGCGGCCTTCGCGCGGGCTGACGTGGATGCTCTCGCCCACGCGTGGCGCGGGCTGGCCTTCTTCGATGCGCACGATCAGGGCCTCATCGCCCACCTTGGCGTACACCAGGCGCTCGGCGCCCAGCAGCTCGACGGCGTCGACCTGCGCCTGCCAGCCGGTGTCGCCGATGCCGATGTCCAGGTGCTCGGGGCGGATGCCCACGATGCGCCCTTTCTGGCAGCCGGGCGCGTGCTGCAGCAGGTTCATGGGCGGCGAGCCGATGAAGCTGGCGACAAAGGTGGTGGCCGGCGTGTGGTAGACCTCTTCGGGCGTGCCGAACTGTTCCACGACGCCAGCATTCATGACGATCATGCGCTGCGCCAGCGTCATGGCCTCGACCTGGTCGTGCGTCACGAACAGGCTGGTGATGCCGAGTTCGAGGTGCAGCTTCTGGATCTCGATGCGGGTTTGCGCGCGCAGCTTGGCGTCGAGGTTCGACAGCGGCTCGTCGAACAAAAACACCTGCGGCTGGCGCACGATGGCGCGGCCCATGGCCACGCGCTGGCGCTGGCCGCCCGAGAGCTGGCGCGGCTTGCGGTCGAGCAGGTGCGACAGCTCCAGAATCTTGGCGGCCTTGTCGACGCGCGCCTTGATCTCGTCCTTGGGCACCTTGGCGATCTTCAGGCCATAGGCCATGTTGTCGAAGTTCGTCATGTGCGGGTACAGCGCGTAGTTCTGGAACACCATGGCGATGTCGCGCGCGGCCGGTTCCAGGTTGTTCACCACGCGGTCGCCGATGCAGATGTCGCCGCCGGAGATTTCTTCGAGGCCGGCGATCATGCGCAGCAGGGTGGATTTGCCGCAGCCCGAGGGGCCGACGATGACGATGAATTCGCGGTCGGCGATTTCTGCATTGACGCCGTGGATCACGGGCACGGCGGTCTTGCCGCTGCCGTAGCGCTTGACGACGTTTTTGAGGGAAATGGAAGCCATGGGAGTATTCGTTCAATAGGTCAAAAGAGGGTGGCTGCGGCTTATTTCTCGGTATCGACCAAGCCCTTGACAAACCACTTCTGCATCAGGATCACCACTGCCGTGGGGGGCAGCATGGCCAGGATGGCCGTGGCCATGGCCACGTTCCAGTCGATGGCGGCGTCACCGCCACCGGCGACCATGCGCTTGATGCCGATCACCACCGGGTACATGTCTTCGCTGGTCGTCATGAGCAGCGGCCACAGGTACTGGTTCCAGCCGTAGATGAACTGGATCACGAACAGCGCTGCGATCGAGGTCTTGGACAGCGGCACCAGAATGTCCTTGAAGAAGCGCATCGGACCCGCGCCGTCCATGCGCGCGGCCTCCACCAGCTCGTCGGGCACCGTCAGGAAGAACTGGCGGAACAGGAAGGTGGCGGTGGCCGAGGCGATCAAGGGCAGCGTCAGGCCCGCGTAGCTGTTGAGCATGCCGAGGTCGGCCACGACCTTGTAGGTGGGCAGGATGCGCACTTCCACCGGCAGCATCAGGGTCAGAAAAATGGCCCAGAAGCAGAACATCTTGAAGGGAAAGCGGAAGTACACGATGGCGAACGCCGACAACAGCGAGATCGCGATCTTGCCCACGGTGATCACCATGGCGGTCACGAAACTGACCCACATCATGTGCGCCACCGTGGTGTTGGAGCCGAGCTTGCCCGAGCCCAGCAGCGCGGCCTCGTAGCTGGCCCACAGGTTGGCGCCGGGCAGCAGCGGCATGGGCGCCTGCACGATGGCCTGGGCGGTGTGAGTCGAGGCAATGAAAGCCAGGTACAGGGGGAAGGCCACCACCAGCACGCCGAGGAGCATCACGGCGTGCGAAAGGACGGTGAGCCAGGGACGGCGGTCAACCATGTGCGGACTCCAGATTCACGGAACAGACGGGTGCAATGAAAGAGACAGACATCAGTACTGCACCTTTTTCTCGACGTAGCGGAATTGCACGATGGTGAGCGCCACCACGATGACCATCAGGATCACCGACTGCGCCGCCGAGCCGCCCAGGTCCAGCGCCTTGAACCCGTCTTGGTAGACCTTGTAGACCAGGATCGAGGTCGACTGGCCGGGGCCGCCGCTGGTGGTGGCGTCGATGATGCCGAAGGTATCGAAGAACGCGTAGACGATGTTGATCACCAGCAGGAAGAACGTGGTGGGCGAGAGCAGCGGCAGCTGGATGTTCCAGAACCGGCGCCACGGGCCCGCACCGTCGATCGAGGCGGCCTCGATCAGCGACTTGGGAATCGACTGCAGACCCGCCAGGAAGAACAGGAAGTTGTAGGAGATCTGCTTCCAGACCGAGGCGATGATGATCAGCGCCATGGCCTGGCTTTCGTCCATCAGGTAATTCCACTCCACGCCGATGGCGCGCAGGCCAAAGGTCGCAACCCCGATGGAGGGCGAAAAGATGAACACCCACAGCACCCCGGCGATGACCGGCGCCACGGCGTACGGCATGATCAGCAAGGTCTTGTAGACCATGGCGCCGCGCACGATGCGGTCGGCAAAAATGGCCAGCACCAGCGAGATGCCGATGCCCAAAGCGGCGACCAGCACCGAGAACCAGGCGGTGGTCTGGAAGGACTCCAGGTAGTTGGGATCGTTCCACAGCTGGCGGAAGTTATCGAGGCCCACCCATTCGGAGGACAGGCCAAAGGCGTCCTGCACCTGCATCGACTGCAGGAGCGCCTGGCTGGCGGGCCAGAAGAAGAAGACGCCGATGATGACGAGCTGCGGCAACATCAATGCCCAGGGGAGCCACCGGGATCGGAAAAGTACGCGTTTTTCCATGGAGATTCACAATAAAACAACCGCCGAGCCCCTTGCGGGTCGCGGCGGATGGTGCTGGGCCGGCGCGCAAGCGCGGCCCCCGATGCAAGAAAAATGGCGCGGTGCCATACGAAGTGGCGCTATTGTGCCCTTGCGCAGAGCCTGGGGTTTTGCGGCCCCAGGCTGCTGCCCTGTCCCGTACCGGGCAGGGCAGGGTTCATGCGCCGATTATTTGCCCTTGTTGGCGCGCTCAAAGCGCACCAGCAGCTCGTCCCCACGCTTGACGATGGCGTCCAGCGCGGCCTTGGCCGTCTGCTTGCCCGACCACACCTGCTCGAGTTCTTCGTCCTCGATGGTGCGGATCTGCACGTAGTTGCCCAGGCGGATACCGCGCGAGTTGTCGGTCACCTTGCGGATCATCTGCTGCACGGCCACGTCGGTGCCGGGGTTCTTCTGGTAGAAGCCCGACTTTTCGGTCAGGTCGTAGGCGGCCAGGGTGATCGGCAGGTAGCCCGTGCGCTGGTGGCTGGCGGCCTGCACCTTGGTCTGCGACAGGAAGGTGAAGAACTCGGCCACGCCCTTGTACTCAGGGGCCTTCTTGCCGGCCATCACCCACAAGCTGGCGCCGCCGATCACGGTGTTCTGTGGCGCGCCCTTGACGTCTGGGTAGTAGGGCAGGGGTGCGATGGCGTAGGCGAACTTCGCGTTCTTGGCCACATCGCCGTAGAAGCCCGAAGACGTCTGGATCATGGCGCACTCGCCGGCCGTGAACGAGGCCTGGGCGGTGGAGCCGCGGCCCTTGTAGACGAACTCGCCAGCGGCGGCGGCTTTGGCGAGGTTGTCGATATGGCGCACGTGCAGTGGCGAGTTGATCTTCAGGCGCGCGGCCATGCCGTCCTTGCCCAAGCCGTTCTGGTGGGTGGCGAACTCGACGTTGTGCCAAGTCGAGAAGCTCTCGAGCTGGGTCCAGCCCATCCACGCCAGGGTCATGGGGCAGCTGTGGCCGCTGGCCTTGAGCTTCTTGGCCGCTTCGAACACTTCAGGCCACGTCGCAGGGGCTTTGTCGGCGTTCAGGCCGGCCTTCTTGAAGGCGTCCTTGTTGTAGTAGAAGACCGTGGTCGAACTGTTGAACGGAAAGCTCAGCATCTGGCCGTTGGGTGCCGTGTAGTAACCGGCCACCGCAGGGATGTAGCCCTTGGGGTCGAACGCCTGGCCGGCGTCGGTCATGACCTTGCCCACGGGCACGGTGGCGCCCTTGCTCGCCATCATGGTGGCCGTGCCCACTTCGAACACCTGCAGAATGTGCGGCGCGTTGCCCGAGCGGAACGCGGCGATCGCGGCCGTCATGTTTTCGTCGTACGAACCCTTGTAGGTCGGCACGATCTTGTATTCCTTCTGGCTTTCGTTGAACTGCTTGGCCAGGTCGTTCACCCACTCGTTGTTCACGGCGGTCATCGAATGCCACCACTGTATTTCGGTTTGCGCATGCGCCGGAGCGCACACCGCAACGGCGATGGCCGCGCTCAGGGTCAGGTGTTTGAACTTCATGGAATCTCCTCGGTGAAAGACGAAAGGCACGAAAGGGCCATGCTAGGCGGCCCATGTGTCAAAAGTGTGTCGTTGTCGCACACCCTGAAAACCTGCCCAACAGGGGAAACCCGCTTTCGGCTGGGTTGCTTGACCGGCGATTGTCGCTAATTTGTGACATTTGTGTGACGATTTGCGGACTCCGCGCAGGGTATTGCACCTTGCGCCCCAAGGTTTTGTGCGTTGCAGCATGCTCTTGGCGGGGCGCTGGAGCAGCGCCTGAACCTTGTTTCCACCTTTTCGACACTGGATATCCCCATGCCCCACACGTCGCTGGACAAAAGCAAAATCAAATTTCTGTTGCTGGAGGGGGTCCATCCTTCCGCGCTCGATGTGTTGCGATCGGCGGGCTATACGCAAATCGAATCCCTGGCGGGCGCGCTGCCCGACGAGGTGCTCAAGCAGAAGATTGCCGACGTGCACTTCGTCGGCATCCGGTCGCGCACCCAGCTGACGGCCGAGGTGTTCGCGCAGGCGCACAAGCTCGTCGCCGTGGGGTGCTTTTGCATCGGCACCAACCAGGTCGATCTGAACGCCGCGCGCGAGCGCGGCATTGCCGTGTTCAACGCGCCGTATTCGAACACCCGCTCGGTGGCCGAGCTGGTGCTGGCCGAGGCCATCCTGCTGTTGCGCGGCATCCCCGAGAAAAGCGCGGCAGCGCACCGCGGCGGCTGGATGAAGTCGGCCGAGAACGCCTACGAGATCCGCGGCAAGACGCTGGGCATCGTCGGCTATGGGTCGATTGGCACCCAACTCTCGGTGCTGGCGGAGTCCCTGGGCATGCACGTGGCCTTCTACGATGTGGTCAACAAGCTGCCGCTGGGCAATGCGCGCCAGGTGAACAGCCTGCACGCGCTGCTGGGGCAGAGCGACATCGTCAGCCTGCATGTGCCCGAGCTGCCGTCCACGCAGTGGATGATCGGCGCCGCCGAGATCGCCGCCATGAAGCCGGGCGGCATCCTGATCAATGCCGCGCGCGGCACGGTGGTCGAGATCGAGCCGCTGGCCGAGGCCCTGCGCCAGAAAAAGCTGCTGGGCGCGGCCGTGGACGTGTTCCCGGTCGAGCCGCGCAGCAACAAGGACGAGTTTGTGTCGCCGCTGCGCGGGCTCGACAACGTCATCCTCACGCCCCACATCGGCGGCTCGACCATGGAGGCGCAGGCCAATATCGGCCTGGAAGTGGCCGAGAAGCTCGTCAAGTACAGCGACAACGGCACCTCGACCTCGTCGGTCAACTTCCCGGAAGTGGCGCTGCCGTCGCACCCCGGCAAGCACCGCCTGCTGCACATCCACCGCAACGTGCCCGGCGTGCTGTCGCACATCAACCGCATCCTGTCGGACAACCACATCAACATTGCCGCCCAGTACCTGCAGACCAATGAGGCGGTCGGCTATGTGGTGATCGACCTGGATGCCGCCTCGTCCGACCTGGCGCTGGACAAGCTGGCCCGGGTGCCGGGCACCATCCGCAGCCGCGTGCTGTTCTGAACCCGCCGCGCGGCAGGCCCCGCCAGGCTGCGCCGTGCTTGAACCGCCTGGCGCCCCCGGTGCCCTGGCCCTGATCGGGCACGGGGCCGCCCCCTGTCATAAAATCGCTGCCCCGAGGCTCCTGGGCGCGCGGCGCCCACCCCAGGTTGATCCCCATGAATGTTCCGATTGCGTTGGCCGCCCTGCAGGCGCAGGCTGCCGAGCCCGCCCGACTGCGCGAAATCCCCTACAACTACACCTCGTTCTCTGACCGGGAGATCGTGATTCGGCTGCTCGGCATGCCCTCCTGGGACGTGCTGAACCGCCTGCGCAGCGAGCGCCGCACGGGGCGCTCCGCCCGCATGCTCTACGAAGTGCTCGGCGACATCTGGGTGGTGCAGCGCAACCCCTATCTGCAAGACGACCTGCTCGACAACCCCAGCCGGCGCAAGCAGCTGGTGGACGCGCTCGTGCACCGCCTGGCCGAGGTCGAGAAGCGCCGCACCCCCGAGGTCGACGTCGAGCGCGACCGCCTGGTGGGCGCGCTGGTGCAGGCCGCGCACCGCGCGGTGGCCGAGTTCGACGCGACCTTTGTCGAGGCCACGGCCCTGCGCCGCAGCGTGCAGCGCCGCCTGGGGCGCCTGACGGCCAAGGACAACATCAAGTTCGACGGGCTCTCGCGCGTCAGCCACGTGACCGACGCCACCGACTGGCGCGTCGAATACCCGTTTGTCGTGCTCACGCCCGACACCGAGGCCGAGATGGCCGGCCTGGTCAAGGGCTGCATCGAGCTGGGCCTGACCATCATTCCGCGCGGCGGCGGCACGGGCTACACCGGCGGCGCGATTCCGCTGAGCTGGAAGAGCGCGGTCATCAACACCGAAAAGCTCGAAGCCATGACCGAGGTCGAGATGCGCCGCCTGCCGGGCATGGACCACGAAGTGGCCACCGTCTGGACCGAGGCCGGTGTGGTCACGCAGCGCGTGGCCGACGCGGCCGAGCGCGCGGGCTACGTGTTTGCGGTCGACCCGACCAGCGCCGAAGCCTCGTGCGTTGGCGGCAACGTGGCCATGAACGCGGGCGGCAAGAAGGCCGTGCTGTGGGGCACGGCGCTCGACAACCTGGCCAGCTGGCGCATGGTCACGCCCGATGCAGAGTGGCTCGAAGTCACGCGCATTGGCCACAACATGGGCAAGATCCACGACGCCGAGGTGGCCAGCTTCGAGCTGCAGTATTTCGCGGCCGACGGCAAGACGCCGCTGCGCAGCGAGCGCCTCGACATCCCGGGCAAGAGCTTTCGCAAGGAGGGCCTGGGCAAGGACGTGACCGACAAGTTCCTCTCGGGCCTGCCGGGCATCCAGAAAGAGGGCTGCGACGGCCTCATCACCAGCTGCCGCTGGGTGGTCCACAAGATGCCCGCGCACACGCGCACCGTGTGCCTGGAGTTCTTCGGCAACGCCAAGGACGCCGTGCCCAGCATCGTCGACATCAAGGACTTCATGTTCGCCGAGCAAAAGCGCTCGGGCGTGCTGCTGGCCGGGCTGGAGCACCTGGACGACCGCTATCTGAAGGCCGTGGGCTATGCCACCAAGAGCAAGAAGCACGGCGGCCTGCCCAAGATGGTGCTGTTTGGCGACATTGCGGGCGACGACGCCGATGCCGTGGCGCGCGCCACCAGCGAGGTCGTGCGCCTGGCCAATTCGCGCAGCGGCGAGGGCTTTGTCGCCATCAGCCCCGAGGCGCGCAAGAAGTTCTGGCTTGACCGCAAGCGCACGGCCGCCATCAGCCGCCACACCAACGCCTTCAAGATCAACGAAGACGTGGTGATCCCGCTGCCGCGCATGGCCGAATACACCGACGGCATCGAGCGCATCAACATCGAGCTGAGCCTGCGCAACAAGATCCGCCTGTGCGACGAGCTGGGCGACTTCTTTGCGCGCGGCAACCTGCCACTGGGCAAGCAGGGCGACGCGGCCAACCCCATCCCCTCGGCCGAGGTGCTGGGCGACCGCGTGGCGCGTGCCATCGACCTGGTGGCCGAGGTGCGCGCGCTCTGGTCGGGCTGGTTGCAAGGCATGGACACCTTGTTTGCGCAGCTGCAAAATCACACGCTGCGCGCGAGCTGGAAGACGCAGCTGCGCGCGCCGCTGCAGGCGATCTTCTCGGGCGCGGCGTTTGCGCCCATCCTGGACGAGGCCACCGCCATCCACCAGCGCGTGCTCAAGGGCCGCGTCTGGGTGGCGCTGCACATGCACGCCGGCGACGGCAACGTGCACACCAACCTGCCGGTCAACAGCGACGACTACGAAATGCTGCAGACCGCGCACGAGGCCGTGGCGCGCATCATGGTGCTGGCGCGCAGCCTGGGCGGCGTGATCTCGGGCGAGCACGGCATCGGCATCACCAAGCTGGAATTTTTGACCGACGAAGAGCTGCGCCCGTTTGCCGAATACAAGCAGCGCATCGACCCCGAAGGGCGCTTCAACAAAGGCAAGCTGCTTCGAAAAGAAGAGCGGCTGGCGCAGGTGCAGCAAGCTTCAGAGGGCGATTCGACCCGAAAGTCGCTGATGTACGCCGACCTGACCAACGCCTACACGCCGAGCTTCGGCCTGATGGGGCACGAGTCGCTGATCATGCAGCAGAGCGACATCGGCGCGATCGCCGACTCGGTCAAGGACTGCCTGCGCTGCGGCAAGTGCAAGCCCGTCTGTGCCACGCACGTGCCGCGCGCCAACCTGCTCTACAGCCCGCGCAACAAGATCCTGGCGACCTCGCTGCTGGTCGAGGCTTTCCTGTACGAAGAACAGACGCGCCGCGGCGTGTCGATCCGGCACTGGCAGGAGTTTGAAGACGTGGCCGACCACTGCACCGTCTGCCACAAGTGCGAGAAGCCCTGCCCGGTCGACATCGACTTTGGCGACGTCACCATGAACATGCGCAACTTGCTGCGCAAGATGGGCAAGAAGAGCTTCCGGCCCGGCAACGCGCTGGCCATGGCCATGCTCAACGCCACCAACCCCGACACCATCAAGCTGCTGCGCAGCGCCATGGTCGGCGTGGGCTTCAAGGCGCAGCGCATGGCGGTGGACGTGCTGCGCAAGGTGGGCCGCAGGCAGACGGCCAAGCCGCCGGCCACTGTGGGCACGGCGCCGGTCAAAGAGCAGGTGATCCACTTCATCAACAAGAAGCTGCCCGGCGGCCTGCCCAAGCGCACGGCGCGCGCGCTGCTCGACATCGAGGACAAGGACTACGTCCCGATCATTCGCAACCCCCAGGCCACGACGGCCGAGACCGAGGCGGTGTTCTACTTCCCCGGCTGCGGCTCCGAGCGCCTGTTCAGCCAGGTGGGCCTGGCCACGCAGGCCATGCTCTGGCACGCGGGCGTGCAGACCGTGCTGCCGCCGGGCTACCTGTGCTGTGGCTATCCGCAGCGCGGCTCGGGCCAGTTCGACAAGGCCGACAAGATGATCACCGACAACCGGGTACTGTTCCACCGCGTGGCCACCACGCTGAACTACCTGGACATCAAGACGGTGGTGGTCAGCTGCGGCACCTGCTACGACCAGCTGCAGGGCTACGAATTCGGCAAGATCTTCCCCGGCAGCCGCATCATCGACATCCACGAGTACCTGCTCGAAAAGGGCATCACGCTGCCGGGCGGGCAGGGCGGCTACCTGTACCACGAGCCCTGCCACAACCCGATGAAGCAGGGCGACGCGATGCAAACCGTCAAGGCGCTAGTCGGCGACAACGTGGTCAAAAGCGAGCGCTGCTGCGGCGAGTCGGGCACGCTGGGCGTCACGCGCCCCGACATCTCGACCCAGGTGCGCTTTCGCAAGGAGGAAGAGATCCGCAAGGGCGAAGCCCAGCTGCGCGCCAGCGGCACCGTGCCGGCGCAGGCCAACGTGAAGATCCTCACCAGCTGCCCCAGCTGCCTGCAAGGCCTCAAGCGCTACGAGGACGACCTGCAAAACGGCCTGCTCGAAGCCGACTACATCGTCATCGAGATGGCCAACCAGATCCTGGGCGAGAACTGGCTGCCCGAGTTCGTGCAGCGCGCCAACAGCGGCGGCATCGAGCGGGTGCTGGTGTGACGGCTGCGACGCCCGTGGCGCCTGCGCCATCCTGCCCGCTGTGCGCGCAGGACGGCGGCCAGCTGGTCTGGCGCGGCGCCAAACTGCGCGTCATCCGCGCCGACGAGGCGGGCTTTCCGGCCTTCTACCGCGTCGTCTGGCATGCCCATGTGGCGGAGTTTTCAGACCTGAACGCCACCGACCGTGCGCACTGCATGGACGCGGTGGCCCTGGTCGAGCAGGCACTGCGCGAGCACCTGCAGCCGGTCAAGATCAACCTGGCCGCTCTGGGCAACATGGTGCCGCACCTGCACTGGCACGTGATCGCACGCTTTGGGTGGGACAGCCACTTTCCCGCGCCGGTGTGGGCGGCGGCGCAGCGCGAGCGCGCTGCCGAGCGCGAAGAGCAGGTGCGCAGCCAGCTCGCGCGCGCCGAGGCCCATATGGGCCTGGGGTTGGCACGGCTATAGCGGCCTGGCCCGGCCGGCGGGTGGGACAATGGCCGCTGCTTTTTCAGTTTTCGAGGTACGTCCATGGCAGGTCTGAAAGCGGGCGCGCCCACGCCCGAGTCGATCACGGTGCATGAAAAATCGCGCGTGCTCGAGGTGGTGTTTTCCGATGGTGCGCAGTTCCGCATCCCCTTCGAGCTGATGCGCGTGTATTCGCCCTCGGCCGAAGTCATGGGCCATGGCCCGGGGCAGGAGGTGCTGCAGACCGGCAAGCGCGAGGTCACGGTCACCGCGCTGGCGCCGATCGGCAATTACGCCATCCAGCCGCAGTTTTCGGACGGCCATGACAGCGGCATTTTTTCGTGGGACTACCTGTACGACCTTGGCCAGCGCCAGCAGGAGCGGTGGAACGACTATCTGCAGCGCCTGGCCGCGGCGGGCGTCGACCGCGACGCCCCGATGCCCGCCAAGGGCGGCGGCCACGGGTGCGCAAGCCATTGAGCGCCGCAGCGGCCGGATCTGCTGCTTCGGAATTCATAGCTGGTGGCGCTTTGCCCATAAGCGCTGAAGCCCTATTGGATCAAAATTCCACGGCGATACCCCACAGAACTGCGGGGTTGTCACCACACACGCTAGCATCACGCCCATGAGCACCACGCATTTCGGGTTCGAGTCGGTAGACGAAAAAGACAAGGCACGCCGCGTGCGCGGCGTGTTCGACTCCGTGGCGTCCAAATACGACGTGATGAACGACCTCATGTCGGGTGGCCTGCACCGCGCCTGGAAGGCCTACACCGTGATGGTCGCCAATCTGCGCGAAGGCAGCCAGGTGCTCGACATTGCGGGCGGCACCGGCGACCTGTCGCTGGCGTTTTCCAAGAAGGTCGGGCGCAGCGGCCGCGTGGTGCACACCGACATCAACGAGGCCATGCTGCGCACCGGCCGCGACCGGCTCATCGACGCCGGTGTGGTCTTGCCGACGCTGGTCTGCGACGCAGAGAAGCTGCCCTTCCCGGACGCGCACTTCGACGTGGTCAGCGTGGCCTTCGGCCTGCGCAACATGACGCACAAGGATGCCGCGCTGGCCGAGATGTGCCGTGTGCTCAAGCCCGGCGGCAAGCTGCTGGTGCTCGAATTTTCCAAGATCGCCAAGCCGCTGGCCAAGGCCTACGACTGGTATTCCTTCAATGTGCTGCCGCAGATCGGCCGCCTGATCGCGGGCGATGCCGAAAGTTACCGCTACCTGGCCGAGTCGATCCGCATGCACCCGGGCCAGGAAGAGCTCAAGGCCTTGATGCACCAAGCCGGCTTTGGCCATGTGGACTATCACAACATGACGGGCGGCATCGTCGCGCTGCATGTGGGTATCAAGTGTTGACTGAACGGAGAACCAAGACATGAAAAAACTGTGGCCCGCCCTGCTTGTGGCGATCATGATGGTGGCGTCACTTCCTGACGCGGAGGCTGCGCGCATGGGCGGCGGCAGGTCGATGGGCCGGCAGTCCAGCAATGTGACGCAGCGCCAGGCAACGCCCCCCAGCAACGCGCCCGGCGCACCGACGCAAAACGTCAACAACGCCGCCGCCAAGCCGGCACCGGCGGCGCCTGCCGCCGCCGCGCCCAAGAAACCCTGGGGCGCCATGCTCGGCGGCCTGGCCGCCGGCCTCGGCCTGGCGTGGCTCGCCCATTCGCTGGGCATGGGCGAAGGCTTTGGCCAGATCCTGATGATTGCTTTGCTGGCGATGGCGGCGTTTGCCATCTTCAAGATGGTCATGCGCTCCCGCAAGCCCGCAGGCGCGGCGCAGGGCGGGGCACCGTTCGCCTTCCAGGGCGCGGGCTCCGCTTCGCCCGAGACCGCCACCGTGCCGCGCGACTACAGCCCGGACAAGGTGGGCAACGACGCGTCGGCCCGTCCCTGGGAACGCGGCGCCACGTCCGGGGACACTGCGCGACAGTCCGGCGGCGGCTCGATGATCGGCTCGGCCCTGTCGGGTTCGCAGAACTGGGGCATCCCCGAGGGCTTTGACACCGCTGGTTTCCTCGAGGCGGCCAAACGCAACTTCTCCACGCTGCAGGCGGCGTGGGACCGCTCGGACGTGGCCACGCTGCGCTCCATGATGACCGACGGCATGCTCGAGGAAATCCGCGCCCAGCTGGCCGAGCGCGAGTCGCACCGCGGCGGCGCCCAGCCGAACCACACCGAGGTGGTGATGATCGAGGCGCAGTTGCTGGGCATCGAAGACCTGGGCGAAGCCTACATGGCCAGCGTCGAGTTCTCCGGCATGATCCGCGAGGAGCCCTCGTCGGGCCCCAGCCCGTTCCGTGAAGTCTGGAACATGACGAAGGCCAAGAGCGGCGCCAGCGGCTGGCTCGTGGCCGGGGTGCAGGCACTGCAATAACGCAGCGCGGCGCGCCGCGCGCAGTTCAGGGAATAATCGGGGACTATGGCAACACAGTCCCCTTTTTCTTTTCTTGGCAGCGTGTTCGAGCGCCTTGCCGCCGGCCCGCAGCCGCCCGAGTGGCTAGCACACGAAGTGCAGCACCGCGCCGTGCTGTTCCTCAACCATGTGCTGATGCAGGAGCGCGCGGCCACCGAGCGCCTGGCGCGCCAAAGCGGCCGGGTGGCTCGCCTCCAGTGGCGCGGCTATTCCATGGCGCTGCAGGTCACCCCCGCGGGACTGTTCGATCTGGCCCCGCCCACGCAAGAGCCCCATCTGCGCCTGGAGGCCACGCAAACCTCGCCACTCGACCTTGCGCAGTCTGCCCTGCGCGGCGACAAGCCGGCCGTGCGCATCGAGGGCGACGTGCAGCTCGCCGCCGATCTGCAGTGGCTGGCGGATAACGTGCGCTGGGACGCTGAAGAAGACCTGGCGCGCCTAGTGGGCGATGTGCCTGCGCACATGCTCGCCGGCATGGCACGGCGGTCGGTGGAGGCGTTGCGCCAGTTCGTGGGGGCGCGCATCGCCCTCGCGCCAGCCCCTGCCAGCCACCCCGCCGCTGCCCCCGCGGCCGACAGCGGCGACCGGGCCGCACCATGAAGCGCTTCTTCCGCGGCGCCACCATTGTCTGGGTGGCGCTGCGCTACGGCCTGGACGAGCTGGTTTTGACCAGCTTTCAAAAGCCTTGGTTGCGCCTGCTCGCCCGTGTGGTGTCGGTGGGGCGCAACCTGCAGGCACCGCGCGGCCAGCGCCTGCGCGAGGCGCTTGAGCGGCTGGGGCCGATCTTTGTGAAGTTCGGACAGGTGCTGTCGACCCGGCGCGACCTTATGCCGCCCGACATTGCCGATGAACTGGCGCTGTTGCAGGACCGCGTGCCGCCGTTCGATTCTGCGATTGCCGTGGCGACGATCGAGCGCGCGTTCCGCCGACCCCTGGCCGAGGTGTTCGAAACCTTCGAGCACGATCCGGTCGCCAGCGCCTCGATCGCACAGGTCCACTTTGCCACCCTGCGCGACCGCCGCGGCCTGCTGCACCAGGTCGCGGTGAAGGTGCTGCGCCCGGGCATGCTGCCGGTGATCGAGAAGGATTTGGGGCTCATGCGCACGATGGCCGGCTGGCTCGAAGGCCTGTCCGCCGATGGCAAGCGCCTCAAGCCGCGCGAGGTGGTGGCGGAGTTTGACAACTACCTGCACGACGAGCTGGACCTGGTGCGCGAGGCGGCCAATGCGGCGCAGTTGCGGCGCAACATGGAAGGCCTGGGCCTGGTGGAAATCCCCATCATCCACTGGGACTTCTGCCACGCGGAGGTGATGGTGATGGAGCGCATGAACGGCGTGCCCATCAGCCAGGTCGAGCGCTTGCGGGCGGCCGGCGTGGACATTCCCAAACTGGCGCGCGACGGTGTCACGATCTTCTTTACGCAGGTGTTCCGCGACGGCTTCTTCCACGCCGACATGCACCCGGGCAACATCCAGGTCAGCCTGGAGCCGGCCACGTTCGGGCGCTACATCTCGCTGGACTTCGGCATCGTCGGCACGCTGACCGAGTCCGACAAGGAGTACCTGGCGCAAAACTTCGTGGCCTTCTTCCGGCGCGACTACAAGCGCGTGGCTGAACTGCACATTGAAAGCGGCTGGGTGCCGCCCGAGACGCGGGTCAACGAGCTCGAGTCGGCCATCCGAACTGTCTGCGAGCCGTACTTTGACAGGCCGCTCAAGGAGATTTCGCTTGGCATGGTGCTGATGCGCCTGTTCCAGACCTCGCGGCGCTTCCAGGTCGAGATCCAGCCGCAGCTCGTGCTGCTGCAAAAGACGCTGCTCAACATCGAGGGCCTGGGGCGCCAGCTCGATCCCGACCTCGACCTCTGGAGCACGGCCAAGCCTTTCCTGGAAAAGTGGATGCTCGACCAGATGGGACCGCAGCGGATGTGGCGCGAACTCCGTGCCCAGGCCCCGCATTACGCACAGCTGCTGCCCGAATTGCCGCGCCTGCTGCACGATTACCTGCGCCGCGGCACGCCGCGCCAGCAACGCGGCCAGCGCGAGCTGCTGGAGCTCCTGCGCGAGCAAAAACGCACCAACCGCCTGCTGCAAAGCCTGGTCTATGGCGGGGTCGGGTTTTTGCTCGGGCTCCTGGCGATGCAGTGGCTGGTGCGCGTACGCATCTTCTGAACGGGCGTGGTCTGAAGGCGCGCCCGCTGTCGCCCACAAGCGACATGAAGGGCCGGGTTTGCGGGGTTTTGCGCTGATAATGCGCGGCGTTTTGTTGCAACCCCTTTGAGCTTTGGAGCGGCGCATGCTGGTGACTTTCATTGTTTTTTACCTGCTGGCCTCCATGGCGATCGGTCTGTTTGCCGCCACGCGGGTGCACAACACCGCAGACTACGCGGTGGCCGGCCGCAGCCTGCCGCTGGCCGTGATCATTGCGACCACGTTCGCGACCTGGTTTGGCTCGGAAACCGTGCTCGGGGTCTCGGCGCGCTTCATCGATGGCGGGCTGGGCGAGGTGGTGGAAGACCCGTTTGGTGCTTCCATGTGCCTGGTGCTCGTCGGCCTGTTCTTTGCGTACCGGCTTTACCAGAAGAACCTGATCACGCTGGGCGATTACTACCGCCAGCGCTACGGCCGCACCATTGAGGTGGTGTGTTCGTGCATCATCTTGTTCAGCTACCTGGGCTGGGTGGCCGCGCAGGTCACGGCGTTGGGCCTGGTGTTCAACCTGCTCACGCAGGGCGCGCTCTCGATTACCACCGGCATGGTGCTGGGAACGGCGGTGGTCTTGATCTACACGCTGTACGGCGGCATGTGGTCGGTGGCGCTGACCGACTTTGTCCAGATGATCGTGATCGCCCTCGGGTTGATCGCCATCGCCTTTTATGCGGCCGACCTGGCCGGTGGCGCGGGCAAGGTCATCGACTTTGCGGCGCGCGAAGGCAAATTCCAGTTCTTTCCGCGGGACGGCGGCTTCAAGCAGTGGACGTTCTTTTTTGCCGCGGCCATCACCATGATGCTGGGCTCGATTCCGCAGCAGGACGTGTTCCAGCGCGTCATGTCGTCGAACAGCGCCCGCACGGCGCGCAACGGCCCGATCATCGGCGGCATCCTGTATTTGCTGTTCGCCTTCATTCCCATGTTCGTGGTCACCGCTGCGGTGCTGATCATGCCCGAGACGGCGCAGGCCCTGCTCAAGGACGATCCGCAGAAGGTGCTGCCCACGCTGGTGATGGAGCGCATGCCGCTGGCGTTGCAGGTGGCCTTTTTTGGCGCGCTGCTCTCGGCCATCATGTCCACGGCCTCTGCGACCCTGCTGGCGCCCGCGACCACGTTTGTCGAGAACATCCTGCGCAACCTGCGCCCCGGCATGAGCGATGCCGCCACCCTCAAGGCGATGCGCGTCTCGGTGCTGGTGTTCACGCTGGTGGTGCTCGCCTATGCCATCACCATGCAGGGCACCTCGATCTATGAAATGGTGTCGGGCGCCTACCAGGTGCCTCTGGTGGGGGCTTTTGTGCCTTTGGTGTTTGGCCTCTACTGGAAGCGTGCCACCACGCAGGGAGCGCTCTGCGCCGTGGCGCTGGGCCTGGGGGTCTGGCTCCTGTTCGTGGCCACGCCGGTGCTGTCGTCAGCGTTCCCGCAGCAACTCGCCGGCGTGCTGGCCGCACTGGCGGGCATGGTGGCGGGGTCGCTGGCGCCGCAATGGACCGCAGACCACAAGGGCCACGTGCGCCACTACCAGGGCACGCCGGTCTGAGCCGAGCGCACGCTGGAGTCCAAGCGCGCGGTCCGGCTGCGCGCTTGAACAGGGGCAGGCCGCCTATAATTGAAGGTTTTGCACTTCCAGCCTTCTTATTGCCATGCCTATCTATGCCTACAAATGCGGCTCCTGTGGCCATGCCAAGGATGTGCTGCAGAAAATTTCTGCCGATCCCCTGACGGTTTGCCCGGCCTGTGGCGCCGCGGCGTTCACCAAGCAGGTGACTGCGGCCGGTTTCCAGCTCAAGGGCTCGGGCTGGTATGTCACCGATTTTCGCGGCGGCAATTCTGGCGCCAGTGCAGCACCCGCCACGCCGGCCGCGGCGGGCGATGCCGGCACGGCCCCTGCGGCCAAGGCTGACGCCGCTGCCGCACCTGCCAGCGCCCCGGCTGCCACCCCGACCACGAACTGAGCGCAGTTGATGGCACCCTTGCGCAAATGGCTGTTCACGGGCCTTTTGGTGATCGTTCCGGGAGCGATCACCATCGCGGTGCTCAACTGGATCGTCGGCCTGCTCGACCAGACCCTGCTCATCCTGCCCGGGGCCTGGCATCCGGACAAATTGCTGGGCCTCCATATTCCGGGTTTCGGCGTGGTGCTCACGCTGGTGATCCTGCTGGCGGTGGGGGCCACCGCGAGCAACTTCGCCGGTCGCAAACTGGTGCAATGGGGGGACGCCCTCGTCAGCCGCATTCCGGTGGTGCGCTCCATCTACTCCAGCGTCAAGCAGGTGTCGGACACGCTCTTTTCCGAGAGTGGCAACGCATTTCGCACCGCCGTGCTGGTGCAGTGGCCGCGCGAAGGCGTCTGGACCGTGGCCTTCGTCACGGGTGCGCCCAGCGGCGAGGTCGCGGCCTACCTGCGCGATGAATTCCTCAGCGTCTACGTGCCGACCACGCCCAACCCCACGGGCGGCTATTTCGTGATGGTGCGCAAGAGCGACTGCATCGAGCTCGACATGAGCGTGGATGCCGCCCTGCGCTACATCGTTTCCATGGGCGTGGTGGCACCCAGCGACCCCGCTCTTGCAAACCCCAAATAAACCTTTTACCAACGCGCCCTTGCCGGCGCCGGAAGTCTTGCCATGGCCATGCGTTCCCACTATTGCGGTCTTGTCACCGAAGCCCTGTTGGGCCAAACCGTCACCCTCGCAGGCTGGGTGAACCGCCGCCGCGACCATGGCGGCGTGATCTTCATCGACCTGCGCGACCGCGAAGGCTATGTGCAGGTGGTGTGCGACCCCGACCGTGCCGAAATGTTCAAGACCGCCGAAGGCGTGCGCAACGAGTTCTGCGTGCAGGTCAAGGGCTTGGTGCGCGCGCGCCCCGAGGGAACGACCAACGACAGCTTGAAGAGCGGCAAGATCGAGGTGCTGTGCCACGAACTGAACGTGCTCAATCCCTCGGTGACGCCGCCGTTCCAGCTCGACGAAGAGAACCTGTCGGAGACCACCCGGCTCACGCACCGCGTGCTCGACCTGCGCCGCCCCTACATGCAGAACAACCTGATGCTGCGCTACCGCGTGACGATGGAAGTGCGCAAGTTCCTCGACGCCCATGGCTTCGTCGACATCGAAACGCCCATGCTCACCAAGAGCACGCCCGAAGGCGCGCGCGACTACCTCGTGCCCAGCCGCGTGCACGACGGCCACTTCTTCGCGCTGCCGCAGTCGCCCCAGCTGTTCAAGCAGCTCCTGATGGTGGCGGGCTTCGACCGCTACTACCAGATCACCAAGTGCTTCCGCGACGAAGACCTGCGCGCCGACCGCCAGCCCGAGTTCACGCAGATCGATATCGAAACCTCGTTCATGGAAGAGCAGGACATCCGTGACATGTTCCAGGGCATGGTCAAGACCGTGTTCCAGAACACGCTGGGCGTGGATCTGGGCGAATTTCCGGTCATGACCTACCAAGACGCAGCCTACCGCTTTGGCTCGGACAAGCCCGATCTGCGCGTCAAGCTCGAATTCACCGAACTCACCGACGTGATGAAGGACGTGGACTTCAAGGTGTTCTCGGGTGCCGCCAACATGAAGAAAGGCCGCGTGGTGGCCCTGCGCGTGCCCGGCGGCGCACGCGAAGCCGGTGGCCTCTCGCGCGGCGAGATCGACGGTTACACCGAGTTCGTCAAGATCTACGGCGCCAAGGGCCTGGCCTACATCAAGGTCAACGATCTGGCTAAGGGACGCGACGGCCTGCAATCGCCCATCGTCAAGAACATCCATGACGCGGCCATCGCCGAGATCCTGCAGCGCACCGGCGCGCAGGACGGCGACCTGCTGTTCTTCGGTGCCGACAAGGAAAAGGTCGTCAACGACGCCATTGGCGCGCTGCGCATCAAGATCGGCCACAGCGAGTTCGGCAAGAAGAACGGCCTGTTCGAGGACCGCTGGGCGCCGCTGTGGGTGGTGGACTTCCCGATGTTCGAGCACGACGAGGAAAACGACCGCTGGGTCGCCGTGCACCACCCCTTCACCGCGCCCAAGGACGGCCACGAGGACTACATGGTCACCGCCCCCGAGAAGTGCATCTCCAAGGGTTACGACATGGTGCTCAACGGCTGGGAGATGGGCGGCGGGTCCGTGCGCATCCACCGTGCCGACGTGCAGCAGAAGGTGTTTGACGCGCTCAAGATCACGCCCGAAGAGGCGCAGCAGAAGTTCGGCTTCCTGCTCGACGCGCTGCAGTACGGTGCGCCGCCGCACGGCGGCCTGGCCTTTGGCCTGGACCGCATCGTGGCGATGATGACCGGCGCCGAATCGATCCGCGACGTGATCGCCTTCCCCAAGACGCAGCGCGCCCAGTGCCTGCTCACGCAGGCGCCCAGCCCGGTGGACGAAAAGCAGTTGCGCGAACTGCACATTCGCCTGCGCAATGTGGATGCCGTGAAGGCGGGCTGAAGCCCGGTTGCGGCGCTGTCCGCCGGTTGACGCAATCCAAGAAGCGGCAGGGCCTGGGGCCCGGGCCGCTTTTTTTTGGCCTGGGCAAGCTGCGTGCCGTAAAGGCGGCGCTGCGTTAGGGATCTTGTCGTACAGCGGTGCCGTGCTTCGGGGTGTATTCTGGGCTTCCCAACCACAGACACGATGACGTCCAACCCCAAAATCCCCCAGTCGGTGCTGGTGGTCATCCACACCGCCGCGCTCGATGTGCTGCTGCTCCGCCGTGCCGACACGGACGCTGATTTCTGGCAGTCGGTGACCGGCAGCAAAGACAGCCTGGCCGAGAGCTGGCGCGACACGGCGCTGCGCGAAGTGCAGGAAGAGACCGGTATCGACGCCGGCACCGGCGCGTGCGCCCTGGTCGACTGGCAGCTGCAGAACGTCTACAGCATCTACCCGCAGTGGCTGCACCGCTATGCGCCCGGCGTGCGCCAGAACACCGAGCACCTCTTTGGCCTGCAGGTTCCGGCCGGCACGCCAGTCGCCTTGAATCCGCGCGAGCACACCGCATGTGCATGGCTGCCCTGGCGCGAGGCGGCCGAGCGCTGCTTCTCTCCCTCCAACGCCGAGGCCATCCTCTTGTTGCCACAATTTTGCCGACCATGATCACGCATTCCGACGACTCTGCCGGCATCCTGCGGGTTGCCACCTACAACATCCACAAAGGCGTGCAGGGCATAGGCCCCGCGCGCCGGTTGGAGATCCACAACCTCGGGCACGCGGTCGAGCAGCTCGATGCCGACATCGTTTGCCTGCAGGAGGTGCGCAAGATGCACCGCCGCGAGGCGCAGTACTTTGAACGCTGGCCCGACGTATCGCAGGCCGAATTCCTGGCGCCCGAGGGCTACGAGTCGGTCTACCGCACCAACGCGTTCACGCGCCATGGCGAGCATGGCAATGCGCTGCTCACGCGCTGGCCCGTGATCGGCCACCAGCACGAGGACATTTCCGACCACCGCTTCGAGCAGCGCGGCCTGCTGCATGTCGAGGTCGACATCCAGGGCCAGCATGTGCACGTGATCGTCGTGCACCTGGGCCTGGTTCCGGGCAGCCGCGTGCGCCAGGTGCAGCGGCTGCGCCAGTTCATCGAACGCGAAGTGCCCTCGCATGCGCCGCTGGTCGTGGCGGGCGATTTCAACGACTGGGGCCTGCAGGTCAAGCACACGCTCGCGCGCTTCGGGCTGATCGAGTTCGATGCCACGCAGGCCCTGACCTATCCGGCGCGGTTGCCCATCGTGCAGCTGGACCATATCTATGTGCGCGGGCTCACGCCATTGGGCCTGAAGGTGCCGCGGGGGCGCATCTGGTGGCGCATGTCCGACCACCTGCCGCTGATCGCCGAGTTCCGGGTGTAGCCGCTTGGCCACCCCCCTTGCACCACACCACCGCCGCCCTGAGGCCGGGCGTCCGCACGGTGCGCCGTGGAGGGCCGCGGTGTGAAAAATGGCCTGGTCCTCGGCGACGGGCACCGCGTGCAGCTGCTGCAAGGTGCCGCCGAGCTGTTTCCGGCCCTGGTGCGCGCCATGGATGCGGCCGTGGTCGACATCCAGTTCGAAACCTACATCTTCGACTTCACGGGTGCCAGCGTCGGTGTGGCCGAGGCGCTGGAGCGCGCCGCCCAGCGCGGGGTGCGCACGCAACTGGTGGTCGATGGCGTGGGCACCGGCCCGCTGCCGCCGCAGTGGCAGCAGCGCTTTGCCGCGGCGGGCGTGCAGTTTCGCGTCTATTCCCCGCTGGGGCCGCTGGGCCTGCTGCTGCCCCACCGCTGGCGCCGGCTGCACCGCAAGCTCTGCGTGGTCGATGGGCGCATGCTGTTTTGTGGCGGCATCAACGTGCTCGACGACTTCCACGACCCCAATTACGGTGCGCTGGACGCGCCGCGCCTGGACTTCGCCGTCCAGGCCACGGGCCGCCTCGTGGTCCAAGCCAGCGACGCGATGGAAAAGCTCTGGCAGCGCATGCAGGCGGTGCGCGACGTGCGGGCCCACCGCCTGCCACAGGCCGTGCGTGCGCTGCGCGCGGCCCATGTCGCCTCCCTCGGCGAGGAGGCCGCGGAAGCGGCGCTGCCGGGCCCGCGCATGCGCGCCGCGCTGGTGCTGCGCGACAACGTGCGCAACCGCAGCCGCATCGAAAAGGCCTACCTGCGCGCCATCGGTTTCGCGCGCGAGGAAATCATCATCGCCAACGCCTACTTCGTGCCCGGGCGCAAGCTGCGCCGCGCGCTGGTGCACGCGGCCGAGCGCGGCGTGCGCGTGCGCCTGCTGCTGCAGGGGCGCTATGAATATTTCATGCAGTACCACGCGGCCCGGCCGGTGTACGGCGCGCTGCTGGCGGCGGGCGTCGAGATCCACGAGTATTCGCCAAGCTTCCTGCACGCCAAGGTCGCGGTGATCGATGCGCTGTGGCCGCGCCCCTGGGCCACGGTGGGCTCGTCCAACCTCGATCCGCTGTCGCTGCTGCTGGCGCGCGAGGCCAACGTGGTCGTCGAAGACGCGGCCTTCGCCGAGGGCCTGCGCGCGCGCCTGGTGCACGCCATGGAGCACGCGGGCCACCTGCTCGACCCCGCCCAGTACGCCGCCCGGCCCTGGCGCGAGCGCGCGCTCGACGGCGTGGCTTTCGCGCTCATGCGCACGGCGCTCTGGGTCTCGGGCAAGAGCTATTGAGGGTTCTCTGAATGCTATTGTTTTTATAGCTTTCTGCGCTTGCTGGTATTGCGCTGAACGGCAAAAACCCTTGGAGTATTGCCCGCGCGGTTCGCTGTTACCATGCCGGCATGTTCAGACAAACCGCCGCCGACATGAATCCTGCCAACCCCGACGAAGGCACGCCGGTCTCCGTCAAGATCCGCGAGCGGCTGGGCGCTGCGCGCAAGCGCTTTCATGCCAACGACAACATCGCCGAGTTCATCGAGCCCGGCGAACTCGAGCTGCTGCTCGACGAGGTCGAAGCCAAGATGCAGGGCGTGCTCGACAGCCTGGTCATCAACACCGCGGGCGACCACAACACCCACAACACCGCGCGCCGCGTGGCCAAGATGTACCTCAACGAGGTGTTCAAGGGCCGCTACGTCGCGCAGCCGCCGATCACCGAGTTCCCGAACGCCGAGCACCTCAACGAGCTGATGATCGTCGGCCCGATCACCGTGCGCAGTGCCTGCAGCCACCATTTCTGCCCCGTCATCGGCAAGATCTGGATCGGCGTGCTGCCCAACGAGCACACCAACGTGATCGGCCTGTCGAAGTACGCGCGCCTGGTCGACTGGGTCATGGGCCGCCCGCAGATCCAGGAAGAGGCCGTGGTGCAGCTGGCGGACCTGATCATGGAAAAGACCCAGCCCGACGGCCTGGCCATCGTCATGGAGGCATCCCATTTCTGCATGTCCTGGCGCGGCGTGCGCGAGATGGACAGCAAGATGCTCAACTCCGTCATGCGCGGCGTCTTCCTCAAAGACCCGTCGCTGCGGCGCGAATTTTTGTCCCTCATTCCCGGAAGGAATTGACATGTTGGTACGCCTGCTCTATGCGAGCCGTGCGGTCGATACCTCGCCCGACGCCATCGAAGCCATCCTGACCCAGTCGCGCCAGCACAACCCGGGCTGCGGCATCACCGGCATCCTCTGCTACGGCGGGGGCATCTTCCTGCAGGCCATCGAAGGCGGACGCTCCGCGGTCAATGAGCTCTACGGCCACATCCAGCGCGACCCACGCCACAAGAATGTCGAGCTGCTGCACTACGAAGAGATCACCGAACGGCGCTTTGGCGGCTGGACCATGGGCCAGGCCAACCTGTCCAAGGTCAACCACTCCATCTTGCTCAAGTACTCTGAAAAGCCCGAGCTCGACCCGTACTCCGTGTCGGGCAAGGTGTCGTTTGCGCTGCTCGAAGAGCTGATGGCGACGGCCTCCATCATCGGCAGGGCATAAGTGAACACCGCCCTGCGTCGCGTCGCTCCTTCCCCCCGCTCGCGCATCGCTGCGCGATGCGGGCAGGGGGACGCCACCGGTGCAGGGGGGCGGCCTTTGCACGGTGGCCGCTGGCCTGGGCCGCGCCGGTCTCAGTCGCACCGGATGGAGCACAGCGCAGTCGATCACTGATTTTCTGCCGCGCCATGGCACGGCCGCAGTCCTGAAGGGCTGTGGCCATTTGTTTTTCATGACCCTCACCGCCTTTGCCCTCATCCTTCTCGCCGGCCTGATCCATGCCTGCTGGAACATCGCCGCCAAGAAAGCGGGGGGCGATGCGCGTTTCGCGTTCTTCACGGCCGTGCTGATGATGCTGTTCTGGGGGCCGCTGGGCTGGTGGGTGGGGCGCGACGCCGTGCCGCTGTGGGGCCTGCGGGAGTGGGCCTTCGTGGGCGCCAGTGGCGTGCTGCATGTGTTTTATTACGTCATCCTGCTGCGCGGCTACCGCAAGGCCGACCTCACCGTGGTCTATCCGCTGGCGCGCGGCTCGGGGCCGCTGCTGTCGTCGCTGGTGGCGATTGCGCTGCTGGGCGAGCAGATTACGGCCCTCGGCCTGCTGGGCATTGCGGGCGTGGTCGGCGGCGTGTTCCTGATCGCAGGCGGCCCGGGGCTGCTGCGCGCCGCGCACGACCCGCAGGCGCGTGCGCGCGTGCACTTGGGGCTGGCCTACGGCGTGCTGACAGGGGTCTTCATCGCCAGCTACACCGTGGTCGATGGCTACGCGGTCAAGGTCGTGCTGATGTCGCCCATCCTCATCGACTACATGGGCAATTTCGTGCGCGTGGCCTTGCTGGCGCCGGCCGTGCTGCGCGACCTGCCCACCGCCGCCGTGCTGTGGCGCGCGCAGTGGCGCTTTGCGCTGCTGGTAGCCGTGGTCAGCCCGGTGGCCTATGTGTTGGTGCTCTACGCCATGCAGCAGGCGCCGCTGTCGCACGTGGCGCCGGCGCGCGAGGTCTCCATGCTGTTCGCCGCCCTCATCGGCGGCCACCTGCTGGGCGAGGGCGACCGCGCGGCACGCGTGCTGGGCGCGCTGTGCATCGCCGCCGGCGTGGCGGCGCTGGCGCTGGGCTGAACGCGCATGGCCACGCCCGCTGCGGCCATAGCCACCCCGCTGCTGGGCTGCGACTTCTCCAGCCGCCCGAGCCGGCGCAAGCCCATCGTGCTGGCGCTGGGCGAGCGGCGCGGCGGCCGCGTCGTGCTGGCCGGCCTGCAGCGTTTTGCCACGCTCGAAGATTTTGGCCGCTGGCTGGCCGAGCCGCGCCCCTGGGTGGGCGGCTTTGACCTGCCGTTCGGCCTGCCGCGCGACCTGCTGCAGACCCTGGGCTGGCCGCTGCAGTGGCAGGCCTGCATGCGCCACTACCGGTCGCTCACGCGTGCGCAGGCGCGCGACGCCTTTGCCGCCTTTTGCGCCGGGCGCCCCGCAGGCGGCAAGTTTGCGCACCGCGCCACCGATGGCCCGGCGGGCTCCAGCCCGAGCATGAAATGGGTCAACCCGCCCGTGGCCTACATGCTGCATGCCGGCGTGCCACTGCTGCTCGATGCGGGCGTGTACCTGCCCGGCCTGCACGCGGGCGAGGACCGGGACGGGGCGCGGCGCGTGGCCGTGGAGGCCTACCCGGGTCTGCTGGCGCGCGAGGTGCTGGGGCGGCGCAGCTACAAGAGCGACGCCCGCGCCCAGCAGACGGCCGAGCGCCTGCTCGCGCGCAAGGACCTGGTCACCGCGCTGGAACACGGCCAGACCCGGCTGGAGCTGCAGCTCAAGCTCAGCCATGCGCAGCGCGATGCCCTGGTCGACGACGCCAGCGGCGACAGCCTGGACGCCGTGCTGTGCCTGCTGCAGGCCGCCTGGGCCGAGCGCGCGCACGCGGCGGGCGATCCGCTCTACGGCCTGCCGCCCGGCATGGACCCGCTCGAAGGCTGGATCGTCACGGCGTGAGGCGGCGGCGGCCATGGCCCGCAGGCCCGGGCGCACAATGGCAGGCTGTGTCCTTTCCGTTCTCTGGAGCCGCATTTCCATGCCTTCTCTTGAAACCCTGGTGGCGTTTTTTGGTGTCGCCGTCCTGCTGGGCCTGACGCCCGGCCCCGACAACCTCTTCGTGCTGCTGCAGTCGGCCCAGCGCGGCTGGCGCGCTGGCATGGCCGTGGTGCTGGGCCTGTGTGCGGGGCTCGTGGTGCACACGGCGGCCGTGGCGCTGGGGCTGGCGGCGGTGTTCGCGGCCTCGGCGCTGGCGTTCACCGTGCTCAAGTTCTGCGGCGCCGCTTACCTGGCGTGGCTGGCGTGGCACAGCCTGCGCGCGCCCGTGGCGGTGGTCGATGGGGCGGCAGCGGCCGAAGGCGCCGCCGCTCCAGAGGGGGCCGCAGGCGCGCGCGGCGCTGCAGCAACCCCGGGCCTGGCGCGCATGGTGGGGCGCGGCATGGTGATGAACCTCACCAACCCCAAGGTGCTGATCTTTTTCCTGGCGTTCCTGCCGCAGTTCGCCGACCCGGCGCGCGGCAGCGTGGCGCCGCAGCTCATGGTGCTGGGCGTGGTCTTCATGCTGGCGACCTTGCTGGTGTTCGGTGCCATCGCCTGCTTTTCGGGGGCCTTCGGCGTGCTGCTGCAGCGCTCGGCGCGCGCGCAGCGCTGGCTCAACCGGGTGGCGGGGCTGGTCTTTCTCGGGCTGGCGGTGCGCCTGGTCACGGTGACGCGGTAAAGTGTGCTATGTAAAATATAGCTGTAAGCGCTTTCCAGCCAAGCGTTTGAGGCTAAAAATACCCAAAAAATGACACCGCGCAGGACGACGCCTCCATGACCGAACTCATCCTCATCCGCCATGGCGAAACCGACTGGAACCGCGAGTTGCGCTTCCAGGGCCAGGTGGACGTGCCGCTCAACGCCACCGGCCATGCGCAGGCGCAGCGCCTGGCGCAGCGGCTGGCGCGCGAAGGCGTGCGGGCCGACCACTTGGTCAGCAGCGACCTGCTGCGCACGCAGCAAACCGCGCAGCCCGTGCTGGGCGCGCTGCTGCCGCAGCTGCGCCTGGAGGCGCTGGTCGACCGTGCGTTGCGCGAGCAGAGTTTTGGCGTGGTCGATGGCATGCGCGTGGCCGACATCCAGGCCCAGCATGCCGGCGCCTGGGCGCAGTGGCTGCGCTTCCAGGCCGATTCGGGCATGCCCGGGGGCGAAACCACGCGCCAGTTCCATGCGCGTGTGATGGACGCGCTGCGGCGCCTGGCGCAGGCACACGCGGGCCAGACGCTGGTGGTGGTGACGCACGGCGGCGTGCTCGACATGGTGTGGCGCACCGCGCATGGCCTGGGATTGGCGGGTCCGCGCCAGAGCGACATTCCCAACGCCGCCTTCAACCGCGTGCGCATGCACGGCGATGCCATCGACATCCTGCGCTGGGCCGACACGCGGCACCTGGAGGGTTTGCCCGCGCAGCCGGTGTACGACCAGGCGAAGGCGCAGGCCGACTCCGAGGCCGGCGCAGCCCTCAAGCCTGCGTAAACCGGATCGCCGATCGCCCGGTGGCGTGTGGCGGTGGCCTGCGGCAGCAGCGCTGTCGACCCTGTCAGGGAGGGATTGCGCGCGCCCCCGAGTGCGGCGACCATGATGCTCCCATGGACCATTCTCTCGACCCTGCGGCACGCACCCTGGACAGCGCCTCGCTGGCGCACCTGAAAACCTGGGTCGGCACCACCGAAACGCTGGACGACACCGTCACCGCCGCCCCCGTGCAAGCCCTCAGCGCGACCTTGGACCGCGACGATCCGCCTCCCCGGACCGGCACGCCGCTGCCGCCGCTGTGGCACTGGCTGTATTTCTTGCCACACCCGCGCCAGAGCGCGCTGGGCCCGGACGGCCACGCCCGGCGCGGCGGCTTCCTGCCGCCGGTGCCGCTGCCGCGCCGCATGTGGGCCGGGGGCCGCCTGCAGTGGCAGCCGGGCAACCCCCTGGTGGTGGGCGATGCCGTGCGGCGCACCTCGCGCATCGCCTCGGTCACGCACAGGGCGGGGCGCACGGGCGACCTGCTGTTCGTGCAGGTGCAGCACGCAGTGCACAACGCGCGGGGCCTGGCACTCACGGAGGAGCACGACATCGTCTACCGCGCGGCCGCGCGGGCCGATGACCCGGCGCCACCTCCCATGCCGGCCGATCAAGGCGCCGCCTGGCAGCGCGACATCGTGCCCGACGATGTGCTGCTGTTCCGCTATTCGGCGCTGACCTTCAACGGCCACCGCATCCACTACGACCGCCGCTATGTGACCGAGGTCGAAGGCTATCCCGGCCTCGTCGTGCACGGCCCGTTGATCGCCACGCTGCTGGTCGATCTGGTGCGCCGCCAGCGGCCGGGGGCACGGCTCAAAGGTTTCCGCTTCAAGGCCGTGCGGCCGGTGTTCGACCTGCACCCGTTCGGCCTCCATGGCGCGCCGTCGGCCGACGTACAGGAGGTGCGGCTGTGGGCCAGCGACCACGAAGGCGGGCTTGTCCTGCAGGCCACGGCCGAGCTGTGGTGAGCGGTCCGACCCTCGGAGGCGGGCGCGGGCCTGGGATGGGCCGGGCCCTGGGTCGGCCAGGAACAGAACCACCGGCGCAGCGGCAACGCCGGCGCCTGCGGCGCGGTGGCGCATTGAGAAGCCCTGCCGGCACCGTGCGCCAGGGCGCCCGGGCGGCCGCCGCTCAGGCGCTGGCCGGCGGCTGCGGCCAGGGCCGCTGGGGGTCGCGGATCAGCTCGAACGCTCGCGCCACGCGCAGCACGCCGAGGTCGTCAAAGCGCGCCCCGGCGATCTGCAGGCCGATCGGCAGGCCGCCGGCGGTGTAGCCGCAGTTGACCGAGGCGGCCGGCTGCTCCGACATGTTGAACGGCACCGTGAAGCCGATGTGCTCCAGCGGGCGCAGCGGGTCGTTGGTGGGCGATGGCAGTTCGGCCGGGAAGGCCGCCATCGGGGCCACGGGCGAGACCACGTAGTCGAAGGCGCTGCAGGCCTGGACGGTGGCGACGCGCACGAGGTGGAACTGCTGGCTCGCGCGGTACACCTCGGCACCGGTCATGGTGGCCGCGCTGTCGGCCCACGCGCGGATGTAGGGCAGCACCCGGGCCTTGCGCGCGGGCGCCAGGCTGGCCATGTCCAGGTGCGAGCGCATGCGCCAGAAATGGTCCATGCCGTCGAGCATGGCCTGCGTCATGAACGGCTGCATGGGCACGACGGAGGCGCCTGCGCGCTCCAGCAGGCGCGCGGCGTGCTCGACGGCGGCGCGCACCTCGGGCTCCAGGGCCAGGCCGCAGCCCGCTTCGAGCAGCAGCCCGATGCGCAGGCCGCGCAGGTGCCCCGCGCCGTGGTCGAAATCGGCCCAGGCAATGTCTTGCGCGGGCAGGCTCATGCTGTCGCGCGCGTCGCTTTGGCTCAGCACCTGCATCATGAGCGCGGCGTCGGCGACGCTGCGGGTCATCGGGCCGGCGGCGCGGCCGGTGTAGGGTGGGTCGATGGGAATGCGCCCCAGGCTGGGCTTGAGGCTGAAGATGCCGCACCAGCTCGCCGGCAGGCGCAGCGAGCCGCCGATGTCGGTGCCCACGTGCAGCGGGCCGTAGCCCGCAGCGGCGGCGGCGCCCGCGCCGGCGCTGGAGCCGCCCGGTCCCTTGGACAGGTCCCAGGGGTTGCGCGCCAGCGCATGGAAGCTCGACAGCCCCGACGAAAGCATGCCGTAGTCGGGCATGGTGGTCTTGGCCACGAGCACGGCACCGGCCTCGCGCAGGCGGGCGGCCGGCGGGGCGTCGGCACTGGCGGGCACCAGGTCGGCGGCCGCGGTGCCCAGCGGCGTCGGATCGCCGCGCGTGGCGATGTTGTCCTTGAGGGTGGCCGGCACGCCATCGAGCAGGCCCTGGGGCGCGCCGCGCTGCCAGCGGGCCTCGGAGGCGCGTGCCTGGGCCAGCGCGGCCTCGGGGCGCAGCAGCCAGGTGGCGTGCAGGTGCGGCTCCCAGCGTTCGATGTGGTCGAGCACGGCCCGCGTCACCTCCACGGGCGAGAGCGTGCGCGCGCGGTAGGCGGCGAGCAGGGCGTGGGCGGGCAGCGCATGTAGCGCGCCGCCGGTGGCGGGGGCGCTCAGGTCCACGACAGCGCCGAGAGGTCGTTGACGAACACGGGCATGTCTTTCCACAGGCCCTTGAGGTTCTTGTGTGCCACCGTCACCCACTGCGGCTGGTACAGGAAGGCGTGCACGCAGTCCTGCGCCAGCAGGCGCTGCGCGTCGCCCAGGAGGCGGGCGCGGTCGGCCGGGCGTGCCGAGGTCTGGATCTTTTCGTAGAGCTCGTTGAACTGGGGCGACTGGTAGCCCCAGTAGTAGTCGGGCTTGGCGAAGTTGCCCAGGTCGAAGGGCTCGACGTGCGAAATCAGCGTCAGGTCGTAGTTCTTGGCGCCATAGGTGCCGCTGAGCCACTGCGCCCACTCCACGTTCTGCAGCTTGGCGACGATGCCGATCTTGGCCAGCTGCGCCGCGATCACCTCGCCGCCCTGGCGCGCGTAGGGCGCGGGCGGCAGCGTCATGGTGAGTTCGAGCGGCGTTTTGATGCCGGCCTCGGCCAGCAGCTTCTTGGCCTTCTCCACGTCGTAGGGGTTGATGCCCGTGGTGTCCACGTAGCCGAAGGCGCCGGGCACATAGTGGCTGCCGATCGGGGCGCCATAGCCGTCGGCCCCGCCCTCGATCACGGCCTTGCGGTCGATGGCGGCCGCGATCGCGCGGCGCACGCGCACGTCGTTGAGGGGCTTCTTGGCATTGTTGATGGCCAGGATGGTCTTGGCGCGCGAGCCGCTCACCACCACCTGGAAGCGCGGGTTGGCCTTGAACTGCGCCACGCTGCGCGGCGTCACACGCGGGAAGGCGTCCACGTCGCCGGCCAGCAGCGCCGCCACCTGGGCGGCCGGGTCGGAGATGAAACGGAAGGTGGCGCGGCGGATGCGGATGGCGCCAGGGTTGCGGAACCCGTCCCAGCGGCCGAGCGTGATCGACGAGCCCTTGCTCCAGGCATCGAGCTTGTAGGGGCCGGTGCCCACGGGCTGGGTGGCGTTGGTGGCGGCGCTCTTGGGCTCGACGATGATGGCCGTGGCCTGGCCGAGCACGAACAGGAAGTCGGGGTCGATGTCCTTGTTGATGACCACCACCGTGTGCTCGTCCACCACCTGCGTGCTGAGGTTGGCGAAGTTGCGCTTGTCCTTGTTGGTGCTCTTGTCGCTGCCGGCGCGATCGAACGAGAACTTCACGGCGGCGGCGTTGAACGGCTCGCCGTTCTGGAATTTCACGCCCTTGCGCAGCCGGAAGGTGGTGGTCTTGAGGTCGGGCGAGACCTCCCAGCCCTCGGCCAGCAGCGGCGAGACGCTGCCGTCGGGGTTGATTTTGGTCAGCGTTTCAAAGACGTTGTAGTGGACGATCTCGGCGATCGACGAGGCCGCGCCCGCCGTCGGGTCCAGCCCTGGCGGCTCCAGGGTCAGGGCCAGGACCACGGTGTCCTTCTTGCTCTGGGCGAGGGCCGCTAGCGGCAGGGCCAGCGGGGCGGCAGCCAGGGCGCCTGTGGCAAGGACGGTGCGGCGGTTGAGCATGGACAAGATCTCCGAATGAATACGTGGCAAGCGAGAACGCTCGCTGGGCGGCCTCCCCGGGGCTGCGCAGCGAGCCAGGTAGCCTGTCTTTTTACACCATTGCGCGCAGCGCGCGCGCCGGCGCCGGCTGCATCGGGGGCACGGCCTCGAGCAGCGCGCGCGTGTACGGGTGGTTTGGCGCAGTGAACAGCGCGCCGGGCGCGCCCTGCTCGACGATGCGGCCCTGGTAGAGCACGGCCACCTCGTCGCACAGGTGGTTCACCACCGCCAGGTCGTGGCTGATGAGCAGGTAGGTGACGCCGAACTCCCGCTGCAGGTCCGCCATGAGGTTGAGCACCTGCGCCTGCACCGACACGTCGAGCGCGCTCACCGGTTCGTCGGCCACGATCAGGCGCGGGCGCGTGATGAGCGCGCGTGCAATCGCGATGCGCTGGCGCTGACCGCCAGAAAACTCATGCGGGTACTTGGCCAGGTCGCTGCGGCGCAGCCCCACCTGGTCGAGCACGGCGGCGGCCTGCGCCTGCTGCGCGGCGCGGCCCGCCTGCCCCTGGGCCTGCAGCGGCTCGGTGACGATGCGCTCGACGGTCTGGCGCGGATCGAGCGATCCGTACGGGTCCTGGAACACCATCTGGAAGTCGCGCCGCGCACGGCGCAGCTCGGCCTGCGGCAGCGTGTGCAGGTTGCGCCCGAGCAGCTCGACCGTGCCCGAGGTGGGCGTGTCCAGCGCCATCACCAGGCGCGCCAGCGTCGACTTGCCCGAGCCCGACTCGCCGACGATGCCCAGGCTGCGCCCGGCCGTGATGCGGAAGCCCACGCCGTTGAGTGCCTGCACTTTGGGCGGCGGCGCAAACAGCCGCTCGCGCGGCAGGGCGTAGTGGCGCACCAGGTCGGTGACCTGCAGCAGCGGCGGGTTCCGAGGGTCAAATGAGGCTCCAGCGCTTGCCCCGCCTGGGCTGGCAGCTATCAAATCGGTAGTTGCTGCGAGATTCATGCGGTGGCCTCCTGCGCGGCCGCCACCGCATCGAGCCGGATGCAGCGCACGACATGCCCGTTCGCCAGCAGCGTCGGCGGCGGCACGGTGGTGTGGCAGGCGCCGATGGTGAATGCGCAGCGTCCGGCGAACGGACAGCCGGCGGGCAGCTCCACCAGCTCGGGCACGGTGCCGGCGATGGTGGCCAGGCGCTTGCCGGGCTGGCGCACAGCCGCCAGGCGCGGGCGCGCGGCGAACAGGCCACGCGTATAGGGGTGCGCCATGGCGGCAAACACCTCTGCCGTGGGGCCGCTCTCGACCACGCTGCCGCCGTACATCACGAGCATGCGGCGCACGTTCTGCGCGATCACGCCGAGGTCGTGCGAGATCAGGATCAGCGCCATCTGGCGCTCGGCGACCAGCTCGGCGATCAGGTCGAGGATCTGCCGCTGGACGGTCACGTCCAGCGCCGTGGTCGGCTCGTCGGCGATCAGCAGGTCGGGCCCGCAGGCCAGCGCCATGGCGATGGTGATGCGCTGGCGCTGGCCGCCCGAGAACTGGTGCGGGTACGCGTCGATGCGCCGCGCGGCGTCGGGAATGCCCACGCGGTCCAGCAAGGCGATGGCCTCCTGGCGCGCCGCGCGCGCGCCCAGGCCGCGGTGCAGGCGCAGCGGCTCGGCCACCTGGTGGCCGATGCGGTGCACCGGGTTGAGCGCCGCCATGGGTTCCTGGAACACCATGCCGATGCGGTTGCCGCGGACCTGGCACAGCGCGGTGTCGCCCTGGCCCACGAGCTCCTGGCCGTGCAGGCGGATGCTGCCGCGCACCACGGCACGGTCGGGCAGCAGGCCCAGCAGCGCCAGGGCGGTCATCGACTTGCCGCAGCCCGACTCGCCCACCAGGCCCAGCGTGTCGCCGCGCTCGAGCGTGAAGCCGACGCCGCGCACGGCCTCGGCCGGGCCGCGGGGCGTTTGCAGCTGCACGTGCAGGTCGGAGACTTCGAGCAAGGCCATGGTTTCGGGTTCAGCGTTGGCGCGCGAGGCGCGGGTCCAGCAGGTCGCGCAGCCCATCGCCCAGCAGGTTCAGCCCGAGCACGGCCAGCGCGATGGCCACGCCGGGCCACACGGCCAGCAGCGGCGCCTGGAACATGAGGGTCTGCGCCTCGGCGAGCATGCGGCCCCACGAGGGCTGGGGCGGCTGCGTGCCCAGGCCGAGGTACGACAGCGCGGCCTCGGCCAGGATGGCGATGGCGAACTGGATGGTCGCCTGCACGATCAGCACCGAGGCGATGTTGGGTAGCACATGCTCGAGCGTGATGCGCCAGCGGCCCTTGCCGCAGGCGCGCGCGGCCAGGATGAATTCGCGCGACCAGACGGCGTTGGCCGAGGCGCGCGTGACGCGCGCGAAGGTCGGGATGTTGAAGATGCCGATGGCGACGATGGCGTTGACGATGCCGGCGCCAAACACCGCCGTCAGCATGATGGCCGAGAGGATCGCCGGGAAGGCGAAGGTGAAGTCGGCCAGGCGCATCACCAGCTCCTCGACCCAGCCGCGCCGCGCCGCCGCCAGCAGCCCCAGCGCCGTGCCGACCGACAGGCCGATGCCGACGGCGATCAGGCCGACCAGAATCGAATTGCGCGCACCCACGAGCAGCAGCGAGGCCACGTCGCGGCCGAACGCATCCGTGCCCAGCCAGTGCTGCGCCGTCGGCGCCTGCAGCTTGCCGGGCAGGTCCATCTCGTAGGGCGACCAGGGCGTCCAGACGAAGGACAGGCCGGCCGCGGCCAGCAGCAGCAGCACCAGCAGCGCGCCCAGCGCGAAGCTGGGGTGGCGCAGCGCGCGCTGCCAGCCGCGCGCGGGCCGTGCGGCGGCAGGCGGGGAGGGGGGGAAGGCGGAAGAGGGGTTCATATGTCGCTCGCCTGCACGCGCGGGTCGATCGCGGCATAGAGGAGGTCGACCACGAAGTTGACCGCGACCACCATGGCCGCCAGCAGCATCACGCAGTTGCGCACCACGACCAGGTCGCGGTTGGCGATGGACTGGAAGATCAGGCGCCCGAGGCCCGGCAGGTAGAAGACGTTCTCGACCACGATGGTGCCTGCCAGCAGATTCGCGAACTGCAGGCCCATCACCGTGATGACCGGAATCATGGCGTTGCGCAGCACATGGCCCCACAGCGTCGCGCGCCGCGACAGGCCCTTGGCGCGCGCGGTGCGCACGAAATCCTCGCGCAGCACTTCGAGCACCGCCGAGCGCGTGATGCGCGCCAGGATGGCGGCCTGCACCACGGCCAGCGCAATGGCCGGCAGCAGCAAGGCCTTGAGCGCCGGCACCAGGCCACCGCCGCTGTCCTCGGTCCAGCCCGGAAATCCGCCGGCCGAGAACCACTGCAGCCGCACCGAAAACAGCAGGATCAGCAGGATGGCGAACCAGAAGTTGGGAATGGCGATGCCGATCTGCGCCAGGGTCATCACCCCCACGTCGCCCAGCCGGTTGTGCCGCGCGGCCGCATAGACGCCCGCGGCCAGGGCCAGCACGGTGGTGATCGCCATCGCCAGCAGGGCCAGCGGCACGGTCAACGCCAGGCGCTCGAGCACCAGGTCCAGCACGGGCGAGCCGTAGGCGTGGCTGTTACCCAGGTCGCCGGTGAGCAGGCCGCCCAGCCAGTGGCCATAGCGCTGCCAGGCCGGCTGGTCGAGCCCCAGCTGCGCGGCCAGGGCGGCGACGGCTTCGGGCGCCGCGTCGGGGCCCATCAGCACCTGCGCGGCGTTGCCCGGAAGGACCTCCAGCACCAGGAACACCACGGCGGAGGTGCCGAGCAGCGTGGCGAGGAAGGTGGCGAAGCGTTTGAGGAGGAAAAGACTCATGCAGGGAAAGCGGGGTCTGGCGAGGCGGCAGCGCAGGGCGAGGGTGGCGCCCGCAGCATAGCGGCAAATCTCCCCACCGCGGCGGTGGACTCCGGGGGGCGGTGGGGCGAAGCGGGATAATGGCGCATTGGTCCGCAGGCGTGCGCCAAAGCTTCTGCCGCACGCCGCGCCACCCCCACCGGAGTCTGCCATGGCCTTGATGATCACCGACGAATGCATCAATTGCGATGTTTGCGAACCCGAGTGCCCGAACCAGGCCATCTACCTGGGCCCGCAAATCTACGAGATCGATCCGCACAAGTGCACCGAGTGCGTCGGCCACTTTGACGAGCCGCAGTGCATGCAGGTCTGCCCCGTGTCCTGCATTCCCGTCGATCCGCAGCATGTGGAAAGCCGCGAAACGCTGTGGCAAAAATTCCACCGCCTGCAGGCGAGCGTGCAGATCGGCTAACCGTTTTCAGGTGATTTCAGGCTCTAGCCCTTACAGGACAAGCGCTGGAAGCTATAAAAAGTGAAGTCAGTAAGGATCACGCCACCGCGGGCCGGGGCGGCTTGGGCCGTGGCGGTTTGGTGGTGTGGATCTGCAGCGTCGCTTTGTCCATGTCGCCCGCCTGCAGCAGCGGCCAGGCCTTGAGCGAGTGGGCAATGCTGTCCTCAATCAGCGTGCGCTGTTCGGGCGACGGCTTCTTGAGCACCCAGTTCGCCACGTCGGCGCGGTCACCGGGGTGGCCGATGCCGATTCGCAGGCGCCAGTAGTCGGGCGAGCCGAGCTGGGCGTGGATATCGCGCAGGCCGTTGTGCCCCGCGTGGCCACCGCCGCGCTTGAGCTTGGCCTGGCCGGGCACCATGTCGAGCTCGTCGTGCACCACCAGGATCTCGTCGGGTGGGATCTTGAAAAAACGCGCCAGGGCGGCCACCGACTTGCCCGACAGGTTCATGAAGGTCTGCGGCTGCAGCAGCCACACGCTCTGCCCCTGCACGGCGGTGCGCGCGGCCAGTCCCCAGTAGCTGCGCTCGGGCTGCAGGGTGAGCTTGAGTTCGCGCGCCAGCGCGTCTATCCACCAGAAGCCCGCGTTGTGGCGCGTGGCTTCGTACTCGGGCCCGGGATTGCCCAGGCCCACAAACAATTTGATCATGCGGGCGATTATCCGTGGCACCAAAAGAAACGGCCCACACTGGGTGGGCCGTTGTCGGGCAAGGCCGCCGCGGCGCGGCGGCACGGCAGGAAGAATTACTTCTTCTTGCCCTTGCCCTTGGCCTCGGCGACGGGCGCCACTGCGGCCGCTTCGACGATAACCAGTGGAGGCACCACGGACACCAGCGTCGGGTTGTTCTGGCTGCCGCGCGTGACAGCGCTGACGCCACGGGGGAACTTCACGTCCTTGAGGTGCACTGCCATGCCCTTCTTCAGGCCGCTCAGGTCGACGGTGATGAACTCGGGCAGGTCCGAGGGCATGCACGTCACGTCGAGTTCGTTCACGACCGTGTTGATCGTGCAGTTTTCGGTCTTGACCGCGACGGACTCTTCCGCGCCAACGTAGTGCACGGGCACCTTCATGTGCAGCTTGGTCTTGGCGTCCACGCGTTGGAAGTCCACGTGCAGCACCAGCTGCTTGTAGGGGTGGTATTGCACGTCGCGCAGCAGAACCTTGCTGGTCTGGCCGGCCACTTCCATGTCGAGCACGCTGGAATGGAAGGCTTCCTTCTTCAGGGCGTGCCACAGGGCGTTGTGGTCCACTTCAATGGCTTGGGGTTCTGCCGAACCACCATAGACGATACCGGGCGTGCGGCCCGAATTGCGCAGACGGCGGCTCGCACCCGTACCTTGCTTGGCGCGCTCAAAAGCGACGAAGTTCATAAAAATTCTCCATGAGAAGTGCACCGCGACCAGTGTCACTTTCGGTTGTCAAAAGGGCCTCCGATGCTGGAGGCCGCACTTTTTTGTTCCGACCTAGAAAAGATTTTCCTGGTCTGAGAACAAACTCATCACCGAGTCCCCGCGGGCTATGCGCTGGATCGTTTCGGCGATCAATGGCGCGACGGAGAGCTGGCGGATCTTGGCGCAGCCGCGTGCGGCGTCGCTCAAGGGGATGGTGTTGGTCACCACGACTTCGTCGAGCGAGCTGCCTTTAGCAATGCGCTCGATGGCCGGGCCCGAAAAGATCGGGTGGGTGCAGTATGCGTAGACCTTCTTGGCGCCGCGCTCCTTGAGGACCTCGGCCGCCTTCACGAGCGTGCCCGCGGTGTCGATCATGTCGTCCATGATCACGCAGTTGCGGCCGTCGATCTCGCCGATCACGTGCATCACTTCGGAGACGTTGGCCTTGGGCCGGCGCTTGTCGATGATGGCCAGGTCGCAGCCCAGCTGCTTGGCCAGCGCCCGGGCGCGCACCACACCGCCCACGTCGGGCGAGACCACGATCAGGTCTTCGTAGTTCTTCTGGCGCAGGTCGCCCAGCAGCACCGGCGAGGCGTAGATGTTGTCGACCGGAATGTCGAAGAAGCCCTGGATCTGGTCGGCATGCAGGTCCATGGTCAACACGCGGGCCACGCCCACGGCCTGCAGCATGTTGGCCACCACCTTGGCGGTGATGGGCACGCGCGTCGAGCGGGGGCGGCGGTCTTGCCGCGCATAGCCGAAATAGGGGATGACGGCGCTGATGCGTTCGGCCGAAGCGCGCTTGAGCGCATCGACCATGATCAGCAATTCCATCAGGTTTTCATTGGTCGGTGCGCAGGTGGACTGGACCACGAAAACGTCGCGGGCGCGAACGTTCTGGTTGATTTCCACGGTGACTTCGCCGTCGGAGAAGCGGCCGACATGTGCAGCTCCGAGCGAAATTCCGAGGTGCTGCGCGATTTCCGAGGCCATGCCAGGATTGGCATTGCCAGTGAAAACCATGAAGTCAGGGTGATTGGCTTGCATGAGCGTCTCAGCGATTTGAATTGAATGCCTGTACGCGACAAGAATTTGGCAGGGGAGAAAGGATTCGAACCTTTGCATGCTGGAATCAAAATCCAGTGCCTTAACCAGCTTGGCGACTCCCCTACACAGGTCAATTGCCGAATGGCAATCAACCTAAAACTTTATCCTATGCCCACCCTGCCAGAGGGTGAGACATCAGGTTTTCACATGCTTTGACTTGCCATCCGCGCGGTGCGTCTGGCAGGTCCATCGCCTGTGGAATTTGCGCAAACACCGCACTTCCCGAGCCTGTCATTCTGGCATTCAACCCCTGGGTCGCAAGCCACTGTAGGGCTTGGGTGACTTCGGGGCAGAGTGCCTGAGCAACGCTCTGTAAGTCGTTACGACCAAAGTCGTAGTGTGCTGCAGCAAAGCCTGAGATTGTAGCACTGTCTGAATCGCGTTTGAGGAAGGGAGATGAAAAAATTTCTTTCGTATCCAATCCTGCTTCGGGTTTGACGACCACAAAGCGCGCTTTCGGAAGGCGGTGCGCGTTCTCAAGCGGCGCTATTGTCTCACCAATTCCTTCGACCCAGGCGTTTCCGCCGCATAAAAAAAAGGGCACGTCCGCACCCAGCCCCAGGCCGATCTGCCGCAGCGCGGGCAAGTCGAGGTGCAGGTCCCACAGCCGGTTGAGTGCCAGCAGCGCAGATGCGGCGTCCGACGAGCCGCCGCCCATGCCGGCCTGCGCTGGAATGCGCTTGTGCACGCTGATGTGCGCGCCGTGTTGGCAACCTGTTGCAGCTTGCAGCGCGCGTGCCGCGCGCAGCGTCAGGTCGTCCGCGGGCAGGGGCACGGAAATATCTTCCCGGCTCAGCCGCGCATGCGCGCGGCGCTCGAAATGCAGGGTGTCGCACCAGTCGATCAGCATGAAAACCGACTGCAGTAGGTGGTAGCCGTCCGGGCGGCGGCCCGTGACGTGCAGGAAAAGATTCAGCTTGGCGGGCGCCGGAACATCGTAAATCGCTTGCATGGCCGGAATTCAGCGCTCAAAGGTGACGCGCAGGGTGGCGCGTGGAGGGGGTTCATGGCGTACTGCCAGCAGCCGCCCCTGTTCGATCGTGCTCAAGTCGGCTTGCCATCCGGGGGCCGTGGCTTGCATCCCTCCGAGCCAGCTGAACAGCGCACGCACGGGGATGACCGTGCCGGTGGCCTGCAGCAACAGTTCGTCCAATGACGCCGATTCGCGGGGCGGCCCGTTCGACTGCAGGCGTGCATGCCCTGGAGTCCACTCGAGTTGGGCCAGCACGCTGCCCAAGGGGCTCAGCAGGGTCAGAGCGCCATGCGTGGCATCGCCTTCGAGTTCGAATGCAGCGGCAAACGATTGCGAGGACTGGTCTTCCAGGGCAAGGGCCAGCCGGCCACTCCAGTGGCTTCTCTGCGCCAAGGCGCCACCCGGTGCGGTTGGGCGCTGTGCGCAGCCGGCCATCAGGCACAGCACCATCGCAGCCCAGAAAATCCGGTGGAGGGCCGGACGGCAGAAGTTGGCAAGATGCGGAAAAGGACAGAACAAAGCGTGCATCACAGCCCAGCGCCCAGGCGCTTGAGGGTTTCACGCAGTGTGTCGTTGTCGGCGTTGAGCTGCTGGCCCTGCTTCCAGATCGAACGTGCCTGCTCTTTGTCGCCCAGGCTCCACAAGACTTCGCCAAGATGGGCGGCAATTTCTGCATCGGGGCGACTCTTGAAAGCCAGGTTCAGCAACCGGGCGGCCTCGGTGCGGTTTCCAAGGCGGAATTCCACCCAGCCCAGGCTGTCCGTAATGAAAGGATCTTGGGGTGCAAATTCCAACGCTTTCTGGATCAGCTCCTTGGCTTCTTCGAGCCGGATTCCGCGCTCGGCCAACGAGTAACCCAGCGCGTTGTAGGCGTGGTGGTAATCGGGCTGGCGGGCCATCAGCTGGCGCAGCAGGCGCTCCATGGCTTCTGGTTGGCCGGCTTTGTCCGCCAGCATGGCATGGTCGTAGAGCAGTTCGTTGTCGTCAGGAAACTGTGCAACCGCTTTGCCTTGCAAGGCATAGGCTTCGCGGTATTGGCCGGCGTCTCGCAGCAACTGCACTTCGGCCAGCAGTTTCATGCGTTCGTCGTCAGGCCCGGCGACGGGCAGGCTTTGAAGGAGCGCCCGGGCCTGGGCCAGTTTGCCTTGGCGTCCCAGCAGAAAAGCGCGCTGACTCTGCGCGCTGAACATATCCTGTGGACTGTCGATGCGGTTGAGCCAGGCGTCTGCCGCTTCGTAGTCACCGCGCCGCTCAGCAATCTGCGCATGCAGCAAATAGGCCTGGGACAAACCGGCGCGGCGTGCGTCGCCCTCGGGGACTGCCTGGGCCAGGGCTTCAAACTGCTCCAAGGATTTTTGTGCCTGCGCCAGTTGCTTCAGCTGGAACTGCAGCGCAGCCTGCATGAGCCAAGCTTCGGCAAAGTCTGGCTTCTCGCTTGTCGCTGCCTGCAATTGCTGGAGAGAGTCTTCGTTGCGTTGCTGGTTGACCAGTACGCGTGCGTAAGCCGCACGCAGAGCGGGCGAAGGCTTGCCGGCAAAGTAGCGCGCTGCGACAGCATCGGCTTGCGCAGTGCGTGCGTCCAAAAGCTCCAGCGCCAGGAGCGCCGGGCCGTCGCTGATGGGGTCAAGCTGCTGCGCGCGTTGCGCCGCATCGAGTGCGCCCGCTTTGTCGTTCGCCAGCAAGCGCATGCGTCCCACAGCGGTCCAGGCTGCAGCTCCCGTGGTGGGGCTGGCCAGATCTTCCGCGAGCGCCTGTTCCACCACGGCGGCAGCGAGTGTCTTGTCGCTGACACGGCGGTATATTTGTGGCAGTGCCTGAAAGCTGGCAGCCTTGGCTTGCACCGCGGTTTGCGCCAGTTCCTGCTTCAGAGGGCCGGCACTGTCGGCAACTCGGTTGAGAGCAACCAGAATCTGCAGCACATACCGGTTGGCATCGCGCGATTGCGGCCGAGCCTCCTTCCAGGCATTGGCAGCCTGCAATGCGGCATCGCCAGAACGCGCTTGCAAGGCAATATCGGCCGCCCGCCTGTAGAGTTTTTCGTCGTTGCTGCGGCGGGCTGCTTCCAGCATGAGGGCGTAGCCAGATCCAGGGTCGCCAGACTGGATTGTCATCTCGCCCAGCAGCACTTCGTAGAAAAGTTCGGCATCGAGGGCTGCGTTGGACTCTGTTTCAGCGGTTTTGGCGGCCGTGGCGCCGCGCTGGGCGTTGCCTTTGGCGGCAACGGGTTGCGCCACCACTGCCATTGTTCCGGTCAACAGAGCGGCGGCCAAGGCGGCCATCAGAAGGCGATGTGTATGGACCATCAAGCCATAATAATCCATGCATATGCCCCTTGTTTTGAAGTGATTGTTGATGCCTGAACTGCCAGAAGTGGAAGTGACACGCCGCAGTTTTGCCGCCGCCATCGCGGGGGGGCGAATCCTCTCGGTCGAGACGGGAAAGCCGCTGCGCTGGCCCCTGGGAATTGACGCCCAGCGGTTGCAGGGACGCCGGGTGATGGGCGTGCGCAGGCGAGGCAAGTATTTGCTTCTGGACCTTGACGAGGGCATGCTGTTGCTCCATCTGGGCATGTCTGGCAGTCTCGGATTCGCCCAGACCTTGCCCGCGCGGGGCGTGCATGACCACTTTGAACTGTTCACCACGCATGGCGTGCTTCGATTGCACGATCCACGCAGGTTTGGCGCAGTGGTGTATGCCGGAAGCGAGCAGGATGCGGTGGTCATCAAACTGCTGAGTGGGCTGGGCATGGAGCCACTCTCGGATGGATTTTCGCTGGAACGTTTCAAGGCGGGTTTGAAAGCCGCTCGCGCTCCTGTCAAGCAGGTTTTGCTGGCAGGAAAGCTGGTAGTGGGCGTGGGCAATATCTATGCTTCCGAAGTGCTGTTCATGGCGGGAATTCGCCCGACGACCTCGGCAATGCACATTGGCCCGAAGAGAGCGCAAAGGTTGTACGACGCCATTCGGCAAGTCCTGCACGCCGCGGTGGACGCAGGGGGCAGTACCTTGCGAGATTTTTCCAGCGCCGATGGTCAGACGGGCCATTTCCAGTTGCAGGCGCGTGTCTATGCCCGTGAAGGAATGCCCTGTCATACTTGCACGACGCCCGTGCGCATGCTGCGCCAGGGACAGCGCAGCAGTTTCTATTGTCCGAAATGCCAGCGCGCATGAAAGGCCACCGCGTTGCGCCAGCCGCGGACGCATGGCGCCGAGACCACGGTGGTGTATTTTTAGGCAGTCGGTCCCTGGACCAGACACTGAATTCCGGGAGCAGCGTGGGATCCTCATTCAACGAACAGTTCGAGCAGCATGGATCTTGGCGGCGCGAATTTGCCCAGCAATTGACGCGGCTGGCCGAATGGATGACGTCGCACGACCTCATGGAGTCCGCGATGCGTGAGCGTTTGCAACGGCTGCAAGACCAGGTGCGAACCGACAAGATCACGGTGGCTTTTGTCGCCGAGGTCTCGCGTGGCAAGTCAGAACTGATCAACGCCCTTTTTTTTGCGGATTTTGGCCGCCGCATCATGCCAGCCAGTGCCGGCAGAACCACCATGTGCCCGACCGAGCTGGGCTATGACTCTGCGCTGGCGCCAAGTTTGCGTTTGCTGCCGATTGATACCCGTTTGCAGGAGCAAGGCCTGACGGAGTGGCGAATGCGATCCGAGCAATGGGTCGATTTTCCGCTGGACATCCACGATGCCGATCAACTTGCACAGGCGATGGCGAAAGTGGCCCAGGTGCGCCACGTCAGTGTGGATGAGGCACGGGCTCTGGGGTTCTGGCACGACGAGTTGCCCGGCGAAAATCCTGTGGTGGACGCCCAGGGATATGTTGAAGTGCCGATGTGGCGGCATGCTCTCATCAACATGCCGCACCCCCTGCTCAAACAAGGCCTGGTGATTCTGGACACACCTGGGCTCAATGCCGTGGGCGCGGAGCCCGAGCTCACAGTCAACCTCATACCGCAGGCACAGGCGGTGGTTTTTATTCTGGGAGCGGACACCGGGGTCACGCGTTCGGATCTGTCCATCTGGCGGGAACATCTGACTTCTGCGCATGGCGGCAAAGAATCGCGCCTGGTGGTGCTCAACAAAATTGACACCCTCTGGGACACGCTCAGTTCGTCTGAGCAGGTGCAGTCGCAACTGGAGCGCCAGTGCGCCACATCTGCGCAATTGCTGGGTGTGCATCCAGAACAGGTTGTGTCGGTCTCTGCGCAAAAAGGTCTGGTGGCCAAGATCTCTGGCGATAGCGCTTTGTTGGCTGCGAGTGGTTTGCCGGTCCTGGAAGCTGCGTTGGCCGACGGCATTGTGGGTGGGCGTCAAGCGATTTTGCGCGCCGCCATCGCCGATGGGGTGGCAGGTTTGCGCAATCAAGCTGCGCGTGCAGTCCATATTCGCAGGCGTGATCTGGATGACCAGATGCTGGAGTTGCGCAGCCTGCGTGGCAAGAACGCTTCGGTGATTGCGTCGATGCGCCAGCGCATTGAGCAGGAGCAACGCGAATTCGAGTTGAGTGCCACCAAGATCCATGCGGTTCGGGCCGTGCACCTGAAACTGCTGGGTGCCGTTTTTGACAACCTCGGCGCAAAAACCTTGAAGGTGCATATGCAAGAGCTGAATGCATCGTTGCAGCACAGTGGATTAAAGCTGGGTATTCGCACACATTACACACAGTTGTTTGAGCGTTTGCGTGGCACCCTCACTGCGGCAGAGGCAGCTGCGGCGGAAATTCAGGCCATGCTCGGCGGGACATTTCGGCAACTCAATGCGGAGTTTGGTTTTTCTCTGCAGGTGGCTGCTGCGCCGCAATTTGCACAGTTTGTCGCGGATCTGGCGCGCGTCGAACACAGCCATATGCAGTACCTGAGCATGGGCAATGCGCTCAAGATGGCTCGGCCCGAGTTTTCGGCGCGCTTGGGGCGCGCATTGGCGCTGCGCCTGCGAGCATTGTTGGAATCGGTCGCCAACGAATTGGAACTCTGGAGCAACTCGGCCACGGCCCCTCTGAATGTGCAGCTGCGTGAGCGCCAGCGCAGTTTCGTGCGACGCATCGAAGCTGTGGACCGCATACAGCATGCCGCCAGTGGCTTGGTGGAACGCATTACAGAGATTGAGGGCAATGAATTGGCATTGGTGCAGATCGAGCAGCGACTCGAAGAACTTACTGGCGAATTGATGCGCTTGTCTGCCGGGCACGGCGCTACCCCGGCGTTGGGATTGCAAGCGGTATGAGGGACATGCCACAGACGATAGCCGCGCTGACGGTGCGCTGGCAGGAAGACCACGGGCGCAACCATTTGCCGTGGCAGCAAACGCGCGATCCTTACCGGGTGTGGCTGTCGGAAGTCATGCTGCAGCAAACCCAGGTGAGCACGGTATTGGACTACTACGCCCGTTTTTTGGAACGGTTCCCGGATGTGCGTGCGCTTGCCATGGCTTCTGAAGATGAGGTGCTGTCGCTCTGGAGTGGATTGGGGTACTACAGCCGAGCCCGCAATTTGCATCGCTGTGCCCAGCAAGTGATGGCGCTGCATGGCGGCGTTTTTCCTGGCAGCGCGCAGTTGCTGCAAACGCTGCCTGGGATTGGGCGCTCTACGGCTGGAGCGATTGCCGCGTTTTGCTTTGCAGAACGTGTGCCAATCTTGGATGCGAATGTGCGCCGCGTGCTGACGCGCATTCTCGGTTTCGAGGCCGATCTGGCGGTGGCCGCCAACGAACGCGCCTTGTGGGGCCAAGCGGAAATCTTGCTGCCGCGCACCGATTTGCCTGTCACCATGCCGCGTTACACACAGGGCTTGATGGATTTGGGGGCCACGGTGTGCCTACCGCGCAGACCCTTGTGCACGCAGTGTCCACTTGCACAGCAATGCATTGCTTTTAGGCAGGGTGATCCCGCACGTTATCCAGTGAAGTCCCGCAAACTAGTGCGCAAGTCTGTGTCTTGGTGGTTGCTGTTGCTGCGTGATGGCGTGGGACGCGTGCATTTGCAGAGGCGCCCCCCGACCGGAATCTGGGCTGGACTGCATTGCTTGCCGGTGTACGAACAAAGTGCCGCTTTGATGGAGCATCCTGCGTTTGGTGCCGCAGTCTCCGTCTCTGAGTGGCCTGTGTTTGTGCATGTGCTGACCCACAGGGATTTGCATCTGCATACAGTGCAGGTGCATCCTGCGGCTTCAGACTGGCAGGGCAGTGAAGGCGCATGGTTCAACCCTGCGCAGTGGAAGGATCTGGGATTGCCAGCTCCTATTCGCAAGCTGCTGGAGCGCATCTGAGAGGAAGCGGTGATGGGTGTGTGTTTGCCGTGGTGTCAGCGCGCATCGAGCTCACGGTGGCGCTGCAAGGTCGTCCACTGTGCCTTGAAGGTTTCCGCCAGGCGCTCCACCAAATAAACAGACCGGTGCTGGCCCCCCGTGCAGCCAATGGCGACTGTGACATAGCTGCGGTGGTTTTTCGCCAAAAAGTCCAACCAGTGCCCAAGGAAGTTTTCTATGTGCAGGCGCATCTCTGCCACTGCAGGCTGCTGGCTTAGAAAGTCCGCCACCGGTTTGTCCAGGCCAGTCAGTTCTCTCAGCGCAGGCTCGTAATGTGGGTTGGGAAGCATGCGCACGTCAAAGACATAATCCGCATCCACAGGAATGCCACGTTTAAAAGCGAACGACTGAAATACCAACGTGAGCTGCTCGGGTGGCGTGGAAATAAGGTCCTTGACATAGCCCTGCAATTGGGAGGCGCGGATCGTGCTGGTGTCAATCACATGCGCCTGCTCCCGCAGGTCCGCGAGCAACTCCCGCTCTTCGTCAATCACCTGCATCAGGGCGCGGGGCGCGTTCTTGAGCTCATCATGGGATAGCGGGTGGCGGCGCCGTGTTTCTGAAAAACGCCGCACCAGAGTGTCCGTGGTGGCATCCAGAAACAGGGAATGAACTTTGACGCCCTGGCTGCGCAGGCGAGCCAACTCTTGTGGGACTTGTGGCAGTGAAGTGGCGCTGCGCACATCCATGGCGATGGCAACGCGGTTGCCATGGTGCTGCGGTTCCAGTGCTACAAAGGAGGAAAGCAGCTCGGGAGGCAGGTTGTCAACGCAGTAGTAGCCGGCATCTTCCAATGCACGCAAGGCGACGGATTTTCCCGACCCCGACATTCCGGTGATCAATACAATTTCCAGGGCCATCGTCTATTTCTCCACATGTCTCAGGTCACGGAGGCCAAGCATCTCACGTGCATGGGCCAAAGTGGTGGGAGAGATGCGCTCTCCGCCCAGCATGCGCGCCACTTCCGAGATACGCTGCTCTTGCGCAATGGGGGTGACTGTGCTCGATGGGCCAGCGATTCCTCGGCCCTTGGAGACCACCAAATGGTGGTCGGCGCAGGCTGCCACCTGAGGTAAATGCGTCACCGCCAAGACCTGGCGGTCCCGGCCCAGTTGGCGCATCAAGCGGCCCACGGTCTCGGCCACCGCTCCGCCCACCCCCGAGTCCACTTCGTCGAAAATCAAGGTGGAAGCCGTGCCCAAAGCACTGGTTGCGACGGCAATGGCCAGGGAAATGCGCGACAGCTCTCCACCAGAAGCCACTTTTGCAACGGGGCGTGGCGTCATTCCGGCATGCCCAGCCACCAGAAAGATGACATCGTCCAGGCCGTGGCTGGCAGACGCATCGGCTTTCGCAACCACCACTTCAAATTTGCCACCTCCCATACCAAGTTCCTGCATGGCTTTGCTGATAGCACGCGACAAACCCGGAGCGGCTTTCGTGCGCGCAAGTGACAATTGGCGGGCCGCATCGCTGTAGGCTTCGGACAGAACGTGCTCCGTGGCTTCTAGCCCTGCCAGATCGGTTGCGGCATCGAGTTGCTGCACTTCCACTTTCCAAGAGTGCAACAGGGCAGAGAGCTCTGCAGGCTGGCGTTTGTAGCGGCGCGCGAGGGTAAGCCATTGCGAGACGCGGGCATCGAGTTCTTCCAGGCGTTGGGGGTCCAGTTCGGTACGCCGCAGATACGACTGCAAGGAGCGCGCAGCTTCGGTGGCTTGGGCGATGCTTGATGCCAGGATGTCCGTGAGAGCGGTGAATTCTGGCTCCAGGTGCGCTTGCTCTGTGAGCAAATGGTGCGCGCGTGCCAAATGGGTGCTCGCGCTGGCGTCGTCCTCGGCCAAGGCGGAAAAAGCGCCTTGTGCCGCGTCCAGGAGGGCTTGAGCGTGCGCAAGACGTGTGTGTTGTGCATTCAGCGTCTCCCATTCGCCCTCTGCCGGCGCCAATTTTTCCACCTCCGAGATTTGCCACTGCAAGCGCTCGCGCTCGCGCTGCAGCGTGCTCTGTGCGGAGCGTGCATGGGCCAGCTTTTTTTGTACGGCGCGCCACTGTCCCCACTGGGACGCTACCTCTTGGTCAGACACGCCTGCATACGCGTCGAGCAGCCCGCGCACCGCATCCGGTTTGGTGAGACTTTGCCAGGCGTGCTGCCCATGGATGTCAAGCAGCTGTTGGCCGACGATACGCAGCTGCGATGCAGTGGCCGGGCTGCCGTTGATCCATGCGCGGCTCTTGCCTTGTGCGTCGATACTGCGCCGCAGCAGCAGCGTGTCGTCGCACTCAAAGCCAGCTTCCTCCAGCCACGGGTAGAGTGCGGGAGGGCAGTCAAATTCTGTGCAGACGTCCGTCCTCTCGGCGCCTTCGCGCACGGCGCCCGCTTCGGCACGGGCGCCCAATGAGAGCTGCACTGCATCGATCAGAATGGACTTTCCTGCCCCGGTTTCTCCGGTCAGGGCCGTGAATCCTTCGTGAAGGTCGAGGTCCAGTGCTTGGACGATGACAAAATCACGCAGGGCAATGCGCCTAAGGGCCATGTTCAAGAGCCTCCTTCGTTCCAGCGCAGTTTTTTGCGCAAGGTGTCAAAGTAGCTCCAGCCCCTTGGGTGCAGAAAACGAACGCAATATTCTGACCGGGTTACGAGAATGCGGTCGCCGTGCAAAAGTGACGCCAAGGATTGCATGTCGAAGTTCGCGCTGATGTCTCTTCCGCCCACAACCTCTATGGCAATTTCTGTTGCGTCCGCTAAAACGATGGGGCGGTTGGACAGCGTGTGTGGAGCAATCGGAACCAAGACCCATCCCGGAATCGATGGATGGAGCATCGGTCCGCCCGCCGACAAGGCGTATGCGGTAGAGCCGGTGGGAGAGGCGATGATGAGCCCATCTGCTCTCTGGTTGGAGACGAAGTGACCCCCGACCTCCACACGCAACTCGACCATGCCGGAGGTTGCACCACGGTTGACGACGACGTCATTCATGGCGAAGGCATCAAATACGCAGGTTCCTTCGCGGATCACGCGAGCATGCATCAGTGGTCGGTGGTCTTCCTCGTACTCACCTCGCAGCATGGGAGGGAGCGTGGTGCGGTAGTTGCCAAGCGGAATGTCGGTGATGAAGCCCAGACGCCCCTGGTTGATTCCAATGAGAGGGGTGCCATGCCGCGCTAACTTGCGCCCAATGCTGAGCATGGTGCCATCACCTCCTACCACCAGGCCAACATCGCATTGCTCTCCGATAGCATCAGCGTCAAGAGCGTCATACTGCGGCAACCGTGCAGCAGCGGCGGTATCCGCTTCCAATGTGACTTTGCACCCCTGAGATACAAGGAATAAGGCAATGTTCTCAAGAACTTGCCGAGAGCTCTCGGCCGCAGCGCCAGTCACAGGAGTTTGGTATTTGCCTATCAATGCAACGTGGCGGAAATGGGGCTTCATATGGAAATTACATCATTAAAATCATTACATGCTCGATGATCGTGCCAAGCTGTTGCTCAAAGCGCTGATAGAGCGTTATATCGAGGATGGGCTACCCGTCGGATCGCGCACACTATCGCGCGCATCGGGTCTGGAGCTGTCGCCGGCAACTATCCGAAATGTCATGGCAGATCTGGAAGAGCTCGGGTTGATCACCAGTCCGCATACCTCTGCAGGGCGCATACCTACTGCCAAAGGCTATCGGTTGTTCGTGGACACCATGATGACTGTGCACCGTGAGCGGTTTGTGACGTCTTCACTGCTGCCAGAGCAGCCACAGAAGGTGATTGCCAACGCGGCCCATCTGCTGTCCAGCCTTTCGCAGTTCGTGGGTGTCGTCATGGCACCCCGCCGTACATCGGTTTTCCGCCACATTGAGTTCCTGCGCTTGTCCGAACGGCGCTTCCTGGTCATCATCGTCTCTCCGGATGGGGATGTTCAGAACCGGGTGATCTTTTCGGAAACGGATTTCACACAAAGTCAGTTGATCGAGACGGCAAATTTTCTCAATACGCACTATGCGGGCATGGAGATGGAGCAGGTGCGCGAGAGGCTCAAAAGCGAGGTGGAAATGTTGCGCAGCGAGATTGCGGCTCTCATGCAGGCCGCAGTCAACATCAGTTCCGAGGCCCTCACCCAGGCGCAAGACGAGGTCGTGATTTCAGGAGAGCGAAACCTGCTGGCCGTCAGTGACTTCTCTAAAGATATGGGCAATCTGCGGCGTGCTTTTGATCTGTTTGAACAGAAGACACAGATCTTGCGCTTGCTAGATGTGTCCAGCCAAGCCGAGGGGATGCGCATATTCATTGGCGGTGAAAGTCAGGTTGTACCCTTCGAGGAGCTTTCGGTGGTCAGTGCTCCCTACGAGGTCAACGGCCAGGTAGTGGGCACATTGGGGGTGATCGGACCTATGCGAATGCCGTACGACAGAATGATTCAGATCGTAGATATCACTTCCAAGCTGGTGTCGAACGCGCTCAGTCACCATAAGTAAGCCCCTACAATACTGGGCCTGCCGGCTTTGTCGCTGGGCGAGAAAGCATGGGGCGTTAGCTCAGTTGGTTAGAGCAGAGGACTCATAATCCTTTGGTCGTTGGTTCAAGTCCAACACGCCCTACCAAGCTCGACAGTCGGTGGCCTTGCAATGCCCCAACCATCCTTGGGGTTGAAGAAGAATCGCCGATGCAGGGATGAAAGTGAGCCACTTGCGTTGGGCCTGCGCAAGATGCAGAAAAATTGCGAAATTTGAAATCAGCGCAGGGATGACTGATATACAATTGCACCCTTGCTCAGGCTTGCCTGTTGTAAGTGCAGAGATGCACGACGGTAAGTACATGAATTTTGAGGCAGCTTAAAATTCATGATATAATTTAAAGCTTAGCGGCTGTAGCTCAGTTGGATAGAGTACTTGGCTACGAACCAAGGGGTCGTGGGTTCAATTCCTGCCAGCCGCACCAATTGAAAAGCCCTGCAATCTTAGGATTGCAGGGCTTTTTCATTTGCATAATTGCGTATTCGTTGGATGATGGGCTATGAGCAAAGCGTTCACCAAAGAAACGAACACGGAAGATGAAGACATCGTGCCGCCTTCTGTGCCTGTCGGTGGAAAAAACTACATCACTCCCCAGGGTTATGCCCGCTTGCACGCGGAATTGCTGACCCTCATTGACAACGAGCGGCCTCAAGTGGTCGACATCGTTCACTGGGCCGCCAGCAATGGCGACCGGTCTGAAAACGGAGACTATCTCTATGGCAAGAAACGCCTGCGAGAAATAGACCGTCGTATCCGCTTTTTGACCAAGCGCTTAGAGATTGCAGAAATCGTTGATCCATCGGTGCATGCAGGCAGCGACCAGGTTTTTTTTGGCGCGTCCGTCACGTACGTGGATGATCTGGATGTCCAGAGAACCATCACCATCATAGGCATCGACGAGGCGGATACGACCCAGGCCGAGGTGAGTTGGGTGTCTCCCGTGGCGCGCGCATTGATCAAAGCCCGAGAGGGCGATGAGGTTGCCCTGGCGACGCCGACAGGGACGCGGCTGCTGACGATCCTGAAGGTGCGCTACCCACCTGGTCCACGCGCCTAAGTGTCCTTCACTCAGGCGGCACTGTGCGCGTGGCACGCAAGACCGCTGGGACGCGGCGCAGGTTGCGCAGGGCGGCATCCAGGTGCATGTGGTCGCGCACCGCGACGACAAACCGCAGGTCTACCGTATCCAGGGCAACTTCATCGTCCATGTCGACATGGGTGATGTCGGCCTCGGAATGGGCCAGTTCCGCAGCGATCCGCGCCAGTACGCCCTTGCCGTTTCGCACCGTGACGATGACACCCGTTTCAAACATGCGCGTGGGCTCGTCTGCCCAGTCCACGGCGATGAAACGTTCGCTGTCTTTGTTCTGCAGTTTTTTGGCGACCGGGCATTGCGCTGCATGCACCACCAGGCCTTCGCCGCGCCCCAGATAGCCCACGATGGCATCGCCTGGAATGGGCCTGCAGCACGGGGCATATTGGACAGAGGCATTTTCGCTGCCGTCCAGCGTGACGCCGCCCTGGGAAACGGTTTCGTGCGAGCTGTAGCGTTCGCGCGTCAGCAGCAGCGCGTCAGGCCTGTGGCCGTGCTCGGCCATCAGCACCATGAGGCGCTTGGCCACGATGCTGGCGATGCGTTTGCCCAGCCCGAGGTCGGTCATGAGTTCGCTGCGCGAGCGGCTGCCGGTGAAGCGCAGCAGTTTGTCCCAGATTGCCTGCGTCTCTTCGACCACCGGGGGCAACTGCTGCAGCCCTTCGGCGCGCAAGGCCTGCGCCAGCAGCTTCTCACCCAAGCCTTCGGATTCGCTGTGGGCCAGTGTTTTGAGGTAGTTGCGGATTTTGGACCGTGCGCGTCCGGTGCGCACAAAGCCGAGCCAAGCAGGGTTTGGAGAAGCGTGGGGCGTGGTGATGATTTCCACCACATCGCCATTCTTGAGCTCGGTGCGCAACGGCACCTGCTCGTTGTTGATTTTGGCGGCGGCCGTGCGGTTGCCGATGTTGCTGTGGATGGCGTAGGCAAAGTCGACGACCGTAGCGCCACGCGGCAGGGCCATGATCTGGCTCTTGGGCGTGAACACATAGACCGCATCGGGAAACAGGTCAACTTTGACATGGTCCCAGAACTCTGCGGCATCGCGTGTTTCGTTCTGGATGTCGAGCAGCGACTGGAGCCATTTGGTGCCCAGGCGCTCTGCCGCCTTGTCCTCCGTGTCCTGGGCTTTGTAGAGCCAGTGTGCGGCAACGCCGGCTTCGGCAATGACGTGCATTTCTTCGGTGCGCATCTGGAACTCGATGTTCACGCCCGAAGGGCCGACCAGCGTGGTGTGCAGAGACTGGTAGCCATTGAGCTTGGCAATGGCGATATGGTCCTTGAACTTGCCCGGCACAGGCTTGTACATCTGGTGCAGCACGCCGAGCGCGGTATAGCAGTCGGTCACCGTGGGGACGATGACACGAAAGCCATAAAGGTCGGTGACCTGGGCAAAGCTCAGGTGTTTCAGGACCATCTTCTGGTAGATGGCGTAGAGCGTTTTTTCGCGCCCGGCGAGCCGCGCAGCCATGCCCATGCGCGCAAACACCGCATCCACGTCGGCCTGCACCTTTTGCACCAGGTCGCGGCGGCGGTTGCGCGACTTGCTGACGGCCTTGCTCAAGGTCGTGTAGCGCCAGGGGTGCAGATGCCTGAATGCCAGGTCCTGCAGTTCGCGGTAGGTCTGGTTGAGTCCGAGCCGGTGGGCAATCGGGGCGTAGATCTCGAGGGTTTCAGACGAAATGCGCCCCCATTTGCTGCGCGGCATGTCCGACAGCGTGCGCATGTTGTGTGTGCGGTCAGCCAGCTTGATGAGAATGACCCGCACGTCGCGCGCCATGGCCAGCAGCATTTTGCGAAACGACTCGGCCTGGTTTTCTTCGCGCGTATCGAACTGCAGCTTGTCGAGTTTGGTGAGACCGTCGACCAGTTCGGCCACGGGCGCGCCGAAGCGGTCGATCAGGTCCGCTTTGGTGACACCACAGTCTTCCATGGCGTCGTGCAGCAGCGCTGCCATCAGGGCCTGGGCATCGAGCTTCCAGTTCGCACATTGCGCCGCCACCGCGATCGGGTGAGTGATGTAGGGTTCGCCGCTGTTGCGCAGTTGCCCCAGGTGCGCCGTGTCGGCGTACCGGTAGGCCTGGCGTACCAGCTCCACGCTGGCGGCGTCCAGGTAGTCCAGTCTCTCCATGAGTGCAGCAAAGCTTGCCGCCGCAGCATTGGCCGCCGCCGTGGCGGAGCTTGGAAGCAGGCGAGGGTCAGTGGAAGAAGAGGAAGCGTTCAGCACCGCAGTCATGCCTTAAATGTAGCGCGCCTGCAATGGGAGGGCGTGCGGCATAAAAAAAGCACCGCTGGGCGGTGCTTTTTCCATGCGGCTGTGCAGCTGCGGATCAGCCGGGAACCTTCTTGAGCATCTCGATGCCGACCTTGCCGGCCGCGATCTCGCGCAAGGCGGTCACGGCGGGCTTGTTGCGGCTTTCGATGCGGGGGGCGTGACCCTGGCTGAGCATGCGCGCGCGGTAGGTAGCCGCCAGCACCAGTTGAAAGCGGTTGGGGATCTGCTCCAGGCAGTCTTCGACGGTAATGCGGGCCATGGGTACTCCGGGGAATTCAAGGGATGTTGAGCGACTCGAAGGTCGCGGCACGTGCACGGCGCTGGGCCGCGTATTTGAGCCGCTGGGCGTGTGCAATGGCTTTCAGATCGAAAAGCGCGCGCTCAAACAACTCATTGATTATAACGAAGTCGAATTGGTGGGCCTGGGCCATCTCGGTGGCGGCATTCTTGAGCCGCACCTCGATCACCTCGGCCGAGTCTTCGCCGCGGCGCTCCAGGCGCGAGCGCAGTTCCTCCCAGCTCGGCGGCAGGATGAAGATCAGCACCGCGTTGGCAAAGGTCTGCCTGATCTGCAGTGCCCCCTGGAAGTCGATTTCCAGGATCACGTCGCTGCCCTGTGCAATGCGCTCTTCGATGGTCTTCTTGGACGTGCCGTAGCGCTGACCATGGACATGGGCCCACTCGACGAAGGCGTTGGACGCCACCATGGCGTCGAACTCCGATTCCGAGACAAAGAAGTAGTCGCGGCCGTGCTTTTCCTGTCCGCGCGGTGCGCGCGTCGTGTGCGAGACGGACAGGTAGATGTGGGAGTCGAGCTCCAGCAGGGCCTTGACAAGGCTGGACTTGCCAGCACCGCTGGGTGCTGCGACTACGTATAGATTTCCGGGGTAGTCCATAAGGGATATGTGCAGTGCGCTATGAAATGAGGGGTTTTATTCGATGTTCTGCACCTGCTCGCGCATTTGCTCGATCAGCACCTTCATGTCCACGCTGATGCGCGTGAGGTCCAGTGCCGCCGACTTGGAGCCCAGAGTGTTGGCCTCGCGGTGCAGCTCCTGGATGAGGAAGTCCAGGCGCTTGCCGATCTCGCCGCCTTGATCGAGCAGGCGCTCGATCTCGTCGAGGTGCGACTGCAGCCGCGTGACTTCTTCCGCCACGTCGATGCGGATGGCAAATGCGGTGGCCTCGGACAGCGCGCGGTCTTGCGCGGCTTCGGGCGTGGCGCTGCCTTCTGCCAGGCCCATGGCTTCCTTCCAGCGTTCCATGAAGCGCTGGCGCTGTTGTTCGACCAGCCGGGGTACGAGCGGCACGGCCTGCAGGGTCAGGGTGCGAAGCTGGCCCACGCGCTCGTGCAGCATGGTGGCCAGGCGCTCACCTTCTTGCTTGCGCGCGGCCAGCAGGGCCTTGACGGCCTTCTCGGCAAGCGCAGGAACGGCTTCGCTCCAGTCTTCGTGCGTGGTCTGGTTGTTGGCGCACAGGCGAAGGACGTCGGCCACCGTCAGGGCAGCGGCCTGGGGCAGCCACGACTGGACGCCGTCCTGCAGAGTCCCCAGGCGCTGCAGCAGGCGCGGAGCGAGCTCGGGCAGTCCGCCGGCATCGTTGCTGTCGATGGCGGCGCGCACTTCCACCTTGCCGCGCTTGATCTTGCGCGTGACCAGGCTGCGCAGCACGGGTTCCATGGCGCGCAGCTCGTCGGGGAGGCGAAACGACAGGTCGAGAAAACGGCTGTTGACGGAGCGGATTTCCAGCCCGAGCCGGCGTGCCGAGGGGCTGCGCGCGTCGGCCGCTTCGCCCCCGCTGGATGCGCCATGCTGGGCGCTGGCGTATCCGGTCATGCTGTAAACTGGCATTGGACTTTTGATGGTTGCTTGCAATCCGGCGATTATCCGGGTTCTGGTTCACGCTCGAATTCTCCCTGCGAAATATGTCCAAAATCAAACCGGCGCCGTTGCCGCCCGATACCGCCATTGGCGGTTACCGAGTGATCCGCCGGTTATCCTCCGGTGGCTTTGGCGTGGTGTACCTGGCCGAAGATGGCGAAGGCCAGCAGGTCGCCATCAAGGAATACCTGCCGTCGTCGCTGGCGGCGCGCGCTGCGGGCGAGTTGCTGCCCTGCGTACCGCCCGAAAAGCTCTCGCTCTACCGGCTCGGACTCAAGAGTTTTTTTGAAGAAGGCCGCGCGCTGGCGCAGATCTCGCATGCCTCGGTGGTGAGCGTGCTCAACTTCTTCCGCGAGAACGAGACCGTCTACATGGTGATGAACTACCTGGAGGGCGCGACCCTGCAGGACTTCATCATCACCGCGCGCGACCTCAAGACGCCCAAGGTGTTCCGCGAGTCCACCATCCGCTCGCTGTTCGACGAGGTGCTGCGCGGACTGCGCATCGTGCACCAGCACAAGATGCTGCACCTGGACATCAAGCCCGCCAACATCTTCATCACCGACAGCGACAAGGCCGTGATGATCGACTTTGGCGCCGCACGCGAAGTGCTCTCCAAAGAGGGCAACTTCATCCGTCCGATGTACACGCCCGGGTTTGCCGCGCCCGAGATGTACCGGCGCGACTCGTCGATGGGACCGTGGACCGATATCTACGCGATCGGTGCCTGCATCTACGCCTGCATGCAGGGTTTTCCGCCCAACGAGGCGCCGCAGCGCCACGACAAGGACCGGCTCTCGCTGGCGCTGGCCAAGCTGCGCGGCGTGTATTCGGACAACCTCATCGAAGTGGTTGAGTGGTGCATGGCGCTCGATCCCATGTCGCGCCCGCAGTCGGTGTTTGCGCTGCAGAAGGAACTCGCGCGCGAAGGAGAGCGCCGCTACACCAAGCTCACGGTGGCAGAAAAGATGCGCCTGCAACTCGACACCCTGGTGTCCGACACGCGCAAGAACGTGCACAAGGTCGGCGCTGCCGCCGGCCTGGCCGCCAAATCCAAATGAAGTTCTCCGTCTTTCAGATCAGCCGCTGCGGTGGTCGCGAGCAAAACGAAGACCGCATGGGCTACTGCTACACGCGCGAGGCCAGCCTGTTTGTGCTGGCCGACGGCATGGGCGGCCACCCCGAGGGCGAAGTGGCGGCGCAGATTGCGCTGCAGACCGTCTCGGCCCTGTTCCAGCGCCAGGCCAAGCCCGTGCTCCGGGATGTGCAGGAGTTCCTGTCGTCGGCCCTGCTGGCGGCGCACCACCAGATCCTGCGCTACGCCAGTGACAAAGGCATGCTCGACTCGCCCCGCACCACGCTGGTGGCGGCGGTGCTGCAGGGCGGCAGCGCCACCTGGGTGCACTGTGGCGACTCGCGCCTGTACATGGTGCGCGCGGGCGAGCTGCTCACGCGCACGCGCGACCATTCGTACAGCGAGCTGCGCAGCGTCCCGCCGGGGCTCGAGCGCATCAACCGCAACGTCCTGTTCACCTGCCTGGGCTCGCCCACCAAGCCGATCTACGACCTGGCCGGCCCCGTGCCCCTGGAGCAGGGCGACCGCCTGATGCTGTGCTCGGACGGGCTCTGGGGCACGCTCAGCGACGGCGAGATCGCGCAGCAGATGGCGCGCCTGCCGGTGTCGCAGTCCGTGCCCGAGCTGGTGGAAGAGGCGCTGCGCAAGGCTGGCCGGGGCAGCGACAACGTCACCGTGGTGGCGCTGGAATGGGAGACGCCCGATGCGTTCGAGTCCACGCAAGGGGTGTCGACCGACAGCATCGGTGGCGACGTGTTCGCCTCGACGATCCAGGCCGGCCCGCTCGATGGGCTGGTGGACGACCTGGACGACGAGGCCATCGAGCGCTCGATCGCGGAGATCAACGAAGCCATTCGCCGCTCGGCTGCGCGCAAGGCGTAGCGCGAGCACCGCATGCCCCGGCCCGCTGCCACGCGCCGAAGGCGCACGCAGCGACAGCCGTTTTCTTTCCTCCTTGCCGCTGCACGCCCGCACACTGGCCGCCAGCTGCATGGCCACTTCGACCTGAACGGACCCGCACTTTTTCCATGACCACCCCCATCCGCAGCGGCAACCGCGCCGCAGACCAGTTGCGCCCGGTGCGCATCACTCGCCACTACACGCAACACGCCGAAGGCGCGGTGCTGATCGAGTTCGGCGCCACGCGCGTGCTGTGCACCGCCTCGGTGCAAGAGAACGTGCCGCCGCACCAGCGCGGCACGGGCCGCGGCTGGGTCACGGCCGAATACGGCATGCTGCCGCGCGCCACGCACCAGCGCAGCGACCGCGAGGCGGCCAAGGGCAAGCAAAGCGGGCGCACGCAGGAGATCCAGCGCCTCATCGGGCGCAGCCTGCGCGCGGTGTTCGACCTGTCGCTGCTCGGCGAGCGCACGCTCGTGCTCGACTGCGACGTGATCCAGGCCGACGGCGGCACGCGCACCGCGGCCATCACCGGCGCCTGGGTCGCGGCCAGCGACGCCGTGGCCACGCTGCTGGCCAGCGGCGCGCTGGCGGCCTCGCCGATCCGCGGGCCCGTGGCCGCCATCTCGGTGGGCCTGGTGCAGGGCCAGCCGGTGCTCGACCTCGACTATGCCGAAGACGCTGGTTGCGACACCGACATGAACGTGGTCATGACCGGCGCGGGACACTTCGTGGAAGTGCAGGGCACGGCCGAGGGCGCCGCCTTCACGCGCGCGCAGATGGACCAGCTGCTCGCGCTGGCCGACAAGGGCATCGCCGAGCTGGTGCAGCTGCAGCAGCAATCACTATCGAATGAATAGCTATCAGCGTAGATCTGGTAAGCGTTACAGGCACTTTTGACCATGAAAATTGTTTTGGCATCGAACAACCGCGGCAAGCTCGCCGAACTGCAGGCCATGCTGGCGCCGCTGGGCGTGGAGCTGGTCCGACAGGCCGACCTGGGCGTCGGCGAGGCCGAGGAGCCGCACCGCACCTTCGTCGAAAACGCCCTGGCCAAGGCGCGCTTTGCCGCCGCCCACACGGGCCTGCCGGCGCTGGCCGACGACGCCGGCCTGTGCGTCGAGGCCTTCGGCGGCCTGCCGGGCGTGGACACGGCCTACTACTGCACCCAGTTCGGCTACGAGAAAAGCGACGACAACAACGTGCGCGCGCTGCTCGAACAACTGCAGGGCCAGGACCACCGCCGCGCCGCCATGGTCAGCACCCTGGTCGCGGTGCGCAGCCCACAGGACCCCGAGCCCCTGATCGCGGTGGGCCGCGTGGTCGGCGAGATCGCGCGCGAGCGGCGCGGCAGCAACGGCTTCGGGTTCGATCCGGTGATGTTCCTGCCCGAATTCGGCAAAACCTTTGCCGAGCTGCCGGTCGAGGTCAAGAACGCCCACAGCCACCGCGGCCGCGCGTCCCAGCAGATGCTGGCGCTGCTGCGCGAGCGCTGGATCTAGCATGGCCATTCCCATCACTCCGGCCGGCGATGCGCCGGCGCCGCTGCGCGACGTCCAGCACTACATGCGCCCCGGCCTGCTGCAGCTTGCCAGCCTGCCGCCGCTGTCGCTGTACGTGCATCTACCCTGGTGCCTGAAGAAATGCCCGTACTGCGACTTCAACTCGCACGAATGGCAGGGCGCAGGCGGCGCGGCCGGCATTCCCGAGCAGCGCTACCTCGACGCCCTGGTGGCCGACCTGGAGGCCGCGCTGCCGCTGGTCTGGGGCCGGCCGGTGCACAGCGTGTTCATCGGCGGCGGCACGCCCAGCCTGTTCTCGCCCCAGGCCATCGACCGGCTGCTGGGCGACATCCGCGCACGCCTGCCGCTGGCGGCCGACTGCGAAATCACGCTCGAAGCCAACCCCGGCACCTTCGAGAAGGACCGCTTTCGCGCGTTCCGTGCGGCCGGCGTGACGCGGCTGTCGGTCGGCGTGCAGAGCTTCAACGACAGGCACCTGCAGGCGCTGGGCCGTGTGCACGACCGCGCGCAGGCGCTGGCCGCGGTCGAAGAGGCCGCGCAGGCCTTCGATACTTTCAACCTCGACATCATGTACGCGCTGCCCGGCCAGACCATGGCCGAGCTCGACGCCGACCTGCACCAGGCGCTGGCCCTGGCGCCGCCGCACATCTCGATCTACCACCTGACGATCGAGCCCAACACCTATTTCGCCAAGTTTCCGCCAGCCATTCCGGCAGACGACGACGCCTACGCCATGCTCGACCGCATCACCGAGCTGACGGGCCAGGCGGGCATGGAGCGCTATGAAATATCGGCCTATGCGCAGCCCGGGCACGCGTGCTTCCACAACACCAACTACTGGCAGTTCGGCGATTACCTGGGCATTGGCGCGGGGGCGCACAGCAAGCTGAGCTTTGCGCACCGCGTGGTGCGCCAGACGCGCTTTCGCGACCCGGTGCGCTACATGGAGCATGCGCTGGCTGGCCGCGCCGTGGCGCAGGACGAAGACGTGCGCCGCGCCGACCTGCCGTTCGAGTACATGCTCAACGCGCTGCGCCTGCGCGGCGGCTTTGCGCTGCAGGACTTTGTCGAGCGCACCGGCCTGCCGGTGACCGCCATTGCCCAGGCGCTCGACGAGGCCGAGCGCAAGGGACTGATCGAGCGCGACATGGTGCATGTGCGCCCGACCGAGTGCGGCTTCGATTTCCTGAGTGACCTGCAGGCGCTGTTCCTGGCCGACTGAGCGCGGCGCGGTGGGCCCTATTTTCAAGTCAAAAAGGCATCAAACGCTTATGGGATAAGCGTTGGAAGCTATCAATGCGGTAGTGAATTGGGCGCGCCCTCAGCCGCAGCGCGCGGCCGTGATGCGGCCGCTGCCGTCCACCACCAGGTTCAGCCGCTCGGGGTTGAAGTCCCGCGTCACCGGCTGGTTGGGCTGCAGCACGCGCGCCATGGCCGCGCCCGAGGCAACGCGTGCCTGCTCGGTCACCGACGCCGTGCTCTGTTTGCCCAGGACTTTCTGCGCTGGCGCGGCGTCGCAGGTGCCGCCGCGCGGGCCCGGCGTCTGCCACTGGGGCGCCGCCGGCTGGGGGCTGGGCAGACCGGCGCAGCCGGCCAGCAGGGCTGCGCAGAGGGCGGCGGACAGCAGGGACAGGGTGTTGGAAGGGCGCATGTCGGGTTTCCTTGTGAAGTGCAAAAAGGCAGCGCAGGGCGCCGGGCCCGACACCATACCGCGTGGCAAGCGGGCGCTGCGCTGGCGCCTGGCACGCGCGCCCCGGGGCTGGCGCGGCGGCCGTTCCGGGAAGCGCCGGGCGCGCGGGGCGTGCCGCGGGCCGCGCACGCCGGCGCATGGCTTGCGCAGGGTGCTATGGAAAAAATAGCTGCTTGCGCTTATTACACTCGGGTTACAGGCCGATCGTGCTCCACCGAGCTGCCGCGACGTGGCCGCCCGCGGGCCCGGTCGGGCACCAGCCTGCAGGGCCCCTGCGGATGGCCCGCTTGGAACGGGTCGCCCCGGCCAGCGCCCAGGCCCGTGCCTGGATGCACGGGCTCCGCGCTCCCGGGGTCATGGAAGTCCTGCGCGAACCCGTCACCCGCATCGCCCTGGGCGTCGCACCGGAATCGCCACGTGGTCGGGTGCGAGACGGGGCGGCACGCAGGGCCGACATACCCGTTGCCGTGGGTATGCTGGACCGAACGCCCAAGCCGAAGGAAAGAGACATGCCGCAATTTGCCGCCAACCTGACCACGTTGTTCAACGAAGTGCCTTTTCTGGAGCGCTTCGGCGCCGCCGCGCGGGCGGGCTTCCAGGCCGTGGAGTTCCAGTTTCCTTACGCCTTCCCGGCCGCCGCTCTCAGGGCGCGGCTGGACGCCCACCGCCTCATGCCGGTGCTGCACAACCTGCCTGCCGGCGACTGGAAGGGGGGCGAGCGCGGCATCGCCTGCCACCCCGACCGCGTGCAGGAATTCCGCTCCGGCGTGGCCCGGGGCATCGAATACGCCAAGGTCCTGGGCGTGCCGCAGCTCAACTGCCTGGCCGGCAAGGCGCCCGCCGGCGTGGACGCGCACGCCGTGCACCAGACGCTGGTCGAGAACCTGCGCTTTGCCGCCGCCGAGTTGAAGGCAGCGGGCCTGCGTCTGCTGATCGAGCCGATCAACACCTTCGACATCCCCGGTTTTGTCCTCAACCGCACGCCGCAGGCGCTGGCGCTGATCGACGAAGTCGGCGCCGACAACCTGTTCGTGCAGTACGACCTCTACCACGCGCAGCGCATGGAGGGCGAGCTGGCGAGCACGCTGCAGAAGAACCTGGCGCGCATCGGCCACATCCAGCTGGCCGACAACCCCGGCCGCCACGAGCCGGGCACGGGCGAGATCAACTACCCGTTCCTGTTCGCGCTGATCGACCGCATTGGCTACACCGGCACGATCGGCTGCGAGTACCGGCCCGCCACCACCACCGAAGCGGGCCTGGGCTGGCGCCAGCGGCTGGCCGCCTGAGGGCCGCCCTGCACAAACGCGCGCCTCCTTCTTTGACGGTCCATCGCGCCCCACTGGCACCACTTATTCACAGGACGAAGACATGATCTCTTCCCCCGTCACCAGGTGTTCGTCTACGGCCACGGCAAACCGCCCAAGTTGATTGCCGAGAGCGACGCCACCCAGTGCTTGAACACCCGCGGCGTGGCCGAGCGCGCCAAGGCCTGGGGCCACTTGGGCATGGTGCGTGCAGTGGGGACAATGTCCAGCTTCGAAATCGGCCACAAGGTCGAATAAGCTCAGCAACTCACCCACCCGCGACCAGCGAGCCATGCCCATGCCAGACAACCCCCAGAACGCAGTGCCAGCCCACCCCCCTGCCAGTTCCCAGTCGCAGCTGCTGCGGCGCATGTTCGACGCCGCCGTGGCGTCGGCGCAACCCGCGCACTGCGTGCCGCCGCACCTGCCCACGCCGCAGAGCCTGGGCACCGGGCGCCTGATCGTGATCGGGGCCGGCAAGGCGTCGGCCGCGATGGCGCGCGCGGTCGAAGACGCGTGGCCGGGCCCGCTGTCGGGCCTGGTCGTGACGCGCTATGGCTACGGCGTGCCGTGCGAGCGCATCGAGATCGCCGAGGCCGCCCACCCCGTGCCCGACGCGGCCGGCGAAAAGGCCGCGCAGCGCCTGCTGGCCCTGGTCAGCGGCCTGCGCGAGGACGACCTGGTGCTGTGCCTGATCTCGGGCGGTGGCTCCTCGCTGCTGCCGCTGGCCGCGCCCGGCCTCACGCTGCAAGACAAGCAGGCGCTCAACCGCGCGCTGCTCAAGTCGGGCGCCACCATCAGCGAGATGAACTGCGTGCGCCGCCACCTCTCGGCCATCAAGGGCGGGCGGCTGGCCGCGGCGTGCCACCCGGCGCGCGTGCTGACGCTGCTGATCTCCGACGTGCCGGGCGACAACCCGATGGACATTGCCTCGGGCCCGACGGTGCCCGACCCCACGACCTGCGCCGACGCGCTGGCCATCGTGCGCCGCTACGGCATCGACGTGCCGCCAGCGGTGCGTGCGCTGCTCGAAAGCGGAGAGGGCGAGTCGATCAAGCCCGGCGACGCGCGCCTGGCGTGCTGCGAGACGCGCATCGTCGCCACGCCCCAGCAGGCGCTCGAAGCGGCGGCGCAGGTGGCGCGCGAGGCCGGCTACCCGGCCTTCATCCTGGGCGACGCCCTGGAGGGCGAGGCCAGCGACGTGGGCGCCGTGCACGCTGGCATTGCGCGCCAGGTCGCCGAGCGCGGCCAGCCGGTGCCGGCGCCGTGCGTGCTGCTGTCGGGCGGAGAGACCACCGTGACGGTGCGCGGCGAAGGCCGCGGCGGACGCAACGTGGAGTTTCTGCTGGCCCTGGGCGTGGCGCTGCAGGGCCACCCCCGCATCCACGCCCTGGCCGCCGACACCGATGGCGTCGACGGCCAGGAAGAAATCGCTGGCGCGTGCCTTGCGCCCGACACGCTGGCGCGTGCCTGGGCCCTCGGCATCAAGCCGCGCGATGCGCTGGCCAACAACGATGGCCACGGCTTTTTCGAGGCGCTGGGCGATACGGTCGTCACCGGTCCCACCCTCACCAACGTGAACGACTTCCGCGCCATCGTCATCGATCGGACATAGACCATGCGCAGAACCCGAAATGCCAAGATCGTCGCCACGCTGGGCCCTGCCAGCTCCGACCCGGACACCGTGCGCCAGCTTTTTCTGGCCGGTGTCGATGTGTTCCGCCTCAACTTCAGCCACGGCAGCGCCGACGACCACCGCGCCCGCTTTGCCGTGCTGCGCGCGCTCGAAGAGGAAACCGGCCGCCCGATCGGCATCCTGGCCGACCTGCAAGGCCCCAAGCTGCGCGTGGGCACGTTCGCCAACGGCCCGGTGCAGCTGGCCGAAGGCGCGGCGTTTCGCCTCGACCTCGACGCCACGCCGGGCACGGCAGAGCGCGCAAGCCTGCCCCACCCGGAAATCTTTGCCGCTTTGGTGCCGGGCGCCGACCTGCTGCTCGACGACGGCAAGCTGCGCCTGGTCGTCGAGCGCTGCGGCGCCGACTTTGCCGACACCCGCGTGGCCGTCGGCGGGCGCCTGTCCGAGCGCAAAGGCGTCAACGTGCCCGGCATCGTGCTGCCCATCACGGCCCTCACGGCCAAGGACCGGCGTGACCTGGACCTGGCGCTGGAGCTGGGGGCGGACTGGATTGCGCTGTCGTTCGTGCAGCGCCCCGAAGACGTGTCCGAAGCGCGCGCCCTGATCGGCGACCGCGCGGCCATCGTCTCCAAGCTCGAGAAGCCGTCGGCCATCGAGCAGCTGGACGCCATCGTGGAACTGTCCGACGCCATCATGGTGGCGCGCGGCGACCTGGGCGTCGAGATGCCCGCCGAGCGCGTGCCCGCCATCCAGAAGCGCATCGTGCGCAGCTGCCGCCGCCTGGGCAAGCCCGTGATCGTGGCCACGCAGATGCTCGAATCGATGATCGACAGCCCGGTGCCCACGCGGGCCGAGGCGTCCGACGTCGCCACCGCCATCTACGACGGTGCCGATGCCGTGATGCTGTCGGCCGAGTCGGCCTCGGGCAAGCACCCGATCGAGGCGGTGAAGATGATGAACCGCATCATCGAAGAGGTCGAGGGCGACCCGCTGTACCGCCAGCTGATCGAGGCCTCGCACACGTCGGCCCGCGCCGGGGGCGACGTGGCCGAGGCCGTGTGCTGCGCCATGCGCCGCGTGGTGTCGCTGCTGCACGCCTCTACCATCGTCTGCTACACGGGCTCGGGCCAGACCAGCCTGCGCGCGGCGCGCGAGCGGCCCGAGTCGCCCGTGCTGAGCCTGACGCCGAACCTCGCCACCGCGCGCCGCCTGGCACTGGTGTGGGGCGTGCACTCGGTGCACACCCAGGACGTCTCCAGCGCCGAGGAAATGACCGAGGTGGCACGCCAAACAGCACAGCGCGAGCGCTTTGCCGGGCCCGGACAGTTCATCGTCACCATTGCCGGCATGCCCTTTGGCACGCCGGGCGCCACCAACCTGCTGCGCATCGCCACGGTGTAGGCCGGCGGCTTGGGCGAGGGTTCACGGTCTCCTCTCAGCAGCGATCGATGAGTTGCGCTTTGTGTGCTGCAAATACAAAGTCAAGAAATGCCTTGGCCCGCTCAGGCAAGTGTTTGCGGCTCGGCAGCGCTGCCAATACGCAATAGCGTCCTGTAATCCAACCTGGCAGAACGTGTTCGAGTGCACCTTGGTTCAAGAATGGGCGTGCCGAATCCATGGTGAACGTGGCAATGCCTGCACCGTCCAGAACCATTTGCAGGATGCTGGCAGTCTGGTTGATGGTGATGGCGGCGTGCACTTGAATGTCATGCGCTGGCTGTTCATCCATGTGCTGATCGTTGCGCCACAGCGTAAAACTGTCACGGTGAACGCCGGCGGGGCGGCGCAGCACGCACATGTGCTGCGCCAGGTTCTGCATCGAGCACCAAAGGCCTGCTTTGGCTGCTTCGAAGGCACGAGCTTGTTCCGGTCGGCACCGACACCCGCGGGGAGCACGATCAGGGCGTTGGCATGGGAGTCCGCATGCCCATCGAGAGCAGACGCGCTCTTGGACATCAATTGAGCAAAAGTTGGACGTTGATCGGATGCAACATCGAGCTCGTCTGGTCCAAGAAAAAATCTCTTTTAAATCAAAATCTTAGGACGTTTTGGCGGAGACTGTGAGATTCGAACTCACGGACGGTTGCCCGTCGGCAGTTTTCAAGACTGCTGGTTTAAACCACTCACCCAAGTCTCCTGGAAGGAGCCGCGTATTCTAGCGGGTCGCCGCAGTGCCTGGCGCCGCCCGGACACGGGCTGCAAGGAGGCGGGAGGCGCGGGCCCATGGGCATACCGCCGGAAATGCCTGTTTCGAACGGTTGAGGCACCAAGCGCTGATGGAGCAAGCGTTTCAAGCTATCGAAATAGGAGTTTTAAGGGGTGGAGAGCCGCTAATGGACGCCCGATGTGTCCATGCGCGCGGTCGTGGCGTTGAGCAGCACTTCGGGCTCCTGGGCGTCCACCCAGTCCTGGTTGTTCAGGCGGGCGTGGAGCTGTTCGGTGTTGAGTTCGTCGGTCCATTTGGCCACGACCACGGTCGCCACGCCGTTGCCAATCAGGTTGGTGAGCGCGCGCGCCTCAGACATGAAGCGGTCGATGCCCAGGATAAGCGCCAGCCCCGCCACCGGCACATGGCCCACGGCCGACAGCGTGGCCGCCAGCACGATGAAGCCGCTGCCGGTGATGCCGGCAGCGCCCTTGGAGGTGAGCAGCAGCACGGCCAGCAGCGTGATCTCCTGCGTCAGTGTCATGGGCGTGTTGGTGGCCTGGGCGATGAACACGGCGGCCATCGTAAGGTAGATCGAGGTGCCGTCGAGGTTGAACGAGTAGCCGGTGGGGATGACCAGGCCGACGGTGGATTTCTTCGCGCCCAGGTTCTCCATCTTCTCCATCATGCGCGGCAGCACCGACTCGCTCGACGACGTGCCCAGCACGATGAGCAGTTCCTCCTTGATGTACTTGATGAACTTCCAGATCGAAAAGCCGTGGAAGCGCGCAATCGAGCCCAGCACCAGGAAGATGAACAGCAGGCAGGTCAGGTAGAAGGCGCCCATCAGCTTGCCCAGCGATAGCAGCGAGCCCACGCCGTACTTGCCGATGGTGAATGCCATGGCGCCGAACGCGCCGATGGGGGCGACCTTCATGATGTAGCCGACGATGGTGAACAGCACATGCGAGGTCTTCTCGATCATGTCGAACACCAGCGTGCCGCGCCCGCCGAAACGGTGCAGCGCAAAGCCGAACATCACCGCGATCAGCAGCACCTGCAGGATCTCGCCCTTGGCAAACGCATCGATCAGTGTGGTGGGGATGATGTTCATCAAGAATTCGGTGGTCGTGCCCAGCTTGCCCGGCGCGGTGTAGGCGGCGATGGCTTTGGTGTCGAGGCTGGAGACGTCGACGTTCATGCCGGCGCCCGGCTGCAGCACATTGACCACGAGCAGGCCGATGACCAGCGCGATGCCGCTGACCACCTCGAAATAAAGCAGCGCCAGGCCCCCCGTGCGCCCGACTTTCTTCATGTCTTCCATGCCGGCGATGCCGACCACGACGGTGCAAAAGATGATGGGCGCGATGACCATCTTGATGAGCTTGATGAAGCCGTCGCCCAGCGGCTTCATCTTCTCGCCCAGCGCGGGATAGAAATACCCCAGGAGCACGCCGACCACCACGGCGGCAAGCACCTGCAGGTAGAGCGAGCGGTAGAAGGGAAGCTTTCCCGCAAGGCGTGGGTGGGTGGCCATGGTGCCTCCGCTGGAGTGATGCCCGGATTTAGCGCTTTCTGCGGCGGTTTTCCGCCCGTGCGGGTGGAAAACCACACACCCAGCATGCTGGAGGGGGCGGCGCAGCGCGTGGCCCAGAGGCGTTTTGGGCAAAAAGCGCCTCAAACCCCTGCTGCGTAAGCGCAAGCAGCTCTCTTTTTGATTTTCCTGGCGTGGAATGCCGCGGTGGCGCGGCGCCGGCACCGGCTTTGTCTGGGACCCGAACAGGTGTTGCGTGTGCTTGCCGGGCGCCGCGCTGCGGTCGGCGCCCGTGGATCGCTCCCGCCAAGGCAAACTGCCTCCAGACCCGTTCACGGTCTGGAGGCAGCTGTGGGGGAGTGCGGCGGAGGTTTTAGCCGCGCACCGCGTTCGCGGCCGCCAGGGCCGTCATGTTGAGCACGCGGCGCACGGTTGCCGAAGGCGTCAGCACGTGCGCCGATGCGGCCGCGCCGAGCAGGATCGGGCCGATGGTCGCACCCTGGGTGCTGGTGACCTTGAGCACGTTGAACAGGATGTTGGCGGCGTCGAGGTTCGGGCAGATCAGCACGTTGGCCGCGCCGGTCAGCGTGGTCTCGGGCAGCGCGGCGGTCCGGATCACCTGCGACAGGGCGGCGTCGCCGTGCAGTTCACCATCGCACTCGATGTGCGGCGCCGCCTGCACGAACAGGTCGCGCGCCGCGCGCATCTTGCGCGCCGATTCGCGCGAGGACGAGCCGTAGTTCGAGTGCGACAGGAAGGCCACCTTGGGCGGCACGCCAAAGCGCTGCACCTCTTCGGCGGCCATCAGGGCGATGGCGGCGAGTTCGGCGGCGTCGGGGTTTTCGTTGATGTAGGTGTCGGCGATGAACAGCGTGTGCTTTTCCAGCATCAGGGCGTTCACGGTCGCCAGCTTGGGCGTGCCTTCCTTGAGGCCGATGACGTCGCGGATGTGGTCCAGGTGGCTGTCGAACTTGCCCACCAGGCCGCAGATCATGGCGTCGGCATCGCCGAGGTGCACCATGAGCGAGGCGATCAGCGTGTTCGAGCGGCGCACGGCGGCCTTGGCGGTCTCGGGCGTGATGCCGCGTCGGCCCATGAGGCGCTGGTAGGTTTCCCAGTACTGGCGAAAGCGCGGGTCGTCCTCGGGGTTGCAGATCTCCACGTCCTTGCCGGGCTGGATGCGCAGGCCGGCCTTGGCGATGCGTGCGGCGATCACGGCCGGGCGGCCGATCAGGATGGGCTTGGCCAGGCCGTCGTCCACGGCGGTCTGGACGGCGCGCAGCACGCGCTCGTCTTCGCCCTCGGCATAGGCGACGCGCTTTTGCGCCAGCTTGGCGGCGTGGAACACCGGGCGCATGAACATGCCGGTCTGGTAGACGAAGCGCGTCAGGCTCTCGCGGTAGGCGGCGATGTCGGCGATCGGGCGCGTGGCCACGCCGGAATCGGCCGCCGCCTGCGCCACGGCCGGGGCGATGCGCAGGATCAGGCGCGCATCAAACGGCGTGGGGATCAGGTAGTCGGGGCCGAAGCTCAGGTCCTTGCCGGCATAGGCGGCAGCGACCTCGTCGCTCGGCTCGGCCTTGGCCAGGTCGGCGATCTGGCGCACGCAGGCCAGCTTCATGGCCTCGGTGATCTTGGTGGCGCCGCAGTCGAGCGCGCCGCGGAAGATGTACGGGAAGCACAGGACGTTGTTGACCTGGTTGGGGTAGTCCGAGCGGCCAGTGGCGATGATGCAGTCGGGGCGCGCGGCCTTGGCCAGTTCGGGGCGGATCTCGGGCTCGGGGTTGGCCAGTGCCAGGATGATGGGCTTGTCGGCCATGGTCTTGACCATGTCCACCGTGAGCACGCCGGGGGCCGAGCAGCCGAGGAACACGTCGGCGCCGTGGACCGCATCGGCCAGCGTGCGCGCGTCGGTGTTTTGGGCATAGAGCGCCTTGGACGCGTCGTAGCCGCCGGGGCGGCCTTCGTAGACGACACCCTTGGAGTCGCACATGAAGATGTGTTCGCGCTTGACGCCCAGGCCTACCATCACGCCCACGCAGGCGATGGCGGCGGCGCCGGCGCCCGAGACGGCCACTTTCACGTCGCCGATCTGCTTGCCAACGAGCTCGAGCCCGTTGAGCAGCGCGGCGCTGGAGATGATGGCCGTGCCGTGCTGGTCGTCATGGAACACCGGGATGTTCATGCGCTTGCTCAGCTCCTGCTCGATGTAGAAGCACTCGGGCGCCTTGATGTCTTCGAGGTTGATGCCGCCCAGCGTGGGCTCGAGCGCCGCAATGATGTCGATCAGCTTGTCGGGGTCGTTCTCGGCCAGTTCGATGTCGAACACATCGACGCCGGCGAATTTCTTGAACAGGCAGCCCTTGCCTTCCATCACCGGCTTGCTGGCCAGCGGGCCGATGTTGCCCAGGCCCAGCACGGCCGTGCCGTTCGTAACGACGCCGACCAGGTTGCCACGTGCCGTGTATTCGTGGGCCAGCGAGGGGTCGGCCTCGATGTCGAGGCACGGGTAGGCCACGCCGGGCGAGTACGCGAGGGACAGGTCGCGCTGGTTCGACAGCGGCTTGGTGGGCGTGACCGAGATCTTTCCCTTGTTGGGATTGCGGTGGTATTCGAGCGCGGCTTCGCGCAAAGCCTGTTCGGCGGCGGAGGTGGGATGTGCCACTGCGGACTCCTGTGACGTTGACTGGGGAGGGAAATGGGGAAGGGAAAGATCACTCGCCTCTGGTAAGACGAGTGTGCCAGAGCACGTGGCAGCGGGGGTGGCTGCGGCGGGAAGGTTGCTTTGGCACAGCGGGGATCGGTTTGCGCAAGGTTCGGCCTGGTGGGGGGCGGGGAGTGTGGGGTGAGACGCTTTCCCGCGCTATTCACCCCATTTGTGCTATTTAAACTATAGCTTATGACGCACGCCAGTGGGAGGTTTGTGCGCAATTTGTTGCTGTGCAGGCATGAATTTTCTGGGTCGGCGGGGCCACTGGGCCTCGGTCTGCCGCCGGCGACGCCGCGCCGGGCATGAAAAAAGCCGCAGGCATGGACATGGCTGCGGCGGGCGCGTTCGGCACGGTCGTGCGTCTCGCCGGAGTGCGGGGATCAGTAGCCCAGCGTCTTGCCGTCGGGGTTGCGCGGATCGGAGTAGCCGTAGAGCTTGCCGTCCCTGAGCTGGATGGTCTGCGTGCGGCCCATCGAGGGCTTGAGCGCCACGTTGTGGCCCCGCTGCTTGAGCAGGGCGATGGTGTCGGGGCTCAGGCCTTTTTCGATGCGCAGCTCGTCGGGCGTCCACTGGTGGTGCACGCGCGGGGTCGACGCGGCCTCGGCCGGGTTCATGCCGAAGTCGATGGTGTTGACCACGGTCTGCAACACGGTCGTGATGATGCGCGCGCCGCCGGGGCTGCCCGTGACCAGCACGGGCTTGCCGTCCTTGAGCACCAGCGTGGGCGTCATCGACGAGAGCGGGCGCTTCTTCGCGGCCACGGCATTGGCGTCGCCGCCCACGAGGCCGTAGGCGTTGGCCACGCCGGGCTTGGCCGAGAAGTCGTCCATCTCGTTGTTGAGCAGGATGCCCGTGCCCTTGGCCACGATGCCGCTGCCGAAGTTGGTGTTCAGCGTGTAGGTCACGGCCACGGCATTGCCGGCCTTGTCCACCACCGAGTAGTGCGTGGTCTGGTCGCTCTCATAAGGCTGGGGCTGGCCGGGCTTGATGCTTTTGCCGCTGCGCGCCATGTTGGGATCGATGCCCTTGGCCAGCGCCGCTGCGTAGCGCTTGGAGGTCAGGCCCTTGAGCGGAATCTTCACGAAATCGGGGTCGCCCAGGTATTCGGCGCGGTCGGCGTAGGCCAGCTTCATGCTCTCGGCCATGTAGTGGATGGTCTGGGCGCTGTTGGGCCCCCATTGTGCGATCGGCCACTGCTCCATCATGTTCAGGATCTGCACCAGGTGCGGGCCGCCGGAAGAGGGCGGCGGCATGGTGACGATCTCATGGCCGCGGTAGCTGCCCCGCGTCGGTTCGCGCTCGGCCACCTTGTATTCGCGCAGGTCTTGCAGCGAGAGGGCGCCGGGATACGGTGCCATCTCGGCGGCAATTTGTTGTGCGATGGCGCCTTCGTAGAACACCTTGGAGCCCTGCTGGCCGATCAGGCGCATGGACTGCGCCAGGTCTTTTTGCACCAGGGTGTCGCCGACCTGGAGCGGTTCGCCGTTGCGCCAGAAGATCTCGCGCGTGGCAGGCCATTGGCCCATGTTCTTCTTCTCCTGCTGCAGGATCTTGGCCAGCGGCTCGCTCACGGGAAAGCCCTTGTCTGCCAGCGCGACGGCCGGCGCGACCACCGTGGACAGCGGCAGCGTGCCCCAGGTCTTGAGCGCATGCTCCATGCCGGCCACGGTGCCGGGCACGCCCACTGCGTAGGGGGTGTAGAGCGATTTGCCATCGATCACATTGCCCTTGGCGTCGAGGTACATGTCGCGCGTGGCTTTGCCCGGCGCCACTTCGCGGAAGTCGAGCGCCACGCTTTTGCCGGTCTTGGCGTCGTACACCACCATGAAGCCGCCGCCGCCCAGGTTGCCCGCATTGGGCAAGGCGACGGCCAAGGCAAAGCCGATGCCCACGGCCGCATCCACCGCGTTGCCGCCGGATTTGAGGATGTCCAGGCCGATCCGCGACGCCAGTTCCTGCTCGGTGGCCACCATGCCGTTGCGTGCCACGACCGGGTGGAACACGTCCATGTCGAAGTCGTAGGCGGCGCTGGCCGCCTGGGCGGCGGCGGTCTGCTGCACGACCGCCGGCGTGGCCGCGGCGGGGGGCATCTGCTGCGGCGTGTTGCTGCAGGCGGCGAGGCTGGCGAGGGCCAGCGCAAGGCTGCTGGCCAGCAGGGTGTGGCGGATGTGCATGCTTGTCTCCTCGGGCGTAAAAAAGGACTTGCACCGATGGCGGGGCAAGTCCTTGGCAGTGTAGAGCGGGCAGTGGTGCGAGCGCTACTGGCTTGCCGCGCGCTCAGGCCAGCAGGTCGTGCAGGCTGCGCGCGATCACCTTGGTGGCGCGGCGCAGGTCTTCGAGGTGCAGGCGCTCGTCGGCGCGCTTGGCGTGCGATTCGAGCACGCTGCGCGGGCCGGCGCCGTAGATCACACCCGGAATGCCGTGCTCGGCGTACAGGCGCACGTCGGTGTACAGCGGCGTGCCCCGGGACGGAATCGGCTCGCCAAACAGCTCGCCGCCGTGCTTCTGGAGGGCTTGGACCAGCGGCGCATTGCCGGCAAGGGGCTTCATGGCGTTGGCCAGCAGCAGGCGCTTGATCTCGACGGTGGTGCCCTTGGCGCACTGGGCGGCGGCATCGGCGATCACCTGGCGGATGTTGGCTTCCACCTCGGCCGGGTTTTCTTCGGGGATCATGCGGCGGTCGAGCTTGAACACCACCTTGCCGGGCACGACGTTGGTGTTGGTGCCGCCTTCGATGCGGCCGACGTTCAGGTAGGGGTGCTCGATGCCATCGACCTGCGAGGTCACCTGCCGGTACAGCGCGTTCTGTGTGTACAGCGCGTTCAAGATCTGCACCGCGCCCTGCAGCGCGTCCACGCCGGTGTGCGGCACGGCGGCGTGCGCCATCTTGCCGTGCACCGTGACTTCCATCTGCAGACAGCCGTTGTGCGCGGTGACCACTTCGTAGCTGAAGCCCGCCGCAATCATCAGGTCGGGCCGGCTCAGCTGGTGCCTGAGCAGCCAGCCGGGGCCGAGTTCGCCGCCGAACTCTTCGTCGTAGGTGAAGTGCAGTTCGACCGCGCCTTTGCAGGGCCGGGCCACGGCTTCGAGCGCGCGCACGGCGTAGGTGAAGCTCGCAAAGTCGCTCTTGCTCACGGCCGTGGCGCGGCCGTACATGTCGCCGTTGGCGATGTCCGCGCCATAGGGGTCGTGCGTCCAGCCTTCGCCCGGTGGCACCACGTCGCCATGGGCATTGAGGGCGATGGTGCGGCCGCCGTCGCCGTAGGGCCGGCGCACGATCAGGTTGGTGATCGACTCCATGCCGTAGGCCTTGACATCGGCGGCGGGCACAGCGTACTTTTCAGCGGTGTAGCCAAAGTCCTGCAGCAACTCGGCGGTGCGCTCGGCGTGCGGGGCGTTGTTGCCCGGCGGGGTGTCGGTCGGCACCTGCACCAGCGCCTGTAGAAAGCGCACTTCCTCGTCGAAATGCTGGTCGATCCAGGCGTCGAGCTGGCGGTAGGTCAGGGCGTTGTGGCCGTGGTTGGGTGCGTTCATGGGGTCTCCGTGGCGATTTGGTGGAGGACATGGGAGAAGGCATCGATGGCCAGCTGCATGTCGTCGCTGGTGGTGCTCTCGAGCGGGTTGTGGCTGATGCCGCTGTGGAGGCCGCGCGTGAACAGCATCGCCTGGGGCATGATTTCGTGCAGCTTCATGGCGTCGTGGCCGGCGCCGCTGGGCAGGCGGAACACCGGCACACCGAGCGCCTCGACGGCGCGCTCCCAGCGCTGTTGCCATGCGGGGGCGCTGGGCGCGGCAGCCGCCTGCATCGACAGCTCGGCGCTGAAGCGCAGGCCCCGGCGCTGGGCGATGGCTTCGAGCTCGGCGAGGATGTCGGTCGCGAGCGCGTCGCGCTGCGGGTCGGTCGGTGCGCGCATGTCGAGCGAGAATTGGCAGCGCCCCGGCACCACGTTGATGGAGCCATTGGGCACGGTGAGCTGGCCGATGGTGGCGACCGAGTCGCCGTCTTGCGCAGCACGCTGTTCTGCGTAGAGCGCGAGTTCGGCCACGCCGACGGCCGCGTCGCGGCGCCGATCCATCGGGGTCGTGCCGGCGTGGCTGGCCATGCCGATCATTTCGCAGACATAGCGCTTGCCGCCGTTGATCGAGGTGACCACGCCGAGCGGAATGCCCTGTTCGTTGAGCACCGGGCCCTGCTCGATGTGCACTTCGATGAAGCCCAGGTAGCGGGCCGGGTCGCGCTGCAGCTTCGGGATGTCGTCGACGCACAGGCCCGCATGCTGCATGGCCTCGCGCATCGCGATGCCATCGGCATCCTTTTGCTCCAGCCAGGCCGGGTTGAATTGGCCGATAAGCGCGCCCGAGCCCAGGAAGGTGGCCTTGTAGCGCTGGCCTTCCTCTTCGGCGAAACCGACCACCTCGAGGCCGAACGGCAGGCGCTTGCCCTGGCGGTGCAGTTCGCGCACGCAGGCCATGGGCACGAAGATGCCCAGGCGCCCGTCGTACTTGCCGCCGTTGCGCACGGTGTCGTAGTGCGAGCCGGTGAGCAGCGCCTTGGCGCCGGGTGTGGCGCCGTGGTAGCGGCCCACGACGTTGCCGACGGCGTCGATCTCGACCTCGTCAAAGCCGCATTCGCGCATCCAGTGGCTGATGCGCTGGGCACAGGCGCGGTGCGCGTCGGTGAGGTAGGTGACGGTGAGCTGGCCCTTTTCGGCGTAGCCCGCGTCGCTGTGCTGCGCCAGGCGCTCCTGCCAGTCCCAGACGTCGTTGCCCAGCGTGGGCGCGTAGCCGAACTTGTCGTTGAGCCGGATCTCGGCGATGCGGTGGATGTTGCGCAGCGCCTCGGCGCGTTCAAAGTCGACCGGATTGAGCAGGCGGCGCGCAAAGGTGTCGATGATTTCCTGCTTGGACAGGCCCAGGCCGCGCGGGCCACGCACGGCCAGGATGAACGGAAAGCCAAAGCGCGCGTTGTAGTCGGCGTTGAGTTGCTGGATGCGCGCAAATTCTTCTGGCGTGCACTGCGTCAGGCCCGCCTGGTTCTGCTCGTTCTTCGATTCGGCCGTGAGCGTGTTGCCCACCATGGCCTTGCCGGCGAGCTCCGGGTGGGCGCGGATCAGGTCGAGCTGGGCCTGCCCGGGCGCCTGGGCGAGCACCTGCGCCATGGCGTGCTTGATATGCGCCAGCGACTTGAACGGGCGCTGCGCGAGCGCCGCCTCGGCGATCCACGGCGAGTGTTCGTACAGGCCGTCGAGCAGGGCGGTTGCGGTGGCCGCATCGGCGGCGTTGAGTTGTTCCAGCGTCAATGGCATGGCGTTTCAGTCCTTGCAGGGGTGGGTGTGCGCCCAGTGGCGCGCGATGTCGATGCGGCGGCAAACCCATACCTTGTCGTGGCTCTGGACATGGTCGAGAAAACGCTGCAGCGCGGTGATGCGGCCGGGGCGGCCCAGCAGGCGGCAGTGCATGCCGATGCTCATCATCTTGGGGGCGTTGTCGCCTGCAGGGTCGCCTTCGGCGTAGAGCACGTCGAACGTGTCCTTGAGGTACTGGAAGAACGGATCGGCGTGCGAGTAGCCCTGCGGCAGCGCAAAGCGCATGTCGTTGCAGTCGAGCGTGTAGGGCACGATGAGCTGCGGGGCCGTGCTGCCGTCGCTCTTTTGCACTTTCATCCAGAACGGCAGGTCGTCGCCGTAGTAGTCGCTGTCGTAGGCGAAGCCGCCAAAGTCGGCCACCAGGCGGCGGGTGTTGGGGCTGTCGCGGCCGGTGTACCAGCCCAGGCCGTGCTCGCTGCGGTCGCCGAATAGGTCCTGGAAGATGCCCATGGCCAGCTCCATGTGGGCGCACTCGATGCCTTCGGGCACGCCCTGGTAGTGGATCCACTTGAGGCCGTGGCAGGCGATCTCGTGGCCCAGGTCGACAAAGGCCTGGGCCACGTCGGGCGAGCGCTGCAGCGCCGTGGCCACGCCGAACACCGTCAGCGGCAGCCCGCGCTTCTCGAATTCGCGCAGCAGGCGCCAGACGCCGGCGCGCGCACCGTATTCGTAGATGCCTTCCATGCTCATGTGGCGCTCGGGGTAGGCGGCCGGGTTGAACATCTCCGACAGGAACTGCTCGGAGGCGGCATCGCCGTGCAGCACGCAGTTCTCGCCGCCTTCTTCGTAATTGAGCACGAACTGCACGGCCACGCGCGCCTGACCGGGCCATTGCGCAGGGGGCGGGTTGCGGCCGTAGCCGATCAGGTCGCGGGGGTAGGGCAGGGTGGCGTCGTAGGTCATGGGGAAACGGCCGAGAGGGCCATGGAGAGGTCGTTGCTCGGGGGCTCGCGGTCGAAGGTCAGGCCTTCTTCCACATGCAGAAGGTGCGCTTGCATGAGCTGCACGGCCCGCGTCTCATCGCGCGCGGCCAGTGCGTCCACGATCTGGCCGTGCTCCTCGTGCGAATGTTCCGCGGCGGTGGTGGACTGGTAGACCAGCGTGATGAGCGCGCAGCGCGAGATCAGCTCGCCCAGCAGCTGGGCCAGCACGTCGTTGCCCATGAGCTCGGCCATGCGGACATGGAAGTCGCCCAGCAGTTCGGTGCGCTGGGTCACGTCGGCGCGGTCCATGGCGGCCTTCTCGCTGGCCACGTGGGCGCGCAGCGCGCGGATCTTGGCGGGCGTGACGCCCTGCACGAACGCGCGCGTCATCTCGGCCTCGAGCATGCGGCGCACGCTGAACACCTGGCGCGCTTCGGCCACCGAGGGCTTGGCGACAAAGGCGCCGCGCGCGGGCTCGAGCGTGATGAGGCGGTTCTGCGCGAGCTGGAACAGCGCCTGGCGCACGAGCGTGCGCGAGACACCGAAGTGGTCGGCCAGCTTCTGCTCGGCGAGCTTGGCGCCCGGGTGGAGGCGGTGGTCGACGATGGCGCGGGTCAGCGCCTCGACGATGCTGCTGGTGGTAGAGGATTCCATGGCGACATGATAGAGAGATTGCCAAAAAGTGTATACACTTTTGGTCTACATGCGCAGCTTTGCGCTTGGCATCACTGAAGGAGAAATCCCATGGGCCTGAGCACCCACGTCCTTGACACCATGAACGGCTGCCCCGCGGCGGGCATGCACGTGGCGCTGTATGCCACCACGGGCGGGCAGGCCACGCTGCTGCAGCGCCTGGTGCTGAACCACGACGGGCGCACCGATGCGCCGCTGTTCGACAACGCCAGCCTGAAGGTGGGCACCTACCGCCTGACTTTCGATGTGGCCGGGTATTTCAAGGCCCGCGGCGTGGCACTGCCGGAGCCCAACTTCCTCGGCCAGGTGAGCCTGGATTTCGGCGTCGCCCACGCCGACCAGCACTACCACGTGCCGTTGCTGGTCAGCCCCTGGAGCTACTCGACCTACCGCGGCTCCTGAGGCGCGGTGCAGCGGTGGCTGCATCAAAAAAAGGAGCAGCCAGCGCTTTTGGCGATTGGGTTTCAGAATGAAAGCATCTCGAAATCCATGGCCTGTAAGCGCGGGCTGCTCTTTTTTCAGGAGCGATTCAGGGCGTCCGTTCGCTCAAAGCTGCCCTTCAGTCAGCGTGTCGAGCTGGAACTGGCCGGCCTTGTCCCACAGCCAGGTGTCGGTGTAGGTCACGCGGCCCAGGCGCGCGGGCACCGGGAACGGCGCTGCGGCGCGCACCGTGCGTTCGATTTCGGCCACCACCTCGGGCGCATGGCGCGGCGCGCGCATCCAGTGCAGGCGCGTGACGCGGCCCGTGCGGTCGATGTCCACCTCCAGCACGCCGATGGCGTAGAGCATGGGCGGCATCTTGCCCTTGTAGATGCGGTGGGCGTTGAGTCCGTACAGGTGCGTGGCCGCATCCTGGCGGTAGGCCCGGGCCGTGGCTGCGGCCGAGGCGCGCGCGGCGACGGCGGCGCCCCCCGGGCCGGTGGCGGTGGGCACATCGGTGCCGGGCCAGCGGCTGTCGGAGGTCTGCGGGGTGTCGGGCGCCGACTTGCAGGCGGCTACCAATGCCGCCACGGCGGCCATGAGGCCGGCCACAAGCCAGTGGCTGCGGTGTGCGGAGCGGTGCGGGGGCGGTGTGTGGGGCATGGTGCGTATCGCGGTGCTGCGGGCAGTCCAGCGCATGGACGGTGCGTGGCTGCGGGCGGGTGGTGGTTGGGCGACAGGGTGTGGGTGGTCGGAGGGCCTGGAGGCTGCTGCGGGCCGCCCCGTGAGGGCGCAGTCTACCCAAGGCGCGGCGCCATGGGAACGGACATGGCGGCAGTGCGTGCCGGCCTGGGGTTGCATCGGGGGGGCTGTGGCACCGTGCGGCCCAGACAGGGGCAGGGTAAATCCGGTGTGTTTCTGCCTGCGCCGTCTCAAAGGGTGCGCAGTTTTTGCATACACTTCCTGTCCTCCGGTCGCAGCGGAGCCTGGCAGGCCACTGCCGTGGAGCGCGGCCCCTTTGTCTGCTCAGAGCGCCCCGCAGTGGTGAGCAGGTTGCGAACGCGGCCCGTCAGAGCCGCCAAGGTTGAGAGCCATGGAAAGCTACTATCTCGACTGGGCCAACCTGCTGCTGCGCTGGGTCCACGTCATCACCGCCATTGCCTGGATTGGCTCGTCGTTCTATTTCGTGTTCCTCGACAGCAGCCTCACGTCGCCCGAGGACGAGGCCCTGAAAAAGCAGGGCGTGAGCGGCGAGCTGTGGGCCCTGCATGGCGGCGGCTTCTACCACCCGGTCAAGTTCGCCGGCGCACCGCCCCAACTGCCCGAGCACCTGCACTGGTTCTATTGGGAGAGCTACACGACCTGGCTGAGCGGCTTTGCGCTGTTCACCGTGTCCTACCTCTGGAGCGCCAGCACCTATCTTGTAGACAAGTCGAAGATGGACTGGGCGCCGGCCGAGGCGATCGCCGTGGCGCTGGCCTTCCTGGTCGTGTTCTGGCTGCTCTACGACGGCATCTGCCGCGTCTTCGGCCAGAAGAAGAACGGCGACGCCATCGTGGGCGCGCTGGTGCTGGTGCTGGTGTGCGTGGCCTCGTGGCTCGCATGCCACTGGTTCTCCGGCCGCGCCGCGTTCCTGCTGGTCGGCGCGATGATCGCCACGTCCATGAGCGCCAACGTGTTCTTCTGGATCATTCCTGGCCAGCGCACCATGGTCGCCCAGATCAAGGCCGGCCAGCCGGTCGACCCGATCCACGGCAAGCGCGGCAAGCAGCGCAGCGTGCACAACACCTATTTCACGCTGCCGGTGATCTTTGCCATGCTCAGCGGTCACTACAGCTTCACCTGGAGCCATCCGCAGAACTGGGTCATTCTGATTGCCATGATGTTTGCCGGCGCCGCGATCCGCCAGTTCTTCGTGATGCGCCATGGCTACAAGCTCGGCCGCAACGGCAATCCGCTGGGTTACGCGCTGGTGGGCATCTGCGTCCTCGCGGGTCTGATCGCCTGGCTGCGTCCCGCACCCGCCGCGGCAGCGGCCGGCGCCTCAGCCGCCAGCGCGCCAACCCCGGTGGACTTCAAGAGCGTGCAGCACGTGCTGGAGCAGCGCTGCACCCAGTGCCACGGCGCCCAGGTGCAGATGAAGGGCCTGCGCCTGGATTCGGCCGAAAGCGTACAGCAGCATGCGCAGGCGATCTACCAGCAGGTGGTGGTGCAAAAACTCATGCCCATGAACAACGCCACCCAGATCACCGACGACGAGCGCGCGTTGATCGGCCGCTGGTACGAGGCCGGCGCCGCCACGCACTGATCAGGCGGCAGGGGGGGCGGGCCGGGCGCGCAAGCCCAGGCCCGCCAGATAGACATCGAGGGTGGCTTCTCCGCAGGCCGCCAGGTCAAAGGCCGAAGGGTCCAGCAGCCATTTCTGGACCAGCCCTTCGATCAACACCTGCAGGCCCAGCGCCGCGCACTCCAGGGGCATCGGCGCGGACAGCCGGCGGGCCGCAAAAGCCCGGGCCAAGGCCGCCTGGTTGCGCGCAACGCATTCGCTGTGCACCCGCACATGGCGCTCTTGCACGGCACTGAGCTCGGCGGTGTATTCCACCTGGTGCGTGGCGATCGTCAACACGCGGCGCGTTTGTGCATCGGTCGCAATGATGCGCAGCGCCTCGAGCATGGCGCTGCGGATTTCGGCCACCGGGTCGTCTGCCGTGATCACGTTGGCCAGCGTCAGCGTTCGCTCCAGGGGCAGCGTCACGCGCTCCATCATGGCGTTGAACAGGTCGGCCTTGTCCTTGAAATGCCAGTAAATGGCGCCGCGCGTGGTGCCCGCTGCCACCGCAATGTCGTTCAGCGATGTGCGCGACACGCCTTTCATTTGGAACAGTGTTTCGGCGGCATCCAGCAGGCCCGCGCGGGTCGCCTGGGCGTCTGCCTTGGTGCGTCTGGCCATGTAAATACCTCCGGCATGGGTGTCGATGCCGTCACTATACATACATTCGAGAATGTATATATACTTCGCCGTTTCATCCAGCACTGGCGCTGGGCGCGTCACACGCGCCATGGGCCGATTCACTAAACTGGCGCGGCCTCTTCTTCAAGCCATCGCTTTTCCCGTACCAAAGGAACACCATGCCTGCCTTGCGTTCTGTCAAGACTGCCCCCGTGCTTGCCCCTGCCCAGCCTCCTGCGCACCTGCGCTGGGGCGTGGCAGCCGGTGGCTTGTCCCTTGCCTTGCTGTTGTCCGCCTGCGGCAAGGGCGATGCGCCGTCCGCTGCGGCCGCTGGCGGCATGCCTGCGCCCGAGGTGGGCGTGGTCATTGCCCAGCCTGGTGAAGTGGGACTGGTCACAGAACTGCCAGGGCGCCTGGAGGCATCGCGCGTCGCCGAAGTGCGGGCGCGGGCAGCGGGCATTTTGCAAAAGCGCCTTTTCCGTGAAGGCAGCGACGTCAAGGCAGGCCAGCCCCTGTTTGCCATTGACGCCGCTCCCTATGCGGCAGCCCTGCAAAGCGCCGAGGCCACGCTGGCACGCGCGCAGGCCAACCTGACGCAAGCGACCGCATTGGCCACGCGCTACAAGCCGCTGCTTGAAGCCAATGCCGTGAGCCAGCAGGAATACGCCAATGCCGTGGCGGCGCAAAAACAGGCCGAAGCCGACGTGGCCGTCGGCAAGGCGGCTGTGCAGACCGGGCGCATCAACCTCAACTACGCCAACGTGACGGCGCCCATTTCGGGCCGCATCGGCCGCGCCCTGGTCACCGAAGGTGCCTTGGTAGGACAGGGCGAGGCCACGCCGCTGGCGGTGATCCAGCAGATTGACCCGGTCTATATCAACTTCACCCAGTCGGCAGGCGAGGTGATGAAATTGCGCCGCGCCATGGCCGAGGGCAAGCTTGAGCGGGCTGGCGGCAGCGATGCCGCCAGCGTGCGCGTGCTGCTGGAGGATGGCAGCGAATACAGCCGTGCCGGCAAGCTCCTGTTCTCCGACCTGACAGTGGATGCCAGCACGGGCCAGATCACGCTGCGCGCCGAGGTGCCCAATCCCAAGGGGGAATTGCTGCCGGGCCTGTATGTGCGGGTGCGGCTGGAGCAGGCCCAGGTGGCCAATGCCATCACGCTGCCGCAGCAGGCGGTCACGCGCACCCAGCAGGGCGACAAGATCACAGTGGTAGGCGCCGACGGCAAGCTCAGCCAGCGCACGGTGAAGATCGGCGCGGCACGCAATAACCAGTGGATCGTGCTCGAAGGCCTGAAGGAAGGGGAGCAGGTCATGGTCGATGGCTTCCAAAAGCTGCAGATGATGCCGCCCGGTACGCCCGTGAAGGCCGTGCCGTGGCAAGCCCCCGGCAGCGCGACACCCGCCGCCGCTGCGCCGTCTGCCGCTGCACCGGCCACAGCCGCATCCGGTGCTGCGCCAGCGGCCAGCGCTCCTGCGGCGGCCTCCGGCGCCGGTCAGAAATAAGGAGCCAGCCCCATGGCCAAGTTCTTTATTGACCGCCCCATCTTTGCGTGGGTGATCGCCCTGTTCGTCATGGTGCTTGGCGCCGTGTCGATCACCCAGCTGCCCATCGCGCAGTACCCGTCCGTAGCGCCACCGACCATCGTGGTGTCCGCAGCCTATCCAGGCGCTTCGGCACAGACGCTGGAAGACAGCGTGCTGGCCGTGATCGAACGCGAAATGAACGGCGCGCCCGGTCTGGCCTACATGGAGGCTGTGAGCCAGGCCAACGGCACGGGCACCCTCACGCTGAGTTTCGAGCCTGGCACCAATCCCGATCTGGCGCAGGTCGAGGTACAGAACCGCCTCTCGCGTGCCACGCCGCGACTGCCCTCCGTGGTGACGCAGCAGGGCGTACGCGTCGACAAGTCGCGCAGCAACTTCCTGCTGTTCACCATGCTGTCGTCGTCCGATCCAGGGTTTGACGTCAATGCGCTGAGCGACTATGCCGCGCGCAACGTGCTGCCCGAGTTGCAGCGCCTGCCCGGCATTGGGCAGGTGCAGCTGTTCGGCGCCGAGCGCGCCATGCGGGTCTGGGTCGATCCGGCCAAGCTGCAGGGCTTCAACCTGTCGGCCGCCGACGTGGCCAGCGCCATCCAGACGCAGAACGCGCAGGTCTCGGCCGGTAGCCTGGGCGAGTTGCCCAACCTCACAGGCCAGACGATTTCGGCCACCGTGGTGGTGCCCGGGCAGATCAGTTCGACCAAGGAGTTCGGCGACATCGTGCTGCGCGCCAACCCCAACGGCTCCACGGTTCGGCTCAAGGACGTGGCCCGCATCGAACTCGGTGCGCAGTCCTACGCCACCACGGCGCGATTGAACGGCAAGCCGGCCACGGGCATGGGCGTTCAGCTGTCGCCCACAGGCAACGCGCTGGCTGCGGCCGCGGCCGTGAAGACGCGCATGGCCGAGTTGGAGAAATTCTTTCCACCCGGTGTGAGCTGGACCATTCCCTACGACAGCTCTGACTTCGTCAAGATCTCCATCAAGCAGGTCGCGCAGACCCTGCTTGAAGCCATCGCCCTGGTGTTCCTGGTGATGTTCCTGTTCCTGCAGAACATCCGCTACACCATCATTCCGACGATCGTGGTGCCGGTGGCGCTGCTGGGCACTTTCGGCGCATTGCTGGCGATGGGCTTCTCGATCAACGTGCTGACCATGTTCGGCATGGTGCTGGTGATCGGCATCGTGGTGGACGATGCCATCGTGGTGGTCGAGAACGTCGAACGCATCATGAACGAGGAGGGCTTGCCGCCGCTCGAGGCCACGCGCAAGGCCATGGGCCAGATCTCGGGCGCCATCATCGGCATCACCGTGGTGCTGATCTCGGTGTTTGTGCCGCTGGCGTTCTTTGCCGGCTCGGTGGGCAACATCTACCGCCAGTTCTCGGCGGTGATGGCGGTGTCGATCGCGTTCTCGTCGTTCATGGCGTTGTCACTCACGCCCGCGCTGTGCGCCACGCTGCTCAAGCCGGTCCAGGCGGGCCATGCCCATGCCAAGACGGGCTTCTTCGGCTGGTTCAACCGCGGTTTTACGCGCACTGCCAAGGGCTATGAAGGCTGGGTGGCGAAGTTGCTGCGCCGGGGCGGGCGGGTGATGGTCATCTACGTTGCGCTGATCGCGGCCGTGGGCGTGCTGTACATGCGCCTGCCGACCTCGTTCCTGCCCGGCGAAGACCAGGGCAACCTGCTGGTCAACATCCAGCTGCCGCCGGGCGCCACGCTGGAGCGCACCCAGGCCGTGGTCGAAAAGGTCGAGGGCTTCATGCTGAAGCAGCCCGAAGTGAAGAACATGGTCGCCGTGCTGGGCTTCAGCTTCTCCGGCCAGGGGCAGAACGCCGGTCTGGCGTTCGTGACGCTCAAGGACTGGTCGGAGCGCGCGGGCGCCGAGCACACCGCCGACGCCATTGCGGGCCGGGCCATGGGCGCGCTCTCGAGCGTGCGCGATGCGTTCATCTTTGCGCTGAGCCCGCCGCCGATTCCTGAGCTGGGCGTCAGCTCCGGCTTCACGTTCCGCCTGCAGGACCGCGGTGGCAACGGCCACGACGCCCTGGTGGCGGCACGCAACCAAATGCTGGGCATGGCCTCCCAGAGCAAGGTGCTGGCCGGCGTGCGACCCGACGGGCTGGAGGATGCGCCGCAACTGCAGGTCGATATCGACCGCGACAAGGCCAGCGCGCAGGGCGTGAGCTTTGCCGCCATCAACAACACGATCTCGACCGCACTGGGCTCGGCCTACATCAACGACTTCCCGAACGCCGGACGCATGCAGCGCGTCGTGGTGCAGGCCGAGGCCGAGGCCCGCATGCAGCCCGAGGACATCCTGCAGCTGACGGCGCTCAACAGCCAGGGCAAGGCCGTGCCGCTGTCGTCGTTCGCCACCACGCGCTGGATCAGCGGCGCCATGCAGACCGTGCGCTACAACGGCTATCCGGCCATGCGCATTGCGGGCGGCGCCGCGCCGGGCTACAGCACCGGTGAGGCCATGGCCGAGATGGAGCGCCTGGCAGCGCAGTTGCCGGCGGGCTTCGGCTTCGAATGGACGGGCCAGTCGCGCGAGGAAAAGCTCGCCGGCTCGCAGGCCATCGTGCTGTATGGCTTCGCCGTGCTGGCGGTGTTCCTGTGCCTGGCGGCGCTTTACGAGAGCTGGTCGATCCCGCTGTCGGTGATTCTCGTGGTGCCGCTGGGCGTGTTGGGCGTGCTGCTAGGCGTCAGCCTGCGCGGCATGAACAACGACGTCTACTTCCAGGTGGGGCTGATCACCATCATCGGCCTGTCGGCGAAGAACGCCATCCTGATCATCGAATTCGCCAAGGATCTGCAGGCGCAGGGCAAGGGCGTCGTCGAGTCGGCGCTGGCGGCGGCCCATTTGCGGTTCCGCCCGATCGTCATGACCTCGCTCGCCTTCATTCTGGGCGTGGTGCCGCTGGCCATTGCCTCTGGCGCGAGTTCGGCCAGCCAGCGCGCCATCGGCACCGGTGTGATCGCGGGCATGGTGGTCGGCACCTCCTTGGCGGTGTTTTTCGTGCCGACGTTCTTTGTTGTGGTGCGCAGCCTCTTCAAGGGCAGCGACCGGCAGCGCCGGATGCACGCGGCCCACGCGCAAGCCGCCGGCATCGAACAGGATCCAGCAGGAAATGAAGGTAAGCCCCATGCGTAAGAACAAACTTTCCCCGCTGCTGGCAGCGAGCGCTGCGGCGCTGCTGGCCGGTTGCTCGATGATCCCGACCTACGAACGCCCTGCGGCGCCGGTCGCTGCGCAATGGCCCTTTGCTGCGACGGAGACGGCGCGTGCCGCCACGGCGGCGGCCGACGTTCCGTGGCAGGATTTCGTCGGCGATGCGCGCCTGCGTGAGCTGGTGGCGCTGGCGCTGCAGAACAACCGCGACCTGCGCGTGGCGGTGTTGTCGATCGAGCAGGCGCGGGCGCAGTACCAGATCCGGCGGGCCGACCAGCTGCCCACGCTCAATGCCGCCGTTGCCGGCAATCGCCAGCCGGCGGTCGACGGCAGCAACGGTATCGCCAGCGTCTACACCGCGGGCCTGGCGCTGGCGTCGTGGGAGATCGACTTCTTTGGCCGGGTCGCCAGCCTCAAGGAGGCCGCCCTGGCGCAGTTCCTTGCCACCGAGGAAGCGCGCAACGCCGCGCAGACCAGCCTGGTGGCCTCGGTGGCCAGCACCTGGCTGAGCCTGCAGACCAACAACGAACTGCTGGCGCTGACGCAGCGCACGCTGGCCACGCGCGAGGATTCGCTGCGCCTGAACCGGCTGCGCTTCGAGCAGGGCGTGACCTCGGCGCTGGACCTGCGCCAGGCCGAGTCGCTCACGGCCGCCGCCCGCTCGGCGCTGGCCGAGCAGCGCCGCCAGCGGGCGCTCGATGTCAACGCGCTCACGCTGCTGGTGGGGCAGCCGATTCCCGACGCCCTGCTGGCGCCACCCGAAAGCAGCGCGGCCCTGATGCTGCCCGATGTGCCCGCAGGCATGCCGTCCGACCTGCTGGCGCGCCGGCCCGACATCCGCCAGGCCGAGCAGCAGCTGATCTCCGCCAACGCCAACATCGGCGCGGCGCGTGCGGCGTTTTTCCCGCGCATCTCGCTCACGGCCAGCGCCGGCACGGCCAGCGGCGCGCTGTCGGGTCTGTTCAAAAGCGGCTCGTGGGGCTGGACGCTGGCCCCGCAGGCGGTGCTGCCCATCTTTGATGCGGGCCGCAACCAGGCTGGCCTGGACTCGGCCCGCGCCGGGCGCCAGATTGCTCTGGCGCAGTACGAGAAGGCCATCCAGAGCGCGTTCCGCGAAGTGGCCGACGCGCTGGCGGGCCGTGCCACGCTGGGCGAGCAGGTGCTGGCGCAGCAGGCCCAGGCCGACGCCGAGGCCGACCGTTTCCGCCTGGCCGACCTGCGCTACCGCAACGGCGTGGCCAACTACCTGGACGTGCTCGACGCGCAGCGCGCGCTGTTTGCCACGCAGCAGGCGCTGGCGCAGACGCAGCTGGCGCAGCGCCAGAACCAGGTGGCGCTGTACAAGGCGCTGGGTGGCGGCTGGACGGCCGACGCTGTCCCGGCAGCACCGGTGCCCCCGGCGCTGTAGGCCGGCGGCAGGCCGCAGCGCCTGCGCCCGGCGCCGCGGTGGGGAGCGGTGCCTGCGGGGGCAGGGCCGCGGTGCTTCCGATCATCAAAAAAGAGAGCGCCTTGCGCTTGTCACTGCTGTATTTCAGAGGCTTTTCACTCCGAAACTCAGACAGGGCAAGCGCAAGGCGCTCTCTTTTTTGATGGCGCAACGCACCCATAGCGCCGGGCTGCAGCGGCGTGCGCGCTGCAGCCCGGCGCCTTCAGCCTCAGAAGCGGTGGCGGATGCCGGCGCCGAAGCTGGTGCCGGTGGTTTGCGCGGTGATGCGGTCGTTCATGACCATGGCGTACACGTCGGTGCGCTTGGACAGGTTGTAGTCGTAGCCCACGGTGAAGGTCTTGCGCGAGATGTCGGTGGACGACAGCTTGGTCTGCGCGTACGAGGCCAGCACCTTGCCCGCGCCCAGCGGCACCGACGCGCCCAGCTGCCCGGTCTTGGCCTTGATGTTCGAGCCGTCGGCGGACGACTGGCCATAGCTCAGGAAGGCCTTGGCGACGCTGAAGTCGTAGGCGCCGCCCAGCATCCAGCTCTTCTGGGTGTTCGGCAGCAGCGTGTTGGGCACGGCCGGGTTGCTGACCTGGTCACGCTCGTAGAAGCCGGTCAGCGTGATCGGGCCGCTGAAGTACAGCGCGTTCAGGCCGATGTTCTTCTTTCCGTTGCTGCCGGCCTGCTCGCCGAACTGGTAGTGCAGGTTGGCCTTGAGGCCGCCCATGTCGGGCGTGCTGTAGACGACCTGGTTGGACCAGCCCGTGTCGGACGGGGTGGTGCCTTGCCAGCCCGAGGCGTTGAACAGCGGCACGTTGGCGTGCAGCACCAGCGGCGAGAACGTGAACGAATCACCGAGCGGGTTCGACACGATGGTGGGCAGGAAGTTGGGCGCCATGCCGCGACCCAGCTGGACCGAGCCGAACGCGCCCGACAGCGCCACGTTGGCGTCGCGCGAGAAGAACGTGTCGTTCACGAAGCGGCCGGGCGTGCCGGTGTCGGCGCGCATGAACGAGGTCAGGTTGAACTGGGCCTTGAGGCCGCCGCCCAGGTCTTCGGTGCCCGTGAAGCCAATCCACGACGTGGTCAGGCCGCCGCTGTCGACGACGTTTTTCCTGCTGGCGTCGCCAGCGAACTTCAGCGAGCCGACATAGAGGTCGACCAGGCCGGTGGCTTGCACCGAGCTTTGGGCGTGGGCTGCGCCGGCGCACAGCAGGGCGGCGCTCAGCGCCATGAGGGTTTTGGACATTGAAACTCCTGCAAAGGGAAAGGATGCCGACAGGGCGGCGGGGGAAATGCGGGGCCCAAAAGGGGCGCCCAGCCGTGCGCGCACGGCTGGGCGGGGTGTGATGGTAAGTAACTTTGCCGCTCCCGGGCCGTTTTGCGCGGGCAATTGCCGGGAAGCTGTATACAAAACAGACAATCTGTTGCGTGCCTGCATCACCCGTTTTTTTGATCCTGCGCAAGGCGCGCAGGGAAGTCGCCCGGCACAGTGGCCTCCATGTTGTCCTTCTCCAGCTCCGACCTGCATGCCGCGCCCGAAATGGCCGCTGCAGGGGAGGTGCTGCGCCAGCGCCAGCAGCAGCTGACCTCGGTGCTGCACCTCGAAAGCGGGCGCGTGGTACTGGGGGTGCGGGAAGATGGCCACATGCGCCACCAGCTCGGCGTCGTGGAGGGCCCGTTCTGGCTGGATGCCGCTTCGGCCCTGCTCGGGCTGCCCTCTGCGGTGGACATGGTGGCCGAGACCAGCGTGCGGCTGCGGCGCCAGCCTCTGGAAGTGTTCTTGCACGAGGTCCAGATGCTGCCCGCGTCGACGCAGATGCTGCTGCGCGACATGGCCTCGGGCTACCGCCAGCAGACCGAGCTGGCGGTAAGCCGGCTGGCGCAGGATGCGGAAGCGCGCTGCGCGCAGTGGCTGCTGCAGCACGCACAGCGCGATGCGCAGGGCCACGCCAGCGTGACGCTGTGCCAGCGCAAGCGCCTGATCGCGGCGCAACTGGGCATTGCACCCGAGACGTTTTCGCGCGTGCTGCGCAACCTGCGCGAGAGCGGGCTCATCAAGGGCACGGGCGCTGTGCTGCAGCTGCCACTGCCCGAGATCCTGCAGCAGGTCGCGGGCCGCTGAGTCCGCCGCGGCGTGGAGGGCGCCTGCGGGTGGCTGTCAGGGTTTGTCCTCGGGGCCTTTGAGGGTTCGACCCCACGCAAGGGAGCGGGCGGCTGCGTATATTGGGTGCTCCCGCTTCCACCTCTCTGCGACCATGCCCCCTGCAGTTTTTGCACGCGACGCGGACGCTTCCTGCGCGGAGCGGCCGTGAAACCCCCAGACCTTGCGCCATCTTCCGATGGGGCAGGGGCCTGGACCCTGCCCGGCGCGCTGGCCCTCAAGCTCGCGGTGCTGGTCGCCTTGCTGGTGGTCTTGTCGGGCACGCTGGCAGGCTGGCTGGTGGACCGGGCTTCGGACCAGGAAGCGGTGCAGCGCCTGGTGGACCAGCAGGGCGACGAGGTCGAGCTGGTGGCCCGGCTGCTGGCCAGCAAGATCGAACAAAGCCAGAAAGTGCTGCGCACCGTCGCCTCGGGCATCACCACGGACATGCTCGAATCGCCTTCGTCGCTCGAGTGGGTGCTGCAGCAGGGGCTGCCGGCCGTGCAGTTCTTCGACTCCATGCAGGTGGCGCGCAAGGACGGCGAGCTGCGGCTGAACCTGCAGCATGGCCGCCTCGAGGGCGTGGCCAACCTCGACCCGGCCGAGCGCGATTACCTGCGCCGCACGCTGGTCGGGGGCAAGCCCATGGTCTCCGAACTGGTGGGCGGCGGCACGAGCGAGGCGCGCGTGATGTTCACCATGCCGCTGCACGCCGCCGACGGCGCGGTGACGGGGGCGCTGGCCGGCGCCCTGCGCTTGCAGTCGCAGGGCCTGCTGCCCGCCTACATCGCGCAGCCGCAGCGCAGCGACTCGCGCCTGGTGGTGTTCACGCGCGACGGCACCATCCTGTCGCACTCCGATCCCGAGCGCGTCATGGGCAATGTGAGCGACGAGCCCGGCCTCGCCGCGGTCTACGCGCAGTGGCTGGCGCAGGCCCGCGCCGTGCCGGGACCGGGCAGCACCACGGTGCTGCCCGGGCACATCGTCAGCATGGCCGGCATGCCGCTGCCGCAGTGGATGGTGGCGCGCGTCAGCGACACGCCGCAGGTGCTGCAGCCGCTGCAGGGCGCCCAGCAACGCGCCTGGGGGCTGGCCGCAGCGGGCATTGCGCTCAGCGCAGCGCTCGCGGTGGCGCTGTTGTGGTGGCTGCTGCTGCCCCTGGAGCGCCTGCGCGACCGTGCCGCGCTGCTGCTGCACGACGACGCGGCTGCCGACCTGCCCTGGCCCGCCTCCCCGGGCGAGGTCGATGCGCTGGTGCAGGTGCTGCAGGCGCTGCAGGGGCAGCGCGCGCACCAGGCGCGCCTGCAGCAGGCCGTGGGCGGACAGTTCCAGGCCATCCTGGACCATGCCTCGATCGGCATCGTGGTGACGCGCCAGGGCCGCCTGCAGGTGCTGGGTCGGCAGGTCTGCCAGATGCTGGGCTATGCGCAGGCCGAGTTGCGGGGCCGGCCTCTGCGCATGCTCTACCTGTCCGACGCCGACTACGCCGACACCGCCGCCCGCGTGCGCGCCGGCTTTGCCGCGCACGGCGCCTATGCCGGCGACGTGCGCTTGCGGCGCAAGGACGGCAGCGCCGTCTGGGCGCGCGTGCAAGGGCGCAGTGTGCGGGTGGAAGGCCTCGAGGGCGGCAACGTCTGGACGCTGGACGACCTGACCGCGGCGCACGAGGCGCGCCAGCAAAACGCCTGGGCCGCCACGCACGACCCGCTCACCCAGCTGGCCAACCGGCTGGGCTGCGAGCAGCGACTGCAGCTGCTGCTGGCAGAGCGGCTGGACCGCGCCGGGCAGGGCGCGCCGCCCGCAGCGCCCGATGCGGCGCCCTGCGACGGCGTGTTCCTGCACCTCGACATCGACCATTTCACCGTGGTCAACGACGTCGCCGGCCACGGCGCGGGCGACGACGTGCTGTGCCATGTGGCGCAGCTGCTGCAGGGCCAGGTGCGCCAGAGCGGCTGGGTCGCCCGGCTCGGTGGCGACGAATTTGCCGTGGTGCTGCCGGGCTGCACGGCGGCGCACGGCGCGCTGGTGGCCGAGCAGCTGCGCGCGGCCGTGCAGGGCTGGGAGCCCGTGTACCAGGGCCGCAGCTTCACGCTGGGCGTGAGCGTGGGCATGGTGGTGCTGGACGCGCGCGCGCACGGCGTGGCGGCCGTGCTGCATGCCGCCGACATGGCCTGCTACGACGCCAAGCGCGCGGGCCGGAACCAGGTGGTGGTGCACGCAGCGCCTGGTGCGCCGCGGACCGTGGACGTTTAGGCACGCGGGCCGGCCCCGGTGCCGCCCAGTGGTACATTGGCCGCCGCCCGGGGCTGGCCGCTTCGGACGAAGTGCGGGGCACGCCTGCGGGCCTGGAAAGACGGCGCCGCACAGGCCTGCGCACCAGACCGGAAGCACCATCCCCCATGAGAGACCAAGCCCTTCTAGACAAGATAGACCTGCACCTCATCCGGGTCTTGCACACGGTGTTGACCGAGCGCAGCGTCTCGCGCGCCGCCGTGCGCCTGGGCATGCACCAGCCGGCCGTGTCCGGCGCCCTCAAGCGGTTGCGCGACCTGGCGGGCGATCCGCTGCTGGTGCGCTCGGGCGCCGCCATGCTGCCCACCGATGCGGCGCTGCGCATGGTCGAGCCTGCCGGCGCCATCCTGCGCGCGGCCGAGGCGCTTTTCTCCGACGCGCGCGGCTTTGACCCGCGCAGCGCCACGCGCACCTTCCGCGTGGCCGCCAGCGACTACCTCGACCCCCGCTTCCTGCCGCGCCTGGTGGCGCGCATCAAGTCCGAGGCGCCGCTGTGCCCCATCGACATCCTGGCGCTGACGCCCGACGCGCACTACCACGCGCACCTGGAGCAGGGCGAGGTCGACGTCGTGATCGGCAACTGGCCGCAGCCGCCGAGCGACCTGCACATGGGCCGCCTGTTCGCCGACGAAGTGGTCTGCCTGGTCAGCTGCGAGCACCCGGCCGTGCGCCGCGGCTGGGAGCCGGAGGACTGGCTGGCGGCCGAGCACATTGCGCCCACGCCCACGCACCCGGGGGCGCGGGGCGTGATCGATGCGCACCTGGAAAGCCTGGGCCTGTCGCGCCGCATCACGGCGCGCTGCGCGCACTTCAGCGCCATCCCCGACATCGTGGCGTCGAGCCTGCTGGTGCTGACCACCGGGCGCCAGTACTGCGAGCGCTACACCGAGCAGCTGCCGCTGGCGATCCTGCCGTGCCCCGTGCCCTTTCCGCCGCTCATGTACTACCAGCTGTGGCATGCGCGCACGCACCAGTCTGCCGCCGCCATGTGGCTGCGCGACTGTGTGAAGGCGGTGGCGGAGTCGCTACGAAAACAATAGCTTTCAGCGCACGTCCATGCTGCGCCAGAGGCCTATTTCATCGAATGCCAAAATCAAACTGAGAGACAATCGCCCGCATGAGTTCCACCGCACCCTCTCCCAGCCCGGGCGCGCCGCCACCGCGGCTGCAGCTGACCGGCATCACCAAGCGCTACCCCGCCGTGGTGGCCAACAGCGGCGTTTCGCTGACCGTGCAGCCGGGCGAAATCCATGCCGTGCTGGGCGAAAACGGCGCGGGCAAGTCCACGCTGATGAAGATCATCTATGGCACCACCCGCCCCGACGAGGGCACGGTGGCGTTCAACGGCCAGCCGGTGCAGGTGCGCAACCCGCAGGAGGCGCGCGCCCTGGGCATTGCGATGGTGTTCCAGCACTTCAGCCTGTTCGACACGCTCTCGGTGGCCGAGAACGTGTGGCTGGGGCTGGACAAGCGCCTGGGCCTGGCCGAAGTGACGCAGCGCATCACGGCCAAGGCGGCCGAGTACGGCCTCGACATCGACCCGCTGCGCCCGGTGCACACGCTCAGCGTGGGCGAGATGCAGCGCGTCGAGATCATCCGTGCCTTGCTCACCGATCCCAAGGTGCTGATCCTCGACGAACCGACTTCGGTGCTGACGCCCCAGGCGGTCGAGAAGCTGTTCGTGGTGCTGCGCAAGATTGCGTCGGAGGGCTGCAGCATCCTGTACATCAGCCACAAGCTGCACGAGATCCGCGCCCTGTGCACCGCGTGCACGGTGCTGCGCGGCGGCAAGGTCACGGGCGTGTGCAATCCCTCCGAAGAGTCCAACGCCTCGCTCTCGCGCCTGATGATCGGCGCCGAGCCCCCAGCGCTCACGCACCGCCCCGTGCACGCCGGCGCCGCCGTGCTGCGCGTGCAGGGCCTGAGCCTGCCGCGGGCCGACCAGTTTGGGGTCGATCTGCTCGACCTGCAACTGGAGGTGTGCGCCGGCGAGGTGGTGGGCATTGCCGGGGTGTCGGGCAACGGCCAGAAGGAGCTGCTGTATGCGCTCTCGGGCGAAGACCCCCGCGCCGAGCCGGCGATGGTGCAGGTGGCGGGCCGGCGCGCCGGGCGCCTTTCGCCGCGCGCACGCCGCGCCTTGGGTTTGCACTTTGTGCCGGAAGAGCGCCTGGGCCGTGGCGCGGTGCCCGGCATGGGCCTGGCGCACAACCTGCTGCTGACGCGCAGCGACGCCGTGGGCGCTTTCGGCTGGATCGGCATGGGCGCGCTGCAGGCGCAGGCGCGGGGCATCATCGCGCGCTTTGGCGTCAAGGCCGGCGGCCCGAATGCAGCGGCACAGTCGCTGTCGGGAGGCAACTTGCAGAAATTCATCGTCGGCCGTGAGATCGACGCGAACCCCAAGCTGCTCATCGTCTCCCAGCCCACCTGGGGGGTGGACGTGGGCGCGGCGCAGCAGATCCGCAGCGCCATTTTGGCGCTGCGCGACGCCGGCTGCGCCGTGCTGGTGCTCAGCGAAGAACTCGAAGAGCTGTTCGACGTCAGCGACCGGCTCTACGTCATGGCCAAGGGCCACCTGTCGCCTTCGGTGGACCGCGCCGAAGCGACGGTCGAGCGCATTGGCGAGTGGATGAGTGGCCTGTGGCACGCCGACGTGCAGGCCCACCTGGCCCGCAGCCCAGCGCAGCGGCACGCACTGGACCAGGAGACCCCCCATGCTCAAGCTTGAACCCCGCCCCCAGGCCTCGCGCGGGTGGAGCTACGGCTCGCCGCTGCTGGCGCTGGCGATCACGGTGCTGATCGGCATCGCGCTGTTCGCCGCCCTGGGCAAGGACCCGGTGCGCGGCCTGCAGGTGTTCTTCTGGGAGCCCATCAAGTCGCCGTACGCGCTCGGCGAGCTGATGGTCAAGGCCACGCCGCTCTTGCTGATAGCGCTGGGCCTGGCCGTGTGCTTTCGCTCCAATATCTGGAACATCGGCGCCGAAGGGCAGTTCGTCATGGGCGCCATCGCGGCCGGCGGCATGGCGCTGCTGGCCGACAAGACCACCGGCCCCTGGATCATGCCGGTGGTGCTGCTCGCGGGCGTGCTGGGCGGCATGGTCTGGGCGGGCCTCGTGGCCCTGCTGCGCGACCGCTTCAACGCCAACGAAATCCTGGTCAGCCTGATGCTGGTGTACGTGGCCACGCTGGTGCTGGGCTACCTGGTGTTCGGGCCGTGGAAGGATCCGATGGGCTACAACTTCCCGCAGACCAAGACCTTCGAGAAGGCAACGCAGATTCCGCGCCTGATGGCCGGCTCGCGCATGAACATCGGCCTGCTGCTGGCGCTGGCCGGCGCGGGGGCGCTGTGGGTGTTCCTGTTTCGCACGCGCTCGGGCTTTGCGCTGCAAGTCGGTGGACTGGCACCGGCGGCGGCGCGCTACGCGGGCTTTTCCACGCGCCGCGCGCTGTGGACCGCACTGCTGATCTCGGGCGGCGCGGCCGGCCTCGCGGGCGCCCTGGAAGTGGCCGGGCCGATCGGCCAGCTCACGCCCTATGTGCCGGCCGGCTACGGCTTTGCCGCCATCATCGTCGCGTTTGTCGGGCGCCTGCACCCGGTGGGCATGGTGTTTTCCGCCATCCTGATGAGCATGTTCTACATCGGCGGCGAGCTGGCGCAGTCGCGCCTGGGCTTGCCGAAGTCGCTCACGGGCGTGTTCCAGGGCCTGCTGCTGTTCACGCTGCTGGCCTGCGACACCTTGATCGCCTACCGCATCCGCTGGGTGCGCACCCCCACGGCCCTGAAGGGAGGGCTCTGACATGGAATCCTATGCATTGCTGATCGGCGCCACGCTGAGCGCGGGCACCGTGCTGGCCATTGCCGCTTTAGGCCTGCTCATCAACGAGAAGGCCGGCATCGTCAATCTGGGGGCCGAGGGCATGATGCTGTGCGCCGCCATCGCCGGCTTTGCCACCGTGGTGCACACAGGCAATACTTGGCTGGGCTTTGCCGCCGGCATGGCCGCGGGCGCGTTCTTGGCCGCCATCTTCGGCGTGCTGGTCATCTGGCTGGGCACCAACCAGTACGCCACGGGGCTGGCCCTGTCGCTGTTTGGCGTGGGCTTTTCGGCCTTTGCCGGCATCCAGTATGTGCAGGCCAAGCTGCCCGAGCTGCCCAAATACGCCATCCCCGTGCTCGGCGACCTTCCGCTCGCCGGGCCCGCGCTGTTTCGCCAGCACCCGCTGGTATACCTGACGATCGCCTTTGCCGCCGCGCTCGTGTGGTTCCTGTACCGCTCGCGCGCGGGGCTGGTGCTGCGCTCGGTGGGCGAGTCGCCGCAATCGGCGCATGCACTGGGCTACCCGGTGCGCCGCATCCGACTGGCCGCCGTGATGGCGGGCGGCGCCTTGTGCGGCCTGGCCGGTGCGTACATTTCCACCGTCTACACGCCGCTGTGGGTCGAAGGCATGGTGGCGGGCCGCGGCTGGATCGCGCTGGCGCTCACAACCTTTGCCACCTGGCGGCCGGCGCGCGTGCTGCTGGGCGCCTACCTGTTCGGCGGCGTGACCATGCTGCAGTTCCATCTGCAGGCCACAGGCGTGCAGGTGGCCAGCCAGCTATTGAGCATGCTGCCCTATGTGGCCACCATCGTGGTGCTGGCGCTCATTTCGCGCAATCCGACCTGGATTCGCGTCAACATGCCGGCCTCGCTCGGCAAACCGTTCTATCCGGGCTCCTGAGCCAGCCGTTCCCCGTTTTTTTTACTCGCAAGGAAATCCAATGACGAATCTGCAGAAACGCTCGCTGCTCCAGACGGTCGCACTGACCGCCGTGGCAGTTGCCGCCCTGGTGGGCTGTGGCAAGAAGGAGGAGGTCGCTCCCGCCGCAGCCCCGGGGGCCGAGGCGCCTGCCAAGAGCGAGCCGCTGAAGATCGCTTTCATGTACGTGAGCCCCGTGGGCGACGGCGGCTGGACCTACCAGCACGAGCTGGGCCGCCGCGCCATCCAGGAAAAATTCGGTGACCGGATCGAAACCTCCTTCGTCGAAAGCGTGCCCGAAAGTGCCGACTCCGAGCGCGTGATGCGCGACATGGCCGGCCAGGGCAGCAAGCTGGTGTTTGCGACGAGCTTTGGCTATCAGGAGTTTGTGCAGAAGGCGGCCGCAGACCTGAAGGACGTGAAGTTCGAGCACGCCACCGGCTACAAGACCGCTGGCAACGTGGCGACCTACGACACCAAGACCTTCGAAGGCGCGTACCTCGCCGGCATCGTGGCGGGCGGCATGACCAAGACCAAGACCATCGGCGTGGTGGCGTCCGTGCCGATCCCGGAAGTGGTGCGCAACATCAACAGCTTTGTGCTCGGTGCGCAAAGCGTGGACCCGGCCATCAAGGCCAAGGTGGTGTGGGTGAACGAGTGGTTCAGCCCGCCCAAGGAGTCTGAAGCTGCGACCAGCCTGATCAATGGCGGTGTCGACGTGATGTACCAGAACACCAACTCGCCTGCCGTGCTCAAGACGGCGCAGGAGCGCGGTGTCCGCGCCTTCGGCAAGGACGGCGACATGAGCGCCTTCGCGCCCCAGGCCCACCTGGGCTCGGCCGTGATCGACTGGACACCGTACTACACCAAGGTCACCCAGGACACGCTCGACGGCAAGTGGGAAGGCGGCTCGTTCTGGTGGGGCGTCAAGGAAGGTGCGATGGACCTCGTGAAGATCGCCGACGACGTGCCCCAGGAGATCAAGGACCGGGTCGCGAAGGCCAAGGCGGGCATGAAGGACGAGAGCTTCCATGTCTGGACCGGCCCCATCCAGGACAACGCCGGCAAGGAAGTGCTGCCCGCGGGCAAGGTCGGCGACAACGCCTTCCTGACCGGCATCGATTTCTACGTCCACGGCGTCGAAGGCAAGGTGCCTGGCGCGAAATAAGCGCGACGCCCGAGCAAGAGCGGCCCTGCAGGGCCTTTCTTCTGGGCGCCTGCGACCGGCCAGACTGTCGTTTTCGGGAGAACCCGCGAAAACCCCGGTGTTTTTTTCCTATATTTGCGGGGCTTACCCGAGCAGCCACCGGCACGCAGCGTTGCGATGCCCCGCCTCTTTCCCCTGTTGTATCCAGAGAACCCTTTAAGGAAAAGACCATGACCGATCTTCAAAAACGCTCCCTGCTCAAGGCGACGGCGCTGTCCGCCGTCGCCGCCGTCGCGCTGGTGGGCTGTGGCAAGAAGGAGGAGCCGGCACCGCCTGCAGCGGCGCCTGCGGCCGCCCCTGCACCCAAGGCGGAGCCGCTGAAGATTGCCTTTGCCTATGTCGGCCCCGTGGGCGACGGCGGCTGGTCGTACGCGCACGACAACGCCCGCAAGGCGCTGGAAAAAGAGTTTGGCGACCGGATCGCGACCACGTTTGTCGAAAGCGTCCCCGAGTCTGCCGACGCCGAGCGCGTGCTGCGCGACTTCGTCGGCCAGGGCAACAAGCTGATTTTCGGCACCACGTTTGGCTACATGGAGTCGATGGTGAAGGTGGCGGCGGACAATCCGGACGTCAAGTTCGAGCACGCCACCGGCTACAAGACGGCGCCCAACCTGCGCACCTACGACAGCCGCACCTACGAAGGCGCCTACCTGGCCGGCGTGATCGCGGGCGCCATGACCCAGTCCAACACCCTGGGCGTGGTGGGTTCGGTGCCGATTCCCGAGGTCATCCGCAACATCAACAGCTTCACGCTGGGGGCGCAGTCGGTCAATCCCAAGATCACGACCAAGGTGGTCTGGGTCAACGAATGGTTCAGCCCGCCCAAGGAAACCGAAGCCGCCACCTCGCTGATCAACGGCGGCGCCGACATCCTGTTCCAGAACACCGACTCGCCCGCCGTGCTCAAGACGGCGCAGGAAAAGGGCAAGCGCGCTTTCGGCTGGGACTCCGACATGACCGCCTACGGCCCCAAGGCCCACCTGGGCTCGGCCATCATCAACTGGGCGCCTTACTACACCAAGGCCGTCAAGGACGTGCTCGATGGCACCTGGAGCACCGGCCAGGCCTGGTGGGGCGTGAAGGAAGGGGCAATCGACATGGTGTCGATTGCCGAAGACGTGCCCGCCGAAACCAAGGCCAAGGTCGATGAAGTCAAGAAGGGCCTGAAGGACGGCAGCTTTGCGATCTGGAAGGGCCCGATCCTCGACAACAGCGGTACGGAAGTGATCGCCAAGGACGCGGTCGCCGACGACAAGTTCCTCGGCGGCATCAACTTCTACGTCAAGGGCGTGGAAGGCAAGGTCCCGGGCGGCGACAAGAAGTAAGAGAGCGCGCGCCCCACCGCACGCACCAGGGCCGCCAGCAGGCGGCCCTTTTTTCTTAAGGAAATTCCCATGATGGAAGCAACCCTGTGGCACCCGGTGGCGCTGTCGAATGACGTGGCGCAGGCCCCCGTGCCCGTGCGCCTGCTGCAGCGCGATGTGGTGCTGTGGCGCGACGGCACCGGCGCGCTGCAGGCCTTTGCCGACCAGTGCCCGCACCGCGGCGCCCGCCTGTCGCTGGGCCGCGTGCACGACGGCAAGCTGGGGTGCCCGTACCACGGCTGGCAGTTCGCCGCCAGCGGCCAGTGCGTACACGTGCCGGCGCTGCCCACCTTCACGCCTTCCGCCGCACACTGTGCGCACCGCTTTGAAGCCTGCGAGGCCCAGGGCCTGGTCTGGGTGCGGTTGGAAGCGGGCACGGCGGGCCTGCCCGCCTTCGAGGCCGAGAGCGACGCGCGCCTGCGCAAGCTCAACTGCGGGCCCTACGATGTGGCCGCCAGCGCGCCGCGCATCATCGAGAATTTTCTCGACATGTCGCATTTTGGCTTCGTCCACGAAGGCTGGCTCGGCACGCGCGCGGCCACCGCGATCGACGACTACCGCGTCGAGCCGACGCCCACCGGCCTGCGCGCCACGGGCTGCAAGGCCTGGCAGCCGCAGTCCAACCTGCATTCCACGGCGCCGGCGCAGGTCGAATACACCTATGAAGTCACCGGCCCGTATACCGCCGTGCTGACCAAGGTGCCGGAAGAGGGCTCGACGGCCGTGCAGGGCTGGCGCGAGTCGATCGCGCTTGATGTCTGCCCGCTCACGCCCGAAAGCAGCCGCGTGTGGTTTCGCCTGGCCGTGGCCGATTTCGATTCGCCCGATGCCAAGCTGCAGGCCTTCCAGCACACCATCTTCACGCAGGACCAGCCGGTGCTCGAGTCGCAGAATCCCAAGCGCCTGCCGCTGGACCTGCTCGCCGAGCTGCATACCGCCGCCGACAAGGCCTCGTCGGCCTACCGCCGCTTCCTCAAGGCCAGCGGCACCACCTTTGGAGTCTGCTGATGTTCCAGGTCCCGCCCATCGCCACGCACCGGCTGCCGGCACTGCTGTGCAGCATGCCCAAGGCCGAGCTGCACATCCACATCGAGGGCTCGCTGGAGCCCGAGCTGATCTTTGCCCTGGCACAGCGCAACGGCGTGCCGCTGCCCTACGCCAGCGTGGAGGAGCTGCGCAGCGCCTATGCGTTCAGCAACCTGCAGAGCTTTCTCGACATTTATTACGCCGGCGCCAGCGTGCTGTTGCATGAGCAGGACTTTTACGACATGGCCCGCGCCTATCTTGCGCGGGCTGCTATCGATAACGTAGTGCATACGGAAATTTTCTTCGACCCGCAAACCCACACGGCGCGCGGCGTACCGATGGCGGCCGTGGTCAATGGCCTGCACCGCGCCTGCGCCGATGCGCGCGCCGAGCTGGGCATCAGCGCCGCGCTGATCCTGTGCTTCCTGCGCCACCTGAGTGAGGAGTCGGCCTTTGAAACCCTCGAGCAGGCATTGCCGGTCCTCGACAGGATCGTGGGCGTGGGGCTCGATTCGAGCGAGGTCGGACACCCGCCCGAGAAGTTTGCGCGGGTGTTCGCACGTTGCCGCGAACTGGGCCTGCACCTTGTGGCCCATGCGGGAGAGGAAGGCCCTCCGGCCTATATCTGGAGCGCGTTGGATGTGCTGAAGGTCGAACGCATCGACCATGGCGTGCAGGCAGTGCATGACGCTGTGCTGATGCGGCGCCTTGCGCAGGACCGTATTGCGCTCACCGTGTGTCCGCTGTCGAACCAGAAACTGCGCGTGTTCCCGAACCTTGCAGACCACAACCTGGGCAAGCTGCTGGAAGCAGGGCTGGCCGCCACCGTCAATTCCGACGACCCAGCCTACTTTGGTGGCTACATCAACGAAAACTTCACGCAGGTGTTTGCGGCCACAGGCATGACCGCGCAGGATGCCTACCAGCTTGCTTTGAACAGCTTTGAGGCGAGCTTTGCCAGCAATTCCGACAAGCGTTTGTGGGAGCACAAACTCAAGGAAACCTTCGAGCGTTTTGTCGCGCACGACGGCTGAGCTGTGGCGAAAAGGCTGGTGTTGTGCGGCTGCGATGTGTTTGCCGCGCAACACTGCGAGGCACCGGAAAAAATCGGGTGGAACGGCAAATTGCCTGTGGAAACACGGGCTCAGACACCGGCTTGCGACCCATCCGTGGCGTTGGAGGGCGCAATGAGTTTTCGGGTAAACCCTGGAAAAAACTAGAATTGTGAGGTTTTGTACGCGTCGATTGGCAGGTTGTAGCGTGGCGCGGTATGTCGCTCGCCCGGCGGCTGTTGTCTGCGCGCACCCTCAGCCTTGTTCCTTATCGGAGTCGTTCCATGTTTCTCAATCAACTTTCCATCGGCAAGCGCTTGGCCGTGGTGCTGGGTCTGATCCTGGCATTGTTTCTGGCCAGCAGCGTGGTGGCGGTGGTCAAGCTGAGCCAGCTGGGCAAAGAGATCGACGCCATGGTCAATGGCAACATCAAGGCGGAGCGTGCAGGCTCCGACTGGTTGCGCCACACCACATCGGGCGTACAGCGCGCGGCGGCCATTGCCAAGAGCAGCGATGCCGACCTGATTCCGTATTTCGCTCCGGCCACGGCCGCGTCGATCAAGGAAACCAATGAATTGCAGAAGTTCATCGAATCCAAGATGGATACGCCAGAAAAAAAGCAGCTGTTTGCCAAGGTGGCCGAGTTGCGCAAAAACTACCTTGCAGCCCGCGAAGAAGTGAGCAAACTCAAGCAGGCCGGTGACGCCGAAGGCGCCAACAAGGTCTTCAACGAGCGGTTCGAGCCCACGTCGCGCAGTTACCTCGCTGGGGTGCAACAGATGGTGGACGCCCAGCGCACCGAGCTGGATGCGGCAGGCAAACACAGCGAAGAACTGCGTGCCCAGACCTCTATGCTGTTGGCGATCTGCACGGGCGTTTCGCTGCTGCTGGGGGCCTTGCTGGCCTGGCTGCTGGCCACCAGCATCACGCGCCCGCTGCGCCAGGCCGAGGCGATTGCCGAGTCGATCGCCGGCATGGACCTCACGGGAGCGCTCCAGTCGAGCTACGCTGGCGATGAAACCGGCCGCCTGCTGCGTGCGCTGGATGTGATGCGCACCGAATTGCACACGTCCATGTCGCAGGTGCGCGGCGTGGTGGACAGCATCTCCACCGCCAGCACCCAGATCGCGACGGGCAACCAGGACCTGAGCGCACGCACCGAGCAGACCGCCAGCAGCTTGCAAGAGACCGCCAGCTCGATGGAAGAGCTCACAAGTACCGTACGCCAGAGTGCGGACTCTGCCATGCAGGCCAACCAGCTGGCAGCGTCGGCCGCGCAGGTGGCGCAACGTGGGGGCACGGTGGTGGCCCAGGTCGTCAGCACCATGGATGAGATCAACGCCAGCAGCAAGAAAATCTCGGACATCATCGGCACCATCGACGGCATTGCGTTCCAGACCAACATCCTTGCGCTCAACGCGGCGGTAGAGGCCGCCCGTGCGGGAGAACAGGGGCGCGGTTTCGCGGTGGTGGCCAGCGAAGTGCGCTCGCTGGCGCAGCGTTCTGCCCAGGCGGCGAAGGAGATCAAGACGCTGATTGGCGTCTCGGTGGAGAAGGTGGAGTCGGGTGCGGCGCTGGTGCGGGATGCCGGCAGCACCATGACCGATATCGTCAGCTCCGTGGGCCGTGTTTCCGACATCATCGGGGAGATCAGCGCCGCGGCATCCGAGCAGAGCCAGGGCATTGGCCAGGTGAACGTGGCGGTGAGCCAGCTCGACCAGATGACGCAGCAGAATGCCGCACTGGTGGAAGAGTCCACGGCCGCGGCCGAAAGCCTCAAGGATCAGGCATCGCGCCTAGCCGATGTGGTCGGCGCCTTCCGCCTGGGCGCGGCATCGCAGGCGCTGCGCCTGAGGTGACCCTTATCTCGACATTGTTGCAACATCGCTTTCATTGCGCGGGAGTAATCCCCTAGCAAACTCCCTCCACGCACTGCTTGCGTTTTTCCCACGGAAAGGCTGTTGTCCTGCGGCTTTTTCGTTTTTCATCCAGGACCATGTAGAGGAACACCATGTACAAAAACCTCGCAGCTGCGCTCGCGGCCGCCTGTTTTTTCTTCCCCGTTTTTTCCCAGACCCCGGCCGCCAAGGCGCCGCCCAAAGAACCGCTGCGGATCGGCTTTGTCTATGTCACGCCGGTGCTCGACGCCGGCTGGACGCGCCAGCATGACCAAGGGCGGCGTGCCGTAGAGGCGGCGCTGGGCAGGCGGGTCGAGACGACTTTTGTCGAAAGCGTGCCCGAGGGCGCTGACGCCGAGCGCGTGATCCGCGACCTGGCGCAGACCGGGCACCGGCTCATTTTCACGACCAGCTTTGGCTACATGGAGCCCACGCTCAAGGTGGCGCAGGATTTTCCGAACGTGAAGTTCGAGTCCATCACCGGCTACAAGCAGGCGCCCAATGTGGCCACGGCCAATGCACGCTACTACGAGGGCCGCTACCTGGCCGGCATCGCGGCCGGGCGCATGAGTCAGACCGGCGTGGCGGGCTATGTGGCGGGCTTTCCCATCCCTGAGGTGCTGCAGGGCATCAACGCGTTCACGCTTGGCATGCGCTCGGTGAACCCGAAGGCAACGGTCAAGCTGGTCTGGCTGGACACCTGGTTCGACCCGCCGCGCGAGCGCGATGCCGCCATGGCGCTGTTCAACCAGGGCGTGGACGTGGTCTCGTTCCACACCGCATCGACCGCGGTGATGGCCGCCGCCCAGGAGCGCGGCAAGCTCGCCGTGGCCTACCACTCGGACATGCGCAGCGTCGGGCCTGACGCGCAGATCGTGGCCGTCACGCACCAGTGGGGCGGCTACTACACGCAGCGCGCGCGCGCCGTACTGGACGGCAGCTGGAAAAGCGGCGATGTCTGGGGCGGTGTGCGCGAAGGCATGATCCGCGTGGAAGGCTTTGGCTCCCAAGTGCCCGCTGCCGTGCAGCAGGAAGTGCTGGCACGCCAAAAGGACATTGGCGCGGGCAAGCTGCATCCGTTTCGCGCCACCCAGGCGGCCGTGCGCGACAACACCGGGCGCGAGGTCATCGCGCGCGGTCAGGCGCTGACCGATGCGCAGATCCTGCAGATGAACTGGCTGGTCGAAGGCGTGCAGGGGAAAATCGCTCGCTGACCCCACTCGCATCATGCCCATGGGCCGATCGGGGCGGTGCGGGCCTATCCTTGTGCCGGGCGCGACAGCGTTGCGCATGGAGACCGTGGATGAACCAGCACCCAGCCCTGCGGCTGCATGTGCCGGAGCCGACGGGGCGGCCCGGTTGCAAGACCGATTTTTCCTACCTCAGCGTCTCGCCCGCGGGCGCGGTGCGGCGTCCGCCGATCGACACCCCCGCTGCCGACACGGCCGACCTCGCCAACCACTTGGTGCGCGTGCTCGACCCCGAGGGCCGTGCCGTCGGGCCCTGGGCCGTGGCCCTCGCGCCCGAGCGCCTGCGCCGGGGCCTGCGCGCCATGCTCAAGACGCGCATTTTCGACGCGCGCATGCTGATCGCGCAGCGCCAGAAGAAGCTCTCGTTCTACATCCAGTGCCTCGGCGAGGAAGCGATCGCGGTGGCGCATGCGCTGGCGCTGGCGCCGGGCGACATGTGCTTCCCGACCTACCGCCAGCAGGGCCTGCTGCTGGCGCGCGACGACATTCCGCTGTCCGAGATGGTCTGCCAGCTCATGAGCAACGAGCGCGACCCGCTCAAGGGGCGGCAGCTGCCCGTCATGTATTCGTACAAGCGGGCAGGCTTCTTCTCGATCTCGGGCAACCTGGCCACGCAGTTCGTGCAGGCCGTGGGCTGGGCCATGGCGTCGGCCATCCAGGGCGACACGAAGATCGCCTCGGGCTGGATCGGCGACGGTGCCACGGCCGAATCCGACTTCCACACGGCGCTGACCTTCGCCCATGTCTACCGCGCGCCCGTCATCCTCAACGTGGTCAACAACCAGTGGGCCATCTCCACCTTCCAGTCGATTGCCGGTGGCGAGGGCACCACCTTTGCTGCGCGCGGCGTGGGCTGCGGCATCGCCTCGCTGCGCGTCGATGGCAACGACTTCCTCGCGGTGTACGCGGCCTCGCAGTGGGCGGCAGAGCGCGCACGCGGCAACCACGGCCCCACGCTGATCGAATGGGTGACCTACCGGGCCGGGCCGCACTCCACGTCCGACGACCCTTCCAAATACCGCCCGGCCGACGATTGGCAGCGCTTTCCGCTGGGCGACCCGATCGCGCGCCTGAAGCAGCACCTGATCGCCCTCGGCGCCTGGTCCGACGAGCGCCATGCGCAGGCCCAGCAGGAGCTGGAGGCCGAGGTGGTCGCGGCGCAGAAGGAGGCCGAGAGCCACGGCACGCTGCTCGACGGCCGTGTGCCGAGCGCCGCCACCATGTTCGACGATGTCTACCAGGAGCTGCCCGCGCACCTGCGCCGCCAGCGCCAGCAGCTGGGGGTCTGAGCCATGGCAGCGCGCGCACAAGAGTCCCCGGAGCCGGGCGCCCCGGCAGAGACCGTTCCCATGACCATGATCCAGGCGCTGCGCTCGGCCATGGACGTGGCGATGGAGCGCGATGCCCAGGTCATCGTCTATGGCCAGGACGTGGGCTATTTCGGCGGCGTGTTCCGCGTCACCGAAGGTTTGCAGGCCAAGTACGGCACGTCGCGCTGTTTCGACGCGCCGATCTCCGAGGGTGGCATCGTCGGCACGGCCGTGGGCATGGGCGCCTACGGGCTGCGGCCCGTGGTCGAGATCCAGTTCGCCGACTATTTCTACCCGGCCATGGACCAGATCGTCTCCGAAGCGGCGCGGCTGCGCCACCGCTCCGCGGGCGATTTCACCGCGCCCATCACCATCCGCATGCCCTGCGGCGGCGGCATCTATGGCGGGCAGACGCACAGCCAGAGCCCCGAGGCGCTGTTCGTGCATGTCTGCGGGCTGCGCACGGTCATGCCCAGCAACCCTTACGACGCCAAGGGCCTGCTGATCGCGTCCATCGAGAACGACGACCCGGTCATCTTCCTGGAGCCCAAGCGCCTCTACAACGGTCCGTTCGACGGCCACCACGACCGCCCGGTCGTGCCCTGGTCCCAGCATACGCTGGGCAAGGTGCCCACGGGCCACTACACGGTGCCGCTCGGCAGCGCCGCTGTGTTCCGGCCCGGCAGCGCGGTCACTGTGCTCACTTACGGCACCATGGTCTGGGTGTCCGAATGCGCGGCACGCGAGACCGGCATCGATGCCGAGATCATCGACCTGCGCACCCTCTGGCCCCTGGACCTGGACACCGTCGTGGCGTCGGTGAAGAAGACCGGCCGCTGCGTCGTCGTGCACGAGGCCACCGGCACCGGCGGCTTTGGCGGCGAACTGGTCGCGCTGGTGCAGCAACACTGCTTCTACCACCTCGAAGCCCCGATCGAGCGCGTGACCGGCTGGGACACGCCCTACCCGCACGCCCAGGAATGGGCCTACTTTCCGGGCCCGGCGCGCGTGGGCGCGGCCTTGCAACGCACGGTGGAGGCATGACCATGGGTCTCTACGCCATCCGGGTGCCCGACATTGGCGAGGGCATTGCCGAGGTCGAGCTGGTGGCCTGGCATGTGCAGCCGGGCGACACCGTGGCCGCCGACCAGCCGCTGGCCGACGTGATGACCGACAAGGCCACGGTCGAGATCCCGTCGCCGCGGGCCGGCAAGGTGCTGGCGCGCGGCGGCGAGGTGGGCCAGTCGCTGGCCGTGGGCTCCGAGCTGCTGCGGCTGGAGGTGGAAGACGCGGGCAACCTCCAGGGCAGCGCGCCCGCTCCTGCAGCCGCGTCTGCCCCGGTACCGTCGCCAGCGGCCACGGCCAGCGCGGCGGCAACCCCGCCGGCGGCTGCGCCCGTGTCAGCACCTGCTGCGGCGCGACTCCCGCCAGCGTCGCGTGCCGAAGCGGCAGCGCCGCAGGCCGCCGAGCGCGCGCTGGCCGCACCCGCTGTGCGCCATCGCGCGCGGGACTTGGGCATTGCGCTGCACGAGGTGCACGGCAGCGGCCTGGCCGGACGCATCCAGCACGCCGACCTCGACGCCTATCTGCTGGCCAGCCGGCCGGCGCCACAGGCGGGTCCGACGGCCTATGCCGAGCGCGAGGGCGAAGAGGCCGTTCCCGTCATCGGGCTGCGCCGCAAGATTGCGCTGAAGATGCAGGAGTCCAAGCGCCGCATCCCGCACTTCAGCTACGTCGAAGAAATCGACGTGACCGCGCTCGAGGCGCTGCGTGCCGAGCTCAACGCACGGTACGGTGCGGCGCGTGGCAAGCTCACACTGCTTCCCTTCCTGGTGCGCGCCATGGTGCTGGCGCTGCGCGAGTTTCCACAGATCAATGCGCGCTTTGACGACGAGGCCGGCGTGGTCACGCGCCATGCGGCCGTGCACCTGGGCGTCGCCACGCAGACCGTGCTCGGCCTCATGGTGCCGGTGCTGCGCCACGCCGAGGCGCTCGACCTGTGGGCCTGCGCGGCCGGCATCGCGCGCGTGGCCGAGGACGCGCGCAGCGGCAAGGCGGTGCGCGCGGCGCTGTCGGGTTCGACCATCACGCTGACAAGCCTGGGGGCGCTCGGCGGCATTGCCAGCACGCCCGTCATCAACCACCCCGAAGTGGCCATCGTCGGCGTCAACCGCATCGCCCTGCGCCCCATGCTGCGCGAGGGGCAGGTCGTGGGGCGCCTCTTGATGAACCTGTCGTCCTCGTTCGATCACCGCGTGGTCGATGGGCTGCACGCCGCCCAGTTCATCCAGGCCATGCGTGCGCTGCTCGAAACGCCGGCACTGCTGTTCGTGGAATAGGGCCGGGGCGCTGCTTTTCCGCGATGGGGCGCCGCAGCGCAGCAGGGTGCAGGGCGTGCGGTCCCATTCCCCCGCATGCCCTGCGGGGCCCGCTTGCGCCGGGCGGCTAAGCTTGCGGCGCTGCACCTGGGCCGCAGCGCAGGCCTGCCTGGTGTCCGTGCTCGGCTGGCGGGTTGCGGCATTTATGGAGCAAAATACGGCTCTAACGCTTGTTGGTCAAGCGCTGATAGCTATCAAAACAATAGTCTTGCGAGGAAGCAATATGAGCATCAAGAGCGACAAGTGGATCCGCCGCATGGCCGAGCAAACCGGCATGATCGAGCCGTTCGAGCCCGGCCAGGTGCGCGAGGCCGAAGGGCGCAAGATCATCAGCTACGGCACCAGCAGCTACGGCTACGACATCCGCTGTGCGCCCGAGTTCAAGGTGTTCACGAACATCCACAGCACCGTGGTGGACCCGAAGAACTTCGACGAAAAAAGCTTTGTCGACTTCCATGGCGACAGCTGCATCATCCCGCCCAACAGCTTCGCGCTGGCGCGCACGGTCGAGTACTTCCGCATCCCGCGCAACGTGCTCACCATCTGCCTGGGCAAGAGCACCTATGCGCGCTGCGGCATCATCGTCAACGTGACGCCGTTCGAGCCCGAATGGGAAGGCTACGTGACGCTCGAATTTTCCAACACCACGCCGCTGCCGGCCAAGATCTACGCCGGCGAAGGCTGCGCGCAGGTGCTGTTCTTCGAGAGCGACGAGGTCTGCGAAGTCAGCTACAAGGACCGCGGCGGCAAGTACCAGGGCCAGCACGGCGTGACCCTGCCCAAGGCCTGATTCCCGCGGGAATGGCGGCGCTGGGCAGGGCCGGGGCGGCTGCGCCCCGGCTGCGGCATCAGTTCAGCGGCACGCGCGCGCCGTCGCGGAAGGCATAGAGCGTGACGGCCGGCTGGGTCAGCTCGCCCTTGGAGGTGAACGTGATGGGGGCGGTCACGCCCTTGTAGTTGGCCTTGCCGATGAAGGGCACATAGACCTTCGGATCGGCCGAGTTGGCGCGCTTCATGGCGTCCACCAGCACATAGGTCGCGTCGTAGGCATAGGTGCTGTAGTTCTGGAACTGGCCGGGGAACTTGGCGTCGTACTTCTTCTTCCACTCGGCGCCGCCCTGCATCTTCTGGATCGAGGCGCCGCCGGTGGCGCAGGTCACGTTGGCCAGCGTGCCGGCCTTGCTCGCCAGCTCGGGCAGCTTTTCGGTGCACAGCGCATCGCCACCGAAATACTTCACATTCGACAGGCCCAGCTGTTCCATTTGGCGCAGCATGGGGCCGGACTGTGCGTCCAGGCCGCCAAAGAACACGGCGTCGGGCTTCTTGCCCTTGATGGACGTCAGGATGGCCATGAAGTCCGTGGCCTTGTCGTTGGTGAATTCCTCGCTCACCACCTCCATGCCCTTTTGCCGTGCCGTGGCCTTGAACACGTCGGCCAGGCCCTGGCCGTAGGCGGTGCGGTCGTCGATGATGGCCACGCGCTTGAGCTTGAGCGTGTCGTGGGCGTAGATGGCCAGCGCCGCGCCCAGCGCGTTGTCGTTGGCGATCAGGCGGAAGGTGGTCTTGTAGCCGGGCTTGGTGACATCGGGGTTGGTGGCCGCCGCCGTGATGTGGGGAATGCCGCACTTGCTGTAGACAACTGACGCGGGAATCGTGGTGCCCGACTGCAGGTGGCCGACGATGCCGGCCACCCGCGCGTCGCAGAGCTTTTGCGCGACGGCCGTGGCCTGGCGCGGATCGCCCGCGTCGTCCTCGGCCACCAGTTCGAACTTGACCTTCTTGCCCCCGATCACCAGGTTCTGCGTGTTGATTTCTTCGAGCGCCATGCTGACGCCGTTTTGCGTGTCCTTGCCGATGTGCGCAATGGCGCCCGAGGTCGGACCGGCGTGGGCAATTTTCACGGTCCGGGTGTCCTGGGCACTGGCGCCGGCGGCCAGCAGCGAGAGCGCGGCGACGGCCAGGCAGGACGGGGACGGCAGGAAGGGGCGTGGGTTCATTCGGTGTCTCTTTCTGATCGGCGGAATAGTGAGATGGGTCAATGCGCGGAACGCCGTGGCAGCCTATCAGCAGCGGGCAGCCGCCTGCATCAGGGAATGTTCTGCAAAATTCACCCCCGCCGCGCACGCCAATCTGCGTTAAATAGGCTATACATAATAGGCAGCGGCCCTGCACCGCGCGCCACAGGGGGCCAGCGGTTTGCGCCGCCTTCAGGTGCGCAGCGCCAAGCGCGCCGCGGCCAGGTCCCAGCCACCCCAGCCGCAGCTCTTGAACAGCACCGGGCCCGGCCCGGGCACGCGCACGCCGCGCATCACGTCGCCCAAGGTGGCCAGGGCGCCCACATCGATATCGGCCTGCAGCAGGTCGCCGGCCTCGTGCACCGCGTCCACGGTGTCGACGACCACGCTGCCGGCCTGCACGAAGTGGCGGCACAGCGCGGGCGAGAGTTCGGCCATGGCGGGCGTGAAGGCGCCCACGGCGGCCATGAAGGCGTCAGCGCGCGGCAGGCCGCGCAGCACCACGGCGCCAGCGGGCGTGCAGGTGACCACCAGCGGGCACTCGGCCAGCGCGGCATCGGGATCGTCGGTGGTGCGCGCGCGGGCGCCGAGCTGGCGGGCCTGCTCGGCCAGCGCCTCGGCGCTGGCGCTGCTGCGCGAGGCGACGACGACGTCGCGCACGCCCAGGCCAAGCACGAAGCCCTGCAGGTGCGCCAGCCCCTGCACGCCCGCACCGACGATCAGCAGCGGGCCCTGCGGCTTCGGCGCCATCAGCCGCGCGGCCAGCAGCGAGACCGCGGCGGTGCGGTGTGCCGTGACCGTGGGGCCGTCGAGCACCAGGCGGCGCGTGCCGCTGGCAACGTCGAACACGACCACGTCGCCCTGGATGGTCGGGCGGTCCGTGCCGGCGTTGGCCGGGGTAAAGCTGATGAGCTTGGTCATGGCCACGTGCGCATCGGTCGCGGGCATCACGAACAGGCTGCCGCCGCCGCCCAGCGGCAGCACCAGGCGCGCCGGCACGCGGACGCTCGGGTCGCGCAGCACCAGCGCGATCTCGTCGGCCAGCGCGTTCCAGGGCAGGCGCGCCGCAGTGTGGGGGCCGTCGAGCAGCCGGCCGGACGGTGGAAGAGAAGGGGGTGGAGGCAGGGTTTCGGGCATGCCCATGACTGTAGCGCTGCCACTGCCGGCCCTCTCCTACAGTGCAATGGGTGTTGTGCCGCGCCCGGCGGGCCGCGCCGCTGCCTAGCATTCGTGCCATGTTCCTTGCGGCTGCCCCGCGCAGCTTTTACACCATGCCACCAGCCCTGCCGACCCCTTTCCCTTCGCGCTCCTCGCCATCGGCGCCGCCGCGCTGGCCGCGCTTGTTCCTCGCTGTGGCGCTGGTCGCGATTGCGGCGCAGCTCCTGGCCATGGCTCAGCTGGCACAGCACCAGGTGCAGCGCGGCGTGGAACTGCGCCAGACCATCGCCATGCTGCCTGCCGGCCAGGCCCGTGCGGAGCCCGGCGCCGCGGCGGCGCAGGCCCAGGCGCAGTTGCGCGCAGGCGCGGCGCCGCTGCACACCGCCGCCGCGTCGCCGATGCCGCCGCAGGGCGCGGCCGGCGATGTGCCGACCGCCCTGTATGCGCAGCGCTGACCGGGGCTGCCGCGCGCGCGGCGAGGGTGTTCCGCGGCCCCGCGCCGGGCGTACACTGCCCTTGCCCGCGCCACGCCGCGCGCAACCGCCAGGAGAGACGCCATGAAATGGGAAGGCAATCGCGAGTCGGACAACGTCGAAGACCGCCGCGGCGCAGGCGGCGGCATGCCGGTGTTTGGTGGGCGCAGCATCGGCATCGGCACCATCGTCATCGCCCTGCTGGGGGGCTGGATCTTCGGCATCAATCCGCTGACCATCCTGGGGTTCCTCAGCGGTGGCGGGCAGCCCGCGCAGGTGCAGCAGGCCCCGGCGCAGCGGCCCCCGGCCGACGACCGCATGGCCAAGTTTGTCTCCACCGTGCTGGCCGACACCGAGGATGTCTGGACGGGCATTTTCAGCCAGGGCGGCGGGCGCTACCAGGACCCCAAGCTGGTGCTGTTCCGCGGCGCCACGGCCACGGCCTGCGGCACCGGCCAGGCGGCCATGGGGCCGTTCTATTGCCCGAGCGACCAGAAGGTCTATATCGACCTGGACTTTTACCAAACCCTGAAGAATCAGCTGGGCGCACCGGGCGAGTTTGCGCAGGCCTATGTGATCGCGCACGAGGTCGGCCACCATGTGCAGAACCTGCTGGGCATCAGCGAAAAGGTCGACCAGCAGCGGGGCCGCGTGAGCCAGGCGCAATACAACCAGCTGTCGGTGCGCCTGGAGCTGCAGGCCGATTGCTTTGCCGGCGTTTGGGCCAACCATGCGCAGTCGGCGCGCCAGATCCTGGAGAACGGCGACATCGAGGCCGCCATGAATGCCGCCGCCAAGATCGGCGACGACGCCTTGCAAAAGCAAAGCCAGGGCCGCGTGGTGCCCGAGAGCTTCACCCACGGCACCAGCGCGCAGCGCGTGCGCTGGTTCAACAACGGGCTGCAAAGCGGCAGCGTCCGCGACTGCGACACCTTTTCTGCACGCAGCCTCTGAAGCCGCGCGGGCCTCTGCGTGTATTTGAACGAAAAGGCCTTGCAGGCCAATAGGGCAGGGCGATGCCAGCTATTAAAACCATAGAAAAATGGCCCGCAAGGGGCTGCGGCTCGGGCCCTGCGCAGCAGCGCGCGGAGGTGCCGCGGTAGCGTTTGCCGGCGCTGGTGCGACAATAGCAGGCTCAATGACAAGTTCTTTTTCCAATTTATCGCTGGCCGAGCCGCTCGCGCGCGCCGTGGCCGAGATGGGCTACGAGTCCATGACCCCCATCCAGGCGCAGGCCATTCCGGTCGTGCTCACGGGCCAGGACGTGATGGGCGCGGCCCAGACCGGCACCGGCAAGACGGCGGCGTTCTCGCTGCCGCTGCTGCAGCGCCTGCTCAAGCACGAAAGCAGCTCCACCTCGCCCGCACGCCACCCGGTGCGCGCCCTGGTGCTGCTGCCCACGCGTGAACTGGCCGACCAGGTCGCGCAGCAGATCGCGCTCTACGCCAAATACACCAAGTTGCGCAGCACCGTGGTGTTCGGCGGCATGGACATGAAGCCGCAGACGCTCGAACTCAAGAAGGGCGTCGAAGTGCTGGTGGCCACGCCGGGGCGCCTGCTCGACCACATCGAGGCCAAGAACGCGGTGCTCAACCAGGTCGAGTACGTGGTGCTCGACGAGGCCGACCGCATGCTCGACATCGGCTTCCTGCCCGACCTGCAGCGCATCCTGTCGTACCTGCCCAAGCAGCGCACCACGCTCTTGTTCAGCGCCACGTTCTCGCCCGAGATCAAGCGCCTGGCCGGCAGCTACCTGCAAAACCCGGTGACCATCGAGGTCGCCCGGCCCAACGAAACCGCCTCCACCGTCGAGCAGCACTTCTACAGCGCGGGCGACGACGACAAGCGCCGCGCCATCCACCAGGTGCTGAAGACGCGTGGCATCAAGCAGGCGTTCATCTTCGTCAACAGCAAGCTCGGCTGCGCGCGCCTGGCGCGTAGCCTCGAGCGCGAGGGCCTCAATACCACCGCGCTGCACGGCGACAAGAGCCAGGACGAACGCCTGAAGGCGCTCGAATCCTTCAAGAGCGGCGAGGTCGATCTGCTGGTCTGCACCGACGTGGCCGCGCGCGGCCTCGACATCAAGGACGTGCCGGCGGTGTTCAACTTCGACGTGCCGTTCAATGCCGAGGACTACGTGCACCGCATCGGCCGCACGGGCCGCGCGGGCGCCTCGGGCCTGGCGGTCACGCTGGTGTCGGGCACCGATGCGCGCCTGGTGGCCGACATCGAGAAGCTGCTGAAGAAAAAGATCGAGATCGAAGCGATCGAATACGACGAAGACCGCCCGCAGGGCCGCATCAACGACGGCCGCCGCGCCTGGCGGGCGAGCGATGCGGACGGCGCGCCGCGCGCACCGTCCGAGCGCCCGCCCTATGCCGAGCGCACCCCGCGCGCACCGCGCAGCGGCTTCCGTCCGGCCGTGGCGTCGCGCGACCCGTTCTTCGAGAAGCCCTACGAGGCCCCGTCAGACGCGGCTGCAGCGCAGTGGGAGTCCGCGCCCCGGTCACCGGCCGGCCGTGGCCTCTCGGCCAACATCAAGCCTAAGCGCAAAGTGGCCGCGCTGTTCAAGCCCGTGGAAAGCGCCACGCAGGCCTGAGGCCTCGGGCGGCGGCTCCGATCGCCGCCGCGCCCGGCCTCCCTGTCTTTTGGCCGGTGCGCCGATGGCCTGGATTTGGGTGAAAACAGGCTGCAGCGTTGATGGGGTAAGCGAAAGCAGCTATTTAAATAGTAGCATTACCCCGGCTGCTGTGCCTGCGCGCAGCGCACCTGCAGGCATTCGCGCTCTGCCAAGGTGGCGCCAAAACGCACGGCGCTCAGGCAGCCGCCCCACACACAGCCCGTGTCGAGTCCGAGCAGCCGGGGCCGGTCCATCCAGCCCAGCGTGGACCAGTGCCCGAAGGCCACCAAGGTGTCGGCGCTCTGCCGTCCAGGCACGTCAAACCAGGGCATCAGCCCCGGCGGCGCGGCCGCGGCGCTCTCGGTGCTGTCGAAATCCATGGCCCCGTCGGGGGTGCAAAAGCGCAACCGCGTGAGCGCGTTGACGATCACGCGCAGGCGCTCGGTGCCGGTGAGCGCATCGCTCCAGCGCTCGGGCGTGTTGCCATACATGTGCGGCAGGAACTGCGGCAGATCGGGGCCGCGCAGCACGGCATGCACCTCGGCGGCCCGCGCCAGCGTGTCGTCAGCGCTCCAGTCGGGCAGCACGCCGGCATGCACCATCAGCAGCGGCTCGCCGGCGTGCGTATGCAGGCGCGCCAGCGGCTTCTGGCGCAGCCAATCGAGCAGGGCATCGCGGTCGGGGGCCTGCAACACGTCGGCCAGCGTGTCGCGGCGCGAGATCTTGCGCGCTCCGTGCGCGGCGGCCAGCAGGTGCAGGTCGTGGTTGCCCAGCAGGCACGCCAGGGCGCCCTCGGCTGCCATGCAGCGGCGCAGCACGGCGGCCGATTCGGGGCCGCGATTGACCAGGTCGCCCAGCAGGTAGACCGTGTCGCGGCTGGGCGAGAAATCGATACGCTCGAGCAGGCGCTGCAAGGCGCTGTCGCAGCCCTGGATATCACCGATACAGTAAAGTGCCATCCTGTTCTTTCTTAGTTTTTGATCCATGGATTTTCTGCTGATCGCGCTGCTGACCGTGCTCAATGGCGTGTTCGCGATGTCGGAGCTCGCCCTCGCATCCAGCCGCAAGGCCCGTCTGACGGCCATGGCCGAGGGCGGCGACAAGGGCGCCGACGCGGCGCTGGCCCTGCTGGGCAATCCCACACAGTTTCTTTCGTCGGTGCAGGTCGGCATCACCTCGATCGGCATGCTCAACGGCATCATCGGTGAAGCCGCCTTCAGCGACGACCTGGCGCACTGGCTGCGGTCGCTCGGCATGCCCGAAGGGGCATCGGGCATCACGGCCACGGCCATCGTGGTCACGCTGATCACCTTCATCACCATTGTGTTTGGCGAACTGGTGCCCAAGCGCATCGGCCAGCTCTACCCCGAGACGGTGGCGCGCCTCGTCTCGCGCCCCATGGCGTGGGTGGCCAAGATCGCCAAGCCTTTCGTGGCCCTGCTGGCGGTGTCCACGCAGGGCGTGCTCAGGCTCTTGCGCGTCGACAACGCGGCCGCCCGCGCCGTGACCGAGGAAGAGATCGTCGCCAGCCTCGAAGAAGGACGCAATGCCGGCGTCATCGAGCACCACGAGCACCAGATGGTGCAGAACGTGTTCCGCCTCGACGACCGGCCGCTCACGTCCATCATGGTGCCACGCAGCGACGTGCAGTGGCTCGACGCTTCCCACACGGTGGTGCAGTGCCTGCAAATGGCCAGCGCCAGCGGCAACAAGGGCGCGCATTCGTGGTATCCCGTCTGCCGCAGCTCGCTCGACGATGTGGTCGGCATCATCAGCGTCGCGCATCTGCTCGAGCTCGGCCCCGAGGCCCCCGGCCCCATTGAGCAGCATGTGCAGCCGGCCTCGTTCCTGCCCGAGACGCTCAGCGGCATGGAGTTGCTCGAGCAGTTTCGCGCGCGCTCGGGCCGCATGGTTTTCGTGGTCGATGAATATGGCGTGGTGCAAGGCATCATGACGCCGCGCGATTTGCTCGAAGCCATTACCGGCGAATTGCAGCCCGGTGCCGCCACCGATGCCTGGGCGGTGCAGCGCGAAGACGGTTCGTGGCTGCTGGACGGCCTGATGCCCGTCTCGGAATTGAAAGCGCGCCTGGATATCCGCGATCTGCCGGAAGAAGAGCGCGGGCGCTATAACACGTTGGCCGGATTATTGATGGCCGAATCGGGCCATATGCCCGAAGTGGCAGAGCGCATTGCGTGCGAAGGCTGGATATTCGAGGTGCTCGATCTCGATGGCAAACGCATCGACAAGGTTTTGGCGCAAAAGGCGCCGGCCCCAGAAACCCCCGACTGACGGATACAGCAATAATGCACACATTAGTCGGGACATAAGACGTGGTTTGCGTGCAGACCCGCAATGATGTTTCTATAATCACCGCTTCATCAACACAACGTCAACCTACCATGACCAGTTACAAAGAACTGCTGAAACAGCGCGAAGCCCTTGAAAAGCAAATCAACGAAGCCCGCCACCAGGAATTGGCCGGCGCTTTGACCCAGGTGCGTGCGCTGGTGGAAGAGTTTGGCCTGACTGCGCAAGACGTTTTCCCTGCCGCGCGTGCGCGCAGCAGCGCCAGCGGCTCCAAAGTGGCCCCCAAATACCGCGACCCCGCCACGGGCCAGACCTGGACCGGCCGCGGCAAGGCGCCCAAATGGATTCAGAACGAAGACCGCGCAAAGTTCGCGATCTGAACAGGTTTTCCCTGTTTGTGCCCCCAAAGCCCGCCTCGGCGGGCTTTTTTGCGCCCAGAAATTCCCGCTATGCCGGTTAACCCCGCCACCAGAAGTTTCCATGGCGCCCCATTGCGATGGGCAGATGCGGCTTCGAAAAAAGGTTCAGTTGTTTTTGCGGCCTTTGAGTGCAGCCCTATATCGCGAGGCAATATCGCTGCCGCAGAGCGCAGGGCACGCATATTCGCTGGGTGAAACACAGCCGTTCAGCCTTGGCGCGGCAGGAATCGATGGGGCACTGCCATGAAACCATTGCGCGCGAAAGACAGCACGCGCCAGTACTTTTCACCAAGGTGCCAGAATGGGGTTTGTCACCGTCACAGGAGTACGCCATGGTCCAGTCGTCGCCAAAATCCCACCCTCACGCGTTTGCATTCACGCTCAAGAGTTTCGAAACGGCCTCTGGCAAGACAGGCACGCTGTATTCTTTGCCCGCGCTGGCCCAGCAGTTTCCGCAAATCCAGCGTTTACCGGTGTCGATCCGCATCGTGCTGGAGTCGGTGCTGCGCAACTGCGATGGCCTCAAAGTGGCTCCTGCGCACGTGGAGCAGCTGGCGCAGTGGAAGCCCCAGGCCGCGCGCACCGAAGAAATTCCGTTTGTGGTGTCGCGCGTGGTGCTGCAGGACTTTACTGGCGTGCCGCTGCTGGCCGATCTGGCCGCGATGCGCAGCACGGCCGCCCGCCTTGGCCAGGACCCGAAGAAGATCGAACCGCTGGTGCCCGTGGATCTGGTGGTGGACCACTCGATCATGGTCGACTCCTACGGCCAGAAAGACTCGCTCGACCTCAATATGAAGCTCGAATTCCAGCGCAACCGCGAGCGCTACGAATTCATGAAATGGGGCATGCAGGCATTCGATACCTTTGGTGTCGTGCCCCCGGGCTTTGGCATCGTGCACCAGGTCAACCTGGAGTATCTGGCGCGCGGCGTGCACCGAACCCAGGATGGCGTGTACTACCCCGACACCCTGGTCGGCACCGACAGCCACACCACGATGATCAACGGCATTGGCGTGGTCGGCTGGGGCGTGGGTGGCATCGAGGCCGAGGCCGCCATGCTCGGGCAGCCGGTGTACATGCTGACCCCCGACGTGGTCGGCGTGGAGTTGACGGGCCGGCTGCGCGAAGGCGTCACCGCCACCGACCTGGTGCTCACGGTGACCGAGCTGCTGCGCCGCCACAAGGTGGTGGGCAAATTTGTCGAGTTTTTTGGCGAAGGCACGCGCACCTTGGCCTTGCCCGACCGCGCAACCATTGGCAACATGGCGCCCGAGTACGGCGCCACGATGGGCTTCTTTCCGGTCGATGAAAAAACCATCGAGTATTTCCGCGGCACCGGCCGCACGCAGGACGAAATCGAAGCGTTCGAAGCCTATTTCAAGGCCCAGAGCCTGTTTGGCATCCCCCAGCAGGGCGAAATCGACTATTCGCAGGTGATCGCGCTGGACCTGGACAGCGTCACCCCGAGCCTGGCAGGTCCGAAGCGGCCGCAGGACCGCATCGAGCTTGGCCAGGTGTCCGCGCAGTTCGCGTCGCTGTTTTCCAAGTCCAATGCCGAGAACGGCTTCAACCAGAGCGCCGCCCTGCTGCACACGCGCCACCATGTGCGCCACGGCGAGGCCGAGCAGCCAGAGGCGGTGGCCGCCGCAAGCGTGCCCACCCCCATCGGCGCGCCGCGCTCGGTCGTCGAGATGGAGGGCAACAAGCCGACGCTGGCCAGCGCGCACAGCGAGGCCAGTGTGCAGGTCAAACCCTCGGGTCCCGACCTGGCCATCGGCAACGGCGACGTGCTGATCGCCGCCATCACCAGCTGCACCAACACCTCCAACCCGAGCGTTCTGCTGGCGGCCGGCCTGCTGGCCAAGAAGGCGGTCGAGGCGGGCCTGAGCGTGCAGCCGCACATCAAGACCTCGCTGGCGCCGGGCTCGCGCATCGTGACCGAGTACCTCACGCAAACGGGGCTGATGCCGTACCTCGAGCAGCTGGGTTTTTCCCTGGCAGGCTACGGCTGCACGACCTGCATCGGCAACTCGGGGGACCTCACCCCCGAGCTCAACGAAGCCATCACCAGCAACGACCTCGTCTGTGCCGCCGTGCTGTCGGGCAACCGCAACTTCGAGGCGCGCATCCACCCCAATATCAAGGCCAATTTTCTGGCCAGCCCGCCGCTGGTGGTGGCCTACGCCATTGCCGGCACGGTGCTCAAGGACTTGACCAGCCAGCCGGTGGGGCAGGCGCGCAATGGCAAAGACGTGTACCTGGCGGACATCTGGCCCAGCAGCGACGAGATCCATGCCCTGATGCGATTCGCCATGAACGGCACGGCGTTCCGCGACAACTATGCCAAGGTCAAAACCGAGCCGGGCGAACTCTGGGGCGGTATCCGGGGCGTGGGCGGCGACACCTACACCTGGCCCGCCAGCACCTACATCGCCGAGCCGCCGTTTTTCAGCGGTTTCACGCTGCAAGCCGCGTCCCCCCAGGCGGCTGCCAGCGCGGGCGGGTCCGGCGCCATCGACGCCTCGGTGCACGGCGCCCGAATCATGGCGCTGTTTGGCGACTCCATCACCACCGACCACATCTCGCCGGCCGGCTCCATCAAGGACAGCTCGCCCGCCGGACAGTGGCTGCAGCAGCACGGCGTGATGAAGGCGGACTTCAACAGCTATGGTGCGCGCCGCGGCAACCACGACGTGATGATGCGCGGCACCTTCGCCAACGTGCGCATCAAGAACCTGATGCTGCCGCCCGGGCCCGACGGCTCGCGCGAAGAAGGCGGCGTGACCCTGTTCCAGAACGAGGGCCCGCTGCAGGGCGAGAAGATGTTCATCTTCGACGCCGCCATGCAGTACATGGCGCAGGGCACGCCCACGGTGGTGTTCGCGGGCGAGGAATACGGCACGGGTTCGAGCCGCGACTGGGCCGCCAAGGGCACGCAGCTGCTGGGCATCAAGGCCGTGGTGGCCCGGAGCTTCGAGCGCATCCACCGCTCGAACCTCGTCGGCATGGGCGTGCTGCCGCTGCAGTTCAAGGGCCAGGATTCGTGGGAGTCGCTCGCGCTCACGGGCATCGAAACCATCGACGTGCGGCCCGACGCTGCGCTCACGCCGCAAAGCGACGCCACCCTGGTCGTCCACCGCGCGGACGGCACGCGCCAGGAGGTGCAGGTCACGCTGCGCATCGACACGCCGATCGAGGTCGACTACTACCGCGCCGGCGGCATCCTGCCCTATGTGCTGCGCCAGCTGCTGGCCGCCTGACCCGGCCCGTGCTTCGGCACGGCCCGGACCCCTGCGCTGCGCCGCGGGGCCGGTGGCAGCAGGCACAATGGCCGCATGAACAAGCAGGTGTTGATTGCCGGCGGCGGCATCGGGGGGCTGGCGGCTGCGCTGGGCGCGTCGCGGGCCGGTTGGGACGTGCGCCTGTACGAGCGCGCTGGCGCGTTCAGCGAAGTGGGGGCAGGCGTGCAGTTGGGGCCCAACGTGGTGCGCCGCCTGCAGGCCTGGGGCCTGCAGCGCGCGCTGCAGTCGGTCGCGGCTTTTCCCGAGCGGCTGCAGGTGCGCAGCGCGCTGTCGGGGCGCGAACTGGCGGTGTTGCCGCTGGGCGCCGACGCCGTGCAGCGCTACGGCGCCGCCTACGCCACCGTGCACCGCGCCGACCTGCACGGCGTGCTGCTGGCGGCCGTCGAAACCTGCGAGAGCGTCCAGCTCAACCTGGGCCTGGGCATTGAGCGCCATGCCGAGGCCAACGGCGCCATCCTGGTGCGCACCACGCGCGGCAAGGACGTCGAGGGCGACGCCCTGATCGGCGCCGACGGCCTGTGGAGCCACACGCGCGTGCAGCTGCTCGGCGACGGACCGCCGCGCAGCACCGGCCACCTGGCCTACCGCGCCATCGTGCCCCAGCGCGCCCTGCCCAAGGCCCTGCGCACGCGGCAGGTCACCGCCTGGCTCGGGCCGCGCCTGCACGCCGTGCAGTACCCGGTGCGCCGCGGCGAGCTGCAAAACATCGTCGTCATCGTGCAGGGGCCGGCGCGGCAGGACCTGCAAAGCTGGGACCATGCGGCCAACGCCGCCGACCTCAAGGGGGCCCTCGCCGGCAGCTGCAGCGCGCTGCAAACCCTGGTGCGCAGTGTCCCGGCCTGGCGCCTGTGGCCGCTGTCCGATCGCCCCCCGGTGCGCAGTGCGGCGCAGATGGCGCAGGGCCTGGTGGCGCTGCTGGGCGACGCCGCGCACCCGATGCGCCCCTACCTGGCGCAGGGCGCCGGCATGGCCATTGAAGACGCCGCGCAGCTGCAGCATGCCCTGGCCATGCACGACCTGGAGGTGCCGCTGCGCCTGCGCCGCTACGCGCTCAACCGCTGGGAGCGCAACGCGCGCGTGCAGGCGCGTTCGCAGCGCAACGGGCGCATCTTCCACGCCACCGGCCCGGTGCGCTGGGGGCGCGACGCCGCGCTGCGCCTGCTCGGGCCGCGCCTGCTGGACCTGCCGTGGCTGTACCGCGGCGATGGCTCCAGCGCCAGCTCGCTTTAAGGGCTATAAAAAAACAGAGCTGCCAGCGCTTTTCCCATAAGCGCTGGCGTGCTTTTTCATGCGGATTCTGTGCCGTGCGCCGCGGGCTGCCGCAGCAGCGGCGACACCGGCAGCCAGCGGAACGCGGTCGAACCCAACGCCAGCAAGGCGGCAATGGTCGCCATCACCGCGCGGTAGGGCTCGAGCCCCTGGCCCTGCGCCCAGTCGGCGACCCAGCCGGTCAGCGACTGCACCAGGCCCACGCCGAGGAACATGGCCATGGTGAACACCGACAGCGCGCGCCCGGTCAGGTCGGGCGGGTAGGACGAGCGCACGTCGGAATACTGCAGCACCGAGTAACCCGACAGCACCGCAATGACCACCACCAGCGCCAGGTTCAGCGCGGCGTGGTGCACCAGCCCCACGCCCAGGTACAGCGCGGCTGCCAGCAGCGAGAAGTTGACCACCCAGGCGCGCCGGCGCGCCGGTCCCGGATCGAGGCGGCCAAAGAGGGCCGGACTGAACAGCGAAATCAGCGACATCACGAGGGCCATGTTGCCGCTCTCGACCAGCGTGAAGCCATAGCGGTCGATCAGCATCGGCCCGATCCAGAGGCCGCGCAGCGCCAGGAACGAGGCATAGGCCACCATGCCCAGCAGCAGGATGCCCAGCGTGTGCGGCAGCATGAACAGCGCGCCAAAGCGGCGCACGGCCGTGCCCCAGCGCTCGCGCGCGGGCGCGGGGCCGGGCAGCGCCGGCTCGTGCACGCAGCGCCAGATCAGCAGCCACGCCAGCGCCGACAGCAGCGCCAGCAGCGCAAAGCCGCTGCGCCAGCCGTGCTGCTGCACCAGCCAGGCCAGCGGCGTGCCGGTCAGCAGCAGGCCCAGGCCGCCCACGCCCATGCCCACGCCCGACAGGAAGGCAAAGCGCGAACTCGGGAAATGGCGCGAGATGAACACCGTGCAGGCCAGGAAGGCCGGCGCGCAGCCCACGCCGATGAGCAGCTGGCCGAACATCAGCCAGCCATAGCCGGGCGCCCAGGCCGACACGGCAGCGCCGGCAATGGCCAGCGGAAAGGCGCTGAGCACGGTGCGGCGCAGGCCGTACAGGTCCATGCCAATGCCCATGAAAAATTGCGTCACGCCAAACGACAGGCCAAACAGCCCGGCAAACGCGCCCAGCGACGCCGGCGAGAGGCCAAAGTCGCCCTGCAGGCCGGTCGCCATGATGGCGGTGACGGTGCGGTAGGCCTGGCTCAGCGCAAAGGCCGAGAGCAGCGCCAGCAGCATGAACCACAGCGTGGCCTGCGAGGGCGGCGCGGGCTGGGGCGAGGAATCCGGCAAGGGTGCCGGGTGCGCAGGGACGGCAGGGGGATGGGGCACGGGGGATGAAACGGGCGAGGGTTGCGGGGGCACGGCGGGTGTCTTTTGAAGCGTGCAGCCTACACGCTGGCGCGCGTGGGCGCTGTCGCGGCGGCAGCACTCCGGTTTTGATAGCTGTCAGCGCTTTCTGTACCAGCGCTGGAGGCCGATGGGGCCTGAAGTTTACAGGCTGGTGCGCAGCGACCAGATCTCGGGGAACAGCACCACGTCGAGCATCTTGCGCAGGTAGCTCACGCCGCCCGTGCCGCCGGTGCCGCGCTTGAAGCCGATGATGCGCTCCACCGTGGTCACATGGCGAAAGCGCCACAGGCGGAAAGCGTCCTCGAGGTCGGTGAGTTCTTCACCGAGCTGGTACAGGTCCCAATGCCGCTGCGGGTCGCGGTAGACGGTGAGCCACGCCTGCTCGACGGCCGGGTCGGCGGCATACGGCTGCGTCCAGTCGCGCTCGAGGTGGCTGGCCGGCACGTCGATGCCGCGCCGCGCCAGCAGGCGCAGCGCTTCGTCGTAGAGCGAGGGCGCCTCGAACGCGGCCTGCACCTGCGTGAGCCACGCAGGGTGGTGCGCGTGCGGCTGCAGCATGGCGGCGTTCTTGTTGCCCAGGGCAAACTCGATGCAGCGGTACTGGTAGCTCTGGAAGCCGCTCGACTCGCCCAGGTAGGGGCGGATCGCGCTGTACTCGGGCGGCGTCATGGTGGCCAGCACGTCCCAGGCGTGCACCAGCTGCTCGAGGATCTTGCTCACGCGCGCGAGCATCTTGAACGCGGGCGGCAACTGGTCCTGGGCGATCAGGGCGATGGCGGCATGCAGCTCGTGCAGCATGAGCTTCATCCACAGCTCGCTGGTCTGGTGCTGCACGATGAACAGCACCTCGTCGTGCGCGGGCGAGAGCGGTTTTTGCGCGCCGAGGATCGCGTCGAGCTGCAGGTAGTCGCCATAGCCCATGCGCTGGCTGAAGTCGAGCTGGGCGTGCTCGGCGCGCACGATGGCTTCGGGAGTGGGGCCGGACGAAGAGGCCGCAGCTGCGCCAGCGGCGGCAGGGCCGGGGGAGAAGGGGCAGTCAGACATGGTCAGGTCACCGCGTTGAGTTGGTGGAATTCGGGGCGCTGCCATTCGCCGCTGTAGAGCACCTCGCGCAGCTGCTCGGCGGCGTGCCAGACCTCTTCAAAGCCCAGGTACAGCGGCGTGAAGCCAAAGCGCAGGATGTCCTTGTGCGGGCCGGTGCCGCCGTCGCCCTGGCGGAAGTCGCCGACCACGCCGCGCGCAATCAGCGCCTGCACGATGGCGTAGGCACCTACCTCCCTGGTCAGGCACACCTGCGAGCCGCGCTGGGCGTGGGCGCGCGGCGTGGCCAGGCCCAGGCCGTGGCCGGCGCAGCGTTCCTCGACGAGCGCGATGAACAGGTCGGTCAGCGCCAGCGACTTGGCGCGCAGCGCCGCCATGCCGCCCAGCGGCTGTGCGGCATCGAACACATCAAGCCCGCACTGCAGCGCCGACAGACTGAGGATCGGCTGCGTGCCGCACAGGTAGCGGCGGATGCCGGGCGCCGGCTGGTAGCCGGGCGTGAAGGCGAACGGCGCGGCGTGGCCGAACCAGCCCGACAGCGGCTGCCAGAAACGGTCGGTGTGGCGCGGATGCACCCAGACGAACGCTGGCGCGCCGGGACCGCCGTTCAGGTACTTGTAGCCGCAGCCGATCGCAAAGTCGGCCTGGGCCGCGTGCAGGTCGACCGGCACGGCGCCCGCGCTGTGCGCGAGGTCCCACACCGCCAGCACCCCCGCCGCGTGCGCCGCGGCCGTGACGGCCGCCATGTCGTGCATGGCACCGGTGCGGTAGTTGACGTGCGTGAGCATCAGCACGGCCACGTCGTCCTGCAGTGCGCCAGCGATGGCTTCGGGCTCGAGCAGCACGAGCTCGAGCCCGCGCTCGCGGCACAGGCCCTCGGCGATGTAGAGGTCGGTGGGGAAGTTGCTGCGCTCGCTCAGCACCTTGGTGCGCGCCGGCGCGTCGGCCTGCGCAATGTGCAGCGCGGCGCTGAGCACCTTGTAGAGGTTGATCGAGGTGCTGTCGGTGCACACGACCTCGTTCGGGCGTGCGCCGAGCAGCGGCGCGAGCTGGTTGCCCAGGCGCTGCGGCAGGTCGACCCAGCCGGCGTCGTTCCACGAGCGGACCAGGCCCTGCGCCCATTCACGCTGCACCACGTCGGCGACGCGCGCGGCCGCGGCCTTCGGCGCCACGCCCAGCGAGTTGCCGTCGAGGTAGACCACGCCGTCCGGCAGCGTGAAATGCTGGCGCAGCGGCGCCAGGGGGTCTTGCGCGTCGAGCGCGCGGCAGTCTTGCAAGTTGGTCATGCGGTAATTCTTTCTTTTTGATAGCTGCCAGCGCTTATCCAGCAAGCGTTTGGGGCCGAAAAGACCTGAAATTCAGGCCAGGGAGCGCAGCACGGCGCGCACCGGCGAGGCGTCGGCGCTCGTGAGCTTGAGCGGCAGCGCGATCAGCTCGTAGTCGCCCTCGGGCACGGCGTCGAGCACCAGGTTCTCGAGCACGCGCAGGCCGCGGCGGCGGATCACCTGGTGGCTCGCCAGCGGCTTGCTGTCGGCCGGGTCGATGCTGGCGGTGTCGATGCCCACGAGCTGCACGCCCAGGTCGGCCAGGCGCTCGATGGTGTCGGGCGCGTAGGCGGCGAGGTGCGCGTCCCACTGCGTGGGCGCCCGAGCATAGGTGCGCACCAGCACACGCGGCGGCAGGTCGGCCAGCGCATGCGCGAGGTGGCGCCATTCGATCAGCGCGCCGCAGCCGATGGCGTGGACCACGCGGCAGCGCCCCAGGAAAGGCTCGAGCGGCAGCTCGCCGATGCTGGCGCCCTGCGCGTCGTAGTGCAGCGGCGCGTCGGCATGAGCGCCGACATGCGGCGAGAGCGTGATGCTGCTCACGTTGACCGGGCAGCCGGGCGCGATGGTGGCGCTCCACTGCTGCTGGTAGGGCGTGTCGCCGGGAAAAACGGGCGATGCCGGGTGCACGGCGGGGGAGATGTCCCACAGGTTCTTCATGGGCCAGAAGGTAGCGCCGTGGCCACGCCGTGGTGTCGCTTCATTGCAACAGCGCGGTAAAAACCTGCCGCGTGCCGATCCAAATGGCATTTGCGCCACCGCAAAGGAAGGCGCTGGCAAGCGGCAGGAGGGCGCAGAAAAATCCCCGCGAAAGGCCGGGAATTCATAGAATGAGAACCATTCCTATTTTCGTTGGAGAGGGTCTCTGTGACCGCGATGCCCTGGAACGTTGCTGCCGCTCCCGCAGCGGGCGAATGCAGCCTGGCCGACCTGCCGCTGCGCACCGACGCCTGGGTGCGCGCGCTGCACATGGACGCCGCGCCGCACGAGCGCGATGTGCTGCTGCGCCTGCTGGAAATCGGTTTTCTGCCCGGCGAGCCGGTGCGCGTCGTGGCGCGGGCGCCGGCCGGCGGCGATCCGCTGGCGGTGCGCGTGGGGCGCACCACGTTCGCGCTGCGCCGGCGCGAGGCGGCCCTGGTGCGCGTGGGCAGCACGCCGCCCGGCGCGCTGGCGGAGGCCGCATGAGTGGCGCCGCTGCAGTTTCAAGCCCCGCTGCGCCCTGGAAACTCGCGCTGCTGGGCCACCCCAACAGCGGCAAGACGGCGCTGTTCAACCTGCTCACCGGCAGCCGCCAGAAAGTGGCGAACTACGCCGGCGTGACCGTGGAGCGCAAGGAGGGGCTGCTGACCACGGCCTCGGGCCAGCGCGTGCGCGTGCTCGACCTGCCCGGCGCCTACAGCCTGAACGCGCTGAGCGCCGACGAAGCCGTCACGCGCGACGTGGTGCTGGGCCGGCGCGCCAGCGAGGCCGCGCCCGACCTGCTGGTCTGCGTGGTCGATGCCACCAACCTGCCATTGGGCCTGCGCATGGTGCTGGAGACGCGGGCCATGGGGGGGCCGATGGTGCTGGTGCTCAACATGAGCGATGCGGCGCGCCGCGCCGGCCTGGCCATCGACCGCGCGCTGCTCGCGCGCGAACTCGGCATGCCCGTGGTCGAGACCGTGGGCATCCGCAAGGGCGGGGCGCAGCAGCTGCTGCAGTTCATCGACGGCTGGCGCGGCGCGCAGGCGGGCGCCGGCGCCGCCCTGCGGCCCTGGCAGCCGCAAGGCCCCGAACAGGTGCTGCGCACGCAGCAGGAGGTGCGCCGCATCCTGCGCCTGGCGGTGCAGGCGCCCGCGGGCCAGGCGTTGCGTAGCGAGGCCATCGACCGCGTGCTGCTGCACCCGCTGTGGGGCACGCTGGTGCTGGCCGCCACGCTGTTCCTGATGTTCCAGGCGGTGTTCAGCTGGGCCAAGGTGCCGATGGAGGCCATCACCGGCGCCTTTGACGCGCTGGGCCAGGCGGTGCGCGCGCACATGGCCGACGGCGTGCTGCGCAGCCTGCTGGTCGACGGCATCCTGGCCGGCGCGGGCGGCGTGCTGGTGTTCCTGCCGCAGATCCTGGTCTTGTTCCTGTTCATCCTGGCGCTCGAAGACTCGGGCTACCTGCCGCGCGCGGCCTTCCTGCTCGACCGCCTGATGGGCACGGTGGGGCTGTCGGGGCGCGCGTTCATTCCGCTCCTGTCGAGTTTTGCCTGCGCCATCCCCGGCATCATGGCCACGCGCACCATCCCCCACTGGCGCGAACGGCTCACCACGATCCTGGTGGCGCCGCTCATGACCTGCTCGGCGCGTCTGCCGGTGTATGCGCTGCTGATTGCCGCCTTCATTCCGGCGCGCACCGTCTGGGGCGTGTTCAGCCTGCAGGGGCTGGTGCTGTTCGCGCTCTACCTGGGCGGCATCGCCAGCGCCATGGCCGTGGCGGCGGTGATGAAGCTCTGGCGCGGCCGCATGCAGCCCACGCCGTTGCTCATGGAGCTGCCGCCCTACCGCTGGCCCCACCTGCGCAGCCTGGCGCGCGGCCTGCAGGAGCGCGCGGCCATCTTCTTGAAGCGCGTGGGCGGCATCATTCTGACGCTCACGGTGCTGCTGTGGTTCCTGTCGTCGTTCCCCGGCGCACCCGCGGGCGCGCCGGGCCCGGCCATCCAGTACAGCCTGGCCGGCCAGCTGGGGCGCTGGCTCGAAGTGCTGTTTGCGCCACTCGGCTTTACCTGGCAGATCGCCGTCGCGCTGGTGCCGGGCATGGCGGCGCGCGAGGTAGTGGTGAGCGCACTGGGCACGGTCTATGCGCTCTCGGCCACGGGCGACGGCGTGGCGGCGCAGCTCGGCCCGCTGATTGCCCACCAGTGGTCGCTGGCCACGGCGCTGTCGCTCCTGGTGTGGTTTGTGTTTGCGCCGCAGTGCTTTTCGACGCTGGCCACGGTGCGCCGCGAAACCAATTCCTGGCGCCTGGCCGCGCTGATGGCGGCGTACCTGTTTGCGCTCGCCTACGGCGCCAGTTTCATCACCTACCGGCTGGCGCTGGTGTTGACAGGAGGGGCATGACCATGTGGCAAGACTGTGTCGTGGGCGCCATCGTGGCCCTGGCGGCGCTGTATGCGCTGTGGTACTGGATGCCTGCCGCCCTGCGCCGCCGTCTGGGTTTTGTGCGGCCGGCGCTGGCTGAGAAGTCGGGCTGCGGGTCTTGCAGCAGCTGTGGGGGCTGCGGGAATGCTCCTACTGCTGCGTCCGGCGGTGTGCCGGAGGGTGGTGTGGAAGGCCGGAAACCGGTGTGGATGGCGCCGGATCGGTGAGTGGTATTTGGGGTTTTATTTGGCGCTGGGGCGTGCCTGGCTTGCGTGGGTAGCTATTGTTTTGTGGTTTGTGGTGTTCTATGGGCGCGCTCTTTGCTGAGGCTGCTGGCCGGGATGTGCGCCCGGCGGCGCAGTAACTTTCTTTCGCGTCGCCGAAAGAAAG
>NZ_MWOK01000024.1 GCF_012932145.1 Acidovorax sp. SRB_14 | reverse complement strand
ATTTCCTGCCACAGCCCCGGCTCTTGAACCCCCGGGCCTGGCTGGCACAGACCCTCTTTGAAGAAGGCTTCCGTGCAGCGAAGCCCTCGACTATAGCATCGGTGGGGAGGGCCAAACAACAGATTGGCGAAGAAATTGCACATCCCTGCCGTGCCACGCGCTTGCCCTCCGGTGCGCCCGCCCAGGGCGGGCGCCCGATAATGGCCCACCATGGCATTGATTACCTTATTAGACGCACAGCTAGCCTTCGGGCACGTGGCCTTGCTGGACCACGCAACTTTTTCCCTGGAGACCGGTGAGCGGGTGGGCTTGATTGGGCGCAACGGCGCCGGCAAGTCGTCGCTGCTGAAGATTTTGGGGGGGCTCGCACATGCGGACGATGGCGCGCGCCACCTGCAGCAGGGCGTGCGCATTGCCTATGTGGCGCAGGAACCCGATCTGGACCCCGAGGCGACGGTCTTTGACGCGACCTCGCACGGCCTGGCCCATGTGATTGCCGTGCGCGACCAGTACCTGAGCGGCGCTGAAGACCTGGATCTGGACGCCTTGCAGACGCAGATCGAGGCCTACGACGCCTGGAACTGGGAGCAGCGCGTGGAAGAAACGCTGCAGCGCCTGCACCTGAACCCCCAGGCCCGCGTCGGCGACCTCTCGGGCGGCACGAAGAAGCGCGTCGCCCTGGCGCAGGCACTGGTGACGCGCCCGGACGTGCTGCTGCTCGACGAGCCGACCAACCACCTGGACCTGGACTCCATTGAGTGGCTGGAAGATCTGCTGATCGATTTCAGCGGCAGCGTCGTCACCATCACCCATGACCGCTCGTTTCTGGACCGTGTGGCGACACGCATCGTCGAGCTCGATCGCGGCAACCTGCTCTCGTACCCCGGCAACTTTGCCCAGTATGTGTTGCAAAAGCAGGAGCAACTGGCGCAGGAAGAAACCATCTCGGCCAAGGCCGACAAGCTGCTCGCGCAAGAAGAGATCTGGATACGCAAGGGCGTGGAAGCGCGCCGCACCCGCAGCCAGAGCCGCATCGGACGGCTCGAAGCGTTGCGCGCCAGCCGTGCCCAGCGCCGCGAGACGCTGGGCAGCGTGAAGATGGACCTGGCCTCGGGCGCACCGAGCGGCAAGATCGTGGCCGAGCTCGAAGGCGTCTCCAAGGCCTTTGGCGACAAGACCATCGTGCGCAACTTCAGCGGCACCATCCTGCGCGGCGACAAGGTGGGCCTGATCGGTCCGAACGGCGCCGGCAAGACCACGCTGCTCAAACTCATCCTGGGCGAACTGCAGGCCGACAGCGGCCGGGTGCGCCAGGGCGCGAACCTGCAGGTGGCGTATTTCGACCAGATGCGCCATGCGATCGACCTCGACGCGACGCTGGAGGATTTCATCAGCCCCGGCAGCGAATGGATCGAGATCGGCAAGCAGCGCAAGCACGTCAAGAGCTACCTCGGCGACTTCCTGTTCTCGCCTGCGCGCGCGCACTCGCCGGTGCGCTCGCTGTCGGGCGGAGAGCGCAACCGGCTGCTGCTGGCGCGCCTGTTCGCGCGTCCGGCCAATGTGCTGGTGCTCGACGAGCCAACGAACGACCTGGACATCGAAACGCTCGATCTCTTGGAAGAGCTGCTGCAGACCTACGAAGGCACGGTCTTCCTGGTCAGCCACGACCGCACCTTCCTCGACAACGTGGTCACCAGCACGATTGCGTTCGAAGGCGACGGCCTGTGGCGCGAGTACGAAGGCAGTGTGCAGGACTGGCTGGTTCAGTCGCGCCGCAGCCGCGAAATCGCCGCCGCGGCGCTGCCCGCGACCGCCGCGCCGGCACCGGTCGCCAGCCCGAACGCCGCGCAACGCTCCGAAGAGCGCCCGCAGCCGGCCAAGAAGAAGCTCAGCTACAAGGAGCAGCGCGAGCTTGACCAGCTTCCCGAGCAGATTGCGGCGCTCGAGGCCGAGCAAAGGGACATCCAGGAGGCGCTGGCCGACGGCACGCTGTACAGTAGCGATGGCGCGCGCGCCGCCACGCTGCATGCGCGCGAGGGCGAGATTGAAAACGCCCTGATGGAGGCGCTGGAGCGCTGGTCGCTGCTGTCCGCCTGAAGCCGCAGGGCGGCAGCTTGGGGAAACAGGCTCTGGCGGGGTGGCCGCGCCAGAGCTTCAATAAAGTGAGCGCCTTGCGCTGTCTCCTACTGGTTTTCAAGGTGTTTTATCCCTGAAACCAAGAACCGGCGAGCGCTAGCTGCTCCTGTTTTTGATGCCGCTCCACAGGCACCTGCACCGCAGCACGCTCAAATGCGGTGGTGCACCCGGTCGGAAGCGCCGCGCAATCTGGCCACCAGGGCCGGCGCGATCTGGGTGAGCGCCAGCACCTCGTCGGCCGCGCCGTGGGCGATGGCCTCGCGCGGCATGCCGAACACGATGCAGCTGGCCTCGTCTTGCACATAGTTGTAGCTGCCCGCGTCCTTCATCTCGCGCATGGCGGCCGCGCCGTCGTTGCCCATGCCCGTGAGCATGATGCCGAACGCGTTGCGCCCGACCACTGCGGCGGCCGACTTGAACAGCACCTCCACCGACGGCTTGTGGCGATTGACCGGCGGGCCGTCGTCAACCACCGCCACATAGTTGGCGCCGCTGCGCTGCAAATAAAACTGCCTGCCGCCGGGCGCGATGTAGGCATGGCCGGGCAGGATGCGCTCGCCGTGGACCGCCTCTTTCACGGTGATCTGGCACAGCCCATTGAGCCGCGCGGCAAAGCTGGTCGTGAACCCGGGCGGCATGTGCTGCGTGATGACGATGGCGGGCGCATCGGCCGGCATGTGGACCAGGATTTCCTTGATGGCCTCCGTGCCGCCGGTGGACGCGCCAATGCAGACCAGCTTCTCGGTCGAGAGGCGACCGAGCAGGCCCGACGGCGGTGCGGCGGCGGCACGTTCTGCGCCCGCCAGCGCGCTCGCGCACGGCATGCGGCGCACCTGCGCCACCGCGGCCACGCGGATCTTGTCGACGATCTGGCTGGCCAGTTCGTTGAGGCCATTGGCTAGGCCCACGCGGGGCTTGGCAACGAAGTCCACGGCGCCGAGTTCGAGGGCCTTCATGGTGACTTCGGCGCCGCGCTCGGTCAGCGTGGAGATCATGACCACGGGCATGGGGCGCAAGCGCATCAGGCGGCCCAGGAAGTCGATGCCATCCATGCGCGGCATCTCGACGTCGAGCGTGATCACGTCCGGGTTGAGTTCGCGGATCATCTCGCGGGCGATCAGCGGGTCGTTGGCCGTTCCGATGCACTCCATGTCGCGCTGCCGGTTGATGATTTCTGCGAGCAGACTGCGCACCAGCGCGGAATCGTCCACCACAATCACCCGGATGTTCGTGCCCATCTCCCGCTCTCTTCCTGAACTTAAAACAGATCGACCGAACCACCCGCCGTGGCGCTCGCCACGGCAGCGGCGTTGCCCCGCTTGTCCTGCGCTTGCAGTTCCTCGGGATGGGTATGGGCCAGGCGCTTGACCATGGCCTTGCCCGTCACCGGGAAGTAGCACACCTTGCGGGGATAGATATCGAGCACATCTTCCGAGACCACCGGGATGCGCTCGGTGCGCAGGTAGTCCACAACGAACTGCGTGTTGCGCTCGCCCACATTCAGGGTGGTGAAGTTGTGCATGACCTGGGCGCCGCCAAAAATTTTGGCCTGCATGGTTTCGCGCCGCGCACCCAGCTTGAGCATTTCGTTGATCAGCAACTCCATGGCGTAGGAGCCATAGCGGCCGGACACATCCATGGAGTCGCCGTCGGGGAGCATGAAGTGGTTCATGCCGCCGACGCGCGCACGGCTGTCCCAGAGGCAGGCCGCAATGCACGAGCCCAGCACGGTCATGATCACCAGGTCCTCATTGGCCACAAAGTACTCGCCCGGCAAGACCTTGACCGCGTTGTACTGGAAATGGTGGTCGAAATAGAAAAAACTCGCCTGCCCGGGGCGTGCGGGCCGCGCCTTGAGCGCCTCCAGGGAGGATTCGGGCGCGGCGGCCGCGGCGGGTGCGCACAGGTCCGCCGGCAGCGGGGCCATGCGCGGGGCGCGCCTGCGCTCCACGCCACCGGCAGTGGCTGCGTCCACAGGGACTGGAAAACCGGATCGCGAGGTGGTCATGGTGTCGCAAGGCGAAGCAGGGCGTGCGGCATCAACGGCGTTCGTAGACCGTCTTGCCGCGCAAGGTGAACAAGTCCCGGGACTCGCTGAAATTTTCGGCATGGCCGACGAACAGCATGCCACCGGGCTTGAGCGCGCGGTGGATGCGCTCGAGCACGCGGCGCTGCGTGGGCGCATCGAAGTAGATCATGACGTTGCGGCAGAACACCACGTCGAAGGGCTCGCGGAACGGCCAATCGTCGCGGATCAGGTTCACACTCATGAACTCGATGGCGCGGGCCAGCTCGGGCTTGACGCGCGCCAGACCGGAATTCGAATCCTTGCCGCGCAGAAAGAACCGCTGCAAGCGCTCCGTGCCCAGACCCTTGAGGCTGTCGAGCCGGTACACCCCCTGAGCGGCCGTGGCCAGCACCCGGGAGTCGATGTCGCTGGCCACGAGCTTGAACGGCGCGTTCGCGCCGAGCGCCTCGAACGCAGTCATCACGATGGAGTACGGCTCCTCTCCCGTGGAGGCCGCGTTGCACCACACGCGCCAGGGCGTGCCCGCGGGCTGCGACCGCAGATGCGCGGCCAGGATCTCGAAGTGGTGCTGTTCGCGGAAGAACGCGGTCAGATTGGTGGTCAGGGCATTGATGAACTCTTGCCACTCGGGGCCGTCATGCGTCTCGAGCCACGCCAGATAGCCATGGAAGCTCGCATGCCCGGTCTCCCGCAGGCGCCGCGACAGCCGGCTGTACACCATGGCGTGCTTGCCATCGTGCAGGTGGATGCCGGCACGCTGGTAAATCAGGGCCTGCACGCGTGAAAAGTCGGCGTCGGTCCAGACGAATTCCCGCCCCTGCGCCAAGGGCCCGGCCGGTGGGGCGTCGCCTGTGCGCGCTGCACCGCCTGCGCCTGCGCGCACGGTCGCGTCAGGGCTGGCCATGGCACACATAGGCGATCGCTCGACAAGGGTGGGCAGTCATGTCACCAAGCATTGAACCCGGGCAGCGAGCGCCGCCCGCATGCCCTTCGATCCGGCCAGACGGCTAGTCACCCGCGGGGACCAGCCCCATGTCCACGCTGGACATGAGCTTCTCGATATCGAGCAGGATCAGCATGCGCTCGGCCACCGATCCCAAACCCAGAATGCAGCCGTTGTCGATCACGCTCTCGATCTCGGGCGCCGCCTTGATGCTCTCGGGCGTGAGTTCCATCACGTCGCTGACCGAGTCCACCACGATGCCCACCACGCGGTTGCGCAGGTTCAGGATGATGACCACCGTGAAGCTGTTGTATTCCGCCTGGGCGCAGTTGAACTTCAGGCGCATGTCCACGATGGGAACAATCGTTCCGCGCAGGTTGACCACACCCTTGATGAACTCAGGGGCATTGGCGATGCGCGTGGGCGGCTCGTAGCCCCGGATCTCCTGCACTTTTAGGATGTCGATACCGTACTCTTCCTGGTCCAGGCGAAACGTCAGGTACTCCCTTGCACCCGCGGCGGCGATTTCGCCGGTTTTTCCCATCACACTCATGCTGAATTCTCCTGTTTGTCTGTGGCAGCGCCGTCTGGCGCTGGCCTGAAAATCAATGGCGCGCGCGGCGCACCAACCCGCCCGTGTCGAGGATCAACGCCACCTTGCCGTCCCCGAGGATGGTGGCACCGGACACATTGGGCACCTTGCGGTAATTCGATTCGAGGTTCTTGACCACCACCTGGTGCTGGCCTAGAAGCTCATCCACCAGCAGCGCCACACGGCTGCCGTCGGCCTCGACCACCACCATGATGGTGCTGCTTTGGTTGATATCGGGTCGCGGCACCTGGAAAATCTTTTCCAGCGCGATCACCGGCATGTATTCCTCGCGCACTTTCACCAGCTGCGAGCCCTGGGCCACTGTGTTGACCGCATCGGCGTTGACCTGGAAGGACTCTACGACCGACGACAGCGGCAAGATGTAGACCTCGTCGCCCACACCGACCGACATGCCGTCCATGATGGCCAGCGTGAGCGGCAGGCGCACAGACACCTTCATGCCATAGCCCTCCGACGAGTCCACCTCGACCGTGCCGTTGAGGGCGGCGATGTTGCGCTTGACGACGTCCAGGCCCACGCCCCGTCCCGAGACATCGGTGACCACGTCGGCGGTGGAGAAGCCGGGCGCGAAAATGAGCAGCCAGACTTCCGCGTCGCTCATCTGGTCCGACACGTCCATGCCGCGCTCGCGCGCCTTGCGCAGGATCTTCTCGCGCGACAGGCCCCGCCCGTCGTCGCGCACCTCGATGACGATGGAGCCGCCCTGGTGTGCGGCCGACAGGGTGATCGTGCCATGCGCCGGCTTGCCCTTGGCCAGCCGCTCGGCTGGCAGTTCGATGCCATGGTCGCCGCTGTTGCGCACCAGGTGCGTGAGCGGATCGGTGATTTTTTCGACCAGGCCCTTGTCCAGCTCGGTGGCCTCGCCGTGCGTGACCAGTTCCACCTTCTTGTCGAGCCGGTTGGCCAGGTCGCGCAGCATGCGGGGAAAGCGGCTGAACACGATGGACATTGGAATCATGCGGATCGACATGACCGATTCCTGCAAATCCCGGGTGTTGCGGTCCAGATCGGCCAAGCCCGCCAGCAGCTGCTGGTGCACCCCGGCATCCAGGCCGAGGCTGTTTTGCGCCAGCATCGCCTGCGTGATGACGAGTTCGCCGACCAGGTTGATCAATTGATCAACCTTGTTCACCGCCACGCGAATCGTGGTCGACTCCATCTGTGCTTGGCTTGCCGCCTTGGGCTCGGCGGCCTTGGGCGCAACCACCACAGCAGGCGCGGCCACTGTCAGAGCCTCCGGCTCTTGCGGCGGTGCTCCGGGTGCGCCCTGGAAAAACCCGTAGGGCACTTCGCCGTTCGCCAGCGGCGCCAGCGGCTCTTCGGGGGCCGGCTCGCCGCCGTCTGGCCCGCTGATGTGGACCTGCTCCTTGGACACATGGAACGCGAACAAGTCCAGCAAGTCATCGTCGCTGGAGGTGGTTTCCACCGCGAAAACCCGGGTGTCGGCCTGCGCGCAGGGCAGATCGCTGATGCTGCCCAGTCCCGGGATATCGCGAAACAGCTCCTTGACGGCGTCGGCGCTCTCGACGCGCTCCAACGGGCCGATGCGCACCTGGATCTGGCGCGTTCCGGGGCTTGCCGGCGCGGCAGCCGCCTTGTCGGGTTCCGGCGCAGGCGCCGCGGCCACCGTTGGAACGGGTACAGGCTGCGTGGGCACCATGCCGGCTGCCAGCTCGCTGATGCGGCGCACCAGCCCTGCCGTCGACGGGCCCTCGCCCTCGCCGCCAGCCTGGTGGCGCGCCAGGAGGCTGCGCGAGGCGTCGGCCGACTCCAGCAGCACATCCACCATCTGCGCGATGGGCTCGATCTCATGCCGGCGCAGCCGGTCCAGCAAGGACTCCATGTGGTGCGTCAGTTCGGCCACATCGGAAAACCCGAACGTCGCAGCCCCGCCCTTGATGGAGTGGGCGCACCGGAAAATCCCGTTGAGCTCCTCATCGTTGGCGCTGCTGAGGTCCAGGTCGAGCAGGATGTGCTCCATCTGGTCGAGGTTTTCACCGGCTTCTTCGAAGAAGATCTGGTAGAACTGGGTCAGGTCGAAGTCTGCACCCGATCCGGATCCTTCCTGGTAAGTCTCACCCATGGGGGGCTCCTGTGTACTTGCTGTCCTGGGCCATGGCGCTCAACGGATCACTTTCCGAATCACTTCAATGAGCCTGGTGGGGTCGAAGGGTTTGACCAGCCAGCCCGTGGCACCGGCGCTGCGGCCTGCCTGCTTCATCTGGTCGCTGGATTCGGTGGTCAAGATCAAGATGGGAACGGTCTTGAACTTGGGGTGCTCGCGCAGCTTGCGGGTCAGGCCGATGCCGTCGAGGCGCGGCATGTTCTGGTCGGCCAGCACGAGATCGATGCTGTGGCTCTGCGCTTTTTCGTACGCGTCCTCGCCATCCACCGCCTCGACTACGTGGTAGCCGGCACCGGTGAGGGTGAAAGACACCATCTTGCGCATGGACGGAGAGTCATCAACGGCGAGGATCGATTGCATGTAAAGCTCCAACTCACTTGAATATATAGGTTAACCAGCGCAGCGATTCGTCAAAAAAGGTCGATCGAACCGGCATCCATCTCGCTTTGGGTCACGGGATTGGGCCGGTCGGGCGCCATGTCCGCAAAGGGCGCAGCCTCTTCCCCCTCGTCCGTGCCCATGGTCTCGGCCGCCAGCCGAAACGCACAGCCTTGCAGCACCTTGGTCGTGTGCCAGATCAGCTGCGAGGCCATGTCCTGGAATTGCAGCTCCGTCACCGCCGCCCGCAGGGCGGCGCGCACGGCAGCCAGCTCTGCACAGTCACCGACCACCGCTTCGGTCAAGGTCGCGTTGGCGGCACCAAAATGGTCCAGCAGCTTGTCGGTGGCCTGGCTCAGCAGTCCTTCGAGGCGCTGCAGGTCGTGCATGACAACGAGCAGGGAATCCTGCAATTCCGCCGCCACCATGACAGGCACCTGCACTCCCGGGCCACCAGATCTTGTTAGCATTGATTGCATCGTTTCTCCATCGCTGCAGGCCGCTTTACACGCCTTGCAAGCCTTGATTCGTAGCCCCGGGAAGCGGTGGCCGTTCTATCGCTCTCACGAATACCCACCTCAGTTTGTTCCAATTTGTATCCTATGATACCGCCCCTATGGTCACCGCCGCGCCAGACCACCCCCTGCAAATCCTGCATCTGGAAGATTCACCGGCGGACCATGCGCTGACAGCGATCGCCCTACGCCGTGCTGGCATGGCTTTCACGATGCAGCAGGTGGACACCTTGGAGTCGTTCACGCGCTGCGCCTCCCAGGGCGGGTTTGATCTGATCCTCGCCGACTACCGCTTGCCGGGATTCACGGCACTCGACGCCTGGCAGCAGGTTTCGCAACAGCCGTCGCACCCCCCCTTCATCTTGCTGTCCGGCGCCATTGGCGAAGCGGCTGCCGTGGATGCCATGCGGTTGGGCATCGCGGACTATGTCCTCAAGGACGATATGGCGCGCCTGCCGCACGTCATCTCCCGGGCCTGCGAGGTCCACCAGGCGCGGCTTGCGCGCGAGCTCGCCGCGCGTGAACTCGCCGCCTCGCAACAGCGGCTGGCCGAATTGGCCGAGCACCTGCAAAGCTCCATTGAACAGGAGCGTGCGTCGATCGCGCGGGAGATCCATGACGACATCGGCGGCGCGCTCACGGCCATCCGGTTCGATCTGGCCTGGATCGCTCGCCACACCACCGAAGACGGCGTGCGCCACCATGCTCAGGCCGCCACAGCGATGCTGCAGCATGCGATTGGGGCCAGCCAGCGCATCATGATGGACCTGCGCCCCCCCATCCTCGACCAGGGCCTGGTCGCAGCAGTCCAGTGGCTGGCCGACAGCTTCGAGCGGCGCACCGGTGTGCCCACCCAGGTGCGCACGAGCGCGCCCCGCATGGCTTTGCCCGACGATGTGCAGCTTGTGGCCTACCGCACCGCCCAGGAGGCCCTGACCAATGTCTCCAAATACGCCGCGCCACGCCAGGTCCGCATGGACCTGGCGGACACCGAAGGCATGCTGACGCTCGAAGTCTGGGACGACGGCTGCGGCATGGACCCGGCAGCGCGCGACAAACCCAAAGCCTTCGGCATCCGCGGCCTGCAGGAGCGCGCGCGCACCGTCCAAGGCTGGCTGGACATCAGCAGCCAGCCCGGCAAGGGAACGTCGGTGATCCTGTCGGTCCCGCTACCATCGCGGGTCCGCACAACAGGAGACGAGCCTTGATTCAAGTGGTGCTATGCGATGACCATGCCCTGGTGCGCCGCGGTATCCGCGATACGCTGGAGGAAGCGCCCGACATCCAGGTCACCGGCGAGGCCGGGAGCTATTCGGAGCTGCGCGAGGTGCTGCGCGGCGGTGCCTGCGAGGTGCTGCTGCTGGACCTGAACCTGCCCGGGCGCAGCGGCCTCGAAGTGCTGGCCAGCGTGCGCGAGACGCACCCCGAGATCAAGGTGCTCGTGGTGTCGATGTACCCCGAGGACCAGTACGCCGTGCGCTGCCTGCGCGCGGGCGCACAAGGCTACGCGAACAAGGCATCCGATCCCGTCGAGCTGGTGGCGGCCGTGCATACCCTGGTGCAGGGGCGCAAATACCTGACCGCCGAGGTGGCGCAGATGCTGGCGCATAGCGTGTCCGAGCCCGAGTCGGAATCCGCACATGCGGCGCTGTCGGAGCGCGAGCTCCAGACCCTGTTGAAAATTGCCACCGGTAAGCGCCTGTCCGACATCGCCGAAGAGCTGATGCTGAGCCCCAAGACCGTGAGCGTGTACCGCTCTCGCGTGCTCGAAAAACTCAAACTCACCAACAACGCAGAATTGACGGTGTACGCCATCCGCAACGAGCTCGTCTAAGCGCAGCAGCCGCTGCGGCAGGCGCCTGGCCCGTCAGCGCTGCGACGCGAACAGGTCGATCGCCTGCTGCATCAAGGCCAGGACAGGTTGCTCCATCATCGGCAGCGTGGCGGCAATGCCCAGCAGCCCCACCGTCAGCGTCACCGGAAAGCCCACCGCATAGATGTTCATCTGCGGTGCCACGCGCGAAATGATGCCCAGGGTCAGGTTCACAAACAGCAGCAGGGCCACCATGGGCAGGGCCATCCACAGGGCGCTGGCAAACAGCGAGGTGCCCAGCTCGTGCAGCCGCATCTGCGCCAAGGCGCGGAGAAAATGACCATCCACCGGGAACGCGTCAAAGCTCTTGACCACCGCCATCAAGACCATCAGATGGCCATTGACCACCACAAACAGCAGCATGGCCATCTGCCCGAAGAAACGCGCCACGGCGCTGACCTGGGCATTGCTGGCCGGATCGAAGAACGAGGCGAAATTCAGGCCCATCTGCAATCCGATCACCTCGCCGGCCAGCTCCACCGACGCGAACACCAGCCGCACGGCAAACCCGAGGGCCAGGCCCACTGCCACCTGCTGGGCCACTGCACCCAGCGCACCGGGCCCGTTGAGTGCCACGACGGACTGCCCTTCGAGCATGGCCTGCGCGCACAGCGCCACCAAAAAGGCCAGGCCGATCTTGGTGCGCATGGGGATGACACGCATCGAAAACAGCGGCGCCGAGGAGAACACCGCCAGCACACGCAGAAACGGCCACAGGATGGGCGACAACCAGGCCACCAGCTGCGCCTCGGAGAACGTGATCACAAAGGACTAGCCGACCATCGATGGGATCGACAAGATGGTGCGGCGGATGAAATCCACCAGCGTGCTGAGCATCCAAGGGCCAGCAATCGCAAACACCACCATTGCCGCGATCAGCTTCGGCACGAAAGCCAGCGTGGCCTCGTGGATCTGCGTCACGGCCTGGAAAATGCTGACCAGCAGACCCACCGCCATCACCACACCGAGCACGGGCATGGCGATCATGAGCAGCAGGGTCAGGGCATCGCGCCCGATCGTCAGAACCATTTGCGACGTCATGCGCGCACTCCTAGGTGACAAAGCTCGCCGCGAGCGAGCCGATCAGCAGGTTCCAGCCGTCGGCCAGCACGAACAGCATCAGCTTGAACGGCAGGGCCACCAGCACCGGCGACAGCATCATCATGCCCAGCGACATCAGGATGCTGGAGACCACCATGTCGATGACCAGGAAGGGAATGAAGATCATGAACCCGATCTGGAACGCCGACTTGAGCTCGCTGGTGACGAAGGCGGGCACCAGCACGCGCAGCGGTGCGGTGTCGGCCGTGGTGGCAGCGTCGAGCTTGGCCAGGCGGGCGAACAGCGCGAAGTCGGACTGGCGGGTCTGCTTGAGCATGAACTGCCGCATGGGCGCCTCGGCCTTCTCGAGCGCCTGCTCGAAGCCGATGGCGTTGGTGGTGTAGGGCAGGTAGGCGTCCTGGTAGACCCGGTCGAGCGTGGGCCCCATGACGAACACGGTGAGAAACAGCGACAAACCGATGATGACCTGGTTGGGCGGCGCAGACTGCGTGCCGATGGCCTGGCGCAGCAGCGACAGCACGATCACGATGCGCGTGAACCCGGTCATCATCAGCAGCACCGCCGGCAGGAACGACAGTGCCGTGAAGAACAGCAGGGTCTGTATGGGCACCGAGAAGTTCGTGCCCCCACTGCCCGACCCCACCAGCAGCGGAAGCGACCCGGCCGCCTGTGCCATGGCGGGCGAGTGGCCCGCCACCAGGCCCAGCAACAGCGCGGCTCGGACCCAGCCAGGCACGCGCACGCGCTGCAAAAACCCGCAGCGCTTATTCATGGGAAGCCGCCGCTGGCGTCGTCGGCCCGCTGGCAGCCGCCATTTCCTTTGCGAAGCTGGGGGCGGACACCACCGCAGGTGCCGTGGGCACGGCCAGCACGTGCAGGCAGCTGACCTGCTGCGCCGTCACGCCCAGCACCAGGCACGTGCGGGCATTTTCCGGCCCCACTTCCACGGTCACCACGCGCTGGTGGGGGCCCACCGCCACGGCCGAGAGCACGCGCGCGGCGGTGCCGGCCGACCCCGCTCCCTGCGCCTGGCGCTGCTGCACACGCCGGATCAGCCACGGCAGCGCGGCCATGGCGGCGACGAACAGCACCACCAATCCCAAGGTCTGTGCCATGCTGCCCTCACCCACGGCTGACCCGCCGCAGCCGCTCGGACGGCGTCACCACATCGGTCAGGCGAATGCCGAACTTGTCGTTCACCACCACCACCTCGCCCTGCGCGATCAGGTAGCCGTTGACCAGCACGTCCATGGGCTCCCCCGCCAGGGCGTCGAGCTCGACCACCGAGCCCTGGGCCAGTTGCAGGATGTACTTGATTGGGACCTTGGTGCGTCCCAGCTCAACCGACAGCTGCACCGGGATGTCGAGCACCATGTTGATGTCGTTCACGGGCGCGTCGCCCCCGCTGGCGAATGGCCGCACCGGCTCGCCGCTCAGCGGCCCGCCCTGCTCGGCGTCGACGGGCTTGCCGTCGCTCTGTTTTTGCTCTTCGAGCGCTTCGGCCCAGCCCGCAAACGGGTCGTCCGCCGCGGCATCGTTGTTGTTGGCATGGTCTTCAGTTGACATTCTTTTCTCCCATCCAGCTCAGGTCTGAATTGCGCAGACATTCTTCAATGCGAATGGCGTATTTGGCGTTGTGCGTGCCGTACTGGCACTCAAACACCGGCACCCCGCCGATCGAGGCGCGGATGCGCGGCTCCCGGTCCAATTCAATGAAGTCGCCAGGTTTCATCGACAGCAGCTGCTCCACCGTGGCGTCGGCGCGCGCGAGCTCGGCCACCAGCGTGACCTCGGCCGCCTGGATCTCGCGCGTCAGCACGCGCACCCAGCGCCGGTCGACCTCGATCGAGTCGCCCTGCGTGGACGAATACAGCACATCGCGGATCGGCTCCAGCGTGGCATAGGGCATGCAGATGTGCACTGCGCCCGACAGATCGCCGATTTCGAGCTGGAACGCGGTCGACACCACGATTTCGCTGGGCGTGGCGATGTTGGCGAACTGCGGCTGCATTTCCGAACGCTGGTATTCGAGCTCCAGCGGGTAAATGCCCTGCCACGCCTTTTTGTATTCGGTGCAGATGACATCGACCAGGCGGTTGATGACGCGCTGCTCGGTAGGCGAAAAGTCCCGCCCTTCGATGCGGGTCTGGAACTTGCCCGCCCCGCCAAAGAGCGTGTCGATGATGCCAAACACCAGCGAGGGCTCGCACACGATCAGGCCGCTGCCGCGCAGCGGCCGGATGGCGACGATGTTGAAGTTGGTCGGCACCGCCAGCTCGCGCAGGAAGGCGCTGTAGCGCTGCACGGACACCGTGCCCACCGAGATCTCGGGGCTGCGGCGGATGAAATTGAACAGGCCGATGCGGAAATTGCGCGCAAAGCGCTCGTTGACGATCTCCATCGTCGGCATGCGGCCGCGCACGATGCGCTCCTGGCTGGAGATGTCGTAGCTGCGCACTTCCCCCGCTTCGTGCACTTCCTCGACGGTCTTCTGGCTCTCGCCCGTCACCCCCTCCAACAGGGCATCGACTTCTTCTTGCGACAGAAATGATTCGCTCATGGCTCAGCCCTCGTGCAACCTACTGGATGATGAAGCTGGAAAAAAGCACCTGCCGCACCGGATGGGCCGCCTCCTTGCGGCGCTTGGCCGACCGGCGCTCGTCGTCGCTGTCGCCGCCCTCGCGGCGTGCCTCGGCCGCACCTTTGAAGCCCAGGGGCCGGGCAACTTCCTGCAGGATGTCCGCAGCCAGCTTTTCCTTGCCTTCGCGGCTCAGCAACTCATCGGAGGTGCGCTGTGACACCAGCATCAACACACCACTGCGGATGCTCGGCATGTGCTGTTTAACCAGATCGGAGGTCTTAGAGTCTTCCAGTTCGAGCGTGATGCCGATCTGGGCGAATCGCTCACCGCCGGCGTCTGCCAGGTTGACCACCAGCGTGTCCATCGGCAGGAAGGTCGGTACCACGGCGGGAGCGGCCTTCTTCTGTACCTCTTCGTCGCCATACTCGTCCGCCGAGGCGCGGCTCGACACCACCCAGGCCATGGTGGCGCCCGCAGCCACCAGCAGGGCCACCACCACGGCAGCGACGATGAGGATCAGCTTTTTGCCCTTGGCCGGGGTCTTGGCAGCCTCGGAGGCTGCAGCTTGGGTGGACACGTTGAGATTCCTTGCGGCGGGTGCGGTGTGGCTTGCAGCCAGGGGTTGCAAGCGGTTTGGAAGGCTCCATTATTGAAGATGCCGCGCCCCCCAATGGCCAGAATAGGCCTGCGAACCCCCGGCATTCCACCGCGCCGTGCGGCGGTGCGCTGCCGCCACACTGCGCGGGTGCCGCTCAAACGAACACGTCGACCGACCTGTCCGTGATCCCTGCAGCAGCGCGGGCCGGCGCAGCCGCTGGGGCCACCAGCCCTTGCCCCTGCCGCCCGCCCGGCTGCCCGCGGGACGGGCGCCCTTCGCCGTCTGGAGCACTGCGCCCCCCTGAACTGCCCACCGTCACGCCCGACAGCACCAGCCCCTCGCTGCGCAGCATGTCGTGCAACTGGGCCACGCCGGCGTCCAGCAGCTCGCGGGTTTCGCTCTGGTCGCTGCGGAACGCGACATGGGCTTCGTTGCCCGACAGCGACACGCTCACTTCCACGGGCTGCCCGTCGTGGCTCACGGTCAGCTCGGCGTTCTGCAGGTTCTCGCCCACCCAGTAGGCCACTTGCTCGGCCACACCGTCCTCGGCACTGAACTGCGCGGCCTCGGCGGCCACGCCTGCGCTTTCTCCCATCGCAGGGCCTTGCGGGCCTGGGGAGTCGCTGCCCCAAGGGCCGGACGAAGGCGCGCCCTGGCCGGGTGCGCCCTCGCCGCCCCGCGCCGCGGAGCGCCCTGGCACCGCAGTGTCTGCCGTCAGCGCTTGCCACAGCGCCGGCGGGGCGCCCGGGTCGTGCGCGCCGCGCGGTGGCGCGGCCATGGCATCAGCGCTCGCCGCAGCCCCATCGCGGCGCTCTGGCGGCAGCGCCGCCGTGCCAGGCAAGGGCATGGCGGTGGCGACTTTCCTGTCCCCCGCAGCCGTGGCCATGCCCGGCGCGGCCACCCCGCGGCTGGCGCCTTCAGTGCCTGATGACACCGCGCTTTGCATGCGCGAAAAAATGCGCCGGTAACCGGCCAGGGCGGCGCCCGCCCCCTCGGCCGGCTCGTCCCCTTGGGCCCCCGCGGCGGCATCGAGCCGTGCGGTCTGGGCCACCAGCCCCCCGACCGGCAGCAGCTCCGCGCCGACGGCGGCCGGGTCGGTGGCAAACCGCCCGGCCAGCGGCAGGCCCGGTCCGGTGCCCACCCACGCCAAAGCCGCCGCTGGGTCACCGGCGGCCAGCGCCGTGGCGTCCTGGGCCACCGGCTCGGGCGAGAGGGCCTTCCCCAATGCGGCCAGCAGCGAGAAAAAGCCCCCTGCGGCGGCCGCATCGTCGGGCACGGCAGGCGCAAGCGCCGCCTTGGCGCGGGCGGTCGGCTGGGTGTGGTGCGCCGGGGGCGCAGAGATGCGGCTTTGTTCCATGGTCACGGCTCCGGCCCTCAGGGGCCATTGAATGCGGTGCGGCGCTGCAGGGCCGCACGCTCATCGGTTTGCTTCTGGTCGCGCCGCGCCTGTAGCTGCTCCCACTCTGCGCGGCGCTTTTCGGTCAGTTTCTTCAGGCTGGCCAGGCGCAGCTCGGCCGCCAGCAGGGCCTGGTGGGCAGTGCGCGTGCGCACTTCGTGGTCCCCGACCACGGTGGTCTGCAAGCCCATGGCGTGGCCCAGCCGGTCCATAAACTGGTAGTGGTGGTACATCACCTCGGGGACCACCTGGGCATTGGCGCGCAGGCCCCAGCGGTTCTGCGTTTCGTCGGCATAGCCCTGCAACTGCGCCATCTGGTCCAGCGCTGCCTGGTGCGCGCCCTGCGCGCCCTGCAAGGCGCGCAGGGCGTCGTCGCGCTGGCGCGTCGCCAGCTCCACGGCCACGGTCAGTGCATTCAAGGAAGACATGGCGACCGCCTCCCTCTCAGCCCAACAGGTCGGCCATGGCCAGGCAGCTGTCGTTCATCGACGCGGCCTCGAACATGCCCTGCTGCAGGAACGCGGCCATGGCCGGCTGCAGGCGGATGGCTTCGTCGAGCGCCGGGTCCGAGCCGCTCATGTACGCGCCCACCTGCACCAGGTCGCGGCTCTTCTGGTAGCGCGAATAGACGGCGCGAAACTGCCGCGCCACCTCGAAATGCTCGCGCGAGACCACGTTGTGCATCACGCGCGAGGCCGATTGTTCGATGTCGATGGCCGGAAAGTGCCCCGTCTCGGCCAGCGCACGCGAGAGCACGATGTGCCCGTCCAGGATCGCGCGCGCCGCGTCGGCGATCGGGTCCTGCTGGTCGTCGCCCTCGGACAGCACGGTGTAGAACGCCGTGATCGAGCCCACGCCGTGCAGGCCGTTGCCGCTGCGCTCGACCAGCTGCGGCAGCTTGGCAAAGCAGCTCGGCGGGTAGCCTTTGGTGGCCGGCGGCTCGCCGATGGCCAGCGCGATCTCGCGCTGCGCCATGGCGTAGCGCGTCAGCGAGTCCATGAGCAGCAGCACATGCTGGCCCTTGTCGCGGAAATGCTCGGCAATGGCGGTGGCATAGGCCGCGCCCTGCATGCGCAGGAGCGGCGGCGCGTCGGCCGGTGCCGCCACCACCACGGCGCGGCCGCGGTCCTGCGCGCCCAGAATGTCTTCGACGAACTCCTTGACTTCGCGGCCGCGCTCGCCGATCAGGCCGACCACGATCACGTCGGCCTGCGTGTAGCGCGCCATCATGCCCAGCAGCACGCTCTTGCCCACACCCGAGCCCGCAAACAGGCCCAGGCGCTGGCCGCGCCCCACGGTGAGCAGCGCGTTGATCGCGCGCACGCCGGTGTCCAGCGGCTCGCGCACCGGGTCGCGCTCCATGGCGTTGATCTGGCGGCGGTCCATGGGTTCGGCCACCACGTCCTGCACCGGGCCGCCATGGTCCAGCGGCAGGCCCTGCGCATCAACCACGCGGCCCAGCAGGCCGTCGCCCATGGGCAGGCGCAGCACGCCGATGGGGTTGATGGGCCGCGAGGCTTCGCCCAGGCGCGGCGCAGGCACATAAGGCGCCGCCGGCACCACGCTGGCGCCGCTCGACAGGCCATGGATATCGCCCGCCGGCATCAAGAAGGCCCGGTCGGCCGAAAACCCCACCACCTCTGACAGGATCGGCGCAGCGCCCGGCATCTGCACCATGCACTGCGAGCCCACGGGGACGCGGATGCCCGAGGCCTCGAGCACCAGACCCGTGAGGCGCGTCAGGGTGCCGCGCGTTTCCAGCCCCGCGGCTTCGGCCACACGCCCGCGCGCGTCGGCCATGAAGCGCGTCCAGTCGGTGGCCATGTCGGGGGTGTCAGATGCCATCGCCGTCCCCTGCGCTGCTCCATGCCGACGCCAGCCCCAGCGGGGCAATGGCGCGCTGCCAGCGCTTGTCCAGGCTGCCGTCGACCACGGCGCCAGCCGCCTCGACCTGGCAGCCGCCGGGCGGCACCGCCGCATCGGCCAGCCACTGCACCGGGCTGGCGCTGAACTCTTGGCGCAATGCCGCCGCCACCGCTGCGTGGTCCGCAGGGCTCAGGCGCACGGTGGCCGGCTTGCCATCGGCCACCAGCATGCCCAGCGCCTCGCCGACCACGGGCCGCAGGGTGTCGGTATTGCTGCGCAGCTCCTGGCGCACCACCTGGCGCGCGATGTCGCAGGCCAGCTGCAGCACGTCCTGCGCCATGTGCTGCTGCATCGCGTCCAGGCCCGCCGAAAGCGCCTGCACCACGGCGTCGAGGCGGCGTGCGGCCTCCTGGCCTTCGCCCGCGACGTATTCGTCCATGCGGCGCTGCCATTCGGCCGTGGCCTGCTCACGGCCCTTCTGCAGCCCCAGCGCATAGGCGTCGTCGCTGGCCTGCTGCAGAGCCGCCTGCTGCAGGGCCTCCTGCGCCATGCGCGCGGCGGCATCGGCGGCGGTTTCGGCCTCGGTCGTGGCCTCCAGCTCGGGCAGTTGGGCGTGCGAACTGCCCACCGCGCCAAAGCGCCATTGCGTGACGTCCCCCACTTCCTCGCTCGGGATGAAGCGGGCGTAGCGATTTTTAGACGAAGCTGTCGTCACTGCCGCCTCCCAGCACCACCTGGCCTTCGTCGGCGAGGCGGCGCACGGTCTTCAGGATTTCCTTCTGCTGCGCCTCGACCTCGGACAGGCGCATCGGGCCGCGCGACTCCAGGTCCTCGCGCAGCGCGTCGGCAGCGCGGCTCGACATGTTGGCCAGGAACTTCTCGCGCAGCTCGGGCTGCGCGCCCTTGAGCGCGACGATCAGCGTCTCCGACGCCACTTCGCGCAGCACCGTCTGGATGGCGCGGTCGTCGAGCTTGATCACGTCGTCGAACACGAACATCTTGTCCATGATCTTCTGCGCCAGGTCGGGGTCGTAGCTGCGGATCGATTCGAGCACCACCGACTCGGTGTTGGTGCCCAGCAGGTTGATGATCTCGGCCGCCGCCTTGATGCCGCCGAGCGAGGTCTTGCGGATCTTGTCGCCCCCGGCGAGCACCTTGAACAGCACCTCGTTGAGGTCCTTGAGCGCCGTCGGCTGGATGCCCTCGAGCGTGGCCACGCGCAGCAGCACTTCGCTGCGCTGGCGGTCGGAAAACTGCATCAGCACGGCCGCGGACTGCTCGTAATCGAGGTGCACGAGGATGGCCGCCACGATCTGCGGGTGCTCATTGCGCAGCAGCTCGGCCACCGACAGCGGGTCCATCCACTTGAGGCTCTCGATGCCCGAGACATCGCCGCCCTGCAGGATGCGATCGATCAGCAGCCCCGCCTTGTCGTCGCCCAGCGCGCGCTTGAGCACCGCGCGCACGTAGTTTCCGGTGTCGGACACCAGCAGGCTTTGCGCGGCCGCATCGCCCGAAAACCGGTTGATCACCTGGTCTACCTTGTCGCGCGAGACGTTGCGCATGCGCGCAATCGTCTCGCCGAGCTTTTGCACTTCCTTGGGCGAGAAGTGCTTGAACACCTCGGCCGCCTCCTCTTCGCCCAGCGACATCAGGAAGATGGCTGCGTCGTTGAGTCCTTGCTCATCCATGGTGGGGCAGTTTCCGGTACAGGTTGCGGGTCAGTTGGCTTCGCCGTTGACCCAGTTTTTGACAATGTTGGCCACCGCCATGGGGTTGCTGCGCGCCAGGGCGCGGGCTTCGTCCAGGCGCAGCTGCTCCGCCGTCGGCGACAGGTCTTGCGCCCCGCTCGGTGCCGGCAAGGCCGGCCGCTGGGGCTGGTCGGCCTCGAGCGCATCGAGTTGCCCACCCGCCACCGGGACGGCACGCGGCTTGCCCAGCGCCTTGAGTGCAGGGCGCACCAGGCCCAGCAGCACGATGGCGGCAAACAGCGACAGCCCCACGGGCCAGGCCAGGCTGCGCGCCAGCTCCAGCGTCTCGGGCTGCTTCCACAGCGGCAGGTCGGCGGCCGGCACGGCATCGACCAGAAAAGGCGTGTTCATCAGGTTGACCGAATCGCCGCGCTCCTGGCTGAAGCCGATCGTCTCGCGCACCAGCGCCGTCATCTGCGCGAGTTGTTCGGGCGGCAGGGCCTGGTTGACGGCCGGGCCCTTGCCCCCCGCCACCGGCTGGTAATTGACGACGACGGCCGCGCTCAGGCGCTTGACGCTGCCGCTGCCGCCGCGCGTGACGCGCACCGTCTTGTCGACCTCGTAGTTGGTGACCGACTCGCGCCGACCCCCAGCCGCAGCCGCGCCCAGCTGGCCCGCGGCCGTGGGCGGCGGGTTGGCGCCGTTGATGGGCGCGCTCGACGGCGCAGGCGGCTGGTTGCTCGTGGCGCCGGGCACGCCCGTGGGCTGCGCCGCGCCCTGCACTCCGGTGCTCTCGACCACCTGCTGGCTGCGCACCGCGCTGGCATCGGCGCCCAGGTTGGGGCGGTGCTGTTCAGAGGTGGACTCGGTCTGGCTGAAATCGACCTCGGCCGTGACCTGCGCCTTGACGTTGCTGCGCCCCACCACGGGCTCCAGGATGTCGAGGATGCGGCGCGTGTACTGCTGCTCGATCTGCTGCACGTACTGCAGCTGCTGCGCGTCAAAGCCGCCGGCACCTGCCCCGTCGGGCGGGTTGGACAGCAGCTTGCCGCTGTCGTCGAGCACGCTCACGGCCGATGGCGCCAGCTCGGGCACGCTCGACGCCACCAGGTGCACGATGCCGGCGAGCTGGGCGCGGTCGAGCGTGCGGCCCGGGTACAGGCTCACCAGGATCGACGCCGAAGGCTTTTGCTGCTCGCGAAAAAACCCGTTCTGGTTCGGCAGCGCCAGGTGCACGCGCGCGCTCTGCACCGACGACAGCGCCTGGATGGAGCGCGTGAGTTCGCCCTCGAGCCCGCGCTGGAAATTGAGCCGCTCCTGGAACTGCGTCATGCCGAACTTGCTCTGCTCCATCAGCTCAAAGCCCGCCACCGAGCCCTTGGGCAGCCCCTGCGAAGCCAGGCGCAGGCGCACGTCGTGCACCTTGTCGGCCGGAATCAAAATCGCGCCGCCACCATCGGCATGGCGGTAGGGCACGTTCATCTGCGACAGCTGCGCCACGATGGCGCCGCCGTCCTTGTCGCTCAGGTTGGCGAACAGCACGCGGTAGTCGGGCTGGCGGCCCAGCACCAGCGCCGCGACGGCGGCCACCACCAGCAAGGCCAGGCCCGCCCCCAGGCGCATGCGCTGCGCCCGGTCGAGCGCCGACAGCCGCTGCAGCCATGTGGGGCTGGCAGAAGGGTTCATCAAAGGAGCATCGACAACTGCGGACATCTGGCTTTCCAAGTATGGCAGTCCCACGGCAGGGACCTTGTGCCGGACTCGATTATTCGGGCACGCACCCCCGCACGTTCGCTGGATAAGCCGCGCATTTGGCCATCTGTTCGCCGCGATGGACGGGCGCGCGCGCCCTACGATTGCCGCATCTCTTTAGGTAGAACCACACCGCCATGGACCTGCGCATTTCAAGCCCCACCACCCCGCTCGCTGGCGCCAGCCTGGTGCGCCGCCCTGCCGCGCCGCAGAACGATGAGAAGGACGTGGGCTTTGCCGGTGCGCTCAAGGGCGCGCTGACCTCGGTCAGCGCCGCGCAAAACCACTCGACGCGCCTGCAGCAGGAAGTGCAGATGGAAAACCCCGCCGTCAGCCTCGAGGAGACCATGGTCGCCATCCAGAAGGCGCAGATCGGCTTCCAGGCCACGCTGCACGTGCGCAACCGCATGGTGCAGGCCTATACCGACATCATGAACATGCAGGTGTAGGGCCGGCGCCTCATTGCTATTTAATTGATAGCTATCAGCGCTTACCGCACAAGCGCCAGAGCCTGATTTAGCTCAAATTCCAGACTGCGGCATTGCGCCCATCCCCTGGTGCGTGGTCCTGCGCGGGACCATCGCCTCCTCACTATTAGATTGATAGCTTCCGGCACTTTCCAGGCAAGCGCCAGCAGCCTATTTCATTCAAACTTCCGCTTCCCAGCCCCCCCGTGGCAGGGTTGGCCCCTCCGCCTCATACGGATTTGCATTCAATTGGATAACTAGGCGGGGAGCCGAAGACAGTGCTTTAGCACGGCGAGGCGAGCCAACGTCGTTAGCCGGTTAAAGGCAAATCCGTATCAGTGCATCACCTGCGGCTGGCCGTCGAACATGTGCTCGAACTGCGTCAGCCACGGCTCGGCGAGACAGCGGATCTGGGCGTCGTTGCGCAGGATGCGCTGCATGATCACGGTCTTTTCCTTGCGGTGCTCGGGCAGCAGTTCCTGCTCCTGCGACTGGAAGCGCAGCTGCTCGATCAGCACCGCACAGGCGCCCTCGTAGCGCACCACGCCATCCCAGTCCTTGGCCTGGGCGGCCTCCAGCATCTTGCGGCTGCTGTCTTCAATGGCTTTGTAGCAGTCGATGAGTGCTTGCGACATGGTCATGCTCCTGCCGCCTGCGCCGGGGCGCTGCCGCCACCGATCTCGCTCCAGCCCTGCGCCACCGGCGCAATCAGGCGCACCACCTCTTCGACCAGCGCCGCGTCGTTGCGCACGTTGGCCAGGGTCAGGCGGCCGACGCAGTAGTCGTACAGTGCGGCCAGGTTGCGGGCAATGTCACCGCCCTGCGCGGGGTTGAGGCCGCCCTTGAGGCCCTCTTCCAGAATGCGCACGGCCTTGCCGATCTGGCGGCCCTTTTCGGCCACGTCGCCGCGCTGCAGCGCACCGCGCGCGGCATTGAGCGACTGGATGAGGCCATCGAACAGCATCTTGATCAGCATGTGCGGCGAGGCGCCATCGACACCGGACTGGACGCCCACTTGCCGATATGCCGAGGCTGCGCGAGAACTGACGGGGGTGTACATCAACGGCTCCTTCATGTGCTACTTGTTATTCATATCGGCAACTGCGGCGCAAACTCAAGAAATTTAAGGGGCACGACAAGAGCACAAAACACCGGCTGTTTCAGCCACCAGTTCACTTCTTTTTTGATAGCTTCCAGCGCTTACCCCATCAGCGCCAGAGCCCGAAAACACCTTAACTCAACGGCTGGAACTCTTGTTCCACTGGCTGACCTGTTGCGAGACGTAGCTGTTGAGCGCATCGAGCTTCCCCATGGCCGCGTCCAGGCGCGTGTACTGGGCCAGCAGGCGCGCTTCGGCGCGCGCGGCGCGGTCGCTCACCTTTTGCTGCTCGTCGGTGTTGCGCTTCACCGAGCCTTCGAGTGACTTGGTCTTGGTGGCAAACAGGCCGTCCGATCCCAGCATGCCGGCGGCAAACTCCTTGATGCGCACGGCCATGCCGTCAGACGCCGTGCCTTCCTCGTCCGCGCTGAAAAACTTCTTCAGCGCTTCGGGTTGGGCCAGCGCCTTGTCGAGCTTGGCGTCGTCGATCTTGAGCGTGCCGTCAGCCTGGAACTGCACGCCCACGTCCGACAGGCGCGCAAAGCCCTCGCCCCCCGGCCCCATGCCGCCCACCAGGCGACGCAGCGCCGACTGCAGGTTGACGGCAGTCGAGTCGCCCTGCAAGGTGCCGGCGGTCTTGGTCTTGGCGTCGTAGCTCGTCATGCTGCCCATGGCACTGCTCAGGGCGTTGTACGACTCGACAAAATTCTTGATGGCCGAGCGTGCGCCGGCGCTGTCGCTCTTGACGGTCACGTCCACCGGCGCCGTCGTCACCTGCGCCACAGTGAGCGTCAGCCCCTCGACCGCGTCGGTCAGCGTGTTGTTTTTCGATGCCACCTGCACACCATTGATGGTGACCAACGTGTCCTGCGCCGTTTGCGTCAAGGCCAGGCCCGATGCACTGTTCTGCGGATCAAACCCCAGCCGCGCCAAGCCAGGCGCGCCAACATCTTCGCTCGCCTGGATGCGAAAACCCTGGGCTTCGCCGGTCTCGGTCGAGCGCATCAACAGCCGCTCGCCAGAGGCATCGCGCAGCACCGTGGCCGTCACGCCGGCCTTGGCCGCATTGATCTTGGCCGCCACCTTGGCCAGCGTGTCGTCGGCCGCCGTGATATCGATCGACACCTCGGCCGCAGCGCCCGGCGCAAATTCGGCCGCGCCATCGTCATCCTTGCTGAAATCGCCTTTGCTCCAGCTGCCCAGCTGGATCTTGAGCGTGCCCGTGCCCACCGCGCTGCCCGCCGCAAACACCGGCGACCCGGCCGACTGCGCGCGCGCCAGCTGGCTCACCTCCAGGCTGAAACCGGTGGCAGAGGCGGCCGTGGTGGCCACGCCCGACACGGCCGCGGCATTGCTCGACGTGACCGACATCGCGCCCCAGGTGGACGCGCTGGCCAGCTTGGCCGCCTGGTCCTGCAGGTTGGCAATTTGCGACTTGAGCTGCCCATAAGCCGACACACGCGCATTCAAGCTAGCAGCCGTAGTCTGCAACTGCGCCAGCGGGCGCTTTTCCAGCGCCACCAAGCCGGCGACCATCTCCTTGACGTTCAGGCCGCTGCCAATGCCGGGGGATGAAATGGCCATGTGTGTCTCCAGTAAGTGGGCTGGCGCGGCCCCGTGCACGGACCATGCCAGCAGGCCGGGCCCCCGTTTGCGCGGAGCACCCAGCTTTCAAGCTTGTATCGAATGTTATCGGCCATTGCGCGCCCAGCTTGAGCGCTGGACGCGGCCCCGGCGCTTACTGCAGCAGCTTGAGCACGTTCTGCGGCAGCTGGTTGGCCTGTGCCACCATGGCCGTGCCCGCCTGCTGCAGGATCTGCGAGCGGCTCAGGTTGGCGGTTTCCTGGGCAAAGTCGGCGTCCATGATGCGGCTGCGCGAGGCCGAGAGGTTTTCGCTGTTCACCGCGAGATTCGACACCACCGCCTCAAACCGGTTCTGGATGGCACCCAGGTCGGCGCGGGCCGAGTTCACAGCCCTCAGCGCAGCGTCCATGGCCAGGATCGTGTCGTCTGCGCCCTCTGCGGTGGCCACCGAAACGCTGGCAAAACCGGTCTGCGGGGTGCCAGCAACGATGGCAGTCGTTCCAGCCGCCAAACCCGTACCCACCGTCGGAGCCGTTCCGGCGATCACGATGGGGGCATCGGACTTCATCACCAGCGTGCCATTCACGTTCGAAGCTTTGACAGCGCCATCGGGAAATGCATTGTTGATGGCGGTGACCATCTGCGCCGTGCGGTCGGCATCGGTATAGGCCGTGCCCACCACGATGTTCTGGCCGTTGACGGTTAAAGCAGCTCCGGTAATGGCCGCGTGGTTGGTGCCTGCAGTGACGTTGACTGCCGTCACAGGGCCGCCAGCAACCGACAAAGTGTAGGCATTGACAGAAGCATTGTTTACCGTGACTACGCCCGCCGCAGAAGACGTGGACAGCCCAGCAATGCCGGCGCCATCGATTGCCGCCTTTATGTTGGCAGCGATCGCGAGTTCTGCATCTGCGTCAGTGCGCAAGGCTTGCGCACTGACGCCGGCCACTTGGAGCTCTACACCGCCTACATTGATCTGGAAGGCCGCAACTGCATTGGCCCCGGCCCCGACTGCCACGGCCGCAGTCAACGTACCGGCGCCTGCTGCTTGTGTGCCACCCGCGATCGCACCGCTGTAAACCGAGGCCGGTTTGTCGACACTGTTCCAGGAGCCCAGCTCGCTCACGCGAGAGTTCTGGATGCTGTCAATGTCGATACGCTGGCCCTGGTTGGCACCGACCTGGAAAGCCTTCGAGGTGAAGGAGCCATCGAGCAGATTGGTGCCGTTGAAGGAAGTATCCCTGGCGACCCGGTCGACCTCGCTCTTGAGCTGGGCGACTTCCTTTTGCAGGGCGGCCCGGTCTTCCGACGAGTTGGTGGCGTTGCGGGACTGCACGGCCAGCTCGCGGATGCGCTGCAGGTTGTTGCCGATCGTGCCCAGCGCGCCTTCGGCCGTCTGCGCCAGCGAAATACCGTCGTTGGCGTTGCGCCCAGCTTGGTTCAATCCCCGGATCTGCGTGGTCATGCGCTCGGAGATCGCCAGGCCGGCGGCGTCGTCCTTGGCGCTGTTGATGCGCATGCCCGACGACAGGCGCTGCATGGACGTGGAGAGCTGGCTTTGCGAAGTGCTCAGGTTGCGCTGCGCGGTGAGCGACTGGATATTGGTATTGATGACAGATGCCATGGCGATAGCTCCTCGGGTTTAAGCCAGAAAACCGGCACTGCGGTGGCCGCATGCAATGCCAGCAACTATGCTGGCTTCGGGGCCGGAGGCCATGGGCAGGCCCACGTTTTCCGGATGGCCAATTGTTGGAGTGCACGCCGGGCGGCATTGCCCCGATAAGGGGTAGAAATCCCGAGCTTTTTGGCGCCATGCACCAGTGGCATAAAAAATGGGCGAAAAAAAACCGGGTGTGAACCCGGTTTTTTGGAAGGCGGCCCCGAACCCAGGGCTGCCGCTGCGCCTTGCTTAACGCAGCAAGGCCAGTACGCCTTGTGGCAACTGGTTGGCCTGCGCCACCATGGCCGTGCCCGCCTGCTGCAGGATCTGCGAGCGGCTCAGGTTGGCCGTTTCCGAAGCGAAGTCGGCATCCAAGATGCGGCTGCGCGAAGCCGAGAGATTTTCGCTGTTCACCGCCAGATTCGACACCACCGATTCAAAGCGGTTCTGGATGGCGCCCAGGTCGGCGCGGGCAGAGTTCACGGCCTTCAGCGCCGCGTCCATGGCCAGGATCGTGTCGTCTGCGCCTTCTGCGGTGGCCACCGAAACGCTGGCAAAACCGGTTTGTGCGGTGCCGGCGACGATGGCAGCCGTTCCAGCGGTCAAACCCGTGCCCGTCGCCGGAGCACTCCCAGCGATCACGATGGGAGCATCGGACTTCATCACCAGCGTGCCATTCACATTCGAGGCTTTGACCGCGCCATCGGAAAACGCATTGTTGATGGCGGTGACCAGCTGGGCCGTGCGGTCCGCGTCGGTATAGGCCTTATCCACAACGATGTCTTGGCCATTGATCTTGAGAGCGCCCGCAGCAATCGCCGCATGGTTACTACCTGCAGCCAGAACACCAAGACTATCTGCCGTGACCATGGCTGAGCCCGCCACTGCCAACGTGGATGCATTGACCGATGCATTAGACACAGCCACCGCACCTGAAGCCCCAGCAGTCGCTGTCACCCCTGCAATGTTTGCACCATTGATGGCTGCTGCCATTTGACCAGCGATGGCGTTCTGTGTAGTAGCAACATCACGTCCAGAACTTGCACCTAGCCCTGCAACATCCAACTCCACACCGCCCACATTGATTTTGAAGGCGGCAATCGCTCCTCCAGACTGCCCAGCAGCGTCCCCAAGACCCAGCGCGGCAACAGTAAATCCTCCAGTCCCAGCAGTTGGGGTTGTCGCAGCCAACGCGCCATAGACCGAAGCAGGCTTGTCTACGCTGCTCCAGGAGCCCAACTGGTCCACGCGGGAATTTTGAATGCTGTCAATGTTAATCCGCTGGCCCTGGTTGGCGCCCACCTGAAATGCTTTGGCGGTGAATGTGCCGTCGAGCAGGTTGGTGCCATTGAAGGACGTATCTTTGGCGACGCGATCTACCTCGCTCTTGAGCTGAGCAACTTCCTTTTGCAGGGCTGCGCGGTCTTCGCTGGAGTTGGTGGCGTTGCGCGATTGCACGGCCAGCTCGCGGATGCGCTGCAGGTTGTTGCCGATGGTGCCCAGCGCGCCTTCGGCCGTTTGCGCCAGCGACACGCCGTCGTTGGCGTTGCGCCCTGCCTGGTTCAGGCCTTTGATCTGCGTGGTCATGCGCTCGGAGATCGCCAGACCGGCGGCGTCGTCCTTGGCACTGTTGATGCGCATACCCGACGACAGGCGCTGCATGGACGTGGAGAGCTGGCTTTGCGAAGTGCTCAGGTTGCGCTGCGCGGTGAGCGACTGGACGTTGGTGTTGATGACTGCCATGGTGATAGCTCCTTGTGTAAAGCCCGAACGTGCGGCATTGCTGCCGGTATCAAATGCCAGCCCACGCTGGCTGCCCAACCCGTTGGCCACCTCATGTTTTTGGTCTTGCCATCGGGGACAGGGCTTTTGTTCCCTGTTGCTTGGGTTATCGGACCCGCACGCTCCAAACTTTAGGGTTGACGTAACTTTTTGTAGTTAAAGTGCGGCGCAGCGAAATCTCCGGGCCGAGAGTTTTGCCGCGACCTCTATCGTTTTGATAGCTGCTGGCGCTTACCTATAAAGCGCTGAAGGCCAAAAAGACCACCAATCGCGCCGCTGTGGCCCTTGCTGTCCCACAGAGCATTGACCGTGCGCGCATGCGCCAGCCGGGCAATCTGGCGGTCCAAGCCACCCCTGTTCGCGCTTATGGGCGCAAACGACTCTGCCAGAATCGCCCCATGCTCGTCATCATTGGTTACATCGTTTGTCTCGGCTGCATCTTCGGCATGTACGTGCTGCACGGCGGCAACATTGCCGTGATCCTGAAGGCGCTGCCCTTCGAGCTGGTCACCATTCTGGGCGGCGCGCTGGGGGCCTTCGTGGTCAACAACCAGCCCAAGGTGCTCAAGGCCACGCTGAAAGCCATGCCCATGGCACTCAAGGGATCGAAGTACACCAAGACACGCTTCATGGAGCTGATGGCGATGCTCTATGACATCCTGCAAAAGGCCCGCAAAGAGGGGTTGATGGCGATCGAGAAGGACGTGGAAGAGCCGCACGAGTCGGAAATCTTCAAAAAATACCCCACGGTGGGCTCGGACGACCATGTGATCGAGTTCATGACCGACTACCTGCGCATGATGGTGTCGGGCAACCTGAATGCACACGAGATCGAGTCGCTGATGGACAGCGAGATCGAAACCCACCACCACGAGGCGCACGCGCCCGTGGCGGCGCTGGCGCGGCTGGCGGGCGCGCTGCCCGCCTTCGGCATCATTGCCGCCGTGCTGGGGGTGGTGAACACCATGGGCTCCGTGGGCCAGCCGCCGTCGGTGCTGGGCGGCATGATCGGCTCGGCGCTGGTGGGCACCTTTTTGGGCATCTTGCTGGCCTACGGCATCGTCGAGCCGCTGGGCGGCCTGGTCGAGCAAAAGACCGAGGACGCGGCCAAAGAGCTGCAGTGCATCAAGACCACGCTGCTGGCCAGCATGCAAGGCTACAACCCGGCTACGGCCATCGAATTCGGCCGCAAGGTGCTCTTCTCGGCCGACCGGCCGAGCTTCGTCGAACTCGAAAGCCACGTGCGCGGCAAGAAGTAAGCGCTCCGATCCGCACCGTTTCGCACCATGGCCGAGAAAAAGCTCCAGCCCATCATCGTCAAGCGCGTCAAGAAGGGACGCCACGCCCCGCATGGCGGCGCCTGGAAGATTGCCTATGCCGACTTTGTGACGGCAATGATGGCCTTCTTTCTGCTGATGTGGCTGCTGGGCTCGACCGCGAAAGGCGAGCTGCAAGGCATTGCCGACTATTTCAATGCGCCGCTGCAGGTGGCCATGACGGGCGGCAACGGCGCGGGCAACAGTTCGAGCGTGATTCCGGGCGGCGGCAACGACCTGAGCAAGGTGCACGGCCAGGTGCGGCGCTCGGACTCGGACGTGGACAAGCAAAGGCGCATGAACCCGGACACGGCGCGCGCCGAAATGGCGCGCCAGGACGCGGCGCGCATCAAAACGCTGCGCAGCAGGATCGAAACGATCATCACGCAGACCCCGCGCCTGAACGAATACCGCTCGCAGATCCGCATCGATGTGACGCCCGACGGCTTGCAGATCCAGATCGTGGACGAGCAGAACCGGCCCATGTTCGACAGCGGCAGCGCGTTGGTCAAACCCTATATGCGCGACATCCTGCGCGAGATTGGTGCGGCGCTGGGCGGGGTCGAAAACCGCATCAGCCTGGCGGGCCACACCGACGCCGCGCCTTATGGCAATGGCGAGCGCGGCTACAGCAACTGGGAGCTGTCGGCCGACCGCGCCAACGCCTCGCGCCGCGAGCTGGTGGCCGCCGGCATGCCCGACGCCAAGCTGGGCCGCGTCGTGGGCCTGGCCGCCAGCCATCTGCTGGAGCCCGACACCCCGCGCGCACCGGTCAACCGGCGCATCACGATCACGGTTTTGACGCGCGAGGCGGAAGAAAGATTGCTGGGCCAGGCGCCCCCCATCGCCCCCACGGCACAATTGCCCGCTGAAAAGCCGGACAATCCTCCCTCCGGGAGCTAAAAGTAACCACTTGTCACAACCGCGGCACCCCATGACAATGCACACCGTAATTTTCGACCGAAAGGGTCCCACGTGGCCACAGCCCTTCGCTTTCTGATCGTTGACGACTTCTCCACGATGCGGCGCATCGTGCGCAACCTGCTCAAGGAAAGCGGTTTCGCCGACGCCGATGAGGCAGAAGACGGCGTCGTCGCCCTGCACAAGCTGCGCAACAGCAAGTTCGACTTCGTCGTGACCGACATCAACATGCCCAACATGAACGGTTTCCAGTTGCTGACCGAAATCAAGGGCGATGAAAAACTCAAGCACCTGCCCGTGCTCATGGTGACCGCCGAAGCGCGCAAGGAAGACATCGTGGCCGCAGCCCAGGGCGGCGCGGCAGGCTACATCGTCAAGCCGTTCACCAAGGCCACCTTGGAAGAAAAAGTCACCTTGATCATCAAGAAGCTGGGCTTGTAGAACGCCATGGACGCCAGCCTCTCCCCTCCCGCGCCCGACCCGATCGATGTGCACCAGAAGATCGGGATCCTGACGCGCCAGCTGCACGACACCCTCAACGAGCTGGGCTACACCGACCAGCTGCGCGGCACCATGGGCGAGCTGCCCGATGCCCAGAGCCGGCTGTCGTACATCGCCCGGCTCACGGGCGAAGCCGCCGAAAAGGTGCTGGGCCGTGTCGAGCAGGCCAAGGTGCAACACGACCACCTCGCCGCGGAGACGCGCCGCGTCACGACGGCCTTGGTGCAAGACCCCGTAAGAGCCGTGGCCTCGGGCGAAATCATGAATTTTCTCAGCGATGTGGGGCAGGTGGCCAAGGCCACCGACGAGCACCTGACCGAAATCATGATGGCGCAGGACTTCCACGACCTCACGGGCCAGGTGATCGCCCGCGTGGTGACGCTGGCCGCCACCATCGAGCAGCAACTGGTGCAGCTGGTGATCCAGACCGCGCCCACGCCCGTCGCTGCGGCACCGGCGGAAGCGCCGCGCGCGCACCTGGCGGGCCCCGTGGTCAACCCCGAAAAAACGGCGGACGTGGTCACCGACCAGTCGCAGGTGGACGACCTGCTGGCCAGCCTCGGGTTTTAAAATCGCACAGGCTGCAGACGGGGCGCGCGTTTTGGTTTTGAATAGGCGCCCCGCAGGCCCTCTTATCGGGCTTTAGATTCACAGGTGGCTCGGGACAATGGCACGACAGAAGACGTCGCGCCCCCATGCAATCGAGCCAAGATAAAAACCTCCCCGCCACCGAGCGCAAGCTCCAGAAGGCCCGCACCGACGGCCAGGCGGCGCGCTCGCGCGACCTCTCGCACCTGGCGATTCTGGGCACGGGCGCGGCCTGCATGCTGGTGCTGGCACCGGCCCTGCTGGAGCACCTGCAGCGGGCCATGGGCCAGCAGCTGGTGTTCGACGCCACCACCGTGCGCTCGCCAGGCGCCATGCTCACGCGGCTGCAGAGCATGGCCGTGCTGGGCCTGCTGGCCAGCGCGCTGTTTGCGTTTCTCACCGGCACGGCGGCGCTGGTGAGCGCCATTGGCGCGGGCGGCTGGGTGTGGAGCTTCAAGCCGATCACGCCACAGTTCAACCGCCTCAATCCGCTCGCGGGGGCGGCCAATCTCTTTTCCAAGCAGCAGATGGCCAATGTGGCCAAGATGGTGCTGATGACCGGCGTGCTCTCGGCCGTCGCCTGGAATTACCTGGGCAGCAGCCTGGACCAGGTCGCCATGCTGGTGCTGCAACCCTCGCCCCTGGCCATTCGCCAGGTGGCCGGCTGGCTGACCTCGGGCATGGCCTTGCTGTTGCTGGTGGTATTTCTGGTGGCGCTGGTCGACGTGCCGCTGCAGGCGTTCTTCTTCAAGTCGCGCCTCAAGATGAGCCACGAGGAAGTCAAGCAGGAGCACAAGGAATCCGACGGCAACCCGCAGACCAAGGGCCGCATGCGCCAGCGCCAGCGCGAGATTGCCGATGGCGCCAGCGTCACGGCCGTTCCCAAGGCCGACTTCGTGGTCATGAACCCGACCCACTACGCCGTGGCCCTGCGCTATGACGACCAGTCCATGGGCGCGCCGCAGGTGGTCTCCAAGGGCACGGACCTGATCGCCATGAAGATCCGCGAGCTCGCGACCGCGCACGGCGTGCCCGTGCTGCAGTCGCCGATGCTGGCGCGCGCGCTGTACGCGCACGCCGAACTCGACCAACCGATTCCCGCCACGCTCTACACCGCCGTGGCGCAGGTGCTGGCCTATGTCTACCGCCTGAAGGCCGCCCTGCGCGGAGAGGGCCGCATGCCCGACACGCTGGCCGATCCCTATGTCCCCCCCGAGCTGGACCCGCACCACAAGCCAGCGCACCGAGACACGCCGCCATGAATTTCTCGTTGAACTCTGCCCGCCGCTTCGCGGGCACCCACGCCGCCGCGGTGCAGGGCCTGTCGGCGCCGCTGCTGGTGGTGGCCATCCTGGCACTGATGGTGCTGCCGATCCCCACCTGGCTGCTCGATACTTTTTTCACCATCAACATCGCCGTGGCGCTGATGGTGATGATGGTGGCGGCCTACATGCTCAAACCGCTGGACTTTGCCGCCTTCCCGTCGGTGCTGCTGCTGAGCACGCTGATGCGCCTGTCGCTCAACGTGGCCTCGACCCGGGTCGTGCTGCTCGAAGGCCACACCGGCCCGGGCGCGGCCGGTGCGGTGATCGAGGCCTTTGGCCACTTCCTGATCGGCGGCAATTTCGCAGTGGGCCTGATCGTGTTTGCCATCCTGGTGGTGATCAACTTCATCGTGATCACCAAAGGCGCGGAGCGCATTGCCGAAGTGTCGGCGCGCTTCACGCTCGACGCCATGCCCGGCAAGCAGATGGCGGTGGACGCCGACCTGAACGCGGGCCTGATCGACGAGAAAGAAGCCAAGCGCCGGCGCGCCGAGGTGGCCGAAGAAGCCAACTTCTTCGGCTCGATGGACGGCGCCTCCAAATTCGTGCGCGGCGATGCGGTGGCGGGCATGCTGATCCTTGTCATCAACATCGTCGGCGGTTTTGCCATCGGCATGCTGCAGCACGGCCTGTCGGCCGGCAAGGCGGCCGACACCTACATCCTGATGGCCGTGGGTGACGCGCTGGTGGCGCAGATTCCGGGCCTGCTGATCTCGGTCGCGGCGGCCATGGTGATCTCGCGCGTCGGCAAGGACTCGGACATGGGGCAGCAGATCGTGCACCAGCTGTTCACCTCGCCGCGCGTGCTCGGCATCACGGCGGGCATCCTGATCCTGCTGGGCGTGATCCCGGGCATGCCGCATGTGGTGTTTCTGGCCGTCGGCTCGCTGCTCGCCTACACCGCCTGGTCGCTCGCGCAGCGCCAGAAAGCACCTGCCGAAGTGGAGGCGCCGATGGCCCCCGTGGGCGACGGCGAAGCCACTTGGGACGACCTGCAGCCCGTGGACCTTCTGGGCCTGGAGCTGGGCTACCGCCTGATTGCGCTGGTCGACAAAACGCGCCAGGGCGACCTGCTCACGCGCATCAAGGGCGTGCGGCGCAAGTTCGCGCAGGAGGTCGGCTTTCTGCCGCCGCCGGTGCACGTGCGCGACAACCTCGAACTCAAGCCCAGCGCCTACCGCATCACGCTGCGCGGCGTGGTCGTGGGCGAGGGCGAGGCCTTTCCCGGCATGCACCTGGCGATCAATCCCGGGGGCATCACCACGCCGCTGATCGGCACGCCCACCACCGACCCGGCCTTCGGTCTGCCCGCGCACTGGATCGACGAACGCCAGAAGGAAGCGGCGCAAATGGCGGGCTTTACCGTGGTTGATTCGGAAACCGTGATGGCGACCCATTTGTCACACTTGATGCAAGTCCAAGCCGCCAAGCTGCTCAGCCGCACAGAGACCCAACAACTGGTGGAGCACGTGGCCAAGCTGGCCCCCAAACTGATTGAAGAAGTGGTTCCGAAAATGGTGTCGATCGCAACGTTCCAGAAAGTGCTGCAGCTGCTGCTGGAGGAGTCGGTGCACATCCGCGACATCCGCACCATCATCGAAACCCTGGCCGAGCATGCCGTGAGCATCACCGACCCGGTGGAGCTGGCGCGGCGCGTGCGCATTGCGCTGTCGCCGGCCATCGTGCAGCAGATCTATGGCCCGACGCGCGAGCTCAACGTGATCGCCATCGAGCCCGGCCTGGAGCGCCTGCTGGTGCAGGCCCTGGGCAATGCCGCGGGGCCGGCGCTCGACCCCGGCGTGGCCGACATCCTTACGCAGAAAGCCGCCGAGGTGGCCATGAAACAGGAAGAGATCGGCCTGCCGGCCTGCCTGCTGGTGCCCGACCAGATCCGCGGCGCCATCGCCCGCCTGGTGCGCCGCGTGGCCCCGCGCCTGCAGGTGCTGGCGCACAGTGAAATTCCCGAAACCCACACGATCCGCATCGGGCCCATCCTCAAAGGAGCCTCGGCATGAACTTCAAACGCTTTCACGCAGCGACCGCCCGCGAGGCGCTGGCCAAGGCCCGCATGGCCTTTGGCGAGGGCACGCTCATCCTGTCCAACCGCCCCACCGCCACCGGCGTCGAGGTCGTGGCCACGGCCGAAGATGCGCTCAGCGCCCTGGATTCGCCCGAGGCGGCGAGCCCCGTGGCACGCCGCGCCCAAGAGCGCAGCGCGCAGCCCGAAGCGCGCGAGATGCAGCCGCGCCCGGCGCCCTTGCGCAACCCGGTGCAGGAAGACACAGAGAAGCTGGCCATGAGCACCCTGTCGTTCCAGGACTATGTGCGCGAGCGCATGCTGCGCCGCCGCCACGAAGCCCTGCAAGGCAGCGCCGCCCAGCCCGTCGCAGCCGCGCCTGCGGCGGCATTCCAGTCCCCGTCCTTCACCCACGAAGCCAGTGTCATGCAAGCGCCGCCGCCGGTGGCGCGCCACAACCCGCTGCGTCCGGCGCCCGCCCCCAGCCCGGCCTTCATGGCCGAGCCCGCTCCCCGGCCCCGCCGCGAACCCGCCCCCGTGGCGATGGCGCCCAGCATGAACCCGCACGGGCTGCTGCAAGAGCTGCAGTCGATGAAGGACCTCATCGAGGACCGGTTCAACACCCTGTCCTGGCTGGGCCAGGCGCGCCAGAACCCGATCCAGTCCAACCTGATGCTCAAGATGATCCGCGCGGGCTACTCGCCTGCGCTGGCGCGCGCCGTGCTGGAGCGCCTGCCCGATGAGCTCGACGCCAGCGAATCGGTGCGCTGGCTCATGGAGGTGCTCGAGCGCAACCTCAAGACCGATGCCGGCGCCCGCCCGCTGTACCAGGAAGGCGGCATCTACGCCCTGGTGGGCTCGACCGGCGTGGGCAAGACTACGACCACCGCCAAGCTGGCCGCCATGTGCGCGCGCATCCACGGCCCCGCCAGCGTGGGCCTGATCACGCTCGACACCTACCGCGTGGGCGCCCACGAACAGCTGCGCGCCTATGGCCGCATGCTCGGCATCGTCGCGCACCTGGCGCACGACCGGGCCGCGCTGCAAGACCTGCTGGGCCTGCTCGGCGGCAAGAAGATGGTGCTCATCGACACCACGGGCGTGGCCCCGCGCGACCCGCGCAAGCGCGACATGCTCGATGTGCTGAACCTGCCCCACGTCAACCGGCTGCTGGTGCTCAACGCCGGCTGCCATGGCGACACGCTGGACGACACCCTGGCCGCTTTCAAGACCGATGGATCGCAGCAGGCCATCCTCTCGAAGGTGGACGAGGCGGTGAAGCTCGGCCCCTCGATCGACGCACTGATCCGCCACCAGATGGTGCTGCGCGGCGTGACCAATGGCCAGCGCGTGCCCGAGGACTGGGAAGCCGCCGACGCGCACAAGCTGGTGGGCACGTCAATGCGCGCCCCCGCGCGCTCGGCGTTCGACCCCAAGGCCAGCGACCTGAACTTCTTTTTCTCTCACACGCCCCAGCCGGTGCACGACAGAGGGCTGGTCGATGCTTGACATCGGCCTGCACCAAGGCACCAGCCTGCACAGCCACACGCCGCAGGCCGAGCTGCGCTTGGCGGTCGTCGCCAGCCAGGGCGGGAATGCGCATGCGCTGGAAACCCTGTGGCAGGTGTGCGCGCAGCTGCAGCGCCTGGGACACCCGGTGGTGGTGCTCGACGGCACGGCGCAGGAGAGTGACGACGCCCCCGGCCTGCAGCACCTGCTGGCCTGCGCCCCCTGGGGCGACGATGCCCTCCCCCACACTGGCATGGATGCCGGGTCGCTGGCCGTGCTGCCGGCGATGACCGGTCTGGACATGCTGGCGTTCGAGGCCCGCCCTCTGGATGCACCGCTGCGGGCGCTGCAGCCGCTGTTTCGCCAGTACGCCCTGGTGGTACTCCACGCGCCGGTCGGCACCCTGGCATCGCCGCTGCTGACAGGCACGGCGGTCACGCCGCTGCTCACCATGCAGGCCGGCCCGGCGGGCGTGGTGGACAGCTACCGCCAGCTCAAGCTCCTGGCGCTACATGCCGGCCTGCCCGCCACCGTGGCCTGCCTGGTGCCCTCGCACGACAGCGACCTCCAGCGCCACGGCCATGACGCGGTGAACGCCGTGCGCCAGTGCGCAGCACGCCACCTGGGCCAGAGCGTCGCCACCACCGTGGTGCAGGCCGGCCACGCACCCGACATGCAGCGCCTGGCCTTGCATTTGCTGGAGAACGCGTGCACGCTCGGCGCCCCCGAGGACTGCGCCTGGCCGCAGGCCGCACCCGCGGCAGGCCACCCCCTCTTTTCTTTCCAGAGCCATTGAAGTGATGTACACCGCCAAAGGCCAGCTCGCACGCGATGCCGTGATCCGCCAGTATGTTCCGCTGGTTCGGCGCCTCGCGCACCACATGATCGCCAAGCTGCCGCCCAACGTCGAGCTGGACGACCTGATCCAGGTCGGCATGATCGGCCTGACCGAAGCGCTGTCGCGCTACGAGGTGGCGCAGGGCGTGCAGTTCGAGACCTTTGCCACGCAGCGCATCCGCGGCGCCATGCTCGACGAGCTGCGCGAGGGCGACTGGATGAGCCGCAGCTCGCGCAAGAGCCAGAAGGACATCGAAAAGGCCGTGCAGCGCCTGGAACAGAAACTCGGCCGCAGCCCGCTCGAGTCGGAGATCGCAGCGGAGCTGGGCATGGCGCTGGCGGACTACCAAAGCCTGCTGGGCAAGGTGCGCGGCACGCAGTTGGTGTACCTCGAAGACATGGCGCGCGGCCACGGCGAGGACGACGAGGGCTTCCTGGAGCGCCATGACACGGCCGACGACGCGGGCGACCCGATGGCACTGCTGCGCGACCAGCGCCTGCGCGCGTCCCTGGTCAAGGCCATCGAGGGCCTGCCCGAGCGCGAGCAGTACATCATGGGCATGTACTACGAGCAGGACATGAACCTCAAGGAAATCGCCGCGGTGCTGGGCGTGACGGAATCGCGCGTGTGCCAGCTGCACAGCCAGTCGATTGCGCGGCTGCGCGCCAAGATGCGCAGCCACTGAGGGCACCCCACTCCACCCAAGAAGCCGCCTTGCGGCCTGCGGCTGCTGGACTTCAGCTGGCCGAGCGGTAGATGCGGGCCCCCGCGCCCGAGACAGCGCGCACGCCCACGGCCTGGGCGTAGGTGGCGTCGTCGCGCACCGAGGGCAACACCACCGCCGCCTGGCGGTCCGTGGCGGCGGCCAGGCGCGCCAGGCCCTCGCGCTGCGCCGCCAGCTGTGCATGCACCTGCTGCACGCGCTGCGCCACCGCGGGCGACAACGCCTGCCTCTGCGTGCCGGCCAGAACCGCGGACAAGCCGGCGACGGCCGCGCGCAGATGGGCGCTGCTGCGCTCCAGCGCCAGCGCATCGTTCGCCAGAAGGCGGGACGACACGGCTTGCAGGGACTGCTCGACGTCGGTCAGGGCTTGTTCAAGGGACATGGCGAGGCCACAGAATCAAAAAAAACGCAGGCAGTCCGCTCAGGAGCGTGCGCGCGAGAGGATCTCCGTGGCATTGGCCAGCATCTTGTCAGCGACGGCCCCGGCATCGACCTTGAACGTGCCGCGCTCGATGGCCGCACGCACGGCCTTCACGCGGTCGGCGTCAAAGTCGCCCGCGGTGCGGCCGGTAGGTGCGAGCGCGGCCCGCGACAGGCTGACAGGCACACCGGCGGTGGCGGCCGCTGCGGCGGCGCCTGTGGCAAGCCCTGGGGCTGCGGGTGCAGCGGCCTTGCCCTGCTGCTTGGCAGAACCTGCCTGCACTGCCGCGCTGGGCAACTCCGGTGTTTGACCTATCTTCATCGCTCTCTCCACCACCCCGTGTGGTATGGGGCATCAGTAGCAATGTTTTCGACCTGTGGGCTGCCTACTTTAGCGTTTTATGCGCCTGCGGCTCAAAACTGGGCCGTGACTGTTCCACTTTCGTCAACAGTGCCGCTGACGATCTTTCCATTACCCATGCGCACGCGCACAGTCTGGCCTGCGGCGCCGGCCACCAGGGCCTGGCCGCCACCGCTCACGGCGTAGCCCGGCCCTTCGGCCACCACACGCACCTGGGCCCCCGCCTGGAACAGGTGGGGCGCGCGCACCATCGACTGGCGCAGCGCCTGGCCGGCGTGCAAGGGGCGCGACGCCACCTGGCCCACCCACTGCGCGGGGTCGGCCACGATGCTCGCCGCCTCGGCGGCCCAATCGACCTCGCTCTCGGTCGCGTCGGCCTCGGTCAGCACCGCGCCCGACGCCACGTTGCCGGTCAGCACCCAGGCGGGGCCAAACGCCTTCACAGTCAGGGGCAGGAAGACGTTCCAGCGCGTGCTCCCTTCCACACAGCGCAGACCCAGCCGCGAGCGCCCCCACAAGCGGGCACCGGCCGGCAGGTAGGGCTCGATGCGCGCGCACGGCGCCAGGCGCAGGCGCTCGTCGAGCGCGCCCACGCTGACCTCCATGCGCAGCATGCCCTGCGACTGCTGCTGCAGCGCCGCATCGAGCCACTGCTGCGTGGCCTGGCCCAGTTCGGCCGGCGCCTGCGCAGTGGCCGCCGCCACCGCGCACCCCAGCGACAGCGCAACGAACGCCGTGCGCACGCGCTGCGCAATGAGCGGGGCGGGGTTGTCGGCTAAGGCAAGGGGAGCGGGCATGGCGGGGCCTCCAGGAAATCCACGGACGCCTGCGCACAGCGCGCAGGCTCTTTCACCGCTGCAAATATAGGCAGCGCACGCCGCGGCGATACCCCGAACTGCGCAGCGATCCCCGCGCTCTTTCCCCTTTAGAGAAAACCCGGCGTTTCCATAATTGCCCCACGCCGGACACCGCCCTATAGCGTGGGTCCCTTCTGCCACCTTCCCGCAAGGCCCGACATGCTCGACAAGATGACCCAAAAGCTGGACTTCCACGGCAGCGCGCTGCTCGTGCGCGCCGAGCGCCAGCGGGCCATCGCCAGCAACATCGCCAACGCCGACACCCCCGGCTACGTGGCACGCGACGTGAGCTTTGCCGCAGCCATGCGCGAGGCCACGCACAGCGGCGCCAGCCCAGGGCCGCGTGGCGCTGCGGCGCCCACCCACGCCCACCACATGGCCCTGCCCACGGTGCGCCTGGGCGCAGCGGGCGAGGGCGCGCTGGGCTATGCCGTACAGACCCAGCCCAGCCTGGACAACAACACCGTCGACCTGGACCGCGAGCGCGCCAACTTCGTCGACAACGCCGTGCGCTACGAGGCCACGCTGCGCTTCATCAACGGCAACGCCAAAACCATGCTCAGCGCCATCCAGGGCCAGTGAGCCGTCTTAGAAAGCACCCCCTGCCATGTCGATGTTCTCCATCTTCAGCGTCTCGGGCAGCGCCGTCAGCGCGCAGTCGCAGCGCCTCAACGTCGTCGCCAGCAACCTGGCCAACGTCGATGCCGTGGCCGGCCCCGACGGCCAGGCCTACAAGGCGCGCCAGGTCGTGTTCCAGACCGCGCCCATGGGCGCGGACAGCTCGGCGGGCGTGCGCGTCAAGGCCATTCAGGAGGACAACACTCCGGGCCGGCGCATCCACAACCCGAGCCACCCATCGGCCGATGCCGAGGGCTATGTCACGCATTCGAACGTCAACGCGGTCGAGGAGATGGTCAACATGATCTCGGCCTCGCGCTCGTACCAAAACAACGTCGAGGTCATGAACACGGCCAAGTCGCTGCTGCTCAAGACCCTGCAAATGGGCCAATAAGCCCCCGACCGCCGAAAGAGCCCCGCCATGACCGCACCCATCTCATCGACCGATTACACCGCGGGCGCCAACGCCGCCAGCGCCGCCGGCCCGCGCGACGTCAACGCCAACGACCCGGCCAGTGCCCAGGACCGCTTCCTCAAGCTGCTCGTGGCCCAGCTCAACAACCAGGACCCGATGAACCCGCTGGACAACGCGCAGATGACCTCGCAAATCGCGCAGATCAACACCGTCACCGGCATCCAGCAGCTCAACGAAACCGTCAAGGGCCTGGTCGGCCAGTTTGCATCGCAGCAACTGGTGCAGGGCAGTGCCATGGTGGGCCGCCAGGTGCTGGTCGACGGTGACTCGCTGGCACTCAACACCGAAACCTCCAAGGGCTATGGCGCGCTGGACCTGACCGGCAGCGCCGCGAGCGTGCGCGTGCAGGTGCTCGACGCGGGCGGCAAGGAGGTCGGCATGGTCGACCTCGGCGCACTCAAGGAAGGGCGCTACAACTTCGAGTGGGATGGCACGGGGCACATGGACAGCGGGCCTCTGCGCTTCAAGGTGCTGGCCGCCAATGGAGAGGCCCCGGTCGCGGCCACCGCGCTCACGGTGGACCATGTCGCCGCCGTCAGCATGAGCAACGGCGCGTTGCAGCTCGAATTGGCGCGCGGCGGCTCGGCCAGTTACGGCGCCATCAAGTCCATCCTTTAATCGCACCGCAGCCCAATACCGGCAAGCGCAAGCAGCTATATCTTCAGGAGCACACCATGGGTTTTCAACAAGGTCTCTCGGGCTTGAACGCCGCCAGCAAGAACCTGGACGTGATCGGCCACAACATCGCCAACTCGGGCACCACCGGCTTCAAGGCCTCGCGCACCGAGTTTGCCGACGTGGTCGCCTCGACCATGGGTGCCGGCAGCGGCAAGAACGCCGGCATCGGCGTCGAAGTGGCGGCCGTGGCGCAGCAGTTCAGCCAGGGCAACCTTACGGTCACTGGCAACAGCCTGGACGTTGCCATCAACGGCAACGGCTTCTTCCGGCTGCAAATGCCCGACGGCTCGGCGGCCTACACCCGCGCTGGCAACTTCAAGATCGACAAGGCGGGCAGCGTGGTGACCAACGGCGGCGCGCAGGTGATGGGGTTCAAGGTCGATCCGGCCACCGGCGTGGGCACTTCGATGGCGACGCCGCTGTCGTTCCCGACCGGCGCCCCCATCCAGGCCAAGCAGACCGGCAGCATCAAGGCGACGCTGAATGTGGATGCGCGCGCCAATTTGGCCGCCGGCGTGGCGGCCGATCCCACCGCCACACCCCCGGTGGCCGCCGTGGCGGCCACGCCGCGCTCGACCTATGGCACTTCGATCAACGTCTACGACAGCCAGGGCGTTGCCACCCCGGTGAACCTGTATTTCGAAAAGAGCGGCTCTAATGAATGGAAGGTTTTTGACACGCTCGACCCCGCTGTGACCACGGAAGTGGGCACGCTCACGTTCAATGAAAAGGGCGAGATCGTTCCGCCTGCGAAGCTGAGCCTGACCGTCACGCCCAGCTCCAACCCCAACGCTGGCGCTGCCCCACCGGCGGTGGCGCCCTTCCCGGTCGACATCGACCTCTCCAACGTCACGCAGTTCGGCAGCAAGTTCGCCGTCGCCGACCTGACGCAAGACGGCTACGCCTCGGGCGAACTGACCAGCATCAACATCTCCAACGACGGCATGGTCATGGCCAGCTACTCCAACGGCGTGACGCGCGCCGAGGCGCAGGTGGCGCTGGCCAACTTCCGCAACCCCCAGGGCCTGCTGGCCGTGGGTGGCAACAACTGGGTGGAGTCGTTCGAATCGGGCCCCTCGGTGCTGGGCAAGCCGGGCGACGGCACGTTTGGCGGGCTGCGCTCGGGCGCCCTCGAAGAGTCGAACGTCGACCTCACGGCCGAGCTGGTCAACATGATGACCGCGCAGCGCGCCTACCAGGCCAACGCCCAGACGATCAAGACGCAGGACCAGGTGCTCTCGACCATGGTCAACCTGCGCTGACCGCCCGCTTGATTTTCTGACCCCCTGAACGCACGGAGCCACCGCCATGGACCGCATCATCTACACCTCCATGACCGGCGCCAACGCGGCCGCGCACCGGCAGGCGGTGCTGGCCAACAACCTGGCCAATGCGTCGACCAACGGCTTTCGCGCCGAGATGTCGACGTTCCGCTCGGTGCCCATCCAGGGCGAGGGCTCGACCACGCGCGTGTTTGCGCTCGAAGCGACGTCCGGCCACTCGGAAGCTTCGGGCCCGGTGCAGCGCACCGGCCGCAGCCTCGACGCCATGGCGATGGGCAATGCCTGGTTTGGCGTGCAGGGCCTCGACGGCACCGAGGCCTACACGCGCAACGGCAGCTTCGAGGTCGCGCAGGACGGCCAGCTGCGCACCGGCACCGGCCTGGCCGTGCTCTCGGACGGCGGCGCGCCGATCGACGTGCCCCCGGGCGCCGACCTCTCGCTGGGCTCGGACGGCACACTGACCGCCAAGACCGCAGGCCAGCCGCCGACCGTGCTCGGGCGCCTCAAGCTCGCCGCGCCCACGGCCGACGATCCGCTGCGCCGCGGCGACGACGGGCTGTTCCGGACCGCCTCGGGCGAGCCGCTGCCCCAGGACGCCAACGCGCGCCTGCTGGCCGGCGCGGTCGAGGGCTCGAACGTGAACGCGGTCGAGAGCATGGTCGGCATGATCGCCGCCGCGCGCCAGTTCGAGCAGCAGATGAAGCTGCTGCAAACCGCAGAAACCAACGACAAATCGGCCAGCCAGCTGCTCAGCCTCAACGGCTGAACCTGAGCACGCACTCACCCTGAACGCACACGAGGAAACACCATGATCAATTCGCTCTGGATCTCCAAGACCGGCATGGAAGCCCAGCAAACCCAGCTGGACGTCATCTCGCACAACCTGGCCAACGTCTCCACGACGGGCTACAAGCGCGCCAACGCGGTGTTCGAAGACCTGATCTACCAGAACCTGCGCCAGGTCGGCTCGCAAACCACCGAGCAAAGCCAGCTGCCCACCGGCCTGCACCTGGGCCTGGGCGTGCGCACCGTGGCCACCAGCCGCAACTTCATGCAGGGCAGCCTGCAGCAGTCGAACAACAACCTCGATGTCGCCATCAAGGGCAACGGCTTCTTCGAGGTCACGCAGCCCGACGGCACCATTGGCTACACGCGCGACGGCTCGTTCCAGGTCGACGCGCAAGGCCGCCTGGTCACGTCGAGCGGCCTGCCGGTGGGCGGTGGCATCACCATCCCGCCCAATGCCACGGGCGTGAGCATCAGCGCCGACGGCGCCGTCTCGGCCCTGCTGCCCGGCAACCCCGCGCCGCAGCCCATGGGCAACCTGGCCATGGCGACCTTCATCAACCCGGCGGGCCTGGAGCCGCGCGGTCAGAACCTCTATGTCGAGACCGCCGCCTCGGGCCAGCCCACGGGCGGCACGCCGGGCACCAACGGCCTGGGCACGGTGCTGCAGGGCTACCTGGAAACCTCGAACGTCAACGTGGTGCAGGAGCTGGTGACCATGATCCAGACCCAGCGCGCCTACGAGATGAATTCCAAGGCCATCCAGACCTCGGACCAGATGCTGGCGAAGCTGGCCCAGCTGTAACCGCGCGCTTCAACGCACCCACCGCACCCAGGAATTTCGCCATGCGCTCGCCCCTGTCCTCCTTCCGTCTCGACCTGCCCGGGCACGCGGCCGCCTGGAGCGCCGGCCTGGTGCTGCTGTGCAGCGGCTGCGCCCCGCTGTCGCCGCCGCCGCCGGTGGACCTGCTGCCCACTGCGCCGCCGCCCATCGCCGCGGCACCGCCCATGGTCGGCCCGGCCACGGGCAGCCTGTTCCGCAGCGCCAGCTACCGCCCCGTGTTCGAGGACCGGCGCGCGCGCATGGTGGGCGACAGCGTCACGATCCAGATCGTCGAGCGCGTCACGGCCAGCCAGACCTCGTCGTCGACGATCGACCGCAAATCGGGCATCAAGGCCGGCATCACCGCGCTGCCGTTCATGAACAACAAGGTGCTGGGCGACAAGACCCAGGTCGGCGCGGGCACGGAAAACAACTTCTCGGGCAAGGGCGGCACCGAGAGCGCCAACACCTTCACGGGCTCGATCACGGCCACGGTGATCGAGGTGCTGCCCAACGGCCACCTGGTGGTGGCGGGCGAGAAGCAGATCGGCGTGAACGACAACGTCGACGTGCTACGCTTTTCGGGCACGGTGGACCCGCGCGCGCTGCAGCCGGGCAGCATCGTGAGCTCCACGCAGGTGGCCAACGTGCGCGTGCAGTCGCGCGGGCGCGGGGCGCAGAGTGAGGTCCAGGCCATGGGCTGGCTGGGGCGCGCGTTCAACGCGGTTTCGCCGTTTTGAATTTTTGCGCTTGCTCTTTAAAACATAGCGTTCAGCGCTGGTATTTATTGGGCTAGAGGCACTTTTCATTGGTTTTTTATTAATTGGGTTGTGCCGCGGGCAGGGGTTTGGTTTAGAGCGCGCTTTTTGCGGAGGCTGCTGGCTGGGATGTGCGCCCGGCGGCGCAGTAACTTTCTCTTGATCGCCAAGAGAAAGTCACCAAAGAGAAGGCGACCCGAAGTCTGCGACCCCAGCGCTGCGCGCT
>NZ_MWOK01000008.1 GCF_012932145.1 Acidovorax sp. SRB_14 | reverse complement strand
GAACACGACAACGCGTCCCTCAAGGGCGCCACGCTCCACACCGTCACCGCTGCTGCCGCCTGCGGCGGCGACGTGCACGTGCTCGTCGCCGGCCACAACGCGGCAGCGGCCGCGCAGGCCGCCGCCCAAATAGCCGGCGTCGCCAAGGTCCTCCACGCCGACGCCCCCGGGCTCGAACACGGCCTCGCCGAGAACGTCGCCGCGCAGGTGCTCGCGCTCCAGGGCGATGGGGCTGGCAACTACAGCCACATCCTGTTTGCCGCCACGGCCGGCGGCAAGAACGTCGCGCCGCGCGTGGCCGCCCGGCTCGACGTCGCGCAGATCAGCGACATCACCCGCGTGATCTCGGCCGACACGTTCGAGCGCCCGATCTACGCGGGCAACGCGATCGCCACCGTGCAGAGCCTGGACGCCGTCAAGGTGCTCACCGTGCGCACGACGGGCTTTGACGCGGCGCAGGCTGCCGGCGGCAGCGCTGCCGTCGAGCCCACGGCCGCCACGCCGGATGCGGGCCAAAGCCGCTTTGTCGGCAGCGAGATCGCGCACAGCGACCGGCCCGAACTGACGGCCGCCAAGATCATCGTCTCGGGCGGGCGGGCGCTCGGCAGCAAGGAAAAGTTCGACGAAGTGATCACGCCGCTGGCCGACAAGCTGGGAGCCGCGATGGGCGCAAGCCGCGCCGCGGTGGACGCGGGCTACGCGCCCAACGACTGGCAGGTCGGGCAGACGGGCAAGATCGTCGCGCCCGAGCTGTACGTGGCTGTGGGCATCTCGGGGGCGATCCAGCACCTGGCGGGGATGAAGGACTCGAAGGTGATCGTTGCGATCAACAAGGACCCCGAGGCGCCGATCTTCTCGGTGGCCGACTACGGCCTGGAGGCCGACCTGTTTGCGGCCGTGCCGGAACTGGTCAAGGCCCTGTAAACCCCGCCGCCACCCCCAGGGCATCCTTCGCGATGCCCTTTTTTGTATCTGGACAAGCCACGCACCCCGCAGGAGAGACCCATGAGCTATACCGCCCCCACCAAGGACATGCTGTTTGCCATCGAGCACCTGGCCCATATCGACCAGGTCGCGCAGATGCCCGGCTTTGAAGACGCGGGCCTCGACACCGCCCAGGCCGTGCTCGAAGAATGCGCCAAGTTCAACGAGGGCGTGCTCTCGCCGCTGAACTGGGAGGGGGACCAGAACCCGTCGAGCTTCCAGGCCGGCGCCGTCACCACCACGCCCGGTTTCAAGGACGCGTTCCGCCAGTACGCCGAAGCCGGCTGGCAAGGCCTGCAGCACCCGTCCGAGTTTGGCGGCCAGGGCCTGCCCAAGACCATCGGTGCGGCCTGCATCGAGATGTGCAACAGCGCCAACCTGAGCTTTGCACTGTGCCCGCTGCTGACCGACGGCGCCATCGAGGCCCTGCTTACGGCCGGCAGCGATGAACTCAAGGCCACCTACCTCGAAAAGCTGGTGACCGGCCAATGGACCGGCACCATGAACCTCACCGAGCCCCAGGCCGGCTCGGACCTGGCGCTGGTGCGCACGCGCGCCGAGCCGCAGCCCGATGGCCGCTACAAGGTCTTCGGCACCAAGATCTTCATCACCTACGGTGAGCACGACATGGCCGAGAACATCGTGCACCTGGTGCTGGCCCGCGTGCAGGGCGCCCCCGAGGGCGTCAAGGGCATCAGCCTGTTCGTCGTACCCAAGTTCCTGGTGAACCCCGATGGCAGCCTGGGCGCGCGCAACGATGCGCACTGCGTCAGCATCGAGCACAAGCTGGGCATCAAGGCCAGTCCCACGGCGGTGCTGCAGTTCGGCGACCACGGCGGCGCCGTGGGCTACCTGGTCGGCGAGGAGAACCGCGGGCTCGAATACATGTTCATCATGATGAACGCCGCGCGCTACGCCGTCGGTGTCCAGGGCATCGCGATTGCCGAGCGCGCGTACCAGAAGGCCGTGCAGTACGCGCGCGACCGCGTGCAAAGCCGCCCCGTCGACGGCAGCGTGCAGGGCAGCGCGACCATCATCCACCACCCCGACGTGCGCCGCATGCTCATGACCATGCGCGCCTACACCGAGGGCTGCCGCGCCATGGCCACCACGGCGGCGGCCGCCTACGACGCGGCGCACCACCACCCTGATGCCGAGGTGCGCAAGCAGAACGCCACGTTCTACGAATTCATGGTGCCGCTGGTCAAGGGCTACAGCACCGAGATGAGTATCGAAGTGACCAGCCTGGGCGTGCAGGTGCACGGCGGCATGGGCTTCATCGAGGAGACCGGCGCAGCGCAGTACTACCGCGACGCGCGCATCCTGACCATCTACGAAGGCACCACGGCCATCCAGGCCAACGATCTCGTGGGCCGCAAAACCGCGCGCGACGGCGGCCAGGCCGCGCGCGCCATTGCCGCGCAGATCGAGCAGACCGAAAGCCAGCTGGCCGCCAGCGGCACGGCCGCGGCCCAAGCCGTGGCCCAGCGCCTGCAGGCCGCGCGCCTGGCGTTTGTCGATGTGGTGGACTTCGTCGCCCGCCAGACCAAGACCGCGCCGAACGCCGTGTTCGCCGGCAGCGTGCCCTACCTCCTGCTGGCCGGCAACCTGGCGGCGGGCTGGCAGATGGCGCGTGCGCTGCTGGTGGCGCAGCAGCTGTTGCCCCAGGGACAGGACGAGGCCTTCCTGCGCGCCAAAATCGCCACGGCACAGTTCTATGCCGAGCACATCCTGGTCAAGGCCGGTGGCCTGCGCGACAGCATCGTGGACGGTGCCGGCAGCGTGGTGGCGCTGGAGCTGGACGCGTTCTGACGCCCAGGGCAGCCCGCATACGCGGGTTGTTGTGCTATTAATATATGAGCTTGCAGTGCTTGACCAGCAAGCGTTATAGGCCGATTTCATTCAAAATCACAAGGATCCGGAGACGCCATGTCCAAGCTGCCCCCCGTTTTGCAAAAGCTGTCGCTGCCCGTCATCGGCTCGCCGCTGTTCATCATCAGCAACCCGCAGCTCGTGATCGCGCAGTGCCAGGCGGGCATCGTCGGCGCGATGCCTTCACTCAACGCGCGACCGGCCGCGCAGCTCGACGACTGGCTGGCCGAGATCACCGAAACGCTGGCCGCCTACGACCGCGCGCACCCCGACGCGCCTGCGGCGCCGTTCGCCATCAACCAGATCGTGCACAAGAGCAATGACCGGCTCGACCACGACATGGAAGTCTGCGCCAAGTACAAGGTGCCGATCGTCATCACGTCCTTGGGCGCGCGCGAAGACGTGAACCAGGCCGTGCACAGCTGGGGCGGCATCGTGCTGCACGACATCATCAACAACAAGTTCGCGCGCAAGGCGATCGAGAAAGGCGCCGATGGCCTGATTGCTGTCGCCGCCGGCGCCGGCGGCCACGCGGGCGTGAAGAGCCCGTTCGCGCTGATCCAGGAAATCCGCCAGTGGTTCGACGGCCCGATCGCGCTCAGCGGCGCCATCGCCAGCGGCAACGCGATCCTGGCCGCGCAGGCCATGGGCGCCGACTTCGCCTACATCGGCTCGGCCTTCATCGCCACGCAAGAAGCGCGCGCCAGCGAGGCCTACAAGCAGGCCATCGTCAGCGGCAGTTCGGACGACATCGTCTACAGCAACCTGTTCACTGGCGTGCACGGCAACTACCTGGCGCCCTCGATCCGCGCCGCCGGCATGGACCCCGACAACCTGCCCGAGTCCGACCCGAGCAAAATGAACTTCGGCGGCGACGCCAAGAAGGCCTGGAAGGACATCTGGGGCTGCGGCCAGGGCATTGGCGCCGTGACCGAGGTCACCAGCGCTGCCGCGCTGGTCGAGCGGCTGCGCCGCGAGTACCTGGCCGCGCGCGCGCGCCTGGCGCTCTAGCGGTCTGTGCCCGGCGCGGCAAAAAGCGACCACGGGTGGCCGCACAAAAGGGAAGGAGCGCGGCACGTCGCCGGGGGCTTGCGGCGCCCCTTGGTAAGCTCCATGCCCGTCAGTGGTATGTAAGTGGCCGCGCTGAAAGTATGGGCAGCCTTTTATTGATCTTCAGGAGACACCACCATGAGTGCGCAACCGTCCGCCATCCAGTCCACATTGGTTGAAAACCGGGTTTTTCCGCCGTCTGAGGCCACCGTGAAGGCCGCCCGGATCTCGGGCATGGCGGCTTATGAGGCCTTGTGTGCGGAGGCCGAGCGCGACTTTGAAGGCTATTGGGCACGCCTCGCCCGCGAACAGCTGCAATGGAGCAAGCCGTTCACCCGCACGCTCGACGAGTCCAATGCACCGTTCTACCGCTGGTTTGACGACGGCGAGCTCAACGCTTCGGCCAACTGCCTCGACCGCCACATGGGCACGCCCACCGAGAACCAGACCGCCATCATCTTCGAAGGCGACGATGGCCAGGTCACGCGTGTGACCTACAAGGAGCTGCTGGAGCGCGTGGCGCAGTTTGCCAATGCGCTCAAGGCCCATGGCATTGCCAAGGGTGACCGCGTCCTGCTCTACATGCCCATGACCGTGGAAGGCGTGGTCGCCATGCAGGCCTGCGCCCGCATTGGCGCGACGCACAGCGTGGTGTTTGGCGGCTTCAGTGCCAAGGCCGTGCACGAGCGCATCCTGGACGTGGGAGCCGTGGCCGTCATCACGGCGAACTACCAGATGCGGGGCGGCAAGGAACTGCCGCTCAAGGCGATCATCGACGACGCGCTCGCCATGGGCGGCTGCGAAGCGGTGCGCAACGTGTTCGTCTATGAGCGCACACCCACCGCGTGCGCGATGCAGGCCGGCCGCGACAAGACTTTCGCGGAAGCACTGGCGGGCCAGAGCAGCGAGTGCGCGCCCGAGCCCGTGGGGGCCGAGCACCCGCTGTTCATCCTCTATACCTCGGGCTCCACCGGCAAGCCCAAGGGTGTACAGCACAGCACGGGCGGTTACCTGCTGTGGGCGAAGACCACGATGGAGTGGACTTTCGATATCCGCCCCAGCGACGTGTTCTGGTGCACTGCCGACATCGGCTGGATCACCGGCCACACCTATGTGGCCTACGGGCCGCTGGCCGCAGGCGCCACCCAGATCATCTTTGAAGGCATTCCGACGTTCCCCAACGCGGGCCGCTTCTGGCAAATGATCGAACGCCACCAGTGCACCGTGTTCTATACCGCGCCCACGGCCATCCGCTCGCTCATCAAGGCGGCCGAAGCCGACCCGGCCGTGCACCCGGCGCGCTCCGACTTGTCGAGCCTGCGCATTCTGGGCAGCGTGGGCGAACCCATCAACCCCGAAGCCTGGATGTGGTACTACAAAAACGTCGGCGGTGAGCGCTGCCCGGTGATCGATACCTTCTGGCAAACCGAGAACGGCGGCCATGTGATCACGCCGCTGCCGGGCGCCACGCCGCTGGTGCCGGGCAGCTGCACCCTGCCACTGCCCGGCATCATGGCCGCGGTGGTCGATGAAACCGGCAACGATCTGCCCAACGGCGCGGGCGGTATGCTCGTCATCAAGCGCCCCTGGCCGAGCATGATCCGCACGATCTGGGGCGACCCGGAGCGATTCAAGAAGAGCTACTTCCCCGAAGAGATGGGCGGCACCGTCTACCTGGCGGGCGACGGCGCCGTGCGCAGTCCCGACCGCGGCTACTTCCGCATCACGGGCCGCATCGACGACGTGCTCAATGTCTCGGGCCACCGCATGGGCACGATGGAGATCGAGTCCGCCCTGGTCGCCAAGACCGATCTGGTGGCCGAAGCCGCCGTGGTGGGGCGCCCCGACGACCTCACGGGCGAAGCGATCTGTGCCTTCGTGGTGCTCAAGCGCAGCCGCCCCACAGGCGATGAGGCCAAGGCGATTGCGAAAGAACTGCGCGATTGGGTGGCCAAGGAAATCGGTCCCATTGCCAAGCCCAAGGACATCCGCTTTGGCGACAACCTGCCCAAGACGCGCAGCGGCAAGATCATGCGCCGGCTGCTGCGCAGCATTGCCAAGGGCGAGCAGATCACGCAAGACACTTCGACGCTGGAGAACCCGGCGATCCTGGAGCAGTTGTCGCAGGCCAATTGAGCCGTCGCACCCCACCAGGAGGCCGCCCTGCCGCAAGACAGGGCGGCTTTTTGTTGTGGGGAGCACAAGCGCGCTGGTGTAGGAGAGGGGCGGAAATCGCCGAGCTGCGTGCCGCGAGCCCGGCAAGTTGGGGTACAAGGGCGCTTGACCCCGAACACCCCGCGCGCCAAGCGCGCCCACCGCTGGAGCCCCGCCATGAACCTCAGAACCTTTTTCTTGCTGCTGACTGTGGCGGCCATTGCGCTGCTGGCGGCATTGAACTGGAACACGCTGGCGGCACCGTCGCCCGTGTCGCTGGGGCTGGTGTCGTTCACTGCACCATTGGGCTTGCTGATGCTGGGGTTGACCGTTTTGCTGGGCGTGTTCTTTGTGGCCTACGTGCTGTCGCTGCAAGGCACGGTGCTCATGGATGCACGCCGCCATGCCAAGGAGATGCAGGTGCAGCGCGAATTGGCGGACAAGGCGGAGGCTTCGCGTTTCACGGAATTGCGCCAGTACCTCGAAACGCACCACAGCCAAGCGCAATCGGCTTTGTGGGCCCGGCTCGATGCGCTCGACGCACGGATCGCAGCGCGCATGCTGGAATCCGACAACTCCACGGCTGCTTACGTGGGGCAGCTGGAGCAGCAGCTGCGCGCAAGGCGCGACCTCGGCTGAGCCCGGTGGCGCATCGGATGGCATAGCCACGCACCAAAAAAAGGGCCGCGTCCACACAAACTTGCGTGGACGCGGCCCGACGCGCCTTGGCACCCGCAGGGCGCCAAGTGCGGCTGGCAGCCTTACTTCTGTGCCAGCACCCAGTCGGCCAGCTTCTTGGCATCGGCTTCATTGACCTGGGGGTTCGCAGGCATGGGCACCGGGCCCCATACGCCCGAACCGCCCTTCATGATCTTGGTGGCCAGCTTGTCGGTGGCATCCTTCTGGCCGGCGTACTTGGCGGCCACGTCCTTGAAAGAAGGACCGACCAGCTTCTTGTCGACTGCATGGCAGGCCATGCAGTTTTTGGACGTTGCGAGGGCTTGGTCGGCCATGGCCGGGGCGGCCACCGACAGCGTCATGGCAAGAGTGATCAGGGTGCGTTTCATCATGGTTCTTTCCTGTGGTTGGGTTACAGTGCCTTGGACTTTAACGCGATTCGCACGGCTCCAGTTGACGAAGAGCAGAGGACGCAGAGACTGGCGAGGGCAAGATATGTATATGTTGGGACTGGGGATCATTCTGGTGCTGCTGAAGTCGCTGCACATCGGCCCCCCCGCGGACTGGTCGTGGTGGTGGGTCGTGGCGCCGTTTGCACTGGCGGCCGCATGGTGGGCCTGGGCCGATGCCACTGGCTACACCAAGCGGCGCGCCATGGAAAAAATGGACAAGCGCAAGCGGGACCGCATTGACCGGCACAAGGATGCCCTGGGCATGCGGCCCCGCAAGCCGCGTTGACCGGCAAGATAGCGCCTTCGCCGGCCTCTCTGCAAAAGTGCCTGCGGCATGTTTGCCGCAGGCACTTTCAGCCCACGCCCTGCGTCAATAGTTGTCCAGCACCGCACCCTTGCTGGCGCTGGCGGCGTTGAACGCGAACTTGGCCTGTACGCCGCGCGTATAGCGCGGGGCGGGGGCCTTCCAACCTGCCCGGCGTTGGGCGATCTCGGCCTCGGGAACGTTGAGCTCCAACACCAGCTGGTGTGCGTCGATGGTGATCGAGTCACCTTCCTCCACGAAGGCAATCGTGCCGCCGGCCGCCGCTTCGGGAGCGACGTGGCCCACCACCATGCCCCAGGTGCCGCCCGAGAACCGCCCGTCGGTGATCAGGCCGACGCTCTCGCCGAGGCCGGCGCCGATCAGCGCGCCCGTGGGTGCCAGCATCTCGGGCATGCCCGGGCCGCCCTTGGGGCCCAGGTAGCGCAGCACCATCACATCGCCGGCCACGATCTTGCCGTCGAGGATGGCTTGCAGGGCCGACTGTTCGTCGTCAAACACGCGCGCCGGGCCGGTGATCACCGGGTTCTTCAGCCCGGTGATCTTGGCGACCGCGCCTTCGGGGCTCAGGTTGCCCTTGAGGATGGCTAAGTGCCCTTGCGCGTACATGGGCTTGTCGATCGGACGGATCACGTTCTGGTCGGCGCGCGGCTGGTCGGGCACGTCTTTCAGCACTTCGGCGATGGTCTTGCCTTCGATGGTCAGGCAGTCGCCGTGCAGCAGGCCGGCGTTGAGCAGTACCTTCATGACCTGCGGAATGCCGCCGGCCTGGTGCAGGTCCACCGCGAGGTACTGGCCGCTGGGCTTCAAATCGCAGAGCACGGGCGTCTTCTGGCGCACGCGCTCGAAGTCGTCGATGCTCCATTCGACGCCCGCTGCGTGGGCAATGGCCAGGAAGTGCAGCACCGCGTTGGTCGAGCCTCCTGTGGCCATGATCACGGCGACGGCGTTTTCGATGCTCTTGCGCGTCACGATGTCGCGCGGCTTGATGTCTTTCTTGATCGCCTCGATCAGCACCTTGGCCGATTCCTTGGCCGAGTTCTGCTTCTCGTCGTGCGGGTTGGCCATGGTGCTGGAGTAGGGCAGGCTGATGCCCAGCGCCTCGAAGGCGCTCGACATGGTGTTGGCCGTGTACATGCCGCCGCAGCTGCCGGTGCCGGGAATGGCGCGCTTTTCGATCTCGTGCAGGTCGAAGTCGCTGAGCTTGCCGGCGGCGTTCTCGCCCACGGCCTCGAACACGCTGACGATGTTCAGGTCCTTGCCTTGGTAGCGGCCAGGCAGGATGGTGCCGCCGTACACGTAGATGGCGGGCACATTGGCGCGCAGCATGCCCATCAGGCCGCCGGGCATGTTCTTGTCGCAGCCGCCGACCACCAGCACGCCGTCCATCCACTGGCCTTGTACGCAGGTCTCGATGCAGTCGCTGATGACCTCGCGGCTGACCAGGCTGTATTTCATGCCCTCGGTGCCCATCGCCATGCCGTCCGAAATGGTCGGTGTGCCAAACACCTGGGCGTTGCCGCCGGCTTCCTCGATGCCCTCAATGGCCGCGTCGGCGAGCCTTTGCAGGCCCGAGTTGCAAGGCGTGATGGTGCTGTGGCCATTGGCGACGCCGACCATGGGCTTGGAGAAATCCGATTCCTCGTAGCCCATGGCGTAGTACATGGAGCGGTTGGGCGCACGCGACTTGCCCTGGGTGATGTGGGCGCTGCGCTCGTTGACGGGGCGGATCGGGATGACTGTGCTGTCTGCCATGGGGTTTCCTGTCGGGGGTGGTTTTTCCAGGCACCAGTATGCGGTCATTGGCGCGGGCGATCCAATCCGTTTGAAGGCGTTCATTGATATGCTGCGCATATGAGTGAGCCTCTGATTGATATGCGCGCCTGGAAGCAGTTCGCCGCCGTGGCGCAGGAATTGCACTTTGGTCGCGCGGCCCAGCGCCTGCACATGACGCAGCCGCCGCTCACCCAGGCCATCGCCGGGCTGGAAAAAAAGCTGGGCCTGCGCCTGTTCGACCGCAGCCAGCGCAGCGTGCAGCTCACGGCCGCGGGCAAGGCGCTGCTGCCGCAGGTGCTGGACCTGCTGGCGCGTGCGCAGCAGCTGCCCGGCCAGGCGCGTGCCGCGGCCGCAGGGGAACTGGGGCGCCTGCGGCTGGCGTTTGTCTCGACCGTGGGCTTCGGTCCGCTGCCGCAGTGGGTGCGCGCCTTTCGCGCCGCGCTGCCCGGGGTGCACCTGGAGTTGATCGAGGCCACGGGCGACGTGCAGCTGGACGCGCTGCAGCGCGGCGACATCGATGCCGGGCTGCTGTTGCATGCGCCCGGGCAGGCGCCGCCCGCCCTGGAGCGCCTGCGCGTGGCCAGCGAACCCCTGGTGCTGGCCCTGCCCGAGCACCACGCCCTGGCCACGGGCACGGCGCTGGACTGGGACGCGCTGCTGGACGAGCCGCTGGTGATCTTTCCGCGCCGCATCGTGGCCTCGCTGTACGACGCCATCGCTGCGCTCTACCACGCGGCAGGCCACGAGCCCCGCGTTGCGCAGGAAGCCATCCAGATGCAGACCATCGTCAACCTGGTGTCGGCCGACCTGGGCGTGGCCTGGGTGCCGGCCAGCGTGCGCCAGTTCCAGCGGCCCGGCGTGGTGTACCGCGAGGTGCCGGCCGAGGCCGGCGTGCCGCACTGCGAAACCAGTCTGGTGTGGCGCGATGCGGTGCCCAACGCGCCCGCGCTGGCGCGCTGGATCGACTTCGTGCGCGCGGCCCTGCCGGTTCCGTGACACGCACGGGGACGGCCGAGCTGCCGCGGCGCTGCGTGCACAATCGCCCGCATGCTGATGTATCCCCATATCGACCCTGTTGCGCTGCAAATCGGCCCGCTGGCCATCCACTGGTATGGCCTGACCTACCTGGCGGCCTTTGGCCTTTTCATGTTTCTGGGGACGCGGCGCCTGCGCCACGCGCCCTTCGCCTCCCTCACCGGGCCGGGCGCCTGGACGCGCAAGGACGTGGAAGACATCCTGTTTCTTGGTGTGGTGGGGGTGGTGATCGGCGGCCGGCTGGGCTACTGCCTGTTTTACAAGCCCGGTTACTACGCCACGCACCCGCTTGAGATCTTTGCCATCTGGCAGGGAGGCATGAGTTTCCACGGCGGCCTGCTGGGGGTGATTGCCTCCATGGTCTGGTTTGCGCGCTCGCGCCAGCGGCCCTGGCTGCAGGTCGCCGACTTCGTGGCGCCCTGCGTGCCCACGGGCCTGGCGGCAGGGCGGGTGGGCAACTTCATCAACGGCGAACTGTGGGGTCGCTTTGCCAGCCCCGAGTTGCCCTGGGGCATGGTGTTTCCGCAAAGCGGCTCGATGCTGCCGCGCCACCCTTCGCAGGTCTACCAGTTCCTGCTCGAAGGCCTGCTGCTGTTCGTGCTGCTGTGGCTGTATGCACGGCGCGAGCGGCGCCAGGGTCAGGTGGCGGCGGCGTTCCTGTTCGGCTATGGCGTGTTCCGTTTCATTGCCGAGTTCTTCCGCGAGCCCGACAGTTTCCTGGGCCTGTTGCCGCTGGGCATGAGCATGGGCCAGTGGCTGTGCCTGCCGATGATTGCCGCCGGTGTGGCCCTGTGGCTGTGGGCGCAGCGCCAGCCCATGAATATGGGTCAGACAGGCCTCAAACGCTGATGGGTCAAGCGCTTGTAGCTATTAAAACAATAGCTTTCTACCTCGCGTGGGCTGCTGCCTGCCGGGCAGTGCCTGGGCAATAGCGTCAGCCCGGCGCAGCCCGGAAGAGACAGTGCTTTCCCCTATGGCAGGGACAACGTGACCTTTCATAATTATGTGAAATTACGCTGATATCCTGCGTGAGAACGCTCTCTTACCTATTTTGCTCAATGCCTGTCCCGTTCGCCGACCCCTTGCATGCCCGAGCCCGCGCGGCCGGCTGACTTCGGCCATGCGCACGGTTCCCAACTCCCTGCACGACGAAGCCGCTGCACAGTTGCGTGAACAGATTTTTGCCGGTGCGCTGGCGCCGGGCAGTTTTCTGGACGAGGGCGCGCTGTGTGAGCGCCTGGCGATTTCGCGCACGCCGCTGCGCGAGGCGCTCAAGGTGCTGGTGGCCGAAGGCCTGCTGCGCCACGAGCCGCGCCGCGGCTGTTTTGTGGCCGAGGTGACCGAGCGCGACCTCGACGAAATTTTTCCCGTCATCGCCCTGCTCGAAGGGCGCGCCGTGCACGAGGCCACGCGCAATGCGGGCGAGGCCGACCTGGCCGCGCTGCACCTGCTGCACGAGCGCCTGCAGCAGCATGCAGCGGCAGGGCATATCGCGGGCTACTACGAGGCCAATTTCGCCATCCACGAGGCCTTCATCGCGCTGGCCGGCAACCGCTGGCTGGCCCAGGTGATTGGCGACCTGCGCAAGATCCTCAAGCTCGCGCGCCTGCAGCAGCTGCGGGCGCCCGGCCGGCTCGAGCAAAGCCTGGCCGAGCATCTGGACATTTTTGCCGCGCTGCAGCGGCGCGACTGCGAGGGCGCCGAGGCCGCCATGCGCACCCACCTGCTGCGCCAGCGCGAGGCGCTGCGCAGCGTTGCCCGCCACCACTCGATACTGCTGCCATGAAAAACGTCCCCGACTGGCTTGCCCGCGGCATGGCCCGCCTGCTTCCTGCCCAGCCCGGGCCGGATGCCCAGGCCGCAGCGCCAGCCCCGAAGGCCAAGGCGGCCCCTGCGCCGCGCACCACGCACGAGCGCCTGCAGGCCACACTGCGGCGCACCCATGAAGCGCTGTCGCCACGCGCGCTGCGCCGCGTGCTGGCGGACTTGCAGGCGGTCGTCGCGCCGCGCACCAGCGAGCTCGAAGGCGGGCGCCGCGCACAGGCCGTGGCCGATTGGTACGCACAGGCCCAACCCGAGGCGCGGCGCGACCTGTGGCTGCTGATGTGCGAGCAGTTTGCGCCCGACGCCACGCGCTTTGCCTCGGCGCACGAGCGCTACGAGGCTGCGGCCGGCACCGCCGAAGAGGGCCAGGCCGAAATCGGCCTGCGCCGCGCGCTGGTGTCGCCGCGCACGCGGCTGCTGCAGCGCTTTGCGGTGTTTCCCGAAGGCATGCGCTTTCTGGTGGACCTGCGGGCCGAGCTGCTGCCCCACCTCAAGGGTGACAAGCGGCTGCTGGCGCTCGATGCGGAGCTGGAACACCTGTTTTCGACCTGGTTCGACGTGGCCTTTCTAGAACTGCGGCGCCTGTCGTGGGACTCGCCCGCCTCGCTGCTCGAGAAGCTCATTAAGTACGAGGCCGTGCACGACATCCGCAGCTGGGCCGACCTGAAGAACCGCCTCGACAGCGACCGCCGCTGCTATGGCTTCTTCCATCCGCGCCTGCCGAGCGAGCCGCTGATCTTTGTCGAGGTGGCGCTGGCCGATGGCATCTCGAGCAGCATCACGCCGCTGTTGGACGAAGCAGCGGCGCCCACCGACATCGCGCGTGCCACCACGGCCATTTTCTATTCGATCAGCAACACCCAGGCCGGGCTGCGCGGCGTGAGCTTTGGCGACTCGCTGATCAAGCATGTGGTCGACACGCTGTGCGCCGAATTCCCGCGCCTGCGCACCTTTGCCACGCTCTCGCCGATTCCCGGTTTTCGCGCCTGGTTGGTCAAGAATGCCGATGTCATGGTCGATCGGCTGGGCGAGAAGCCGCGCGCAGAGCTCGCCCGTGCCGTGGACGCCGAGCCGCTGCAGATCGCGCCTTTACTGGCCGCGCCTTTGCTGGCCGCGGCCGACAGGGCGGCGCAGCTGGACGCCAAATCGCCGGTGCGCCATTGGCTGATGCAGTGCGCCGCCCATTACCTGGCGCGCGAGCTGCCGGGCGGCAAGCCGGCCGACGCGGTGGCGCGCTTCCATTTGGGCAACGGCGCGCGCGTGGAGCGCCTGAACTGGGCGGGCGATCCGTCCGCCAAGGGCCACAAGCAGTCGTACGGCCTGATGGTCAACTACCTGTACGACCTCAAACGCATCGACAAACACCGCGGCCTGCTCGCGCAGGGCCGCGTTGCGACGTCCAAGGACATCGAGAGCCTGTGCCCCCCTTGACCCGGGGCCCGACCATTTTTACAACGAGAGGAGACAAGCGATGGCAGAGCATTTGAATCGGCGCGGCATCTTGCGCAGTGGCGCCGCAGCGGGGCTGGCGCTGGCAACGGCCGGCAGTTGGGCGCAGGCCAGTGCCTGGCCGAGCAAACCGGTGACCCTGGTGGTGCCGTTTCCCGCCGGCGGCGGCACGGACGCGTTTGCGCGCCCGCTCGCAGCGCAGTTTGCCAAGGCGACCGGCAAGACCCTGATCATTGACAACCGCGGCGGCGCCGGTGGCACCGTGGGCGCAAGCTACGCCGCCAAGGGCGCGCCCGATGGCTACACGCTGTTCATGGGCGCCGTGCACCACGCCATCGCGCCCTCGATGTACCCCCGGCTCGACTACGACATCGAAAAGGACTTCATTCCACTGGCACTGCTGGCCAACGTGCCGCAGGTCGTGGTGGTCAACCCCAAGGCCGTGCCGGTCGCCAACTTCCAGCAGTTCCTGGCCCACGTCAAGCGCAACCCGGCCAAGCTCAACTACGGCTCGGCCGGCGCGGGCACCTCGCACCACCTCGCGGGCGAGCTGTTCAAGCAGCAAAGCGGCACCTTCATCACGCACATTCCCTACCGCGGTGCGGGCCCGGCGCTGCAGGACCTGATCGCCGGCAACGTCGACATGATGTTCGACGGCCTGGGGTCTTCGGCCACGCACATCAAGAGCGGGCGCATCAAGGCGCTGATGGTCTCGGGCGCCAAGCGCAACCCGGCCTTCCCCGACGTGCCCTGTGCCGCCGAGGTGGGCATGCCCGACTACACCGTCACCACCTGGTACGGCCTGTGGGCGCCCAAAGGCACGCCCGCCGACGTGCAGGCACGCATCGTCGAGGAGATCCGGCGCCTGGGCGCGGCCGATGAACTCAAGGCCGTGTGGGCCAGCAACGGCGCCGAGTACGGCGGCATGACGCAGCAGCAGTTTGCCGCCATGGTCAGCGGCGAAGTCAAGCGCTGGGCCCAGGTGGTCCAGACTTCGGGCGCCAAACTCGAATAATTCCCTTTCTAAATCAAACGATTACTTTGTCGGCTTCGCTTGCTGTGCTACAGCACTGTCTGCGCTTCGCCTTCGCGTACTCGATTGATTGAGAAATGAAATAAGGCACAGAGAAAGGCTTTGGATGTCCGGAGAAGTTGTCGCGGCGCGGGCCGCAGGGGCGGCGGGCGAGGCCGGGGTGGTGCGGGTCACGCTGCGCCACGAAGGCCGGCTCAATGCCATGTCGCGCGCCATGTGGCGCGAGCTGCGCGCGGTTTTCGAGCGCATCCAATGCAGCACCGAGGTGCGCTGCGTGCTGGTGGCAGGCGAGGGCGGGGCGTTCTGCGCGGGCGGCGACATCTCCGAGTACCCGGCCTTCCGCTTTGACGCAGCCGAGCTGCGCGATTTCCACGAAAACGACGTCTGGGGCGGCCTTGCGGCCATGCTCGACTGCGACGTGCCCATCGTCGCCGAGATTGCCGGTGCCTGCATGGGCGCGGGCGTCGAGATGGCCAGCTGCTGCGACCTCCGCATCGCGGCCCGCACGGCACGCTTTGGCGCGCCGATCGCCAAGCTCGGCTTTCCGATGGCGCCGCGCGAAGCGCAGCTGGTGGCCGGCGCGGTCGGCGAGCTCACCGCGCGCCAGATGCTGCTGGAAGCCGCGACCTTCAGCGCGGGCGACATGCTGGCGCGCGGTTTCCTCAGCCGGGTGGTGGACGGCGACCTGCTGGCCGCCGACGCGCTCGGCACGGCCTGCCGCATCGCCGCGCTGGCGCCCGGTGCGGCGCGCCTGAACAAACAAACGCTTCGCGCACTGAAAACGGCGCAAACGCTTTCTAGCACTGCGCAAGTAGCTATTGAAAGCATAGTAAATTCCGCGGCGATCGATCCCTATGCCTACGCCGACGGTGCCGAGCACCGTGAAGGCATCACCGCATTCCTGGCCAAACGTTCCCCTGTCTTTTGAATCCCATGACTTTCCAGAACCTGTTCACGGCCCTGCGCGCCGCTTTCCCATCCGACCTGGACCAGACCGCCGTGGAGACCACGGCGCCCGATGGCCAGACCCTGCGGTACAGCTGGCGCGACCTCGAACATGCCAGCGCGCGCATCGCCAACCTGCTGGCGTCGCTGCAGCTGCCCGAAGGCAGCCGCGTGGCCGTGCAGGTCGAGAAATCGGTCGAGGCCATGGTGCTGTACCTGGCGACGCTGCGCGCGGGCTATGTCTTCCTGCCGCTCAACACGGCCTACCAGAGCGGCGAGATCGAATACTTCGTCGGCAACGCCGAGCCCGCCGTGGTGGTGTGCACGCCAGGCAACTTCGGCTGGGTGTCGAAAATCGCCTTCACGGCTGGCACGCAGCATGTGTTCACGCTCGGCGACGACCGTACGGGCAGTCTGCTCGAACGCGCCGCGCACCATGCCGCCGAGCATGTGCCTGCGGTCAGGGGCGCCGACGACCTGGCCGCGATTCTCTACACCAGCGGCACCACGGGCCGCAGCAAGGGCGCGATGCTCACGCACGGCAACCTGCTCTCGAACGCCCGGGTGCTGCAGGACTACTGGGGCTTTGAGCCCGGTGACGTGCTGATCCACGCGCTGCCGATCTTCCATGTGCACGGCCTGTTCGTGGCGATCCACGCCGCGCTGCTCAATGGCAGCAAGATGATCTGGATGGCGAAGTTCGATCCCAAGGCCGTGCTCGCCGCGATGCCGCGCGCCACCGTGTTCATGGGCGTGCCGACGCTCTACGTGCGCCTGCTGGCCGAGCCGGGGCTCACCAAAGAAGCCGCGAAGAACATGCGCCTGTTCATCGCGGGCTCGGCCCCGCTGCTGATCGAGACTTTCACCGCATGGCAGCAGCGCACGGGCCACACCATCCTTGAGCGCTACGGCATGAGCGAGACCATCATGCTCACCTCCAACCCGTACAGCGCCGACGCGCGCCACGGCGGCCAGAGCGAGCGGCGCGGCAGCACCGTGGGCTTTCCGCTGCCCGGCGTCGGCCTGCGCGTGGTGGACGACGCGAACCGGGCGCTGCCCGTGGGCGAGATCGGCAACATCCAGGTCCAGGGCCCCAACGTGTTCAAGGGTTACTGGCGCATGCCCGAGAAGACGGCCGAAGAGTTCACGGCCGATGGCTGGTTCAAGACCGGCGACGTGGGCCAGGTGGATGAGCGCGGCTACGTGAGCATCGTCGGTCGCAGCAAGGACCTGATCATCAGCGGCGGCTACAACGTCTACCCGGCCGAGATCGAGTCCGCCATCAACGAGCTGCCCGGCGTGGCCGAAAGCGCGGTGGTGGGCGTGCCGCACCCGGATTTTGGCGAGGTCGGCGTGGCGGTGGTGATCGCCCGGCCCGGCGCGCAGCCCGAGGGCGAGGCCATCCTAGCCGCCCTCAAGGCGCAGCTGGCCAACTTCAAGATTCCCAAGCGCTGCTTCGTCGCCACCGAGCTGCCGCGCAACGCCATGGGCAAGGTGCAGAAGAACCTGCTGCGCGCGCAGTACGAGAAACTGTTCGCCTGACACGCCCCCACAAAAAAAGCACGCACCGACCTTGTTCCGGTGCGTGCTTCACTATTTATAGCTTCTAGCGCTTGCTGTGCAAGCGCTAGGGCCTTGTTTGGCTCTTAACGCAGAACTAGCACAGGAATGTGCGAATGGGTCAGCACATGCTGCGTCTCGCTGCCCAGCAGCAGGCGCTTGAGGCCCTTGCGGCCATGCGAGGCCATCACGATCAAGTCGCAATTGTGCTTTTTGGCGGCAGAGATCACGGCCTCGGCCACCAGGTCGGATTTGGCCACCACAGGCTTCACCACCACACCCTGGGCGCCGCCCTCGGCCTTGACGCCATTGACCAGCGTCTGGGCCGCATCGCCCCACTGTTTTTCAATCCGCTTGATATCGTCTGCATCCGTGGGCAGGCCGCCTTCGAAATAGCTGCGCGGGTAGCGTGGCACGACTTTGAGGGCAACAACGGTGGCGCCGGAAAGTGCCGCCAGAGACAGGCCGCTTTCCACGGCTTTCTCGGACAGGGGGGATCCGTCGGTGGCGATCAAAATGCGCTTGTACATGCTTGGCTCCTTTTTTGCAAAATGTAAGCTTACGGCGGCGGGGTGTATTTCAGGATTGATACATATCAAGCAGTATGGCATGCAGAAGCGGTAAGCTTGAGCCATGTCAACGATTTCCAACGCTCTGCTTTCCTCGGCAGACAGCGTTTCTGACACCGCGCAAGAAGCTTCCAGCGCCCGTGTGACCGACGCGCTTTTGGACGATCCGCAGGAGTGGGCGTCCTTCGGGCGGCCGTGTGCCGAGGCGCGCCCGCAGAGCCTGCCTGCCGGTGCGTGGGAATCGCACTTGGTGATTGGCGGCATGCACTGCGCCGCCTGCGCCCTGACCATTGAAGAGGCCCTGCGTGCCGTGCCCGGCGTGGCCCAGGCCGACGTCAGCGCCGCCACACAGCGCGCGCGCGTGGTCTGGCAGCCCGGACAGGTGCTGCCGTCGCAGTGGCTGGCGGCGGTGCGCCGCGCCGGCTACAGCGCTCTGCCGGCCATGGATGCACTCGCGCGCGAGCAGCGCCTGCGCGAGCACCGCCGCGCGCTGTGGCGCTGGCTGGTGTCGGGTTTTTGCATGATGCAGGTCATGATGTATGCGTGGCCGGCCTATGTGGCCTTGCCTGGCGACCTGACGCTGGAGATGGAAACCCTGCTGCGCTGGGCTTCCTGGGTGATCTCGCTGCCGGTGGTGTTGTTCGCCTGCGGCCCGTTCTTCTCCAGTGCCCTGCGCGACATCCGCCAGCGCCGCGTCAGCATGGACCTGCCCGTGGCCCTGGGCATGGGCATCACGTTCGTGGTCAGCACGATCGGGACGTTCGACCCGGCAGGCCTCTTTGGCCGCGAAGTTTTCTACGACTCGCTGACCATGTTCGTCTTCTTCCTGCTCACGGGGCGCTGGTTGGAGTTGCGCCTGCGCGACCGCACGGCGGGCTCGCTGGAGGCGCTCATGAACCGCCTTCCCGACAGCGTGGAGCGGCGTGCCACCGGCGGGCATTTCGAGCGCGTGTCGGTGCGCCGCTTGGTGGTGGGCAACACCGTGCGCGTGCTGCCCGGCGAGGCGTTTCCGGCCGACGGCTGCATCACCCGAGGCCACACCCTGGCCGACGAGGCCTTGCTCACGGGCGAGTCGACGCCCGTGGCGCGCCCCCAAGGCAGCAGCGTGATCGCGGGGAGCTACAACCTGCAGGCGGCCGTGGAGGTGCGCGTGCAGGGCACAGGCCAGAGCACGCGTTTTGCCCAGATCGTGGCCCTGATGGAGAGCGCGTCGCTGCAAAAGCCACGCCTGGCCCAGCTAGCCGACCGCGTCGCACGCCCCTTCCTGGTGCTGGTGCTGCTGGCGGCCCTGCTGGCGGCCGTGTGGTGGTGGCCCACCGATCCGGGTCATGCGCTCATGGTGGCCGTGTCGGTGCTGATCGTGACCTGCCCGTGTGCCCTGTCACTGGCCACGCCGGTCGCCATGCTGTGTGCTGCCGGAACGCTGGCGCGCCACGGTGTGCTGGTGCGCAATTTGCAAGGCCTGGAGGCGCTGGCCGAAGTCGACACCCTGGTGTTCGACAAGACCGGCACGCTCACGCGCGACGGCATGGTGGTGCGCGGCGTGCAGGCGCCGGGCCGGCTGTCTGCCGCCGATGCCACGGCCTTGGCGGCCACGCTGGCAGGCCAGTCCTTGCACCCCGTCTCGCGTGCCCTGGTGGCCGCCGCACAGGGTCAGGCCGGGGCTGCGGCGACGCGCTGGCACATTGCGCAGCTGCAGGAAACCGCAGGCCATGGGCTTACTGCCTGGCTGCAGGACGGGGACGGCGTTCTGCCCCCGGGGCGTGTGCTGCTGGGGTCGCCCCGCCATACCCGGCAGCGTGCCGCGCAGGATGCCACGGCGCAGCAGGTGGTGCTGGCTTGGCAAGGCGAGGGCGCCGAGCCTGTGGAGCTGGCGCGCTTCGATTTGAGCGAAGACCTGCGCCCCGAGGCCGCGGCTGCTGTGCGGGCGCTGCGCCAGGCAGGTGTCGCGGTGCACCTGCTGTCGGGTGACCGTCCCCTGGCCGCCGCGCGCATTGCCACCCAGGCCGGCATCGACCAATGGCAGGGCGACTGCACGCCGCAGGACAAGCTCGAGACGCTGCAGGCATTGCAGGCACGCGGGCAGCGCGTGGCGATGGTGGGCGATGGCCTCAACGACGGTCCGGTGCTGGCGGGCGCGCATGTATCGTTTGCCTTTGGCCGTTCCGTACCCTTGGCCCAGTCGCGCTCCGATTTTGTCGTGCTCGGTGGCGATCTGGCGCTGATTGCACAGTCGCTGCTGCTGGCACGGAACACCCTGCGCGTGGTGCGCCAGAATTTGTGGTGGGCCGCGGGCTACAACGCGCTCGGCGTGCCGCTGGCGATTGCCGGGTACATGCCGGCCTGGTTGGCGGGCCTGGGCATGGCGCTCAGCTCGCTGCTGGTCGTGCTCAATGCGGCGCGGCTGTCGCGGGCCCTCCCCGCATTGGGCCAAGGCGCAGACAGCACGGTGGCGTCCGCTGCGCCGGCGCCTGTCGCTGCTGTGGCGGCCTGAGGTCTGGAGCTTTCCGATGGACATTCTTTATCTTCTGATCCCGCTGTCGGTGGTGCTCGTGTTGCTGATCATCCTCGGCCTCTGGTGGGCCGTGTACCGGGGACAGTTTGAGAACGTAGAGCAAGAAGGCGAACGCATTCTTCGGGACAATTGACCTCGGTCAAATCCCCTGCAGCCAATCCGGTTAATACTTTCGCTGAAATCAAGAGGTGCCCGATGGATATTCCAAAAAAAGCAGATGCTGCGCACTACAACGACACGGTCGTGCGGCAGTTTTCGATCATGGCCGTGGTATGGGGGGTGGTGGGGATGCTGGTGGGCGTGTTCATCGCTGCCCAACTGGCCTGGCCTGAACTCAACTTCGGTATACCCTGGCTGAGCTACGGTCGCCTGCGGCCCCTGCACACCAACGCGGTGATTTTTGCGTTCGGGGGCAGTGCGCTGATCGGAACGAGCTATTACGTGGTGCAGCGCACCTGCCAGGTGCGACTGTTTGCGGGTCCGCTGGCGGCCTTCACGTTCTGGGGTTGGCAGCTGGTCATCGTGGCCGCCGCGATCAGCCTGCCGCTGGGCTACACCAGCGGCAAGGAATACGCCGAACTCGAATGGCCGATCGACATCCTGATCGCGTTGGTCTGGGTGGCCTATGCCATCGTCTTCTTCGGCACGGTGGGCATGCGCAAGGTGCGCCACATTTATGTGGCCAACTGGTTTTACGGTGCCTTCATCTTGGCGATTGCGCTGCTGCACATCGTCAACAGCGCGGCCATTCCCGCAGGCTTCATGAAGAGCTACTCGGCCTATGCCGGTGTGCAGGACGCCATGGTGCAGTGGTGGTACGGCCACAACGCCGTGGGCTTCTTCCTGACCGCAGGCTTCCTGGGCATGATGTACTACTTCATCCCGAAGCAGGCAGGCCGTCCGGTCTACAGCTACCGCCTGTCCATCGTCCACTTCTGGGCGCTGATCTTCACTTACATGTGGGCTGGCCCGCACCACCTGCACTACACCGCGCTGCCCGACTGGACGCAATCGGTGGGCATGGTGTTCTCGCTGGTGCTGTTGGCGCCCAGCTGGGGCGGCATGATCAACGGCGTCATGACGCTGTCGGGGGCCTGGCACAAGCTGCGCGACGACCCCATCCTGCGCTTCCTGATCGTGTCGCTGTCGTTCTACGGCATGGCCACGTTCGAGGGCCCGATGATGTCCATCAAGACCGTCAACGCGCTGAGCCACTACACCGACTGGACCGTGGGCCACGTGCACGCCGGTGCGCTGGGCTGGGTCGGCCTAATCACCATGGGTTCGCTCTACTACCTGGTGCCGCGCCTGTTCGGCAAGGAAAAAATGCATTCCATCAAGGCCATCGAACTGCATTTCTGGCTGGCGACCATCGGCATCGTGCTGTACATCGCCGCGATGTGGATCGCCGGCGTGATGCAGGGCTTGATGTGGCGCGCCGTGAATGCCGACGGCACGCTAACCTACACCTTCGTCGAAAGCGTGAAGGCCACTTATCCGTTCTACGTGATCCGCTTTGCGGGCGGCATTCTCTATCTGGCGGGCATGTTGATCATGGCCTGGAACGTCTGGGTGACTGCCATTTCGGGCCGTTCGGTCACCGTGGCCATTCCCGCCATCAAGCCGGCGCACGCCTGAGATCCGAGGAATTCCTTCATGTCACAACACAACAACAAACCGTCGACCGGTTTCACCCACGAGAAGGTGGAAACCAACAACTTCCTGATGATCGTGCTGATCATTCTGGTGATTGCCGTGGGCGGCCTGGTCGAGATCGTGCCGCTGTTCTTCCAGAAGTCCACCACCGAGGCGGTCAAGGGCGTCGAGCCCTACGCGCCGCTGCAGCTCGTGGGGCGCGACATCTATTTGCGCGAGGGTTGCTACAACTGCCATTCGCAAATGATCCGCCCGTTCCGTGCCGAAACGCTGCGCTATGGCCACTATTCGGTGGCCGGTGAATTCGTCTACGACCACCCGTTTCAGTGGGGCAGCAAGCGCACCGGGCCCGATCTGCACCGTGTGGGCGGAAAGTACAGCGACGAGTGGCATCGCATCCACCTGAACAACCCCCGCGACGTGGTGCCAGAGTCGAACATGCCGGCCTATCCATGGCTTGAAAAGAACGCGGTGGACGCCGCCGACGTGGCGCCGCGCATGCGGGCCTTGCGCACCGTGGGCGTGCCCTACACCGATGCACAGATCACGGCCGCCGCCGACGAAGTCAAAGGCAAGACGGAAATGGACGCACTGGTGGCCTACCTGCAGGTCATGGGCCGCGCGCTCAAGTAACGGAGGGTCTGAACATGGACATCACCACCATGCGTGTGGTCGTCACGCTCGCATCGTTTGCCTGCTTCGCCGGCATCTGGGTGTGGGCGTATTCACGGCGCAACCGCGACCGGTTTGACGAGGCCGCCCAGCTTCCCTTCGAACAAGATTGACCCTCACCAGAACGAGAACATCCAATGAGTGACTTCACCAGCAATTTCTGGTCGGTTTATGTGGCCGGGCTGACGCTTCTGAGCATCCTGGCCTGCCTGCTCCTGCTCTGGCTGACGGCCCGCAAGAAAATCGTCTCCGCCAGCGACAACACGACAGGCCACGTCTGGGACGAGGACCTGACCGAGATGAACAACCCCATGCCACGTTGGTGGATGTGGATGTTTGTCCTGACCATCGTCTTTGCGTTTGGTTATCTGGCCGCATACCCCGGGTTGGGCAAGTTTGCCGGCCAGCTGGGCTGGTCCACACAGTCCGAATACAACGCCGAAGTGACCAAGGCCAATGCCGAGCTCGAGCCGCTGTATGCCCGCTTTGCCTCCATGAAGCCCGAAGACAGAGCACGCGATCCGCAGGCCATGGCCATCGGCGAGCGTCTGTTCATGAACAACTGCGCGCAATGCCACGGCTCGGATGCACGCGGCAGCAAGGGCTTTCCCAACCTGGCCGACACGGACTGGCTGCACGGTGGCTCGCCCGAGAAGATCCGCGAAACCCTCGAAAAGGGCCGTGTCGGCAACATGCCGCCCATGGCCGCTGCGGTGGGCACACCCGAAGACGTGCGCAACCTCTCGCACTATGTGCTGAGCCTGTCTGGCAGCCCGCACGACTCGTTGCGTGCGTCGCTGGGCAAGCCTAAATTTGCTGCCTGCGCGGCCTGCCATGGCATGGACGGCAAGGGCAACCAGGCGCTTGGTGCCCCTAACCTGACCGATGATGTCTGGCTGCACGGCTGGGGCGAAGCCGCCATCACGGCCATCATCAACAACGGCAAGGTCAACGAAATGCCGGCCCAGGCAGGCAAGCTGACCGAAGCGCAGCTGGACGTGCTCACCTCGTATGTGTGGGGTTTGTCAAACCAGCCTGGAGCCGCAGTCCGGTAACCTGGCCGTGTGTCGAGGATGGCGCTGTGCGCCATCCGCTTGGCGCTCACGCGCCATTACCTTTTTGAAGATCGCTGCCCCATGAATGCCCCTCACGGGAAACCACGCAAGGTTATCCCGATTGCCCCAGTCGCCTCCGAACCCTTGGCCGAAGGCGAAATCGTGTCGCTTTATGAGGCGCAGAAGAAGATTTACCCGCGCTCCATCAGCGGGTTTTTTGCGCGCTGGCGCTGGGTCATGGTGTTTGTCACGCAGCTCGTGTTCTACGGACTGCCGTGGCTTGAATGGGGACAGCGCCAGATGGTGCTGTTTGACCTTGGGGCGCGGCGTTTCTATATCTTCGGGTTGGTCCTGTACCCGCAGGACTTCATCTACCTGACAGGGCTGTTGATTATCTCGGCCCTGTCGCTGTTCCTGTTCACGGCGGTGGCGGGGCGGCTGTGGTGCGGTTTTGCTTGTCCGCAGACGGTCTACACCGAAATCTTCATGTGGATCGAGCACAAGGTCGAGGGAGACCGCAGCGCACGCCTGCGCCTCGACGCCAGCGGTTGGACGTTCGAAAAGATCTGGAAAAAGACGGTCAAGCAAAGCCTGTGGATTGCCGTGTCCGCCTGGACAGGCTTCACCTTCGTCGGCTACTTCGTTCCCATCCGCGAGCTGGGTGCCGAACTGATGGCTTGGCAAGGGACATGGCAGATCTTCTGGGTCATCTTCTACGGCTTTGCCACCTACGGCAACGCCGGCTTCCTGCGCGAACAGGTCTGCAAGTACATGTGTCCGTATGCGCGCTTCCAGAGCGCCATGTTCGACAAGGACACGCTCATCGTCACCTACGATGAAGCCCGCGGCGAACCCCGAGGTCCCCGCACCAAAGCCGTAGATTACAAGGCCAAGGGCTTGGGCGACTGCATCGATTGCACGCTGTGCGTGCAGGTGTGTCCTGTCGGTATCGACATCCGCGACGGGCTACAGTACGAATGCATTGGCTGCGGCCTGTGCGTGGACGCCTGCAACACGGTGATGGACAAGATGCACTACCCACGCGGCTTGATTCGTTTTTCGACCCAGAATGGCGTTGCCAGGGGCTGGGGGCAGTCGCAGATCCTGCGCCGCGTGATGCGCCCGCGCGTGCTTCTCTACACGGGGGTGCTGGTGGCCCTGTGCGTGGGCATGCTCGCCAGCCTCGTGATGCGCACCCCCCTGAAGGTCGACGTGGTGCGTGACCGCGCCGCGCTGTCGCGCATCGTGGCAGGCGGCAAACTGGAGAACATTTACCGGTTGCAGATCATGAATGCCACCGAGCAGCCGCAGCGTTACCGCGTGGGCGCCCGGGGCCTGGAAGGGCTGGAGGTGGTGTCTGATCCGGAGCTGGAGATCGATGCGGCGCAGTCGCGCTGGGTCGCCGTGCGATTGCAGATTCCTTACGGCTCGGCGCAGCCTGGGTCGCACCCGGTGCAGTTTGACATCGAAGCGCTGGGAACTGCAGCGCTGGTGACCGAAAAATCGGTTTTCCTGGTGCCCCGTTGAGCTGCCCATGGGGCCGTTCTGTTCTCTACACAGGAGTATTTTGATGAGCTCACCAAGCGAAAAAGCTTCGGCGCCTCAGCCTCGGCCATGGTGGAAATATGGTTTCGTCTGGCTGGTGATTGCAGGCCCGGCGGTGGTCGTGGTCGCAGGTTTTTACACCCTCTGGCTGGCAGTGCGTTCGCCCGACCCGGTGCTCAGCGAGGACTACTACCGCCAGGGCATAGAGATCAACAAGACGCTCGAAGCGCCGCACAAGAGCCTCGCACCTGCCTTGAAAGGCCGCAACCATGCGGCCACGCCGCCCCAAGACCAGCCTCTGCATTGAAAGGCAACGGCGGCCCCATTTTTTGGTGACAATGGTTGCGGTAAGTCAGTTGTCCAAAAAATATACCAAGGAGATATCGCTGATGTGGAGCCAACGCCTGATGTGGATTGCATGGCCCGCCTTTTTGCTGGCGGGCGTGACTGAAATGCTGGTTTTTGCGATGGTCGATCCCGAGGATTTGCACTGGTTTGGCCAGCCACTGGCACTCTCACGCCAGGGTGTTTACACCCTGGCGTTTTTTGTCTTCTGGCTCATCACGATGGCTTCCAGCGCGCTGACGACCTTGCTCGCCATATCGCCGTTCGAGCTCAACCGATGCCCTGTGCTTCCTGGCGATCGGCCGGAAGACTGCCGCAAAACCCCGGGCTGCGCTTGAGCCACCGGTTGTCGCAGAGGCTGCGGCGGCATCACCGCAGGCCTGTGGCGCGCCGGAGTTCCGGGTGGGGCTGCTGGGTCTGGGATTTTTGGAAAAGTTGTCAAACATGATTGCTCATGCCTCCACGGCGTTCAGCACCTGCGATTTCTGCGATGCCCACAAGGCCGATGACAGTGGCGGATTCCGCGTGCTGCCACCGGTTTTCAAAGCTTTCGGGGGCATGGCTGCATTTGCTGGACCGGTGACCACCGTGAAATGCCATGAAGACAACACCGTTGTGAAGGCGGCAGTGGAGTCTGCGGGCGAAGGCCGTGTCCTGGTCGTCGATGGGGCAGGGTCCCTGCGCCGCGCACTGGTCGGCGGCAACCTGGCCGCTGCGGCGGCCCGCAACGGGTGGGCCGGCCTGGTGGTCGACGGCTGCGTGCGCGATGTGGCCGAACTCAATGCCTGCGCTGTGGGCATCCGCGCCTTGGGACTGGTGCCTTTGCCCACGGACCGGCGCGGCCAGGGCCAGCGCGACGTGGCGGTGCAAATTCAGGGCGTTTGGGTGCGCCCCGGAGATTGGCTGTATGCCGACGCCGACGGCATGGTTGTGGCCACACGCGCGCTGAACTGAGCGCGCAGGGCCGGCAGGCCGGCGCTCGCGAGGCGGCGCGTGGCCGCATTGTCCAATGCAGCCCATTGCCCAGAAGTTCCTAGAAATTCTGTGCCGTGTCCGTTTCCACGTGGCGGGTCGTCCCCGTGGGAAGGGTGGCCAGCAGCACGCTGACCAAGGCAACGCAAAACGCCAGCCACTGCATGGGCAAGAGGGTTTCGCCCAGCACCACCACGCCGACCAGCGTGGCACTGACGGGGAGCAGCACTGTGAACACGCCACCTTGCGCCGCGGGCACCGACCGCAGTCCGGTCATCCAGAGCCAGACCGTCCACATGCAGGCCGCCAGCGCATAGAAAAGCAGCAAAAGCCAGGTGCTCCAACCCACGCCGGCAAAGTCGAAATCCCAGGCGATGTACAGCCCCAGGGGGGTTGACAGCGCCAGCCCCCACAGGTTGATGAGCGAGGTGATGCGCCGGGGCCCCAGCGATCCCGTGAGCTTCTTGCCAATCACCGAATACGCCGCTTCGCACACCACGGCGCCGACCAGAAGCCATTGGCCCAGCCAGACCTGGTTTGGGGTGTTTTCTGCCCCCAGCCCTTGACTGGTAATCGCTAAATGCTCTTGTTTTGAGAGTGAAAACAAGGCAATGCCTGCCACGGCGCAGGCGACAGCGGACCATGTTCTGGGGGGCACCCTTTCGCGCAGGAAGAGCCAGCTCATGAGCGCGACCGCCGCCGGGATGGCGGACATGATGACGCCCGCCGACACGGCGCTGGTCAGCTTGACGCCGTAGATCACGCACACGGTGAACAAGAAGTTGCCCAGAAAGGATTCAAGGAAAAGCAGCCACCGTGTGCGCGGTGCCATCGGCGGCTCATGGTGCGGTTTCTTGAGCCAATGCAGCATCGCCAGCGCCCCGATGCCAAAGCGCATCCATGCCAGCAGGAACACCGGCAGCACGGCTGCCAGCGGCTTGGACAGTGCAACATAGCTGCCCACCAGCGCCATGCTCAAGGCCAGACAGGCATAGGCCACGGAGCGGCTCGGTGGGGCGGTGCTGGGCATCGGGAAAATCCAAAGGGGGTGGCGCATCATGCCTGATGGCAGGGGGGTTGAGCAGAGCATTTTTGCATCGCGTCATAAAGATTTTGCAATATGAAAATATGGCGCGTTGCAGTGCGCCATATTTTCGCGACATGAGAATTTTTTCCCCGCATTCAGACGATTTCTCTCCTAAGTCATTGATTTTCAATGGTTAAAAATATGTCTTCTATAAGATATAAGAGATTGCGTATGTCTTATAGAAGACTGTAAAGTGAAGCCATGGGCAACACCTTGTAGCCCGGCAATTTCAACAACCAATGGAGTGATCTGATGCCGCAATCCCTCAACGAACAACTCAGCCGCGAACAGCAAATTGCCGCCCTGGAAAAAGACTGGGCCCAAAATCCCCGGTGGAAGGGCGTCAAGCGCGGTTACAGCGCGGCCGACGTGGTGCGCCTGCGCGGCAGCCTGCAGCTTGAGCACACGCTGGCCAAGCGCGGTGCGGAAAAGCTGTGGGACAAGATCAACGGCGGCGCCAAGAAGGGCTATGTGAACGCGTTTGGCGCGATCTCCGCCGGTCAGGCCATGCAGCAGGCCAAGGCCGGGCTGGAGGCGGTGTACCTGTCGGGCTGGCAGGTGGCGGCCGATGGCAATACCTCCGAAACCATGTACCCCGACCAGTCGCTGTATGCCTACGACTCGGTGCCCACCATGGTGCGCCGCATCAACAACACCTTCAAGCGCGCCGATGAAATCCAGTGGGGCCGCGGCGTCAACCCCGGCGACAAGGAGTTCATCGACTACTTCCTGCCCATCGTCGCCGACGCGGAAGCCGGTTTTGGCGGCGTGCTCAATGCGTTCGAGCTGATGAAGAACATGATCCAGTCGGGCGCGGCCGGCGTTCACTTTGAAGACCAGCTGGCGGCCGTCAAGAAGTGCGGCCACATGGGAGGCAAGGTGCTGGTGCCGACGCAGGAAGCCTGCGAAAAGCTGATCGCTGCGCGTTTTGCTGCCGACGTGATGGGCGTGCCGACCATTGTGCTGGCCCGCACCGATGCCGAAGCCGCCAACCTCATCACCAGCGACCACGATGCCAACGACAAGCCCTTCCTGACCGGCGAGCGCACGCCAGAAGGCTTCTACCGTGTGAAAAACGGCTTGGAGCAGGCCATCAGCCGCGGCGTGGCCTATGCCCCCTATGCCGATCTGGTGTGGTGCGAAACCGGCGTGCCGGACATCGGCTTCGCCCGCGAGTTCGCGCAGGCCGTGCACGCCGCCTGCCCTGGCAAGTTGCTGTCGTACAACTGCTCGCCGTCCTTCAACTGGAAAAAGAACCTCAACGATGCGCAGATCGCTTCGTTCCAGGACGAGCTCTCGGCGCTGGGCTACAAGTACCAGTTCATCACGCTGGCCGGTATCCACATCAACTGGTACAACACGTTCCAGTTCGCCCACGCCTACGCCAATGGCGAAGGCATGAAGCACTACGTGAACATGGTGCAGGAGCCCGAGTTCGCCGCGCGCGAGAAGGGCTACACCTTCGTGTCGCACCAGCAGGAAGTGGGCGCAGGCTACTTCGACGACGTGACCACCGTGATCCAGGGCGGCTCTTCCAGCGTCAAGGCACTGACCGGTTCGACCGAAGAAGAGCAGTTCCACTGATTTGCTGCCCTGATTTTTGGGCGCCCGAAGCCCGAAGCGAGAGCTTCGGGCTTTTTTGTCGGCGCCATGGGTAAAATGCATGTCAAATCAATGCACAAGAGCGAGAAAGGCAATCTGGTTATGACACCGCGAACTCCATCGGAGACATCCGCCGGCCGTTGAGGCCGGCCGTTCGCGCCTGCACGAGATCCCAGCCTTTTCCTCTCCAAGCGCGGACCTGTTCCGCGCTTTTTTGCTTTCAGAGCACCGGGCGCGCCGCACCCACCGACACGATTTGACAAGGACTCTTTCCATGATCCACATCACGCTTCCCGACGGTTCCCAGCGCGAATACCCCGGCCCTGTCACGGTCGCCGAAGTAGCCGCTTCGATTGGCACAGGTTTGGCCAAGGCGGCCCTGGCCGGCAAGATCGGTGACCAGGTCGTCGACACCAGCTACCAGATCACACAGGACAGCCCGCTGTCCATCGTCACCGCCAAGGACGCCGACGGCCTGGAGGTGATCCGCCATTCCACGGCGCACTTGCTGGCGTATGCGGTCAAGGAGCTGTTTCCCGAGGCGCAGGTCACCATCGGCCCCGTGATCGAGAACGGCTTCTATTACGACTTCGCCTACAAGCGCCCCTTCACACCCGAAGACCTGGCCGCCATTGAAAAGCGCATGGCGGAACTCGCTGCCAAGGACGAGCCCGTGGTGCGCCGCGTGCTGCCGCGCGACGAGGCCGTGGCGTACTTCAAGGGCTTGGGGGAGCACTACAAGGCCGAGATCATCGCCAGCATCCCGAGTAACGAAGATGTCTCGCTCTACCGCGAAGGCGCCTTCGAAGACCTGTGCCGTGGCCCGCACGTGCCCAGCACCGGGAAGCTCAAGTTCTTCAAGCTCATGAAGGTGGCGGGCGCGTACTGGCGCGGTGACCACCGCAATGAAATGCTGCAGCGTGTCTATGGCACGGCCTGGGCCACGAAGGACGAACTCCAGCAGTACCTGACCATGTTGGAGGAGGCCGAAAAGCGCGACCACCGCAAGCTCGGCCGCGAACTCGACCTGTTCCATATCGACGACCATGCGCCGGGTCTGGTGTTCTGGCATCCCAAGGGCTGGACGCTCTGGCAGGAAGTGGAGCAGTACATGCGCCGCGTGTACCGTGACAACGGCTACCAGGAAGTCAAGGGCCCGCAACTGCTGGACAAGACGCTGTGGGAAAAGACCGGCCACTGGGACAAGTACCGCGACAACATGTTCACGACCGAGTCGGAAAAGCGCGATTACGCGCTCAAGCCGATGAACTGCCCGGGCCATATTCTGATTTTCAAGCAGGGCATCAAGAGCTACCGCGACCTTCCGCTGCGCTACGGCGAGTTCGGCCAATGCCACCGCAACGAGCCCACGGGAGGGCTGCACGGCATCATGCGCGTGCGCGGTTTCACGCAGGACGACGGGCACATCTTCTGCACCGAGGACCAGATCCAGCCCGAAGTGCTGGCGTTCACCCACCTGCTGCAAAAGGTCTACAAGGATTTCGGATTCACCGACATCATCTACAAGGTGGCCACGCGTCCCGACGCGCGCATTGGCTCGGACGAGATCTGGGACAAGGCCGAAGCTGCACTCATCCACAGCCTCGATGCATCGGGTTGTGCGTATGAGCTGTCCCCGGGCGAAGGGGCGTTTTACGGACCCAAGATTGAGTACACGCTCAAGGACGCGATTGGTCGCCAGTGGCAGTGCGGCACCATCCAGGTGGATTTTTCGATGCCCGAACGCCTGGATGCCGAGTTCGTGGGTGAAGACGGGAATCGCCATCGCCCTGTGATGCTGCACCGCGCCATCGTCGGCAGCCTGGAGCGCTTCATCGGCATCCTGATCGAGCAGCATGCAGGTGCCTTGCCGGCCTGGCTTGCGCCCACCCAGGTGGCCGTGCTCAACATCACCGATGCGCAGTCGGACTACTGTCGCGAAATTGCCGAAAAACTCGAAAAAGCACTGCCCCAGCATCCGCTGCGCGTGGCCCTGGATCTGCGCAACGAAAAGATTACGTATAAAATACGCGAGCATTCCATGCAAAAGCTGCCATTTATCCTCGTCGCAGGCGACAAGGAGCGTGCAGCTGGTGCCGTCGCAGTGCGCGCCAGGGGAAACAAAGACCTCGGTGCAATGTCCATCGAGTCGTTCATCGACCTCCTCGTTCAGGACATTGCCTCTAAAGCTTGATTGAGAAACCATGCTTTAAAGCGCACCGGTTGTGCCAAGGCAGCTACGCTTTTTGTAGCATTTTGATTTAAGGGTGATAGCCATAGCTACTGAATTTCGTGATCGTCGCCACCGCGAGGAGCGCAAGCACCGTCTGAACCGTGAAATCATGGCGCCTGAAGTGCGCCTTTCGGGTCCGGACAACGAGCCGCTCGGTGTGGTCAGCTTGATGGAGGCCCTGCGCATGGCCGGCGAGTTGGATGTGGACTTGGTGGAAATCGCCGCCACGGCCAGCCCGCCTGTGTGCCGTTTGATGGACTACGGCAAGTTCAAATACCTTGAGCAAAAGCGTGCTGCGGAAGCCAAGGCCAAGCAGACGGTCATCGAGATCAAGGAAGTCAAGTTCCGTCCGGGCACGGACGATGGCGACTACAACATCAAGATGCGCAACATCCGCCGCTTTCTGGCGGACGGAGACAAGTGCAAGATCACGCTGCGGTTTCGCGGTCGCGAGATCACGCACCAGGAACTGGGCCTGGCCCTGCTCAACCGAATTCGCGACGACTTGGCCGACACCATTCTGGTCGAGCAGTTCCCGCGCCTTGAAGGCCGCCAGATGATCATGATGATCGCTCCGGCCCGCAAGAAGCCAGCCGCAGCCAAGTCCGTGGCGGATGCGACAGGCGCCGCGACCGCTGATTGAGCGGCGCCCGCAACAACTTGCAGGTTTTGAATTGACTGGCGTGGCCCCGCAAGGGGCCATGCTATTCATGGGAAGGGGTGTTGTGCCTCTCCCGGGTGGGCGTTAAGCCCGCCGCTAAAAGTGGCTCGGGGCCAACAAGTTTGCAAATCGGTTTGCAAACGCCTCACGAGCACAATCAAAGGAGCATTCACATGCCCAAAATGAAGACCAAGAGCAGCGCCAAGAAGCGCTTCCGCGTTCGTCCGGGTGGTACCGTCAAGCGCGGCCACGCCTTCAAGCGTCACATCCTGACCAAGAAGACCACCAAGAACAAGCGCCAACTGCGTGGTATCACGTCTGTTCATGAGACCAACATGGGTCACATGGCACAGATGCTGCCATTCGCTGGCCTTTAATAACGACGAACAAGGAGTACACACATGCCTCGCGTCAAACGTGGTGTAACGGCTCACGCCCGTCACAAAAAGGTTCTGGCCCTCGCCAAGGGTTTTCGCGGTCGCCGCGGTAATGTCTATCGCATCGCCAAACAGGCGGTGATGAAGGCTGGGCAATATGCCTACCGTGACCGTCGTAACCGCAAGCGCGTGTTCCGCCAGCTGTGGATCGCCCGTATCAATGCCGGTGCGCGTGAATTGGGCCTGACCTACAGCCAGTTCACCAACGGCCTGAAGAAGGCTTCCATCGAGATCGACCGCAAGATGCTGGCCGACCTCGCAGTGCACGACAAGGCTGCCTTCGGCAGCATCGTGGAGCAGGTCAAGGCCAAGCTGGCTGCCTGAGTTCACGGCGGGTAGCTATCATTTCGATAGCTGCCAGCGCACAAACAGCAAGGGCTAGCGCTTGAAAAGGCACTAGCCCTTGTTTCTTTTGAAGAGCGAATATGAACGAGTTGGACTCTCTGGTCGAAAGCGCGCAGCAGCTGTTTGCGCAAAGCGCCACCCCCGCCGATCTGGAAAATGCCAAGGCCCAGTTCCTGGGCAAGTCCGGTCGCGTGACCGAGCTCATGAAGGGCATGGCGCAGCTTTCCGTCGAGGAAAAGAAGTCGCGTGGCGCCGCCATCAACGTCGCCAAGCAGGCCATCGAGGCAGCGCTCACGGCGCGCCGGCAGGCCCTGGCGGACGCCGAACTGCAGCTGCAGCTCCAGGCCGAGGCGCTCGATGTGAGCCTGCCCGGACGCCAGCGCGGCCAGGGCGGCTTGCACCCGGTGTCGCTGACCCTCGAGCGCATCGAAGCCATTTTCGGCTCCATGGGCTTCGACGTGGCCGAAGGTCCCGAGATCGAAACCGACTGGTTCAACTTCACCGCGCTCAACACCCCGGAAGACCACCCTGCGCGCTCGATGCACGACACTTTCTATGTCGAAGGCGGTACTGCGCGGGCACCCAACCTGCTGCGCACGCACACCAGCCCCATGCAGGTGCGACACGCCGTGCAGCACGTGAAGAAATACCGTGCGCTGATCGATGCCGGCCAGGCCATGCCCGAGATCCGCGTGATCGCGCCGGGCCGCACCTACCGCGTGGACAGCGACGCCACCCACTCGCCCATGTTCCACCAGTGCGAAGGCCTGTGGATCGGCGAGAACGTCAGTTTCAAGGACCTGAAGGTCACGTTCACCGAGTTTTGCCGCACCTTCTTCGAGTCGGACGACCTGGTACTGCGCTTCCGCCCCAGTTTCTTTCCGTTCACCGAGCCCAGCGCCGAGATCGATATCCAGTTCCAGACCGGCCCGCTGGCCGGCAAGTGGCTGGAAGTCGCGGGTTCGGGCCAGGTGCATCCGAACGTGGTGCGCAACATGGGGCTGGACCCCGAAAAGTACATCGGCTTTGCCTTTGGCATGGGACCCGACCGCCTGACGATGCTGCGCTACGGCGTCAACGACCTGCGCCTGTTCTTCGACGGCGACATCCGCTTCCTGTCGCAGTTCCAATAATCAAAAAAGTGAGCTGTCAGCGCTTGCTGTGATTGGATTTCAGATGCTTTTATATCTGAAATTAAGCATTGATCAGCGCGAGTAGCTCATCTTTTGAAAGCACGCATGCCCAGCCGGCTGTAGGCCTTGAAGGTACAGCCAGCCATGAACGCCAAAGAGTCTGACTATGCAATTTCCTGAATCCTGGTTGCGCGAATTCTGTAACCCGCCTCTGACGACCGCCGAATTGGCCGAGACCCTGACCATGGGCGGCCTGGAGGTCGAAGAACTGCAGCCCGTAGCGCCGCCGTTCACGCGCATCGTGGTCGGCGAGATCAAGGAAGCCCAGCAGCACCCCAATGCCGACCGCCTGCGCGTGTGCCAGGTCGACGTGGGGCAGGCCGAGTTGCTGACCATCGTCTGCGGCGCGCCCAATGCGCGCGTGGGCATCAAGGTGCCGTGCGCCCTGGTGGGCGCCGAGCTGCCGCCCGGCGACGACGGCAAGCCGTTCGTGATCAAGGTCGGCAAGCTGCGCGGCGTGGAGAGCCAGGGCATGCTGTGCTCGGCGCGCGAGCTCAAGCTGTCGGAAGACCATGGTGGCCTGCTGGAGCTGGCCGCCGACGCGCCGCTCGGCGCGGACATCCGCGTGCACCTGGACCTGGACGACACCCTGTTCACGCTCAAGCTCACGCCCAACCTGGCCCACGCGTTGAGCGTGTACGGCGTGGCGCGCGAGCTGGCGGCCCTGACAGGGGCGCCGCTGCAGACGCCCACCTTTGCACCGGTGCCGCAGGCGCATGCCGACCGCCTGCCGGTCACGGTCAGCGCACCGGACCTGTGCGGCCGCTTCTCGGGCCGCATCGTGCGCGGCGTGAACCCGAAGGCCGCCACCCCGCAGTGGATGATCGACCGGCTCGCGCGCTGCGGTCAGCGCAGCGTGGCGCCGCTGGTCGATATCTCGAACTACGTGATGTTCGAACTGGGCCGGCCTTCGCATATTTTCGACCTCGACAAGATCCATGGCGGCCTTGAGGTGCGCTGGGGCCAGCCGGGCGAGCAGCTCAAACTGCTCAATGGCAGCACCGTCACGGTCGACGGGCAGGTCGGCGTGATTGCCGACGAGCGCCAGGTCGAGTCACTGGCCGGCATCATGGGCGGCGACGCCACGGCCGTCTCGGACGGCACGCAGAACATCTACATCGAAGCCGCATTCTGGTGGCCCAAGGCCATTGCGGGCCGTTCGCGCCGCTACAACTTCTCCACCGACGCAGGTCACCGCTTCGAGCGCGGCGTGGACCCGGGCCACACGGTGGAACACCTCGAGCGCATCACGGCCTTGGTGCAGCAGATCTGCGGCGGCGCCGCCGGCCCGATCGACGATGTGCAGGTGAATCTGCCGGTGGCGCGGCCCGTCACGCTGCGCATAGCGCGCGCCGCGCGCGTGATCGGCATGCCGCTGAGCCAGGCGCAGTGCGCCGATGCGCTCGCCCGCCTGGGTTTGCCGCTGGAGCAGGGCGAGGGCACGGTGACCGTCACGCCGCCGTCGTACCGCTTCGACCTCACGCTGGAAGAGGACCTGATCGAAGAGGTCGCCCGCATGGTGGGCTACGACCAGCTGCCGACCACGCCGCCGCTGGCGCCCATCACCCCCAAGCTGCGGGCCGAGAGCCGGCGCAGCGCCTTTGCCGTGCGCCGCCATCTGGCTGCGCTGGGCTACCAGGAAACTATCAACTTCAGCTTCGTCGACGAGCGCTGGGAGCACGGCCTCGCGGGCAACCCCCAGCCCATCAAGCTGCTCAACCCGATTGCAAGCCAAATGGGCGTCATGCGCTCATCCCTGCTGGGTTCTTTGCTACAGGTTTTGAAATTCAATCTGGACCGCAGGGCCGAGCGCGTGCGCGTGTTCGAGCTGGGGCGGGTGTTCCTGCGCGACGCGTCGGTGGCCGATACCGACACCACCGTGCAAGGGTTCGACCAGCCGATGCGCGTCGCAGGCCTGGTCTGCGGGCCGGCCGACATGCTGCAATGGGGCCGCAAGGACCAGGCGGTGGACTTTTTTGATGCCAAGGGCGATGTCGAGGCCTTGCTGGCGCCACGGCAGGCGCGGTTCGAGCCTGCGACCCATCCGGCCATGCACCCGGGGCGCTGCGCGCGCGTGGTGCTGGACGGCCGTGCCATCGGTTACGTTGGCGAGCTGCACCCGCAGTGGCGCCAGTCGTGGGAGCTGGCCCAGGCGCCTGTGATGTTCGAGCTGGAGCTCGACGCCGTGCTGGAGCGCAGCGTGCCGCAGTTCAAGGCGGTGCCCAAGCACCAGAGCGCGCAGCGCGATCTGGCCGTGGTGGTGGCCGAGCGCACTACGCATGCCCGGCTCCAGGCCGCCATCGCGTCGGCCGTGCCGGCCACGCTGCTGCGCAGTGCCATACTGTTCGACGTGTACCGGGCCAAGCCGGTCAAGGCGGGCGATGCCGCGCCGGCGACCGCCATGGCGGCGGGGGAAAAGAGCCTGGCGGTGCGCCTGACGCTGGGCAGCGGCGACGCCACGCTGACCGAGACGGACATCGACGCTGCGGTACAGGCCGTGGTGGCGCAGCTGGTGGCGCAGTGCGGCGCAAGGCTGCGCGTGTAATGAGCAACCGGAGCAACGACGTGATCGAATTTGCCGTAGAAAGCCTGGACACGCCGACGCTGACCAAGGCGCAGCTGGCCGACCTGTTGTTTGACCACATCGGGTTGAACAAGCGCGAGTCCAAGGACATGGTCGATGCGTTCTTTGACCTGATCGCCCAGCGCCTGGTCGAAGGCGCGGATGTGAAGCTGTCCGGATTTGGCAATTTCCAGATCCGCACCAAGGCGCCGCGCCCCGGACGCAACCCGCGCACGGGCGAAGCCATTCCGATCGGGGCCCGCCGCGTGGTCACCTTCCACGCCAGCAGCAAGCTCAAAGAGCAGATCCAGAGCCCCGCAGGTGCGTGACTGCCAGGGGGCGGCCGGGCGCGCAATGGTTGCAACCCCATGGCTGCCGCGGCGCGGCTGCGCTACCCTTGGCCACTGCCTGCTTCTTTCGCACTGACTTTCCCCTACCTCGCTCCCCCGGTATGCCGCTTCCTTCCATCCCTGCCAAGCGCTATTTCACGATCGGTGAAGTCGCCGAGCTGTGCGGCGTGAAGCCGCACGTGCTGCGCTATTGGGAACAGGAGTTCACCCAGCTGCGGCCCATGAAGCGGCGCGGCAACCGGCGCTATTACCAACACCACGAGGTGCTGATGATCCGCCGCATCCGCGACCTGCTGTACGAACAGGGCTTCACCATCAGCGGGGCGCGCAACCAACTGCAGGACACCTCCCCCACGCGCATGCACGAGGCCCTGCAGCCTGCGTTGGCAGAGCACGATGTGCCGGTGATCCAGTTGGCACCACCGGACAACGCAGGCTACAGCGCGCCGGTGTGGGGCGACATGGGCAGGGTACGGCAGGAATTGTTTGAAATCCGTTCACTTCTTTCCGATCAGTGAATATTTTCAGCATATAATCTAAAGCTTGTCGGCGTGTGGCGCAGCCTGGTAGCGCACTTGCATGGGGTGCAAGGGGTCGAAGGTTCGAATCCTTTCACGCCGACCATTGATCTAAAGAAACCAACGGGTTAGCTCTTCCAAGAGCTAGCCCGTTTTTCTTTCTGCCGACCGGGGCGAAGCCCCTGCACTTTGCTTCGCGATTGTTCAAGCCAGATTTTGTGGGTTGCCGCCCAGTGGGGCCCAGTCCAGCCACCCGCCTGTTGCATGCCGGGGAGATGGCGCCACACCATCCCATCCGGCGCCTGTTTGAGTCCTGCGCACACCCTGTGGGCTGCGCGGCAGCCCACCGCCGCAGGTCTGGCGCCGGCCCACGCCCCCTCCCTTTGTCCTCCCACCGGTGTCCCCGCAATGCGGGGCGCCGCGTGTTCGCTTGGTGAAAGAGTTTTCCGAATCCGTGCCGTCCGCCAAAACAAGTAAAACGCGCAAAACGTCCCAGCGCATCCGCCGTCCCTCCAAACACCGCCGAATTTTTGCGCTGCTGCTCGCGGCAGTGGGGCTATCGGTGAGTTCCTGTGCCGACCGCCTGCTGCAGGAAGGCCGCGAGCTGGAACAACTGGTCAGAGAACTCGGCACGCCAAAGCAGAACCACCAGCGTGTGTCCCGCGTTGGCTCCGGCCATCAGCGCAACGCGTCAGGAGATTTTGCGGCGTGCCGGCAGTTTTTTGCGAACGGAAGGCCGCCCGTGCTCGCGCCTCAGCCCACGCAGCGGGCACTGTGCTACGACGCCTTTGCCATCCTCCATTCGGGCGCCAGCAAAACACCGGTGTATGTCGCAGAAAAGCTCAATCGGGCCGCGGTCGCGGATGCCGACGAGGTGCGCACCAACCGGTTTTTCGCCGATGCCCGGCTGCGCCCTGCAGAGCGGGCCACGCTCGACGATTACAAGGGCAGCGGCTTCGATCGCGGCCACATGGCCCCGGCCGGCAACATGCCCACGGCGCAGGCGATGGCGCAGAGCTTTTCGCTGGCCAACATAGTGCCCCAGGCGCCCCAACACAACCAGGGCGCCTGGAGGGTGTCGGTCGAGGCCGCCACCCGAAAATATGCGGCCAAGGCAAGCGGGGATGTGTACGTCATCACCGGCCCGGTCTTCCTGCCCAGCATTGATGAAAGCCAGGGCATCGGCCCGGGGAATGTGCGCGTGCCACGCTATTTGTTCAAGCTCGTCTACGACGAAGACCGGAACCGTGCCTGGGTGCACTGGCATCGCAACGACAACGCCACGCGGGCTGCGCAGCCGATCAGCTATGAAGAGCTGGTGCGGCGCACGGGGATCGAGTTTTTGCCAGGGGTGTACCCGCGCGGATGACGCCTGCGGGGGACGCCCAGGCAGCACCGTGCCGCCCTGTGCGGCACGGGCGTTGGGCTTGGGTGGGCGCCGCCATGCACCATGTTTTGGCGTTGCAGGAGTGCAGGCCGCATTCCACGGAGTGCGGGTGCCGCGTTGCACACGGCTGCGGTAACCCATCTGGACGCCGCACCCAATTTGGGAGGATCATGCGTGCGGGGCAGATCCCCGCGGTGCAAGCGTTTGGGAAGTCTGCTCACAACCCGGTTCACTTTGCCAAGGGAGGTTTGCCATGGGGTTCCGTTTCTTTGAGCACCGCCGCGACACCCACCTGCGTCGCTCGCGTGAATACCTGGAAGAGGCCAACGTCGCTCGGGTCGAGCACCAGGCCGCGGCAGAGCACCATGCGGCATTGGCCAAGATGTACGCGCAGCGCATCGTGCGCATCGAGGAAGAAATCCTCAGCGCACTGCATTCGCCCTCCATGGTGGTTCCCGCTTCCGCGGATGCGCTGAGCGAGGACGGGAACCGGGGCAAGGGCGAGTCGGTGCTGGCCTACCCGTCCCGCGCATTTCGCACGTGAACCAGTACGCCGGCTGAGGCGCGCCGGGGGAGGGTGCGCCCCCGGCGGCTGTGCCAGCGTGGCGATGTCGCCTGCGGCGGTCGGGGCATACGCATAATGGTCTCCAGGCCGGTCACCGGCCCGGAGACCCGCATGAAGAAAACCCTCACTTTGACCGCTGCCATCCTGTGGCTCGGCCTGGCGGCACCCGCCGCCCACGCCGCCTGCTACCTGGTTTACGGACCGGGGCAGCAGCTCGTCTACCGCGCGCCCGAACCGCCCGTGGATCTGTCGCGCCCGCTGCACGAAACCCTGCCGGCCGTTGCACCCGGCGGCACGCTGGTGTTCTCGCTGGATTCGCATGGCTGTGAGCGTGAAATACGCCAGTTGCCGCCGCGCAGCGGGGCGAGCGCGGTGCCGGCACGCCCTGGGCGCGGGGCGGCACCGGTGCGCCGCAACGGCGCCTGAACTCCCGCTGCGCGGGCCTTTCGGGCCTGAGACAATCGGGGCATGAGCGATGATCTGAACGACAAACAAACCCCTTACCCGAGCGACTGGCTGCAGGTGGAATCCGTGGACCTGGACGCGCAGGGCGTGGCGCACAGGCCGGACGGCAAGGTGGTCTTCATCGACGGCGCACTGCCGTTCGAGTGGATCACGGCCCACACCCACAAGCGCAAGAACAATTGGGAGCAGGCCAGCCTGACGGCCGTCCACCGCGAGTCGCCCCAGCGCGTGCGCCCGGGGTGCCCGCACTTTGGCCTGCACGCGGGCGCCTGCGGCGGCTGCAAGATGCAGCACCTGCACGTGGGCGCCCAGGTGGCGGTCAAGCAGCGCGCGCTCGAAGACAACCTGTGGCACCTGGGCAAGGTCAAGCCCGAGATGCTGCTGCGCCCCATCGAAGGCCCCGCCTGGGGATACCGCTACCGGGCACGCCTGTCGGTGCGCCACGTGGTCAAGAAGGGCACGGTGCTGGTCGGTTTCCACGAGCGCAAGAGCCGCTATGTGGCCGACATGCAGGTCTGCCCGGTGCTGCCGTCGCACGTGAGCCGCATGCTGATGCCGCTGCGGGCGCTGATCGCTTCCATGGACGCGCGCGACACCTGCCCGCAGATCGAGCTGGCCTGCGGCGACAGCGTCACCGCCCTGGTGCTGCGCCACCTCGAACCCCTGTCGGCCGACGATCTGGCGCGCCTGCGCACGTTTGCCGCCGCGCACGGCGTGCAGTGGTGGCTGCAGTCCAAGGGGCCGGAGACGGTGAAGCTGCTCGACGAGGGCGGGGCGCAGCTGTCGTATGCGCTGCCCGAGTTCGGCATCACGATGCCGTTCAAGCCGACCGATTTCACCCAGGTCAACCCACAGATCAACCGCGTGCTGGTGTCGCGCGCGCTGCGCCTGCTCGATGTGCAAAAAACCGAGCGCGTGATCGACTGGTTCTGCGGCCTGGGCAACTTCACGCTGCCGCTGGCGACGCAGGCGCGCGAGGTGCTGGGCATCGAGGGCAGCGAGACCCTGGTGGCGCGCTCGCGCGAGAACTATGCCTCCAATCAGGCCCAAACGCACGGTGGTAAAGCGCTGGCAGCTACTGATTTTGTAGCTCGCAACCTGTTCGAGATGACGCCCGAAATGCTGGTCGCCGATGGCGCGGCCGACAAGTGGCTGGTCGATCCGCCGCGCGAGGGCGCTTTTGCGCTGGCCAAGGCGCTGGCCGACCTGGAGCAGTCGCGCATCGGCGCCGAAGGGGCGGCCCCGCTGCCCGTGGGCTTTGATGGCTGGACGCCGCCGAAGCGCATTGTCTACGTCAGCTGCAACCCCGCCACGCTGGCGCGCGATGCCGGCCTGCTGGTGCACCTAGGCGGTTACCGCTGCACGGCGGCGGGCATGGTCAACATGTTCCCGCACACGGCGCATGTGGAGAGCATGGCGGTGTTCGAGCGCGCCTGAGCGCGGGGGCGGAGGGCAGAGCGGGCACCCGCGCCGCCGCCCGCTGGCGCGCTTCAGCTGCGGCGGGCGCTGTTCGCGCTGCGCAGATCGCGCGGTTCGGTTTCGATGGCGTCTTCGCGCGCCGCCTTGCCAGGCTTGTCGGCCTGGCCCAGCATCGACGGCGTGCCCTCGATCTTGTTCTCGCGCATGTAGCCGTCCATGTCTTTCCAGCCGGCAAACACCGCCGCCTTGGACGACTTGGGGTTGAGCGTGTAGCAGTCTTCGAGCCCGCGCAGCGCGTGGCGGCAGGCGCCGCCAATGGCCTTGGCTTCGGCCTCGCGCTGGACGATGCGCGGATCGGGGCCCAGCCCCGGAATATCGCAGCCGGCGAGCAAGAGGACCAGCACAGCGGCAGCGCTGCGTTGCGGCAGGGAGGGGGCTTTCTGGAACATGTCCCTCCATTATCGGCAGACGGGCGCGGTGGTTGAGCCCTATCGCTTGCGCTCGGTCATGAAAAAGGCCCCTTGCGGGGCCTTCTTGGCGGGACTGCAGTCCGGGTTTTACTCGCGCTCGCCGCCCATGATGCCCAGCAGGGCCAGCAGGCTCTGGAACACGTTGAAGATGTCCAGGTACAGGGCCAGCGTGGCGCTGATGTAGTTGGTCTCGCCGCCGTCGAGGATCTGCTTGAGGTCGTACAGCATGTAGGCGCTGAAGATGCCAATGGCGGCAACCGAGATCGCCATCATGCCGGCCGACGAGCCGACAAATACGTTGACGACCGCGCCGACCATCAGCACCAGGGCGCCGACGAACAGCCACTTGCCCATGCCCGAGAGGTCGCGCTTGATCACGCTGGCCATGCTCGCCATGACGAAGAACACGCCAGCCGTGCCGCCCATGGCCGTCATGATGAGTTCCGAGCCATTCTTGAAGCCCAGCACCATGCCGATCAGGCGCGAGAGCATCAGGCCCATGAAGAAGGTGAAGCCCAGCAGCACGGGCACGCCGGCGGCCGAGTTTTTGGTCTTTTCGATGGCGTACATGAAGCCGAAGGCGCCGCCCATGAAGACGATCAGGCCCAGGCCGCCGCGCAGCGACTGCGTGATGCCGGTCGCCACGCCGATCCAGGCGCCCAGCACGGTGGGCAGCAGGCTCAGTGCGAGCAGCCAGTAAGTATTGCGCAGCACCTTGTGGCGCTGTTCCTGCGAGATGCCGTAGCCAGTGTCCGCAGAGGAGTGGAGGGCCGTTACCCGGTCGTTCATGAAGTCTCTCCTGAGTGACCTGCACAGCGCAGGCCCGTGGATTCTAGGTGGTGACGGCGGGCCGCTATGCAATACCTGGGTGCAGTTGCCTACTTTTGGTAAGGGTTCTTTTGCGTTGGGCGGACATAGCGCAATGGCGGTGCAGGGGTATGCTGTGGCGCTTTTAACCACGGGCTTTACGGCCCCCACTGGTCCACAAGGCCTCGCACGCATGAAAAATACCGTAGAACTCGAATGGGCAGACGTCCAGACCATCGCCGCCGCCGCCCAGGCCGAAGCCCTGCAAAACCAGTGGGCGGTGACCATTGCCATCGTCGATGCGGGCGGGCACCTGCTGTCGCTGCAGCGCCTGGACGGCGCCGCGCCGCTGTCGGCGCATGTGGCGCCCGCCAAGGCGCGCACCGCCGCCTTGGGCCGGCGCGACACCAAGGGCATCGAGGACATGATCAACAACGGCCGCACGGCGTTCCTTAGCGCGCCGACCATCGATGGCATGCTCGAAGGTGGCCTGCCGATCATGCACAACGGCCAGTGCATCGGCGCCGTGGGCGTGAGCGGCGTCAAGGCGCCCGAAGACGCCCAGGTGGCGCGTGCCGGCATTGCCGCACTGGGGCTGTGAAGCGCGGCCTGCGGGCCGTTGATATTGTTTTGATAGCTGCATGCGCTGACCCACCAAGGGCTGGAGCGCAAAATGACCCAAAAACCGGCAAGCGCCGGTTTTTTGTTGGGAGGGAGAAAAAAGCCTGGCGGCGCGCAGGAAATCGGTGGGCTGGCCAAAACGACCCGGCGGGCTCGAGCCCCGGCCGGGGTCGCCCCACGATGGAAAAAACCTATTTCGTCAGTATCAGCTTGCCCTGGCGCGTGGCCTGCAGGCGGTAGATGCAGCCGTTGTGGGCAATGGCCACGGTTTTCTGGCCTTGCAGCAGGTCCCGGCTGTCCACGGTCACCGCCGGGGTAGGCATGCCGGCCTGGCCCGGACGGCCGTCGGCCATGCCAGTGTCGCCGTGTGCAGCGGGGCAAACGGGAGGAAGCGCTGGGGGGCTGGCGTGCATAAGACGGAGAGCGGTGTGCGGTGATTTCTGAAGGGTGGTTGTTCGCAATCGAAGGCCTATCGCGCGCAGGTCCGTGGTCCCCTGTCAGCGCTGGGGCTCGGTCACGAAACCGATCTTGCGCACGCCCGCGCGTTGCGCTGCAGACATGGCCTGGGCCACGCGCTCGTAGCGCACGGCCTTGTCGCCGTTGATGTGCAGGTCGGGCTGGGGTTCCTTGGCGGCCTCGGCCCTCAGGCGCCCTTCGAGCTCCTCGTCGCGCACGGAAGCGCCGTTCCAGAAATAGCCGCCATCGACGGCCACGCTCAGGCGCACCGTCTCGGGCTTGATGAGTTCGGGCTGGTTCACGGCGCGCGGCAGGTCCACGTTGACGGCGTGCTTCATGACCGGCACGGTGATGATGAAGATGATGAGCAGCACCAGCATCACGTCGACCAGCGGCGTCATGTTGATCTCGTTCATCACCTCGTCGGCTTCATCCTGGGTTCCGAAGGCCATGCTCAGGCCCCTTTCTTGAGCGGCAGCACCCTGGCGGCTTCGCCGCTGGAAGAAACGCGCGCGCCGGTGACGAAGTAGGCATGCAGGTCGTGCGCAAAGCTGTTCATGCGGATCAGCACCGACTTGTTGCCGCGCACCAGCGCGTTGTAGCCGAGCACGGCGGGGATGGCCACGGCCAGGCCCAGGGCGGTCATGATCAGCGCCTCGCCGATCGGGCCGGCCACCTTGTCGATGGTCGACTGGCCCGAGGTGCCGATGGCCAGCAGCGCGTGGTAGATGCCCCACACCGTGCCGAACAGTCCGATGAACGGCGCCGTGGAGCCGACCGACGCCAGAATCGCCAGGCCCGACTGCAGGCGCGCGGTGAATTCGTCGATGCAGTTGCGCAGGCAGCCCGTGACCCAGTCGCTCACGTCCAGGCTGTCGTGCAGCTGGCCCTTGGTGTTGCGGTGGTGGGCCGTGGCTTCGCGCCCTTCCAGCGCCAGCTGGCGAAACGGGTTGCCGGGGTCGGCGCCGAGCTTGCCCAGGCCGGCCGCAAAGTCTTCGCTGTGCCAGAAGCTCTGCGCCGCGCGGGCGTACTTCTTGAATTGGATGATGTCCAGCGCCTTGACGAGGATGACGATCCACGAGGCCAGCGACATCGCCAGCAGCAGCACGGCGACAAAGCGCGTGACGAAGTCACCCTGGGTCCAGACGTTGGCGATGCCAAATTGCGATTCCATGAAAACTCCTGAAAATTATTCGAGAACAAAATTGATGGGCACCAGGTTCCACATGGCTTCGGGCACGCCGCCCCGTTTGCCCGGCACGAAGCGCCAGCGCACCACGGCGTCCTGGGCTTGGCGGTCGAGCCGGTCGTAGCCGCTCGATTGCTTGACTTCGACCTTCTGCGGCCGGCCCTGTTCGTCGATGAAGACGCGCAGCAGCACCTTGCCCTGCTCACCCATGCGCTTGCTGATGGCAGGGTAGCTCGGGGCCGGGTTGTTCAGGTAGGCCGCATTGCTCGACGGCAGCTCGATCCGCGGCGGCGCGGCGGGTGCGGGCGCCGGCGCTGCGACAGGCGCCACCGGGGCCGTTGGAGCCGCCGGGGCGGGAACTGGATCGGGCGTGGGCTCGGGTGCCGAAACCGGTGGTGCATGGGATGCGGGGTCGGCCACGGCCAGTGGCGCCGGTGCGGGCCGGGGGGTAGGCTTCTTCGCGACGGCCGGGCGCGGTGTGGGCGGGGCTGGTAGGGCTGGTGGAGTGGGCGGCTGCCGCACTTCGGGCACGGGAGGCGCGACGAACTCGGCGATCACCTCGGCAGGCACGATGATTTCGGGACTGTGGCGCGCCAGGCCCGACTGCAGCGCCCACAGGGCTGCCGCATGGGCCAGCACGACCCCACCGGCCACCACCGCATTGCGGCCCAGGCCTCCGGTGGAGGTGCAACGGTCAAATTGAGACATAAAAAGAATAGCTGCCAGCGCTTGATGGCATTGGGCTAGAGGCCAATTTGACTGAGATTATGGAAGCAAAATCCACCACGCTGCAAGCGCCACCAGCAACGCACTGGCGGCAAGGACGACGACGAGAAACATGGCGCAACTCAGACCGCGCAGGCACACGAAGGCGGCGCAGCCGCCTCATTGTGCAGCGCCGCCACGGGGTGCATGGCATGGCACTGGGCCACCACATCGCGCGCGCAGTCCTCGCATTGGCCGCACTGGGTGGCCACGCCCAGCTCGAACTGAATTTCGTCAAAACCCATGCCTGCGCGGGCATGGCGGGCAATTTCGCGGTCGGAAACACGGCGGCAGACACAGACGATCATGGCGGGCAGGCAATAGATGGCTGGCGGTTGAAAGAATGGATGAATTATAAATGAGAATCTGTCGCATTAGTAATCACCCCGCGCACACCGTGGTGTAAAAGTTTGCAGGGCGGGCAGGTCCAACAGGGCCGGCGTGACCCGCTCCAGGGTGGCGCAGCCGGTCAATGCCATGGCGATTTCCAGCTCGTCGCGCAGCAGCCGCAGCACATGCGCGACGCCGGCGGCGCCCGCGTGCGCCAGGCCATAGACGGCCGGGCGCCCGAGCAGCACGGCGCTGGCGCCGAGCGCCAGCGCCTTGAGCACGTCGGTGCCGCGGCGGATGCCGCCGTCCACCAGCAGCGGCAGCGCGCCCTGCACGGCCTGCGCCACGCGCGGCAGGGCATGGGCCGTGGCGGGCGCGGTGTCGAGCGTGCGGCCGCCGTGGTTGGAGACGATCAGGCCGGCCACGCCCAGCGCCGCGGCCTGGCGCGCATCGTCGGGGTGCAGCACGCCCTTGAGCAGCACCGGCAGGCGCGTGACCGATTGCAGCCACTGCACATCGGCCCAGGTCGGGGCGTGGTGCAGCAGGCCATCGAACAGGGGACTTTGCCCCGGGGACAGCAGGCGCGCTGGCGGGGGCGCCAGGCCGGCCAGGTGCACGGCCGAGATGCCGGCCGGCAAGCGAAAGCCCGCGCGCCGTTCGCGGTCGCGCGCGCCGCTGGTGGGCGCATCCACCGTCAGCACCAGGGCGTCACAGCCGGCGGCTTCGGCGCGCTGCACCAGCTCGCGCGTGAAGCCCCGGTCGTGCTGCAGGTACAGCTGGAACCACAGCGGGCCGCTGGCCGGATCGCCTTGCATGGCCTGCGCCACTGCCTCGACCGGGGTGCTCGACTGCGTGCTGAGCACCAGGCCCGCGCCCAGGGCAGCTGCGGCATAGGCGCTGGCCAGTTCGCCATCGGGGTGCGCCATGCGCTGGAACGCGATGGGGGCCAGCAGGATCGGGTGCGCCAGCGTGCGGCCCAGCAGCGTGGTGCGCGTGTGGCCGCCGGCCAGCGCGCGCAGCACGCGCGGCTGCAATGTGATCCGGTCCCAGGCGCTGTGGTTGGCGGCGAGCGTGATCTCGTCGGCCGCGCCGCCGCTGAAGTAGGCCCAGGCGTTGTCGTCGAGCTGCTGGCGCGCCAGCCGTTCATGGTCAGCCAGGCTGGCGGTTCCGGGGGGCACTGCGTGCCGCTGCAGGGATGGGGCGGGTTTTTCGGTCAAAATGGCCTCCAGCCCAATCAGGGCAAGCGCTGATAGCTATGGTTTTCGATTTTCTGAGCGTGCTGCCGCGCAAGCGGAGCTTCAGGCATCGGCCCACATGCGCAGCAGGTTGTGGTAGGTGCCGGTCAGGCCCACCACGGCGGGGTCGTTTTCGCCGTCGCGGCTGCGCAGCTTGAGCAGGTCCATGTCCATGTTCCACAGCAGCAGGCGCTGCTCGGTCGAGCGCACCATGCTCTCGATCCAGAAGAAGCTGGCGATGCGCGCGCCGCGCGTGACGGGCGCGACCTGGTGCACGGTCGAGCTGGGGTAGAGCACCATGTCGCCGGCCGGCAGCTTGACGTGGCGCTCGCTGTGCGCATCTTGGATGCGCAGTTCGCCGCCCTCGTATTCCTCGGGCCCGGCCAGGAACAGGGTGCAGGAAATGTCGCTGCGCACCCATTGCTCGGGCGCCTTGGAGCGCAGTACGGCGCCATCGACATGGGCGCCGTAGAAATTGCTCTCGCCGCTGTAGCGGTTGAACAGCGGGTTGAAGATCTTTTTGGGCAGCGCGGCGGAAAAGAACAGCGCGTCGCGCTGCAGCGCCGCCAGCACCAGCGCGCGCAGCTCGTGCGATGGCGCGCTGTCTTGCGCCAGTTGCTCGTTGCGTTTCTGCGTCAGGGCCTGACCCCCGGCGCTGCTGCGGCCATCGATCCAGGGCGCGTCGGCGCCCAGCAGGGCGCGGGCGGTCTGGACCTCTTCGGGGGTGAGAATGTTTTTGAGGTGCAAGAACATGGTGGGTCCGCAACAGGTGGGGGCAGGGTTTAGAAGCGCGTCTTGAGCGTCAGCTGGACCGAACGCGCAGCGCCCGGGGCGTAGAAGCCGCGGTACAGCGTGTCGGCGTAGAGCTTGTTGGTCAGGTTGCTGACGTTGAGCTTGAGCGTGGTCTTGTCGTCGAAGCTGTACTCGACCATGGCGTCGGCCGTGGCAAAGCCGCTCGCCGCCAGGGTGCGCGCACCCTCGGGGTTTTGCTTGCCACGGTAGGTCAGGCCGGCACCCACGCGCAATTGCGGTGTCAGGACATAGGTGCTCCAGATGCTGCCGCTGTGCTTGGGGGTCAGGCCCGGGCGGTCGCCTTGCACCTGCGCGCCGCCGCCGTTGGCCGCCAGGGCCGTGGTGCTCCTGTCGATCTTGGCGTTGGGAATCCAGGTGTGGTTCAGGAAGATGTCCCACTTCGGCGTGATGCGGCCTGCCAAGTTGAACTCCGTACCAGCGGCGTGGCGCTTGCCCGACAGCAGGTAGCCCGGGTTGTCGGGGTCGGTGTTGCGCTCGTTGAATTTTTCGCTGTAGAACGCGGCCACCCCCAGCAGCGCACGGCGCTCGAACAGCTCCCATTTGCCGCCGATCTCGATGTTGCGACTTTTTTCAGGTGGCGTGTCGGCCAGCGATCCGGTGCTGGCACTCACGTTGCCGAACTGGTAGGTGTCCGCCGAGGTGTTGAACGAGGAGCCATAGGACAGGTAGTAGGAGTCCAGCTCGTTGGGCTGGAACAGCGCACCCACGCGCGGGCTCCACAGGCCGTCGGAGGTTTCGTCGCTCAAGGCGCCGCTGGCGTTGCGGTACGAGGCCTTGAACTGGTCGTAGCGCAGGCCGCCGACCAGCTTGACGGTGGAGGTCAGCGCCATCGTGTCCTGCACGTACAGGCCGATGTTCTGGGCCTTGAAGGTGTTGAAGGCCACTGGCGCGCGCGCATCGGGCGCCGACGCGCCGTTGTTGGGCGTGCCGACGAAAGTGCCCAGACCGTTGGTGGCCGATGAATTACCGGCCGGGTTGGCATAGCTGGAGTTGCGGTGGGCGTCGTCGTGGTAGTAGTCGACGCCGGCCAGGATGTCGTGCTTCTTGCCGCCCCAGTGGAACGAATTCGTGTAGTCGCTCTGGATCTGCGTCATCGTGCTTTCGCCGATGCGGCCCTTGGATGCGCGCGTCAGCGGCGTGCTGGCGTTGATCTGGTCGAGCGACGTGATGGGCGAGCCAAAGCGGATCGCGCTGGCCAGCAGGTCGCGCTCGTATTGGCCGTGGCGCAGGCGCGTCTGCAGTTCGCCGCCGTCGCCGAAGCGGTGGATGTGGCCCAGGGTCAGGTACTGCGACGAGGTGTTGAGGTGGTCGCTGGCCAGGCCGTAGTAGTTCCTGGCCGGCAAGGTGGGCACGATCTTGCCGTTGTCGCTGATCCACGGGTGGTTGTAGTTGGGGCGGCCCTGGACATCCAGGTAGTACAGACCGACCGAGAACTCGTCGCGCGTGCCGATGCCCCAGCTGAAGGTGGGCGCAATGCCGCGCTTGTCCTGCTTGGCGCCGAAATTGTCGGCGCTGTGCACCATGGCATTGAGGCGCAGCGCTGCGTTCTCGCCGGTCTTCCAGTTGAAGTCGCCCGTGAGGCGGTGCTCTTTGCCCGTGCCCAGGGTGTACGAGGCTTCGTGTTGGTCGATCAGGAGCGGCGCCTTGTTGACTTGGTTGACCACGCCGCCGGTCGAGCCCTTGCCAAACAGCATGGAGGCCGAACCCTTGAGCACCTCGACGCGGTCGAGGTTGAAGGTGTCGCGTTCGTACAGCGGTGCGTCCTTCATGCCATCGGTGTAGATGTCACCGGCCTGGCCCAGCGAGAAGCCGCGCAGGCGCACGTCTTCCTCGCCGGTCTCGCCCGCCTGGAACGTGACGCCCGCCGTGGTGCGCAGAACGTCGCGGAAGTCGTCCTGGTTGCGGTCGTTCATCAGCTTTTCGGTGAACACCGTCACGGACTGGGGGATGTCGCGGATGTCCTGGTTGCCCTTGCCCACGGTGGTCTTCTTGGCGCGCAGCGTGTCCTTGCTTTGGATCTCGGCGCTGCCGTGCACGGTGACGGTCGAGAGAGTGGGCGTGGCGGTCTCGGTGGTTTGCGCCCAGCTGCCCACGGACGCGGCCAGCATCAGTGCGCCCAGGGGCAGCATGGCCTTGTCGGCAGGCGACGCTGTGGAAAGGGGGGCGGGGGGCTGCGGGGAATGCAGTGCGGGGTTGCGGCGCTGTGCGCGTGGTTGTGCCAATCTGGCCTCCGTCGGGTTTGAAAATACAACCGACACCGCAAGGGTGTCAGCAGGGAACGCGAGGCAGTGGCTGGGAAACTGGCTGTGCTTCGACAAGCACGCCATGATAAATCAAATGAAATGCATTCTCATTCGCATTGGTCGCAAAAACCACAGCGGACCGGAAGCACAGGCGAAAAAAAGCCGGCCTAAGCCGGCTTGGAAGAAAAAGTGCAGCTGCCTGACTTACTTCACGTGCTTGCCGATCAGGCCGGCCATCTCGAACATCGACACCTGGGGCTTGCCAAAGACTTCCTTGAGCTTGGCGTCGGCATTGATCATGCGCTTGTTGGCGGCGTCCTGCAGGTTGTGCGCCTTGATGTAGACCCACAGCTTGCTGATGATTTCGGTGCGCGGCAGCGGCGCATTGCCGACCACGGCGGCGAGGGCGGGGCTGGGCGTCAGGGCCTTCATGAAGGCTGCGTTGGGGGTGCGCTTCTTGGCGGGAGCGGCGGCCTTGTCAGCAGCGGCGGCCTGGGCCGGGGCTTTTTTTGCAGTTGCCATGTTGGGTTTTCCTTTTTAGGGTGGTCATTGAACCAGCGAAAACCTGCTTCTCCACTGGCCCGGTGATGCTACTGGGAAAAAAACGCCTTTCCAAGCGGACAGGGGCTTTTTTTGCGTCGCCTTGTTGCAGTCTTGCATAAGCGCAGCGCAGGCGCTCATCAGCCGCAGTTTTGCGGATTGACAAGGCGCCTGAGCGCATCGGGGTCGATGATGCGCACATGGCGCTGCTTGACTTCCATGGTGCCTTCCTCGACGAATTTGGAGAAGGTGCGGCTCACGGTCTCGAGCTTGAGGCCCAGGTAACTGCCGATTTCCTCGCGCGTCATGCGCAACACCAGCTCGGACTGCGAGAAGCCGCGCGTGTGCAGGCGCTGCACTAGGTTGAGCAGGAAAGCGGCCAGGCGCTCTTCCGCGCGCATGCTGCCCAGCAGCAGCATCACGCCGTGCTCGCGCACGATTTCGCGGCTCATGATCTTGTGCACATGGCTTTGCAGCGCAGTCACTTCACGCGACAGCTCCTCAATGCGGTCAAAAGGCATGACGCAAACCTCGGCGTCTTCGAGGGCGACGGCATCGCAGGTGTGCTGGTCGTTGACGATGCCGTCCAGGCCGATGATCTCGCCCGCCATCTGGAAGCCCGTGACCTGATCGCGCCCGTCCTCGGTGGCCACGCAGGTTTTGAAGAACCCGGTGCGGATTGCATACAGCGAGGTGAACTCCTCGCCGTTGCGAAACAGCGTGGCACCGCGCTTGACCTTGCGGCGTGTCGCCACCACTTCATCGATGCGCTGCAGCTGCGCATCGTTCAAGCCCATGGGCATGCACAGCTCGCGCAGGTTGCAGTTGGAGCAGACCACCTTGAGCGCTTGGGGCGTCACCTGGATGGGAATGCTGCCACTGTGGTGCGTCCCATGCGCAGTGTCGGAGGGCGAAGCTGGGGACGCCAGGGCGGTGCGGGTGGAGGGTGCGTCTGACATGGGTCAAATTATGAACCATCCACCCCGGCAGACACCCTTGATCAAAGTCAAGGACAGGGGCGCTTCCGTGTTGCACAGTGTGCTGGTTCGCTAGGAAGGCTTTTTCCATGACCGCTGTTACCCCCGAATTGCTCACCCGGTTTGACGTCCCCGGGCCGCGCTACACCTCTTATCCCACGGCCGACCGCTTTGTCGAGGCGTTTGGGGAAGATGAGTACGTGCTTGCCTTGCAGCAACGCCGTCTCGGCGCTGCGGGCAAGGCGCTGCCGCTCTCGCTGTATGTGCACATTCCCTTTTGCGAGTCGCTGTGCTACTACTGCGCCTGCAACAAGATCATCACCAAACACCCAGAGCGTGCCGATGTCTACCTGCGTTACCTGAGCCGCGAGGTCGACTTGCATGTGGCCCATTGCGGGGGGGGGCAGGTGGTCAGCCAGCTGCACCTAGGCGGGGGCACGCCCACGTTTTTGTCCGACGCGGGCCTGCGCGAACTCATGGCCATGCTGCGGCGCAGCTTCACGTTTGCGCCGGGCGGCGAGTATTCGATCGAGGTCGATCCGCGCACGGTGGACGCGGACCGGTTGGCGCTGCTGGCCGAGTTGGGATTCAACCGCCTGAGCTTCGGTGTGCAGGACTTCGATGCGGAAGTGCAGAAGGCCGTGCACCGCATCCAGCCTGCGGAGCAGGTGTTTGCGCTGGTGGCGGAGGCCCGGGCCCTGGGTTTCGAGTCGGTCAATGTCGACCTGATTTATGGCCTGCCGCGCCAGACACCGGAGTCGTTCGACCGCACGCTGGCGCAGGTCGCGCAGCTGCGTCCCGACCGCATTGCGCTGTACGCGTACGCGCACCTGCCAGAGCGCTTCAAGCCGCAGCGCCGCATCATCTCGGCCGATCTGCCCATGGCGTCGGCCAAGGTGGCCATGCTGTCGCGCTCGCTTGAAGCCTTCCGCCAGGCGGGTTATGTGTATGTGGGCATGGACCATTTTGCGTTGCCCGAAGATGCCCTGGCCGTGGCCAAGCGCCAGGGGCGACTGCACCGCAACTTCCAGGGCTACAGCACGCAGCCCGACTGCGATCTGATCGCCTTGGGGGTTTCCGCGATCGGCCGCGTGGGCGCCACTTACAGCCAGAACGCCAAGACGCTCGATGAGTATTACGACTGCCTCAACCAGGGCAAGCTGCCGATCGTGCGCGGCCTGGCGCTCTCGCGCGACGATCTGGTGCGGCGCGCTGCCATCATGGCCTTGATGTGCCAGGGCGAAATCCTGTTTGAGCCGATGGAGCAGGCCTGGCTGCTGGATTTCCGGCAGTATTTTGCCGCTGAACTGGAGCAGCTGCAGGAAATGGCCGGGCAGGGTTTGGTGCGCATGAGCGACGACGGTGTGGAGGTGACGCCCATGGGCTGGTACTTCGTGCGCGGAATCGCCATCGTGTTTGACAGGTACTTGCAGGCCGACCGCAACCGGGCGCGGTTTTCGCGCATCATTTAGGGTTCATGATTGCTTCTATCGCCTGGACTGCTTTGGTCATGGGGCTCGTGGGTGGGCCCCACTGCCTTGCCATGTGTGCTGCCCCCTGCAGCGCGGTGACCGGTATGGGCCGCGAGGATGTGGCACAGACCAGCGAGCCGCGCACCGTGCAGCCGCTGCAGTGGATGCGCAGGGGCGGGAAGGCCCGGCGTCTGTGGGCCTACCATGGTGGCCGTTTGGCGGGCTATGCGAGCGCGGGGGCTGTGGCGGCCATGGCGATGCAGAGCCTGGCCTGGATGACGCAGCAGACCATGGCCTTGCGCCCGGTCTGGACGCTGCTGCACGTCGCCGTGCTGGCCTGGGGGCTGATGATGGTGGTGCAGGCGCGCCAGCCTGCGTGGATGGAAGACGCGGGTCGCGCCGTGTGGGCGCGCGTGCGCCCCGTGGTGGCCGCTCCCGGAGGGGTGTTCGTGACCGGGTTCGCGTGGGCGCTCATGCCTTGTGGCTTGCTGTATTCGGCTTTGTTGGTGGCCGCGCTCAGTGGCGGTGCCCTGCAGGGGGCTTTGTCCATGGCGCTGTTTGCCGTCGGCAGCGGCGTGTGGCTGGTGACAGGCCCCTGGCTGTGGCTGCGCCTGCGCGCGCGCCTTAACGCCGCGCGCGCCAGCTGGGGCACGCGGCTGGCGGGCGTGGCGCTGTGCGGCGTGGCCAGCTGGGCTTTATGGATGGACCTGGTGTATCGCCCTTCTCTGTGGTGCCGCTAGCGCGGCTGCAGGGCGTGCACAATGCATGCTCGCATTGTGGTAGCGTTACAAGATGACACCCATAATGGCGGCCAAACCGTGTGGGGTGTAATCCTCGACGTCAGGCACCCCGAAGTGAAAAATTCCCTCCTTATCGATCCCGCTCAGCTGCGCGTTGGCATGTTTGTCCAGCTTGACATCGGCTGGATGCACCATCCCTTTCCGGTGAGCAGTTTCCGGATTTCATCTTCAGCGCAGATCGATACACTTCGCAGCCTCGGGCTCGAGAAGGTGCGGTATTTTCCTGAAAAAGGCGACCTTTTCCCGAACGAGAATGTCTTAGAAAAAGTGGGTTCCGCCGGCCTCGAACGCGGCGACGCAATGCCAGAAGCTCAGGTGTCCTCGCCCATCGCTGGCGCTGTAGACCCTTCGGCACAGGCGAGCGGCCCGAGCGCGTACCGGCAAAGCCTCGCGCGCTGCGATCAGCGTTTCATGGTGGCGACCCAGCGCTACTGCGCGCTGGTGGCTGCGGCTGCCGACAACATCAGCTATGCACGCGACACCAGTCGGGAATTGGTATTAGAGTGTGTTGATGCGCTGCTGCACAGCGGCGATTCCGTCATCCGTCTCCTTTCTGAGGGGGTGGGTGAGCGCAGCGCATTGCACCCGGTCAACGTAATGGTGCTCAGTTTGCTGCTGGGCAAGGCGCAGGGCATGGCCGCTGAGGAGCTTCAGGATTTGGGGCTGGCGGCACTGCTCCATGACCTGGGCAAGATGCACCTGCGCCAAAAGGGCGTCTGGACACCCGAAATCCTGTCTGCCGCCGAACTGGCGCTTTACCAGTCGCATGTGGGCAAGTCGGTGGCCTTGGCGCAGCGCATGGGTTTCTCCAGCGCCGTGCTGACGGCCATCGCACAGCACCACGAGATGGCCGATGGCAGCGGCTTCCCATTGCATCTGCTGGGCGACGACATGGGGAAGGCGGGGCGCATCCTGGCCCTGGTGAACCGCTACGATGGCCTGTGCAACCCTGCGCGGGCGGCCGATGCGCTGACGCCCCATGAAGCACTGTCGGTGCTGTTTGCGCAGTTCAAGGGCCAATTCGAAGCAGTCACGTTGGGGGCTTTCATCCGCATGATGGGGGTGTATCCACCAGGCTCCATCGTGCAACTGGTCAACGACCAGTTTGCCATCGTGCTTTCCGTCAATTCCTCGCGCCCGCTGCGTCCCAAGGTGATGGTGCACGATCCGCGCGTGCCCCAGGGCCAGGCGCCGGTACTCGATCTCGAAAGCGTTCCCGAGCTGGGCATCCGACGCAGTCTCAAGCCCGCGCAACTGCCACGTGCGGCGCTCGACTATCTGTCGCCGCGGGAGCGCATTTGCTACTTCTTTGACAGAGCCGTGGACACGGGTTCGCACGGAGCGGATCTGTGAGTGCCACGGCACGCGATGCCCTGTGGCAGTCGGCTTTCGACGGCTTGCAGGAGGCCGTCTGGGTGGTGGACGTGCCATCCCGCACGCTTCTTTTTGCCAACCTGAGCGCCGCGCGCCTGGTGGGCATGCCGCGCGGCGATTTGAAAGGCATCTCGGTCATGCGCCTGGCGGCAACGCCTGAGGACCAGTGTTTCTGGGCCGAACCGTCGCATGTCCTGGCGCAGGGCATCCATTCTTTCTCCAGCCTGCTGCGCGCCGATGGAGCCCTGGTGTCCGTGGAGCGCAAGGTGGGTGCGTTCGCCATGCTTGAACCTGGCGCGGCATTGCTCATGACCATGCGCGACTGCAGTGCCCAGCAAGCCACGGAGCGCGAGCTGGAGAGCTTGCTGTCACAGCTGCGGGCCACCCTGGACTCTGCTGCCGACGGCATGCTGGTGTGCGACCTGGCCGGCGGTGTGCGCGCCTTCAATCAGCGGCTGGCCTGCATCTGGGGCATGCCGCAGAGCCTGCTCATGCAGCGCAACGATGCGGCCGTGCACGCTTTCATGGCCGAGGGCGTGCTCGACCCAAGTGTCTATCTGGAACGTTTGAGCGCCATCGCCCATGCGCCGCAAGAGCACAGCAGCGACATCCTCTTGCTGCGCAGCGGCCAGGTGCTGGAGCGGCGCAGTGTGCCGCAAATGCACCGCGGCACCGTCATGGGCCGGGTCTATTCATTCCGGGACATCACGGACGAGGTCGAGGCGCAGGCGGGACTGCGGCTGGCGTCCACGGTGTTCGACTGCAGCCCCGATGCGATTTTCATCGCCGACGACATGCACCGTCTGCTGCGCCTCAACCCGGCGTGCGAGCGCCTGCTCGGGAGTGGGGCGCAGCAGCTGCAGGGGAGCGCTGTCGCTGCACTCTTTGGCCGCGAGAACGGTGAACGCCTGCTGTCCCAGGCACTGGCACAGTGGCAGGGTGACGGCGTCTGGCGTGGCGATCTGGTGGTTGCGCGTGCCAGCGGTGCGGGCTGCGCCGTCCACCTGTCGTGGGTGCCGCTGCGCGGCGAAGGCGGGAGCCTGAAGCAAAGCATTGGCTTCATGCGCGACCTCACCGAGCAGCATGCCGCGCAAAAACGCATCGATGAGCTCGCTTACAGCGATGTGCTGACCGGCTTGCCCAACCGGCTATTGCTGTCGCGGCGCGTGGAAGATGTGCTGCGATCGTCGCTGCCCGGAGCGGCACGCTTTGCCGTGCTGTTTCTGGACCTGGACAGGTTCAAGGTCATCAACGACTCGCTGGGCCATGCGTTTGGCGACCGGGTCTTGCAACTGGTCGCGGCCCGGCTGCAATCCTGCTTGCGCCAGGCGGACATGCTGTGCCGCCTCGGTGGCGATGAGTTTTTGGTCTACCTGCATGGTGGCAATGCCGACGTGGCCGAGATGGTCGCGCGGCGCATGCTCGATGAGATGCGCCGGCCTTTCACGCTGGATGGCATGGGGTTTTCGATCCAGTGCAGCATGGGGGTCGCGATGTACCCGCAAGACGGCGATGGCCTCGACGACCTGATCAAGCATGCCGACAGTGCCATGTACCGCGTCAAGGAGCGTGGACGTGGAAACTACGGCTTCTACCAGCCGCAGATGAATGCCAATCTGCTCTCGCGCATGAAGCTTGAGCATGCGATGCGCCAGGCGCTCGACCGGCAGTGCATGGCCGTGCATTACCAGCCACAGATCCACATGGAGTCGGGCCGCATCGTGGGCGCCGAGGCCCTGCTGCGCTGGACCGATCCCGAGCTGGGGCCCATCTCGCCGGGCGTCTTTGTGCCGCTGGCCGAGGAGTCGGGCTACATCGTCACGCTGGGGGCCTGGGTGCTGGCGCAGGCCGTGCAGCAGTCGGCGCGCTGGATGCATGCGGGCACGCCGCTTCCGGTGTCGGTCAACGTGTCGGCGCTGGAGTTCCGCCAGCCTGACTTTGTCGAGCGCCTGACCCATCTCTTGGCCCTGTATGCGCTGCCGCCATCCTTGCTGGAGCTGGAACTGACCGAGTCGATCCTGCTGCAGGACGCGCAAGAGGCGGCGCAGCGCCTGGCTGCCGTTGCGGCGCTGGGCGTGGCCCTGGCTATCGACGATTTCGGCACAGGGTATTCGAGTCTGGCCTACCTCAAGAAGCTGCCCATCCGCAAGCTCAAGGTGGACCAGTCCTTTGTGCGCGGTCTGCCGAACGACGAAGGCGACCTGGCCATCGTCACCGCCATTGCCCACATGGGGCGCGCCTTGCGCATGCAGGTGGTGGCCGAGGGCGTGGAAACCGAAGCGCAGAGAGCCGTGCTGCAGCAACTGCAGTGCGACCACTACCAGGGGTTCTTGTACTCCCCCGCGGTCACTGCCGCCGATTTCGGGCATTTGCTCAAGGCTGCGGCCTTCAAGAAGGGGCTGCCGCAGGGCCACGCGGTGGCTGGGTTGCCCCTCAGCCTGCCATGAGGCCTTTCCAGAGCATGTAAGCGGCGAGTCCCAGCAGCAAACTCGCAAAAACGCGCTTGAGCTGCTTGACCGGCAGCCGGTGCGCAGCCCGTGCGCCCAAAGGTGCTGTCAACACGCTGCACGATGCAATCACCCCCAGCGCGGGCAGCCAGACATAGCCGAACGACGCCGGCGGCAGCCCTGGCACAGACTGCCCCGCGACCACGTAGCCCACCACGTTCGACAGCGCGATCGGAAAACCCAGTGCCGCGCTGGTGGCCACCGCGTGGTGGATGGGCACATTGCACCAGGCCATGAACGGCACGCTGACAAAGCCGCCCCCCGCGCCCACCAGCCCCGACAGAAAGCCGATCACGCCGCCCGCGGCCACCTGGCCACCGGCCCCGGGCATCTGCCGCGTGGGGGCGGGTTTGCGGTCCACAAACATCTGGAATGCAGAGAAGCTGACAAACAGGCCGAAAAACAGGGCCAGGAACGAGCCTTTGAGCAGCGCAAAAACCCCCAGGCTCGCCAGCATGCCGCCCGCGACGATGCCCGGAGCGAGGCGCCACACCAGATCCCAGCGCACCGCGCCGCGCCGGTGGTGGGCGCGCACGCTGGAAATCGAGGTGAACATGATGGTGGCCATGGACGTGGCAATGGCCATCTTGACCGCCAGACCGGGCGCCACCTGCTGCAGGCCCAGCAGGTAGGTCAGGAAGGGCACCAACAGCATGCCGCCGCCGATGCCGAGCAGACCGGCCAAGAATCCGGTGGTCAGACCCAGGGCGGCGAGCTGGACGATCAGGAGAGTGCTGAGCATGGAGAGGTACGCTTCAAAAAAACAGCGCGCCCTGGGGGCGCGCTGTAGAGAAAAAGGTGTCTGCGAATGCCACCGGACCGGCATCCTGAACCGGGGGTTCAGGTGGGCGAGGGCAGCCAGGCGTTGGGTTCATCTGACGCGAGATGATCACGCTCACCGGGCGATGTACCAAGCCCGTGCTCAATGAGCATTGGTTCAAGGAAATATAAAGCCCGGCAGCACCGCAGACACCTCCATTGTAGGCGCTTGCGCGCCGCATGGCAGGGCTAGAGCAGCTTGCCCTGCTCGCCCAGCGCCTGGTCCAGGCGCTGCACCAACGACCGCAGTTGCTGCATGTCGCATCCGTCCGGGTTGGAGGCAGCAGCGGGGGGCGTAGCCGTGGCCGCCGCAGAGGTCAGGCTCTGCGCTTCGTGGTCGGCCAGCTCGAACGCCATGTTCAGCGCGGCCAGCACCGCGATGCGCTCACGCGCGCGCACCTTGCCGGCGTCGCGGATGCGGGTCATCGCGGTGTCCACGCGCTCCACCGCTTCGAGCAGGCGCGCCTCGCGCCCCTCGGGGCAGCCCAGCAGGTAGCTTTGCTGCATGATCTGCACCTCGATTTGCTTCATTCGGCATCCTTTGGCGTGGGCGGCAGGCGTTCGATCAAGGCGTCCACGCGGGCGCGGGCGGCTTTCAGGCGCGACTTCAGCGAATCGCGTTCCTGGCTGAGGGCGGCAACCTGGGCAGACAGCAGTTCGTTGCTGCGCTGCAGTTCCGCGTGCTGTTGCAGCAGCCGCTCGACGCGCTGTGCAATCTGTTCAATGGGGTGGGTGGGGGGCGTGGAGTCCATGCTGCAGCCAATTGTAGGGTGGGCCGCGCAAAGCGCCGTAAAATCGCCGGCGTTGGTGCTCGCGGCGTGGTTCACACGCTGCAGTTCAACGGGAAGCAGGAAGGAGGTACCGGTCGCGGTGCAGCCGAGCCTGCGCTGCCCCCGCAACGGTCAGCGGACGAATCCACCCCGATTCTCTCTCCACACACATGCCACTGGGCGCCTTGAACAAGCGCCTGGGAAGGCTGTGGAGGGTGCTCCGCCAGCCCGGATACCGGCCAACACCGTGGTTGCGCGCGCCTTCCTGGGCGCCGCAGCCGTATCGCCCACATGCCGGCGGGGAAGCCGGCACGGGTTTTTTTGTTGACCTGCATCCCATGACGATTTCTTCCATCCGTGCGCGCCGTGCCGCACCTGCCTGCCTGCGTCCCGCTGTTCTGGCCCTGGCCGTGGCGGCTGCGCTGCCTGTTTTGGCGCAGCAGCCCGCGCCCGTGCAGTTGGCACAAAACACCCATGTGCCCGCGCTGCGCGAGACCGTGGTGACCGCCACGCGCACAGCGCAGCCACTGTCCGACCTGGTGGCCGATGTGTCCATCGTGGACCGCGAAACGATCGACAACAGCGGCGCCACCGGCTTGGTCGACGTGCTCGCACGCCTGCCCGGCGTGGAGATCTCGCGCAGCGGGGGCGTGGGCAACGCGTCGAACGTGTTCCTGCGAGGCGCCGAGGGGCGCTTCACCGCGGTCTACATCGACGGCGTGCGCGTGGACTCGCAGTCCACGGGAGGCGCGGTGTGGGAGCAGATCCCGCTGTCGCAAATCGACCGTATCGAGGTGCTGCGCGGCCCGGCCGCCGCCGTGTATGGCTCGGACGCCATCGGCGGCGTGATCCAGCTGTTCACGCGCAAGGGCGAAGGCCCGGCAGCCCCCTACGTGGGCATCGGCTTAGGCACCGACAACCTGCGCAGGATCGAGGCGGGCGTGAGCGGTTCCGCGGGCGAGGGCGGCGCGTTCGACTATGCGCTGGGCATCACGCGCGAGCAAAGCGATGGCTACGACATCCGCAACAATGCCGGCCACAACCCCGACAGAGACGGCTATTCCTCTACGGCGGGCCATGCGCGGCTGGGGTTCAAGGTCAATGCGCGCCACCGGCTCGACGCCACGCTGGTGGCCAACCGGCTGGAGTCGGGCTTCGACGTGTCGCCCTCCCCGGTGGACGACCGCAACCACAACCGCATGCGCACGGCGGGCCTGACCTGGTCGGCGCAGTGGACCGAGGCCTTCAATTCGCGTCTGTCCGTTACGGATTCGATGAGCCGCTATGAAACCACGCCCTCGCCCTACCTGACCGAGACCCGGTTGCGTGGCTACCTGTGGCAGAACGAATACCGCGTGGGCGCGCACCTTTTCACCGCCGCGCTGGAGCGCCGCGAGGACCACCTGGTCAACGCGCCCATCGACCAGGGGCGCTCGCAGGACGCGCTGGCGCTGGGATATGGCTTCAACGCGGGCGGCCACACGCTGCAGTTGAATGTGCGCCACGATTCCGACAGCGAGTTTGGCGGCAAGGGCACAGGCAGCGTGGCCTACGGCTACGCCCTCACGCCGGCGTGGCGCGCGACGGCCTCGGCGGGCACGGCCTTCCGTGCGCCCACGCTGTACCAGCGCTTCAGCGAGTACGGCGTGGCCACACTGGTGCCCGAGAGCAGCCGCAATGCCGAACTGGGTCTGCGCTGGGCCCAGGGCAGCAACAGCTTCTCGGTGGTGGCCTACCGCAACCGCGTGCAGAACCTGATCAGCTTCGGTGCCCCCGGCCCGTGTGCCAGCAGCTTCGGCTGCTACGAGAATACGGCGCGCGCGGAATACAAGGGCGTGACGCTCGCGGGCGCCTACAAGCTCGCGGGCGTGCAATTGCGCGGCTCGATCGACTGGCAGCGCCCGCGCGACCTCGACACCGGCAAGCTGGTGGCGCGCCGCGCCAAGCACCACGCCACCTTCGGCGCCGACACCCTGGTGGCGGGCTGGACGCTGGGTGCCGAAGTCCAGGCATCGGGCCAGCGCTTCGACAACGCCGCCAACACCAACGTGCTCGGCGGCTATGGCCTCGTCAGCCTTTACGCCAGCAAGCGCGTGGCGCGCGAATTCACGCTGCTGGCGCGGGTCGACAACCTGTCCGACAAGGTCTACGAACTGGCCCGCACCTATGTGACCCCGGGCCGCACGCTTTTCGTCGGCCTGAAGTGGGCGCCGCAGCTGTGAGCCTGCCATCCGCGCGCTGCCCGGCCGTGCTGGTCACGGCCCCGGCCTCGGGCCAGGGCAAGACCACCGTCACGGCGGCGCTGGCGCGGATGCACACGCGGCAAGGCCGGCGCGTGCGCGTGTTCAAGTACGGACCCGATTTTCTCGACCCGCACTGGCACCAGCTCGCCAGCGGCGCGCCGGTGCACCAGCTCGACCTGTGGATGACCGGCGAGGCCGACGCGCGTGCGCGCCTGCACGCCGCCGCCCAGGAGTGCGACCTGATCCTGGTCGAGGGCGTGATGGGCCTGTTCGACGGTGCACCCAGCGCCGCCGACCTGGCCGAGCGCCTGGGCCTGCCGGTGCTCGCCGTGGTCGACGCCTCGGCCATGGCCGGCACCTTCGGTGCGCTGGCGTTCGGCCTGCAGCATTACCGGCCCGGCCTGCGCTGGGCCGGCGTGCTGGCCAACCGCGTGGCCAGCAGCCGCCACGCGCAGATGCTGGAGGACGGCCTGCGCGAGAGCGCACCCTGGCTGGGCGCGCTGGTGCGCGTGTCGGTGGACGGCGCCGCTGGCCCCCAGGCCGGCAAGGCTGCGGGCTTGTTGCCCGAGCGCCACCTGGGCCTGGTCAGCGCGCAAGAGCTGCCCGACGGCATGGCGCGCCTGGACGCCGCCGCCGACGCGCTGGCCGCCACGCCGCTCGGGCAGATGGCGCTGGCAGACTGGCAGGCGCGCTGGTCGGTGGATTTTGCGGCGCCTGACCCAGCCGCCGATGCGCCCGAAGCCCCGCTGCTGCAGGGCCGCACCGTGGCCGTGGCGCGCGATGCGGCGTTCTGCTTCATCTACGACGCCAACATCGACTGCTTGCGGCGCATGGGCGCGCAGGTGGTGTTTTTCTCGCCGCTGATGGATGCCGCGCTGCCGCCCTGCGACGCGCTGTGGCTGCCTGGCGGCTACCCCGAACTGCATGCGCAGCAGCTCGCGGCCAACGCCCCGCTGCGCGCCAGCCTGCAGGCCCATGTGGCTGCCGGCAAGCCGGTGTGGGCCGAATGCGGCGGCATGATGGCGCTGTGCGAATCCATCACGCAGGCCGACGGCGCCTGCCAGCCGCTGTGGGGACTGCTGCCCGGCGCGGCGACCCTCCAGCGGCGCCTGGCCGGGCTCGGGCCGCAGCAGCTCGACTGGGGCGGCCAGGTGCTGCGCGGCCACACGTTCCATTATTCGACGCTGGCCAGTGGCGCGCCTGAAGTGGCCCGCACGGCGCGGCCTGGCGAGGCCAGCGCGCCCGGCGCGGGCGAGGCGCTGTACCGGCATGGCAGCATCCATGCCAGTTACTTCCACGCCTGGTTCCCCTCCAGCCCCGCTGCCGTGGCGGCGCTGCTGGGCGGGCCGGTGGTGGCGGAGGCCCCATGACCCTGTCGATGGCCCGCAGCGAACTCATCCTGGGCGGCCAGAAAAGCGGCAAGTCGCGCCGCGCCGAGCTGCTGGCCGCGCACTGGCTGGCGCAGGCGCCCGATCGCCGCGCGCTGCTGCTGGCCACGGCCCAGCCCTGGGACGGCGAGATGCGCGCGCGCATCGCGCGCCACCAGAGCGACCGCGCCGCGCGCGTGCCCGGCTTGCACACGCTCGAAGAGCCGCTCGACCTGGCCGCCGCGCTGTGCCGGCACAGCGCGCCGGGCACGCTGGTGCTCATCGACTGCCTGACGCTGTGGCTGACCAACTGGACCATGCCGGCCCCCGATTTGGAGCCAAAACAGGCGCAAACGCACGGCTGGAAAGCGCAGGCAGCTCTGTTTTTGGAAGCATTGGAGCAGGCCCCCGGGCCCGTGGTGCTGGTGGGCAACGAGATCGGCCTGGGCGTCATTCCGCTCGGGCGCGAGGTGCGCGCCTTTGTCGATGCGCTGGGCACACTGAACCAGCAGGTGGCGCACGCCTGCAGCCGCGTCACACTGATGGCGGCGGGCCTGCCACTGAGCTTGAAGGAATCCCTCTGATGAAACCGACCCCTGTGCTGCGCATCGTCGCGGTGGTGGCCGTCCTGCTGGTGCTGCTGTTGGCCATGGCGACGCTGGCGAACGCACAGCCGGTGCAGCTCACCGACGACCGGGGCCGCGCCGTGCACCTGGCGCAGCCGCCGCAGCGCATCGTCAGCCTGCTGCCCTCGCTGACCGAAACCGTGTGCGCGCTCGGCCAGTGCCAGCGCTTGGTGGGGGTCGACCGCTATTCGAACTGGCCGGACAGCGTCGAGGCCCTGCCCAAGGTGGGCGGCGGCATCGACCCGAGCATCGAGGCCATCGTCGCGCTGCGCCCGGACGTGGTGCTGGCTGCCACCTCGTCGCGCGCCATTGCGCGGCTCGAATCGCTGGGCCTCACGGTGGTCGCGCTCGAGCCCAAGACCCACGCCGACGTGCAGCGCGTGCTCGGCAAGCTGGGGCAGTTGCTCGCCGTGCCCGATGCGCAGCAGGTCTGGCGCGCGATCGATGCCGGCGTGGCCGCCGCGGCGCAATCGCTGCCGTCCACCGTGCGCAGCACGCGCGTGTACTACGAGGTCAGCCCCACCCCATATGGCGCCGGCACCACCTCGTTCATCGGCGAGACGCTGGCGCGTCTGGGTGCGCAGAACATCGTGCCCGCGCAGCTCGGGCCTTTCCCCAAGCTCAACCCAGAATTCGTGGTGCGCGCCAACCCCGACCTCATCATGGTCGGCGCGCGCAGCGCCGGAGGCATGGCCGATCGCCCGGGCTGGCAGGGCATCCGCGCCGTGCGCGAGCAGCGCATCTGCGTGTTCGACGCCGCGCAGAGCGACGTGCTGATCCGCCCCGGCCCGCGCATGGCCGAGGCCGCGCGCCTGATGGCGCAGTGCCTGGCGCGCAAGGCGCCGCCCGGGGCGGTGCGGCCATGAAGCGCGCGGCCCATGGGGGCGCCGGGCGCGGCGGCTGGCTGGCCCTGGGCCTGCTGCTGGTTTCGCTGCTGCTGGTGCTGCTGGGCACGGGCGTGGGCAGCACGGGCCTCGAAAACCTCTGGCCAGCGCTGTGGGGGCGCGACGCCGAGCCGTCCGTGCGCGCCATGGCGCAGCAGATCGTCTGGGAGATCCGCCTGCCGCGCACGCTCGGCGCCTGGATGGCCGGCGCGCTGCTGGGCCTGGCCGGCGCCGTGGCGCAGGGGCTGTTCCGCAACCCGCTGGCCGATCCGTACCTGCTCGGCAGCGCCTCGGGCGCTTCGCTGGGCGTCGCGCTCGCGCTGGCCCTGGTGGGCGGCGTGGCCGGCCTGGCGGGCGGTGCGCCGGTGTCGGTGTTCTCGAGCCACTGGCTGGTGCGCCTGGGCCTGACGGGTGCGGCTTTTGTGGGCGCGGTGCTGGCGGTGCTGCTGACGCTGGCGCTGGCGCGCGGCGTGCAGCACACGCTGCGCCTGTTGCTGGCCGGCGTGATCGTGGGCGTGGTGCTCGGTGCATTCACCTCGCTGATCCTCCTGCTGTCGCCCGATTCGCTGCAGGCCATGCAGGCCTTCCTGCTCGGTTCGACCGGCTTTGTCGGCTGGAGCGCCTGCGCGCTGATGGCGGCGGTGTGGGCGCTGTGCCAGATGGCGGCGTGGGCGCTGGCGCGCGCGCTCGACGGCCTGGCGCTCGGCGAAGCCACGGCGCTCAGCCTGGGCCTGCCGCTGGCGCCGCTGCGCGCCGCGCTGGTGGCGGTGATCGCGCTGGCCACCGGCACGGCCGTGGCGCAGACCGGGCTGGTGGCCTTCGTCGGCCTGGCCGCGCCGCACCTGGTGCGCGCGGCGGTGTCGGTGCCGCATGGGCGGCTGATGGCGCTCTCGAGCCTGATGGGCGGCGTGCTGCTGTGCGCGGCCGACCTGCTGGCGCGCGGCCTGGTCGCGCCGCAAGAGCTGCCCGTGGGCGTGCTCACGGCGGTGCTCGGCGGCGGCTACCTGCTGTGGCTCATGCACCGGCGCACGGCGCCCGGGGGGCTGCTGTGAGCGCTCGGAATACTCCTGAAATGATGGCTTTCAGTGCAAGCCAGGTAAGCGTCAGCCTCGGAAGCAAGCCGGTATTGCACAGCGTGGACTTGCAGCTGCGCGCAGGCCGCTGGACCAGCATCGTCGGCCCCAACGGCGCCGGCAAATCGACCCTGCTCAAGGCACTGGCCGGCCTGCTGCCGAGCAGCGGCCCGGTGCAGTTGCTCGGCCGCCCGCTGCACGCCTGGAGCCGGCGCGAGCGCGCGCGCGCCTTGTCGTGGCTGGGCCAGAACGAAAGCGCGGCCGACGACCTCACGGTGTACGACGTCGCCATGCTCGGGCGCCTGCCGCACCAGGGCTGGATGGCGCCGCCGGGCCGCGCCGACCACGCCGCGGTCGAGCAGGCGCTGCGCGCGACGCAGGCCTGGGACTGGCGCGCGCGCGCGCTCGGCCAGCTCTCGGGCGGCGAGCGCCAGCGCGTGCTGCTGGCCCGCGCCCTTGCGGTGCAGGCGCAGGTGCTGCTGATGGACGAACCGCTGGCCAACCTCGACCCGCCGCACCAGGCCGACTGGCTGCTGCTGGCGCGCGCGCTCGCGGCGCAGGGCACGACGGTGGTCAGCGTGCTGCACGAGCTGTCGATGGCGCTGCACGCCGACGACGTGGTGGTGCTGGCCGGCGGGCGCGTGCAGCACCATGGCGCGGCGGGCGATGCGGCCACGCACCGCGCGCTCGAGCGCGTGTTCGACCAGCGCATTGCGATCCATGCGGTCGCCGGGCAGTGGGTGGCGCTGCCCCAGCTGCAGAGCGCGGGCGCACCGCCCTGATTTTTTGGGGCGGCGCCGGCCTTGGCCGTGCGTGCGCCCGCTGTTTTTTGGAGAGTCCCCGATGCAGATTGAAACCCCACCCCAAGCCAAGCCCTACGACAAGCCCGAGGGCGAACGCCGCGGCCTGGTCATCGTCCACACCGGGAACGGCAAGGGCAAGAGCACGGCCGCGTTCGGCCTGGCGCTGCGCGCGCACGGGCGTGGCAAGGCCGTGAAGATTTTCCAGTTCATGAAGGTGCCGACGGCGCGCTTTGGCGAGCACCGCATGTTCGAACAGATCGGCATCCCCATCGAGGGCCTGGGCGACGGCTTCAGCTGGAAGAGCCAGGACCTGGAGCACTCGGCGCAGCTCGCGCGCGACGGCTGGGAGAAGGCGCGCGCGGCGATCCTCGCGGGCGGGCATTTCCTGGTTGTGCTCGACGAAATCACCTACCCGCTGATCTATGGCTGGCTGCCGCTCGAACCCGTGCTGGAGACGCTGCGCAGCCGCCCCAAGGACGTACACGTGGTGCTCACGGGCCGGCGCTGCCCGCCGGAGATCATCGAACTGGCCGACACCGTGACCGAGATGGCGCTGGTTAAGCACGCCTTCCAGGCCGGCATTCCGGCGCAGCGCGGCATCGAGGACTGAGACGGCATGAACGAGCCCGCCGTCGTCCCAAGGCATTGAATGGACCTATTTGCGCTGCTGCACCCGCTGGCCGCACAGCCGCTGCCGGGCGCCGCCTGCGTGCTGCTGGCGCTGCTGGTGGCGCTGGCGGTGGACGCGCGCTGGGGGGAGCCGCCCGCGCGCTGGCACCCGGTCGTGTGGATGGGCCGCGCGCTGGGCGCACTGGACCAGCGCATTGCACCGGCCGCCGCCACGGGCCGTGACTGGAAGTGTTTTTGGCTTGCAGCCCTTGCCTGGTCTGCGCTGGCTGCTATGGTTTTAGTCGTTTCCGTGCTGCTGCAGGCGGCCGTGCTGGGCGCTTGGGTGCCCGTGCCGCCCGCCGGTGCGCTGCAGGCCGCGGCGCGCTGCGGCCTGACCGCGCTGCTGCTGGGGCTGCTGCTCAAGCCGCTGCTGGCGCTGGCGCTGCTGCAAAGCGAGGTGCGCGCCGTCGAGGCGGCGCTGGGAGAATCGCTCGGCGCCGGGCGTGCGCGGCTGGCCTGGCTGGTCAGCCGCGACGTCGCGCAGTTGAGTGCCGACGAGGTGCGCCAGAGCGCCATCGAGTCGCTCGCCGAGAACCTCAACGACTCGGTGGTCGCGCCGCTGTTCTGGTTCGTGCTGCTCGGCCTGCCGGGCGCCGCGCTGTACCGCCTGGCCAACACCGCCGACGCCATGTGGGGCTACCCCGGCCTGCGCGGCGGGCGCTACTGGCAGTGGGCCGGCAAATGGGCCGCGCGCGCCGACGACGCGCTGTCGTGGCTGCCGGCGCGCCTGACCGCGCTGCTGCTGGCCCTGGCCGCCGGCGGCGTGCCGCTGCGTGCGCTGGCGCGCGAGGCGCGGCGCACGCCCTCGCCCAACAGCGGCTGGCCGATGGCGGCGATGGCGCTGGCGCTCGGCGTGCGCCTGTCCAAGCCGGGCGCGTACTGCCTGCACGCGACCGGGCGTGCGCCCACGCAAGGCGATGCGCAGCGGGCGCAAGCATTGGTGTCAAAAGTGGCTCTAGCGCTTGTCCTGCTTGCGCTGACAGCTCTTGTTTTGATAGTTATTGGGATGCTGCACCATGGCTGATCTGGCGCAAGAACCCGACATGCCCGGCGCGCTGGCCCCAGCGCAGCCCGTGCACGGCGGCCCCGACGCGCTGGGTGCGGCGCGGCACGACTTCTCCACCAACAGCAACGCCTGCGGCCCGTGCCCGCAGGCGCTCGCCGCCGTGCAGCAGGCCGACGCCACGCGCTACCCCGACCCGGCCTACACCCACCTGCGCGCGCGCCTGGCGGCCTTTCACGGCGTGGCGCCGGCGCGCATCGTGCTGGCCGCCAGCGCCAGCGAGTTCATCCACCGCGTGACCGCTCTGGCGGCGCAGCGCGGCGTGCGCGCCGTGGCGCTGCCGGCGCACAGCTATGGCGACTACGCCCAGGCGGCGCAGGCGCGCGGCCTGCGGCTGTTGCGGCCGGCTGACGCCGGCCACGCCGCAGCCGGCCTGCACTGGGCGTGCGATCCGTCGAGTCCGCTCGGCGGCGCCGACCCGGCATGGGCCGCGTGGCGCGGCGCGCGCTCTGGGGCGTCCGAACACGCGGCGGCCGGTGCCCTGCGCGTGCTCGACTGCGCTTATGCGCCGCTGCGCCTGCACACCGGACACGGCGTTGCCGGCCCCCGCGCCTGGGAGGTGCCGGACACCGGCCTGGCCACGTGGCAGTTCTGGACGCCCAACAAGGCGCTGGGCCTGACCGGCGTGCGCGCCGCCTACGCGATTGCGCCGCCCGGTGCGGACGCCGATGTGGCCGCGCTCCATGCCCTGGCGCCATCGTGGCTCGTCGGCGCGCACGGCGTCGCCTTGCTGGACTGCTGGGCCGATCCCGCCACCCAGCATTGGCTGGCCCACTGCCTGCCCGTGCTGCGCGACTGGAAGGCGCGCCAGCAGGCGCTGTGCGCCGACCTCGGCTGGGCCGTGGTGACTGGCAGTCAGGCCAACTATTTCTGTGCCCAGGTTCCCGCGGCTGGTGTGCAGGCCGCTGTGCGGCACCTGCGCACGCACGGCATCCAGGTGCGCGACTGCCGCTCGTTCGGCCTGCCCGGCACCGTGCGCCTGGGCGTGCTGCCTCCGGCGTCGCAGGACGCGCTGCGCTGGGCGTGGCTGGCTGGGAAGGGGCGCTGAGGCCTGGCGCGGTCCCAACACCGGGCGGTGGGCGCGGTCCGCGCAGCGTACGCGGTAAATTCAGGCCACTGCCCAGCCTGCCAACGGGCCACTCGGCCGCCGCCTTCGCAAGCCCCCTCAGAACGTCTGATCAGGAGAACCCTTTTGCAACCCAAACCCCCCCGCATCGGCTTGGCGCTCGGCAGTGGCTCGGCGCGCGGCTGGTCGCACATTGGCGTGATCAACGCGCTCGAGCGCGCCGGCATAGCTCCCGACATCGTTTGCGGCACGTCGATTGGCGCGCTCGTGGGCGCGGCCTATGCCGCCGGCGAACACGGGCGCCTGGAGCCCTGGGTGCGGGGCCTGAAGTGGCAGTCGGTGGTGGGCCTGCTCGACTGGAAGCTCGGCGGCGGGCTGATGGCCGGGGGCAAGCTGGCGCATTTTTTCCGCTCGCAGTACGACGACCCCGGCATCGAGCAGCTGCCCAAGGCCTTTGGCTGCGTGGCCACCGACCTGGCCAGCGGCCGCGAGGTCTGGCTGCGCGAGGGCCCGGTGATCGACGCGGTGCGCGCCTCGATCGCGCTGCCCGGGCTCTTCACCCCGGCGCAGCACGATGGTCGCCTGCTGGTCGACGGCGGCCTGGTCAACCCGGTGCCCGTGTCGCTGTGCCGCGCCATGGGCGCCGACATCGTGATCGCGGTCGACCTGAACTGGGAGCTGGTGACGCGGCGCCGTCCGCCCCTCCAGAAAGCGGCCTCCGAGAAAGAGGCCGAGCAGGTCAAGCAGGCCACGGCCTTGACGCACAGCGGCCGGCTGGAGGCGCTGCTGGCCCGCATGTGGCCCTTCAACGGAACGCCAAAGTCCGCTGCCATGCCGTCCATGCTGGGCGTGATGAGCGCGAGCCTGAACATCATGCAGGTGCGCATCACGCAGAGCCGCCTGGCCGGCGAGCCGGCCGACGCGATGATCCGCCCGCGCCTGCCCGACCTCGGGGCCATGGACTTCCACCGCGGCGCCAGTGCCATCGACGAAGGCGAGCGCGCCACCGAACTGGCGCTGCCGATGATCCGGGGGCTGCTGGCCTGACACCCGCCTGGCGCCGCCCGGCAAGCCGCGCCGCCGCTCACACCATGAACCCATGACCACCACCGCACCCTTCCACAAGACGACCCCCGGCCCCGCGCGCTGCGTGATGGTGCTGGGCACTACCAGCGGCGCGGGCAAAAGCTGGCTGACCACCGCGCTGTGCCGCTGGTACGGGCGCCAGGGCCTGAAGGTGGCGCCTTTCAAGGCGCAGAACATGAGCAACAACGCGCGCGTCGTGGTGGGGCCTGACGGCCAGCTGGGCGAGATCGGATCGGCCCAGTACTTCCAGGCCCTGGCCGCGCGCGCCACGCCCGAGGTGCGCATGAACCCGCTCCTGCTCAAGCCCGAGGCCGACACGCACAGCCAGGTCGTGCTGATGGGGCAGGTGAGCGCCGAACTCACGGCGCTGCCCTGGCGCGGCCGCAGCGAGAAGGTCTGGCCGCAGATCGCCGCCGCGCTCGACGTCTTGCGCGCCGAGAACGACGTGGTGGTGATCGAGGGCGCCGGCTCGCCGGCCGAGATCAACCTGCACGCCAGCGACATCGTCAACATGCGCGTGGCGCGCCATGCGCAGGCGCGCTGCCTGCTGGTGACCGACATCGACCGCGGCGGCGCGTTTGCGCACCTGTACGGCACCTGGGCGCTGTTGCCCGAGGACGAGCGTGCGCTGATCAACGGTTTTGTGCTCAACAAGTTCCGCGGCGACGCCGCCTTGCTGGCGCCCGCGCCGCAGATGCTGCAAGCGCTGACCGGCGTGCCCACCGTCGCCACCATCCCGATGTGGTGGCAGCACGGCCTGCCCGAGGAAGACGGCGTGTTCGACGACCGCAGCAGCACGGGCGGCACGGTGCACACCACCATCGCCGTCATCGCCACGCCGCGCATCAGCAACCTGGACGAATTCCAGCCGCTCAAGAACCTGCCCGGCGTGCGCCTGCGCTGGGCGCGCAGTCCGGCCGACGTGGCCGGTGTCGACTGGATCGTGCTGCCCGGCTCGAAGGCCACGGCGGCCGACCTGGCCTGGCTGCGCACGCAGGGCCTGGACAGCGCCATTGCCGCCCACGCCGCGCGCGGCGGCGCCGTACTGGGCGTGTGCGGCGGCCTGCAGATGCTGGGCGAGGCGCTGATCGACCCCGACGGCATCGACGGCAACGGCCCGGGCCTCGGCCTGCTGCCGCTGGTCACCGTGTTCGAGCCCGCCAAGACGGTACGCCAGACCCAGGCGCGCTTTGGCGCGCTCGCGGCCGGCCCGTGGGCGGCGCTGTCGGGCGTGCAGGTGGCAGGCTACGAAATCCACCACGGCCAGACCGCGCAGCACACCGCCATGGCGGCTGCGGGCGACGTGGCACGCGAAGCGATTCCAGGTCTGGCCTGGCAGAACCGCGCCGGCAACGTGCTGGGCCTGTACCTGCACGGCCTGTTCGAGGACCCGGCCGCGCTGCAGGCCCTGTTTTCCACACCGGGCGACGCGCCCGTGCGCACGCTCGACGCCGTGTTCGACGGCCTGGCCGATGCGCTGGAGGCGCACTTTGCGCCCGGCGTCCTGCAATCCCTGATCCACCGCTGAATGCTTTCCATGTCCCTCACCTGCACGATTCCCAGCATCCCCGACCTGCACGACGCCGCGCTGAGCGCGCGCCTGCAGCACCGCATCGACCGCAAGACCAAGCCCCTGGGCGCGCTGGGCCGCCTCGAGCAACTGGCGCTGCGCCTCGGCCAGATCCTCGGCAGCGAGGCGCCGCAGCTCGAACACCCGCAAATGCTGGTCTGCGCCGGCGACCACGGCCTGGCGGCGCGCGGCGTCTCGGCCTACCCGAGCGACGTGACCTGGCAGATGGTCGAGAACTTTCTGGCCGGCGGCGCCGCCGTGAGCGTGCTGGCGCGCCAGCACGGCCTGGCGCTCACCGTGGTCGATTGCGGCGTGGCGCGCGACATCGCCCCGCGCGCCGCTGCGCCGGGCCAGCCGCAACTGCTGCTGCGCAAGGTGGCGCGCGGCACGCAGGATGCGTCCACCGGCCCCGCTATGACCGCTGCGCAGTGCGCGCAGGCGATCGACAACGGCCGGGAGGTCGTGCGCGGATTGAGCGGCAATGCCCTGCTGCTCGGCGAAATGGGCATAGGCAACACCTCGGTGGCGTCTCTGCTGCTCGCGCGGCTGTGCGGCGTTGCGCTGGAGGACTGCACTGGCGCCGGCACCGGCCTGGACGCTGCGGGCGTGGCGCGCAAGCGCGCCGTGCTGGCGCAGGCGCTGGCGGCCAATGAACGCGCCGTCGAACCGCTCGACGCCCTTGCGGCCCTGGGCGGCTTCGAGGTCGCCACGCTCGTGGGCGCCGTGCTGCAGGCCGCGTCAGAGCGCCGCGTGATCGTCGTCGATGGCTTCATCACGGGCGCCGCCGTGCTGGTCGCCGCGCGCCTGCAGCCCCACGTGCTGCAGCGCTGCGTGTTCGCCCACGGCTCTGCCGAGCCGGGCCATGCGCATCTGCTGGCGCAACTGCAGGCCCGGCCGCTGCTGGACCTGGGCCTGCGTCTGGGCGAGGGCTCGGGCGCGGCGCTGGCCTGGCCGCTCTTGCAGTCGGCCTGCGCAGTTCTGCGCGAAATGGCCAGCTTTGATGCGGCGGGGGTCTCGGAGCGGGCCTGCGCCGTGACGCCACCCCGGCCCATCGCCGCAGGGATTGCCATTGCGCTGCAGTTCCCGGCGGAGGGTGGCGGATGAGCGCTGCACTGGCCGTGCAATCGCCCGCACGCCGCAGTTCTGCCGTTTGCGGAGGCTGAGGACGGCGCGGTCTGCCGACGCTGGGGGCCGCAGTGCGCGGGAGGAGTGCCTCTGCCGACCTTGCAGGTGGGCCGCTGTCGCACGCCACTTTTGGCTCCGCCCTTGCCACATCCTCCGTTCCACCTAGTAGATACCCCGAGTAATCCCAAGGGGTGAGAAAACCCTGTTTTTCCTGCGCTGCAGAAGAACAGCTGCACCTAAATTCAGTTACGCATACACCTCTACTGGGTAGTTACTTTGATATTGATCAATTGGAGACAAAAATGCCGAATTTGAGCCGCAGGCAGTTCACCAAGGTTTTAGCCGGGGCAGGGGCCGCCGTATTTTCAGGCGGTCACGCTTGGGCTCAAAGTAATGCGTTGATGCGCATTGTGGTGCCATTTGCGCCCGGCGGTGGCGGCGATGTCTTGGGGCGCATTTTCGCAGAAAAGATGGCGACGGAGATGCGTCGCACCATCATTGTCGAAAACAAGCCGGGCGGCAGCACAACCATTGGTACGGATTTTGTTGCCAAGGCAAAGCCGGATGGCAATACCATCCTGCTGACCATCCCATTGCTACTGCAGACTTATTACCTCTTCAACAAGCTGCCCTACGATCCGTTCAATGACATCAAGCCTGTGGTGGATTTGATCAAGAGCCCCTTGTGGATTGCCGTCAGCACCCAGAAGACCAGTGCCAATAATTTCACGGAACTGGTAAAGGAAGTCAAGGCCAATCCAAAGACCCACATATATGGTTCGATTGGAAATGGGTCTACCTCCCACATCCTTGGCAATCAGTTGAATAAGGTTTCGAACCTGGACATGCTACATGTTCCCTACAAAGGTTCGGCCCAGGTCAGCATGGCGCTGGCGTCCGGTGAAATCACCATGACAATTCTGGACCTGGTGACGCTGAATGCCCTGATACCGACCGGAAAAATCAAACTCATCGCGGTCACCGGCACGGAGCGTTCTCCACTGACGCCCAGCATTCCCACATTGGCCGAGCAAGGGTATTCGGGTTTTGAATTACCGACCTGGGCGGGGTTCTTTGTGCCCAAGAATACCCCGCCTGAAATCATCCAGAACATTCGCGAAGTTTCCATCAAGATCATGAATCTTCCGGAAATTCAATCGCGATTCAAGGATTTGGGTTATGTGGCGGGAGGCAAGTCGACAGCAGACTTTCAAAAGCAGCTGAGTGAAGAGAATGCACGTTGGGGGCGCCTCATCAAAGACAGTGGCATCGAAATATAAAATCATTCCAATACCATCAGGAGACCGATAATGACCAAAAATAAATTTGCAAAAGCCTGGCCACTTGCCATTCTGGCATTGGCGCCCGCCGCCTGGGCTCAGTCCCAACTGACCCTGTACGGGATCATTGATACGAATATCGAGTATGTGAATCACCAGCCCAAAGGAGGCAATGAGTCCGCGTCCCTGCTGCGCATGAGCAACTCTGGCTTGCAAGGGCCGCGCGTGGGTTTTCGCGGCGTGGAAGACCTGGGCGGTGGTTTGAAAGCGATTTTCACCTTGGAGCATGGGTTCAATTCCGACACCGGCACCAATGCGGATGCCGCCAAGTTTTTCAATCGCGGCGCTTTTGTCGGATTGCAAAGCGCCAACCACCGTGTGACGCTGGGCCGGCAGTACACATCGTTGTTTGACGCGTTGCTGTTCATCGTCCCGCTGGCCTACGCTGGCGCCTACGAACCGTTCAGCCCCCTGCTGGGCGGCCTGCGCAACGACAACTCCGTCAAATACCGTTTCAATGCGGACGCCTTGAGCGCGCAAGTGCACTACGCATTTGGCGAGCAAACGTCCTCCACGTCCGCAAGCGCTGCATGGGGGGGACATTTCAGCTATGCCAACAAGGATCTGATGGCCACGCTGGCGTTCGACCAGCAGAACGGCGCCGACGTCAACGGAGCCCACTCGCGTGCACGCAAGGTGGCACTCGGCGCGGCCTACCAGTTCACACCCGCGGTACGCCTGTCCACCGGCTACCGCTGGGGCGAGAGCAAGGACGCTGCGGGGGGCATCGCGCTGCGCGATGATTTCTACTGGCTTGGCGTGAACTACCAAGCGACCGGTGCCCTGACGCTCAATGCCGCGTACTACCTGGATGACATCAAGCAGCGCGCCGGCGCAGGCAACCAACCGCGTCAACAGCAGCTCACGCTGCAAGCGATCTACGCGTTGTCGAAGCGCACCGACCTCTACGGCGGGGCGGCGTATGCAAAAAATGGGGGGCTCAACTTCGCGGCGCTCAGCACACTGGCAGTCGGCTCCAAGAACCAGTCGGGTGTGTCGCTGGGTATCCGCCACCGTTTCTGACGCCATCCGGCGCGGTGGCCGCCCGGGCGGCCATCCAATTCTGAACAGGCTAGTGACATGTGCCCTTCAGCCCTCCGATGGGTGCTGAAGGGCTTTTTGCCTGTGCCTTCCGGTTGCGCGTGCCAGTTAAACCAGCCCGGCCGCCACCCGCGAAACCTCGTCCAGCAGCAGTTGAGATAGTTCTTTGAGCCGCTCCGGGGTGGAGCGGTGTTGCGCCACAGCGATGCTCAGGCCGGCCCAGGTGTTGTCCGTCATGGGGAAGGCACAGCCCAGCCCATCGGCAGCGATCCGGGCGTCGGACACTTCCGAGTAGCCCTGCACGCGCGCACGCATCACCAGTTTCTTCAGTGCCGCGATGGGGTACTGGTGCCGGATGTACTCTGCCTCGTGCCTTGCCAGCAGGGCGTTCACTTCTTCGTCGGGCAGCTTGGCAAGCATGGCGATACCCGCCGCGCTGGCACCCAGCAGCCGCCGCACCCCGACCTCGACCACATAGGCGCGGGTCGTGTGGTCGCCTTCCACACGGCTCAGGCACACCACATAGTCTCCACTTCGGACCATGAGGAAGACCGCGTCGTCGGTGATGCGCGCCAGGCGCATCAACGTGGGCCGGAATTTTTCCGACAGCGCGTCCATGCCCGCAGAAGAGAATCCCCACTGCAGGGTTTCGATGCCCAGACGGTAACTTTTGGACGAACCGATTTTTTCCACGAAACCTTCCTCGAGCAGGCACAGCAAGAGTCGGTGCACCGTGGATTTGTCGATTTGCGATGCTTCGATCAGGTCCTTGAGGCGAATGCCCTTGGCATGTTGCGCGCCCACGATCCTCAGCAAACGCAGTACTTTGCTGGCGCTTTGCGTCCCCAGGACAGCCGGTTTCTTCTCATCCATTGGGAAATTCAATGACTTCAAGTTGTGAAAGCTGCGCGATGCGAATGTAATGAATCGGCATGAAGAAGAGCGTCCAGCATCCGGCTCTTCTTTTAAATTGGAACATAACCTGAAGGAGAAGACATGACGGAACCGCAAATCAGCGACGAAATGAAAATCAGTGTTTTCATGGCCATGAAGGACGGCTGGGAGAAAAAGGACTGGAGAGCGTGTGCTGACCTGATGGCGGAAGACGGCATTTTACACTCCGTCATGCTGACGCCCTGCATCGGGCGAGAAAATTTCTTTGAGCGTGTGCGCAAGACGGAAAAACCCAACAAAAGTGTAAAACTGAATATTCGCACTATTGGGGTGGCGAACGGTGTTCTTTTTGTTGAGCGCGAGGATGAGATCGTGCTGGACGGGATTTCTCGCATTGTCCCCACGACCGGGATTATTGAATTTTCCGGCAGCAAAATTTCCCACTGGCGCGAATATTATGATCGCACGACATTGCTGAACGCCGTCCAAGAGCCTGCAAACCATTAATTGTTGTGTTCTGAAGCTCAAATTGATCGGGTCAAAAAATGGCAAAAACACCGCTGTCAAAAATCATCAAATTCTACGTCCGATTTACTCCCAGCTACAGCGCAATTGGATATCACCTGCGGAGCATTTTCTGGAAGAATCGCCCCAACAAATTTGAGGGCCAGACCTGGCTGGTGACCGGTGGCTCGGAAGGAATCGGCGCGGCTGCGGCACGCAAGGGCGCCGAAGGCGGCGCGCACGTTATTTGCGTTGCCCGCGATCCTGCCAAGTTGCAGGCCTTTGCGCAAAGCGTTCAATCGCCTGTGTCTGTCACCTATCTGACGGCCGATTTTTCCAAAACCCGCGAGGTGTATGCGCTGGTCGAAAAAATTCGGGAATCTGGCCAGCGGTTGGATGTTCTGATCGACAATGTGGGAATTCAAAAGCACCAAATGGTGCTGACCGACGAGAAAATGGAATTCTCGTTTGTGACCAATATCCTCAGCCATCACATTCTCGTAAAAAGTCTGCTCGATAACAAAATCCTCAAGGATGACGCGACCGTGATCGAGGTCGCTTCAGGCGGCATGTACAACCATCGCATGGTGGTTGACGACCTGAACATCACCGATCCGGCCCGCTATATGGGCCCCCGGGCCTATGGCCTGGCCAAGCGTGCACAGGTCATGGTGATGGGATATTGGCGCGAGAAACAATCCCATCTGAACCAGAGGTTTTATGCCATGCACCCCGGCTGGGTCGACACCGCCAGCGTCAACCGCTCCATGCCACGCTTTGTCGCGATTTTGAAATCGGTATTGCGTGACCATGACAAGGGCGCAGACACCATCGTGTACCTGGCGCGAGAGCGGCCCCCCCAGCACCGCAAGGAAGCCATCTGGTTCGACCGCAAAGAGCGCAACACCCATATTTATGCCCATACCCCGGATCCGGCGGTATCTCCCGAGGATGTCGCGCGGAAGCTGGACAGCATCGCCGCTGCAGTTGCCTCCCAGCCAGAGCCTGTTCGCCAAGCCGCCTGAAAATAAATACCACCTGGCTCCGATATCCCTATGGATGTCGGAGCCAGGTTTTTTCTCTGAAATCTCCGCGCCCGTTGGGCGGCGTTCACGCCCTTTTCAAACCCAGTCCAGCGCATTGTTCAACGCGCGGACTGTGTTTCTCCAGCCTGGGCACAACGTCCTGAGCCCAGTCGCACTGTGCGCACCTGCCGCCCATCGAGCGGTCAGGTGGTTGCAGCCGCTGGCGCAGCGCCGATGAGCGGGCTGCAACAGAGATTTCACCGCTCTCGGTCTTTCTGCCCTTGCTCCACAACGAAGCTCACCACGGTGCCAAAAGACCCACCAATGTTGAGCGTTTGCATGCGTCGGGCGTTCGGGATTTGTGTCGCCCCGGCCTTGCCGGTGACCTGCCTGGCGCAGTCCAGCACCATGCGCACGCCTGTCGCGCCCACGGGATGCCCACCACCGATCAGGCCACCGCTCATGTTGATGGGGCAACGTCCACCGCGCTCGATGGAGCCGTCCTCCACCGCTTGCCAGCTCTGGCCAGGCTCGGTGAAGCCAAAGTGGTCGATGGCTACATATTCCGTGGTCGTGAAGCAATCGTGGGTCTCAATGCCGCTGAGATCGCCGATGCCGCCGATGCCCGCGCGGCGCCATGCGTCCTCGAGGGTTTGGCGCACATGCGGAAACACGTAGGCTTCACCTTTGCTCAGTTCGAACTTGTCCTTGAGCCGCAACACCGAGTTGCGGTGTCCCCAACCGGTGATCCGCGCCAGATCTTCGAGGCGCTGGCCCGCGCGGGCGGCGTACTCTTTGGCAAAACGCTCAGATGCCAGCACCACCGCGGCGCCGCCGTCCGTGACCTGCCCGCAGTCCTGGCGGCGTGTTCCTGGCTCAATCAGCGGATTGGCCTCATCGTCGTCGGTGAAGCTCAGTTCGTTGAACTGCCAGCTGCGCGTTTGTGCCAACGGATTGTGCTTGGCATGGCCGTAGTTCAGCTCTGCAATGCGGTTGAGGTATTTGCGATCCAGGCCATAGCGCTTGTCGTATTCGGCCGCCACGAGTCCAAACGCTGCAGGCCACATGAACTGGCAGTCGATCTCTTCGTGACCTTGCCAGGACGCGGCATTCTGGTTGCGCGATGCTTCGTGCCCCGAGGTGTTCTTGAACTCTTCCACGCCGAGCACCAAGACGCAGTCATAGCGCCCCGATTCAATTTCGGCCATCGCGCTGAGCACGCCCAGCGACGATGACGCGCAAGCGCCTTCGTGGCGCATTGCCGCGACGCCGTTCAGCGCGGGAACCACCTGCGCCACCATGGAGCCCAAGTGCGCTTGCTGACGCTGAAGTTCACCAAAGGCATTGCCCACGTGGATGCTTTCGATCGCCCCAGGCGCGATCTGGCACGCCTGCAGCGCGCCGAGCACGGTTTCGCGCACGATGTCCGAGAGGTCCTGCCCTTGCCGGGACCACGCTTTCGCAAAGTCTGTCTGGTAGCCGCCCAACACGTATGTAGCCTGCGTCATGTCCATAGTCTCCATTGAATTTCGGGTTCAGGCGCGCTGTTCGCCGCGCAGTTCAGAGGCGTCTGCCCAGCACGCATGCGTTCCGCTGCTGATGCGGTGGGGCAAGATGATGCGCGCCACGGGCCCCTGGCTCAGATCGCGCGCATCCAACACCACGCATTCCGACCGATCGGCCCGCATATCGGACACAAAGCTCACGACGTAACCGTCGTCTTCGGCCGTCGCGCCAGCGGCTGGAGCCATCGGGGATTCACTGCCAAAGCGGCCTTCGCCAAACCGGTATTCCTGCGTTGCGCCCGTGGTGTGGTCAAAGCGCAAAATGCCGTCAAACAGGAAGCTGTTGGGGTGGGCAACCATGTTGTACGAGTAGCGGTACGGCCTGCCCCAGAACTGGGCATTGATCATGCCGAACTCCAGGTATTGCTCGTGCAAGCGGCGCTCGACGACCGCGCCGGTGCGCATGTTCAGACGCCATTCGTAGATGGTCGGTCCATAGCGGCCCGGGCCCAGCGTTGCGCCTTTGTTGTCGAAGCCGGCTTGGGGCATGGGCCACTTCTGGTGGTAGCCATGCATGACGATTTCGTCGCCGTCTTCCCATGCGTTGAGCCAGTGCAGCACGTAGGTCGGGCTGGCTTCAAACCACTTCACCTCCGTTTGCGGCGCATGCCGGCGCGGCACCACGGCAAACCGGGCGGGCTTCGCACCGTCATAGCGGAGTTTGTGTTTGCCCTGCGGCAACAGGGACTCGTCCCAGTGCAGCGGAAAGTCGCCGAGGACCGCGAAATTTTCGGTGAACACCATGTCGTGCGGCAGCCGGGGACCCGCCAGCGGGACCGGCACGTAATGCACCAGTTTTTCCTGCGCGTCCACCTCGCCGTAGTGCATGTACGGTGCGTTCTTGCTGTAATTGAAGAACAGCAAATCGCCCGTGCGCGGGCAGACCTTGGGGTGTGCCGAGATTCCGTTGTCTTTGAGCACCTGGGCGCCCCAGGCAGACACGCCCAGCGGCTCCAAGGTTCTTGCATCAAAGCGGTACGGCTCCCCGCATTGGTAGAAAGTGGTCAGCGCCGTTCCCGCGTGCACGATCACGTCGGTGGCCGAGGTGTCCTTCAGCCCGCCGCGCGCACCCCAGCCAGCGCGTTGGGCGAGTTCCGGGCTGTCAATCAGGCCGGCATAGAGGGCCTGTCCGGCCTTGTGCTCTTCTTCAAAGCCCTTGGTGCGAAGGAAACGGTTGCGGTACTCGCACTTTCCGTTCCTGAAACTCAGCTGGTGCAGCATGCCATCGCCGTCGAAGGCATGGTGCACGCCCAAGGGCTGGTGCACCGGGTTTTGGGTGTTGCGCAGGTACACCCCATTGAGGCGCTGCGGAACGGTCCCGATCACCTCCAGGTCGGTCGCTGTGTATTCCACGTAGTTGGGCGCAAACGCGCCACTCATGAAAGGCGAATCCCATTGCGTGATGGTTGGCTGAATGCGTCCGACAATTTCTGTGTGCATGGCAGTGGTGTCCGGTGGGGTCAAGGTTGGGGCGCTGCGAAGCCTGCAGCAGGCATTGCATCCGACGCCATCGCGGGGCTGGAGTGGACCTGCACATCCCATGCCCCGGCCCCCTTCTTCGCTGAAACGGCGAGGGCGCGGCCAATCGCATCGGCGATGAGGTCCGGCTGCTCCCAGGGAAGCATGTGCCCTGCGTGCGGCACCAGTTGCAGCGTGGCGCCGGGGATCAGTGCCGCAAGCTCTTCGGACAGCTTTTTGGGCGTGATGCGATCGTCTTCGCCGCAGAGCACCTGCACGGGCAGCGACAGCGCCCTGATCCGCTCGCGCAGATCGCGGCGCTGCATGATGGCGCGGGTTTGGCGGATGGCGGTTGCACTGCCCACCTCGCGCATCATCTGCAGCAGCGGCTCGAGCTGTTCAGCCTCTCGTCCATAGGTGCCGTAGCGCGCAGTGCCTTGAATGGCCGCTTCGAAATCGGCTGCCAGAGCGGCGATGGCCTGCTCGCGGAACGGCGCCGTGCTGGCGCTTTCCGGGCGGGCAGAGGTCGACACCAGCCATGCGCCTGCCAGCGGCCTGCGCTGGTCGGCCAGCATTTCCAGAGCGACATAGCCGCCCATCGAAAAGCCTGCCACAAAGCACGGCGTTGCCGCCGGCAAATCCTGCACGCATTGCCAGGCATCGCTGGCCATGTCCACCGTGGTGGATTGCACGGTCACGTCGACAACATGGATGCGCGCAGTCTCGCCGAGGGTTTCCTGGAGCCGAGCGACCACGCCGTGCCAGATGACCGTGGTGTTCAACATGCCCGGGATCAACACCAGGGCCACCTGTCCAGCCGCCGTCGGGGTGTGGAGAGAAGATGCCACGCTCAGTCCTTCGCTCGGTGGGCCACGCAGCCCGTGGCAGCTGTTGCGGTGGAGGGCGCCTGCATCCGCTCCCGCAATACGCGCTTGAGCACCTTGCCCACGGGATTGCGGGGCAGTTCGCCGATCGTCTCGATGCGTTCAGGCAGCTTGAACGCAGCCACCTTGCCCACGTTCTTGAGATAGGCCACCAGCTCATCCAGTTCAAGGGCCTGCGTCGCATCCCTGGGCACCACGACGGCACAGACTTTCTCTCCGAGTACGTCGTCGGGCCATCCGATCACGGCGACCTCGCGCACCTTGGGGTGCGACAGCAGCAGGCTTTCGACTTCCTCGCATGAAATGTTCATGCCGCCCCGCACCACGATGTCCTTGCTGCGCCCTGCAAAACGGTAGTACTGCCCACGGTCGCCCGCGATGTCAAAGAGATCGCCCGTCTTGTAGAAGCCGAGTTCATCGAACGCATTCACGGTGAGCTCAGGGCTGTTGAAGTAGCCGGAGAACACCATCGGTCCCTTGAACCGCAGTTCACCCACCTTGCCCGGCGCACGGATTTCCTCTCCGCTGTCCACGTCGACCAGGCGCGTGGTGACCTTGTTCGCATGAACCGCCTTCCAGGCGAAGCCGTCGATGCCAAGGCGCGGAAAGTAGTTGGCGCGGTGTTGCTGGTTGGGGATGTCCTGGGGCGTGGACGACAGTGCAGCGCCCTCGTTGGAGCCGAAATAGTTGATGACTTCGATGCCGAAGCGCGCAGCAAACTGCTCCACCAACCACGGAGCCAACGGACCACCACCGGAGCCAATGCGCTTGAGGCGGCTCAGGTCCACCCCATCGAGCAGCTCCGGGGTTTTGAGGAGCATGCTCAACACCGCGGGGGCGGCAACGGTGTAATCGGTCGGGTTGTCTTGAAGCTGCCCGATGAACACCTTGAGGTCGAAGGGGTGGTGGTGGTGCAGACCGCCACCCGTCAACAGCCAGACGATGAGGCTGGTGGAAATGCCGGCCATGTTCACAAATGGGAACGGAATCACCATCTGTGCGCCGGGCTGCATTTGGCCGGCATCGATGACCGACGTGCCGACCAGCAGCCATTCGTTGTGGCTGCGCGGCACGCCCTTGGAGCGCGCTTCGGTGCCCGAAGTCCAGCAAATGGTGAACACGTCGTTGGCGGTGAGAGCGATGCGCGCCATGTGCGCACGCATGCCATCGTCGTCCCATGCGGGCGCCTGCAGCAGCAGGATGTCGAGGTCTTGCACGCCCTCGGGCAGGGGCTGACCGGAGGCATCGCCATAGGACCACACCCATTGCACCGAGGGCAGCAGCGGTTTCATCAGTGCGATTTCATGCGCTGCCTGGTACTTGCCCAGCCGCTGCGTCGTGATGACGCCTTTTGCCGCGGTGCTTGTGGCGACATGCACGAGCTCATGCGCCCGGTACTGCATCGGCACCGGCGAGACCACGACACCGCTGACCGCGCAGGCCAGGTAAATCGCATGCAACTGAACGCAGTTGGGAAGCTGCACGACGATCACATCGTCTTTGCCGACCCCTTGCGCGTGGAGCACGGCACACAAGGCTCCGACTTGCTCGCACAGCGCGCCCCAGCTCCAGTTTTGGGGCGCGCCACCGAAAAGCTCGGTGCGATTCGGCGGATCGGCCACGGCAAATGCCGCGCCGTTTTTTGCCGCCATATCGAGGAAATGCTCACCAAGCGTCAACGTGCCCCACCAGCCTTTGGACATGTACTCATCGATGGATTTCTGGCTTACCAAGATCATTATTTACTTCCATTTGTCAAGAGTTGCCTGGCTCACGTACGTGGCATGGAATCCGTGCGGAACCCGCCGTGGCAGGAGCACCCGAGCCACCGGGCCGTTGGCCATTCGGGCGTCTTTGGCATCAAAGATCTGGATCTCGGACTGCTCGCTGTGGGGGTTCCAGACAAACATGACGAGGTACCCATCGTCCTCCGACGTCGCGTTGTCGCGGGGGGCAAAGCCTGCCTCGTTGTAGAAGAACTGCGGGCCCGCGCTGTAGGCCACGTAGCCGCCGGTCTCCAGGTCGTACTTCACCAGGCCGGGGAAGCGTGGCTCTTCACGCCCTCCCTGCGGGAAGACCACGTGGTACGACCAGCGGTTCTTGCGGCCTTGGTAGGCGCTGTTGATCACCGGAAACTCGGTGTTGAGGACGTCGTCGATGACGCGCTCGCAGGTCTTGCCTGTCTGCAAATCAAAGCGCCACTCATAGAGCTGAAAGTCGCGCTGGCGTTGGTGGATGGTTTTTTCCAGCCGTTCGGCATCGGGTTCGCCGCTCTCGCGCGCATGCACGCGGTACGGCGTTCCCACCATCACGACTTCCCGGCCCTCCTCCCAGGCGTTCACCACGTGGAGCATGTAGGTGGGCTTGGCTTCAAACCACTGGATCTGCTCGGCACGGCCATGGCGCGGAACCACGCCAAACCGCGACGGCTGGTCGGCAAAGAAGCGCACCTTATAGCGGCCCGACGCCAACGCTTGCGGGTCGGGGCGCAGCGGAAAGTCGTGCAGGATGGAATAGTTGTCGGTGATCGCCATGTCGTGCGGCAACCCGGGCTGGTCCAACGGCACGTCGATGGCATGGCGCAATTGCCTGTCGGGCCCGACGACGCCGTAGCGCATGTACGGCGGCTTGGTGTCGTAATCGAAGAACATCAGCTCGCCCGTGTGTTCGTCCGGACGCGAATGCGCCGACAGGCGCTGGATCGCTCCCCCGTAGGTCTCAGGGCCCACGGTGTCGAGGGTGTGTGGATCGACGGCATAGGGCAGGCCGGACCGGTACCACATGGTCAGCAGGTGGCCGGCATGGTATTTCACGTCGGTGTTGGCGGTATTCTTCAGCGGGGCATCCGGCCTGTCGCTGCGCGGCGGCTCCTTGATGCCTTTCCACAGCGGTGCGCCTGCGTCCTGTTCCTCGCGCAGTCCATCGGTGTAGATCCACTTGTTGCGGTAGGTCACGCTGCCCTTGGCAAAGCGCACGGCGTGCAGCATGCCGTCACCGTCGTACGCGTGGTAGCGCCAGGTCGGGGGAAAGTAGGCATTCGGTCCGTTGCGGACGTACAGCCCGTTCATGTCCTCCGGCACCTTGCCGATCACCGGCAAATCGTCCCAGACGTCTTCCTGTTGAATCGGAGCGTTGTTGCCGTTGAGCGCGGGAATGTCGTGCACCGGCAGTTCTGTTGTGATAGCACCCACGTTCGTCATCCTTTTGCGCTCCATCAGGGAAGCGTTGAACGAATGTAGGAGCTGCGCCTTCAGAACCGCCTTAATATTTCGATATTCCACATTTGATATCGCTATTTCAGAACCTATGGAAAACACCATCAGTCGGCGGGTACCGGTTGGACTAGAGGAGTTTGCGGGCGACAAGCAATTCGCGACGACCCTGGCGCGCGGGCTGGAACTGCTGCATTGCTTTTCGCCCGAAAGGCCCATCCTGGGCAACAGCGAATTGGCGCAGATGCTGCACCTGCCCAAGGCCACGGTGTCGCGGCTCACCTATACGTTGATGTGCCTGGGCTATCTGACCGCCACCGAGTACTACGGAAAATACCGCCTCGGTTCCGCGACGCTGTCCGTCGGGTACCCGCTGCTGGCCCAGTTCACGTTCCGCCGCGCGGCGCGTCCATTGATGATGAAGCTGGCCAAAAGCCACAGTTGCAATGTGTCCGTCGCCATCCGCGACCGCCTGTCCATGGTCTACCTCGAAGTGATCCGGGTGTCTGACCGTGCTGTCTATTCCCACGATGTGGGCAGTGCCCATCCGCTTCTGGGCACCGCAGTCGGCCGGGCCTACCTGCAGGGTTGCACCCCCGCAGCGCGCGAAGCCCTGCTCAACCAGGTGCAGATCAAGGACCCCGCGCAGTGGTCGCGCTATGGCCCGAAGGTGTTGGAGAGCCTGCGTGACTATGCGCACTTCGGCTGTTGCACCGCCTTGGGCGAAGTGATGCCCGACGTGCAGGCGGTGGCGGTTCCCCTGGGCCGTGTCAACAACCTCGAAGTGGCCGCACTGAGCTGCACGTTTCAGGGCCGGGCGTTGGATGTGGACTGGCTGCGGCGGGATGTGGCCCCTGAGCTCCAGGCGCTGGCAAGGCAAATCGGATAAGGCCTCCGACGGCCTCTGGCACACCGGTCAGGCCAGGCGGGGTATTGGTTTCAAGTGTTTTATGCCCAAAACGCTTGATGGGTAAGCGCTGCCAGCTATTGAATGAGGAGCATCAACGAAAAAAAGCCACCTTCGGGGGAAGGTGGCTGTTCGGCAGGTAGGCAGGTGCGGTTCCCGCGGCCGTGGTGTGCAGGCGCTCAGCCGGCGACGCGCTCCATGCGGGTCAGCGGCAGGGCTTCGTTCTCATTCACAGCCTTTTGCATCACGAAGTTGAAGCGCGAGCGCGTGAACGGGGCGGTGACGCCCAGCGATTCGTAGCCGACCGGGGCCACGTTCTTCTCGAGTTCGACGATCAGGCCGTCGCGCGTGGCGAAGGCGAAGTCGTCGTCGATGTAGGTGTCGCCCGGAATGTTGACCTGCGTGGTCAGCGTGCGCAGGCCCGGTGCCGCCACCAAAAAGTGGATGTGCGCGGGGCGGTTGCCGTGGCGGCCCAGCGCCGTGAACAGCTCGGCGATGGGGCTGCCCGGCGGAATCGCGTAGCCGGGCGGCAGATAGCTGCGGAAGCGGTAGTGCCCCTGGGCGTCGGCCTGGATGCGGCGGCGCAGTTCATAGGGCTTCATGCCGGGGAAGAAGTGGGAGTAGCCACCTTGCGTGTTGGCATGCCACACGTCGATCAGCGCGCCCGCCACCGGTTGGCCTTCGAGGTCCAGCACCTGGCCCTCCATCACAAACACCTCGCCCTCGGGCTCGCCTTCGTCCAGGCGCACCTCGTGCTGCGACAGCGGCGCGCCAGCGACGAACAGCGGGCCTTCGATGGCGCGCGGCGTGCCGCCGGCGCGGCCGGCTTTCTGATCGGCTTCGTCCTGGCGGATGTCCAGCAGGCGGTCGAACCCCAGGCCCGCCGTGAGCAGGCCGAACTGGCCGGTCTGGCCCATGCGGGTCAACCACGCGATGGACTTCCAGAACTCGTCTGCCGTCACGTCCAGCTCGTCGATGGTGTGGAACAGGTCGGTGACGATGCGCTCGGTGATGGCGCGCACCCGGGCATTGCCCTCGGCACCGTGGTTCGTGTTGACCCGTTCGAGCAGTTGCTCTTTGGTGAATTCGGCCATGGAAAGTCTCCTGGGTGGGTGGAAAAGGGAGCCGGGCGTCCGCTCAGTCGAGCCGGATGCCGCGCTCGGTGATCAGTTTGCTCCAGCGCTCGGATTCGCGCGCCAGGTGCTTCGCCATCTCCTCGGGGGTCGAGCCCACGGGTTCGGCGCCGATGGTTTCAAAGCGCTTGGCGACATCGGGGTCTTTCATCGCGGCGAGCAGCGCGGCATTGAGCTTGTTGACGATCGGCTTGGGCGTGGCCGCCGGCATGAACACGGCAAACCAGGGCGAGACTTCGTAGCCTGGCAGGCCGGCTTCGGCGATGGTGGGCACGTTGGGCAGGGCGCTCGACCGCTTGGCCGTGGTCACGCCGAGGGCGCGCAGCTTGCCCGACTCGATGTGCGGGCGCGCCGAAGTGATGCTGTCGAACATGTAGTTGATCTGGCCGCCCAGCAGGTCGGACACGGCCGGGCCGCTGCCCTTGTAGGGGATGTGCAGCATCTCGACCTTGGCCAGCGAGGTGAAGACCTCGCCCGCGAGGTGGATCGAGGTGCCGTTGCCGGCCGAGGCATAGGTCAGCTTGCCGGGTTCCTTGCGCGCGGCGGCGATCACGTCGGCCACGGTTTTCACCTGGGGCTGCGTGTTGTTGGTGACCAGCACGTTGGGCACGACCGCCAGCAGGCTCACCGGAGCGAAGTCCTTGACGGGGTCGTAGCTGAGCTTGCCGTACAGCGGCTTGTTCGTGGCCATGCCGATCGAGGTGATCATCATCGTGTAGCCGTCGCCGGGCTGCTTGGCCACGTAGTCGGCGCCGATGTTGCCGCCCGCGCCAGGCTTGTTCTCGATGACGAAGGGCTGGCCCAGCGCCTTGCCGGCCTTCTCGCCCAGCGTGCGCGCGATCGCGTCCATGGCGCCGCCCGGCGGGAAGGGCACGACCCAGCGGATCGGCTTGCTGGGCCAGTTGTCTGCGGGGGCCTGGGCATGCGCCGTGGGGAGGGCGGTCAGGGCCAGGCCCGAAGCCAGCAGGGCCAGCGTCTGTCGTTTCGTCATCATGGTTGTGTCTCTTGGTCTAGTAGTAGTGGTTGCAGAAAGGCTCAGATGGCCGAGGGGTGTGTCGCCAGCGGCGTCACGTCGATCTTCATGAACGGGAACAGCGGCAGGCCTTGGAGAAGCTGGTGCAGCTCGTCGTTCGACGAGACATCGAAGATGCTGTAGTTGGCGTATTCGCCGACCACGCGCCAGATGCTCTTCCAGCGGCCGTCGCGCTGCAGGTCTTGCGAATAGGCCTTTTCGCGGGCCTTGATCTCATTGGCTTCTTCCACGGGCAGATCGCGCGGAATGTTCACGTCCATACGAACTAGAAACAGCATCGGTTTTCTCCTTGTTCCATTGCTAAATCAAACGTGCACTTTGTCGGCTTCGCTTGCCGTACGTCTGTACTGTCTGCGCTTCGCCTTCGCGTTCACGCTTGATTTAGAAAAGGAATTAAACGGGGGTGTGTGCGGCCATGTCGACGTGCACGGCGGTGAGGCCCTGGCGGGCGCGGTCGAAGCGTTCAAGCTGGGGCAGCGAGATCTCGACGCCAAAGCCCGGGCCGTCGGGCAGCTGCAGTTCGAAATCGACAATCGGCATCTGCCGCTCGACGATGTCGTCGACCAGCAGCTGCGGCCCGAACAGCTCGCAGCCGTGGTGCGCAGCGCCGAGCGTCGAAAAGACATGCGCCGATGCGGCGCTGCCCAGCGAGGTCTCGAGCATCGTGCCGCCGTACCAGCCGATGTCGGCCGCCTCGGCAATGGCCGCCACCTTGCGCGTGCGCAGCAGGCCGCCGTGCTTGGCCACCTTGAGCGAGAAGACGTGGCTGGCCCGTTCGCGCGCCAGCATCATGGCGTCCTGCGGCGTGCACACGGTCTCGTCGGCCATGATGAAGGCGCCGTGCAGCGTGGCGGTGAGGTTCTTGAGCGCTTCGACATTCCACTGCGCCACGGGCTGCTCGATCAACGTCACGCCGGCCTCGACCAGTTGCGGCAGGTAGCGGCGCGCGGTGTTGCCGTCCCAGGCCTGGTTCACGTCGACCGTGAGCGTGGCTTTGCCCTGCAGGCCGCGCGCGATCTGCGTGACGTGGGCCACGTCGGCCTCGGGGGCGCGTGCGCCGATCTTCATCTTGAAGATGCGGTGGCGTTTCTGCTCCAGGCGCAGTTGCGCTTCCTGCAGGTCGCGTTCGACGTCGCCGCTGGCCAGCGTCCAGGCCAGGGGCAGGCTCTGGTGCACCTTGCCGCCGAGCAGCTGCCAGGCGGGCAGGCCGAGCGTGCGCGAGACGGCATCGATCAGCGCCATCTCGACGGCGCTCTTGGCGAAGGCATTGCCCTTGCAGGCCTGGCCCATGCGTGCCAGCGCCGCTTCGAAGCCGCCGCCGTGCTGGCCAAGGAGGGCGGGGGCCAGGTAGTTGTCGATGGCGTGCAGGATGCTTTCGGGCGATTCCTCGTTCCACGAGGGGCCGCCGATGGTGGCGGCCTCGCCGAAGCCGCAGGCGCCGTCCTTGAGCCACAGCTGCACGATGACCGGACTCTGGCGGCTGATGGAGCCAAACGAGAGCTTGTGTGGCCGGATCGTGGGGATGTCCAGGATCCGTGCCTGCAGGCGCTCTATGGTGAAACGGCTTTGCATCGTGGGGGCCTTCGGTGGGGTGGTGGCAGTGGCCTTCCCTGCACGGGAGGCCGATAAAACACGAGATTAGGGGCAATCCACAGAACGCTCCAATGATTTATTTGCCACTTATCATTCGATACCATCGAACGAAAGAAGGGGCCTTCGCCATGGAAATTCGCCAGTTGCGCTACTTTCTGGACATTGCCGAGACACAGCACCTCACGCTGTCGGCGCAAAACCTGTTTGTCACACAGTCGACCCTGTCGCACGGCCTGCGCCAGCTCGAAGACGAGCTGGGCAGCAAGCTGTTCGACCGGCTCGGGCGCGGCCTCAAGCTGTCGCAGGCCGGGGCGGCGTTCCGCGTCTACGCGGCGCGTGCGCTGCAGGAAATCGAGGCTGGCCGCATGGCGCTGGCCGACATGGCGGGGCTGCAGTCGGGCAGCTTGACGGTGGGCGTCATCCCGACCTTCCTGCACACGCTGGTGCCCGCTGCGGTGGCGGCGTTCAGCAGCGCCTATCCCCGCGTCAACGTGGTGGTGCGCGACCTGCGCGCGGGCCCGATCGAGGAACTGCTGGTCGAGGGGCGGCTGGACGTGGGCATCGCGTTCTACCCGACCGAGCGCGCGGACATCGAGACCGAGCCGCTGTTTGCCGAGCGCATGCAGCTCGTGGTGAACCGCGCCCACCCGCTGGCCGGCCGGCGCACGCTCGCGCTCAAGGCACTCGAGCAGGTGCCGCTGGCCATGCTGCCACGCGCCTTTGCCACACGCCGCCTCATCGACGACAGCCTGCGCCAGGCCGGCGTGGCACCGCAGGTGCGGGTGGAGATGGAGTCGGTCGAAGGCCTGATCGAGGTCTGCCGCTGGGGCGACCTGGCCTGCATCGTGCCCGAGCGCGCCGCGCGCCAGGCGACGGACATGGACGCCGTGCAGCTGCATTCACCGCAGATGCTGCGGCACGCCGGCATCCTGTGGCGGCGCGGAGCCGGGCGCTCGCAGGCCGCGCTGGAGTTTGCGGCGCTGCTGCGGCCGGCCGACCACCTGCCGGCTGACCGCGTGCCGGCCGCAGCGCCGAAATAGCGGCGCCGGAATTTAGGTCAAATCAGGCTCCAGCGCTTATGGCTTAAGCGCTGGCAGCTCTTCTTTCAGGAGTTCTCAGAGGCGTTCAAAAAACCGCGCCACGGTGTCTGCAAAGGCCTGGGGTTGCTCCACCGCGCTCAGGTGGGCGGCGTCGAGCGTGGCCAGCTGGGCGCCCGCAATCGAGCGCGCGATGGCTTCGGACATCGCGGGTGGCGTGGCCTCGTCGCGCGCGCCGGCGATCACCAGCGCAGGGCAGGCGATGAGGCGGTTGCCCGCCTCCAGATCGATACGGGCCACCGCCTCGCAGGCGGCAGCGTAGGGCGCTGGGGCGGTGCCCACCAGCACCGCGCGCAGCGCCGCCACGCGCGCGCTGCCGCCGTGGGCGTCTGCGCGGAATTCGGGCGTGAACCAGCGCTGCAGGGCGCCGTCGGCGATGCTCTCCATGCCCTGCGCCAGCACCGTGTCCACGCGCGCCGCCCAGCCGGTCTTGGCGGCGTCGTCGTAGTGGCTGGCGGAGTTGGCGACGGTGATGCTGCGCACCAGGCCCGGATGGCGCGCGGCCAGCGCCTGCGCCGCCATGCCGCCCATCGACAGGCCGACGAAGTGCACCGGGCCCGCGGCGTGCTGGCGGATCAGCGCGGCAGCGTCATCGGCCAGGTCGTCCATGGTGAAGGTGCCGTCGGTCGCAGGCGAGCGGCCGTGGCCCCGGTGGTCGTAGCGCAGTACGGTGTAGCGGTCTTGCAGCGCCGCGGCCACGCCATCCCACATCTGCAGGTCACAGCCCAGGGCGTGGCTCAGGACGACAACGGGCCCCTGGCCCTGCTGAATGAAATGGAGTTGCGGCATGTCGGGTGCTTTCTTGGCGGGGGTGAAAAAAGGCCGGTATTGTGCCCACGCGCCGCCGCCGCGCGCTGGCCTGGTGTCTTTCCGAAACGCGCAGTTCAGGGCGCGGGGGTCTTGGGCCGGTAGTCGCAGTACGGCGCGACCCGGCATTCCCAGCAGCGCGGCTTGCGCGCCTGGCAGACATAGCGGCCCAGCAGGATCAGCCAGTGGTGCGAGTCGACTGCGTACTGCGCCGGCACGCGCTTGAGCAGCTGCTGCTCCACCGCCAGCGGCGTTTTGCCCGGCGCCAGGCCCGTGCGGTTGCTGACGCGGAAGATGTGCGTGTCCACCGCCATGGTGGGCTGGCCGAACGCCACGTTGAGCACCACGTTGGCCGTCTTGCGGCCCACGCCGGGCAAGGCTTCGAGCTCTTCGCGCGTGTGCGGCACCTGGCCGCCGTGGCGCTCGACGAGGATGCGGCAGGTCTGCATCAGGTGCCGCGCCTTGCTGCGGTACAGGCCGATGGTCTTGATGTAGCCCTCCAGCCCTTCGAGCCCCAGGTCGAGGATGGCCTGCGGCGTGCCCGCCACCCGAAACAGCCTGCGCGTGGCCTTGTTCACGCCCACGTCGGTGGCCTGCGCCGAGAGCAGCACAGCGGCCAGCAACTCGAAGACGGTGGTGTACTCGAGCTCGGTGTTGGGCAGGGGGTTGGCCGCCTTGAGGGTGGCGAGGAAGGGTTCGATCAGCGCAGGTTTCATCGGGCGGGAGGCGTCTGGTAGGTCCCCGATTGTTGCGCAGCTTGACCCGGCCCGCCCATGGTCAACCGAGGCTTGCGCGTCCGCCGGACCTCAAGGCCTGTCGACAGGCTCCTCATAGGTGTATTCGCGCAGCAATCCACCGCCCGATACACTGCCCTGCGCCGGCTGGTGCATGCGCTCCACGCACGCACGCCGGTCGTCTTGCGTTTTGAAGACATCGCAGCGCGCCAGGGCATTGCGTTCGTAGTCCGTCATGCTGCTTCTCTGGCTGCCCGCGAGGCGGTCGGCATTGGCGGGTTCGACGCCATCCCGGTGGTGGTGGCGGCGGTGCATGGGGCGTTCGCCCCGGGGGCGTGGCCCGTGTGCGCGGGGTGCGGCGGGCATGGATCCGGCCGCCGGGGTGGCGGCGGGTGCTGGCTCTGCGGGCGCAGGCGTTTGCGCGCCCGCCGGAAACAGTGCCAACGCGGCCGACGCAATTACGCCGGCGTGCAGCACGCGGTACATCAGGGGGAATTTCATCGTGGCTCCTTCACTGTGCTGCCGCCAGCGTGCGCGCAAGCGCGGCCGGGGTGCGTCGGCGTTGGGCGCGAACGGGTGCAGGAATTGGCTGACAATGTTGGCCATTGGGGCCACGCCCCGCTTTTGTCTTGATAGAAAGCCTCGCACATGCAATTCGCCGATCGCCTGAACAAAGTCGAAACCTCCGCCATCCGCGAACTCTTCAAGCTGCTCGGCAAGCCCGGCATCATCAGCTTTGCCGGGGGATTTCCGGACAGTGCCCTGTTCGATGTGGACGGCATCCGCGCGGCGGTCAATCAGGCGCTCGGCGAAGAGCCCGGCGGGGCACTGCAGTACGGCGCCACCGAGGGCTACCAGCCGCTGCGCGAGCAGTTGGCCGCCTTCATGGCCAGCAAGGGCGCCAAAGACCTCGCGCCCGAGAACCTGATCGTCACCACCGGCAGCCAGCAGGCGCTGGACCTGCTGGGCAAGACGCTGATCAGCCCCGGCGACAAGGTGATCGTCGAAGGTCCGACCTTCCTGGCCACCATCCAGTGCTTTCGCCTGTACGGCGCCGAGCTGATCAGCGCGCCGATCGACGCCGACGGCGTCCAGACCGGCGCGCTGGAACAGCTCATCGCCGAGCACAAGCCCAAGTTCGTCTACCTGATCCCGACCTTCGGCAACCCGAGCGGCGCCACACTGAGCCTCGCGCGCCGCAAGCAGGTGCTGGAGATGGCCGTCAAGCACCAGACGCTGATCGTAGAAGACGACCCCTACGGCGACCTGTACTTCGGCGACGCCCCGCCACCGAGCCTGCTCAACCTCTCGGCCAACGTGCCGGGCAGCCGCGATCTGCTGGTGCACTGCGGGTCCTTGAGCAAGGTGCTCTCGCCCGGCCTGCGCGTGGGCTGGATGGTGGCGCCGGCCGAGCTGCTGGCCAAGGCCACCATGTGCAAGCAGTTCAGCGATGCGCACACCAGCACCTTCGCACAGGCCACGGCCGCGCAATACCTCAAGGCCGGCCGCATGCCCGCCACGCTGGCCAAGGTGCGTGCGGTCTATGCCGAGCGCGCACAGGCCATGGGCGACGCGCTGCGCAAGGAACTCGGCGACGCCATCGAATTCGTGCAGCCCCAGGGCGGGCTGTTCGTGTGGGCGCGCCTCACGGGCGCGGGCGGCAAAGTGGCGGATGGCAATGTGTTCGCCAAGCGCTCCATCGACGAGGGCGTGGCCTTCGTGCCCGGCACACCGTTCTTCTGCGCCCAGCCCGACCACGCCACACTGCGCTTGTCGTTCGCCACGGCCGATGTGGACAAGATCCGCGAGGGCGCGGCGCGGCTGGCGCGGGCCCTGTGACCGCGCATGCACGCGGGCAGCTGGCCGCCCGGCGTGCGCACCGGCCCACCCTGGTCGCGATCACCGTGGGCTGAGCGGCATCGCTTGAGCCTGCCGAAACCTGCGAGTGCCTCCATGCCCTTTGCGTCAACCACGGCCCCCAGCGGCCAGGCCCTGTACCCGCACCTGCTCGCGCCGCTGGACCTGGGCTTCACCCAGCTGAAGAACCGCGTGCTCATGGGCTCCATGCATACGGGGCTGGAGGACGGGCGCGACCTCACGCGCATGGCGGCGTACTTTCGCGAGCGCGCCGAAGGGCAGGTGGGGCTGATCGTCACCGGCGGCTTTGCGCCCAACATCGGGGGCTGGGCCAAGCTGTTTGCCGGCACGCTGGCCACCTCGGGCGGGCGCGGCGCCACCAGGCGGTGACGCGCGCGGTGCACGCGGCCGGCGGCAAGATCGCGCTGCAGATCCTGCACACGGGGCGCTACGCCTACCACCCGCTGGCCGTGGCGCCCTCGCGCCTGCAGTCGCCGATTTCGCCGTTCACGCCGTTCGCGCTCTCCAGCCGTGGCGTGGAGCGGCAGATCCGGGCGTTTGTGAACTGCGCCGCCAAGGCGCGCGAGGCGGGCTACGACGGCGTCGAGATCATGGGCTCCGAGGGCTACCTGATCAACCAGTTCCTGTCGCAGGCCACCAACCTGCGCACGGACGACTGGGGTGGCGACTACAGCCACCGCATGCGTCTGCCCCTCGAAATTCTGGCGCGCACGCGCGAGGCCGTGGGACCGGACTTCATCCTCATCTACCGCCTCTCGATGATCGACCTGGTGCCCGGCGGCAGTGCCTGGGACGAGATCGTCACGCTGGGCAAGGCCGTGGCCCGGGGCGGCGCGAGCATCGTCAACACCGGCATCGGCTGGCACGAGGCGCGCATCCCCACCATCGCCACCAGCGTGCCGCGCGCCGCGTTCGCCTGGGTCACGCAGAAGATGAAGGCCGAGTTTGCGGCGGCCGGCATCGCCACGCCGCTGGTCGCCTCGAACCGCATCAACACGCCCGAAGTGGCCGAGCAGGTGCTCGCCGACGGCTGCGCCGACCTGGTGTCGATGGCGCGGCCGCTGCTGGCCGACCCGGCCTTCGTGAAGAAAGCGATTCAGGGCCGCGCCGACCGCATCAACACCTGCATTGCCTGCAACCAGGCCTGCCTGGACCAGGTGTTCCAGAACCGGGTCAGCAGCTGCCTGGTGAACCCGCGCGCCTGCCACGAGACCGAGCTGGTCTACCGCCCGATCCCAACGGCTGCGGCGCGCAAGCGCATTGCCGTGGTCGGCGCCGGCCCGGCGGGCCTGACCGCGGCCACGGTGGCGGCCGAGCGCGGGCACGAGGTGCACCTGTTCGAAGCAGCACCCGAGATCGGCGGCCAGCTCAACATGGCCAAGGTGGTGCCGGGCAAGGAAGAGTTCCACGAAATGCTGCGCTACTTGGCCATGCGCGTGCAGGACACGGGCGTCGCCCTGCACCTGAACCGGCGCGTGCAGGCGCCCGACCTCGCGGGCTTCGACGAAGTCGTCGTGGCCACCGGCGTGAGCCCGCGCGACCCGCACATCCCCGGCCAGGAGCACCCCAAGGTGCTCAGCTACATCGACGTGCTGCGCCATGGCCAACCCGTGGGCGAGCGCGTGGCCGTCATCGGCGCGGGCGGCATCGGCTTCGACGTCGCCGAATTCCTGGTCGAGGGCGGCCATTCGACCACGCTCGACCTGCCGGCCTGGCAGGCCGAATGGGGCATCACCGACCCGGCGCTGGCACGCGGTGGCCTGGCGCCCGCCGGCCCGCAGGCCACGCCGCCCGCGCGCCAGGTCACGCTGCTGCGGCGCAAGAAAGGCAAGCTCGGCGCGGGCCTGGGCAAGACCACGGGCTGGATCCACCGCACCACGCTGAAGAGGAAGCTGGTGGAGATGGTGGGCGGCGTGAACTACGAGCGCATCGCCGACGAAGGGCTGCTCGTGTCCTACGGCGAAAAACGCGAAGCCTCGGCCTGGATCGCCTGCGACAGCGTGGTGTTGTGTGCCGGCCAGGTGCCGCTGCGCGAATTGGCCGACGCCCTGCAGGCGCAGGGCCGCTGCGTGCATCTGGTCGGCGGCGCGCTCGAAGCCGGCGAGCTCGACGCCAATCGTGCGATCGACCAGGCGGCGCGGCTGGCGGCGCGCCTGTAGGGGCGCAGGCTCGGCTGCGGCCGCGAACGAAAAAGGCTTCCCGAGGGAAGCCTTTTTTGCGGGGCCGTAAAGCGGTGTTAGACGCGCTTGCGGTACTCGCCCGTGCGGGTGTCGATTTCGATCTTGTCGCCTTGCGAAACGAACAGCGGCACCGGCACTTCAAAGCCGGTGGCGATCTTGGCGGGCTTGAGCACCTTGCCGGACGTGTCGCCCTTGACGGCCGGCTCGGTCCAGGTGATTTCGCGCTCGACGCTGGTGGGCAGTTCGACCGAGATGGCCTTGCCGTCGTAGAACACCACTTCGACGGCCATGCCGTCTTCGAGGTAGTTCAGGGCGTCGCCCATGTTTTCGGCTTCGACTTCGTACTGGTTGTACTCGGTGTCCATGCAGACATACATGGGGTCGGCAAAGTAGGAGTAGGTGCACTCTTTCTTGTCGAGCACGATCTGGTCCATCTTGTCGTCGGCCTTGAACACCACTTCGGTGTTGAAGTTGGCGATCAGGCTCTTGAGCTTCATGCGCACGGTGGCGGAGTTGCGGCCGCCGCGCGAGTATTCGGTCTTGAGGACGACCATGGGGTCCTTGCCGTGCATGATGACGTTGCCGGCGCGGATTTCTTGAGCGATTTTCATAGCATGTTGCCTGTGGTGAGGCCGCTCAATGTGCCGGCCAGTGGCCTGGCGGGCCACCCGTGCCGGCGCATGTTCCGCGGCGGTGATGCGCCCAGAGGGGCACGTGCGTGCCGGACCTGTGGGGCGCAAAGCCTTGGATTTTAACGTTTTTTGGCGACAAAGCCCAGCAGCTGGGTCACCAGGTTGTCCTGGGTCAGCAAACGTGCCCGCGCGGCCTGCGTGCAGGCGGCCCACTGCGCCAGCGTGGCGGGGTCGAGCGCCGGCAGCGCACCGCTGTCCAGGCCGTTCCAGACCACATGGAAGCAGCGCAGCGAGGGCGGTGCCTGCAGCCAATCGAGAAAGGCGTGCAGCTTGCCCTGGTGCGCGAGGTCGCTTTGCGGGTAGATCTGCCAGACGAAGGGCCGGCCGGCCCAGAGCGCGCGCACCAGCGAATCCTCGCCGCGCACGAAGTTGAGGTTGCAGCCCCACAGCAGCTGGTCGAACTGCGCCTGCGGCACACTGGGAAGGTATGAAATCGATAGCTTCTCGCGCTTGAAGGTATTGGGCTGGAGGCCGATTCCATGGATATTTTCATCTGCTTCACCGCTGCCCACCAGAGCACGCACCGCGGCCGCCGCGCGCCCCGGCGTGGTCAGCAGATGCACGGGCTGCTCCGTCTCAGCCTCGGTTTGCGCCAGCAGCGCCAGCAAGGCGGGTAGGGCGGCCGGCTCATAGCAGAACAGCGACACCGCCAGCGCCGCGGGGGCCAGGCCGTGCTGCGCGCGCCAGGCGCTGCGGTCAAAGCGGGCCTGGCGCTCGGCCAGGTCGGGCTCGCGCAGCAGGCCGCCCGTGCCGGCCGTGAAGCCGGGGTAGAAAAAATGCTTGACCAGGCCGGCGCCCGGCCCGCTGAGCACCGGCGAGGGCAGCGCGTGGCAGCGCTCGACGTAGCCCTCGGCCGACAGGTATTCGAGGTTGATCCACACCGGTGGCGCGCCGGGAGCTTGCGCCCGCTGCGCGATGGCGGCGACCACCGCGGGCGCGATCTCGCAGCCAAACGCCTCGACCACCACGTCGCCGAGCCCGCCGGCCGGCGCCTGGGTGGGCCAGGGCATGACCTGCACGCCGGGCGCGCCGCCGGGTGCCATCCAGGCCAGGGCGCTGGCGTTGTCGACCCACAGCCGCACGCGCTGCCCGCGGCCGGCCAGGTCGGCGGCCAGGCGCCAGCACACGCCAATGTCGCCATAGTTGTCGATGACCTGGCAGAAGATGTCCCAGCGCAGCGGTGCGGCCGCGTTCATGGCGCGGCTCCGGCCGGTGCGCGCAGGTGTTCGACCAGCAGGCGGGCCACGCTCGAGAGCGACTCGCACGAGCGCACGCACAGCGCCAGCTGGCGGTGCGCCCAGGGCTCGGCCAGCGTCACCGTGCGCACGGCGAGTGCGCCCCGGTACAGCTGCGCGCTGCCGCGCGGCATCACGCCGATGCCCAGGCCGCAGGCCACCATCAGGCACAGCGCGTCGTAGCCCGTGACCTGGATGCGCAGCTTGAGCGGCAGCCCGGCTTCGCCGGCGGCGCGCATGAGCTGGTGGTTGATGGCGCTGCCCGGGTGCATGCCGACAAAGTCGTGGTGCAGCACCTCGGCCAGGCGCACCGCCTTGCGCCGCGCCAGCGCATGCTGCGCCGGCACGACCAGCACCAGCTCATCGCTGCGGTAGGGCAGCAGGGTGACGCGCTCGCCGTAGCTGCCGTCGTTGAGGATGCCGACGTCGGCGGCATTCTCGGCCACCGAGTGGGCAATGGCGCTGCTGATCTGCTCCTGCAGGCGCACGTCCACCTGCGGGTGGCGCGCGAGAAAGCTTTGCAGCTCGCTGGGCAGGAACTGCGTGATGGCCGAGATGTTGGCCACCACGCGCACATGGCCGCGCGTGCCCGAGGCGTAGTCGCGCATCTGGCTGGCGATGCCGTCCATGTCGTTGAGCACGCCGCGCGCGAGGTTCAGCAGTGCGTAGGCGGCGGCCGTCGGCTCCACACCCCGGTTGCTGCGCGTGAACAGCTCCACGCGCAGGGCGCCTTCGAGTTCGGACAGGCGCCGGCTGGCCGCCGAGGCGGCGATGTGCTCGCGCGCGCTGGCGCGAGCGATGGTGTTTTCTTCCATCACCGCGACGAACAGGCGCAGGGAGAGCGGGTCGAGTTTCATGCGCGCATGGTAGCGGCTGGCCATGCCGGTTTGCGATGGCAGCGTCGTGCAACAGCGTTTTGCGTTTGGCGGCGATGCCGGCAACATGCCCCGCCAGACGAACCGGGGCCCGTGCGGCGCCCCAGCATGACAGGAGACACATTCCATGGATTCCCAGCCACAGGCAGGTGCGGGCGCCGTGGCGCCATCGGCGCTGCAGGGCGTGCGCGTGGTCGAGATGGGCCAGCTCATCGCCGGCCCTTTTTGCGGCAAGACGCTGGGCGAGTTCGGCGCCGACGTGGTCAAGATCGAGGCCCCGGGCGGGGGCGACCCGCTGCGCAACTGGCGGCTGATCCAGGACGGCACCTCCGTCTGGTGGCAGGTGCAGTCGCGCAACAAGCGCTCGCTGGCGCTGGACCTGCGCCAGCCCGAGGGCCAGGCCATCGCGCGCCAGCTGATCGCCGAGGCCGATGTGCTGATCGAGAACTTCCGCCCCGGCACGCTCGAAGCCTGGGGCATGTCGCCCGAGGCGCTGCACCAGCTCAACCCGGGCTTGGTGATGCTGCGCATCTCGGGCTACGGCCAGACCGGCCCCTACCGCGACCTGCCAGGCTTTGGTGCCATCGGCGAGGCCATGGGCGGCCTGCGCCACCTCACGGGCGAGCCGGGCCGCGTGCCGGTGCGCGTGGGTGTGTCGATCGGCGACACGCTGGCGGCGCTGCACGGCACCATCGGCGTGCTCACGGCGCTCTACCACCGCAGGGTCAACGGCGGGCAGGGCCAGGTGATCGACGTGGCGCTGCACGAGGCGGTGTTCAACGTGATGGAGAGCCTGATCCCCGAGTACAGCGCCTTTGGCGCGGTGCGCGAGGCCGCGGGCAGCGCGCTGCCGGGCATCGCGCCGTCCAACGCCTACCCGTGCAGTGACGGCTGGGTGCTGATCGCCGGCAACGGCGACAGCATCTTCAAACGCCTGATGGAGGCCATTGGCCGCCCCGACCTGGGCGCTGCCGCCGACCTGGCCGACAACGCTGGCCGCGTGGCCCGCGTGGCAGAGCTCGACGCCGCCATCGGCGCCTGGAGCGCGCCGCGCACGGTGCAGCAGGTGCTGGACGCACTCGGTGCCGCGCGCGTGCCCGCCGGCAAGGTCTACACGGCCAAGGACATTGCCGAGGACCCGCACTACCGCGCCCGCGGCATGCTGCTGCAGCAGACCACGCGCGACGGCCACCGCATCGAGGTGCCGGGTATCGTGCCCAAGCTCTCGGCCACGCCGGGCCGCATCCGCAGCAGCGCGCCGCACCTGGGCGACGACACCGATGCGGTGCTCCAGGAAGCCGGGCTCACGCCCGCACAGATTGCGCTGTTGCGCGAAAAGGGGGTGGTGGCATGACCGCAAGCACGGTGTGGCAGGGGGCGCGGCGGCGCATCCACCTGCAGGAAGTGGGAACGCGCGACGGCCTGCAGATGGAGCAGGCCTTCGTGCCCACGTCCGACAAGATTGCGCTCGTGAACGCGCTGTCGCAGGCCGGCTTGTCGAAGATCGAGGTCACGGCCTTTGTCTCGCCCAGCGCCATCCCCGCGCTGCGCGATGCGGAAATCGTGATGCGCGAGATCGAGCGCCGGCCGGGCACGGTCTACAGCGCGCTGGTGCCCAATGTGCGCGGCGCCGAGCGCGCGATCGAGGCGCGCACCGATGAGCTCAACCTCGTCATGTCGACCAGCGCCACGCACAACCTGGCGAACCTGCGCATGACGCGCGAGCAGTCGTTCGCGGCGCTGGCGCAGGTGGTGGCCGCCGCGCAGGGCGCGCCGGTGGCGCTCAATATTTCGCTGTCGTGCGTGTTCGGCTGCCCGATGGAGGGCGACGTTGCGCAGAGCGAGGTGTTTGCCTGGGTCCAGCGTTTCGTGGACCTGGGCGTGACCGGTGTCACCCTGTGCGACACCACGGGCATGGCCTACCCCGCGCAGGTGGCCGCGCTCACGGCGGCGGCGCGCGCGCGCTGGCCCGAAGTGCGCTTCACCCTGCATTTCCACAACACACGCGGCATGGGCCTGGCCAATGTGCTGGCTGCGATCGATGCCGGCGCGACGCTGTTCGACACCTCGCTGGGCGGCCTCGGCGGCTGCCCCTATGCGCCCGGTGCCACCGGCAACGTGTGCACCGAGGAGGTGGCCCATGCGCTGGCGCTGATGGACTTTGACACCGGGCTGGACGAGGCTCTGGTGATCGCCGCGGCGGCGCGGCTGCCGGCCCTCATCGGCCACGACATTCCGAGCCAGATCGTCAAAGCCGGCCGGCGCCTGGACCTGCACGCCGTGCCCGCGGGCTTTGCCGAGATCCGCGAGCGCGCGCTGGCGCGCAGCGCGACCTGATTTTTTGACCTTAACCAGGAGACAAACCATGAAAACCACCCGAAAACAATTCAACACCCTGATGTTCGCGGTGCTCGGCGGCGGCGCGGCCCTGGCCAGCAGCGGCGCCTGGGCGCAGCCGGCGGCCTACCCGGCCAAGCCCATCACCATGGTAGTGCCCACGGCCGCGGGCGGCACCACCGACCTGTCGGCGCGCATGCTGGCGCAGGCGCTCGGCCCCGTGATCGGCCAGTCGGTGGTGGCCGACAACAAGGGCGGCGGCAACGGCAACATCGCGGCTTCGGTCGTCAAGCGCGCCGAGCCCGACGGCTACACGCTGCTGATGCAGTACTCGGGCTACCACGTGATTTCGCCGATCGTCAGCAAGCAGACCCCGCCCTGGGAGCAAAAAGACTTTGTGCCCGTGGCCAATGTGATCTCGGCGCCGCAGATTATCGTGCTGCGCGCCGACCTGCCAATCAAGACCATGGCCGAGCTCGTGGCCTACGCCAAGGCGCACCCGGGCAAGCTCAACTATGCCTCGTCGGGCAATGGCTCGCTGCAGCACGTCACCGGCGCCATGCTCGAGCAACAGGCGGGCGTGAAGATGATGCACGTGCCCTACAAGGGCACCGGCCCGGCCCTGCAGGATCTGCTGGGTGGCCAGGTGGACCTGACCTTCGGCACGGCGCCGCCCTTCATGCCGCACATCCAGTCGGGCAAGCTGCGCGTGCTGGCCGTCACCAGCAAGGAGCGCCTGCCCAGCCTGCCCGAGGTGCCGACCACGGCCGAGGCCGGTTACCCGCAGGTCGATGCGACCTCGTGGTTTGCCGTGTTCGCGCCGGCGGCCACGCCCAAGCCGGTGATCGACAAGCTCACCGCCGACATCGGCAAGGTGGTGAACCAGCCGGCGTTCAAGCAAAAGGTGCAGGAGCAGGGCGCCACGGCCGACTACCAGAACCCGCAACAACTGGGCGACAAGGTCAAGTCCGACTTGGCGCGCTGGACCACGGTGGTCAAGGCGTCGAAGATCGAAGCCGACTGATGCGGCCGGGATTTCGGGTCTTTTAAGCCTGCAGCGCTTGCCACACAAGCGCTTGCAGCTATTGATTCAATAGCTGATGGACTTGGTCCGCGCATGGGCTGCGGGCACGCGGCCACAATACGCACCATGTCCGACGTGCATTCCGACGAACTCCTGGCACAGGTGGCCGCGCTGCCGCCGCTGCCAGGCGTGTACCGCTATTTCGACGCCCAGGGCGCGCTCTTGTATGTGGGCAAGGCGCTCAACCTCAAGCGGCGCGTGTCCAGCTATTTCCAGAAGAGCCACGGTGGCACGCGCACCGGCCACATGGTCGGCAAGATCGCGCGCATGGAGACCACCGTGGTGCGCTCCGAGGCCGAGGCGCTGCTGCTCGAAAACAACCTCATCAAGTCGCTGCAGCCGCGCTACAACATCCTGTTTCGCGACGACAAGAGCTACCCGTACCTGAAGATCACCGGCGTGGCCGCCCGGGACGGCACGGGCGATGCGCCGGGGCAGGCCTATCCGCGCCTGGCCTATTACCGCGGCGGCATCGACAAGCGGCAACGCTACTTCGGCCCCTACCCGAGCGCCTGGGCCGTGAAGGAAACCATCCTGCTGCTGCAGAAGGTGTTTCGCCTGCGCACCTGCGAGGACACGGTGTTTGCCAACCGCACGCGGCCCTGCCTGCTCTACCAGATCAAGCGCTGCACCGCGCCCTGCGTGGGCCTGATTTCGCGCGAGGCCTACGCGCAGGACGTGGCACACGCCGAAGCGCTGCTGCGTGGCGAGACGCAGGCGCTGCTGCAGCAGATCGAGGCGCGCATGATGGCGCACTCGGACCGGCTCGAATTCGAGCAGGCGGCCGAGCTGCGCAACCAGATCACGGCGCTCTCGCGCGTGCTGCATCAGCAGTCGATCGAAACCGCCTCGGACAAGGACGTGGACATCCTGGCCGTGCAGGTGCGCGGCGGGCGCGCCTGCGTCAACCTGGCCATGGTGCGCGGCGGCCGCCACCTGGGCGACCGCGCGTACTTTCCGGTGCATGTCGAGGATGCCGCGGCCGTGTTCCATCCCGAGGGGCCGGACGACGGCACGGACGCGGCAGAGGCTGCGGCCGCGCGCAGCGTGGAGGCGCAGGTGCTCGAAGCCTTCATCGCCCAGCACTACATCGCCGTGCCGGTGCCGCCCACGCTGGTCACCAGCGAGCCCGTGGACCGCGCGCTGCTCGACGCCTTGGGCGAGCAAAGCGGCGTGCGCGTGCACGCCGTGCACCAGCCGCGCGGGCAGCGCCGCGCCTGGCTCGACATGGCGCAGCAGAACGCCGGCCTGCAGCTCGCGCGCCTGCTCTCCGAGGAGGGCTCGCAGCAGGCGCGCACGCGCGCCCTGGCCGAGGCGCTCGACCTGCCGCAGGAAGACCTCGACGCGCTGCGCATCGAGTGCTTCGACATCTCGCACACCGCCGGCGAGGCCACGCAGGCGTCGTGCGTGGTGTTTGCGCAGCACAAGATGCAGAGCAGCGAATACCGCCGGTACAGGATCGAAGGCATCACCGGCGGCGACGACTACGCTGCCATGCGCCAGGTGCTCACGCGCCGCTACAGCAAGGTGGCCGAGGCGCAACGCGAGGCCGGCGGCGCCGAACCGGCACCGGGCCAGGCGCGCCTGCCCGACCTGGTGCTGGTCGATGGCGGCAAGGGCCAGGTCAGCATGGCGCGCGAAGTGTTCACTGCGCTGGGCCTGGACCTGTCGCGCATCGTCGGCGTCGAAAAGGGCGAGGGCCGCAAGGTGGGCCTCGAGGAGCTGGTGTTTGCCGACGGGCGCGAAAAGGTCTACTTGGGCAAGGACTCGGCCGCGCTGATGCTGGTGGCGCAGATCCGCGACGAGGCGCACCGCTTCGCCATCACCGGCATGCGCGCGCAGCGCGCCAAGGTGCGCGTGGGCGGTGGCCAACTCGAAGAGATCGCCGGCGTGGGGCCGAAGAAGCGCGCGCGCCTGCTGCAGCGCTTCGGCGGCGTGCGCGGCGTGGCCTCGGCCAGTGTCGAAGACCTGGCGACGGTGGAAGGCATCTCGCACGATTTGGCCGAGGCGATCTACCGCGCGCTGCGCTGATGCGCGCGGCCGGAGGCTGCGCTTGGCATGACACAATCGCGGCCATGTTCTGGACCATTCCCACCATCATGACCTGGACGCGCATCGTCGCGATACCTTTGATCGTGGGGGTGTTCTACACGCCCATGGCGCCCGAGCTGCAAAACCTCATCGCCACCGTGATGTTCGTGCTCTTTGCCGCCACCGACTGGCTCGATGGCTTCCTGGCACGCAAGCTCAACCAGACCTCATCGTTCGGCGCCTTCCTCGACCCGGTGGCCGACAAATTCCTGGTCTGCGCCTCGCTGCTGGTGCTGGTGCACCTGCAGCGCGCCGATGTGTTCGTGGCGCTGATCATCATCGGGCGCGAGATCGCGATTTCCGCGCTGCGTGAATGGATGGCCCAGATTGGCGCGGCCAAAAGCGTCGCGGTGCACATGCTGGGCAAGCTCAAGACCACCGTGCAAATGGTGGCCATCCCGTTCTTGCTGTTCGACGGTCGGCTGTTTGGACTGATCGACGCCGGCGTGTGGGGCACCTGGCTGATCTGGCTGGCCGCCGTGCTCACGGTGTGGTCCATGGTCTATTACCTGCAGAAAGCCGTGCCCGAGATACGTGCGCGCGTCAAGAAGTAACCATTTCACCCAAGCACGCCTTTGGCGCGCATGCACGCAGCGCTGGAAGCTGTTAATTCAGGGGTAAATCCTGGCGCATCGGATTGCCGTCACAGCCGGTGACGGCATTGGCAAGCAAGCTGTGCCCGAGGGGCTGCGCGTTCTGGACGAGGCCGCGCGCGAGCCCGGCATCGCACTGCAGTTCGACCACGCGGACGGCTCCATCTGGGACTGTTGCGAACGCCACGGCAAGATACTGCCCGACGCGCGGAAGGCGCAGATCGGCGGCCACGCAGCCGTCGACTCCGGCGCCGTCGGCTGGGCCGAAAATTCCCGACCATGCCTCGTTGTGGGGCCCGCTGCGGCTGTTCCGACGCGAGTTCGACCCGTGCGTGAACTGCGTCCGGCGCGCCTCATGCCCGGCATCCCCGTATCCCCGTATCCCCGTATCCCCGCGCCCGGGTGCGGCGTGACGGCAGCGCCCGTCTGCCCGGCGGAAACGACATGCCAATCGTGCGCGATGACACCGACATCGGCGGGCGCGGCATCGCCAACCCGATGGGAAGTCCTGGGGCGGCGCGCTGGTGCTCGACTTGCTCAGAGTCACCGTGCCGCGCACAACGCGATGATGTTGCCGGCCATTGAAACCGTTCTGATGCCGCGCAACCGCGGGCCGCGCCCCCGATATGGGCGGCGCGGCGACGACTCAGGATCTGGGTCGGGCCAGTGGCCAAGCCTCAGATGCGGTCGTGGGACTTAGCTGGGTGTGCGTGTCAATCGGGGAAAGTGTTTGGGGCCAGCGCCCGACAAAACCTCCCGCAAGCCCCGCTAGGCGGTGCTTTTGCGACTAGAATCCATTCCGTCGCTGTCCCAAACGGCGCACTATATTGACACCTCGAATGTCGATGGCTCTAATCGGACGTCACCGTGACCGCGGTGCACGCCAACCTCTCACTTGCCTTGCAAAAGCCCCTTCAAAAGGGCCTGGTGCGTGAACCGCCGATAGCCATGCGACATTCCATTAACTCTTATATCGAGAGGCTTTTTGTGAACAAAACCGAACTGATTGAGCACATTGCGACCAATGCCGACATCTCCAAAGCTGCCGCTGCGCGCGCCCTGGAGTCCACGATTGAAGCGGTCAAGAAGACCCTGAAAAAAGGCGGTACGGTGTCGCTCGTTGGTTTCGGCACTTTTGCCGTGGGCAAGCGTGCAGCGCGCACCGGCCGCAATCCCCGCACTGGCGCTGCGATTAAGATCAAGGCTGCTAAAGTTCCGAAGTTCCGTCCAGGCAAGGCATTGAAAGATGCCCTGAACTGACAGGCAATTGCGGTGGGGTCCTTAGCTCAGTTGGTAGAGCGGCTCCTTTACACGGAGTAGGTCGGCGGTTCGAGACCGTCAGGACCCACCATCACCGAACAAAGGCGAACGTGAGTTCGCCTTTTGTTTTTTTGTCATTGAAAGATTGACCATGTTTGAATCCATCCGCAAGCACTCCAAGATCACGATGTTCTTGCTGTTCTTGTTGATCGTTCCGTCGTTCGTGCTCGTCGGTATCGACCGAAACTACTTTTCGGGCGGCAGCCCCGTGGTGGCGCGGGTCGATGGCCACGACATCACGCAGGCCGACTGGGACAATGCCCACCGGGTGGAGTCGGACAGGGTCCGTGCGCAGCAGCCGACGCTGGACGCCAGGCTTCTGGATTCGCCGCAGGCGCGTTATGCCACCCTGGAGCGCATGGTGCGAGATCGGGTGCTGCAAGTGGCGGCCCAGAAGATGCACCTTGCCACCAGCGATGCGCGCCTGGCGCGCAGCCTGCAAGAAATCCCGCAGATTTCCGCTCTCAAGCGCGCGGACGGCACGCTCGACGTCGAAGCCTACCGTGCCCTTGTCGGCGCGCAGGGCATGACACCCGAAGGCTTTGAGGCCACAGTGCGCCGGGATCTGGCGGTCAACCAGGTCTTGGGTGGCGTCATGGGCACGGCCTTTGCCACGCAGGCGCAGGCCAATGTGTCACTCGATGCCTTGTTCCAGCGCCGCGAAATCCAGGTCGTTCGTTTCGATCCCGCCGATTTCGCGGCCCAGGTGAAGCCCAGCGAGGCAGACCTGGAGGCCTACTACAAGGCACACCCGGCGCTGTTCCAGCAGCCAGAACAGGCCGCGGTGGAGTATGTGGTGCTGGACCTCGACAGTGTTCGTGCCGGCATCACACTCAACGAAGACGATCTGCGCACCTACTACAAGGAAAACGTCGCCCGCCTGGCAGGCAAGGAAGAGCGCCGCGCCAGCCACATCCTCATCGCTGCGCCCAAGGACGCACCGGCCGCCGAGCGCGAAAAAGCCAAGGCACGCGCTACGGCGCTGCTGGAGCAGGTGCGCAAGGCGCCTGCCAGCTTTGCCGACGTGGCGAAGAAATCGTCCGAAGATTCGGGCTCTGCAGCCCAGGGCGGCGACCTGAACTTCTTCGCGCGCGGCGCCATGGTCAAGCCGTTCGAGGACGCGGCCTTTGCCCTGAAAAAGGGCGAGATCAGTGACCTGGTGGAAAGCGATTTTGGCTACCACATCATCCTGCTGACCGACATCAAGGCGCCGCGCCAACCGAGCTTCGAGGAACTGCGTCCTTCGATGGAGGTTGAGCTCAAGCAGCAGCAGGCGCAGCGCAAGTTTGCCGAAGTGGCCGAGGCGTTTGCCAATGCTGCCTACGAACAGTCGGACACGCTGCAGCCGGTGGTGGACAAGCTCAAACTCAAATTGCAGACGGCCCAGAACGTAACACGCACGCCTGCGCCCGGTGCCACAGGACCTCTGGCCAACGCGAAGTTTCTGGAGGCGCTTTTCTCCGCAGACTCGCTGGAGCACAAGCGCAACACCGAAGCCGTGGAAATTGCACCCAACCAGATGGTGGCGGGGCGTGTGACGCAATACAGCCCGGCACGCACGCTGCCGTTGCAAGAGGTGCAGGCGCGCGTCAGGCAGCTGTACATCGGTGACACATCGGCAGAATTGGCCCGCAAGCAAGGCGAAGCCAAGCTGGCCGCCTGGGTGGCCAAGCCCGACAGCGCGACCGGACTCTCGGCCCCTCTGGTCGTGGCCCGTGATCAACCCCAGAACCAGCCCCGCGCTCTGGTGGATGCGGTCCTGAGCACCAAGGCCGACACATTGCCTGCCTGGACGGGTGTCAGCCTGGGGGCGCAAGGCTATGTGATCGCCAAGTTGGGCCGCGTGCTGCCGACCGAGACCGTCGATGCACAACGGGCTGCCCAGCATCTGCAGCAGTACGAACAGTGGTGGGCAGGTGCGGAGGGCATGGCTTATTACGAGATGCTCAAGGACCGCTTCAAGGCGCAAATCAAGGTGCCGCGTCCCACGGCCACTGCAGATGTCGCTGAAAGATGAGTGGAATGAGCGTGGAGTCCAGTTTTTCACGCTATAATACAAAGCTACGGTGGCTGTAGCTCAGTTGGTAGAGTCCAGGATTGTGATTCCTGTTGTCGTGGGTTCGAGCCCCATCAGCCACCCCAAGTAAACTAAAACCCGCTGTCTCGCGATAGCGGGTTTTTTATTTTTTGGACCCTGCCGAACAGGGCTGGCCTATCTGTCTATGGCAAAAAACCCGCGCGTAGCGGGTTGTGAAAACAGCGCAAGGTCAACAAAAAATCAGCGCCAGGATCGCGGCGTCGTCGGCCAGGTTCAGCTGTGCATAGGCGGCACAGCGGTAGATCCAGAACACAACGGGGTTGGGCCAGACTGCGAGGGCCGCGGCGTGGGTGGCGCTGGGTTCTCGCGGTCGAATCCGGGGTATTTGCGCTCAGGAGTCCAGGGGCTCGTGCGGCAACTCGCGCGGTTCGGGCGATTGCATGGCAGCCCGTTTGTGCTGAACGTGGTATGCCGTCAGCACTTGGTGCGCCACCATGTCGAGCGATGGGCGCACCACGCCCTGTTTGTCGCTCCAGACCTTGGGGGTCAGACTGCCCGCAAGGGTGACGGAGTCACCATCGCTGAGCGCCAGCAAGGCCGCGCAGGCGGCGCCGTCAAATGCGATCACGTTGACAAACAGCGGTGTTTCGCCGTCGCCGGCGGTTGCGCGCACCTTGGCCATGGCAAACGGTTTGCCTGCCTTGCCCAGGCGTTTTTCGGGCGTGCCGTACAGCTTGCCGCCAATCAGTCCATCAATCACGTTGTATTCCTTGCCTGCCAAGCTGTTTAGTTCATTGTCCTGGCTCGTGCATTGCCTTGTAGCGCAAAAAAATAAGCCCCGCTACCGGATTGGATAGCGGGGCTTATCTTGCTTTGTTGGTGCCGGAGAGATGAATCGAACACCCGACCTTCTCATTACGAATGAGTTGATTTGCGTGTTGATCGTTGTTCGAGTTCATGGGAAATTCTTTTCAAATCATCAAGTTACGATAGTTTTGCCTGATTTTCGGAGGTGCGTGTGTTGATCAAAATGCGTTAGGATGTCACAAATTCTCTTACATCGGCCGTTACATGCTGTCGGATGTAAGACCTTCGACATGCCTTCTACGCGCAGATGCCAAAAGACAACCTAACAAAACCTCGCATCAATGCCTTCAAGTGTCCTGACAATCGCGCTCAAGACTTTTTGTGGGATCTCGATGTCAACGGGCTTGGTGTCCGAGCCACACCACGTGGTAAGACTGCCTTTGTTTTTCAACGACAGCACAACGGGCGCACGGTTCGGATAACCATTGGAGGGACCGACGCATGGACGATACCAGATGCTCGCATTAAGGCCCGCGAACTTCAGCGTCAATTGGATCAGGGCGAGGACCCCGTTGCTGCAAAAAAGGCGAAGATCGCAACCGCGGCCGCTGAGCGTGTGCGCCTCAGCACCCAAGGCATCACCGTCGGTGAAGTATGGCCAGTTTACCTTGCGCAGGGAAGGCCAAAAGGGAAGGACGGATTCAAGCCACGTTATTTGCAAGATTTGCGATTGATGGCGTCGCCTGGGGGTGTAGCAAAGAAACGCGGCCAAGGCCTAACGAAAGCTGGACCAATCTATTCGCTGTTGTCCATGACCATCGCGGAGTTGGACGAAGACCGGCTTTTAGATTGGTACAGAGAGCAAGAGACACGCGGTCGAGCACAGGCTGCTCGCGCGTTGATGATGTTCCGAGGGTTTTTGCGGTGGTGCTTGGCCCAACCCCAGTACAGGGCGATTGCCAAGTGCGCGCAGGAGTCTGCCAAGGCGCCTGCTCTTGTGGGTGAGTTGCCTGCGCTCAAGCGGCGCACCGATGCGATTGAGCAGTCCCAATTGGCGGGTTGGTGGGCTGCGGTACTTCAGCTGCCCAACCCTCACATAAGCGCATACTTGCGCGCCCTGGCGATGACGGGCTTGCGGAGAGAGTCTATGGCCAATCTCAAATGGAACGAGGTGGATTTTCGGTGGAAGAAAGCTACTTTCATGGACAAGGTTCACGGCACCAGAGTCATTCCCTTGGGGGACATGCTGCTCAAGATACTGAATTCCTTGCCAAAAATCGGCGAGTTTGTTTTTGCCGGCCGCGGTAAGACTGGACACGTTGCAGACCCTCGAGCCAGTATGAGATCGACACTCGCAGCTGCTGGTCTTGATCATGTGTCTATTCACGGGCTTCGTCGCACGTTTGCACTGCTGGCAGAGGAGTCGGGTATCCCGACAGGTGCTGCGGCCCAATACATGGGGCAAAGCCCGAGTGGGACGCATGAAGGGTACAAGCCACGGAGCATCGAGCAGTTACGTGTCTATATCCTTCGTGTCGAGGCTCACTTGGAGCAGCTGGTGGAGCAGGGGGCTTCGCATGAGTAGCTAGCGAGGCTTCGCGTGGTCACTCTAGAGAGACAGGTAAGGGGCGAACGTGCGTTTCAACTGGTTGGGCCCAGCCGAGGGTGCCCGGTGCTCATCATGCCGACTCAAAAGTGGATTCCATTCTTTTATCCAGCAATTCGATGATGACTTCGCAGCGGTTGCTGTCGGCCGTGAGCGCACCGTAACCTCGCGGTCTGCTCCAGCAGCGACCCTTGCAGGCCCGACGGCCGGTTTCAGATGAGCAGCCGAAGTCGGGTGCATGTCGCTGCAAACTTTTATCTTGAACGTCCGATGCCCCCGATTGCGAGCTAGTGCTCACGACCCAACGCGGGCATTTGCAGAATCGACTTGAAGGTCGGCGATGCAGCGATTGCCGCCCTCCGTCGGCCTGGCACCAAGGATCGCTGTTGGTCAGCTTCCGGTCATTCGCTGGACAACCGGCAGGTCTGGTTCAATGGCGGCTATCGATGGCAAATTGCAACTGTTCGCCTAAAGGCTGCAAGCCGCGGCGGCCACCATGGCGCCGACAGCGAGTTGCGCGAGTCGAGTATTCATGGCTCTCCCGCCTTGAATGCTTTCAACGGCTGCCTACCGGAGCCGCAGGGCCGGCCGCCAGCTCGGCGCGCGCCATTCCCAAACGTGGACCTCCTCGAAAACCTTGGGCAGCAGAAGCCGCCCGATCTCGACGCTGGCCGACAGCGGTGTAGTCGGGTGCAGGTGGATGACCCGAGCGCCGGACCTGTGCAGGTTCAGTAGGAAGGCGTTGAACTCCCGCCGGAAATCCAGCATGTGGGCTTCGGTGCGGATAATGCCGCGGTTGGGCTCGACGGCCGTGAACTCGACCGTGTTCATGTCGGTCGGCACCTGCGCGATGTTGGAGATGTTGACCATCACCGCCACTTCCCGGGGCAGCTTATCCGGCACCGTGTAGGTGAACTTTGGCGCTGGGCAATCCAAGCGTCGATCCCAGAGCCACTGGTCGCCCGGCAGGTCAAGGATGCTCGCCTCGGTCTTGTCGCCCAGCAAGGTGCCCAACTTCATCAACATCGGGATGGGAGCGAACGCGGCGATGGTGAGGTGGGCGGCGCCGTTCTTGGCCTCGATGGCAGGCTGAATCCGGCGGTCAAAGAGCTGACCCAGCGCGGTTTCCGCCCGCGCCCAGAAGTCAGGATCGTTGTCCTGGATGTCGAAGTCGCTTTTGTCGATGAAGACATGGTCGGCACCGGGGAAGAGCGTGTAGTCGCTGTTCTGCAACATCGCATAGTGCACCTGGCCCAAGGTGATGGTGGGCTTGTGCTCGGCAATCGGAAAGGTCATCAAGATGAGCAGGCTGTCCCGCGTCCCCACCGCGGAATAAATGCGCTCGATCCGGGCCTCGTGCTCCCGCTTCATGGCGCTTAGCTGCTCGGCGGTAAACTCGTTGTTTTGGCCGTGCCGGTCGATGCGGCTGTGACAGCCGAAGCAGGCCAGCATCAGGTTGCTCGCATCCTTGGCCAGTCGTTCGGACTCGCCGAGGATGCCGCGCGGGCCGTCCGGGCTGTCGGCCACGATATGGGCGTACTCGCCGACATTACAGCGCGCCTTAGTCAGAAAGTCGCGCCCGACCGGCTGGTTGCAACCCCGGAACTCGCACCGGCCGGCGGCCGCGATCCACAAATCCCGACGCACATCCTTTGGGATGTTGGCCCGATCTTGAGTCCTAGCCACGCTTCACCTCTCGCTTCAACTCCCTGAAAGTGCCGCGGCGGCTCAGGGTCCAGACGCGGACGCACCGGGTGCCCACGATTGGAAAAAACAGCAGGTCGCCCTCGTAGGCGTCGCGCGAAACGGCCTGGGCCCAGTCGTTGCGGTCCACGCCACTGGGCGTCGGATCGGCCTCGGGATGGGTGTGCCAGAGGCCCAGGTAGGCCATCGTGCTGGACTGGATCTGCCAGCGCTCCCGCGCCAGGGACTCGTGCCGTCTTGAGCGGAAAAAGCTGAACCTGCTGCGGCGGTCGCTGTCCTGCGGCGTCGTGACCTCGTCGACCACCACATCATGCGAATCCAGCAGATGCCGGCCTAGCAGCACGCCACCGGCTTCAGCGTTCCGCCAGCGTCTCTGTGCGTAGGCCTGCATTTGCTCTACGGCGCCGGGCACCAAGATCAGGCGCTGGCGCTCTGTGACGCGGAAGACCATCTTCAAGGCTTGCTCCTGCATCGTTTGCAGGGGCGCCCGAAGACCCTGCGCGTGCCTTCAGCCTGGGAGACGGCCGACGCGATCTGGTGCCAGGGTGTCATCTTCAGCCCAGCCTCGGTGGCCGCTGCACCTTCGCCCACCCAGAAACGGTACGACGCGGATCCCGAATTGCCTATGGCGCGCAGCATATGCTCCGCCGCCATGATCCCGGTTTTGCGGGCCTGCAGGGCGCCGAACGGCATGAAAATGCTGGCGCAGCCGGTCAAGTTGCGAGTAACGGCCTGGTCAGGCTCAAGGTAGGACGTGCGCGGGGACAGCGATGGCTCGCCCTCGTCGTTCCGGTACAAACAGTCCAGGCAACCTTCGGCGTCAGTCCACGTCAGGATGGAGTGTCCGCCCAGGTCGAGCGCCTCCAGCCATGTGAAGACGATGGGCAGCTTCAACCCGGTGCCCCGAAAGAAGCGGGCGAATGACCGCTCGACCGAGGGGGCGCCGAATGCGACCACTATGCCGTCGAGGCCGGCCAGCACCTTGGAATCAATCCAGTCCTGCGCAACATCATTGACCGCGGTGACTTCCAGGCCGGGGTAGTGCTGGGTCAGCCGGATCTTTAGCGCGCGGACCTTGGAAATGTCGACCCACAGCGGCTCCAGCAGGTGCCGGAACACGTTGTCCTCAGAGAACTCGTCATGGTCGACCAGAGTCAGCTTGCCGACTCCAGCGGCCGCGAGCGCATCCGCCACGACCGAGCCGATCGCTCCGCAGCCGAGCACCGCCACATGCTTGCCGAGCAGGTCCAATGACGCGCCGCCGCGCTCGCGCATGTACTTCACAGTGTGGCGCCGGATGGTGAGCGGCACCACTGGGAACTTTGCATCGACCACGCCGCCCCTGGCCGTGAACGCCACGCCGATCAGCGAGTCGCCGCCCGCGGCCCGGGGCACGGACAACAACAGGGTTATTGGACGCGGGCCGTTCTTGGACGGGCCGATCATGCCCGCCCAGAGCTCCAACTGGGCTGTCGACAGGCTGACTCGGATCGCCTCGATGTAGTCGGCGGTCAGGACCTCAGGATGCGCTGGCGGCAACGGGACGTCGTCGAGGTGCAGGTACAGGGCGCGCTGCGCCGCCAGGCTCTTGGCGTCGAACTCGGTGGGCGGGCGCTCGTTGCGCTCGGTCAGGAACCAGGTCTTCGCCTTGGCCTTGTCCTTGGCGTCGACGTAGGCCGTTACTAGGCGGTCCTTGCGGTCCACCTCGAAGCGGATGCGGCCACGGGCTGCCTGCGGCAGGTGCGACCAGTAGCCCTCCAGCTCGTTGAAGAACTCGGTCTTGCTGGCGGCCGGATCGGCAGCCCACTTCTCCAGCAGGTCGTAGGCTTCGAGTAGGGTGTAGGCGACGACATCGGCCCTGCGGTCGATGTCCAGCGACGTGCCTTGACCGTCATTGACGCAGACGATGCCCTCGTAGCTGACGTGGGGCAGCAATCCACGCATCGGAGCAAGCCAAACTTGCGGCATCAGCAGGCTCTTCTCCTCGGCCCGGATGTAGAGCTCCCAGGTTCGGTTCGCACCCTGGAGGCGCACACCCAGTTTTCCCGGGTTGGCGTCGTCCAGCCGCTGCGGAGTCAGGCCGCGCCTGCTGCACCATTCAAGCAAGGCGGCGAAGGCGATGTCTTCGGGCACCGGCCCGCCAGGAGGCGCGGCGGATGGCGTGTCGGTCAAGCGGAGCTACCGGTGTTGATGACCGGAGCCGTAACGGCCTTCGCGGTCTCAGCCTTCTCGGGCACCTTGAAGTCGTCGCCGAACTGCTTGTTCAGGATCTTGCAGGCGTCCTCCGGCAGGTCCTCGCTCTCCGCTGCCTCCAGGGCGTCGCGCAGGGCCTGCAGGCGCTCCCAGAAGTTCTCCATCTGGCCTTTGGTCATGTGCCCCATCAGATCGCCATAGGGCGTGACGGGCAACTGCACCTTGAGCCGCGAATAAAGGCCGTCCTCCATCGTGAAGTCGGTCTCGGAGCGGGAGAGCATCGCGTTGGTCCAGTCGAGCATGGCCAGCAAGTCCAGCGGCTTGCCCGCGGTGCTGAAGTTGGGTTTGAACCACTCGCGTGCAGCGACGGTCAGGGCGATGCTCAGCGGCGCGCCGCCGTTGCGGAACTGGACGTGGCGCCAGCGCTTCAGGTAGCGGATACAGCGGCGGTACTGCGCGAGCTCGTCAGCGTCGGTGAAGGCGGTGCGAATGAGTTCCGTCAGCTTCTTGGGGTCGGAGACCTGCCAGACCCGGAACTCGGAAGCCGAGCCTTCCTTGCCCTTCGCCAGGTCCAGCATGTCGTCGTCGCGCTTGACGTAGATGGCCAGGTCGACGTGATAGTCGGCCATGCCGTTCACCAGATAGTTCACCGTCACGCAGGGGCGGCGGATGGCCACGGTGCGGAAGTTCGAGTTCAGCGCGTCGCGCACCTTCTGCTTCAGCACCACCGGGTCGGGGTACTTGTCTTGCTTGCAGTCGAAGACCAGACCGACGTCGATGTCGTAGTTGCCGTCCACGGGCACGACACCGGTGAACATGGAGTAGCTGCCCTGGTTGAAGTACTCGAACGTGGGCACGTCGTCGCCCATCTTGGCCTTGAGCGCCTTGATCAGGGTGTCGCGCTTCATGCGGAGCTTAGCGTTCTCGTCATCTTCGTCGAGCTTGATGGCGCTGTGGAAGCCTTCAAACTGCTTCTGTACTGCTGGCATCGTGTATTCCTTGTCTTCAGAAAATAGCCAGACCAGGGCTCCCGCGAACAGTCCAAGGCCGAGTAGTGGGTGCATGGTGCAGATGAATCGCAATCCGTTACATTTTACGGAAAAGCACGCTATATGTGTGGTCATTCGGTTTTTCAACCACTACTGCTAGTGTTGCGCCACAAAATTTCCAGCGATGAAAAAGCGGGATAGATTGCGCCCGTAGCGCCCCATAGCCCATGACCGACATAGCCACTGAGGCCTACGATCTCCCGCCTATGCCGACCACGAAGGAGGAGAAGGAGCACTTCCGGCGCGTCGCGGGCGAGTTGTTCAGCGTGCAGTGGCTGGAGTCGGCGCAGCAGCACCGTCTGCAAAAGCTATGGCACCGAAAGGATGAACTCGCCCAACTCGAGCTGGCGTCGCTGGGCCATGCCATCGAGGCGCTGGCCAAGCACGGCAAGTGGCTGAAGGACACCGCACGCGCGGCGCGCAATCAGCCCGCCGGCGGTCACGGCCACCTCTTCGAGATCATGATGCTGGGCGGGCTGGCAGCTGGGGGCTCCAAGGTGAGGCCAATGCCGGCGCGCACGGCCGGCTATGACGCGCAAATCACCCTGCCGGACGGTCACATGTTGCGCGCTTCCATCAAGAACCACGACTTGTCCAGCCACGAGGCTGCCTTTCGGGAGGGCTGTCAAGTCCTTGATGCTGTTGCGCGTGCGCGCGTGGCAAGCTCGGGCGGCTCATGGAGCCTGACTGCCGGGTCGCTCACGCACATGGGCAAGCGGACGCTGCAAGCGCTGGTCGAGCAGATGCAGGTCATGCCGCTGATGGGATCCGGGCGGCAATACCGTCTGCCGGGCAGCGAGACAGCCATCCAGTTCTCGCCGCTGATGTTCCCAGGCATACAGCCACCTTCCTATCAGTTGGTGGTTCGGTCGCCGGCGCACGCCAATGAACAGGCGAATTTCAGGAACAAGCTGCTCAAGGCCATCGACGCCTTCGCGCTTCACTCGCCGCTGTCGGAGCTATACAGCAATGTCATCTTCATGCGCGTGCACGCCACCGCCGATGTGGATGCCTTGCGAAGCTTGGCCAGCGAACTGCTTCAGCAGCCTGGCTGCGTGGTCGGCGCGGTGTTCTTCACTCAATCGTCGGTGGCGCGGGAAAAGTCGGGGTCGGTCATCTCGTACTACCTGCCTGTCGCGCTGACCAGCCGCTACATGCAGCGAGGGGTGAAGCTGGCGGTGATGCAGCTAAGCGGCAAGGTCGTGAACCGGCCGACGGCTTTGCAGCTGATGTCGACGCACGGTTCGCTGGGGGATGTGACTGGGCAGTATCTGTTTCAGCGTGGGCACCTCTACTACCCCCTGCGGGTTGGCGACAAAGCGTTGTCGCTGGCGACCCCTGGCCCAGGCATCCAAACGTCGGCGGTTTTCCGTGACGCCGGTGGTGCCGAGGCGGTCTTCACGGTGCGGCGGCCTGATGACGAAGAGCTAATGGTGTTGTGAAGGCGGAGAAGGGTTTGTGCCTAGGAAATTGGATAAACAGAGGCTCTATACCCATTTGCATGGGCCAGGCCCGTGCTTCCCCTTTCACTACATCCGATATCTATGAAATTTAAGCCTCCCCACTTCCACAGGTCCATCCGCGCGCTGGCCACCGTCATTCGCCGCCTAGGCGACGAAATTGACTCGGGCGCCTACACCATGGCCATCCGTTCGGAACGCGCGGACGCTGCGGTCGCCCAATATCAGCACGAAATACGGCCTAGCCTGTCGCAGGCAGCACACAGACACCGCTCACTCGTCCTCCGCGCAGCTACGCTTTGCTCGGTTTCTCCACGTAGTTGCGGATTAGGTACTCGTTGAACATGGGAACGGTGAACGCAATGTCGCCGTGAGATGGGCTGTAGATCATTCCCTTGCTGATGATCTGCGCGCGCCGCGGGCCCAGGCTTTGATGGGTTTCTTTAAGTGCGTCTGCGACGTCCGATGATCTATACGGCCCGGCACCAAGTTTGGCCATCGCGATAACGTACTCTCGCTCCTTAGGCGTTAAGCGATCAAATCGTACCTTGAAGAAGCCTTCGTCCAGCCGTTTTGTCGCCTCTCCTGCAGCCTTCGATGCATCCTCTAGCTTGATGCGCGGCCCCTCGGCGATGTTCCAGCACTGATAGCCCCACTCCTGCAGAAAGTAGGGATAGCCTTTGGTCTTTGCCAGAATCTCTCTGATTGCGGTGTCGTCAATTTGCTCACCTTCACCCTCGATTGGCTGCCTAATTGCGGTCTCCGCATCCGCCTCCACAAGCGCACCAACCGCAGGGTAGTGAAAGAGCCGTTCAGCGTAGGATTTCGCATCGCCCGAAAGAGCCGCAACCTGTGGCAGCCCCGCACCGAAGAACAAAACTGGTAGGTCTCTCTGGTTAACCTTGTGGAGAGCGACTATCAGAGCTGCCAGATCCTCAGAGCGCAGGTACTGAACTTCGTCAATGAGAAGCGTCCAGGCCTTACCGGCTGCCTTTGCAGCTTCGCCTACGCGTACGAACAATTCGGGTAGGTCTGCCTCCATATCTCCGCTATCAGCGACGCCTATTTCCGGATCAACCGAAATTGAAGTATCTCCGTACGAGAGCTTGAACGCAGAGGCGAAAGAGCGAAGTGCCCGAAGAGCCTGATGGACTTTGGCCTTCGCGTTCTCCGAAATCGAGAGTTTGCGCAAGGCTTGATTGATCTTTGGCACGAGCAACTCACTGAGCGCCTTTCCCTCTGGCGCTTCGATCGAGGATGTCACGTGCCCCGCGGCTTCGGCCATCTCTTCGATTTTGTTCAGTAGCACCGTCTTTCCTACGCCACGCAGCCCAAGCAGCATCTGTGAGCGGCTGGACTTACCTAACAGCGCCCTTTGAATTGCTGTCTGCGCGTCCTGAAGGATGGTTTCCCGTCCGGCAAGCTCTGGCGGCCTACTCCCGGCGCCCGGGGCAAATGGGTTTCTCACGGCGTCCATGGGATCTCCTGTAGCGTGAACTCTATGAATTGCTATGCAAGTATATTACGTTTGAGATATACATGCATAGAGAAAGCTAGAAAATGGGAACTCGTCACGCATCCCGGCGTGCTGCCTAGCTGTCGCATCTCAGACGATTGCATCGATCCAACCGCTATCCACTCTTCATGGCCAGAGCCGTGCTAAGGGAGTTGATAGAGTCCTTGCAATCCACCCGGGAAGCCAAGCCATGTTGATTGCCCTGCACAAGAACGCACGCACCACCCCCGCCGTGCGTGCCGAGATAGCAGCCAGCGACGAGACAGCCAGTGCCCTAGCCCAGCGCTTTGGGATCACGGAATAGACGGTCTACAAGTGGAAGAAGCGCTCTATCTTTTGGGACCGCTCGCACACGGCGCACCGCCTGCAGACGGTGCTCACACCGGCACAAGAGACAGTGGTGGTCCACCTGCGGCGCACCTTGCTGCTGCCCCTGGATGACCTGCTGGCGGTCACGCGAGAGTTCATTTGTCCCCATGTCTCGCGCTCGGGCCTGGACAGGTGCCTGCGCCGCCATGGCGTGGGCAACTTGAACGCCCTCAAACCCAAGACGCCCAGCGAGCCTCACAAGGCGTTCAAGGGCTACGAGCCAGGCTACCTGCACATGGACGTGAAGTGCCTGCCACAGATGCAGGACGAATCGCAACGGCGCTTCCTGTTCGTGGCCATTGAGGGTCACGCGTTGGGTGTTCGTGCAATTCAATGCCAACAAGAAAGCCGCCAGTGCACAGGCGTTTCTGTAGGCCCTGCACAAGGCCTGTCCGATCAGGATCGACAAGCTGCTGACCGACAACGGCAAGGAGTTCACGGATCGCCTGTTTGCCAGCAGGGAGCGTGAGCCCAGTGGCAACCATGAGTTCGACCAGCTGTGCCAGGCGCTGGGCATAGAGCACCGACTTACCAAGCCCAGGACCCCGAGAACCAACGGCATGGTGGAGAGATTCAACGGCCGCATAGCGGATGTGCTCAAGACCCACGGGTTCAACAGCCGAGACGACATGGAGCAGACCTTGCTGCGCTATGTGGCATTGTACAACCACCAGTTGCCGCAGTCAGCGCTGGGCAGCAAGACGCCTATGCAGGCCATGAAGGGCTGGCACCAGGAGCACCCGCAGCTATTCCACAAGCGGCCATATGATCGGCCGGGATGCGACATCTAGGCCATAAAGTGAACGTACGATCGCGCTTTCGTTTGCTGTCGGCTATTGGCCTCAAACGGGGCGGGGTAGCCGCTCTCAATGTCAGTGGCCCCTAGCGATAGCCTTAGCAAGCTATACGCCGTCCAACACGAGAATTACTGAGTCCTTTAAAACTTGCGCGATGCCAAGAATCCACTTATTCTCAGCGCCATGGAGGTTCGCGAGTACTGAATACTCGAGAAATCAGCAATGCCATTTTCCCTCGGTCAACTACTGCTCAAAGTCGCGCCCGGTGTCATTGTAATTGTCATCATCGGCGGGTTTGGATTTTACTTTGGCATGAAGGTAAAGCAGGGCGAAGTAGACAAGCTGCAGGCTCAACTAGCTGAGTACCAATCACTAGGCCAGCGCGTCACGGACCTGAAGGCGGCTATCGATGAGTCGATCAAGGAAAAGAATCAGGCGCTGATCGAGGCATATGAGCGCGAAATTGACAAAGTCCGCACGGATTTCGGCCAGGCGCGCACGGGGCTGGCTGAGGCTACGGCCGCGTTGAAACGCGGCGGCGTTTCTATTAAAAATTCGACCGCGTCGCTTGCAACAACTATCGGAAAGCTTCCCGTCGGGAGTCCGGAGCGCGAGGCCAAGGTCATGGAGGCGCTGTCGATCATGAGCGATCAGAACAAGTTACAGCAGTTGTGTACTGTGACGTCTATCGCGGACGCGCAATTGATAAAGCTCAAGACATCCTATTCGATGGGCATACCATGAATGTAATTCGCCTCGGGACCTTTGTCGTGGCGCTTGCTTGCGTTGGATGTAAGAACGTGCTCATCAGGCCTGCGGCTGTGCCAGAGTGCACTTCACCCGAGTTGAAGAACGCGTGCGTCGCAACGGCTACGCTTGCGCCGCAAGTAACCTACGGTGACCTACCAGACGTAGCTCTGCGCACACGTCAGGATTTCGTGGAATGTCGCAATGCCTATTTCACGTTGCTCAAGTCCTATCAATTCTGCACAGGTCAACTAAAGCAGTTCAACGAAAAGCTAAAGAGGCTCGAGAACGAGGCCAAGAGCAAATACAACGATTTGGAGGTCATGGAAGACTAACGCATTTAGGAGGAATTATGACTCCATCAATTAAGACAATACGGCACAGCACATGGCCGCTGTTCGCATTTGCGCTCGGTGCCGCATCTGCCTATGGTCCTGCGCACGGGCAGCAATCGCTGACAAAAATGCTTGAGCCCACGAGGTTCGCGCTAGTCATTGGCAACGCAGACTACGGCGAATACGGGAATCTTCCCACTTTGGGTTCGCCGTGCTCTGACGACAAGAGCGAGAAGAGCGATACGAAAGTGGTAGCCGATGCCTTGACGGCAGCCAACTGGAGCGTTGACACCGTGTGCAACTTGACCACGGATCAACTTGAGAACAGGATAACGAAATTTAATAATAAGGTTCGTCGCGAACCGCGTGCGTTCGGCATCATCTACTTTTCTGGCCATGGGGCCGAGGTGGCGGGCACAAATTACCTCTTTGGCGTCGACGCCAATGTCAATGTAAAGGTTGAGTTCGACACCTATAAAGAAAATCCGAACGCAATACTATTTGGCGGCTCTGCCGTGCCGCTGGACAGAACGATGCGACAAATCGAGCCGCTCTGGAACAAGGCCGTCGCTGTGTTTATCGATGCATGCAGAACAAACCCGATACTGGACAAATTACGCGATGCAGGTCTCGATTTGATCCGGTACCCTGCCAAAGCATCGGAGCCATACAACATTCTCTATAATTTTTCGACCGTCGCTGGGGAGCCTTCTCCGGACGGCGCTCCTGGCGGAATTACGCGATACGCGCGCGTCATGGCTAGCGTTATCCGAGCTCAAACAACCGCCCAGCCAGATGAACTTGATCATCTTATAAGCGCCATCGGAAAAGGAGTCATCGTCGATAGCCGTCGACGCCAGTTGACCGGGCGAGCCGGGATTATCTTTCGTCCACCGAGATTCTGCATTAGAGGATGCCCGACCCTCGAAGAGGATTGGAAGACCTATTACGAGGAATTCGGCCCAATAACACGGCAAAAAATCCTAACAAGTTTTGTCAAGCTTGCTAGCACAAGCGCGGCACCAAATCTCTGGCGCGTATCTGCGAAAAACACGGTGTTTGCGCAGGCCGCGGCGCCACCTGATCTCACCCACACGTTAACGCCGGCTGCGTCTGCGGCCACAGCTGCCGTACCGCCGCCGACGCGTAAAGTACGATTCGATATTCTCTATTGCGCCGGTGATGCTGCCACCGATCAGCGGCGCGTGAAGTCCGAAGGAATTCGCGAGCACCTAATCCGTCTCACTGGAACCAACTCCCCCGTGGGCGGCTTCGAGGTGGGCGAAGTCCGACTCATTCCAGTTCCGCCCGCCGTGAACCAGGCGCTCTACAAGGCGCGTGATTCTGTGCTGACCTTTAACCGGGATAGCCCCGCTCAAAAGGCCTGGGCAACGAGTTTGCAGTCAAACCTCGTTCCGCAGGTTCGCATCGAAGAAAAGCCAGGCTCTGCCTCCGACTACATGACGATCCTAGTGTGCGACGGCGCCATGTCGACCCTGGCGGGGCCCACGATCTATGTGCAGGCGGCCACGAGAGAGCAGGTGGGGAAGGCTTCAGCACTTGGCGTGAATTTGGCTCAGCAGTTGCCTAACGCGAAAGTTGCTAAGGGAATTGAGGTGATTGAGAAGTCTCCCAATGAGACTGAGATCCGATACTTCTCGAAAAGCGAAGCTGACGATGCCGCCGAGGTGGCGCGTGCGATTCAGGAGATATTGAACCGGAAGGTTAAGGCTCGCTTCGTGCCTGGGTATCACACCAAGCTGAACGGGGCACGGTTGATCGAAGTATGGATTGGTAAGAAAGAAAGCCCTCAATAGTCACTATGGAGGAAACATAATATGCGGAAGAAGAAAGTAATCGCGGTAGCCGCTATCGTGCTTCTCGCTACTTTTGCTTGGGCACAGCCGAGTGCTGAACCCACCTGGGTTGACCTTGTCGATGACCTTTCGCGGTCGCAGCTGGCAAGGTACGAGCTACTTCAATATACGGACCCCGGGAATAAAGAAGTAGTTAGGGAATTCGTCTTTCCCGAGCACGCGAATGACGGCGTTTACGGCGTAGATGTTTCCCATCACAACGGGCAGGTACCATGGACAAATTTCGCAGTTTCGGGTGTGAAATTTGTTTATATAAAAGCCAGCCAAGGCGCCAACTTCCGTGACCCGAAATTTGAAGCCAACTGGCGTGCGTCGGCAGACGCGGGCATTATTAGGGGGGCCTATCACTTCCTCACCGCAGGGGCGGATGGGGCGGAGCAGGCAAAAAATTATCTCGCGCTCGTCACTAAGTCTGGCGGGTTTGCAGGCAATGACCTCACTCCCGTGCTGGACCTAGAATGGGATTTTGAGAAGGTGGGCGACGCCAAAGTGGATCGCTGGTCCAAGCTTCCTGTGGACGAGATTGTTCGGGTGGTGAAAGCTTGGCTCGACACAGTGGAGGGAGCGACGGGCCGACGTCCGATGATCTATACCGCGGCCTCGTGGTGGAACGAGAGGATGGCGGGCAGCCTGCTGCTTAAGGACTATCCGCATTGGATCGCAGACTATCGCCAGCTGAACTTCAAAAACGGCGCGCCACTGAAAGTCATGCAGCACGACTACCTGGTTTGGCAGTTCACCGATGTGGGCGCCATCGGTGGAGCGGGCGTGAAGTTCGACGTTAACAAGCTCAAGGGCAAGGACCTTGGGGTGCTGTCAGGGAAGTAATGAACACCCCAGTCGTTCCTCCATGCGCCCTGCTCACTCAATTGGAACGAACACGATTCCAAGGCTCTCGTCAGCTCTCGGGGGGCTACCGCTTTATTTTTCAGCCGACGCGGGTTGGCTGCCGCAGGAGCCCCTTTGGTCGCAACTTCCCGTTCACCTAGATGTGCGGTCATTCCGCCTACCGGCCCGATGAGCATTAGAGGTGTCTGGATTTGGTAGTACTGTTATCCTTCGCAGCACCGATCGCCAAGTGACTGCTGGTTGTCGGCGCCGACATCTGCGCGTCAACCACGACACCCCGAATTCAGCCTATTGCGGTAGTTCAATTCGAGCTGCCAAGACCCATTTGAGATCTTGGTCAATGACGCTCTAGAAATTTCCGGTCCACTAAGGCGTGCTTACATTTGCGCTCTGGAACAACGGACACGGCGCTCAGAGCTTGGAGGGCAACATCGGCAGGAACTCTACGCTCGTCCCCCTCACCAGTTCACGGTAGCTGATCAGCCGGCTTACCTTCTCTCCATCCTGGTTCTCCTGCAGACGCACCCATGCCCTCTGGGCCATAGCGGCATAGACCAGCTTGTACAGATATGTTGGCCCCGTTGCCGCATTGGATCCGATGCGAGGACCTGCGTCTGTGAACACCGGTCCCGTGATCACAAACACATCTCCCCCTTGGTCATCGGCAAAAAACCGCTTGGCACGCTTCTCGTCAACGAGCTCAATGCTCTGCCGGATGAGCCGCAGAGTCTCCAAAACCAGCGGAAAGTACTGACTGGAGTTCCACACCGAATTCGATCGGTGCGTATTGCTTCACATAGAGACGCGCAGACGCTTTGCACGCTCCTGGAACGCTCTCCTTCCCCCCTCCAAGATCGCGCACACCGATTCTCGAATCGCAGGCTCTTCTAGCCCCCCGGACACGTAGCTCATTCGTGGAAGGCGACCTGGTTCATGGTTGCCACAGTGGGCCACAATGACCTGATCGGCGTCGGTGTTGACGACAAGATTTGCGTTGTGGGTGACGATTATCACTTGCCGGCGTAGCTTTGCGCGCTGGAACTCGACGACGAGTTCGTCGTAAATCGACTGTGGATCCAAGTTCTCTTCCGGCTGGTCGACGATCAGTGGTCGATCATCTTGCGAGTCGACCGCGAGGTACAAGAGCAACAGCACGATTCCCCGGGTACCAGGCGATAGTCGCTCGATGGGAACACCGTCGAATTCCAAACCGTAGCTCACAGAAATGTGATCAGTACTGAACAGCCAAACCGACACTTGCCGCGCCCATGTCTTGAGTTCCATGTGTTCGGGGCGCTGCACGCGCAGATCGCCAGAATGCGCGCTTATGAACTGCAGGAGCGCCTCACCGGCACGCGCCGCGTCGCCGCTGCGCCAGGCTTCGTGCAAGGTGAGTTCCGCGATGTTCCGCAGGCTGCCTTTGCCCTTGAAGGCCCCTGAGGAGCGCAGGTCCAGTAGCGATTCACCCCTATCGCACCAAGCCGCCAGATCGACATCTCGCCGGACGGTGAAAGTCAGTTTCGCCAACGAGCCTTGGGCAACTGCAATCTGCGCCTTGAGCGGCTCATAGAGTTCAGCCAGCGCCTTTTCCTCATCAAGCACCGCCTGGAACACCCCCACGTAGGCGGCGCGGCGCTGCTGCCGCAGCGCTTCGAGGCGTTCTGTCGCACCTTTGCCTTTCACGATCTCCGCGTCGACCTTAGCCGCGGCGATCTTGGCCTTTGAAACTCGGTCGGCAATGAGCTTGAAGCGCCTTTCGTTCTGGGCGTCCATTCCCACCAGTTTGCGCAGCCTGGCCAACTCCTGCTCGAGCAGGGCCAAAGGATACTTTGACAAGTCGTCGCCTTCGGCCACCAACGCCATATTGGGATCGGCCTCGACATCTAGCGCAGGCGTTGCTGGCTCCCCCTCCAGACTGAGTAGCGTGCGCCGGGTCTCCAGCAGGCGCTGGGTCAGGACCGCGTCAACGTCTCCGGCAAAGACGAGTCGGAATTGATCCCAATCCGCGTTGGGCAATGCGGCATCCTCCCGATCCTGTCTCAAGTCGTCGATCATATTCGGCAGTACCTGCTCGCGCATGTTCTTGATGTCCGCTGTCAGGTGCTGCAGGGCCTCCAGCCTGACTTTCGCCTTGAGCACCTGAGCGCGCTTTGCATCCACGGCTTCAGACACCGTATCGTGGCGCTTGGCACGGATCTCATTGCCCTTAGGCATCAACGCCCTCATGTTTGTCTCGTCGTTCAGGATCGCCTTGTTCTTCTCGCCGAGATCCCTGGTCAACGCAGGAAGCCCATCTTTCCTCGCCTGCTCTAGCGTCATCGTCTCGGAAAGTCTAGAGATCGCGTCCACGTTTCTGCACCGGCTGGTGCGCGCGCCCTCCAGTCGGATGTCCAGCAGCTCTTCGTACGACGTGGCATCCAGACGATCCATGTCGGGGTGCGCGTCGAAGACCACGCGTTCGATCTCTCGCACCAGCGGGTCTTCCAGCCCTTCTGCCGAGCACAACTGGTCCACAAACTGCTGAGACAGGTACTGGACGTGCGGCGCGTCGATGAGGTCTTCGTCGTCCACGGCGGAGTACGCGTTGGAAGTGTCCTCGCCCGACTCCCAGCGCAACTGGGCTTCCGACTCCTTCAGGTGATCGGCGGCCCGACGCAGGAAGGACTTGTCGCTCAAATGCCTGGAGGCGGCACAGCCGCCCATGGCGATGAAGTCCGCGAGAGCTGTCTTGCCGGATCCACGAGCGCCGATGATCGCGACGAGACCCGGATTGAGCTGGATCGAGGCGGGCGCCATCCAAGGCGCGTTGCTCACAGACACTGACCGGATGGCGTTACTGGGCAACGCTCCGCGCGGTGGCTCCTTACCGATGAACGCGCGCCCCTCTGGGTTCATGCAGGCTTGGCGCAGCGTCTCGAAGCTCAGCGCGCCCTTGAGCCAGCAAAACCGGTCCAGAGCAGGCTTGCCGATTTTGGCGTGCGCATGCGCATCAGAGCCGTGCAGGCAGGGCTTAACGCCGCCCCACTTAGCATTCAATTCCTCCAGGGGCACGACGCCCTTTCCGAGGTAAAACGCTGCCTGCTTGGGGTTAGCGCTGAAGATGATGTGCGCGAACCCCTCTATATTGGTCCGCAGCGCGGCAAATGACGAAGACTCATCGCGCAGCCCCGACGTTCCATCGCGTTCCCCCACGGCGACGGCGATCAGGCAGTTGTTCCTGAACCAGTCGTTCGTCTCCCATGTCTCGCGCAGCTCCTCGAAGTCGATCTTGAACTGGTTCACGCCCGTAGTCAGGGCGGCTCCCTCATCGACTATGGATGCGTCATGCGCGCGGCCGAGCCGGATAAGCTCGGACCGCTCGCATCGGTATTCATCGCGCAGGTAGCGAAACTTGAAGCTGGCCATCAGCCGCCGTATCCGGTCCAGGTGATCGCTGTCGTCAGGCGAGAAAAGGAGGTGCGCGTTGATCGCCGAGCTGCTTGCGGTGCCGATGGATAGGCGGATCTCGATGTTGGGAAATAGTAACTCCACGCCCGGTAGGCTGCCAGTCGATTTCGCTTGGCATGCCTTCTCATACGTGTCCACGAGGAAGTAGTCCGTGATGCCGAGCGCCCGGATCGGTGGTTCTTGCTGGTTGACCCGGGTGAAAAACTCCTGCCAGGGGTAGTGCCCCGAAAACTGGTCATTCATCGCCGTGCCCGGCGCATGAATGTGCGGATCCCAGCGGTGCCACAACGATCCGCGAATTAAATCCACCTCGGGTTTGGTCATCTTTTTTCCCCTCCTATGCGTCCAGTCTATCGGCAGTTCATAGGCCCACTGAGATGTCCAGCGAATGTGGTGCATCAACCGGTCGAATACGCCCTGCATACCAGTCGCTTGCCAGACGTATGTCAACTTTTTCGCTTCTGGCCGATCTCTGCTTCATGGCATATGTACCTTGTGCAAGTATTGGTTGAATACATGGACCTTTGTCTAGCTATCAGGCTCTCGCTATCGGCACATCCTCCCAGCGCGTCGTGTACTGAGGCGTGCGCCGCTCCTGCTTCATCCCCCAATGCTTGTCCTTGTTGGTCGCCCCGGTGCTCGCCGAGTGCACAGTGCCCTTGCCATACCTTCCGTTGAGCGCGTCGAGCGCCACCATCAGCTTGGTGCGGTCGCGCAGGTTGTCGCCCTCGAGGTCGAGCTCGCGCTGCAGCACGTCCGCCGGTATCAGGTCCAGCAGCATCACCCCGGCCTTGGCCATCGGGTAGCCGGGCTCATAGATGCGCCGCATGCCGAGGGCAGCAGCCGATACCAGGGTGCCGGTATCGGCCGTGGGGCGGCGCAGCGGCACGACGACCGACTTGTTGAACCTGGGGCCCGGCCGAAACGGCGAGGTGTGCGCGAACACCAGCAGCTGGCTTGCCAAACTGCCTTGCTTGCGCAGCTTCTCGGCCGCCCGGGAGGCGAACTCGCTCACGGCCTCCACGAGCGGCGCCAGCGCAGTGACTGCCTGGCCGAAGGCCCTCGTGCATGCAATTTCCTTCTTGGGCGCGGGCGCGTCGTCGAGCGCAATGCACGGCATGCCTTGGAGTTCTCGCACCGTGCGCTCGAGCACCACACTCCAGCGCCTGCGCACTGTCGCCGGGTCCATGCGCAGGAGGTCGAGCACGCTGTGCACACCGCCTTCGTGCAGCTGCGCCGCGATCCTGCGGCCCACGCCCCAGACTTCTTCCACCTGCGTGGCGGCCAGCACGTCGTCGAGGTCCTGCGCGGGCAGCGCCGTGAGGTTGCAGACCTGCGCGAGCTCGGCCGGGTAGCTGCCCGGCTTGCGCTCTGCGGTTTTTGCAATGTGGTTGGCCAGCTTCGCGAGCGTTTTGGTCGGCCCAACGCCCACGCAGCACGGGATGCCCACCCATTGGTGGATGCGGCTGCGGACGTCGCGGCAGCGCTGGGTCAGGTCGCCGCGCACCCCCAGCAGGCCAATGAAGCTCTCGTCAATGCTGTAGACCTCCTGCACCGGACCGAGGCCCGCAGCCAAGCTCATCATGCGGTCGCTCAGGTCGCCGTACAACGTGAAATTTGCGCTCAAAGCCACCAGCCCTTCGGTCTCTTCGAGGTGCCGCAACTGGTACCACGGCGCGCCCATCTTGATGCCCAAAGCTTTCGCTTCGTTGCTGCGCGCAATCGCGCAGCCGTCGTTGTTGCTGAGCACGATCACCGGACGGCCGTTGAGACTCGGCCTGAACACGCGCTCACAGGAGACGTAGAAGTTGTTGCCATCGATGAGGGCGTACATCGCGGTGCACTCGCAGGTGCTCTCGGGTCAGGAAGTCGGAAAGAGCTTCACGCAGCCACTGACCACACCCCACACCTCGATGGTCTGGCTGTCGCGCGGGATGATGTCGGGGTAGGTGGGGTTCGCTGCGCGCAGCTTGGTGCGGCCGCCGCGCTGGTAGAGGTACTTCACGGTGCACTCGCCGTCGACCATGGCCACCACAATGCAGCCGTGTTTGGGTCGGATCGCGCGGTCGACCGCGATGATGCTGCCGTCCTCGATGCCCGCGTCGCGCATCGAGTCGCCGCGCACGCGCCAGAAGAACGTGGCCTGGGGGTGCTTGACGAGCAGCCGCATGATGTCCAGGCGCTCGACCACGAAGTCGTCGGCGGGAGACGGAAACCCCGCGCGCACCGTGATGCCGCACAGCGGCAGCGCGAGCGCCGGCGCCGCCGTATCGAACGGCACGGGCAGCGGGGAATCCAGAAGGCTGTACATATTTACAGTGTATCCGCCAACTGCCAGAATAAGGGCATGTGCGTTTTTTACGACGTTCCGGGCCGCGAACAGCTGGCGCTGCACTTCGGGGCAGTGCCCGAGGGAGAGTGGCGCGACAAGATGAGCCCTCTCTACCGCGGCCCTTTCCTGCGCGCCAAGGGCGCGGGGCGCGCGCTCGTGGTCGGGCAGTGGGGCATGGTTCCCCCGAACTCCCCAACGCATATCCCCACAGGCCAGGACGGCAAGCGCCTGAGCACGGTCAACGCGCGGCGCGAAGGCATGGCCAGGTCCTGGACCTATGGCGGCCCCTGGCGCAAGGGGCAGCGCTGCATCATCGCGGCGCAAAGCTACGTCGAGCCGTACTGGGGCACGGGCAGGCACATCGCCTGGCAGTTCTCGCGCGCCGATGGCGCGCCCTGGGGCCTGGCGGGCCTGTGGAGTGAATGGACCGACCCGGCCACGGGCGAGGTGCTGCCCAGCTACACGATGGTCACGCAGAACTGCGACGACCACCCGCTGCTCAAGCTGATGCACCGGCCGGACCCCAAGCGCCCGCCGCACCTGCAGGACAAGCGCACCGTGGTGCCGCTGGAGAAAGGCGACTGGGACACCTGGTTGCATGCCACCGCGGCGGAGGCCGAGGCGTTGATTCAGGTGCCGGGCATAGAGCTTTTCGTGCATGGCCCCGTGGACAACACCCATCAAATCTTGCTGCCCGTGTCGTAGCGCGCATCGACGGCATTCCACGCCAGGCTCTGACTGCCGAGTACCTGAACGTGCCCAGTGGCTCTGGCCCTATAAGGATGGTTTTTCGCCGAGCCAGGAAAAACGGCGCCAAGGGCCACAGCAACACGCACGTCGGCATAAGGGGTGCAAGGTCCTTATCCCGACGTGGTGGGTGGATCAGTCCCCGCCCTCGTCCTCGTCCTCGCCCTCGTTCTCGCCCTCGGGTTTCATCGTCGCATCTGGCACGATCCACACCGTTGCCTTAGTCAGCTTCAGCGTAGACACCCGCGTGTCACCATCGAGCACTGATCCATACGCCTGGATGATGCGATGGCTCTCCCCGTCCACCTTCAGCAGTGCGTACATCGACAACACCGCTGCCTCCATGGAGGCCGCATGGCTGCGAAGGCTGGCCTGAAGCGTCTGCAGGACGTTGGCTTCGAGATGAGACTCGATGTTCAGTGCAGTGTCGTACGAGAGCTGCACGACTCCTTCCCGCACCAGCGCCATCAAGTTCGCCTTGCGCAAGCCCAGCTTGTGCTCCAGCTCTTCGTCGGTCCAACCGTTTCTGCGCTGCGCGTCGAGGATGAGTTCGAGGAAGGTCGGGTGCCGGAGGACAGCGGCTTTGTCCAGCGTTGGGCTCTGATTCTCTGTCATGCCACCACCAGCGTGATGATGGCGTCCCGGTCAAACATGAGGGGAACTGGCTCCTTGCCGGGGTTCACCTTGCGAATGGCCGCAATGAGCTTCTGCTCGCCCTCGCTCAGAACGAATTGTCCCAGGCAGAGCTCGACGGCGTGGAGCAGGTCTGGGTCCACGTCTTGCAGCAGCCGACGCATGACCAAGCTGGGGCTGATACCCAAGGCGCTTGCCAATGCGTGTGCCTTGCCAGCGGGCACCTTCATCTCGCCGGTCTTGAACAGCTGGATCACCGACGGCGCGTCGTATCCCAAGGCTTTAGCGAGCTCCTGGTCGGACACGCCAGCAACCGCCTGTTGATCTGCCAGCCACTGCGGCGTGGTTTGTACTTTCATCGTCATCTATACCTCCAGAAGTGCGGTCAGCAATGTGTGACCGACTGCTTTCATTACAGATCTCGATGGTTGGATCCCGGGACGGAAGAATGGGTCGCGCGGTCGCGCTGCGGGCGGGGTGCTGAGGGCGTAGCCGATCCGGGGCGCTGGCATACTGCCCGCAAACATTTCGCTACAGCTGCCTGCATGAACCAACAAACCCTGTCCGCTTTCATCTGGTCCGTCGCCGACCTGCTGCGCGGCGATTACAAACAATCCGACTACGGCAAGGTCATCCTGCCCCTCACCGTGCTGCGCCGCCTCGACTGCGTGCTCGAAGCCACCAAGCCCGCCGTGCTGGCCGAGCTGGCCGACAAGGAGAAGCTGGGCGTCAACCCCGAGCCCTTTCTGCTGCGCAAGGCCGGCCAGAGCTTCTACAACACTTCCACGCTCGACCTCCAAAAGCTGCTGGGCGACCCCGACCACATTGCGCAGAACCTGTTCAGCTACGTGCAGGCGTTCTCGCCCGCAGTGCGCGACGTGTTCGAGCGCTTCGAGTTCCACATCCAGGTCGAGCGCCTGGCCAAGGCGGGGCTGCTGTACCAGGTCGCCGAGAAGTTCACCCAGATCGACCTGCACCCCGAGGCCGTCAGCAACATGCAGATGGGCCTGGTGTTCGAGGAGCTGATCCGCAAGTTCGCCGAAATCAGCAACGAGACCGCCGGGGAGCACTTCACCCCGCGCGAAGTCATCCGGCTGATGGTCAACCTGATCTTCATCGAGGACGACGCCATCCTGAGCAAGCCCGGCGTGGTGCGCACCATTTACGACCCCACGGCGGGCACGGGCGGCATGCTCAGCGTGGCGGGCGAATACCTGGCCGAGCACAACCCCCAGGCGCGGCTCACCGTGTTTGGCCAGGAGCTCAACCCCGAGTCCTACGCCATCTGCAAGGCAGACATGCTGATCAAGGGCCAGGATGTGGCCAACATCGCCTTTGGCAACACGCTCAGCGACGACGGCCATGCGCACAAGCGGTTCGACTACATGCTCTCCAATCCTCCTTTTGGCGTGGAATGGAAAAAAGTCGAAAAGGAAGTGCGCAAAGAGCACGAGAGCCAAGGCTATAACGGCCGCTTTGGCCCCGGCCTGCCGCGCGTGTCGGATGGCTCCATGCTGTTCCTGCTGCACCTGCTCAGCAAGATGCGCCCCGCATCAGAGGGCGGCAGCCGCTTCGGCATCGTGCTCAACGGCTCGCCCCTGTTCACCGGCGGCGCGGGCTCAGGCGAGTCCGAAATCCGCCGCTACGTGCTGGAGAACGACCTGTGCGAGGCCATCGTCGGCCTGCCCACCGACATGTTCTACAACACCGGCATCAGCACCTACGTCTGGATCATCAGCAACCGCAAGCCCGCTGCGCGCAAGGGAAAGGTGCAGCTGATCGACGCCAGCGGCATGTGGCAGAAGATGCGCAAGAGCCTCGGGTCAAAGCGCAAGGAACTCAGCGACGCCCACATCGAGCACATCACCCGCCTGTTTGGCGACTTCGCCGAGGCCGAGCACGGTGGCCAGCCCATCAGCCGCATCTTTGACAACGAAGCCTTTGGCTATCACAGCATCACCGTAGAGCGCCCGCTGCGGGGCGAAGACGGGCAGATCGTGCTGGGTCTCAAGGGCAAGCAAAAGGGCAAGCCCCAGCCCGACAGCGCGCTGCGTGACACCGAAAACGTGCCCTATACCGAAGACGTGGGCGCGTATTTCAAGCGCGAGGTGCTGCCCCATGCCCCCGATGCCTGGATCGACCCCGACAAGACCAAGGTGGGCTACGAAATCCCGTTCAACCGGCACTTCTACGTCTTCAAGCCCCCGCGCCCGCTGGCCGAGATCGACGCGGAGCTGAAGCAGACCACCGACCGCATCCTGGACATGATCAAGGGGCTGTCGGCATGAGTTTTCCGCGATACCCGGAGTACAAGGACAGTGGGGTGGAATGGCTGGGGCAGGTGCCGGCGCATTGGGACGTAAAGCGTCTCAAATATAACCTTCGACTGTTGACGGAAAAAACCGATCGCAGGGCGAACCCTGTCGCGCTAGAAAACATTGAAGGCTGGTCTGGACGCTTCCTCCCCACCGAAACCGAGTTTGAAGGAGAAGGTATTGCCTTCGATAAAGGCGACATCCTTTTTGGAAAACTACGCCCATATCTCGCCAAGGCGCTGCTAGCTGAGACTGCTGGCGAGGCGGTGGGCGATTTTCACGTCATGCGTCCCGAGGCTGGCGTACATGCTCGGTTTGCCCAGTACGAAATCCTCAACCGCAGCTTCATTGACATTGTTGACGGCTCCACCTTCGGCTCCAAAATGCCTCGCGCAAGTTGGGAATTTGTTGGCTCCATGCCGCTGCCAACGCCGCCCTATGCAGAACAAACCGCCATCGCCACCTTCCTCGACCGCGAAACCGCCAAGATTGACGCGTTGGTAGCCGAGCAGGAAAAGCTGATCGCCCTGCTGCAGGAAAAGCGCCAGGCTGTCATCTCCCATGCCGTGACTAAGGGGTTGGACCCGAACGTGCCGATGAAGGACTCGGGCGTGGAATGGCTGGGGGAGGTGCCGGGGCATTGGGAGGTCAAGCAGATCAAGCATTTATTGAGTTTGTTGACTGACTACACGTCGAATGGCTCTTTTGCTTCGCTGGCAGAGAATGTCAGTTATCTCTCACAAGGTTATTCAAGGCTCGTTCGACTCACCGATTTACGCGACGATTTAAGTAATGATGGCATTTTCGTCGATGAAAATGCTCATCAATATCTCTCAAAATCGGAACTGTTTGGTGGCGAAGTGTTGATCGCAAATGTCGGCGCCTACGCTGGATACGCGTGCTTGATGCCCCGCGGCCATGGCAAGGCGACTCTTGGGCCAAATATGTATCTAATAAATTTCAACAAACAAAAAATCTCTAACGAATATGGACTTCTTTGTTTGATGTCTCCCGGGATTCAGGAGCAATTGAAGATCGCTTCAACGTCAACTGCCCAGCCAAAGCTAAACAAAGATAACGTGAAGTCTTGCACAACGGTGATCCCCCCCACCCTGGAAGAGCAAGATGAAATACTACGCTTTTTATCTATCCGAAACCTTGAAAGCGACAGGTTGATAAATGAGGCGCAGCACGCTATCAATTTGCTGAAGGAACGCCGCACCGCCCTGATCTCCGCCGCCGTCACCGGTCAGATCGACGTGCGCAGCCTCGCGCCCGTGGACACAGCATGAACACCACGCCAAAGACCATCCAGATCTTCCTGCCTGGCGGCGAACCCACTGGCATCCGCGTGGCCGAGATCACGACGCGCATCGTCCAGGTCATCGATGTGCCGCGCAAGCTGCTGCCCGACTTTCTCAAGATGCCCGAGAGCACGCAGGTCGGTGTTTACTACCTGGTCTCCGAGCCGGACGATGGCACCGAGCCGAAGGTCTACATCGGCCAGACCGGTGATCTCTGCACGCGCCTGAAAGAACACGACAGCCAAAAGGAATTCTGGGAGCGCGTCCTCGTGCTGATCTCCCGCACCCAGACGCTCACGCAAACCCATGCGCTGTTCCTGGAGTGGCTCAGCATTCAGACCTCGCGCAAGGTTGAACGTTACGTGGTGTCGAATCGCAATGGGGGCAGCCGCCCGCACACTCCCGCCCCCATGGAGGCGGACTGCTACGAAATCTTCGAGACCGGTCAAGCCCTGCTGGCCACTTTGGGGCATCCGCTGTTCGAGCCCGTAGCCCGGCCGGCCAAGGACACCAGCCCAGCCGACTATTTCTATTGCACAGCGGGCGGCGTAAATGCCAAGGGCCTGTACACACAAGAAGGCTTTGTCGTACTGGCCGGGTCGGTGGGTCGTAAGAACAACGTGCAATCCATCGTCGGCACCAGCGACGCTACCTTCCGCGACAAGCTCATTTCAGCGGGCGTCATGAAGGTGGAGGGCCAGACAGTGGTATTCACCAAAGACCACTTATTCCGATCCCCCAGCATGGCGGCCGTCGCCGTGATTGGACGCACGGCGAACGGCTGGCTGGAGTGGAAAGACAAGGATGGCAAGACGCTGGACGCTTTGAAGCGCCAGGCCATCGGCACCTGAACACAAAAACGACAAGCGGGAGGGAGAGGACGTGGCACTGCACAACGAGATCGAATTCGAGCACGACATCTGCAACCACCTGGGGGCCCACGGCTGGCTCTACGCCGTGCCGGGCACCGAGGGCGATGCGAGCGGCTACGACACCCCCCGCGCCCTCTACCCCGCCGATCTGCTGGCCTGGGTACAGGCCACGCAGCCGCAAGCCTGGGCGGCTCTGAGCAAGAACCACGGCGCCGCTGCCCCGGCCATGCTGCTGGACCGCCTGCGCAAGGCGCTGGACGACCGGGGAACGCTCGAAGTGCTGCGCGTGGGCATCGACCTGCTGGGGCTTAAAAGTCCGCTCAAGCTGGCGCAGTTCAAGCCCGCGCTGGCCATGAACCCCGACCTGCAGGCGCGCTATGCCGCCAACCGCCTGCGCGTGGTTCGCCAGTGCCGCACCGGTCACGACGACGTGATCGACCTGGTGCTGTTCTTGAACGGCATCCCGGTGGCCACCGCCGAGCTCAAGACCGACTTCACGCAGGACATGAACGCGGCGGTGGACCAGTACCGCTTTGACCGCATCCCCAAGCCCAAGGGCCGGCCGTTTGCCGAGCCGCTGCTGGACTTTCCACGCGGCGCGCTGGTGCACTTTGCGGTCAGCAACCGCACGGTGATGATGGCCACGCGCCTGGCTGGCCCTGCCACGCGCTTCCTGCCCTTCAACCAGGGCGACCATGGCGGCGCGGGCAACCCGCCCAACCCCCAGGGCCACCGCACGGCCTACCTGTGGGAACAGGTGTGGCAGCGCGACAGCTGGCTGGAGATCATCGGCCGCTACCTCGTCACCCAGCGCGACAGCAAAAAACAGGTGACCGGCTTCATCTTCCCGCGCTACCACCAGCTGGGCGCCACGCGCCAGTTGCTGACCGCCGTGCTGGCCGAGGGTGCCGGGCACAAGTACCTGATCCAGCACAGCGCGGGCAGCGGCAAAACTAATTCGATTGCCTGGACGGCGCACTTTCTGGCCGACCTGCACGACGCGCAGAACCACAAGCTGTTTGACAGCGTGCTGGTGGTCAGCGACCGCAATGTGCTCGATGCGCAGTTGCAAGAGGCGATCTTTGACTTCGAGCGCACCAAGGGCGTGGTGGCCACCATCAAGGGTGATGCGGGCAGCAAGAGCGGCGAGCTGGCCGAGGCGCTGGGCGGCAGCAAGAAGATTGTGGTCTGCACGATCCAAACCTTCCCTTTCGCCCTCAAGGCCGTGCAGGAGCTGGCCGCCACGCAGGGCAAGCGCTTTGCCGTGATCGCCGACGAGGCGCACAGCAGCCAGACCGGCGAGGCGGCGTCCAAGCTCAAGCAGTTGCTGAGCGCCGAAGAACTCCAAGACCTGGCCGACGGTGGCGAGGTGGGCACCGAAGACCTGCTGGCTGCGCAGATGGCGGCCCGCGCCAACGACACCGGCATCACCTACGTGGCCTTCACCGCCACGCCCAAGTCCAAGACACTGGAGCTGTTTGGCCGCCGCCCCCAACCTGACCAGCCCGCCGGCCCGGGCAACCTGCCCGCGCCATTCCACATCTATTCCATGCGCCAGGCCATCGAGGAAGGCTTCATCCTCGACGTGCTCAAGAACTACACTCCCTACAAGCTGGCCATCAAGCTGGCCAACAACGGCAAGGAGTGGGACGAGAAAGAGGTTGAGCGCAATGAGGCCATGAAGGGCCTGATGCGCTGGGTGCGCCTGCACCCGTACAACATCAGCCAGAAGGTGGCCGTGGTGGTGGAGCACTTCCGCGAGAACGTGCAACCCCTGCTGGACGGCCACGCCAAGGCCATGGTGGTGGTGGGCAGCCGCCAAGAGGCGGTGCGCTGGCAGCTGGCCATGCAGAAGTACATCCAGGACAACGGCTACAAGCTCGGCGCGCTGGTGGCGTTCTCGGGCGAGGTGAACGACCCGCAGAGCCTGCCCGACCCGGTGTCGGAGAACAGCACCGCGCTGAACCCGAACCTCAAGGGCCGTGACATGCGCGAGGCGTTTGCCACCGACGAGTACCAAATCCTGCTGGTGGCCAACAAGTTTCAGACCGGGTTTGACCAACCGCTCTTGTGCGGCATGTACGTGGACAAGCGCCTGGGTGGTATCCAGGCGGTGCAGACCCTGAGCCGTCTCAACCGGTCCTACAACGGCCCGTTCGGGATCAAGGACACCACCTACATCCTCGACTTCGTGAACGAGCCGGATGACGTTCTGGCGGCGTTCAGGACCTATTACGAGACCGCCGAACTGGCTGGCGTCACCGACCCGCATCTGGTCTATGACCTGCGCGCCAAGCTCGATGCTTCAGGCCACTACGACGAGTTCGAGGTCGAGCGCGTGGTGCTCGCTGAAATGAACCTCAAGGCCACGCAGGCCATGCTGGTGGCCGCGATCGAGCCCGTGGCCGATCGGTTGCTCAAGCGCTACAAGGCAGCGCGGCAGGCCCTGCAGAACGCGGAAAGCAGCGCCATCGTAGACGGTCCGGCAGCGCAGGCCGCCAAGGATGAACTGGCGGCTCTCACGCTGTTCAAGCGCGACTTGGGCACCTTTGTGCGCGTGTACGCCTTCCTGGGGCAGGTGTTCGACTACGGCAACACCGCCATCGAAAAGCGCGCCATCTTTTTCAAGCGCCTGCTGCCCCTGCTGGACTTTGGCCGTGAGCGCGAGGGCGTAGACCTGTCCAAGGTGGTACTGACGCACCACAGGCTGAAGGAACAGGGCCGGCGCAGCTTGGCGCTGCACGACACGGACGGTGAGTACAAGCTGCAGCCCCTGACCGACAGCGGCGCTGGCGCGGTGCAGGACAAGTTGAAGGTACTGCTGTCGGAGATCGTTGCCAAGGTGAACGACCTCTTTGAGGGCGAACTGACCGACGACGACAAGCTGGTCTATGTGAACCATGTCAAAGGCAAGCTGCTGGAGTCGGAGATTCTGGTGCAGCAGGCCAGCAATAACAGCAAGGGCCAGTTCGACAACTCACCTGACCTGGACAGCGCGTTGACGGACGCCATCATCGACGCATTTGACGCCTACACAACCATGAGCAAACAGGCGCTGGACAGCGAGAAGGTGCGCTCCGGGCTCAAGGCCATCTTGCTAGGGCCGGCGCAGTTGTATGAAGCACTAAGGGAGCGGGGGAGCCCGGCATTGCCGTTGCTGGCTGGCAGTGGCATGAGTTGCTCAAGTTGATATAACGCCCTGTTTTCCAACGGGTCAGTGTTTGATCAAATAGGAAGGGCTAAGTCGGCAGTGAGTTCTTACAAGTGGAGTACGAGCCCGACCGAGGCGGTGAGCATGGCGCGCTGAAGGCAGTTACTTGTTTGAACTTTTTCTTGGACAAGCACTGGGCCAGCATGCACTGACTCCAGGTGCGGATGCATAAAAGTTCTGCGTCTCATGCGGCGTTCTTGCGTTATCCGCCGGATGCAAAGAACTGCCTGATAGAGCTTGCGTTTCACCATGAATATCAAGATATAGGGTTGCTGACGCCAGGAGTGTGAAAACTCCCTGGCATCAGTGTGAAAGTTGAATCGGAACTGGTTTGCAGACTTCGCGCCTGCAACCTATGCAGTGAGCGCGCTGGCAGAAACCGACGCAACCGACCTAACCGACTCGATCACCTCCCAGTTCTCGGCGTTCCTTGTCTTGGCGGCCCGGCGCAGCCTGTAGGGACCGGCGATCTTGCCTTCATTCCGTGCAAGCCAGTTGCCGAGCTTGCGGGCGTTGATCGTTTCAGCGCCGCCGGCGGCCTCTGCAAGTGCATCCCGGAAATCATCAGCATCATCAAGATGTACCGCTGCTCGCACGACATCGCGAACCATCTTCGGTGAGCTGCCGTGTTTCTCACGCCAACCATGAAGGACGCGCCCGAGCAGCAGTTGTGCCGGGTCTTCCTTGAGCGCCTGGAAAACGCAGGACGCTGGGTCTGGCTGATCCAGCCACAGCAGGGGCTGACGACACCAGTCACTCCAGGCTGCATAGCTCGCCACTGATTGGCAGCTAGCCATGGGCTGGCCCGCCAAAACCCAGGCGCGCACGATAGTCAGGGCTGCTGCGATGTACTTGATGCGTTCCTTGCGGACCTCATCGAGAAGGTGAGGGCGCGTGTAGACCCGTGCTGCGGGTGTTTCCAAACCAGGGTCGAGATGGATACAGATGCACCGGCGCACCATGTCGTCGATAGGACGCACATTGTTGCCACTCGACAGGATCAGTGCCTTAGTCCCGACAACCACAGTGCGCGAGAGGCCCAGTTGGCGGCCCTCAAGATATTCAGAAGTCAGCGCTGAGCAGAGCTTGTCGAAGGGCCGCAGATCACTGGTGAGATTGTCGAATTCAATGACTGCAGGTGCCTTCATCAACTGGGCCAGGAGCAGTTTGTCGCAAGCATCGTTGCTCCGAGGGAAAGCCACTGGCGCACCAGGAGTAGCTGTGGCTACAGCACTGATGAGCTGGCACAAATACGACTTCCCTGAACCGGGTTGGTGGGCCATGACGTGAAACATCGGGGCCAAGGGGAGGCTCGAGCGAACGGCTGCTGTCAGCAGTGCTGACAGGGCTGCAGAGCGGTCCTCAGGCCCAGCAAATGCGCATTCGGACAGGAGGTCGTTGAGCAACTCCAGCGCGCTCATTGCATTCTCACGGGTTGGATGGTCAGGGACACCCAGCTCACCTGTATCGAACAACCCAAGCAGGCCCGTTTCTGGGTCGTAGCCTGGTGTGGTGCAGACAGTGGCGTCAGTGCGCAGGTGCGGCTGGAGCACCGTGCCCTTGAGAACCTTAAGCTGGCTGTACCTCCACGATTCTGCGAGGAGCCTGCAGACACGGGGGCATGGGTCGATTGCTGTCCAGCCGCCGGTGCGTTTGTCAAAACGAGACCATTTGCTCAGGCCGGCAAGCGTCACTACCAGACTTTGTCCGCTCATCTCCTGGATATGAACGGTCTTGGTCAGTGGGTCGAGCCTAATGCACACAACCCGGTCACCGCGTTGGTAGTAGTTGCCTGCCTGTGCCAGGATGCGCTCTGCTGCAGCAAGCGCCTCATGCAGTTGTCCGGGCTTGACTTGGATGGTTGGGAGGTCATGGGGCGTCTCTGATGAGACGGTGCACTCTGGCGAGCGGCCGTCAGACGCCCGCTCCTTTTCAGATGGGGCAGGTGAGTGCTCTGACGGGGTGAGCGCGGAGTTCTCGACTGCAGAAGTCGAGCCGACCTTGTCGTTCAGGCCTAAGTCCTTAAGCAACTCTTCGAGTTCCTGGGGGTCTTCTTCCGGAGGAAATCCTGGAAACACGACGGAGCGTGGATCGCGCATAGTTTCCTGCGCCAGGATCGCGCGATGAGCAGTTGCCAGTCCTTCATGTTGAGTTTTAGACGCTTCCGAATGGACATCATTTGCACCTGCAGCGTCCACCTCGTCTTCTGCGTGGCTTCCTTGGTAATCAGGGCCAACGTTTATAACGATCTGGTCGCCAGGAAGGCTGTAACTGGCCACGACGTCCTGTGCGGCCGTCAGGCTGCCGATCTCTTCTTCGGTGTCGGTCGCAATGTTCGTATCTTGCAGTGCGTTATGCGACAACGTTGGTTCTCCGAGCTGGTCGTCGCTGGACACTACGCAGTCGTCTTCAATGGTGAATTCATTCATATTGTTCTAGGTGTCGATTAAGGAGTAAGCACCAGGCGTCGGCCCGGGAACGATGTCAAACGCGGTGCTTGAAGTGGTTGTCATTGCTGGCGGGGGCACACCCGAGGAGGCTGCGGATGGCTGCAACAGGCCATGCAAGCCTGCCATTGACCCTGATGGGGCGAATGGGGCCGTCTTCGTAGCAAGCCCAAACACGCAGGGTCTGCGGTTGGCGGTTGAGGTGAAAGGCTGCGGTAGCGGTGTCCACTACGGTACGGGTCTCAACTTCAATGGGAGTCACGGTCTTGCGATTGGGCATGTTGAAGGGTTCTTAAACGTGATGACGAACGGAAATGAGGGGCTGATGTACGCGAGTTGTCAGCGCTTGTCTGGGAGGGAGATGAGGGCCCTAGTTAGGTAAGTCATAGCTGACTTATTTCATCAAGCTGAAACCCGCGTGGATACTCGTCTTCTCTCATTTGGGAACACCAGAAAACGCACGAATTTTTCGACGGCGAACGACCGCTCCAGGCGACCGAGGGCCTGCCCGATCCTGTCGTTGAGAGCGATGTCGCGTTTGAACACAAGGTTGGGCTTTTGGCGTTTTCCGCCCGGCAAAAAGGCACCAACTCCGATGCGCTCCCAGTGCGGCAGGTCGAGTTCGTTCAGCTTTGAGTGCAGCACGTCGAGGAGGGGCGTCCTGCGTGTTTTGCGTACCCTCCGGAGCCGCGAGCCACACACGTGAGTGAAATACGCCATGAGCTCTTTGCGGAACTTAAAACCGATCAAGTCCCGCACAGTCACCAAGCTGTGGTGGTTAAGGCCCACCATGTTCATACGAACCTCAACGCGAATGCAGTGCTGGTCCACCGGCAATGCTTTGCGCTGATCAGACCGCTTGAAGTAGCACTTGACCTGAACGCCATCGTTGCGGTGTCCGTTGAGCAGCTGCTGGAAAGCAGTTGGCACCCGATAGTTGTAGGGGATGGTCCTATTGAGGACGTGGTCGTAGGCGCCACGGAAACCGCTATTCGTACCGTCGATGAACGTCGGCATGAGGCGCTTGGCCACGAATTCGGCCTTGAAGGCTTTGAGAGCCTCGTGCTGGACTTCGGCCTTCAGCGGCTGGGCGGTGCGGATGTCAACGCTGACTTCCAGTTCGTCAATGAGGGCGAGCGGGAAGATCTCGGCCAAAGACTGGATATCCGCAGCCGTGGCATCGTGCACGGTCAGTTTGCCCGGAGACCTCCGAGGCCATTTTGCTTTGCCTTCGAGCGATGGCAGGAGCTCCTTCGTGAGGCCCTTGAGAGTTACGTAGTCGATGCTGGCAGTGAATCTGAAGTCACTGAGATCCAAAGGGGGCCTGGCGGTCATTTCGTCCTTTCGTTTGAGCCGGCTGAGTGCCGGAGAAAGGACTGTCGGGGCTGAGTTTAGGCCCGCGTCTCAAATTCAAACTGCATGAAAATGACGGACTGAAATCGCTGCGTTTGGTGTCAACATGGGGGCGGACCTTTCCCTGGTAAACGACGTTTTCGGCGGCTCAGGCCATACCGTTTGGCAAGGAAATCTGAAAGCCTTGCGTCGTTGTGTATAGAATTTGGCAAGTCCTTTTTACATGCAAGCTCCCACATTTCTGCTTTGTAATTTGCGAACCGACGTGTACCCGTTCTGGCCATCAAGTTGTAGACCGTTGTTCTTGTAGTCTTGCGTTGAATGCGTTCTTCTAGAGCGGCATGAGCCACGTCCGCAAAGCTCAGGTAGATGTCTTCGTGCCTTTCCGGGCCTCGATACATGCCAAGGCGCCATCGGGTGTGTATGCGAACGTACCGCTGGCAGACCATCTCCATGAAAGAGTCTTCTTCGTCGGCAGGAATCAGCTGATTTCTACGTCCACCCGGCGGTCGATCTTCCGTCTGCCTAGGCCGCTCCTGGATAAAGTTCTGCCGCTCCTTGGCAACCCATGTCTCGGACCGACCGACCAAGGCGGCCGTTTCTCTAAGGCTCAGCCCATGCAAGACTGGCAAGGCTACAGCGAGGGCGCGGCGAAGTTCGATAGTGGACTGCGTGGTCTTGGCAGTCTCGAGCGCCCGCTCGACAGCTGCGGGCGAGCCGCTTGGCTTTCTGCTCATGGTGCGTGACGAAACATGGTTGTTATCTGCACTGGATGCGCTATAGCCACACGCAGGCTAGCGTGATCCACCGGTCCTCGGCCCTTCCAGGGGGAGGGTGCGTTAGCGTGTGCATTAAAACGCTCTTACATCCACCGTTACATCGGTTTTGCCAATGAAAAAGCCCAGCTGGTTAGGCTGGGCTAAGTCTTTGTTTTTATTGGTGCCGGAGAGATGAATCGAACACCCGACCTTCTCATTACGAATGAGCTGCTCTACCGACTGAGCTACACCGGCGAAGTCTCAAATTATAGCGTCGAATGATAGCCTGTCACGCGTTCGACCTCATTTTTTGAACCCAAAATGACGCTGACGCGTTCGTGCAGCTGGGTTGGCTCGATGTCGAGGATGCGCTGCTTGCCATTGGTTGCGGCGCCGCCGGCCTGCTCGACGATCCAGCCCATGGGGTTGGCTTCGTACATCAGGCGCAGCTTGCCGGGCTTGTTCGGTTCGCGCTTGTCCCAGGGGTACATGAAGATGCCGCCGCGCGTGAGGATGCGGTGCACGTCGGCCACCATGCTGGCGATCCAGCGCATGTTGAAATCCTTGCCGCGCGGGCCTTCGACGCCTTGCAGGCATTCGTCGACATAGCGCTTGATGGGAGCGTCCCAGTGGCGCATGTTGCTCATGTTGATGGCGAATTCCTTGGTGTCTTCGGGAATGCGCACGTTCTCTTGCGTGAGCACGAACGAGCCCTGCTCGCGGTCGAGCGTGAACATGGCCACGCCGTCGCCCACCGTGAGCACCAGCGTGGTTTGCGGGCCATAGACGCAGTAGCCGGCAGCGACCTGCTGGTGGCCGGCCTGCAGAAAGTCGCCGGCTTCGACGCCGCGGTCGCCTTCGGGTTTTTTGAGCACGCTGAAGATGGTGCCGATGCTGACGTTGACGTCGATGTTGCTCGAGCCATCGAGGGGGTCGAACAGCAGCAGGTATTCGCCCTGCGGGTAGCGGTTGGGCACGACATAGATGCCGTCCATTTCTTCCGACGCCATGGCGGCGAGGTGGCCGCCCCATTCGTTGGCCTCGATCAGCACCTCGTTGGCGATGATGTCGAGCTTCTTCTGGATTTCGCCCTGGATGTTTTCGCTCTCGGCGGTGCCGAGCACGCCGCCGAGCGCGCCCTTGTTGACGGCCTGGCTGATGCCCTTGCAGGCGCGCGCGACCACTTCGAGCAGCAGGCGCAGCTGGGCCGGGATGAGACCGTCGATGCGCTGCTGTTCGACGAGGTAGCGGGTGAGGGAGATTCTTTGTGCCATGGGTTCTTTCGGTTCAATTCATGGGGCCAGCGCGCGCGTGACGACTTCGCGCACGTCGTTGCTGAGGCCTTCGCGTGCCGCTACGCGGGCGATGGCCTCGTGCGCGGCGGTGCGCCATGGCTCGGCCAGCTTTTGCCAACGGTCGAGGGCGCGCGCCAGCCGGGCTGCCACCTGCGGGTTGATGGCGTCGAGCTCGCAGACGCGCTCGCACCAGAACACGTAGCCGGCCGCATCGGCGCGGTGGAAGGCGCCGGGGTTGCCGCTGCAGTAGCTGAAGATCACGCTGCGCGCGCGGTTCGGGTTCTTGAGCGAGAAGTCCGGGTGCTGCAGCAGCTGCTTGACCAGGGGCAGCACGTTGCCGCCGCGGTCGGGGCTGCCAGCCTGCAGCGCAAACCATTTGTCGAGCACCAGCGGCTCGTCCTTGAACAGCGCATGAAAGCGTGTGAGCGCCGGAGCGGCCAGCGCGTGGCCGCTGCCGACGAGGGCGCCCAGCGCGTTGATGCGGTCGGTCATGTTGCCTGCGTCCTTGAAGCGCTGCAGCGCCTTGCCGGGCCAGACGGCGTCGCCCGTGTGCTGCGCGGCCAGGCACAGCATGGAAAGGGCCAGGCCGGTGAGCGCGCGCCGGCCCGCGGAGACGGCATCGGGCCGGTAGGCGCCGTTGCTGTGGTGCTGCTCGTAGGCCCATTGCCAGTCGCTGTGCAGCGCCAGCGCCAGCTGCGCGCGCATGGCTTCGCGCACGGCGTGCACGCGCTGCGGATCGACCACGTCGAGCTGCTCGGCGATGTAGGTCTCGGACGGCAGTGTCAGCACCAGCTCTTTGTAGGCGGCGTCCAGGGCCGGGTCGCGCAGCACGCTGCGCAGCGCCTGCAGCACCGGCTCGTTCAGGAAGTTTTGGTCAAAAAGGCCTGCAGCGATGATGGGGTCTGCGCTGGCAGCTATGGCATTGATAGCGCAGCGCAGCACCAGGCGCTGGCCGGCCTCCCAGCGGTTGAAGGCGTCGGCGTCGTGCGCCAGCAGCGCCAGCAGATCGGCATCGCTGTAGTCCACGTCGAGGACCACCGGCGCGCTGAAGTGGCGCAGCAGCGAGGGCACCGGGGCGCTGTCGATGTGGGTGAAGACCAGCGTCTGGCTCGGTTCGGACAGCACGACGGTGCGCGAGGTGGCGCCCGCAGCGTCTTCGCCGGCCAGTTGCAGGGGCAGGGTGCTGCCGTCCTGCGCCAGCAGGCCGAGTTCGACCGGGATGACAAACGGCTCCTTCACCGGCTGGCCCGGCGTGGGCGCGCAGCTTTGCGCCAGTGTGAGCGTGTAGGTGCGTGCCGCGCCGTCGTACCGGCCCGTGGCGCGCACGCGCGGCGTGCCGGCCTGGCTGTACCAGCGCTTGAACTGCGGCAGCAGGCGCGCCAGCTCGCTCGCCGGGTTGGCGTCGGCAATCGCGGCCGCGAAATCGTCGCAGGTCACGGCCTGGCCGTCGTGGCGCTCGAAGTACAGCTTCATGCCGCGCGCAAAGCCTTCGCGCCCGACCAGCGTGTGCATCATGCGCACCACTTCCGCACCCTTTTCGTAGATCGTGACGGTGTAGAAGTTGTTGATCTCGACGTAGCTGTCGGGGCGCACCGGGTGCGCCATCGGGCCGGCGTCCTCGGGGAACTGGGCGGTGCGCAGCACGCGCACGTCTTCGATGCGCTTGACGGCGCGGGCCGACGGGCTGCCGGCCATGTCCATGCTGAACTCTTGATCGCGGAAGACCGTCAGGCCCTCCTTGAGGCTCAGCTGGAACCAGTCGCGGCAGGTGATGCGGTTGCCGGTCCAGTTGTGGAAGTACTCGTGCCCGACCACGCTCTCAATGTTGGCGAAGTCGGTGTCGGTCGCGGTGGATTCACTCGCCAGCACGTACTTCGTGTTGAAGATGTTCAGGCCCTTGTTTTCCATCGCGCCCATGTTGAAGTCGCTGGTGGCGACGATCATGAAGCGCTCCAGATCAAGCGACAGGCCAAAGCGCGCCTCGTCCCAGGCGACGCTGGCCATCAGCGAGTTCATCGCGTGTTCGGTCTTGCCCAGGTCGCCAGGGCGCACGTAGACCTCTAGAAGATGCTCGTTTCCGGCACGCGAGGTGATGCGCTGCTGGCGCGCCACCAGCTTGCCCGCGACCAGCGCGAACAGGTAGCTCGGCTTCTTGTGCGGGTCGACCCACTTGGCAAAGTGGCGCCCGCCTTCCAGGTCGCCGTGCTCGACCAGGTTGCCGTTGGACAGCAGCACCGGGTACTGCGCCTTGTCGGCGCGCAGCACCACGCTGTAGCTGGCCATGACGTCGGGACGGTCGAGGAAGTAGGTGATGCGGCGAAACCCTTCGGCCTCGCATTGTGTGAAGAACGTGCCCTGGCTGACGTACAGGCCCGACAGCTGCGTGTTCTTGTCCGGGCAGCAGGTGGTGAAGATCTCCAGGTCGAACGGCGCGTCGCCCTCGGGCAGGTTCTCGAGCACCAGCTGGCCTGCGTCCATCTTGAACGAGGTGCCCGCGCCGTTGACCAGCACGCGCGAGAGATTGAGGTCTTCCCCGTCCAGGCGCAACGCTTGCGCGGGCACCTCCGGGTTGCGGCGCAGGCGCATCTTGTTGAGCACCCGCGTTTTGGCGGGATCGAGGTCGAACGCCAGGTCCACGGTGTCGATCCACCAGGCCGGTGCCTGGTAGTCGCTCCGCAGGATCGCGGTGGCTGGCGCCTGTCCGTCACGCATTGGCAACATGGTTCTCCTTATATGCCTTGCTTGAGCGAGGCTTCGATGAAGGCGTCGAGATCGCCGTCCAGCACTTTCTGCGTGGCGGAGATTTCGACGTTCGTGCGCAGGTCTTTGATGCGGCTGTTGTCGAGCACGTACGAGCGGATCTGGTGGCCCCAGCCGACGTCGGTCTTGGTGTCCTCGAGCTTTTGGGCCTCTTCCTGGCGTTTGCGCATCTCGAAGTCGTAGAGCTTGGAGCGCAGGCGCTGCCAGGCGATGTCGCGGTTGCCGTGCTGGCTGCGGCCGTCCTGGCACTGCACCACGATGCCGGTGGGGATGTGCGTCAGGCGCACCGCCGAGTCGGTCTTGTTGATGTGCTGGCCGCCCGCGCCCGAGGCGCGGTAGGTGTCGGTGCGCACGTCCGACGGGTTGATGTCGATCTGGATCGAGTCGTCGATCTCGGGGTAGACGAACACGCTGGCAAAGCTCGTGTGGCGCCCGCCCGAGCTGTCGAACGGGCTCTTGCGCACCAGGCGGTGCACGCCGGTCTCGGTGCGCAGCAGGCCGTAGGCGTACTCGCCCTCGATGTGGATGGTCGCGCCCTTGATGCCGGCCACGTCGCCGGGAGTCTCGTCGTCGACCGTGGTCTTGAAGCCCTTGCGCTCGGCGTAGCGCAGGTACTGGCGCAGCAGCATGCCGGCCCAGTCGCAGGCCTCGGTGCCGCCGGCGCCGGCCTGGATGTCGAGGTAGCAGTTGAGCGGGTCGGCCTCGTTGCGGAACATGCGTCGGAACTCCAGCTCCTCGATCTCGGGCTGCAGCTTGGCGGCTTCCTGGGCGATGGCCAGCAGGTCGGCGTCGTTGCCTTCCTCCACGCTCATCTCATAGAGCTCGGTGTTGTCGGCCAGCTCGCGCGTCAGGCGCTCGAGCGTGAGCACCACGCCGTCGAGCGACTTCTTTTCCTTGCCCAGTTCCTGGGCCTTCTTCGGGTCGTTCCAGACGGCCGGGTCTTCGAGCGAGGCGTTTACCGTGCGCAGGCGTTCAAATTTGGCATCGTAGTCAAAGATACCCCCGTAACTCTTGCGTGCGCTCGGACAGGTCGATGAGGGTGTTGCCGATCTGGTTGATGTGTTCTGCGTCCATGGTGCTGTCCTGTGTGTTCGGTGAAATAGACCGCGATTTTCTCATGGACCCGGCGTGGCGGCCTCCAGCGGCCCCGATCTCCGTGAAAGCGCGGCTGCCAGCCCGGTTGCCGGCGGGTGCTGGCATCGCGTATAGCAAAAAGAATAGCTACATGCGCAGGCCCACTAAGCGCTGGAGGCCGATTGGACTGCTTATCCGCGCAAAAACTCCTCGATCAGCGCGGCCACGGCCTGCGGCTGGTCGTGGTGCAGCATGTGGCCGGCATCCTGCACCACGGCGCAGCGGCAGTCGGACACGGACTCCAGGCGCTCGTGGTACTCGGCCAGCGTGTACCTGTGTTTCCACCACTGGCCCAGGCTGTCGTCGCTGGCCTTGATGGCCAGCGTGGGCGCGGTGATGGCGCGGTAGAGGGCCAGCGCCTCGTCCACGCGGTAGAGCTGCGCGCTGGTGACCTTGTGCGCCGGGTCGCCGAGGATGTCCCAGCGCCCCTGCGCGTTGGGCCGCGCCCAGTGCTGCGCCAGCCACGCGGCCTTGTCGGCGCGCAGGCGCGGGTTGGTTTTCATGAGGCGCTGCGCCACGCCGGTGGCGCTGTCGTAGCCCTTGAGCGCCAGTTCGCCGCGCTGCAGGCTCTTGAGCTCGTCCATCCACTGCGCGTAGCGCTGCGGCGCCTTCGACGGCTGCGTGGCCGGCATGCCAAAGCCCTCCAGGTTGACCAGCCGGCGCACGCGCCCGGGGCGCACGCCGGCGTACATCATGGCGACGTTGCCGCCCATGCTGTGGCCCACGAGGTCGATGGCCTGGCCGGGCGCGCAATGATCCAGCAGCTGGTCCAGGTCGGCCAGGTAGTCGGCAAAGACATAGTGGTCGGTGCCCGCCGGCGGCTCGGTCAGGCCGAAACCACGCCAGTCGGGCGCGATGATCTCCCGCCCTGCGGCAAACGCCGGCGAGAGCGCATCGACCACGAACTGGTACGACGCCCCCACGTCCATCCAGCCGTGCACCAGCACCAGCGGCGCCGCGCCCGCCCGGGGCGTGCCCCAGCGCCGGACGTGGTAGCGCAGCGAGCGGATCGGAACAAATTCAGAGCGGGAGGGGCGTGTGGCTTGGTACATGGCGCGGATTATTCTGGCTTGCGGCGTGCCCCGTCAGTCAAGGCAGGGACAAGGCGCGGCGCGCGGGGCGGGGCGTCAGGGATAACCCGTGCGCTCCTGTCGCTGATGCGCTCCATCACGAACAATGATTGGTCTTTGCCGCGCAGCCGCCCTAGAGTCGGCCGCCTCTGCCATACAACTCCAGGAGACAGCCATGCAACCACGCAGAAGAAACCAGCGATTCCTTGCGGCCGTGGCCGCCGGCCTTTGGGCCGCGCTCGGCGTGCTGCCCGGCGCCCAGGCCGGCACCGTGACGGTGCTGACCTCGTTCCCGAAGGAACTCACGACCGCGTACCAGAAGGCCTTCGAGGCGCAGAACCCCGGCATCAAGCTCGAGATCCTGAACAAGAACACCACGGCGGCGATCGCCTATGTGCGCGAGCTGGCCGAGGGCCAGCGGCCCGACGTGATGTGGGCCTCGGCCCCCGATGCCTTCGAGGTGCTGGCGCGCAACAAGCTGCTGCAGGCCGCACCCGAGACCGTGAACAAGGCCGCACCCGCCAAGATCGGCAACTACCCGCTCAACGACCCCAACGGCCTGTACTACGGCCAGGCGCTGGCCGGCTACGGGATCATGTGGAACACGCGCTACCTGCAGGCCCACAAGCTCGCCGCCCCCAAGGAGTGGAGTGACCTGACGCGGCCCGAATACTTCGGCCACATCGCGATCTCGTCGCCGTCGCGCTCGGGCACCACGCAACTCACGGTCGAGACCATCCTGCAGGGCGAGGGCTGGGACAAGGGCTGGTCGCAGCTGCTGGCCATGATGGGCAACGCCGCCGCCGTGACCGACCGCAGCTTTGCCGTGCCCGACGGCGTGAACAACGGCCAGTACGGCATCGGCATCGTGATCGACTTCTTCGGCCTGGCGGGCAAGTACTCGGGCTACCCGGTCGACTTCGCCTACCCCAGCATGACGGCCGTGGTGCCGGCCAACATCGGCCTGATCGCCGGCGGCAAGAACCCCGACGAGGCCAAGAAGTTCATGGCCTTCAGCATGTCGGCCGCGGGCCAGCAGCTGCTGTTCGACCCGAAGATCAGCCGCCTGCCGATCCTGCCGTACAACCTGCTCAAGGCGCCGGCCGGCTACCCCGTGCCGCAGGACGTGGCCAAGCGCGCCAAGGTGCAGTTCGACGCCAACCTGTCGGAAGCGCGCTACCAGGTCGTCACCAGCCTGTTCGACCAGATGGTGACCTTCCGCCTGAAGGAGCTGCAGGCCGCGACCAAGGCGATTCAGGACGCGGAAAAGGCGCTGAAAGCCAAGCCCAACGCCCAAGGCAGCGCCCTGGTGCGCCAGGCGCGCGACGTCGCCTATGCGCCGCTGGTGGGCGCGGACAATGTCCGGAACGAGGAGTTCCTGGAGCTGTTCCGCAAGAACCGGCGCGACGTCGCGGTCTCGAAGCAGCTTACCGGCCTCGAGCAGCTCTGGGCCACCAAGGCGCGAGACAACTACGAGCGCGCCACCAAGCTCGCCAGCGACGCGCGCGCGCTGACCAAGTAAGTCCGCCGGCCACCGGCCTCGCCCTGCGCTGCCGTGGCCGACCGCTGCGGCGTGGCGCGGCGCGGCCGAGTGCGCCTTGATGAAAGCCTGACCCATGACTGCTGTTCTTTCGCAGCCCCGCCTGCCGGGGCGCCCCACCGCTGTGCCCCGCCCGTGGCGCCTGGCCGCCAGTGCCGGGCCGTGGCTGGCCTTCGCGCTGATCCTGGCGTTTCTGCTGCTGTTCCTGGTCGTGCCGGTGGGCCTGGTGGTCTACACCGCGTTCATCAACGAAACCGGCGGCCTCACGCTCGGGCACTTCGGCAACTTCTTCGCGCAGGACGTGTTCCGCGAGTCGTTCTTCAACAGCTTGTGCGTGTCGCTGGCCAGCGTGTTCTTTGCCAGCCTGATCGCGGTGCCGCTGGCGTACCTCACGGTGCGTTTCGAGTTCCGCGGCGCGCTGCTGATCCAGACGCTCGGCGTGCTGCCGCTGATCATGCCGCCGTTCGTTGGCGCGGTGGCGCTGCAGCTGATCTTCGGGCGCAACGGCTCGGTGAACCTGTTGCTCAACGACTGGTTCGGCTTCACGGTGCCGATCATGGACGGGCTGGTCGGCGTGACCTTTGTCGAGAGCATCCACTACTTCCCGTTCATCCTGCTGAACCTCGTGGCCGCGATGCGCAACATCGATGGCGCGATGGAGGAGTCGGCGCTGAACCTGGGCGCGCGCGGCTGGCGGCTGTTCCGGCGCGTGATCTTTCCGCTGGCGATGCCGGGGTATCTGGCCGGCGCGGCGCTGGTGTTCGTCAAGGTGTTCGACGACCTGGGCACGCCGCTGGTGATGGGCGTGACCAACATGCTGGCGCCGCAGGCCTACCTGCGCATCACGTCCGTGGGCATCGACGACCCGCTGGGCTACGTCATCAGCGTGATCATGATCGTGTTCTCGATCCTGGCACTGTGGATGGCCGCACGCGTGATGAAGGGCAAGGACTACGCGACGCTGCAAAAGGGCGGCAGCGCGCTGCAAAAGCGCCGCCTCTCGGGCTGGGAGTCGCTGCTGGCCTATGGCTGGATCGGCTTCGTGCTGCTCATCACGCTGGCGCCGCACATCGGCATCCTGCTGATGTCGTTTTCCAAGGTGTGGAGCTTCTCGGTGCTGCCCGACGCCTACACGCTCGAGCACTACGCCACCGTGTTCACCGATGCGGGCGGCATGATCGGCAACACGCTGCTGTACTGCCTGACCTCGGCGGGCCTGGACGTCGTCATCGGCACCGCGATTGCCTACCTGATCCTGCGCACCACGCTGCCGGCGCGCCAGTGGCTCGACTACCTGGCGTCGGCCGCGCTGGCCATTCCGGGCCTGGTGCTGGCGATTGGCTACCTGCGCATGTTCAAGGGCGTGAACCTGCCGTTCACCGACACGCCGGTCGTCACCACGGCGGTGCTGATCATGCTGGCCTATGCGGTGCGGCGACTGCCGTACGCGCTGCGCTCGTGCATGGCGGCGCTGCAGCAGGTGCACGTCTCGCTCGAAGAAGCCGCGCAGAGCCTGGGCGCCACGCGCGCCAGCACCATCCGGCGCGTGATGGTGCCGCTGATGGCGGGCGGCATCCTGGCCGGTTTCGTCACGAGTTTCATCACCGCCGCCGTCGAACTGTCGGCCACCATCCTGCTGGCCTCGGCGCAGAGCCAGGCGCCCATGAGCTACGGCATCTACCTCTACATGCAAAGCATCTCGGGCCGCGGGCCGGGCGCCGCGCTCGGCGTGCTGGCCGTGCTCGTGGTCGGCCTGGGCACATATTTTTCGCACCGCTTCGTCGAGCGCTCGCGCGCCACGGTGCAGGCCGCGCAGGCCTGAGGCAGAACACACAAAGGTCTTCCCATGCAACTGAACCAGGTCTCCCTCGAAGCCCGCCACATCAGCCTGAGCTACGGCACGACCGAAGTGCTGCGCGACGTCACTTTGACAATCGAGCCGGGCGAATTCTTCGCGCTGCTCGGCCCCTCGGGCTCGGGCAAGTCGACGCTGCTGCGGCTGATCGCCGGCTTCAACCAGCACCAGCGCGGCGAGCTGCTGGTCGATGGCCAGGACATCACCGGCACGCCGCCGCACGCGCGCAACATCGGCATGGTGTTCCAGAACTACGCGCTGTGGCCGCACATGACCGTCTGGGACAACGTCGCCTTCGGCCTGGTCGAGCGGCGCGAGAGCCGCGATGCGATCCGCCGCAAGGTCGGCGCCGTGCTCGAACTCGTCGGCCTGTCGCAGTACGCCAAGCGCCGCCCGGGCCAGCTCTCGGGCGGCCAGCAGCAGCGCGTGGCGCTGGCGCGCACCGTGGTCATCGAGCCCAAGCTGCTGCTGCTCGACGAGCCGCTGTCCAACCTCGACAAGCAGCTGCGCGTGCAGATGCGCGAGGAGCTGAAGAACCTGCAGCGCAAGCTGGGCCTGACCACCATCTTCGTCACGCACGACCAGGAGGAGGCCATGACCACGGCCGACCGCATGGCCGTGCTCGACAAGGGCATCCTGCAGCAGATCGGCTCGGCGGCCGGGCTCTACGACTTTCCGCACAACCGCTTCGTGGCCGGTTTCGTCGGCACCGCCAACGTGCTCGAAGGCCGCGTCACAGCCGTGAGCGGCGAGACCGTGAGCTTCGATGTGCAGGGCCTGGGCACGCTGCGCCTGCCGCGCCCGCAGGAAGCGCCCGCCGTCGGCGCGGCGGCGCTGGCGTTCCGCCCGCACCAGGTCCACATCTGCGTGCGCGACGAGCAGGTCGATGCCTCGCGCCTGTGGCTCGACGGCCAGGTCGAGAGCGCCGAGTTCCTCGGCGAGTTCTCGCGCTACCGCGTGCGCGTGGGCGAGCTGGCGCTGATCACCGACCAGCCGCACTACGCGGGCCTGGCCATGTTTCCGCCGGGCGCGCAGGTGCAGCTGGGCATCGAGCCGACGCAGGTGCGCTTTCTGGGCAGCTGACCTGTCCGTCCGCGTTACGCTGCGCCCCATGGAGATCTACCAGCTACGTGCCTTCGTCACCGCCGCCCAGCTCGGCCACATCACGCGCACGGCCGAGGCGCTGCACCTGACGCAGCCGGCCATCAGCGCGCAGATCAAGGCGCTCGAAGAAGAGCTCGGGGTGGCGCTGTTCGACCGGCGCCCCGGGCGCATCAGCCTCACGCGCGCGGGCGAGGCGCTGCTGCCCGAGGCTGAGCAGGTGCTCACGGCCGCCGGCCACCTGCTGGGCAAGGCGCGCGACCTGCAGGGCGAGGTGACCGGCACGCTGACGCTGGGCACCGTGGCCGACCCCGATTCGCTGCGCCTGGGCTCGCTGTTGGGCACGCTGGTGCGCAGCCTGCCGCTGCTGGACATCCGGACGCGCAACGCCCCGGCCGAGGCGCTGCGCGAGCAGGTGGCGGCCGGCGCGCTCCAGGGCGCGTTCTACATCGGCCCGCACATTCCGCGCGAGGTGGCGGGCCTGGCGCTGCAGACGCTGCAGTACCGCATCGCCGGGCCGTTCAGCTTTCGCCAGAAACTGCTGCACGCGGGCTGGCGCGACATTGCCGCGATGCCCTGGATTGGCGCGCCGGTGCAGCACCATGTGCAGACCCTGCTCAAGGACCTGTTTGCGCGCCAGGGCTTTACGCCGCGCCAGGTGATCGAGTCGGACGAGGTGTCGCTGCCGCAAAGCCTGGTGCGCGCCGGTGTCGGCCTGTCGCTGCTGCGCGAGGACGTGGCGCTGCCGGCCAGCGAGCGCGGCGAGATCGTGATCTGGCCGCATGCCCGCGTGGGTGCGCTGCTGAGCTTCATCTACCCGCGCGCCGCCGAGCACGACCCGGCCACCGTGGCCACGCTGTCGGCGCTGCGCACGGTGTGGGGCCTGGCGCCCTGAGGCGCCGCGGGCGCCGCGCTGTGCTACGGAAACATGAGCAGTCAGCGCTGGAATTTGTTGGGTTTCGGGGAGATTTGGTGTATGAAGTGTAGAAGGGGTCTGCGCCTGCAGCTCTCCTTTCGATAGCAATCAATCCACCGCGCCGGTCTGCCAAGCGGCGCGGGCGCCGGCAGGAATGCGCCTGCGCCCGTAAACTGGCCCGCTTCAAAACGGAGGCAACCTCAGCATGCACACCACCCGGCTCGGACAGAGCGACCTGCACGTCACCCCCATCTGCCTGGGCACCATGACTTTTGGTGAACAGGTGAGCGAAGCCGATGCCCACGCCATCCTGGCGCGCGCGCTCGAACGCGGCGTGAACTTCATCGACACGGCCGAGATGTACGCCGTGCCCGCCCGTGCCGAGACCTATGGCGCGACCGAGACCATCATCGGCAACTGGTTTGCCAAGAACCCTGGCGCACGCCAGAAGCTGGTGGTCGCGAGTAAGGTGGCCGGGCCGTCGCGCGGCATGCCGTGGATCCGCGAAGGCAGCGGCATGACAGCGGCCGACATCGTCGCCTCGTGCGACGCCAGCCTGCGCCGGCTGCAGACCGAGGTGATCGACCTCTACCAGATCCACTGGCCCGAGCGCCATGTGCCGGCCTTCGGCGCCAAGTACTACGACCCTGCCAAGGAGACTTCGCAAACGCCGATCCACGACCAGCTCGACGCGCTGGCGGGGCTGGTCAAGGCGGGCAAGGTCCGCGCCATCGGCCTGTCGAACGAGACGCCCTACGGCGTGCACGAGTTCGTGCGCCTGGCCGAGCAGCATGGCCTGCCGCGCGTCGCCTCGGTGCAAAACCCGTACTGCCTGCTCAACCGCAGTTACGAGAACGCGCTCGACGAGACCTGCCACCGCCTGGGCGTGTCGCTGCTCGCCTATTCGCCGCTGGCCTTCGGCCTGCTCACGGGCAAGTTCGACGCCAGCGGCACCACCGGCCCGGATGCGCCGAAGGGTGCACGCATGGCGCGCTACGAATCGGTGCGCAAGCAGCGCTGGGGCCGGCCCGAGGCGCTGGCGGCCGCGCGCCGCTACAACGCGCTGGCACGCGAACACGGCCTCACGCCGACGCAGATGGCCCTGGCGTTCTGCTACACCAAGTGGCAGGTGGCCAGCACCATCATCGGCGTGACCTCGCTGGCACAGCTCGACGAAGACCTCGACGCCTGGGGCACTACGCTGGCGCCTGACCTGCTGGCGGCCATCGACGCGCTCCGCGCGGAGATGCACGACCCGGCGATCTGAGCCGCCCACAGCGGTCCCATCGACCTCCAGCGCAGGCCCCGCCTGCGCTGGCAGCTATCCTTTTTAAGAACATGGCAAAAAAAGACCCCAAGGCCGGGCATGTGAGCGAGACGCCCGCGACGCAACTGCTCAAGGCGCACCGGGTGGATTTCACCGGCCACCCGTATGAATACCTGGAGCACGGCGGCGCGCTGCACAGCGCCGAGGTGCTGGGCCTGGACCCGTTCTGCGTCGTCAAGACCCTGGTCATGCAGGACCAGGACGCCAAGCCGCTGCTGGTGCTGATGCACGGCAACCGCAAGGTGTCGACCAAGAACCTGGCGCGCCAGATCGGCGCCAAGAGCGTCGAGCCCTGCACGCCCGAGGTGGCGAACCGCCACAGCGGGTACCTGGTGGGCGGCACCTCGCCGTTTGGCACGCGCCGCGCCATGCCGGTGTACATCGAAGAGAGCATCCTGGCGCTGCCGCGCATCGCCATCAACGGCGGGCGGCGCGGCTATCTGGTGCAGATCGACCCGCAGGTCTGCGTGCAGCTGCTGGGCGCCAAGCCCGTGGCCTGTGCCCTGGCCGACTAGCGCAGGCCGGGCCGGCTGGCAGAATGGCGCCGCGCTGCAGCGGCAGCCGCTGCCCGAATCAAAAAACAAGGAGAGTCACCCGTGCCCATCGTTTATTCCGCCCTGGCGGTCATTGCCGCCTATTTGCTCGGCTCGCTGTCGTTTGCCGTGATCGTGAGCCGGGCCATGGGCCTGAGCGACCCGCGCACCTTCGGCAGCAAGAACCCCGGCGCCACCAACGTGCTGCGATCGGGCAGCAAGGCGGCCGCCGTGGTGACCTTGCTGCTCGACGCGGCCAAGGGCTGGCTGCCGGTGGTGCTGGTGCGCTGGTTCGGCGCGCCGTACGGGCTCGAAGAGGGCACGCAGGCCCTGGTCGGGCTCGCGGCCTTCCTCGGCCACCTGTGGCCGGTGTTCTTCCGCTTCCAGGGCGGCAAGGGCGTGGCCACGGCGCTGGGCGTGCTGCTGGGCTTCAGCGGCTGGCTGGGGCTGGCCACGCTGGCCACCTGGGTGATCGTGGCGTTCTTCTTGCGCTATTCGTCGCTGGCCTCGCTCGCATCGGCGGTGTTTGCGCCGATGTTCTACCTGCTCGGCGGCGGCGTGGTCTGGGACGCCGAGCGCAGCATCGCCGCGGCCATCGTCGCCATGTCGGCCCTGCTGGCCTGGCGCCACAGAGAAAATATCGGACGGCTGATCCAAGGCACGGAATCGCGCCTGGGGCAGGGCAAAGCCAAAAGCGGGGACGCTGCAGATCCCAAGAAGCCCCGTGGCCGCCACTGAGGCCGGGGCGCCCATAAAAAAGCCTGCCGGGCATTGTGTCCGGCAGGCTTTTTGAGAAGAAGTTGACGAGACCTACGTTTTACGTAGTGCTCCAGAGGGGAAATGGCATTGTGCCACCCTCAGAGGAGCACACAAAGTTCACACACGAGTGACAGGCCGCCATGGGCTACGAATGGCTTGGGGCGCCGTCGATGTGGACTCTCATGCTCGGGTAGTAAGTGGTGATTGGGTTGTCAACCGCGTCCGGGTCATCCAGTGCCCGCCGAACTTGGCTCGCGATCTCGGACCGGTAGGTCTCGATCTTTGGGACGAACTCGTGCAGCCCGCTGGTGTCGATGCGTACGGTGCGAATCTGGTTCAGGTCGAAGGGGATCCGATCAGCCGCACGAACAAGCTGAACGACCGGTAATCGCACTGCATGGCGTAGGGCAAGTTCGTAGAAAACGTTTGGGTTGTGGAAAGACAGATCGGCGATGACGAGACGGGAGCGCAACAGGTATTCGATGATCTGCCTCGTGATCGTCCCGGGTTTGTCGATCATGTCTGCGCGAACCACCTTCAATCCAAACTGTTCAAGTGCCGGTTCGATCAGGGAGCCGAGGAACAGGTCGGCATGCTTACGCTGATCGCTGCCATCTTCGCCAATCGGCGTGACGTAGAAACACGTAGTCTCAAAGTGTGCTTGTTCTGTAGTGACAATCGCGTGAGTTCGCTCGCTTCGCCCGTCGACTGAGGGCGCGGCTCGCCCGCTGTGCGTCGATGAAGAGGGAGCACCCGCCACCCGGCCTAGGGTCGCTGGAAGCGAGTCAAGAAGATGATCGACCGTAATGATCCGCTCGGCGCCGGAGAGCGTCTGTAGTAAGCCAACGAAGCGGAGGTTGACGATGAAAGTGTCGACGCACTCTTCACTCATCTCGTCGGCTACGTCCACGTCTTTGGCCGCATCGATCAAGGCGGCCCGGGCGGGCAGTTTGTTAGAGACGAAGCGGGCATAGAGGCCTGCAAATGGCGCGATGTCTTCAATGGCCAGCTTGACCCGCGCCTTCGCCTGTTCGCGTGGTGCCGGGTCGGTATCCACCGCCTTCAATCCGTCGGCGGTGATCTTCAGGTGATCCGCTTGGTAGCCGCCCTCTATCAAGCCGTACTTGTTGGCGTTGACGATCAGTTGACGGCTGGGGCCGCTCTCGGGCGACTTGCCGAGATGATCAAAGACGCTAAGCCTCCGAACAGGTTGCCCACTTCCGAATGCGTAGATCGTCCTCGCGAAAGCCAGGGCTTCCTCAAACGGAGTCGCAGGAAACGGTCGTTGCGCTCGCTTCCGCTTCTCTGCGGCTGCATGCTCCACGCGTGCATTTGCAGTCGCAACGGGTCAGGGGTCTTCTTCGCACGTGCCATTTCCTATCTCCCACCTTGTTTTTGATGCTCAGGACTATGCCTGAACAAAAAACAGTTGCTCGGATATCGGGGCCTGATTGCAGCAAGTGCGTGGCAAAGCTGTGGCGCAGGGTCTGCATCGATACGAGCTTGCAAATGCCCGCCTGGGACACAGCCTTCTTGACAGCGTGCAACCTCTCTTCAAACAAATGATGGCGGCGTTCAGCGCCTGAATGTGGGTTAAGCGGCGCTTTCTGGCCGGCACCCATTGCCTGCTTTTGTCTCAGTTGCGCGGGGTAGGTTGAAGCATGCTCACTCGGTTGCCTTCTGTATCGGTGAACGATACATACTGCCCGACGCCCGGTATTTCCATAGGTTCGCCAAGCACGGAGCCTCCGGCCCGTTGCACCTGCTTCATTGCTTCGGTGATGTTGTCGACTGCGATGACAACGGACGGATGTTGTGCTGGCCAATCCGGCTTCTTGGGGAAGAAGCCGCCGTTGATTGCTCCTGGCTTCTTGGGACCCCGTTCGTCAGTCTCGGTCGTTGTTGCAAGAACATAGTTTCCCATTGCCTCGCCAAGTGCCTTGGTCTGCCAGCCAAAGGCCTGCTCATAGAACTTGGTCATGCGCGCCTGATCGTCATACGGCATCTCGAAGTGAACCACTGAGTTCATGGCGTTTCTCTTGTGTTGTGAGGGAACGAACCGAAAGTATCGCTCCGTCGGAGTTTGCGCCGCCTAACGTAATGTATCCCGCAGAATTTTGGGGATAAGCTGGACGATGCTGGAAGGCAGCTCTCACGGGCTGCGAACTGGCGGAACCGACCAATTGTTGTCAGTCGAAAACCCTGAAAGCGGTCATCCGGTCCGTCAGCAACGTCGGCCTTCAGCGAGTGGCTATGGCAGGTTGTGGTCGTCGGCGCTCGCGCTCGGCGGCCCATTGTGTCTCAAGGTCTGCGCGGATCGACAGGGCTTTGATGCATGCAACCGATTCGTCTCGGGTGCCCAGAGTCGCCCGGAAGGCGTAGCGGTCGGAGGGGCCGCGTTTGAGGTCTACCGGCTTGACGATGGTCAGGAAGAACGTCTGACGCCTGCGCGTCAGGCGGGGAATCGGTCTAGGGGGATGCCATTGTGGGTACTCCAGAGGTGTCAGGTTCACACGTCCGGAGCACATCGAATCGCGTTGAAGTCCGCGCCAGCCTTGGAGATCGCCGGTTTCAGAGGAGAAACCGAAAATCGATATGTAGTTGACGAGCCTTACCCCCGGCACTGGCTCCACAGTTAGGGCTGCTTGGTTCCCCACCTGACCCGGTTGGCCGCTTGACCATGCGGGGAGGCCCGTCAGAGCGTATTGTAAGCGATGGCGCTAGGAGCGGTGCGCTCAGCGCTGGCCCGGCAGCATGCGCGGCAGGGTGTTGTCGCGCAGCCCATAGTGGTGCAGCAGTGCGGCGGCGGTGTGCAGGCCGACGAGCACAAAGCCCACCGTGGCGCCGGTTTCGTGCAGGTCCTTGAGCCAGCGGGCCGTGTCGCGGCTCTCGGCCAGGGGCGCCAGCGGCAGGGGCACGCCCCAGGGCAAGGCCACCGGCTGGCCCTGGGCGCTCAGGCTCAGCCAGCCCAGGAGGGGCAGGCCGATCATCAAGAGGTAGAGCGCGGCGTGCACCAGGTGGGCCAGCCGCGTTTGCCAGGCGGGCGGCGCGGGCGTGATGGGCGGCGCCGTGCCCAGCGCACGCGCCAGCAGGCGCAGCCAGACCAGGCCAAAAACGGACAGACCCAGGCTGAAATGCACCGACTGGAGAAGCGCGCGCCCCGGGCTGCCCTTGGGGTAGATGCCCTTGAGTTCTATGGCCGCGACCGTGGCCGCGAGCAGCACGGCCATGAGCCAGTGCAAGGCCATGGAGGAGCGGTTGTAGCGGCGGAGGGTGGGTGGGGTGTCCATGTTCGGCTTTCCTTGTCAAGAGACCACATGGTGGCGCGGCAACATGAAGCGCCGCTGAAGGCGTGGCGTGCGCGCACATAGAATCAGCCCCCATGTCCTATCTTGTGCTGGCCCGCAAATACCGTCCCCGTAACTTTACCGAAATGGTGGGGCAGGAGCACGTGGTGCAGGCCCTCACCAACGCGCTCACGCAGCAGCGCCTGCACCACGCCTACCTGTTCACGGGGACGCGCGGCGTGGGCAAGACCACCGTGTCGCGCATTCTGGCCAAATCGCTCAACTGCCAGGGCGCCGACGGGCAGGGCGGCATCACGGCCACGCCCTGCGGCGTGTGCCAGGCCTGCCGGGACATCGACAGCGGCCGTTTTGTGGATTACACCGAGCTCGACGCGGCCTCCAACCGCGGCGTCGACGAGGTGCAGAGCCTGCTGGAGCAGGCGGTCTACAAGCCGGTGCAGGGGCGCTTCAAGGTCTTCATGATCGACGAGGTGCACATGCTCACCAACACGGCCTTCAATGCCATGCTGAAGACGCTGGAAGAGCCCCCCGAATACCTCAAGTTCGTGCTCGCGACGACCGATCCGCAGAAGGTGCCGGTCACGGTGCTGTCGCGCTGCCTGCAGTTCAACCTGCGGCCCATGGCGCCCGAGACCGTGCTCGACCACCTCACTCAGGTGCTGGCCGCCGAGCAGGTGCCTGCCGAGCCGCAGGCGCTGCGCCTGCTGTCGCGCGCCGCGCGCGGCTCGATGCGCGACGCCCTGTCGCTGACCGACCAGGCGATTGCCTTTGGCAGCGGCAAGCTTGAAGAGCCCACGGTGCGCCTGATGCTGGGCAGCGTCGACCGCTCCTACGTCTTTCGCCTGATCGACGCCCTGGCGCTGGGCGACGGCAAGACGGTGGTCGAAACCGCCGACGTGCTGCGGGTCAACGGCCTGTCTGCCGCCTCCACGCTCGAAGACATGGGCGCCGTGCTGCAGCGCATGGCCGTGCTGCAGGCCGTGCCGCAGATGGCCGATGTCGTGGATGCCAGCGACCCCGACGCGGTGGAGACCGCACGCCTGGCGGCGCTGTTGCCGGCCGACGAAACCCAGTTGCTCTACAGCATCTGCCTGCACGGGCGCGCCGAGCTGGGCCTGGCGCCCGACGAATACGCCGCGCTCACCATGGCGCTGCTGCGCCTGCTGGCCTTCAAGCCCGCCGGCGGCACG